>JAPLDL010000004.1 GCA_026391735.1 Bacteroidota bacterium | reverse complement strand
CTTCTGCAATTACCTATAACACACCCGGAACCTACAATGTTTCTCTTAAAATTACCAATGCTTTCGGATCGGTAAGCACCAATCTTAAAAGCGGTTATATCTATGTTGGCGGAGTTGGTGTTGGTGAAGCTGAACAGTCAAATATCAAGGTTTATCCGAATCCCGTAAAGGATATGATGACCATTGAAACAGGCTCAGGCATCCAGAAAGTTCAGATATACAATATTACCGGACAGCTCCTGATCACCGAGCAAACCAACGGTAAGACAGTCACAGTAAATACTTCGTCTCTCAAGGCAGGTGTTTATTTCCTGAAAGTCACAACAGATAGCGGTTCTTTTGACAAAAAGATCGTTGTTCAGTAACATTTATTCCCGGGAATTCCCGGCAAAAAAAAAGCTGCCTCATCCGGCAGCTTTTTTTTTTGCCATATGTCCTTACATCCTTGAAGGACTGCTTATCCCCAGTAGTTTCAGTGACTTCCCTATTACCGATGCAGTAAAAACAGAAAGGATCATCCTTAACTGTCGTAAATCAGTATTTTCCTCTTTTAATACCGGGAGTTCCTGGTAAAACTGGTTATAGGATTTTGCAAGCTCATATACATAATTAGCAACAACCGCGGGGTTCAGCTCATCCGCCGCCTGCCGGATCACCTGAGGATAGATCATCAGAAGTTTGACAACATCTTTCTCACCCGGCTGCAGCAATAAGCCTGTTGATTGGAAATCAGGTCCCGGCATCATGTGCATTGATTCAGCTTTGGATATCAATGAGTTGATACGGGCAAAAGTGTATTGTATGAACGGCCCGGTATTGCCGTTGAAGTCGATGGATTCTTTTGGATCAAAAAGCATATTCTTTTTCGGGTCAACCTTCAATATATAATATTTCAATGCCCCCAACCCTATCATTTCAAATAATTTCCTTGCCTCTTTCTGGGGGAAATCGCTTGCTTTTCCGAGTTCCCTGGTCATTTCTTCAGCGGTGGAATACATTTCCTCCATCAGCTCATCCGCATCTACAACGGTGCCCTCTCTTGATTTCATTTTGCCCTCGGGGAGTTCCACCATTCCGTAGGAAAGATGGAAAATTCTTGAAGCATAGGGTTTGCCAAGCTTCAGTAGCACTCTTTTAAGTACATCAAAATGATAGTTCTGTTCATTACCAACGACATAGATCATCTGCGAAGGATGATAATGTTCATATCTCAATTGTGCGGTCCCCAGGTCCTGGGTCATATATACCGAAGTGCCGTCGGAACGCAAAAGGAGTTTTTCATCGAGTCCGTCTGACGTCAGGTCGATCCAAATACTTCCATCATCACGCCTTTTAAGCACAGCTTTATCAACACCTTCAATGACCAGGTCTTTGCCTAAAAGATAAGTCTGGCTCTCATAATATATATGATCGAAATCAACCCCCAGCCTTTTATAGGTTTCATTGAAACCCTGGTAAGCCCATTCATTCATTTGTTTCCAGAGGGAAACTGTCTCATGGTTGTGAGCCTCCCATTTCCTGAGTATCTCACGGGCTTCAAGGATTAGAGGAGCCTGCTGTGCAGCTTCATCTTCGGTAAGACCTTTTTCCATCAGATCCCGGATTTCCTCCTTATACTTCTTTTCAAAAAGCACATAATACTTTCCTATGAGTTTATCCCCTTTCATTGCTGAGGATTTCGGTGTTTCCCCATGCCCCCATTTCATGTATGCAAGCATGGATTTACAGATATGGATCCCGCGGTCATTGACAAGGTTTACTTTGACTACAGGGAAACCGTTTGCTGTAAGGATCTGAGAAAGAGAATACCCAAGAAGGTTGTTCCTGATATGCCCAAGGTGCAGGGGTTTATTGGTATTTGGCGAGCTGTATTCGAGAACCACTTTTTCATCCCTTGCTACAGGTGAGAAGCCGAAATCTTCCTTGCTGAAGTTACTGCCCAGGAAACTAATCCAGTAGTCATCCGCAAGAATAAGATTAAGAAAACCCTTGATCACCTTATAAGAACTGATCTCCGGAAGCTTCTTCATCAGCGCTTCACCAAGTTCACCGGCAGTCTGTTCCGGATTTTTATGTGAAAGTTTCAGCAAAGGAAAAACAACCAGAGTATAATCTCCTTCTATTTCTTTTTTTGTCCTTTCGATCGTGAGTTTTGACAAATCAAATTCCTGTCCGTACAAGTTGCGGATGACTTGGCCGGCAGCTTCAAGGAGGCGTTTTTCGAACATCGGGTTTAATAATTTGTGCAAAAGTAGTCGATTTTTGGTTTTGTTTAATTCCCCGATAATGAATAACTTTGCAAAAATTACGGGAGAAAACATAACCTCAACTATATGAAGAAAAATGTAATTATTATCGGCGCGGCCGGAAGAGATTTTCACAATTTCAACACGTATTACCGTGATAATGCGAATTTTAATGTTGTAGCCTTTACTGCAGCACAGATTCCCGACATTGCAGGGAGAAAATATCCCGCTGCGTTGGCCGGAAAACTCTATCCCAAAGGTATCCCCATCTTTGTTGAAGCCGAATTACCGGAACTTATCAGGAAATTCAAGGTCGACATCTGTAATTTCGCATACAGCGACGTACCTTATGCAAGGGTGATGAACATGAGTGCGCTTGTGAATGCATCAGGGGCCAATTTCCTTCTTCTGGGACCCAGGGACACAATGGTCAAGAGCATCAAGCCGGTGATCGCAGTGTGTGCAACACGCACCGGTTGCGGAAAGAGCCAGACTTCACGCAAGGTCATTGAAATACTAATGGCAAAAGGGCTCAAAGTTGTTGCTGTACGTCATCCAATGCCTTACGGGGACCTTGTTGCTCAGAAAGTTCAACGCTTTGCTACGGTCAAGGACCTGGCTAAACACAAATGCACCATTGAAGAAATGGAAGAATATGAACCGCATGTTGTTCGCGGGAATGTGATTTATGCAGGAGTGGATTATGAAGCTATTCTCCGTGCTGCCGAGAAAGATCCCAATGGTTGTGATGTGATCCTCTGGGACGGCGGAAACAACGACTTCCCGTTCTACAAACCCGACCTGATGATCACTGTTGCAGATCCTCACCGCCCAGGTGCCGAAGTTGGATATTATCCGGGTGAAGTGAATGTTCGTATCTCGGATGTGGTCGTTATCAACAAAATCGATTCAGCTTATCCTGAGCATATCACAACAGTACGAAACAACATCCAGAAACTCAACCCCAAGGCTATCGTAGTTGACGGAGCTTCACCTATCAGTGTTGACAATCCCGAGATCATCCGCGGCAAGAAAGTCCTCGTGATCGAAGACGGCCCCACATTAACCCATGGTGAAATGAAACTTGGAGCAGGTATTGTTGCCGCCCAGAAATACGGCGCTGCCGAACTCGTTGATCCAAGGCCCTTTGTTGTAGGTAAACTGGCAGAAACTTTCAGGCTCTATCCCAATATAGGCACCTTGTTACCCGCTATGGGATATGGTGACCAACAGGTTAAGGATCTTGAAGCCACTATTAACAAAACAAAATGCGATTCGGTAATCATTGCCACACCGATTGACCTGAACCGCGTTATTAAGATTAAGAAGCCCAATACAAGGGTTTACTATGATCTGCAGGAGATCGGCCAGCCCGATCTGACAGGGATCGTCAATGATTTCCTGAAGAAAAATAAAATCAAATAATTATAAAAATCCCGGTTCAAACCGGGATTTTTTTTGCGATATTTGTTATACGTTAAATTCACCGTTATGAAGAATAAAAGTCTGGTCTCCATCAATGATTTCACCAGGGAGGAACACATACACATCCTTGACCTGGCCGGGGCTTTTGAAAGACGCCCAAAGCAGCGTATCCTTGAGGATTTCGTTGTTGCAACTCTATTTTTTGAACCGTCCACACGCACACGCCTTAGCTTTGAAAGTGCAGCTACACGACTCGGTGCAAGAGTTATTGGCTTTTCGGAGCCCGGCAGTTCCAGTGTTCAGAAAGGAGAATCACTCAGGGATACCATCAGGACCGTCAGTAATTATGCCGATCTCATTGTTATGCGTCATCCAAGGGAAGGCAGTGCAAGATTCGCCAGTGAGGTGAGCAAAGTTCCGGTGATCAATGCCGGCGACGGTGCAAACCAGCACCCTACCCAGACCCTGCTTGACCTTTATTCCATAAGGAAAACACAAGGGACGCTCGACAACCTGAATATTGCATTCATTGGGGATCTTAAGTACGGGCGCACCGTTCATTCGCTCACCATGGCTCTATGCAATTACAATACGACGTTTCACCTGGTTTCACCTGCAGAACTTAAACTCCCGAGTTCTGTAAAAATGCATATTAAAGAAAAGCAATTGGGATATCATCAGTATACCGAACTCAGCGAGGTTATACCAAAGGTTGATATCCTTTATATGACCAGGATACAGAAAGAGAGGTTCCAGGATCCCATGGAATATGAAAAAGTCAAGAACTCCTATATTCTGAGGAACAATATGCTTGATAATGCCAAAACGAACCTTAGGATATTGCACCCGTTGCCAAGAGTAAACGAAATCACGTATGATGTTGATGACAACCCAAAGGCATATTACTTTACACAAGCTCTGAATGGGGTTTTTGTACGCCAGGCGCTTCTTGCAGCAATCCTCGGAGTAGTGGAATAAAACAATCAGGAATCATGGAAAAAAACGATCAAAGGAAAGAATTAAAGGTATCGGCCATTGAGAACGGCACTGTAATCGATCATATCCCTACCCATAGTGTTTACCAGGTACTGAGGATACTCAACCTGACCGAATACAATGACCAGCTCCTCATAGGGAACAACCTAGAAAGCCAGAAAATGGGAAAGAAAGGGATCATCAAAGTAAGCAATAAGTTTTTTAAAAGCGACGAAATCAACAAAATCGCACTTGTTGCCCCATCTGCAACTCTGATCCTCATTAAAAATTTCAGTGTAAGCGAGAAGAAGAAAGTTGAGATCCCCGCGAAAGTGGAAACAATCGTCAAGTGTTTTAACCCCAACTGTATTACCAATGTTGAAGATGTTGTAACAAGGTTTGATGTTATCAATAAGGATGATTTAAAACTACGCTGTCATTATTGCGAAAAAATCACTGCAAAAGACAACATGGCATTTAAATAAACGTTTTCCCGTCATGAAACGGTTAATGGCTTTGTTTTTTTTCCTGATCCTGCTTATTCATTGTGAAGCCCAGGAAGACAAATCATTACCCTCTGCCGCCCCTTCTTCTGCCGACACGCTGGGCAAACAGGGCTCAAAAACTCTCTCAAGATACCAGTTGAAAAAACCCGTTTACCATGTAAGTGTTGGGATGGAATTTTCCACCGCTTCGGGATACGGTTCCGGATTTACCGAGTATGTTGTACCTACTGTCAGCTATCCGGTCGGCAAGAGATTTTTAATCAGCGGAGGAGTGATGATTGCCAATACAAATTACTTTAATGCCCGCCCTCTATACTCTGGTGACATTTTTCAGCCATATAATGGAAATTATACAAGCCTGACGGTCTTTGCTGAGGGTACGTATTTCATCAATGACCGATTGACGATCAGCGGGTCGTTTTATAAAGAATTTCCTGTTACTGGCAAATCCCTGAGTTATTCTCCTTATAATCCGATTTCACAGCAGGGATCTCAGGGATTTAATGTCAATGTACAATATAAAGTCGGGAAACATATGTTTTTCCAGGCCGGGTTTCAGATGAATCAGGGGATTAACCCATATAATATCAACCCTTATGCCCCTTATCATGCCCACGGGTTCAGCGACCTGAACCTTCAGGGTGTCCCTCAAACCCTGTTCAATATTTTCAGCGGTCAATAACGCCTTCTCAGCTCTGCTTTTCCTGAAAATGGTCTGAGATATATTTCAGTGCTTCGCTTACCGCCAATGCAATGGTTCCCGGACCTACACGGATATAAAACTCCTCCGCGAAGCCGGGCTGCCTTAGAAATACAGGCCGGCCGGAACGGCTGCATTTAACAACACAAACTGTTTTGCCATCGGCGGGTTCAAGATCGGTTTTTATGTTGGGGCTGACATCTGTTCCAAAGGAGGTTCTGATCAGGGTCCAAAGGTGAAGCAGAAATTTATCGGTACTTGGGAAACGATCACTTTCAATTCCCTCCACATTGCCATCATCCCTTACTCCTATGAGCAACAGGCCCCCATTTGAATTCAGAAAAGCTGAAATGGTCTTCAGGCAAGCCCGTTCGACCTGCTGGTTTGTCTTTCCTGCTTTCAGGTCCCACCTTAAGGTGGATTTGAACTCAAGATCATGCCCTTCTCCCCTTCCGATTATTCCGGAAAGGCCTTTTGAACCTTCATTCTTAGAGCAATCTAGAAACCCGGTTGCACTGAGAGCATCCCCGAGAAGCTGAGGTACTGCCAAAAGAAACCCTGATAAACCTGTTTCAGCGACCGGCACTTTAAACGGTGAATCACCGGTGGGTTGTTTGCCCCTCAGATAAACCGATGAAAGTCCGTTGACATATTCCATTCCGTTAATATAACCACAAGCAAGCAGGAACGGAAGGACCACCCCCGCATTGTGAGTAAACGAAAGAAGGTTTATTACTGCTTTTTTCGGTTCAGAAAGACTTGTATAGATATTCTTCAGGAACCCATCCCAATCATCGATAATTTTCCCCGAAAGAATTTTCTCCCTGTAATCAATTGTAAACAACGAAAAAGCTTCGAGTGCCCCGCTGATACCCCAGAATACCATATTGAACAGAACAGGGTCTTGTTCAGGGAGTGTATGCAAATTGCTTCCTTTACTTATTTCACTTGCAGTGATAATGCCTTTACGGAGCGAGATAAAAGGATCTGCCAGCGAAAGCTTATCAAACTGTTTCAGGAATGGATCATCGCCTGGACCAAGAAGATCTGTAATAACCGACTGCAGAGAGAACACACAAAATCTCTCATCTGTAATCGTATGCGTAAGGCAGGATTCAATGATAAGTTGTTTGAGAATTCTCTGGTTCCTGCTTCTGATCTCATTTCCGGCAGGCGATAGTAAAGGTTTGTTATTGTAAAATATAAGGTAGTCGTTATCCTGAAATACGAGGTCTATCCATTGGGCATCAACAGGAAATATATTCATGCTCAGTTCAATTTATCAAGGATCATTTCAACCGTTATTTCCACAGACTTGGAAATGTTATTGCTGACGGCGCCTGGAATTTTAATATTGTAGTTGGAAAGCAGGATATTGAACCTGGCCTTAGCATTGATTTTTCCGTCAGTGACCTCAATGCTGCCTTTTTCTTTGACTTGCTGACTGATGCCGTGTATGGTAAGCTTTCCCTCAACCAATGCTTCATAGACTCCGTTTTTGGCAGTATTCACGTCTTTTATGTTTGTCACCTTACCGGTAAATGTGGCATTCGGGAACTTGTCTGATTCAACATAATTTTCATTGAAATGCTCCTGCATCAGAGCTTTTGCAAACTCAAAGGATTTCATTAAAACGATAAATTGCATGTCGCCGGTTGAAACATCCAGCCCCGCTTTCACCTGATGATTATGCGCTTCAATTTTTTCCATTGGGCTTTCGGAAAAAAATTTAATATGGCCTGTTTTAGTTATGAATTTCTGTGTGAAGCCGGCAGAAGATATCAACAAAAGGCAAAGAAAGCCCAGGGCAAGGTTTTTCATAATAGTTTGAGTCTTATTTTACAAAGGAACATTTATCAAGGATCACATCGGTATCGTTGAAGCCGCTGCAAAATCCTTTCAGTTTAAGGTCGGCGCCAGGCTGAAGATGTTTGGCCTTCCCGCTGTAACCGGGCAACATGGTGCAACGCATGCCCTCGTCGCCAAACACTCCCTGATTGAAAGCAAACACACATATGGTTAAAGAATCAGCGACCTCTACCTTCGACAATCTTCCTGTCACTTCAACCACTTTGCCGTTGTATTTATTGCCTGCTTTGGTTTTATCGGCGGTAAATTCCTTATAAAGGTCTGCGGATGACAGAGTGAAGGCAGCTTCCATATTTTCGTAATCCGGATGCGGCTTGTTATACATGAAGTAAAATACCAGGGATGCAGCAATTACTCCGGTAAGAACCAGCAATGAAGCAACTTTATGCCAGGTTTTCATGTTGATTTAATTTAGTTCCAATTAAACAGCATCAGTCATGAACGATAAATGTCAATAAGAAATTATATCGCTACCTGAATTCCTTAGGTTTGACTACTGTAAATATCCTGGAAATGTTGAACCCCAGGAAAATGTCACCATTCTGCCATTTACCGGTAGTCTGAGTTACTATGCTTTCCATGTTTTCCCCGTTTGCATTCGTAAGGAAAATCTGGAACACATGTCCGCCGGTTTCAATATCAACTCCCAGCGATAAGGCGCTGGTAGCCGGGATTGATTTGATCTGCCCCGGAATAAGGTAATAATATTCGGCATTGATCGCAACTCGCTGGCTTATTTTGAAGCGGGCTCCTGCTCCGATCGAAAAAATGTTATTATGGTCGTCGGGCGTAGGGACCAGGTTTACGTGAACGTACGTCGGTGCAATCTGGAGTGAAAAACGCTGGCCGAACTTCCTGGCAAGGATTACCTGTGTCGCATAGGACATCCTTGATGAAAAATAATTCTTCCGGTTCGGATCCGACCATTTTGTCGTGTAAATGGATGTGCTGCCAAAAATTGTCAGTGTGAAAGGCATTTTTCTTGCTCCTTTGCTTTGTCTCAGGACTTTGAACTTTAAAAAGCCATCCCATGTATTCTGAAGAGTGTTTAGTCCGACTCCAAATCCCAGCCAGGTTGTTGCGCCGTATTCAAGACCTAAACGGACCTGTGCCTGTTTCAGACCGAAAAGATTCTCGTAACCTGTATTCAGGGCTCCGAAGTGATGGGAAAACAAAAATATAAGGTTCCCTGTAGGGGGATTTTCGCAGGACTGGCCAACAATAACCCTTGTTGCTTTAAACGTTGCGGAAGTATAATCAATAACAGGTTTCGTGTCCTGGTTCAGCAAATTCGTCATATCATCCTGGGCATATATGCTGAGCGACAGCAGCAGCAGGGAAAATATTAAGACAGGTTGTATCCGTTTTTTCATGACTGAGGATTTAATTATTGGGGGCGCCCTGGTTGATCCAGTTTTTAATTTTGCCAAGGTCACAGGCTGATAATTTAACGCCTAAGTTGGGCATGGTTACATAACCAGGTTCCCAGTTAACACCTCCCCAAAGTTTACCGTTGTTAGCAACTTTGCTTAGTCCCGCCCAGGTGTCGGTGATCACATTTCCCGAAGGGTTTGAAGTTGAATGGCAGGAGTTACAGTTCGCCGATGTAATAGGGACAATAGTCTTGGAATAGGATACATTAGTACTGTCGCATTGCGCTCCCGAGAATGGATACAGGTCATATTCATTGTCGTTATAGCATGCATTGAATAACAACATCAGGGATGACCAAATGACAAGACTTTTTAAAATTTTCCTCATCTGAGTATTTCTATCGTTAATTATGGTTTACCGGTATTTATCCATTTCTGGAACAGATTGATATCGCAGGGTGATATCATTTCACCACCTTTGGGCATAGGGTAATACCCTGAATCATGGCGAATAGCTCCCATCAAACGGTTGCTGTTGGCGCAGGCAACAACTTCATCATAGGTTTCAAGGCTCAGGCCGTTGGCAGGTTTGGATCCTCCATGGCAGCCCACGCACCATGCCTGTGTGATAGGATAAATGGAGGATGTATAGGTAACATTGGTTGAGTCGCAGCCGGCTGAATCGCATTTATTATTATAAGCGCCCTGCGCTATCCACCAGTAAATAATACTTTTCTGATCCATCGAAAAAGGAGAATTCGGAGGCATCCTTTTCTCTGAATTGCTAAACAGTACCACATAAAGGGTACTTGACTGCGGATCAAATGGTGTCACAAGAGATATGATCCCCGAATAGTTCGTAAGATTGTGACCTGCTTTATGTGTTGCTTCATCATGGCACCCTGTTTTAGCACATCCTGAAAGAATAACAGGTAATACCGAGTTTCTGTAATAGATTGTATCGTGAGAACACTTGAATTCCGGTCCCGGAGCAGGAGGTTTCGGAGGTGCAACAGAAAGATCTGCATTATGATGGCAGGAGGAGATTAAAATAAGCAGAAAAGTGCAAAACATTGTAAAGACCGGAAATTTCATCTGAAAGAGAATTAAATAAATTAGAATAATTCTTGAACGATATACCCTCGCTGATCAAAGCATCATTGAAAAGAACAAATGTAATATTTTTTTATCAGGTCTTTATACCCTTTCAGGCCTTGCATCATGACCAGGCCTTGATATATTTACCGGTATCAAATTTCCTTTTGCATCCCTGGAAATTCATAAACCTGATCTTGCCGAAAACCGGGCGTTCTCCCCAGGGACGGTCGTGAACGCCTCCAATGGACCAGGCGATGCCTGCATAGCCATTAGGGTCCCATCCGTCAAGTTCACCAGTATCGTTCAAATGCACAGCCACAGCCATGGCTTCTTCAGGTGAGCCGGTCCATTCCAGAATTTTTTTCGCCCAGTACATCCGCATAAAACCATGCATTTTCCCTCTGGCCAGCATCTCTCTTTGTGCAGCATTCCACAAGGGGTCATGGGTTTTGCCCTCTTCGAAAGCAGGCATGTCATACTTATAGGTTCTGGGGTCTCCGCGATGTATGTTTAAGGTTGTTTTCGCCCATGCAGGGAATCCCTCAAAGGAGTCATAAGAAGGGTTGTAAAGGCAAAAATTGTCGGCCAGCTCACTTCTTACTATCAGCTCTTCCAGAAATGCTTTTCGGGATTCTGGTCTGGCTTGTGATTTTCGAATTTCCAGTGCAATCCTTTCGGCAGAAAGCTGTCCGAAATGAAGGTAAGGAGAAAGTTCTGATTGTCCCTTCGCATTCGGATCATTCCTGAGGATATAATAAAGATCAAGCCCCTGGACAAGAAATCTTTGCAGGGCCTCCAAGGCAGATCGCTCGCCTGGTTTTATCCAGCTGATATCCTGGGCAGATCCGGTGACCGGCCATTCCTTTTCAGGTGAGTATAATTTATGGCGGATAGACTCATCGTGAAGCCACACTTTGGCCTGTTCAAATGGATGTCTTGTGATTTGCGGGATCTCGTTTTTAAGAAAATCATCCAGAGCTTTTTCAATTTTACGCCTGAGTGTAAATGCGCTGAATTCGGCTTTCTGTGAAATGAATCTTGCAGGGATGACATTATGTGCGTCAACTTCGTGGAATGGTATGGTGATCTTTTTCAGGACTGAATCTTTACAGCCTTGTATCATCCTAAGCGGATTGAAATCCGAAACAAGCAATCCGCAGTCAATATTTCTGACCAACTCGGGGATCACCATTGAAGGATCACCTTTCAGAATCAGCAGGCTGATATTTTTTTCCTTAAGGCTAAGTGCTGCTTCATTCAAGCCTTTCATCATAAACTGAAACTGCAATGCTGCTGCGTCAGGAAAACCGGGAAGAAGGCAAAAAACAACCACCAATGGTTGCTTGATTTCCAGGGCTTTTTCCTGTGCATAAACCAGGGCCCTGTTATCCCTGACCCTCTGATCCCTCTGCATCCAGCAGATCACAGGCCCATTGCCCTGAGGTATGCTGTTATAACGATAAATCCGTTCCTGGTCAATCATATTTTAAAAATAATAAGCCGCAATTAAGCGGCTTATCTGTACCCATGAAGCGGAGAGACAGGGATTCGAACCCTGGGACCCCCTTACGAGGGTCAACGGTTTTCGAGACCGCCCCATTCGACCGCTCTGGCATCTCTCCGGTTAAATGAGGCTGCAAAAATAGAAAATTATTCGGGTTATTGCTGTGCTCCCCTTAGTCTTCCTGCTTAAATAATCTCTCGATAATACTTACAACATCCTGTCGTTCAAATGGTTTGGCAACGAAATCATCAAAGCCGGCTTCGATAAACTTATTACGATCTTCCCTGCCGGCATACCCTGTGACGGCTATCACTGGTATTTTTTCATTCCCAGTCTGCCTTCTAATTTCAAGCATAGCCTGGGTCCCGTCCATACCCTTTCCAAGGTTAATATCCATGAAAATTGCATCAATTTTTTCATTTTTTGTCACCTCTATAGCCGCTTTCCCGGTCTGGGAGAAAAAAAGATGACAGTATTTTTTAATGTGATGCTGAAGCAAATTACTGTTGACCATGTTATCCTCCACAATCAACACATTGGGCAGTTTTTTACCTGCCGACTTGGTTTTTTTTCTTACCGGGATCCCAGGTTTAGCGACCCCGTCTTCATGAGGTTCCTGTTGAAAAGATGCCTCTGATCGTTCTTCAGAAGCAGTTGGCTTGAAACCATAAATACTGCTATTTTCCAGTATTTTCATCAATTTCAGGGCCGAAACCTGGATCTGCTGGGCCTTCCATTTCAAGTCAGGATTTTTAAGTTCCTCAAGGAGGATCTCGGTAAAGCCCAATATTCCATTCATTGGTGAACGCAGATCATGGTCCAGTCTTGACCATTGAGATAGTGGGTTCTGCATTACGTCTTCTTTGGCATTAACGTCTGATGTCATCGATGCATCCAGCATTTCTTTTATCAATTCAGAAATAGCTTCAGCATCTCTTTTACCATGAACTGCTTCGAGAAAGCCGAATACAGCCTGTGCAATTTTCGCATTACTGTTTGTATTCATATACCAATAAAGTAACAGACCTTATTTTAAACGTGAAACATTGAAACAAGTTACTAAATTTTTGTTTCATTGAGCCTGAAATGTTTTAAAACGTATGAAGAAAACCATGCTTATGGTTCCGAGCAAACCAAAGATGGTTCCTGCCGAGAAGATCGCTGTTCTAAGGCCATAATGATCGGTGATCCATCCAAAAAGAGGCCCGGTAATAACGAAAATCAGACGGATTATAAAATTTCTGACCGATAGAACGGTTGCACGGATATCCGAAGAAGTTATTATATTAATATAGTTCCTAAGTGTGACTGTTGCCAATCCCCTGGCAAGGTAAAAGATCAAAAGAAAGATGAGGCCAACCAAAGAATCTGTCAGTGCTAATCCCATGTATGAAAGAAACAGAAGAACCGTGAACAGGCCGACGATACGGGGCGCACCAAGCCTGGCTTCGACTTTCCATGCAATGATTGCTGTCAGGCCTACACTCAGGTTGAGAACAGCCCAGGCGACCCCATACACCGAAATCGGAAGTCCCACGCGGTGGAAGTAAGGTTGTGCAAACCATGCCATGGTAAGGGTTGATGCACCTGTGACCGCTGAGAAAATTGTGTTCCAGGTGAGTTTCCTGTCGCCGTGAAGGACTTTCCTGACAATTTTAATTACATCCCTGACCCCGGGTTTGCGTATATGTCCGTGTACCGGGGGATCTTTAAGGAACAGGGCTGCAGGGATAGCGATAAACGCAACGCCTGCCTGGAAATAATAAGGGGTCCTGAGGGATGCTACGGCCAGCAGCCCTCCTATTATCCCGGCTGCAGCTTCGGCGAAGTTACCTATGGAGGTGATCCTGCCTTCGTAACGGGTATACTTCGCTGATTTTCCGACCGACTTCAGGGAATCATACAACATGGCGGAATCCGCACCTGACACCAGACTCATCCCGCAGCCAAGAATAGTCTCAGCGAGCGCGAACTGCCAGAACCCCGAGGATATGCTGTAAATAAGGTAACCGCCGAAACCAAAGACTGACCCCAGGAGGATGCTTGTGCGGCGGCCGGCTGTATCGGCGAAATAACCTGTGGGTATCTCGAGGACCATCAGGGTGAAGGAGTAAACTGCCTGCAGTGTGAAAATGTCCTGCATACTCATCCCGTTCGATTTGTAAAACAGAACGATAATGGGCATGACCAGGTTCATCCATTTGGCGACCTTCACGAGGTAGAGGCTTGTGTGGTTGCGGCGGAGGGAGAAAAAGCCGGATTGGTCTTCCACTTTGCTGTTTATCAATGTTTTACAATTTCAAAAAATACAGTTGCACCAGATAATGCTCTGAATTTTTCATTGAATAATGATTATTACCGCTGACAAAATTACTGTGTTTTCAGAGGATTGAAAGAATATTTATTAATACTGACGGCATCGTGGGGATGAATTTGCAGTTACCGAAAATTTAAAGAACTTTGCTGTGATGAGAAAGATTTACATACCATTGATTGCCATTGGGTTTTGCCTCGTATTTGCCGGCAATTCCTGCAAGTCTTCCTGGAAAAGGAAATCAGCAAAAGGCAGCGATATCGAACTGCACGGTGCTATTAACCAGCACAGCCACATGCCTTTCGACAGCAACCTGCTGATCAACTTTTATCGTAACTATCCCAAACTTGGCAAATATCAAGACGAAGTGTTAATGGTATACAGGCAACACCGGTTCAACCATATCTGGTTTAACAAGCATGGGGTTGTTGAGTTCGGCCAGACGCTGTATGGCAAGGTCAAGGACCTTGAAGCAGAGGGGGTATCCTCCAAATTCCCATACGATGAGAAAATTGACGGTGTGTTCGATAATGACGTGGAAAATTCCCTCTCAACTGTTGAAACCGAACTGATGCTGACCAACCTTTACCTATTTTATGCAGGTAATGTTTATAAAGGGCTGGATGATTCCACCACCACCACTTTGGGCTGGCTTCTTCCCCGCAAACAGGTGTCCTATAACGCTTTACTGGATTCTGTCATTTCGGATCCGACACTTATCAACCGAGACGACAGTGTTTTGTTCAGCCAGTATTACAAACTGCGGGACGCTCTGCAAAAGTACCATGAAATTGAGAAAAAGGGCGGATGGAAACCCATAGACCTGGATCCCACTGTCAAGTCTTACAAGCCGGGAGACTCGGCAAAAGCAATCCTTCAAATAAGGGAAAGGCTGTTTATTACAGGGGAACTGAAGCACAACAGCAAGAGTGAAAAATATGATCCTGAATTGCTGATTGCTGTAACGGATTACGAGCTTCATAACGGGAAACTCCAGGATATGTATATAAGGCCCGAACACATCAGGTCAATGAACGTCCCCGTTGGAGAACGGATCAGACAGATCATCGTAAACATGGAACGATGCCGCTGGATCTCTCCGGAATTTGCAAAAGCCAAAGAGTATATCGTGGTTAATATCCCGTCGTTCCGTCTGAACTTTATCCGGGGAGGGAAAAGTGTATTTGAATCCCCGGTGGTGGTCGGAAAGAACACTACAAAGACAGTAATTTTCACAGGGATGCTGAGCTTAATCGTATTCAGCCCTTACTGGAACCTGCCGAAAAGCATCATCGATAATGAGGTTAAACCGGGAATGAAAAAGAATAAAAATTACCTGGCATCCCATAACATGGAATGGAATAACGGCCAGGTGCGACAGAAGCCGGGAAAGAACAATTCACTTGGGCTTGTCAAGTTCATATTCCCGAACTCCAATGATATCTATATGCATGACACGCCTGCCAAAAGCCTGTTTGAAAAGGAAAGCAGGGCATTCAGCCACGGCTGCATACGTGTTGGGAAGCCCAGGGATTTTGCGATTGAGATCCTCAGGAATGATCCTAACTGGACCCCTGCAAAAATCGACGCTGCCATGCAATCGGGGAAAGAAACCAGTTATTCGCTAAAAAACAAGATCCCTGTATATATTGCTTACCTCACTACCTGGGTTGATCCGCAGGGAAAGCTCAACTTTTATGATGATATTTATGAGAGAGATGCAGCCCTGGCTGAGTTGCTGGTCAGTGAATGACTACAATCTCTCTATTGTTGTTTGATCACATCAATGCATTTGTAAAACCGTTTTTTGTATCCCTGTGAACCAAGGTTGCTGATGGTAACGCCCATTGCCTTTCCTGATGAAGCA
This sequence comes from Bacteroidota bacterium, assembly GCA_026391735.1. Taxonomy (GTDB): domain Bacteria; phylum Bacteroidota; class Bacteroidia; order Bacteroidales; family FEN-979; genus CAIRDP01. The sequence continues at coordinate 61,106 of JAPLDL010000004.1, read as the reverse complement.
TGAATGAATTTTGATTTCATTCCGTTCGCTTCGCAGATGACACCCAGGTGACCAATATGTTTGCTGTCTTTATAACCATAAAAAACAAGCACGTCGCCAAGTTTGAACTCATCTGGTTTTAAAGCTGTTCCTAATGCTTTATATTCCCTTGAACTTCGCGGCAGGATTATCCCGAAATGACCGAATACAAATTTCACATACCCCGAGCAGTCAAAGCCCTTTTTCGGGTCCATGCTTGAATTGCAGTAAGGTATTCCCATGTATTGTTTTGCATAGCCAACCAGCACCTGCCTGTCGACCATTGAATGTGTTTTCACGGGACCCGGAGTCTTTGACTTCTGCCCTTGAACAGGTAGAAATAAGGCAAAGGCTAACAGAACAATAAAAGACAGATTTGATTTTTTTTTCAGCATCCCCGGGGAAGAATCACATGGTAAAGGTACGAAATCAGGTATCTTTGCGCCTCAAAAAATTGATGGATGATTTCGGTTGACGGGCTTACTGTGGAATTTGGCGGGACTACACTTTTCAAAGACATCTCTTTCGCGATCAACGATAAGGACAGGATCGCGCTTATGGGTAAGAACGGCGCAGGCAAATCAACCCTTCTTAAAATAATTGCAGGTAACAAAACACCTACCCGGGGTAAGGTAACTGCTCCCAGGGACGCGGTGATAGCATACCTGCCACAGCACCTGCTTACAGTCGACAGCCGAACGGTATTTGAAGAGGCTGGCCAGGCCTTTGCCGAAACCCGGGGCATGGAATATGAAATCAGTGAACTGAACCAACAACTTTCAACCCGCGACGATTATGAGTCTGACAGTTATTATGAACTGATCGAAAAGGTTTCCTCTCTGAGCGAAAAATACTATTCCATGGCAGAAACCAATTTCGATGCCGAAATCGAGAAAATATTGCTTGGTCTGGGATTTCTCCGTGAAGATTTCAGCCGGCCCACCGGTGAGTTCAGCGGTGGCTGGCGCATGCGCATTGAACTGGCCAAGATCCTTCTGAGGAAACCCGACCTGATCCTTCTTGATGAACCGACCAATCATATGGATATCGAATCCATTCAGTGGTTTGAGAATTTCCTTATTAACAGTGCCAAAGCCGTGATTGTCATTTCACACGACCGGGCTTTTGTGGATAACATCACTACCCGGACGATTGAATTAACTCTGGGAAGGATATATGACTATAAAGTGAATTATTCAACCTACCTGGGACTGCGGATGGAAAGGCGTCAACAGCAGCAGAAACAATTTGACGAACAACAGAAATTCATTGCCGAGAACAAGGATTTTATAGAAAGGTTCAGGGGAACTTTTTCGAAGACCAACCAGGTACAGTCACGTGTGAAGATGCTCGAAAAGATGACCCTGGTCGAAATAGATGAAGAAGACACCTCTGCGCTCCGACTCAGGTTCCCTCCTTCTCCCCGCTCGGGGAGCTACCCAGTTATCCTTGAAAGTGTTTCCAAAACTTACAGTAATCACGTTGTCTTTTCAGATGCCTCATTCAGCATACAGAGGGGGGAAAGGGTTGCATTTGTCGGTAAAAACGGGGAAGGCAAGTCAACCCTTGTAAAAATACTGATGGGACAAACTTCTTATGATGGCAAAGTGACCATAGGCCACAACACAATGATAGGTTATTTCGCTCAAAATGAGGCATCCCTGCTTAACGGGGAAATTACGGTATTTGAAACTATCGACGATGTTGCCAAAGGAGATATCCGCGCCAGGATCAAGGATTTGCTTGGTGCTTTCATGTTCGGAGGCGATGACTGGAACAAGAAAGTGAAAGTCCTGTCCGGAGGTGAGTGCACCCGACTAGCAATGATCAAACTCTTGCTTGAACCGGTAAACCTGCTAATCCTCGATGAGCCTACCAATCATCTTGACATGCGTACAAAAGATATACTCAAGAATGCACTGATGAATTACGATGGCACGATGATTCTCGTCTCACATGACCGTGATTTCCTGCATGGACTGGTTTCTAAAATATATTCATTCGGCAATAAACGGGTAAAGGAACATCCGGGAGATATTCACAGCTATCTGGTCATGAAAGAGCCGTAAAATACAAACGGGATTATTCACTGCGCTCATGATCCCACCTAAGGGATTATTCTCTGCGCTCATGATCCCGTTAAGGGGGAGCATCAAACCTCAGAAAACCCGGAAACTTCGTTTCCTTTGTTTTCAATTTCCGTCAGAACTGAAAGCAAGCTTTCGTTCTGCTGGAAATTGAAAACGCCGCTATTCGCGGCGTTTTTCTGACCTTTGGCGGAGAGAGAGGGTCTCAAAAGACCTGTATTGATAGGGTTCACCGACATTCACCTATATTCAAACCTTTGATTCCGCTGGACTTTCCATATTCAGATATATTTATAAACATTTATTCAAAATCACTTGCATTTACCCTATTTTGTGTGTAGATTTGTACGCAAATAGAAACGATTATGGTAGCACTTTTTAAAAATCAGCGCAAGGCCGTCCGTACACCAAGGGTAAACTTTTACCTTGAACATCGCAAAGATAAGGAAGGCAAGTTAATTACCGTGGATGTACCTATCATTTTCTCTGTAAGTTTCGGAGGGCGATATAAATCCTTCACAGGCCATAGGATTGATTCCGATTATTGGGATGCTGACAAGCAAAAGATTAAAGCTGGATATGTTCATTCCGCAAGGATCAATAAATTACTAAAGGATTTAAAAACAGAGCTGGAAATTATTTGTTATAATGCGTGGGAAAAAAACAATCTCATAACATCACAATATATAGCGGGCAAGCTGGGAAAAAACCAGCAATCCGTATTGACCTTCTTCCCTTGTTTTGATGAATATATTGAAGAAAATAAAAAGGTTTGGGCCTCCGGAACTGTGACTAAATTCGAAACAATCAAAAGTCACCTTGAAGAGTTTGGCAAGAAAACCCATATTGCTCTATCCTTTGACGGAATGGACGAAACATTTTTTAAAAAACTTATCGACTTCTATTTTGACGACAAAAAGTTTATCAATTCCTATGTTAGAAAGAATTTAAGTTTTATTAAATCTTTCCTTATATGGGCAGAGGATAAAGGTTATAACAAGAAACCGGACTTCAGAAAAAGCTGTAAACTTGTTTCCGGTCAGAAAAAAGAGAAAACCGATCAAGCCTTAATAGCTTTGGAGATTAAAGAATTTATAACCCTGTACAATTATATTCCTAAGTTAGAAGGCCATCAGAGAGCAAAGGATTATTTAATTCTTGCTTGTACCACAGGTTTACGATTCTCAGATATTGCCAATCTTAAAAAGTCTGACATTAACTTTAATCAGGGATACCTTAATTACTTATCTATCAAGACAGGAGAGCGGTCAATGGTCCCATTTAACGACTTCAGCCGTGAGATTTTAATGAAGTACAAGGATTCACCCAACCATAACGAAAAAGGCTTTGAGATGGCCTTCCCTGCTATTTCTAATCAAAAAACAAACAAGGCACTAAAAGAACTTGCCAAGGATGCTGGAATAACAGACATAAAGATTCGGATTCGACATGTCAGAAATAAACGGATTGAAGAAGAGATACCAAAATATAAATTAATATCTACCCATTCAGGGCGGAAAACTTTTGTACAATTTAACATGTGGCTGGAGGTGCGGTCAGAAATAACCATGGGAATGACAGGCCATTCAGACCATAAAATGATGGAAAATTATTATAATGTGAACATGGATATGAAACGAGATGCTATGGGAAAATTTACCATGAAGAACCTTGCCAGTCGCTTACAGAATTAAAGAATGAAAAGAACCCAAATCATTTAATATATACATTTAATTTATCTATATAGTACAATTAAGCACTTAAACCAAACCCATGAGAGCCTTTAATGAATTAACCAAAGAAAACAAAGACTTGTATCTTTTAACCGAAAAGAAGGACAGAGAGATTAATAGCCTGTTAGATAGGATTCAAACCGATCCGCCCTCCCGTGAAGTTGCGGACGGTATTTTGCAAGTTATTTCAGCCTATAAAATTAAAATGCTGGATTACGATAAGAAGCTTGCACAGTTGCACGCCTCTTATTGCAATTAGCAGAAGCCCGGCTTTTAAAAGAAGGAATGTTTTTTAGGATTCCCTGAGGCTTCGATCCCGCCTTGCTGTTTGCTCTTTGCCTTATCCTTGATGCTGTTTTAAGCAAGAATACTATATCCCGGTTTGATTTTGCCGTAATCTGTTGAATTGGCGAGGCCTGGACGTTATTAGACCCGCTATTCTTGGCTATATTAAGACTTTCTAATTCTTTGATATCGCCCTTTGTTAAATTACGGAAATGCGTAGTATTACTGAGAGGAAAGTAAATCTTCCCGCCCTTCTTTATGGGGTAAGTTAAGATTTTTTCTCCGTGCGGTAGAGTGCAAGGTTTGGAAAGTTTGTCAATTTCACCAAAATAAATACGTCCCTCTTTTATATCCACAAAGTAAATATATAGATCAAGCCCGGTATCACTTTTTAATTCTCTATATGTATTGTAATCCTTTGCATCAATTCCAGTATCGGCGTAGAGATCACGATGAGGGTAGGTTTTAACCTCAATAATTACAAATTTTCGTTTGTGTATCCCGTCAGATTGTTCCCTAATCACTAAGCCGTCTGCTAAGTGTGGCCCGTTTTCGGGCCCAAACCGTACATATCCTTTTTTTTTAAGTTTATCGAATAGCAGTTTTTCACCTATATCTCCAAGGCGAGTAGTTCTTAATTCTTTGAAAGATGACATTGTATTAATTTTAATTTGATAATAGGTTCTATGCCGTCTCTCTCTCTTCTTCTATAGGCTGGGCTTGTTTACATTTTCGTTACTTCCTTTCTTTGGGTCATTCTATTATTTTAAATATTCCATGCTTACAGCCGGTGTAAGTCCAATAAATTTTGTGGTCTCTGACAAGATCATTCGTTCTGCAACCTCCCTATGTTCTTCATGGCAAACAATACAGTCGTGTATAGTGTAAAAGTCTATTGCTGGATACTCAGTATAAAGCCTAAGGCATATATGATTCAAAAACAGGTTTGATTCAATCGTTTGCATCAGTATTGGCAGGGTAGCATGGTTAATAGTTTTAAACCTCTCCAATAGTCTTAAATGCGGGAATATTTGAAAGGTTATTTCCTTGGCCCTCTCTTTATTTTCTGGACGGGAATAAATCATATGCCAGAAAAAATTCTTAGCTTGTTTTTTCGTCTTGAAGCTACGCCCGGTTCGCTTCTCATATTCTTCCATATAGTAGTTCCAGAAATTACCCGAGCTTACCTCTGTCTTGTAACGGTTTAGGCTGTCAATATTGACCGGATCGCTAAGAAATTCAGAAAATCCAGAAATGACGGGCGAAAGCTCAGATTCCGGTATCATAATGGGAGGAGGGATATGAGGTAGCCTTGTATCCTGTCCATATCCCGACTTTGGGCTGGCTTCTTCCTTACCTAAGGGAATAACTGAAGATACTGTTGAATCGTATTCCCAAGGTTTCGAGGAGTACGTTTCATTTCCTGTAAAGAGATTCTTAATCGTTTTTTGAATTCTTGCTTTCCATTGATCGCTTGCGTAAAATATTTTGGCTAATGTGAATTTATCTCCGCTGTATGTTGGGTCATAAAATTCCGGATCAAACAGGAGAGCATATAATAACGGTTGCGCACTTTTCATGTCAATCGCTACTAAATTTTTTTCGCCATTGTAGGTATTGAACCTCCTACATCCTCTTGGTTGTCTTGTAAGTGGACCATGAAAACGGCCCGATGTCGTATCGCAACTACCCAAGTCGTTATGTTCTTCTATTGCCAAGAGGTTTGATAATTTGAAATTATTCCGATTAATGGCCTTTGTCCATCCGTGTACCTGGGCTACCTCTAACCTTCGCCTAATCTTCTCGAAAGCCTCAGAATCAATCCCGAATTTTTTCTGCTTATCTGCATAAGGGAGAGATGTACGCTTTTTGTTATTCAACTGATCATATCTTTTAGTTAAGTTTTTCAGTAAGCAATAATCCTTAATTTCATGGTAGTTTACAGGCTGATTAATATATTTTTCGCCAAACCCAAAGTGGCAAGAACGGAATTCGGGTATATATTGCCCATCAGTCCTAAGCACATCATTATCAAGCAGGTATTTTAAATATTGATGATAGTCCTTGATTACGCCCTGAAGCAGTTTGGCGCAAATAGGAACAAGCTTTCTATTTATTAGTTTATCATTCTTTTCCTTCTGCTTCCAAATCAAACCAATGATATAGTAAAACTTATCCTCTTTATAGTTAAATCCCGGTGGATTTTCTTCGAGCAGTTGTTTAAGGTTTAGATTTTCTGGAAATAATACCTTCATCTTGCATATTTCTTTAAGTACCTCCGGGAAAGGCTTTCAATGTCTTTTATCAAATCTTCGCCTTTCTCAGAGATTGTATACCAAACCTCTCTTCTGCTTACTACGTTTCGATTTAAAAAACCATTTGCGGCTAATCGCCTGAGGCCGTTATTTAAGGTATGCTGGGGCCAATTCCTGAAAAAAGACTTGATCTGGCATTGCCTGACCTCCCTCCATCCGCCCGATACTGCCCGAACAGTAAGAAGCAAAAACATGTCGTACCTCTTGCAGTGCCCCCTCAGGTCATTTGTAGCGAGCAGGGCGCACCCGAAGGCGGCTGTAAAATCTTTAATAGGGTCAAATAAGTCCATCTGATGCTTGTTTGGCGGGGGGTGACAGCTTGCCGGAACTTTGATTTTGCGTACCCGTGGCCTCAGTTTTGTTTTCCAAGATCAATAAATTCCTGAACGTCACTCTCTGTGAACCGTCTCTGTGAGTTTGCAATTTTGTAGGACCGTAAACCTCTCTTCAACCATGCATGCAGGGTCGGTCTGGATATGCGGAAATATCCGCAAACCTCTTTCATTGTTAACATTTTCTGCAATTCAGCCATAATAATTATTATTTAGGTAATTCAATACCAATATACGAAAATCGATATACCGTTGTCAAATATATTTTTACATAGTGATATACATTACAATATTGACTAACAATACTTTACGCATTTGGGGTATTTTTTGCCTCTATACAAGTAGGAAATTTCTTAGAATATTTTAATTTGACTGATAATCAGAAACATATAAAGTTTCACCGTCTAATATTCAAAACAAAGTGAAATTATTGATAGGGCATTGTAACATTTCTTAACTTTGGGAGAAGAATTTCATTTTATGAAAAATTTCATGCTTTTGCTTGCATTGTTAAGCCTTGCGCTGACATGTTTTGCACAAGACTACATATTCAAAACCGACAAGTCCATCATTAAGGCAAAGGTCCTTGAGGTTAGTTTGGATATTGTAAAGTACAAACGAGCAGAAATGCTAACCGGTCCTACCTATGAGATACGCAAATCCGAAGTCGTTAAAATTCAGTATGCTAATGGGTTTACCGATGTTTTTCAAAAGGATACTATCCATGATACTATTAATGTTAAAAAGACAGGAATCCGGGATACTTCCAGATACGCAATAATCTATATTGTCTATAATTACGGGCAGAATGAGGATGACTTCTTTTCTGCATACCTTAACAACGAGTATAGGTTTACATTATGGAATCACTCAAGATGTACGCTTAAAATCTATTCCGAGGGCATGATAACCTTTGACCGTCGAAGATGGAACAAAACAGGACCATCAGTTAGTTTTCTTGTTGAGCACGGCAAGGCTTATGGTTTAAGTATAAGATTAGATCATCCGCAAAACGTTGACCGGACCAAACGGTTTTCAATCACAAAATACGAAGGAGGTAAGGACGTGAATGATTTTCTCGCTAATGAATTCGACAGCTTTAAACCGTTTAAATCCTCAGACCTGAAAATAGTTGAAGATATTAAACAACCGTTCATTAAATAGCATATAGGACAAATCACGTTGAAGCATTTATTCTTATGGCCTCAAGAATTTCGGATTCCTTAAATAAGATTCTTCTACCAATTCGATACATGGGAAGTTTCCCGTCCTTGCAATACTTCCAGATTGTAACATCGGATTTAACGTGTAATAATTGTTTCACTTCACGCCTACCGATTAACCCTGCATCATCATTACTCATAAAGTTTCTGTTTTAGTTATTACTATTTAATTTCATTCAACAAAGATACTATCGTAAATAGCTGAAAGCAAGTATTTTGGTAGAATAAAATGGGAAAGTTTTCAATTCTATATTTATTTATTCCCGATAATTATTAATCTATATATTTTCATTCCCAATAATAATAGGAATCGTGAAATTAAAAGACAGCATTGCGCAACGGGCGAAGGAAAATCAAGGGCAGCGTACAGACCTTTCGACAAATTTGTCGGAATGTTCACGACCCATTGATACCCGCCAAACCATAGCGCAGGCCGCAGGACTTTCAGAAGGAACTATCCATAAAATCGAAGTAATCCAAGAACTTGCAGAACCCGAACTAATAAATAAAGACAACATATGAACCCTACGCCGAAAAAACCAACCTTAGATGAACAGAAAGCAGCAATAGCCAAGAAAATGTTAAGAGTGCTGAAGTGGGCACGGGAACGTAATGCCATCAGGGAACAGAAAAGACAGGCACAAATTCAGACCATTGATAAGATTAAGGAAGAAAAGATGCTGGCCCAAAATCCATCAATGAACCCTCCGTCAGATTAGCCTAAAAAATGTTTTTTGTGTGTAAGTTTGTATTTTGTGAAATAAAAAAACCAGCAAATGATTGATATACAAACAAGTGCGGGAATTAGTGGCGGAGAGAGAGGGATTCGAACCCCCGGAGGCTTGCACCTCAACGGTTTTCAAGACCGCCGCAATCGACCACTCTGCCATCTCTCCGGGGACAAAATTACAACAATTTTCGTAACCGGCAAGAATCCCGACTTACATTCCTGCTTGAAGCCTTTACCTTTTAAAATTGATGTTTTAACGAATTTTCTTGCGAATACGGCGTATTTTCAATATATTTGTATATTAATTTTGAATCCGACACAAATAAGACTTTTTCATCCCTGAAACGAAACCTCAATTATAATTTTATGAAAAAGAATCTAATCCTGATGATCGTTACCGTACTTTTTATCGGAGGATCTTCCGCGTCAGCAAAAAACCTGTGGGCCTATCTTACTTATGCAACGTTCAACTCCCCTGAAGGCCCTTATGTTGAAACCTACCTGAGCATTGCCGGGAACAGTGTGAAATGGATAAAACAAGCAGATGGGAAATATATAGCCACCGTGAACGTCCTCATGACATTTAAAGACAAGAATGATATCAAGGCATTTAAAAAATATGAACTAAAAAGCAATGAAGTTACCGACACGGCCAACCTCAACTTTCAGTTTATTGACCAGCAACGTTTCCAGCTGGCAAACGGTACTTACAATTTTCAGATCCAGTTAACAGACAAGAATAAAACTGCTCCTGCTTTGCCTTATAATCAAACCATGATTATTGATTTTCCGACAGATAAGCCTTCAATGTCGGGCGTTGAAATGATCCAGAGTTTCAGCAAAGCCGAAAAAGTCACAGCACTTTCAAAGAGCGGGTACAACCTTGTTCCAAATATTTATAATTTTTATAACGGGGTTGATGCCAAACTTGGGTTTTATACTGAACTGTATGGCCTGGATAAAGCAATCGCACAGGGCCAGATGTTCCTCCTTTCATACTATATCGAATGTTTTGAGAATAATCTGAAGCTTAACGAATTTGCAAAGTCAAAAAAAGAAGCCCCAAAACCAGTGAATGTTTTACTGGCTGATATAAACATCAAAGACCTTGCCACAGGCAATTATAACCTGGTTGTCGAAGCCCGGAATTCAAGCAATGAAGTACTCCTGTCAAAAAAAGTTTTCTTCCAAAGAACAAACCCTAACGCCACATATACTCTGACTCAGATCGCTTCGACCGACATCCAGGGAACATTTGCCGAAAAGTTCAAATATGCTGATTCATTAAAAGAGTTTATAAGCAGCACATACCCTATCTCCACCGGCTATGAAAAGGATTTTATTATGTACCAGTTAAAGAAAGCCGACCTGCAAACACTGCAAAAATATTTCTTTTCATTCTGGCAGCAGAGGAGTTCAAGCGAGCCTGAGAAAGCATGGCAAGCCTATAATGCACAGGTGAATATCGCCCAGGCTAACTTTGCCACTAAAATCAAGAAAGGTTACCAAACTGACAGGGGGAGGGTTTACCTTCAATATGGCCCGCCAAATGCAAGGGAAGGACATTATGCAGAGCCGAATACATATCCATATGAAATCTGGCAATATTATACTCTTAATAACAGCCAGAGGAATAAGAGGTTTGTGTTCTACTCACCAGACATGGTCACAGCCGATTTCATCCTTCTGCATTCCGATGCCATTGGAGAACAATATGAACCCAGGTGGAAGGTAGCTTTGAGAAATAAAATGAATGCCCCTGTCGATATTAGTGAAACCCAGGTTGTAAGTGTTTGGGGAGACTATTCCGAAGATGCCTGGGATTTACCTACAAGCAATCTCTAAAAGGATAAGATAAAGCCGGCCATTTCTTTCACTTGTTAAGGATTTTTCGTATTTTTGATCCCTTAACGATATCCTCATTTTTCTATAATCAAGTGCGAGTCGCAGTAGTAATACTTAACTGGAACGGGAAAAAATTTCTTGAAAAATTCCTTCCGGCATTAATACAGCATATTGAACCTGATGCAGGTATCATTGTTGCTGATAATGCCTCTACAGATGACTCTCTTGCATTCCTGAAAGCAAATTTTCCCGAGATACGTATTATCAGTAATCCTGACAATGGCGGATTTGCCAGGGGTTACAATCTTGCTTTGAGTCAAGTCGAAGCTGAATATTATGTACTTCTGAATTCCGACATTGAAGTCACAGAGAATTGGGTCAGTCCGGTTATCGAGCTCATGGACAGGGATGCTTCAATCGGGGCCTGCCAACCTAAGATACGCTCCTATCTTGAGCCTAAAAAGTTTGAATATGCCGGCGCCGCCGGAGGATTTATCGACAAATATGGATATCCTTTTTGCAGGGGCAGAATGTTCCTTCAAATCGAGGAAGATCATGGCCAATATGATGACGTTCATGAAATTTTCTGGGCTACAGGAGCCTGCCTGTTTGTGAGATCGAAGTTATATCATGAACTGGGCGGATTTGATGAGGATTTTTTTGCCCATATGGAAGAGATTGATTTTTGCTGGAGGATGAACAATGCGGGTTATAGGATCATGTATTGTCCTGATTCTACCGTTTTCCATATCGGCGGAGGAACATTGCCAAAGATCTCCTGGAGAAAGACCTACCTCAATTTCAGAAATAACTTCATTCTTCTTTATAAAAACCTTCCTGAATCCTGGCTTATCAGGGTGTTCACAGTCCGCCTTTTGCTTGACGGCATTGCTGCATTGAAATTCTTAATCCAGGCAGGTTTTAAGGATTTCTGGGCTGTGGCCCGGGCACATTTCAGTTTTTACCGTTCCCTCTCAAAAACAAGGCAGAAGCGTAAATCCATCAAACAAGGATCTGTTAAAAATCTTTACAAGGGGAGCCTTGTATTTGATTATTTCATACTCCGCAAGAGAAAATTCTCTCAGCTGAATCCTTCCAGGTTCATAAGTTAAGCATACATCAAACTCTCAAGGGCCAGCCTGTAAGAATCAAGACCAAAGCCGGCAATCACACCTTTTGCTGCAGGAGCGATATATGAGACATGCCTGAATGCTTCCCTTGAATACACATTTGAGATATGCACTTCAATCACCGGGATACTTATTGCCCTGACTGCATCCCCTATTGCAACTGAAGTATGGGTATACCCCCCTGCATTAATCACGATCCCAACATATTTCGCATCGGCTTTCTGCAAGGCATCAATAATTTCACCTTCAATATTACTCTGGAAATATGAAATGACCGCATCGGGAAATACCGGTTTTAATGTTTTCAGGTAATCTTCAAATTTTTTATTTCCGTAGACAGAGGGTTCACGCTTACCCAGCAAATTTAGATTGGGACCGTTGATTATGAGGATCTTTTTCATGTATGCAAATATACGAATAGGTGAATTGCAAAACAATTCACCTATTCGTATATTTGCATCAACTTTCCAATAGGGGTGCCTTAAGACACAGGCTGAGATCATACCCTCTGAACCTGATCCGGATAATGCCGGCGTAGGAACAAGAGTATCACATTACAGCATGCCTCTATTGTAAGTTATCGGTTTAACATTTAAACATATAACTTATGATGACGCAAAAGAATAAAAGTAAAAATTCCTGCAGGCTAATGGTCTTATTCCTGGCAATGAGCTTTACAGCTTTTACCTGCCATGCCCAGATCAGGCTGGACGGGACTGTTTACGACAAACAGGACGGCAAAGTGCTTCAGGGTGCAAACCTGATCCTGGAAAAAACAGGTAAAAATGCTGTCAGCGATGGCATGGGAAATTTTTCCATTTCAAATATCAGGGCCGGCTCCTTTACCCTGCAGGTTTCATTTATGGGTTATGCCAGGACGAACCTGTCAATAAAACTGAACAGGGATACAACTATCAGCATCATGATGGAACCCGCCGCGATACTGGCCGAAGAAGTCAATGTTACCGCAACCCGGGCTCAGGAAAAGTACCCCGTTGCATTCACCGACATCACAGCAAAGCAGATCCAACCCCAGAACATGGGTAAGGACCTGCCCTTCCTAATTCAGAATTCTCCGTCAACGGTGGTCACATCCGATGCCGGGACAGGAATTGGGTATACCGGGATCAACATCAGGGGAACAGATCTTACCAGGATCAATGTGACCATAAACGGCATTCCTCAGAATGATCCCGAATCCCAGGGAGTGTGGTTCGTTGATCTCCCTGATATTGCTTCATCATCAGATAATATACAAATACAGCGGGGTGTTGGCACTTCCACCAACGGTGCCGGCGCTTTCGGAGCTTCAATAAATATTCAGACTACAAAACTGAATCCCGACCCCTACGGGGAATTGGACGCCTCGGCCGGTTCATACAACACCTTCAAATCCACACTCAGGTTCGGGACCGGTTTACTCTCAAACCACCTCAGCTTTGACGGACGTTTTTCCTATATCCACTCGGATGGTTACATCGACCGCGCATTTTCAGACCTGCGCTCATGGTACCTGTCGGGAGGGTATTACGGCCCGAAAACTACTGTTAGGCTGATCATCTTCTCAGGAACCGAAAAGACATACCAGGCCTGGGGAGGTGTGCCGAAGGATTCCCTGGAAACAAACCGCAGGTTTAACCCCATGGGCCTCTACTATGACCAGGCAGGGCAAGTACAGTATTATGATAACGAAACCGATAATTATATTCAAACCCACTTCCAGGCCATTTTCTCACAGCAACTTATGAAAGGCTGGGACATCAACCTCGCAGTTCACTATACGAAAGGGAAAGGCTATTATGAAAGTTTTGAACAGAATGCCTTTTTTTCAAGTTACGGCCTGCCCGATGTAACCATCGGAGGAGTGACTATTGACTCTACAAATCTCGTTAATCGTAAAATGCTTGATAATGATTACTGCGGATTTACATTCTCCAGTAATTACAAACCTGATGACAAGCTTAATGTCATTCTGGGCGGCGCCTGGAGCCGGTATTCAGGCGATTCATTTGGAAAGATCATCTGGGCGCAGTATGCGTCAAGCAGCAACAATCAATGGAACTGGTACGATGGTACCGGCATTAAAAAGGACTTCACTGTTTTCGGAAAAATGAATTATACCTTCCTTAAGAAACTTTCCATTTTTGCCGATATGCAGTACCGATATGTCAATTACAAACTGAATGGCACAATTGAAGACCTCCGGACATTGGACCAGACTCATATTTTTAACTTTTTCAATCCCAAACTTGGTCTATACTATGCATTCAGCAAACACCACCAGGCTTATATTTCCTTTGCCGTCGGCAACAGGGAGCCCAGCCGCGATAACTACAAAGACGCCGATACGAATCGTATGCCAACCTCCGAGAGATTGTATGACTATGAGCTTGGGTATACGGCTAAGTACAATTGGTTCACAGCCAATGCCAACATCTTTTACATGAATTACAGCAACCAGCTTGTGCTCACAGGCGAGATCAATTCCGTTGGGGAAGCAATCATGGTTAATGTACCCCACAGCTATCGTCTTGGGATTGAGATATCCGCAGGTATAGATATAGTAAAACAGCTGCATCTTGATTTTGCAACTACCTTCAGCATGAACAAGATAAGGGATTTCACGCAGTATACCGACGTCTATGATTCGGCCTGGAATTTTACCGGGCAAAAATCAACACCCCTGGGAAATACCGATCTTTCGTTTTCTCCAAATATTGTTCTCACCGGGATGCTGACATACAAACCATTGAAAAATCTCTCATTTTCATGGAACACCAGGTATATCGGGAAACAATATATTGACAATACATCCAGCAGCGAACGTTCCCTTCATGATTATTTCATTAACAGTTTGGGCGCAAGTTTCTCGATCCATCCCCGGTGGATGAAAGAAATTGCATTTAACATGGTCATCAACAATATATTCAGCGCAAGGTATGAATCCAATGCCTGGGTTTATCCCTACATCAAGGCAGGATCCTATTATGAATCCAATGGATATTTTCCCCAGGCTCCGGCGAATTACCTGTTGGGGATATCGCTGAAGATATGATGCCTGATAACTGAATAATATGTTATCCAGCTATCCAGCTATCCAGTTATCCAGTTATCCAGCTATCCAGTTATCCAGCCATCCAGCCATCGGCGCCAAGCGCCATGATCCAGCCATCTGTCTTCGGTTTTTGCTACCTTTGCATCCGGCACTATGGAAAAGACAGTCAGCATAAAGAACAGGAGGGCATCCTTTGAGTATTTCCTGCTTCAGGAATTCACAGCAGGGATAATGTTAACCGGGACGGAGATCAAATCCATGCGCGAAGGCAAAGCTTCCATTGCCGATGCTTACTGCAGTTTCAAAGGCAGCGAGCTCTTCGTGGTGAATATGCATATTGCAGAATACAGCCTTGGAACCATATATAATCATGAACCTAAACGGGAGCGCAAACTTCTGCTTACAAAAAGGGAACTGCACAAACTTCTGGTGAAAGTAAAAGAAAGAGGGCTTACTATTATCCCTACCTTGTTCTTTATCAATGAAAACGGGCTGGCAAAACTCAACATTGCCCTGGCCAAAGGGAAACATTCCTACGACAAGAGGGAGTCCTTGAAGCAAAAAGACATAAAAAGGGAAATTAACCGTGCCTCGGAATAACAGTATGTTATGAAACACTTCATTCAGATTATTTTAATATGCCTTATTACCATGCCGGGTTTGGCTGTGGCTCAGGGTACTGGCGAAAAGAAAGGGATTATTGAGTGGCACAGCTTTGCAGAGGCGTACCAGCTGAATAAAAAGAAACCAAAGAAGGTCTTTGTCGATGTTTATACTGACTGGTGTGGCTGGTGTAAAAAGATGGACAAGGAGACCTTCCAGGATCCTGAAACCGCGAAATACATGCAGAAACATTTTTACTGTGTAAAGCTGAATGCTGAGACCAAAGACACTATCGTGATCGACAGTGTAAAATTTGTCAACAAGAATCCGCACGGAAGGGGTGGCAATAACCAGCTTGCTGTTGATTTGCTCAGAGGGAAGATGTCCTATCCCTCCTGTGTTTTCATTAACGAAAAGAACCAGGTGTTGACAGTAGTTCCCGGATACATGAATGTAAGGGATTTTGCTCCTGTTTTAAACTATTTCGGGGAGAACGCTTACAAGGATATTAAATGGGAGGATTATCTTGGATCATACAAGAAGGCTGATGTTAAGAAATGACCCTGTATGTCAGCTCATTTAAAAAAAGCCACCCGAAAAGGCGGCTTTTTTTTGATGGGTGGAAGATGGGGCTCGAACCCACGGCCTTCAGAGCCACAATCTGACGCTCTAACCAGCTGAGCTACGACCACCATTTTGTGCTGCAAAAGTACAAAAAAATTATACATTTGCAAAAAGACCCCTTTTAATGAACCTCTTCAGAAAACCCCGGCAGATCGTTTCGGCTTCCCTGACCCGCCTGGCCTGGATCAGGTTCTGCCACGAACCTCTTGGTCTCGGGTCTCTTGTTTTCATTATTTTGGTATGCCTTGCCGCGTTATTCGGATATCTTATAATACCTGACAATTCGCCGTTTGCAAATCAACAGTTTCTTGAGCTTGGATTAAAAAAGCCGGGGTTTAAAGTAGAGATGCTTTATATTAACGACCAGGGGCAGGTTTCAGGATCTAACTGGTTTCGGACCATGCTTACAGGAGAAAAAAGAGGTTCCATACCGGTCCCGATTAGCAGTTACCGGATCAGCAAGGACACCCTGTATTACAGGGCTTATTCGGAGCCGGGGAGTGTGATCCTGGCCGAAAACAGCATCCCCGTAAAAAAAGTAAGCCCGGTTAAGACCGTGAAATTCTGGCTGGGTACCGACCGTTTTGGGCGGGACTACCTGAGTCAACTCGTCATTGGAGCCAGGGTCAGCCTTTCGGTAGGATTTATCTCTGTTTTTATTTCACTGCTGATAGGCATTTCCCTCGGAGCTGTTGCAGGATATTACAGAGGCTGGGCCGACAACCTGATCATGTGGTTCATCAACGTGGTCTGGTCCATCCCTACCCTGCTACTGGTGATCGCTATAACATTTGCACTGGGAAAAGGGTTCTGGCAGGTTTTTGTTGCAGTCGGACTGACGATGTGGGTGGATGTGGCCAGGATGGTGAGAGGGCAAGTGATGAGCCTGAGGGAAAAGGAATTTGTTGAAGCCGGCCATGCTCTTGGATTTTCTGATTCGCGTATCATTATAAAACATATCCTGCCCAACGTGATGGCAGCGGTTATAGTCATTTCGGCAGCCAATTTTGCTTCAGCCATACTGCTTGAAGCCGGGCTGAGTTTCCTTGGACTTGGTGTGCAGCCTCCGGTTCCCTCCTGGGGATCGATGATCAAAGAGAATTACGGGTATATTATACTGGATTATGCATACCTCGCTATCCTGCCGGGTATCGCCATTATGCTACTCGTACTTGCCTTTATGCTGATGGGTAATTCTTTAAGGGATGCCCTGGACGTTAAAACCCGCGAATGATCAGCCCGGACGGAATTCAAGGTTGCCGCAATGCCCTTTGTTTTTATCCCGGCATGAGCCTTTGTCCAAAAAATATTTGATCGAGAAATACACATCGATTCCTGTAAAATCATTGAAATTAAAGAACCCTCCCAATTTATCGCAGCCTATTGTAATTCCATATGCTCTGATTGCAACTCCAACTCTTGGAAGATACCAGTCGTAAAGAGATACCGGCAGGCTGACCTCCAGCCAGCGGGCTTCGTACCTTGGTGTGATTGTAAGCTCGGCAGGCCGGTAAACTGTGGCTTTTGCAAAGGCAACGGGATAAATAAGGCTGGCATTAATATAGGTAAACTTAGTAAAATGATAATCAAACTGAACACTGAGGGCGAATGGCAGCCAAAGTGTAAATTTATCTGAAGCCTTCGCTGAATTAGGATCACCATAGAATTTATAGCTCAGGGTATCAAGCATCTGCTGAATGCTCCTGAATTTCATTCTTGTAATCTGGTCCCAATAAGATGAACGGTTATCAATTATTAATTTCTGGGCGTTGGTTTTAAAACGAATGCCCCCGACATCAATCAGGGCCACACCGACGCGATACAGGTAATCTTCATACCGCTGGGCACACAGTCTGTTAAAGTATTGCTCCTGGTGGGGTTTAACAAGGCGGGTGTATGTGGCTCCAATGTCGACACCAAAGCCCCCTCCCCTGAATGCCGTGCCTCCGGTAAACTGATTGGTTTCATAATCCACAGGAAGCGACAATCCCATCTCGGCATTAAGGTTTTTAATCTGTACCGTGGAATCATCGATTACAGTATAATTAATATTTTTAACGTTTGAATACGCGCCTGCATAACCAAAAAGCCGCCGCACCGACAATCCGGCATTGATGCGGTTAAAACCGCGACCGTAAACCTCGTATGAATAGGTAAGTCCGATCTCCGCCCATGCCATCTGGGCCCCGTTAAACGGCCGGGTATCATTGTAATTTATCTTTTGTTGCGGCCTGTAATTCAATCCAAGGTAGGAAAAATTTGCAAGGTCATATGGCATCCCATGAACCGAAACTACATTTCTTATGGCTGTGGTCAATGCAAAAGCATGTTTTCCCCAAATCAGCATGGCACCCGGTCCGTTTACTCTCACATTTTCAAATGCATCCTTGGGATTCTTATTATTGTAGGCGTAAAACATACGAACTTCCGTACCATATCCTTCTGAATGGGTAGGCCATTCATAACTGCTCTGAAAGAAATGAGAGAACCTGTAATCGGTTTTCTTCTGGTAAAGATAATTGTTCTGGAAAAATTCACCGGCACCGATAATCTGGATATCAAGCCATGTTTTAGAATTTTGCAGTCCGCTTGGATTTACCTGAATACTGTTCACTCCTGCATAATTGCCTAAAACCGTTCCGTACATCGATTGTCCGTTAACGCAATCTGTAAAGGCTGAAAGCAGGAGAAAGGGCAATATACTTAGAGTAAACCTCATAATTATCCGGCTACTTCGAAAGTTAATTAAAAATTCAGTGTAAATGTTTTCCCTATTGCGGAATTATGTCCTCTGTGGAGGTGAAACGCTGATCAGGTGACCTGATAAATTTAAGACCTCAAACGGTTATAAGGGTTGCCCGGTACGCAAATAAAACTCCGGGATCAGCTTCTCCCTTATATGTAACGACCAAAAGTAAAAATTTAGTACCTTTGCAGGCTCAAATTTTATACCATCTGCGGATGTGGCGTAATTGGTAGCCGCGCAAGACTTAGGATCTTGTGCCTCAGGGCGTGGGGGTTCGAGTCCCTTCATCCGCACAAAATAAAGATAATCAACTGAACAACGGAGGTTTTCAGGAACTTCAGAAACTCATTATAATTTAACCGAAATACATGAATTTAACAAAAGAGAACACAGGTGAACTAACCGCAACGATCCGGCTGGAAATAAGCCCGGAGGATTATACTGAACAGGTAAACAAGGTGATCAGGGATTACCAGAAAAAAGCCAACATTCCGGGATTTCGCCCAGGTCATGTGCCTTCGGGCTTGATCCGTAAGATGTATGGCAAAGCAGTTCTGGCCGAAGAAGTAAACAAACTGATATCCGACTCTCTCAATAACTATATCAGGGAGCAGAAGCTGGATCTGCTGGGAAACCCTATCCCAAACCAGGAAAAGAATTCCGCAGTCAATTTTGAAGCCCAGACTAGTTTTGAATTTTTCTTTGATATCGGGTTTGCGCCTGATTTCACTCTGCCCTTTGGTCCGGAAACAGAAGTTGAAGATTATGAGATACTGGTTGACGACAGTATGATCGATAAGTATGTGGATGAAACCCGTAAACGGTTTGGTACACCAGTTAAGCCTGAAGAATCCTTGCAACCAGCCGAAGCATCAACAGATGCAGAACCTCAAGCCGAAGGAGAAACACCCGCTGAAACCAAGGCTCCGGAAGTCATCCCTGCAGAAATGACGCCCGAATTCTTCTCCAAAGTCTATCCCGCTGATAACATTGAGACCGAAGAACAATTCAGGGAAAGGATCAGGAAAGACGCATCGGCGAGCTTCACCCAGGAGACCGACAGGATCTTTTTCAATAAAGCCACGGAGATCCTCGTGAAAAATACGAATTTTGATCTGCCCGACGAATTCCTGAAACGCTGGTTGCTTGAATATAATGAAGGAAAGTTTACACAGGAACAGATCGAAAAAGATTATGATTCATTCAGGGAATCGATGAAATGGCAGCTGATCGAAAACAGGATCATCCGCGAAAATGACATCAAGGTAAGTGACGAAGACATAAAGAATTACATACGGACTGTCATGCTCCAAAGAGTCGGCACGGAATTTGTCGATCCTGAAATGGAGAAAAAATATGAATCGATCGTTGATGCATTCATGCAGAATAAAGAGCAGGTACAAAGGATCAATGATCAGTTATATAATGCCCGTATGCTGGGACTTTTTAAAACGAAGCTGAATATTGTTAAAAAGGAAGTGTCGTATGACGAATTTATCAAAATAGCTTCGGAAATGCATGAACATGACCACTCTCATCATGACCATGAACATGACCACTCTCATCATGACCATGAACATGAACTTTAAAAAGAATAAGTGATTGTGACTGGTGACTGTTAAAAACAGAATAAATTAACACTTCAATATCTGACATTATGGACGAATTTTCAAAATATGCGATCCGGCAAAGGGGCATCAGCGGCCTCAGCCTTGAGAAATACAAGAGCATATCGGCTAATTACATCTCCCCTACAATTATTGAGGAGCGTCAGCTGAATATAGCGACCATGGACGTATTCAGCCGTCTGATGATGGACAGGATCATTTTCCTGGGAGTACCCATTGATGATTATGTTGCCAATATCATCCAGGCTCAGTTGTTATTCCTGGAATCGGTGGATTCCCATAAGGATATACAGATTTACCTAAACACGCCGGGAGGTTCAGTGTATGCCGGACTGGGGATTTATGATACTATGCAATATATCAATCCGCATGTTGCGACTATTTGTACGGGGATGGCGGCTTCCATGGGTGCCATTTTGCTTTGTGCCGGGGAAAAAGGCAAGCGTACTGCCTTGAAACACTCAAGGATACTTATCCACCAGCCCATGGGCAGTGCCGAAGGCCAGGCTTCTGATATTGAGATCACGACCCGTGAGATCCAGAAGCTGAAAAAGGAACTTTATGAGATCATTTCACTTCATTCAGGCCAGCAATATAAGAGGATACTGAAAGACGCCGACAGGGATTACTGGATGACTGCGGAAGAAGCGAAAGAGTATGGCATGATCGATGAAGTTTTGTTTAAGTCAAAAAAGGAAACACAATAATGGCAAAGACTGAAGAACGCTGTTCTTTCTGTGGACGTGAAAAACGTGAAGCAAGGGTTCTAATAGCCGGGCTGAACGGTCATATTTGCGACAACTGTGTTCAGCAGGCCCAGACTATTCTTGATGAAGAACTCGCCTCGAAAAAGTCGAAAAGCTTCGAGGAGTATGCCCTGCTTAAACCGCAGGAGATCAAAAAGTATCTCGATCAATACGTGATCGGGCAGGAAGAAGCTAAACGTGTTATATCAGTGGCCGTTTATAATCATTACAAGCGGATCAGGCATGCAAGGGAAGCTAAAGATGATGATATTGAACTGGAAAAATCAAATATCATCATTGTCGGTGAAACGGGTACTGGTAAAACCCTTTTGGCTAAAAGTATAGCTAAAATGCTCAATGTACCTTTCTGTATCGCTGATGCCACAGCGCTCACCGAAGCCGGCTATGTCGGGGAAGACGTTGAGAGTATACTTGCCAGGTTGCTGCAAGTCGCCGACTATAACCTGGAAGCTGCCGAAAGAGGCATTGTATTCATTGACGAGATTGATAAAATTGCCAGGAAAAGCGATAACCCTTCCATCACCAGAGACGTTTCGGGGGAAGGCGTCCAGCAAGCCCTTTTGAAAATGCTTGAAGGTTCTGTTGTAAACGTGCCGCCCCAGGGAGGAAGGAAACATCCGGAGCAAAGAATGATCCAGATTAACACTCAGAATATTCTTTTTATAACAGGTGGTGCTTTTGATGGTATAGATAAAAAAATTGCCAGCCGTTTACAGACGAACCGTATTGGTTATAAGGTTGACAGGCATAAAGAAGAAGTTGACAAAGAGAACATTCTGAAATATATCTCCCCTGTTGATCTGAAGGCGTACGGACTTATTCCTGAACTGGTGGGGAGGATGCCTATTGTGACTTTTATGCATGCCCTGGACAAGGTCACTCTGAAACGCATTCTGCTGGAACCGAAGAATTCACTTGTGAAGCAATATATCAAGCTTTTTGAAATAGATAACATCAAGCTGAATTTTGATGATGATGCACTGGATTTCATTGTTGAGAAATCCGTTGAATTCAAACTGGGAGCCAGAGGTCTGAGGGCTATTCTTGAAGGGATTATGAATGATGCAATGTTCGATCTTCCTTCAAGAACCAATGTTAAAAACCTGAAGGTCAACCTGGCTTTTGTTGAAGAAAAATTCAATAAAACCAGTTTATCCAGGCTTAAAGTCGCCTGATACTAAACGGCCGCTCTCATCGTTAATTTTAGAGCGCAAGCACAGGCTATTCCGATGAGAATTCCTTTACTCTTTTTCATAATATCCTTAGTATTCCAATTATCCCTTGCGGGTCAGGATACAACTAAGTTTACGCTGCCTGTGAAAATAATAGAGGGAGATACTCTCCCTGCTGTCGATCTGAACGGAGTTGTCATCTTCCCCCCGGGTAAATTTGAGAATAAGCATGAAGCTGCACGATATGACCGCCTGGTATACAACATTAAACTTGTTTACCCTTACGCCAAACTTGCCGGGATCAAATTAAAGCAAATCAAAGCTATCCTCGATACAATAACAAACGACAGGCAGAGAAAAGCATTTCTCAAAAAATCGGAAAAGGAACTGGATAACCAGTTCGGGGACCAGGTCCGCGACATGACCTATTCACAGGGAAAGATCCTTATCAAGCTCATCTACAGGGAAACAGGTTCATCCACTTTTGCCATTGTAAAAGAACTAAAGGGAGGATTTAATGCTTTTATCTGGCAGACCCTGGCCCGGATTTTCGGGTATGACCTGAAAACCCTGTACGACCCAAAAGGAGTAGATGAACCCATTGAACGAGTTGTGCAGATGATAGATGCAGGAGCTATCTGAATAAGCATTAAATTTACAGTCCGGCTGTTTATATGAAATTATCAATCGTTATCGTAAATTACAATGTAAGGTACTTCCTGGAGCAATGCCTTCATTCTGTTCAAAATGCCTGTAAGGGTCTTGAATCGGAAGTATTCGTCGTTGATAACAGTTCCGTTGACGGTTCCGTGAAGATGGTCAGGGAAAAGTTCCCGGATGTCATTCTGATTGAGAACAAAGAAAACCTGGGTTTTTCAAGTGCAAACAACCAGGCCATGAGAAAGGCCATCGGAGAATATGTGCTTTTACTGAATCCTGATACACTTGTTGAAGACGACACCCTGAGGAAGGTAGTGACCTTTATGGATGAGCATGCTGATGCCGGCGGATTAGGGGTAAAGATGATTGACGGCAAGGGAAAATTCCTGCCCGAATCAAAACGTGCTTTGCCGACACCTGTTGTTTCATTTTATAAAATCTTTGGACTTTCCACACTCTTTCCCAGATCCAGGATATTCAGCCAGTATCATCTTGGTTACCTCGACAAGGACAAGACTCACAAAATAGACGTCCTGGCCGGAGCTTTTATGCTTCTAAGGAAAACAGTCCTGGAACAGATTGGGTTGCTCGATGAATCATTTTTTATGTATGGCGAAGATATTGACCTGAGTTACAGGATAACCAAGGCCGGGTATAAAAATTATTATTATCCCGGGACAAGAATAATACACTATAAAGGAGAAAGCACCAAAAAAAGCAGCCTTAACTACGTTTTCATGTTTTATAATGCAATGATCATCTTCGCACGGAAACATTTTTCAAAGGAAAATGCCAGGTCGTTCTCCATCATGATACATTCGGCAATTTACCTGCGTGCTTTCTTTTCTATCCTTACCCGTTTTGCCAACCGCATTTTCCTCCCCCTGCTTGATGCTCTGATGATCTTTGCAGGCATGTTTTTCATGACTTCTTACTGGGAAAAGAATTTTATTTTTCCCGGCGGAGGGCATTACCCTCCCGAATTTATGATGATCGCTGTTCCGATTTATATCCTTATCTGGCTTATCAGTGTTTATGTGAGCGGAGGATATGACAGGCCGATCATGTTAAGAAAAGTATTCCAGGGGATGCTGGCAGGTACCTTGCTGATCCTGCTGTTGTATAGCATTCTTAGCGAAAATTACCGTTTCTCCAGGGCGCTGATATTTTTTGGCGCTATCTGGGGCCTTGCGATCATGTTGGCCATCAGAACATTGTTTCATTTTTCAAAGATCAACGGCTTTCAGCTGAATACGATCAAAAATAAAAAATTTGTTATAATCGGAGAAAAGGAGGAATCAGAGCGGGTTGCCGACCTTCTCCAGAAAACCGGGATGAACCCGGCTTTTGTGGGCCTTGTGAGCTACCATACATGCAAAGGCAATATGAATGGATTTATCGGGGATCTTGAACAGATCAAGGATATTATCACTATTCATAAGATTGATGAAGTGATATTCTGCGCCAAGGATGTACCGGCCCAGGTAATCATCGACAAGATGTCGGAGCTTAAAGATGCCCAGGTTGACTATAAAATCGCCCCCCCTGAAAGCCTTTCCATCATCGGCAGCAACTCAATCAACACTTCAGGCGACCTTTATGTTGTTGATATTAATGCTATCACTAAAAAATCAAACCTAAGAAGCAAGCGGGTGTTTGATTTGACAGCCGGCCTGATAATTTTGGTGTTCTACCCTTTGTTTTTATTTCTTGTAAGGAAGCCTATCGGCCTGGCCAGGAATATTGCCCTTGTTTTCTTTGCACGGAAATCCTGGGTCGGGTATACCCCGGTAAGCGGTACAAATATTCAACATGTACCCCTTATTAAGAAAGGAGTTCTGAATCCTTTGGACGGATTAAAGTCGAATCAGATCAGCGAAGACGATAAAAACAGGCTGAATATACTCTATGCCCGCGACTACCATCTTACCAACGACATCAATATCCTGTTCAAAGGCTTCCGTAACCTCGGCAGAACATGAAGTTTTTATTTTGAATGATTTTAAATAAGTGAATTTAGTATCTTTGCACCATTATAACTCTTCACTATGGCGTCAATTGAAATTGTTATCCCCAGGCTAGGCGAAAGCGTGATCGAAGTCACAATAACGAAATGGCTGAAAAACGAAGGAGACAACGTAGAGGCCGAAGAGCCCCTTGTTGAAATAGCCACCGATAAAGTAGATTCCGAGATCGTTTCAACAGTAAGCGGAAAGCTATCGGGTAAATTATTTAAAGAGGGCGAAATAGTGGCGGTGGGCAAGGTTTTTGCAGTTGTTGAATCAGAAAGTGCAACGCAATCCGAAGTCAAAATAAAAGAGGCTGCTGAATTGCAGCCAGTCCCTGAGAAGTCTGTGCCCGGAAGCGTAAAAGAAATCCCTGGCTCTGCGAAACCCGCGAAGGAGACGGGCGACGAGGCGTCTTCAGACACAAGATATTATTCCCCCCTTGTGAGAAGTATCGCACAGCAGGAAGGATTGTCATTTAAAGAGCTTGGTGGCATCCAGGGGACCGGCAAGGACGATCGTCTTACTAAGCAGGATATTCTGGAATATATCTCAGGAAGGGCAAACGGGGCAATTCAAAGCGGTAAACAGGCAACTGCATCGCCGAAGCCCGAAGCGGCTGGTGCTCTCTTTATAACCGGGGAAGACCGTATCATGGAGATGGACCGGGTAAGACAGCTCATTGCAAACCACATGATAAAATCGGTTCAAACTTCCCCTCATGTTACTTCCTTTATTGAGGTGGATATGGGAAAGATCGTGGAATGGAGAGAACGCAACAAAGAAAGTTTCCAGAAGAAATACGGAGAAAAGCTGACGTTTACGCCGATCTTTATTGAAGCCATTACCAAAGCTGTCAGAGATTTCCCGATGGTCAATGTTTCTGTCGACGGCACCAAGATCATCGTTCATTCAAAAATAAACGTTGGCATGGCGGTCGCCCTTCCGAGCAGCAATCTTATTGTTCCGGTTGTAAGGGACGCGGGAAGTATGAATCTACTGGGAATCATAAAAGCAGTAAACGACTTAGCAAACCGTGCGAGGAATAACAAACTTCTGCCAGATGAAATTTCAGGCGGGACAATTTCACTTACAAATCTCGGATCGTTCGGGACAATTATGGGCACTCCGATCATTAACCAACCCCAAACTGCAATTATTGCTGTTGGCGCGATAAAAAAGCGCCCTGTCGTAATTGAATCCCCTCAGGGAGATATGATCGCCATCAGGCCGGTGATGATATGTTCCATTACATTTGACCACAGGGTTATTGACGGCGCTCTTGGCGGACAATTTCTGAACAGGCTTGAACAGTATCTTGAACAATTTGATAACACACAGAACTTCTGAATATGGAATTAAACCTGAACCGCCCATTGGTATTTATGGACCTTGAAACTACAGGGATCAAAGTAGCAACAGACCGGATCGTTGAGATATGCCTTTTAAGGGTCAATCCTGACGGTTCAAAGAAAATAAAAACCCTGAGGATCAATCCCGGGATACCTATTCCTCCCGATTCCACCGAGATCCATGGCATCAGGGATGAAGACGTTAAAGATTGCCCTGGGTTTGCCCAGGTTGCGGCTGAACTATCAGAATTTATGGACAACTCTGACATCGCAGGATATAATTCAAATCATTTTGATATTCCTCTGATCGTTGAAGAATTTCTCAGGGCAGGGATCGATTTTGAACTGAAAGGGAGAAGGTTCGTCGACATTCAGAACATTTTCCACAAGATGGAACCCCGGAACCTCACTGCTGCCTATAAATTTTATTGTCAGAAGGATCTTGAAAAAGCTCATTCTGCCGAAGCCGATACCATAGCGACGTTTGAGATCCTGAAAGCACAGCTTGACCGGTACAATGATATAGAATTCAAGGACAAAAAAGGGAATATCAACAAACCGGTCGTGAACGATGTGAAAGCCCTCAGCGATTTCAGTTTCACGAATCGTTCGGCTGACCTGATCGGCCATGTGATTTATAATGAAAAGAATGTAGAAGTATTCAACTTCGGGAAACATAAAGGCAAAGCCGTGAGCGATGTTTTTCGCAATGAACCCTCCTATTACGACTGGATCATGAAAAGTGAATTTCCTTTATCCACAAAAAAAGTCGTAACAGCAATTAAACTACGTGGATTCAATAAAGAGTCTGTCAAAACAGAGTTATTCTGAACAAGCTATGAAGATCATCTGCATCGGACGGAATTATGTTGAGCACATCAAGGAGCTGAATAATGCCGTGCCCAGTGAACCAGTGTTTTTCCTGAAACCCGATACAGCTCTGCTTATCAGGAACCGCCCCTTTTATTATCCCACCTTCTCGACCGATATCCACTATGAGCTGGAACTGGTTTTGAAAATCAACAAGCTTGGAAGGCATATTCAAAAAGAATATGCGTTAACATATTTTGACGAGATCGGGTTAGGCCTTGATATGACGGCAAGGGACCTGCAGGAAAATGCAAAGAAGAAATCATTGCCCTGGGCTGTTGCAAAAGGTTTTGACCAATCGGCCCCGGTGAGCAGTTTCGTCCCCGCTAATAAATTCGATGATCTCAGAAACATTAATTTCCATCTTGACCTCAACGGCAAAACAGTTCAGCAAGGCAATTCGGGCCTGATGATTTACCCGTTTGAGGATATCATCTGTCATATCTCAAAATATATGACACTCAGGACAGGCGACCTTATCTTCACAGGCACACCGGCCGGTGTGGGACCAGTTAAGATCGGAGATATTCTCGAAGGATGGCTTGAAGGGGAAAAAAGCCTTCGATGTGAGATAAAATAAGTCTTCTTCCTTTATCTGAAAACAATGTCTTTGATGAGATCCCGACCTGCAGATTTATTTAGTTTTGTGAGCAGGGTCTCTTTCATGAACTGTAATTCCTGGCGTAAAGCGGCAGAGTCGACCTTAACAAATAAAATGTTATCGGTGACCCTTACACTGGTATGAGCCGCGATCATTGGCCCGCAAACAGCAGGCCATCGCTCAATGAGTTTTGTCTCATCAAGATGGTCTTCAAGCCTGTATCTCCTGAGTATCTCCTTCACCACTTCACCAATGGGACGGTCGTTTGATTTCATAGGCTAATCCTTAACAGGGAGACTGAAAAACTTGTGATCGATGTCGATGGCATCAAATATCTTTCTGATCCGGTCTTCACTGGTATCTGTTATGAAAACCTGTCCGAAATTATGTTTGCTCACAAGGTTGATAAGCTGTTGCACCCTGATATCGTCCAGCTTGTCAAATACGTCATCCAGCAATAATATAGGCTTATATCCTTTGATATTCCTGGTATAATCGAATTGAGCCAGTTTGATTGCGATCACGAAGGATTTTTGCTGGCCCTGCGAGCCGAATTTCTTAACCTGAAAACCATCAAGGGTAAATTCCAGGTCATCTTTGTGAATCCCAACCGTAGAGTACCGGGCCGACCTGTCCCGGGCCAGGTTCTCCCTGATCAGGGTTTCCATTTCACCAACACATAATTGGGAATCATACCTTATATCCACCTTCTCAACTCCCCCGCTGATATAAGTGTAATAATGCTGAAAAATCGGAATAAATAATTTCAGAAATTCGCTTCGTTTATCAAACAGCAACCGGCCGAGTCTTATAATTTGTCCGTCCCAGATTTCGAGCTGTGATGAGTCAAAGAAATTTTGTTCTGCAAATGATTTAAGAAGGGCATTCCTCTGTAGAAGAACCTTATTATATTGAATAAGGTCATCGAGGTAAAGCTTATCAAACTGGGAAATAACACTGTCGATATATCTTCGCCTTACTTCAGATCCTTCATTGATAAGATCCCTGTCGTAAGGTGATATCATGACAAGAGGAAAATTTCCGATATGATCAGCCAGGCGATCATATTCTTTCTTATTCAATAAAAACCTTTTGCGCTGATTTGTTTTCTGGATACACTGCACAAGGTCGGGACTATCGCTGTTACGTTGAAAGATACCATGAATTGCAAAATATTCCTGCCCATGCCTGATATTCTGGGAATCGGCAGGATTGAAATAGCTCTTACAAAAGGAAAGATAATGAACTGCATCGAGCAGATTTGTTTTGCCAACAGCGTTGTTTCCAGTAAAGCAATTAATCTTGTCGCTAAAGACCAGATCACACTGAGCGTAATTCTTAAAATTTGAAAGCGAAAGTTTATGAAGAAACATCATCTGGAAATAAGCCCCGCAAATATACGAAGTACTTATTTCTTCTTGGTAAATTCCGAAAGATTGACACCCACCGTGAAATAATTGGGATTATGTCCACCGGCTTGCATGCTTGCCCGGGTATAACTGATATTAAACATCTTGATCCTCAACCCAAATCCAAGAGAGAAACCGGCAAGTCCGGCTTTGCTGTATAGTTTCATTTCCTGCCTTTCGCGGTAGTTATATCCCAGACGAATGGAAAATACTTTCGCAATGGTTAGCTCGGTCCCAAGTACAATATGACGCATTAAATTATCGGCAAACTGACTGATCCCCGATTTAGACTGGGTTTGCCCGGTAATCGGGTCGGCCTGGTTAGAAGGATTATTGGGGTCGGTATAGGAAAGATCCCATTTCTGAAGGTCGGTGAACAATTCGTAAAAACGCAGCGGAATATGCTTTAATTTTTCACTAAGGCCTAATTGTATCTGGAATGGCAATGGTTCATGATTGCCGGCAGTATAGGGGACTATCTGGTAGCCAATATTCCTGAAAATCAGGGAAGCATTGAATACATCGTCGGTAGCTGTATAAGTTCCCGCCACATCTACGGCAATTCCGAAGGAACGGTAGGATTCAAGGGCTGAATAGATCAGTTTGGCATTAGCGCCGATATTAAAGTGAGGGCTCAGCGGTCTTCCCCATCCAATATTCAGTGCATATTCTGAGGCACTAAAAGTTCCTGTTATAGTCCCTGAAGCATCTGCCTGAGTAAAATTGCCGTAGCTGACAAACTGCAACGCTCCTGCAAAATTTCCAGCTTTACTGAAGGAATGTGCAAACATGACATAGCCGTAGTTTGCTGCCATATAGTTAACAAAGCTGAAAGCGAGGTTATTATTCATATCTGATGTAATAACCGAGGGATTGGAAAGGGCAATAGTTACATCATTGTCCCTGACCGGTAGAAAATTACTTCCTATTGATGCAACCCGGGCCGAATTGGTCAGGTTAAGGAATTCAAAGGTACCTGAGCTTCCGCTTTGAGCTAAAAGCAGGTTTGAGCCAAGTACTAATATGAGAGCAGGAACTACAAACAGGCGTATTATACGATGCACGATGCTTTATTGATTTAAATAGTTAACGAAAACCTGATTGAAATATTACATTAGTTACGAAACTATTGGATTAACCCCCTGCCTGATTTTTTAAGCTGGCCCTCTTCTTTCAGGTCGGCCACAAGCTTATCCAGTATACCATTGATAAACTGTTTGGATTTCTGAGTACTGAAATGTTTGGATATCTCAATATACTCATTCAATGAAACCTTGACAGGGATCTGAGGGAAATAAAGGACTTCGGCCAGGGCCATTTTCAGAATAATGATATCGGTAAGAGCGATCCGTTCAAGTTCCCAGTTCTTGGACCTGGAACCAACCAGTTTTTCGAATTCTTCACTATGGAGAACCGTCATGCGAAAAAGCTTCGTTATAAATTCATTGCTCTCAGCAGCTTCATCCTCATTGTCTTTAATGAACAGATATATTATATCGTCCCTGGTTTTGAAATTTTCGGGCATGATCATCATTGCTTTGATAGCATAACCCGAGGCAACATCGAAATCGTCATGCCAGTGAATGCTTCTTTCCTCGCAGAAAGATCTCAGATCGGCATTATTTGCAACATTTTTCCTGAAAAGCTTAATCAGGAAGCTGCGGTCATTTTCAAATGAATTTTCTTCGGAAGAAAGGTAAGCCTGAAGGTCTTTGGAGGCTTTCAATTTCATATAGGTTTTCCTGACCATTTCCTGTTCTTCGGTCCATGAGATAGAGTAACGTTCAATTTGTTTCTTCAGCGGTTCATTTTCAAAAAGGATCTTCAGCAAACTGTTCTGCATCAATTTGAGGCTGGGGTTAAGCTCATCGGCTGTGGGATAGAATTTGTTCTTGGATTCCTCCATCCTGAATTCGTAGAAATGCATAAGCTCGAAGAGGAAGGAAAATTGCAGGCTAAAAAGCTGGTAAACCATTTCAATGCTTTTTAACAGGTTCTTTTCGGCAATCTCAATTCGGGTTTCTCCACCCTGAAAAAAAGCGTACAACGCCTGTAATACTTTTACCCTGTAATGTCGTCGTCCCAGCATGTGCTTAGTTTTTCTCCTCTCCTGAATTGGTTACAAAGCTAAAGAAAGAAGCCCACAGTTTTCAAATATTATTTTTAATTTTGCGTTTACTCAATAACGAAGGAACCTAAAACTAAATGCTACTTAATAATGGAAGATACTGAAAATAAGGGGAAAGAAAGAGGTGAAATCTTCTCACGAGCCATTAGGGCAGGAAAGCGGACATACTTTTTTGATGTTAAAACTACGGCCGACGATGAAGCGTACCTGACTATTACCGAAAGTAAACGAAGGTTTAATGAACAGGGAAAGTTCTTTTATGAAAAGCACAAGCTCTTCTTATACAAGGAAGATTTTGAAAAATTCCTGAACGGCTTAAACGATTCAATTGAATTTATCACGACCGGCAAGGCGCCAGAACGCCCGGCCCAGGAAAATGTCTATGTTTCCCAGGCTGAAACGGATGAGAAAGGCCTTACAACCGAAAGGCACTCAATAGAGTTTGAGGACCTGACCTCCGAGTCGGAGAATTCCCTATAAACCAGTCTTACCTTAACGGTTTGCTGCCCTCAAGGCAGCTTTTCCACTATATGACAAAACTTATTAACATAGCCTTTGTCAACGGCATTAAACTCTAAATTTGTTCATTGATTAAAACACATATGGGGAAAGTAATCGCAATTGCCAATCAGAAAGGGGGCGTAGGAAAAACGACGACGGCAATCAATCTTGCCGCAGGGCTGGCAGTGCTTGAGAATAAGACACTTCTCATTGATGCAGATCCACAGTCCAATGCAACCTCCGGAGTAGGTTTTGACCCGCGCAGCATTGATAACAGCATTTACGAGTGCATCATCGACAACATCGATCCCTTGTCAATCATTCAGAACACATCTACTCCTTTTCTTGACCTTCTTCCTTCGCATATCGATCTTGTCGGAGCCGAGATCGAGATGATCCAGATGCCCAACCGTGAGAAGGTCATGAAGCATGTGATTGAAAAAGTGAAATCAAATTATGATTTTATCATTATTGATTGTTCTCCTTCTCTCGGTCTGATCACTGTAAATGCACTCACTGCGGCCGATTCGGTGATTATCCCGGTGCAATGCGAATATTTCGCGCTGGAGGGTTTGGGGAAACTTTTAAATACGATCAAGATAGTTCAGGCAAGATTAAACCCTGCTCTTGATATTGAAGGGATACTACTTACCATGTACGACAACCGCCTTAATCTTTCAAAACAGGTCGTTGACGAGGTCAAAACCCATTTTCAGCAGATGGTCTTTCACACGATCATCAACCGTAATACCAAACTGGGTGAGGCGCCAAGTTTTGGTCAGACCATAATGGTACATGATATAAACAGTACCGGAGCCATCAATTACCTTAACCTGGCCCGCGAAATTTTACAGAATAATGCAGAGCCGGTGAGCGCTGCGGCCGAGGAGGAAATAAGCCAGTAATATGCAAGGAAAAAAGAAAGCATTGGGAAGAGGGCTGAGCGCTTTGCTGGAAGGCGGTGCTTCAGAGCTTGCAGGGGAAGAATTACCTGCAATCCCGGTCAGCCATGTCGTTTCGGCTATCCAACTGGATCAGCTGGAGACCAACCCGTTCCAGCCAAGGTCACAATTTGAGGAAAAAGAGCTCGCCGAACTGGCCGTCTCCATCCAGGAACAAGGCATCATTCAACCGGTAACGGTAAGAAAGGTCGGCCCCGACAGGTATCAGCTGATCACGGGTGAAAGAAGGTGCAGGGCTGCGAAAATGGCCGGGCTGCGTGAGATCCCTGCCTTTATCAGGCTGGCTAATGACGAACAGATGCTCGAAATGGCCATTGTTGAGAATATCCAAAGGATGGATCTCAACCCCCTGGAGTTAGCCCTTAGTTTCCAGCGCCTGATTGAAGAATGCCGTATACGCCAGGAAGACCTTGGCCAGAAGGTTGGCAAAGACCGTTCAACTGTTTCAAATTATATCAGGCTCCTCAAATTACCGGTTGAGATCCAGGTAGCGGTCAGGGATGGCATTATTAGCATGGGACATGCCAGAACCCTCATCACTGTTGAAGATGAACAAACGCAGTTGCAGGTACTTCAGAAGATCCTTGAAAAAAAATTGTCGGTACGCCAGGTAGAAGATCTGGTAAGAAGCCTTCTTAAACCAATCAAACCTGCTTCTCCCACAGGTCCCAAATTACTGCCCTATCATTACCAGCGCGCTAAAGAACACATCAGCAACCGGTTCCAGCAGGAGATTGAGATCCGCCTGAAGCGAAAAGGCAAAGGGAGCATCCTGATCCATTTTAACTCCGAAGAAGAATTTGACAGATTGCTTTCTAAAATGAACCCTGAATGAGATTGATATTGCTGGCGGTTGCTTTAGTCTGGCTTGCCGTTTTACCTTTTAAAACAGCTCAAGCCCAAACCGACAGCATCCCCAGAGAAACGCCTGACTCCATCCTTGAAAAGCAGCATTCCCCAACCAAAGCAACGATCATGAGTGCATGCCTCCCCGGGCTCGGACAGATATATAATCACAAGATATGGAAGGTTCCGATCATTTATGCCGGATTCGGCATTATGGCTTACCTGATTGTATTCAATACAAATTACTACCTTGACTATAAATGCGCTTATATCGAGTCAATCAATGGGGACCTGAACGGGAACTATTCCTACCTTGTTAACCGTTACAGCTCCAGCGAACTGGCATCCGCAAGGGAATATTACCGCAGGAATCTGGAGCTTACCTGCCTGGTGAGCGCCTTATGGTATATCCTGAATATCCTTGATGCCACCGTTGATGCCCATCTATACAGCTTTAACATCAATAAAACCCTCAGCATGAAAATCGAGCCGTCGGTAATCATGCCGGTTGCATCAAGAGAAATAGGCGGCGGAGTAAAATTATCGTTGCACTTTTAAATTTATTATATGAAGATCGCTTTGCTGGGATACGGAAAAATGGGACAGGAAATCCATAAACTGGCTGAAAAAAGAGGGCATGAAGTATTCCTGACCATTGATAATGATGAGGAATGGCAGGAAAAAAGCAGGCTGTTAAGCGAAGCTGAAGTTGCCATAGAATTCACTACCCCTGATTCGGCTGTTGATAACATCCTTCGTTGTTTTGAAGCTAACGTACCAGTCGTTGTCGGAACTACCGGATGGATAGAGGATATGGAGAATATTCGCAGGAATTGTATTGAAAATAATAAATGCCTGTTTTTCTCCACTAACTTCAGTATAGGGGTCAACCTCTTCTTCGACCTGAATCGTTACCTTGCCTCACTTATGGCAAAATGGGGAAATTATGAAATTTCCATCGAAGAGACACACCATATCCATAAACTCGATGCGCCAAGCGGGACAGCCATTGTACTCGCTAACGATATCATCCGCAATATTGAAAGAAAGGAAAAATGGGTAAAAGAGTTCCAGGAGAACCCCGATGAAGTAGGTATAAAATCCTACAGGTCTGAAGACGTACCGGGCACACATATAGTGCGTTATGAATCTGAAATGGATGCCATCGTGATCACCCATACCTCAAAGTCCCGCAGGGGCATGGCCTTGGGTGCAATGCTTGCCGCAGAATGGATCAAAGGCAAACAAGGTTTTTTCGAAATGAGAGACTTGCTGAATTCACAAAAAAGTGCTCCCTGATGGCAAGAATTCAATGAAAATCACGTTATTGTAATATAAACTACTGAAATGAACCTATATCTTATTTTATTTTTCCTGTTCGCCTTTGCAACAGTTGCCGGCCTGTGGGGTATATTCACCAAAGCCGGGGAAGCTGGCTGGAAAATCCTTATTCCGTTTTATAACCTGTACATCTGGCTTAAAATAATCGGTAAACCCTTATGGTGGTATATTTTCCTTTTGATCCCGTTCATCAATGTATTTGTAATTCTGCTCATGATCGTTGAGATCCTGAAATGTTTTAAAAAATACGGCCTGCTGGAACAGGCAGCGGGAGTATTATTCCCTTTTGCATACCTCCCCTACCTGGCTTATTCACCTTCCCAGGCTTATCATGATCCTAAAACACTGAAACCTGTCAGGAAAACTATTGTGAGGGAATGGGTGGATGCTATTATTTTTGCTGTGATCGCTGCAAGTATAATCCGCATTTTCTTTTTTGAAGCATACACTATTCCAACTTCTTCGATGGAGAAATCCCTGCTTGTCGGAGACTACCTTTTTGTAAGCAAAGTCAGCTTCGGGCCTAAAGTTCCAAACACACCCCTCTCATTTCCCTTTGTGCATCATACACTCCCCCTCACCGAGTCGACCAAATCGTACCTCGAATGGATCAGCCTCCCATATTACAGGTTCCCCGGCCTTGCATCCATTAAAAATATGGATGTTGTCGTATTCAATTATCCCGACGGCGATACACTTTCAACCAAGCTTCAGAGTACAGTCAGCTATTACCAGCTCGTTCGGCAATACGGCAGGGATGCCGTCTGGAACAACAAACAATCTGTGGGTGACATCATTGCAAGGCCTGTCGACAAGCGCGAAAATTTTATCAAGCGTTGTATTGGCATAGCCGGCGACAGCATATGCATTGTCGACAGAAAAGTGTTCATCAACGGCAAAGAAGAACAGAATCCCGGGAAAAGGCAGTTTAAATATATTGTGCATACCGATGGCAACCCAATAAATATTAAAAACCTGGAGAAACTGGGAATTACTGAGCCTCCCCAGGTCTATAACAACGGTGATTATGAACTCACCTTATCTGATGCTGCGCTGGAAGGTATCAGGCAATACAGCAATGTGAAGTCCATTGATCCTGAGATTATCCCGAAAGGGAACTGGGATCCCAACATCTTCCCGTTTGATTCAACCTATCGCTGGAATGTGGATAATTTCGGCCCGATCTGGGTACCCAAATCGGGCGTCACAATTAAACTGAACATGTCGAATATCATGTTTTATAAAAGGATTATTGGAGTATTTGAAGGCAATGACCTGAAGATAATCGATGGAAAGATCTACATTAACGGAAAGGTTGCCGATTCCTATACCTTCCATATGAATTATTACTGGATGATGGGTGATAACCGGCATAATTCCATGGATTCCCGCTACTGGGGCTTTGTGCCCGAGGACCATGTTGTTGGCAAAGCATCTTTCGTGTGGCTTTCCCTGGACCCGAATAAATCGCTTTTCGACGGGAAGATCCGCTGGAGTAAACTGTTTCATATCGTGAAATAACTGATCATCATACCTGATAACCCCATGAAAATTTCCGGTATCCGGCTTCTTATCCTCCTTTTCCCTGCCTTGATTCTGAAGGCAGGAGCTCTTTTAGGGGAACAACCGTTCGAAGGCGTTATCACCTTTAGAATCACTTACCCGGGGAATAAACTTACTCAAAGCCAGCTTGCACTTTTCCCAAAGGCTCTGACGGTATTTATTAAAGGAGGCAAGTCCCGGACAGATATTCTTACAGGCGGAGGAAGCAGGGTTGAGATTACCGATCATCAGGAAAAAACAAAGATCAAGCTGCTGAACATGATGGGCCAGAAATATGCCATTACCTATACGACCGAAGATATCACCAAAGAAATAGCCAATGAGCCCCCTGTCAAAGTTGAGTTCACCAATGAAACTAAAAACATTGCGGGTTATATTTGTAAAAATGCGATTATCACTGTTTACGACAAAAGCAGTAATTATACTATCAAGGTATACTACACACCCGAACTTGGCGGGAAACAGGCAAATTTCGACAAAGGTATATACAAAGACATTGATGGTGTTCTTATGGAATTCTCCATGAAGACTCCCGAATTGACAATGAGGTTCACCGCCGGCAGCGTCGAGAAGAAAACGGTTTCCATAAAAGAATTTGAGATCCCTCCCGATTATTCCATACTTTCAAAGGATCAACTGAAAAGTAAAATTGGGGGCAAGGAATAAAACCATGGCAAAACATTACAGCTCTTTAAGATCCAATACATTCAGGGAGGAAGCCAATTCCGTCGAGGATTTGAGCCCGGCCGCTCAGGAAGAGAATCCTAAATCAAAAAAAACCAAAAAGGAGAAACCAAAAAAAGAAAGACCTCCAAAAAAGGAGAAACCTCCAAAGCAGAAAAAAGAGCTTACCAAAGAACAGCTTGAAAGAAAAGAAAGAAGACTGAGGGTATGGGGACTTGCCTTTCTTCTCCTGGGAGTTTACCTTCTTCTCTCATTCGCCTCCTATCTGCAAACCTGGAAGACCGACTTCAGTTACACCGATACTGTTTTTAAACATTTCTCCATTGAAGCTTTTCGGGCAGGAGACCTTAAATGTGAAAATTGGATGGGAAAAACAGGAGCGCTTATCTCTTACTTATTCATTTCCAACTGGTTCGGGATTGCCTCCTTCCTTTTCACCATCATCCTCCTGGTCTGGGGAACCAGGTGGCTTATCAAGTTTACGATTCTGCAGCCCTGGAAAGTAATGGAATATTGCTTTTTCGGTATTATATGGCTACCCGTATTTCTGGGGCTTATCCTTTCGCCCGACCGTATCATGACCGGTGTGTTATTTACCGGTGTTTATGGTTTCCAGATGAACCTCTGGCTGACCGATTTCCTTGGAACCACAGGCCTTGCCATAGTTCTTGCATTTACTTTCCTCAGCTTCATGATCCTAACCTTTAACTTTCCTTTCAGGTGGATGAAGAAAGAAAGCCAGAAAGCTGAAAGTATTGAAGAAATGACTGCGGATGTGGTGGTCCCTGAACCCGGTATAACACCCGCTGCGGATCCAGAACCGACCTATTCAAACCTGTTTAAAGATGAACCCCGGGAAGAGATACAGGAGATAGACCTTGGAGGCCCTCAGACCGATCAGAACCCTGGACCTGTATCAAAGGGCATCGAGCTTCAGATCGAGCAGAATGCTGAAGAAGAAAAGGGAGAGATAAAAGGCCCTATACCGCGCCAGGGGCTTGATACACCTTACGATCCCACACTGGATCTGCCAAATTATAAATTTCCTACACTTGACCTTCTCAATGATTACGGAGGCGAATTTATTGCAGTTAGGAAAGAAGAACTGGAAGCCAATAAGGACAAGATCGTCACAACGCTTTCGCATTACGACATAAAAATCGCCAAGATCAAGGCCACCATAGGGCCTGCAGTTACCTTGTATGAAATCGTACCAGAAGCCGGAGTAAGGATTTCAAGGATCAAAAATCTGGAAGACGATATTGCACTGAGCCTTTCAGCTTTAGGGATACGCATAATCGCCCCTATACCCGGCAAAGGAACCATAGGTATTGAAGTTCCAAACCAGAACCCCGAGATCGTCTCGATAAAATCCTTGCTGGGTTCCGAAAAATTTAAAAATACATCCTTTGAGTTACCATTTGTCCTGGGGAAAACAGTTTCAAATGAAACATTTATTGCCGACCTTGCCAAGATGCCACACCTCCTTATGGCCGGGGCAACCGGGCAGGGAAAATCGGTTGGACTGAACACCATTATCACATCGCTTCTCTATAAGAAGCACCCTTCCCAGATCAAATTTGTTATGATCGATCCTAAGAAAGTCGAGTTGACACTGTTTTCAAGGATTGAAAGGCATTTCCTGGCGAAGCTCCCCGACAGTGAAGAAGCAATCATCACAGATACAAAGAAAGTCATCAGGACCCTGAATTCGCTTAATATTGAAATGGATAGCCGGTATGACCTCCTGCGGGACGCCCAGGTGAGGAATATTAAAGAGTACAATGAAAAATTCTTTAGCCGTAAACTGAATCCGAATGACGGGCATAAATTCCTGCCCTATATTGTACTGGTGATTGATGAATTTGCCGACCTGATTATGACTGCTGGCAGGGAAATAGAGACTCCCCTCACCCGACTTGCCCAGCTGGCCAGGGCTACAGGGATCCACCTCATCATTGCAACTCAACGGCCATCGGTGAATATCATAACCGGTACTATCAAAGCAAACTTCCCTGCCCGTATCGCATTCAGGGTTATTTCAAAGATCGATTCCCGGACTATCCTTGACTCCTCCGGTGCCGACCAGCTAATCGGGCGCGGAGATATGCTGCTCTCAACAGGCAGTGACCTGATCAGGCTGCAATGCGCTTTTGTTGACACACCTGAGATTGAGAAATTAACGGATTATATTGGATCCCAGAGAGGTTATCCGCAGGCATTCTCCTTACCTGAATATTATGATGAGGATAACGGATCAGGTAAGGAGTTTGACCCCAATGAACGGGATGAATTTTTTACAGAAGCCGCCAGGCTGGTTGTACAGCACCAGCACGGCTCAACATCACTCCTGCAGCGCAAACTTAAACTCGGCTATAACAGGGCAGGCCGGATCATAGACCAACTTGAAGCTGCAGGGATAGTTGGCTCCTTTGAAGGCAGCAAAGCCAGGGAAGTCAGGTTCAAAGATTCAACATCCCTGGAAACATACCTGGAGGGTATGGATAAACAGTAAATCAGAAGAAAATTAACCATTAAAAACATATGAAGAAACTCATCATTTTATTTCTCTCACTGGCTTTTGTTAATGTATATGGCCAGAAAGACCAGAAAGCCATTGAAATTTTGGACCAGGTTAGCGCTAAAACCAAAGCATACAAGTCGATCAAAGCCGACTTTTCCTATAAAATGGAAAATGCAAAAGCGAAGATCAATGAAGAAAAACAGGGCACCCTGCTGCTTAGCGGCGATAAATACAAAATGCAGGCCAGCGGCCAGACCGTGATCTGCGATGGGAAAACAATATGGACATTTATGCCCGAATCAAATGAAGTCCAGATCAATTCGCTGGATAATAAGGATGAAGCTCTCACCCCTTCAAAACTGCTGTCAAATTATAACACAAACTTTAAATCAAAAATCCTGTCCGATAAAAACAACGATCCCAACACGATTAAAATTGAATTGGTGCCAAATACCATCAAGAATTACAACAAGGCCATTCTGGCTGTTGATAAAGCAAAACTGCAGGTTAAATCATTCGTTATATATGATAAGAACGGTAATATATTTACATATACCATTACCCGTTTTCAGACCGATCTTCCGTTGAATGCAGCGGATTTCACTTTTGACGCTAAAAAATTCCCCGGGGTTGAAGTTATAGATATGCGCTAAGATGGCTTTTTCACTGATCAACGGGATTCCCGGCTTAAGCCAGAAAGCGAGAGCAATACGGAAGTCCGTTGTCATGAGCCTCGCTGAATCCGGCTCAGGCCATCTGGGTGGGTCCATGAGTTCGGCCGATATCCTTACCACTTTATATTTTTCAGTAATGCAGCATGATCCCTGTAATCCTTCATGGCCGGGCCGTGACAGGTTTATACTGTCAATCGGGCATATTGCACCGGTATTCTATGCCACTCTGGCCGAAGCAGGATATTTTCCAAAAGAAGAACTTTTAAACCTTCGTAAACTGGGCAGCAGGCTGCAGGGGCACCCGGGCAGGGACCATGGGCTTCCGGGACTTGAACTTTCGGCCGGCTCCCTGGGGCAGGGATTATCAGTTGCAGTTGGAATGGCCATCGCAGCCGGAATGGATAACATGGGCAACAGGTTCTATTGTCTTTGCGGTGATGGGGAATTACAGGAAGGTTCCGTTTGGGAAGCGGCCATGGCAGCGGCTCACCATAACCTGAACAATCTGGTGCTCATCATCGACAGGAATGGTTTGCAGATCGATGGAAACACTGAAAAGGTCATGGCTCTTGAACCTCTTAAAAAGAAATGGGAAGCATTCGGGTGGGACACACTGGAATGTGACGGCCATGATTTCAGATCACTGATCAGCGCTTTTCAGAAAACAGGCATTGAACAAAGCCGTCCGTCGGTGATCATTGCGAAAACCGTCATGGGCAAGGGAATTAGAAGTATTGAAGGAGATTACCGCTGGCATGGTAAAGCGCCGACAAAAGAGCAGGCCGAGGAGTTTATAAGTGAATTAGAAATCTGATGGCTGATGGCTGATGGCTGATAAATAGGAATAACCCGGAATTATGTCTGTAATGCAATTTAAAAACAGGGGAAATAAGCCTACAAAGGCAGGTTTTGGCGAAGGTTTGCTTGAAGCTGGCAAGGCCAATAAGAAGGTTGTGGCGATTGGAGCCGATATAACTGCTTCGGTAGGTGTTGACCTGTTTTCCTCTGCTTTCCCCGGACGTTTTATCTCTCTCGGTATTGCCGAACAGAACTGTATGGGAGTATCGGCAGGGCTTGCATTGATGGGAAAAATACCTGTGTTTGCGACTTACGGGGTATTTTCGGCCCTCAGGACCACCGACCAGATCAGGGTATCCCTTTGTTATAATAATCTTCACGTTATAATTGGCGGCGCCCATGCAGGAGTGTCGGTCGGGCCGGATGGCGCAACACACCAGGCTCTGGAGGATATCGCAGTGATGCGGGTAATGCCTAACATGACGGTTCTTTCACCCTGTGATGCCACCCAGACCCGGCTGGCAGTCATTGCGGCCATTGAACAGTGTAAAGGTCCCGTTTACCTTAGGTTCGGGAGGGAAGCCATGCCTGACTTCACTTCACCTGACATGGGTTTTGAAGCAGGGAAAGCTCAGCTCTTCCATGAAGGAAGCGATGTAGCGATCATAGCCACCGGGCATATGACATGGGAAGCCATGCAGGCTGCTATTGAGCTGCAAAAAGAAGGAATTAATGCCAGGGTAATTAACATCCACACTATCAAACCCCTTGATGAATCTGCCGTTATTACTGCAGCAAGGGAATGCGGGGCCATTGTGACCGCCGAAGAGCATCAAGTGGCAGGCGGACTGGGTTCAGCCGTATCCGAAGTGGTCTCTGGAAATTATCCTGTGCCAATTGAGTTCATAGGCATGAAAGATAGCTTTGGCGAATCAGGCCCTCCACTTGAACTGATGAAAAAATTCGGGCTTACTTCAGAAAATATTCTTAAAAGCTGCTTTGCTGCTTTGCAGCGTAAAATCTGAAAACCATAACAGTAGCATTATCAAACCCTGGTTTGGTGGGTTCCTGAAAAAGTAAGCAAAGAGGAAACTGCGGCGTCCCAAGGTTTGTCCCTCTGAACGTTTGTTTATTCATCAATCGCTAAAAGTTGCAGTAAATAAAAGATATTCCGATGAATAGGACATGAACGTAAGGTCGGTGCTCCTGCTGCCGGTGGTGGGAAAAGTATACACCATCCTGATTTTTACATCAGAACCAGGAAAGCTGCTGCAGGTATTAAGTGCTCTCTGAACCGTGGCTTTCCTGTCATACCAGTGCCCCGTCCAGATGGCAGGAACATCGATTTCTTCCTCCTGCATCCCTAAGCAGTAACTCAGGTATACCTTTCCCTGAATTGTTGTCCAGTTGCCCTGGATAAGTATTGCCATCTGCATCTGGGGTTTGGCACATGAATTAGTAAAATATCCCGAAAAAGTGATGAATACCGTTGAATCAACCAACTGATATGTCATATGGTAGGAAACTGAATCACTCAGTTTAAACCTTCCTGAAGATGGATCATGCAAAGGACCAGTCACAACCTGAGAAACGGCGCATGGTCCAGAATTTTCATCAGTGCTTTTATGGCAGGATGACAGCGAAATCAGCGCTGTAAAGAAAAGACTTATAATCAGGCCTTTCATGAGGTCTACGAATCTATTCTAAAGACAAATATAATAAATTGGATGGATATGTCAAGGAAGCAGAATATCCTCAGGATATACCACCCTTTCCAGGAACAACCCGCAGGCGGGCACTGAATCGCCTGCATCGGAACGGTTTTTTGCTTCGATCACTAGTTTCAGGTCCCTCAATGACATCTTACCTGTTCCCAGATCAAGCAGGGTTCCAACAATAGCCCTTACCATATTCCTTAAAAAGCGATCAGCTGAAATGGTGAAAACCAGCAGGTTTTCGCTACTATCCCAACGTGCATGGCTTACCTTGCAGATCTTGGTTTTAGTATCTGAATCAACCTTGGAGAACGAAGTGAAATCAGAGTATTTCATAATCAGTTCAGCCCCACGGTTCATCATGTCCATGTCTAGAGGGCCATAATGATAATATGACTGGTTCACAAGGAACGGATCTTTCACAAGTGTGATATAATATTTATACGAGCGAAGGCTTGCGCTGAAACGGGCATGGGCATCCTGCCTTACAGGATAAATCTGACGAATGGCAATATCTCTGCCGAGGTAGGAGTTCAGTTTGAAAACCAGCTTCCCTGCTTGAAGACGGTTCAAATCTTTTTCAAGATCCAGATGCGCAATGTACTCCCTGGCATGAACACCGGCATCAGTCCGTCCGCAACCGGTAAGGCTCACACTTTCTTTAAGCATCATGCTCAAGGCATCAGTAAGTACATTTTGTATGCTGATAGCATTCTTCTGCGCCTGCCAGCCATGATAATTTGTTCCATCGTATGATAACCTTATAAAATATCTCATAATTGTAAATCCCTGTAATGTTGATTTGTTGGTCCAAAGATAAAGCAGATTATAAAAAAACATCTGTAAACTTCTTTATCTTCTGAAATTCAAACAAATATCAATAAATTCAAGCGCTAAAATCATGATAATTATACATAATTTCTCTGTTTTTTCATTTATATTTGTTATTTGATAAACAGTAGAATGGGCCCGCGCAAGGATAAAGAAACTCAATGTGAGCTATGCCATCTGGCATTTCAGCGTTTTTTTATCTGTCTTGACCGGGCCGATTTGCAATATATCAACAACGAAAAAGAAATACGGACCTACCGCAAGGGAATGGATATTTTCGAGGAAGGCCATAAAACTCACGGTATATTTTGCATCAAATCGGGCCAGGTCAAACTTTATAAAAACGGATTTGACGGCA
The DNA here is from genome assembly GCA_026391735.1 of Bacteroidota bacterium. Taxonomy (GTDB): domain Bacteria; phylum Bacteroidota; class Bacteroidia; order Bacteroidales; family FEN-979; genus CAIRDP01. The sequence continues at coordinate 16,990 of JAPLDL010000004.1, read as the reverse complement.
GGGAACATATTACCCGTATCGCATTCCCCGGTGATTTTATCGGCATGAGGGCCTTATTAAGCGGGCGTGATTATTCGGTAAACGCTACAGCCATGGAAGAAACCACGGCCTGCTTTATTTCTAAATCCGATTTTTTTCAACTGATGATCAAATATCCTGACTTTTCAAGACGGCTCATGGTTACCCTCACCCAGCTTCTGGAAGAAGCTGAGTCAAGGCTCATCGGGATCGCACACCGGCCCTTGAGGGAACGGCTTGCCGAATCCCTTCTTTTCCTGCAAAGATCTTTCCACGGTACCTCCCCGTCTTACCCTTTGACATACCTTAATTTAACCAGGACCGACCTTGCGAATATCATTGGCACGACTCCCGAATCAGTTATCCGGCTGTTGTCGGCACTCAAAGATGAAAGAATAATAAGCATCAAGGGCAGGAAAATCTATATACTGGACCGCCCCAGGCTGGAGTTCATCGCTAACGCAAAGTACTAGGGGAGCAAGCCTTTCAGCCTTATATTATACAATTAATTAACATCTTGGAAAACATGATATAAATCATTTTTTTACCGATGATCTTTTAGTTTATTTGTTAACAAATTAACAAATAAATGAGAAACTCAGAGATCACCGGGGTGTTTTTCTACAATCCTGCCGGATTGTACCCGGACCCAACGGATTATCAAGAACTGATCAGTTACTCAATCTCGTTTGCTAATGTTACCAGAGCTTTTACATTTTCGGATTTCATCTGGAATGAAAAGAACATTCTTAAGAAAATCGAGGAGAACAATTTTGAACGGATCGTAATTGCAGGTCTTATCCCCGGCACAGTCAAGGCATTGTTCTCCAAGGCAATGACACTGTCGGGCAAAGATCCCGAGAAGGTGCACCTCGCAAGTTTCAACGATTATTGTACCGGGACCAGGTTCGACTCTGAGCGGATTAAAATTGTCATGGCTTCTGTCATTTCAGGAATCCCATACGAGTTTACAGGGGTTCCCGAAGAACTGCCTGTAAACAAATCGACTGTGGTGATTGGCGGAGGGATATCCGGCATACAGGCGGCACTTGAGATTGCATACAGCAACAATGAAGTTTACCTGATAGAAAAAAGCGGGACCATTGGCGGTAAAATGGCCACGTTTGATAAAACATTCCCTACCCTCGACTGTGCTGCCTGCATTCTCACGCCGAAAATGGTAGAGGTGAACCAGCATCCGAAAATCAGCCTTATGAGCTATTCCGAAGTCATTGGGGTAAGCGGAAAACCAGGAGATTTTCAGGTGAAGGTCCTGAGAAAGGCCAGGAAAGTCAATGTTCAGACCTGCATCGGATGCGGGACTTGTGCTGAAAAATGCCCTGCACAGGCGCCTAGTGAGTTTGATGCCGGAACTTGTATGCGCAAAGCCATTTACATCCCCTTCCCACAGGCTGTTCCCAACAAATATCTCGTGGATGCTGAAAATTGCATCTATCTGAAGAATGGGAAGTGCAAGGCCTGTATCAAGGCATGTCCGGTTCCCGGCTGCATTGACCTGGACGAAAAAGACTCGGAAGTCACATTGAATGTCGGGAATATAATAGTTGCAACCGGTTACCGGCCATTTAATGCTGAACGCATGACGCAGTTCGGGTATGGCAGGTTCCCAAATGTGCTCAATTCCCTTGAGTTTGAAAGATTATTGAATGCTTCAGGCCCGACCGGCGGTAATATTCATTTCAGAAGCCAGGATAAAAAAGGAAACTGGATATTCAATACCTCAGCCGGCCAGCCTGAGAAACTGGCCATCATCCATTGTGTGGGCAGCCGCGACAAGAACTTCAACAAATACTGTTCAAGAGTCTGCTGCATGTATTCCCTCAAGTTTGCCCACCTGATCATGGAGAAACTGCCTGAAGCCGAAATCTTCGAATATTTCATCGACATGCGATCGTTCGGTAAAGGCTATGAAGAATTTTATGAAAGGATACGGCAGGAGGATGTTGCCATTATAAGGGGAAAAACCGCAAAAGTTGAACAGCATGGTGATAAACTCTTTATCAGGGGAGAAGACATTCTGAAAGGCGAGATCCTTGAAAACCTGGTGGATATGGTAATCCTGTCGGTGGGTCTTGAAGCTTCCGATGATGCCCTGAAGATCAGCGAAATGCTGGGTATTGCCACGAATTCCGACGGATGGTTCGAAGAAGCTCATTATAACCTTGCACCTACCGGAACATGCCGGGGAGGGATCTTCCTGGCCGGCACCTGCCAGGGGCCGAAAGATATCCCTGATTGCGTCGCACAGGGATCAGCAGCTGCAGCAAGAGTCATTCAAAGTATCCTGAAAGGCAGGATTCACGACGATGTAATGTCGGTATCACTTGAAAAAGTTGAAAGCAAAATAAAAGAATTATCAATGGAATCTTAATAAATCCTGCTTGCCATGAGTGTACGTGTCCATCCCGAGTTAAGAAACCAGCTGATTCAATTTGGCATTGGAGACTGGAACGCCTGCTATCATTGCGGTACCTGCACCGCCCAATGCCCTTTGTCGGAAGAAGGCTTTCTCTTCCCGAGAAAAAAAATCAGGCTGATGCAGATGGGTCTTAAAGACGAACTTGAAGCCAGTGTTGAACCCTGGCTATGTTATTATTGCGGGGACTGTTCTACTTCCTGCCCCAGAGATGCCAATCCTGGCGAACTGATGATGTCGCTGAGAAGATACCTGACGTCAATTTATGACTGGACAGGGCTGTCAAAGAAGTTTTACACTTCAGAACTATGGGAACTGGGATTTATCATAGTGTTCGCCACATTGGTGGTATTGTCGTTCCTGATTGTTCTTCCGGCAATGGGATACCATTTCACAAAACAACTTACTGCTGAAGGCGGAGTACAGGTTAATGCCTTCGCCCCTATTCATGTAGTCGAGACCTTCGACTGGACCATGGCAGCGATAGTCGCATCCCTGCTGGTTTCAAACATTCTGCGGATGTATTATAAGATCATTTGGAAATACGGGAACATGAAGGTCAGCCTGTGGGTCCATATCAGGGAATTCTGGCTCCTGATCTTCAATTTCGCAGTTCAGCCTAAATTCAACAAATGCGATGATAAACGTTATTGGTTGTCACATTGGTTCCTGATGTCGGGATACACCATCATGTTCATAGTGATCGTAGTTTACCTGCCCTGGTTCCAGACAGAGAAGATACTGCCCGTTTATGATCCGCAACGGCTCCTTGGATATTACGCTACTTTCGGCCTTCTTTTCGGATTGTTTATTGCAATCATTGGCCGCTTCAAAAAAAAGGATGTAAAATTCCAGTTTTCCCATGTCACCGACTGGTTGTTTCTGGTCATGCTCACACTGACGGCAATCTCAGGCATACTGATCCACATTTTCAGGATTCATGGAATGCCCCTTGCGACTTATATCTCATATATTGCCCATATGGCCATACTTGTGCCCATGATACTTATCGAAGTGCCGTTCTCAAAATGGTCACATCTTGCTTACAGGCCTTTTGCCGTGTATTTTCAACAACTAAAGAAACATGCAGTTCCGAGATAATTTCTTCATCCCAGAAAACCAATAATTATGGAAGAACCTAGAATAGGGGTTTACGTTTGCTGGTGTGGCACCAACATCTCCAAAATGGTTGACGTGGAAGCTGTGACGAAAGAAGTCAGCACCCTTCCTTACGTTGTGCTCTCTAAAAATTATAAATACATGTGTTCCGACCCCGGGCAGGATCTGATCATCAAGGATATCAAACTTCATAACCTGAACAGGGTTGTTGTGGCCGCCTGCTCGCCGAGGATCCATGAACTCACGTTCCGGAATGCCTGCGAGAAGGCCGGGATAAACCCCTACCTTTTTGAGATGGCGAATATACGCGAGCAGGATTCCTGGGTTCATACCGACCGTAATGAAGCCACGAAAAAAGCGATTGACCTTGTCATCGCAGCCATCAGGAGGGTGAGGTTCCATGAGCCTCTTCAGAAACGATCGGTAAATGTAGACCCTGCCACCCTGATCATTGGCGGAGGTATTTCGGGCATGACAGCAGCTCTTGAAATAGCCAATGCAGGTAAACAGGTTTACCTGGTCGAGAGGGCTGACCACCTGGGCGGACAGGTAGCGAGGTTTGACCTTACTTTCCCTCATCTTTCGAGCGCCCGGCAAATGCTTCTCCCGATGATCCGGAAGGTTGAGAACCATCCCATGATCAGGGTTTACCTCAAAACGGAACTGCAGGAAGTGAAAGGGTATATCGGGAATTTCAGGGCCAGGCTGCAGTTCATGGGAACAGATCAGCCCGAGATCACATTTGGCAATATCATCGCTGCGGTTGGATTGAAGCCCTTCGATCCCTCAGTGATAGAAGAGTACAGTTATGGCAAATTCCCCGACGTGATCACTTCCCTCGAATTCGAGGATAAGCTAAGGGCCGGGCGTATCCTTACCAAATACGGCAAAGAGCCCAGGAATCTCGCTATTATACACTGTGTGGGCAGCCGCAATAAGAAATATCATGAATATTGCTCCAGGGTATGCTGCATGGTTGCTCTGAAATTTGTTCATGAGATCCGTGCAGCCCTTCCTGATGCCAACATTTTTGAGATTTATGCCGATATGAGGGCTTACGGCAAAGGGCATGAGGAATTCTATGCCATGACAACGCACAAGCAGATCATTTTCCTGATGTACGACCAGCAAAAACGACTTCCTGTGATTCGCGAGGCTCACCGGGATGACGACTGCAACATGCTGATCGAAATGAGCGAGCTCCTCTCTGGCATCGACATCGAGGTGCCCGTTGATATGGTAATCCTTATGGTTAACATGGAAGCCCACGATAATGTCAGGGACGTGGTTCGCACAATTGGCGTAAGTTTATGCGGGAACCAGTTCTTCATAGAGAAACATCCCAAGCTTGACCCGGTCGCAACGACCACCGGTGGCGTGTATATCGTGGGAACCTGCCAGGGGCCAAAAGATATTCCTGATTCTGTGTCCCAGGCCAAAGCCGCGGCAGCGAGAATACTTGGGACTATTGCCCAGGGTTCAGTGCCGGTTGAAGTCACCACCGCTATGGTAAATGAATCGCTTTGCTGCGGATGCCAGACCTGCATCAGCGTCTGTCCATACACAGCAGTGTCATTTGATGAAATTAAAAAAGTATCCGTGGTCAACGAAGTCCTCTGCAAGGGTTGCGGAACCTGCGGAGGATGCTGTCCTGCAGGGGCCATCACTTGCAAGCACTTCACCGACCGCCAGATCCTCTCGGAAATTGAAGGTATAATGTCCATGTCATATTAAGTTCAACATCATGAATTTCAGACCCACAATTGTAGCTTTCCTTTGCAACTGGTGCGCCTATACGGGTGCCGACCTTGCAGGGACTTCAAGGCTCCATTATGCACCAAACATCCGCATAATACGGATCATGTGCTCAGGCCGGATTGAACCCACTTTTATCCTGAAAGCCTTTAAAGAAGGAGCCGATGGTGTTCTTGTCTGCGGATGTCATCCAGGAGATTGCCATTACCAGGAAGGCAATTACAAATGCCTGAGGAGGTTCAAACTCCTCGAGAAGTTCGTCAGCCAGATGGGCATTGAGAAAGAACGGCTGAAGCTGGAATGGATCAGCGCCAGCGAGGGTAAACAGTTTGCCGAACTGGTGAATGAAATGACCGGCACTCTTCTGCAGATTGGTCCCGGAAAAGTTCAGAAAACACTGGAATTCGAACATTTAAAAACAAAATAAGATGTCTCAGGAGACCATCAAACCCAAACTTAAACTTGCAGTTTACTGGGGAGCTGCCTGCGGAGGCTGCTGCGTTTCGGTGCTCGATACACATGAAAAACTGCTCGACATCGTTGCCGCTGCCGACCCTGTTTTCTGGCCCATCGCGATGGACGTCAAGTATAAGGATGTTGAGAACATGCCTGATAAATCAATCGATCTGACCCTTTTTAACGGGGCTGTCCGGAACAGTGAAAACAAGCATATGGCTGAATTGTTAAGGCAGAAATCAAAGATCCTGGTGGCCTATGGTTCCTGCGCTTATATGGGAGGCATTCCGGGCCTTGCAAATTTCTTTTCAAAGGATGAGATCTTCAAAAGGGCTTATGAGGAAACCGAATCCACAGTAAACGCTGAACATGTCATTCCTTTACCTTTGGTGACTGTGAAGGAAGGCAGCCTTGAAATCCCTGTCATGTTCAACGATGTTTTTCCCCTGAACCAGATAGTGGATGTGGATTATTACATTCCCGGATGCCCGCCCCAGAGTGAAAGGCTGATCGAGGTGTTTACGGCAGTTGTGACCGGTACAGGGCTTCCTCCTGCCGGTTCTGTTGTGGGCGCAAACGACAAAACCAACTGTGACGAGTGCAAACGTAAAAAGTCAGACAACAAAAAAGTCAAACGGTTTTACCGGCCATGGGAGATCCAGGATGACAAGGAGACCTGTTTCATCGAGCAGGGTGTCATCTGTATGGGACCGGCAACCCGGGGCGGATGCGGAGTACGCTGTGTTGATGGCAATTCGCCTTGCCGCGGGTGTTACGGACCGCCTTCGGGAGCAAGTGATCCGGGAGCAAAAATGATGGCCGCTATCGGAACCATGATTGATGCCAACAATCCGGGGGAAATTGATGAAATCATTGAAACCATTGTTGACCCTGCAGGGCTTTTCTACCGTTTCAGCCTGCCGGGATCTATTTTAGGGAGGAAGGTATTATGAAACATATCAGCATTGACCCGATCACAAGGCTTGAAGGACATGGAAAGATCGAGATCTTCCTGAACGACGAAGGTGAGGTTGAGAATGCCTACTTCCAGGTTCCTGAGCTCCGTGGTTTCGAGAAATTTTGTGAAGGCCGGCCCGTTGAAGAACTGCCATCGATTGTCACAAAAATTTGCGGAGTATGCCCAGGTTGTCATCATATGGCATCAGGTAAAGCTGTTGACGGTGTATTCGGAGTGGAACCTCCGCCAACCGCTAAAAAATTAAGAGAGCTCTTTTATATGGCTCATTTTATCCACAGCCATATTGCCCATTTTTATGCCCTTGCTGCTCCTGATTTCGTTGTTGGCCCCACAGCAAATCCCGCCGAAAGGAATATCCTGGGAGTAATTGCCAAGGTTGGACTTCCGATTGGCTCGGAAGTCATCAAACAACGCCGTCTTGCACAGGAAATACAGGCTTTGCTTGGAGGCCACCAGACACATGTTGTGATGAATACTCCAGGGGGTGTTAAAAAAGGTCTCACACAGGAACAACGGGATGATATTGTAAAAAAAGCGGAAGGATTCATTGAGTTTTCGAAGTTTTCAATCCAGCTTTTCAAGGATGTGGTCCTTGGCAATAAAGAATATCTCGACCTTATCCTGAACGGACCCTATTCGCTGAGGCTTCATTCAATGGGACTGGTCGACGGGCAAAATAAAGTCAACTTTTATGACGGCAAGGTAAGGGTGGTCGATACTATAGGCAGGGAACTGTATAAATATGAACCCGGGAAGTACCTGGATTATGTGGAGGAGAGGGTCGAACCCTGGACATACCTGAAATTTCCCTACCTGAAAAAAATCGGATGGAAAGGATTTACCGATGGTCAGGAATCGGGAGTATACCAGGCGACTCCATTATCAAGGCTGAATGCCGCTGATGGCATGGCCACGCAGATAGCCCAGCAGGAATACGATTATATGTTTAAAACCCTTGGAGGGAAGCCCGTGCATGCCACAATGGCGATGCACTGGGCAAGGCTGATCGAACTGATCTATGCGGCCGAGCATTGCCTTGAACTTGCCCTTGATCCTGAGATCACCGGTAATGAACTACGGGCCCCCCTGGGAAAGATAGTTGGCGAAGGTATTGGCATTGTTGAAGCCCAGAGAGGAACGTTGACCCATCATTATTGGACCGACGACAAGGGCATGGTGAGAAAAGTGAACCTGATCGTAGGAACAACAAATAATCATGCGGCTATCTGCATGTCGATCAAAAAAGCTGCGCAGGGCCTGATCAAAAAGGGCAGCGATATCACCGAAGGCACCCTGAATATGATTGAAATGGCCTTCAGGGCCTATGACCCCTGCTTCTCCTGCGCAACTCATTCCCTGCCGGGCCAAATGAAAATGATTCTTAACATCAGAGATAATATTGGAAACGTAATTGACACATTCATCAGAAAATAATTGAGGTATGGAAACAGAAAAAACACTGGTCCTGGGTATCGGCAATGATATTCTTACCGATGATGGCATCGGGCCAAAACTTATAAGAGACCTCAGCCTGAAAGACATTCCGGCTGAGATCATTTTTCAAACAGCCTCAGTTGGCGGACTGGAACTGCTGGAAACGGTATCCGGCTATTCCCGTATCTTCATGATCGACGCGATACGAACCTCGGGAGGGAAGCCGGGCAATGTGTATTTCCTTTCGCCTGATGATTTCAGAGAAACCATGCACATCTCAAATCTGCATGATATAAACTTCTTTACCTCACTGGAATTGGGCAACAGACTTAATTACCCGATACCGTCCGAAATCATCATTATTGCCGTTGAAATAGCCGAAGATCTTGAATTCAGCGATGAATTAAGCCCCGCTCTTCAAAAGAAGTATCCTGAAATTCTTAATAAAGTATACAAGTTCCTGCAGGAAGCGATGCTTTCTGATATCTCGAAAGCCCATCACTGACATTATTGTCAGTAGGTTGTCCTGGCCGTATAATGAGTATGAAGAAGGTCCTCAGCCACAGGGCCCATGGGATCCAGTAAAAATTCCTCGTATGCAGCCAGGGCTTCAGGGTTATCATGAGCCCTTCTCAATTCATTGCCCATTTCTTCAGCATATAAGGCCTGCACCCTTTTCAGGCGGATGTCAGGGTTGGTGGGAATAGGCTGCCCCCCGCCTCCAAGGCATCCTCCGGGGCAGGCCATGATCTCAATGAAATGATATGGAGAATCCCCCTTCCGGATCGACTGCATAAGTGTTTTTGCATGAGCCAGCCCATGAGCGACCGCAACCTTTAATTCCATACCATTCATAAATGCCCATTGTTCAAGACAACCGCTGACCGGTAAAGTAAGTTCCTTGATTCCTTCCATTCCGCGGACCGGGTTGATGACAAGGTTTTCAAACGGGACATCCCTGCCAGTGATCCTGTCATAGACTGTCCTTAACGCTGACTCCATTACCCCTCCTGTTGCTCCGTAAATAATACCTGCACCTGAACCCCTGCCCATGATGCCATCATAATGATCGTTTGGCAGGGATTTGAAATCTATCCCTGCCTGTATGATCATGATAGCCAGCTCCCGTGTTGTCAGTACATAATCTACATCTTTATACCCGCTGCTTCTCATTTCAGGACGGTCTGCCTCAAACTTCTTGGCAGTGCAGGGCATGACAGAGACAGTGATAATATTTTCAGGTTTAAGATTACGTTTTTTGGCATAATATGTCTTTGCCATCACCCCGAACATCTGCTGCGGAGATTTACAGCTTGAAAGGTGAGGCAGGATATCAGGAAAATAATGTTCGCAGTATTTGATCCATGCCGGTGAACAGGAAGTGATCATTGGCAATTTAACGTTATCATAATGATAAGACAGTTTCTGCCTAATCCTGCCCAGCAGCTCTGCACTTTCTTCAATTGTAGTGAGGTCTGCCGAAAATGTTGTATCTAACACCGTATCGAACCCCAGTTTTCTCAAGGCACTGACCAGCTTACCGGTAACACGTTTTCCAGGTTCAATACCCAGGTCCTCCCCTATCGCTACCCTTACCGAAGGAGCTGTTTGTACGATCACATGTTTATCTTTATCCCATATGGCATGCCAGACTTCTTCGATATAATTGTGTTCAACCAGGGCCCCGGTCGGACAGCGGTCAATACATTGTCCGCAATTCGTACAGAAGACCTCGTAAAGTGATTTGCCCAGATAAGTCGAGATCTTCATATTGCTTCCCTTATGTGCTACCCAAACAGCGCTTACACCCTGTATCTCGGCACAGGTTCTCACACAGCGCTGGCAACGTACGCATTTCCTGTCATCCTTTACTATGGCCGGAGAAAGTGTGTCAAGAGTTATTTTTTCAGGCTTGCAGAGAGGAATTAATGATGGATTAATGATCTTGAATTCAGATGCCAGGTTCTGCAGCTCGCATTTTCCGTTTTTATAGCAATTTGTGCAATCGGTGAAGTGTTCCGATAGAAGCAGTTCGAGCATTGCTTTTCGGGAAGTCCTCACTTTCAGACTGTTGGTCGATATCACCATACCTTCTTCAAGGGGAGTGGCACAGGAGGCAACCAGGTGTTTGGAATTTTCAAGCTCCACCAGGCAGATCCTGCAATTTCCAGCAATTTTAAGATCCTTGTGATAACAAAGGGTTGGGATATGTATGTTGTAAGCCCTGGCAGCGTCCAGTATGGACAATCCCTCCTCGGCAAATACTTCCTGACCGTCAATAGTGACCCTGATCTTCTTCTTCATGATCAGATCTTTTCTCAGGCCAACATACAGATCGTATTTCTCGGCAATTTCATCCTGGGCGAGCTGAAGAGGTATGCTGATATGGTCGTACAGATCCTGTTTGCTGAAATGATAATCTTTTGATTGCAGCAAATGATTATTGATGATCTCGGCAAAGATGCCAAGCAGCGCACTGATCTCAGCACCTGTAAATCCCTCATCAAAACGCGGTTTGGATATATCGTCGGTATAGTTGATGATAAGGCTGCGGTCCCCGTTAAGTATTGTTGAAGCCAGAACGTTGAAGAGAGTATGAAGTACCAGGCTCAGCTCCTGCAAATCCTTATGCTGGTAATGAGAAAGATCCACGGTGCTGCTTTCAGAGTTAACCCTGACAAGCATAGTACTTATCAGTCGTTCCTTGTCGCGTGTCATTATCTCATAGATGAGCAGATTGGTGCGCATCGAAATATGCCTTAAGGCGGCTTCATTTTTCGCCTGCCATTCCATAGGATTGCTTTTCATCCTGGCCAGCAGGAACATCAGCCTTCTGCCGATATGCAGGCGAGCAACGGGTTCCCAACCTGTGACTTGCCTGGTGTAGGAGGCATCCGTATCGAGCCTCAGGTCAAGGTACTTCAGCATCCAGAACCTCTCAAAAGGTTCCGGAGTGATACCGATCTTACCCATAACAATCCTGGCGGCGATCCCGGGATATGCAAGAAACCTGGGAATGAACAATGGTTTCACCGCTTTCCCGAAAAAGTCCCTGGTCGCTATTTCAAATAATTCTTTATGCGAAGTGCTTCCATCCGGACTGGCAGCATAAATATCGAATTGCGGAAGAAGGTGACTGTTGTTCAGCACCATTGCGATCAATCTCGATAAGTCATGAATGTGAATGTAAGGGACTGCTGAGTTTCCTTTTCCTCCAAGCATCCTTGAATCGTATCCATTTGACAACCAAGTTCCTAAAAATTTATAAAGGGGGGGGTATTCACAAAAATCACTGAATACTGCAGCAAAACGGATCACAATAGCAGGCATATTCCTGGAATTCTTTCTTAGCAACTCCTCTCCTATTTTCTTCGTTTTAGCATACGCATAATCGGCATCAGTGGAAGTCTTTTCATTGATATATCGCCCTGGACCAGGGAAATTGCAGGCCGCAAGAGAACTGGCGAAAATGAAGCGTTTGACATTTAACAGCCGGGCCAGTTCCAGCACATTCTTCATTCCTTCGACATTAGTCCTTTGATAAGCTATATCATCCGAATAACTGAAATCATAAAAGGCAGCGAGGTGCAGAATAAAATCAGCCCCTCCGTTCAGTTGTATCTGCTTATGAACATCTCTGATCTGGGCCGAATGGGCAATATCCCATTGTATCCAGAGGATGTTAGGATGTTCAGGGATATTGGCTTCCTTTGCCGACCTTCGCGCAATTGCAAAAATCGTGAACTGTTCCTTGACAAAATCAAGGAAATAGCGGCCTATAAAACCGGAGGCTCCGGTAATAACAAGCGAAGGCAGACTTGTGTTCATCTTGATCGGATATAAAGCCTGTATGAAAAAAGGATTGCCAATCCCATCAGAAGATCGCCAATGCCCGATACTAAAACCATAAAGATAGGTTTGTCGAAAAGAAAATATGAAAACAGGAAAAGGGCGGCTGTAAATTTAGTTACACATGAAAGGATGATCAGCTTCAGGGAATTTTCGGGTGATAATGCAGCCATAATATACGCGAGGCTGATGATAAGGTGAAAAACACCTCCCTGGTCGGCAAAGAATTTTTCCTGTAATTGAAACCCGAAAAAGTTTATCCAGCCCGACGGAAAACTAATCAGGGCCAGACCGAAACAGATGGAATGAATGGCAATTAGCCACAGAACCCATTGCAATAACAGACGGCTGTTTATTGATGTCATTTTTGGCTGAGTTTCTCCAAAGTTAAAAAAAATATTTTAATTGTTATTTAATTAACAAAAGAAAGTGTAATTTTGTGCGGAAAAATTTTGAAAACCATCGATAATCTTGACAACTAATTAAAAATCAATATACAATGGCTACAAACAACAACAATTACATCGCTGAATTAGTCGGGCAGTACGGAAAAAACAGGACCAGCCTGATGCCTATTCTGCAGGGGGTGATTGAGAAAAAGAATTTCATTTCAGACCAGGACATGACCGAAATCGCCAAGGAACTCGATCTTTCTGCCGCCCAGGTTTATGGAACTGCTACGTTTTATTCCTTCCTGGAGACTCAGCCCCGCGGGCAATACATAATCCGGGTCTGCAAAACCATTACCTGCGACATGCATGGCAAGAAGACGATCGTTCAAACGATTGAAGACATGCTTAAGATCAAAGCAGGTGAAACGACACCGAACAAGAAGTTCACTTTGCTGGAAACCAATTGCCTTGGCTGGTGCCATGAAGGTCCGGCTATGCTGATCAACGAAAAGCCTTATTCAGGGCTTACTCCCGAGAAAGTTCATGATATTTTAAGTGAGTATATGCATAAATAATTTAACATAAGGAGATTGACAATGTCTGATACCAAACTAAAACGAGTAGACCTTATTTTTGGCGAATATTCCAATGTTAAATATAAGGTACTCACCGATACTATAAAGAGATCCAGCGACGAGATCCTGGATGATCTTCTTGAATCAGGTCTTCGTGGCCGCGGTGGTGCAGGTTTCCCGACCGCTATGAAATGGAGGCTCACGGCCCAGGCTCCCAGTGAAGAAAAATATGTTATCTGCAATGCCGATGAAGGTGAGCCTGGTACCTTTAAGGATCGTGAGATCCTGACCCGTGTCCCCAGAAAAGTATTCTCGGGAATGGCAATCTGCGGTAAAGTGATCGGAGCCCAGAGAGGATACATCTACCTTAGGGGTGAATACAAATTTCTGCTTCCTGACCTCATGAAAGAACTTGATGGATACAATGAGCATGCTAAGAGCATAGGGCTGAATTTCCCAATCGAAATCAGGCTGGGAAGCGGCGCTTATATATGCGGTGAAGAAAGCGCATTATTTGAATCCATGGAAGGCAACAGGGGTGAGCCAAGAAACAAACCACCTTATCCCACAACCTCAGGTTATATGGGCAAACCAACCGTGATCAACAATGTTGAAACGTTTGTAAACGTGTTGATGATCATGCGCCTCGGACCGATTCAGTTCAAATTATTGGGAACGACCGATTCGAGAGGCTCTAAAGTGTTTTCCGTTTCCGGCGACACTCCGATTCCAGGCATCTATGAGCTGGAACTGGGCATGCCATTGGACCGTTTTGTTGATGAATTCGGCGATGGCGACACCAAAGCAGTCCAGGTAGGAGGCGCATCGGGCTTCTGTGTCCCCCGTAAAAAATTCAAAGACACTGTGATCGGTTTTGAAGGAGTTCCCACGGGAGGTTCGATGATGCTTTTCAACAGTTCCAGGTCAATGTTCAATGTTCTCCATAATTATCTTGAATTCTTTGAAGAGGAATCATGCGGCCAGTGCACACCTTGCCGTGTCGGATGTCAGCAGTTGCGTAAAGGCATTGAAGCTGTTAAAAAAGGTGACAAAAAATCACTTTACCTCGACCAGTTGATGAAACTTGCAGAGAGCATGAAAATAACGGCTAAATGCGGCCTTGGCCAGTCTGTAGCCAACTCGTTCTCATCCATAGTCTATAACTTCAAAGAAGAAATGATTTACTAAAGGCGCTTGAATTATGAAAAATACTAAAAAAGATACTAAAAAGCAGATCAACTTTACCATTGACGGGATCCAGGTCAGTGTTGACGAAGGTACAACCATCCTTGAAGCTGCAGGTCAACTCAATATTCACATCCCGACATTATGTTATCACGAAGATCTTTGTGTGGCAGGGAACTGCCGTGTTTGTGTTGTTGAACAAGAGAAACTTAAATCACTCCCAGCTTCCTGTGCAACGCCAGCAGCTGAAGGAATGGTAATCCACACCAACAGTATGAAGGTACGCCTGGCCAGGAAACATATCGTGGAGCTTCTCCTTTCGGAACATAATGCCGACTGCACAAAATGTTACAAGAACGGTATTTGTGAATTGCAGGGGCTCGCATCCCAAATGCTCACCGGCGACCATATGTTTCTCGATCTGGTACCTGACCACAAGTACACTATCGACATGTTCAATTCAGCCATCATCAAGGATGACAGCAGATGTATCCGTTGCCAGCGCTGTGTAAGAACATGCGAGGAACTTCAGGCTGTAAGTGCCCTTGGTGTTGCGTATCGCGGGAATAACATGAAGATCTCAACTTTCTTCGAACATCCGTTGTTTGAAGTTGTATGCACAAACTGCGGACAATGTGTGAACCGCTGTCCGACCGGAGCCCTCATCGAGCGTAATTACATTGACCAGGTATGGGATGCAATTTACGACACGAACAAACATGTCGTCGTGCAAACTGCCCCTGCCGTGCGCATTGCCCTCGGAGAAGCACTGGGAATGCATCCCGGAAAAATCGTAACGGGTAAAATGGTTGCAGCCCTGAAAAGACTGGGCTTTGACTCGGTTCTTGATACCGATTTTACAGCTGACCTTACGATCATTGAAGAAGGGAACGAACTTCTTACCAGGCTTAAAAAAGCCCTCCTTGACAAAGATCCGAATGTTTCTCTGCCTATGGCAACATCATGTTCTCCCGGCTGGATCAAATTTATAGAACACACCTTCCCTGAATTTCTGGGAAACTTGTCAACATGCAAATCACCCCAGCAGATGTTTGGTGCCTTGGTAAAGACTTATTACTGCCAGAAACGAAAGCTGGATGCCAAGAATGTTGTTTCAGTATCCATCATGCCCTGCACTGCCAAGAAGTTTGAGGCCAACCGTCCTGAAATGCGTTCCAGCGGCTATAAAGATGTGGATTTCGTACTTACTACCCGTGAACTTGGTATCATGATAAAACAGGCGGGTCTTGATTTCGAATCATTGCCCGACGAACATTTCGACAGCCTGATGGGAGCTTCAACAGGCGCTGCCGTAATATTCGGTACAACAGGTGGAGTTATGGAAGCCGCCCTGCGCACAGTCTATGAAGTTGTTACAGGTAGAGAAATTCCATTCGAAGGACTTAACATTACTGCCGTTCGCGGAACTGAAGGAGAAGTAAGGGAAGCTTCATTGAAAATTGAGAAGACCAAACCCGAATGGAAATTCCTTGACGGAGTGGAATTGAAGTGTGTTGTCGCCAACGGCCTGGCTCATGCCAAGAAAGTAATGCAGGACGTGAAAGACGGCAAAGCACATTATCATTTTATCGAGATCATGGCTTGCCCAGGAGGGTGCCTTGGAGGAGGCGGACAACCTATTCCTACGAACAAAGACATCCGCACAAAAAGAAAGCAGGCTATTTATGAAGAAGATATGGGAATGGCGATCCGTAAATCTCATGAGAATCCCGATGTTCAGCTGATCTACAAAGAATTCCTCGGTCAACCTCTCGGTCATAAATCTCATGAACTATTACATACACACTACACTCCCAGAAAGAGGTACTAATTAATTCACAAAAAAAAGAAGCCGTCAAAAAACGGCTTCTTTTTTTTATTGGCTGCCAATCCCAAAAGGCAGCTTTTTACACATCACTAACTAACGGTATGAAAAGAACGGACTGGAATTAGATTGTCAGAATATTAAAAAGAAGGGGCATCGATAAGGTCAATGACGATGCGCTTTCCTCCTTTTTTATCAATGATTTTATACGATTTCACCCGGCTCATCGGGATATCGCCGAGAACATCCGAAAGTGATTCTCCCCTTTTTTGCATAGAAAACAATTTTGGTCCGGGAGTCCGGTGAGTGAAAAATTCCTGGTCATGCGCCTCAGGACACTCAGAAAATTCGGGCATTTCAGGCATTTCAAACTTGTAATTGAAATCCTCTGGAAAATCCTTTATACAAATTTTGGGGCACCCCCTTCCGCCATGAAATTTGAACATATAGTTATTATGATGCCCGCTGGAATCGGTCATCGCAGAATCACTCCCTGAACCGAGATACAGTTCAATGTCTTTCATCTGTTCTTCCACATCTTTCATTTTGCAGTTAACATGCTTCATAAGAGCTTCCAGTTCTTCACCGTCCATCGCTCCCGGTGAAGAGACCACAGTATCAACAATGGTTTTCTTCCCGTTAACTTCCTTAATGATTTTAAGATGAATCTTCCCTTCTTTATCATTGGAATCGGATTTTGCCACAACTGTTACTTTCTGCTCCCTGTTATCTTTTGAAGGACTCGCAATAACAACCGTGGTAACTTTGTGTTCCTTCTTATCCTGCGCCCTGGCAGGAAAGGCAACTAAAAATGCAATCAGAAATACAGGAACTACGGCCAGGATCGCAGAAGGCTTTGGGAAATTGCTTGTTTTCATAGGATGTTTGTTTAACCGTGCAAAGCTACAGCAGGATTATGGGGTGAAATGTTAATGAAGAGTTAAACTTGGTTAATGAAAAGTTAAT
>JAPLDL010000024.1 GCA_026391735.1 Bacteroidota bacterium | reverse complement strand
GTGGATGACATCCGAACCCTGGTTGACCAGGTGAGGATCCCCCCCCAGATGGGGAAATACAAAGTCTATATCATCGACGAAGTCCACATGCTCTCAGCCGCTGCTTTTAATGCCTTCCTCAAAACCCTTGAAGAGCCTCCCTCATACGCAAAGTTTATCCTGGCTACTACTGAAAAACATAAAATAATTCCCACTATCCTTTCACGCTGCCAGATATTTGATTTCAGGAGGATCACTGCGGATGACATGGTAGGGCACCTGAAGTTCGTGGCCGACAAGGAACATATCAGCGTCGAGGAAAATGCCCTTCATATTATTGCCCGTAAAGCCGATGGTGCCATGCGCGACGCCCTGTCGATCTTCGACCAGCTTGTCAGCTTTGCCGGCAATGACCTCACTTATTCCACGGTCATAGAAAACCTTAACGTACTCGATTACGAGTATTACTTCCGCATATGCGACCAGATACTTAATTCGGATATTCCGGGAACCTTGCTCACCATTGATGACATTATCGGTAAAGGATTCGATGGACAACATTTCCTCATCGGGTTTGGAGAGCATCTAAGGGACCTCCTGGTTTGCAAAGACCCTGCAACAATCCGGCTTATGGAGACAGCCCCTTCTATCAGGAACCGGTATGCTGAACAATCAACCCGGTTCCAGGTAACCCACCTTCTGAACCTTCTCGACATTACCAACCGCTGCGACCTGGCTTACAAATCAAGTAACAATAAACGTATCCATCTGGAACTTGCCCTGATGCAGATGTGCTCCTCATCCGTTCCCATAAAACCGGCAGCCAGAAAAACACAAGAACCCCAACCTGGTCCCCGGCAAAATTCAAATCAGGCTCCCTATAGCCAACCAGCCCAGCCAGGTAAATTTATTCAACCCGAACCTTCAAAGCAGCCGGGTGAAAATGATTACTCAGAACCGAAAGAGAAAATCTACGTTATCGAGAAACCCGCAACAGCATCCGCATTAAAACAGCCTGCAACGGTAAAGTTGAAGGACCTTAAAGAAAAGGTTTCAGGAACTATTTCCATTAAACAGTCGGTAGATCCTTCAAAGCGTAACCCTGACGCCCGGGAAGATCCTGCTTCTTATGATAAGGCTAGTCCTTTTACCCAGGAGGATCTTTATATAGCCTGGAAAGAATATACCGGAGGATTGAAAACCGATATGCCACACCTGTATAACAGCCTGGTTCACTGTACACCAATTCTGAGGGAAAACTGGAACATTGAGATCACACTGGAAAATAAATTGCTTGAGAATGAACTCTTCCAGAAAAAAGGGGAAATGCTTGGATTTCTCAGTTCCCGGCTGGATAATTACAAATTACAGCTCACATCAAAAGTGGAAGAAAATAGCAGGGAACTGAAGCCTTATACCGATAAAGATAAATTCGATAAAATGGCTGCAAAGAATCCATCCCTGCTAAAATTGAAGGAAGACCTGGATCTCGAAATTGAGTACTGACATGGCAAGGACTATTTACACAATAGGAGAAACAGTCCTTGACCTGATCATCAGGGATGGTAAGCCTGTGTCGGCAACACCCGGTGGATCGATGCTGAACTCAGCCGTTTCGTTGGGCCGTACCGGCCTTAATGTTGAATTCATCAGTGAATACGGAAATGACCAGCCGGGGAAGCTTATCGATACGTTCCTGAAGCAAAACAATACCGGAACCCATTTTATCCGGCGGTATGAAGATGGAAAAACAGCGCTTGCACTGGCCTTTCTGGACAAAAAAAGCAATGCCTCTTACTCCTTTTATACTTCCTATCCTAAAATCAGGATGAAAGATTCTTTGCCCGATATTAAACAAGAAGATATCATATTGTTCGGATCAATCTATTCGATCACTCCGGGTATACACGGAAAGATTATACGGTGGATCCGTTCGGCAAAGTCAGGCGGAGCCCTGGTCATTTATGACCCGAATTTCAGGAAATCCCATCTGGAACAGCTCGAAAAAGTGAGGCCCTGGATCATTGAGAATATTTCTTATGCCGATATCGTAAGAGGTTCTGATGAAGACTTCCTCACGGTTTTTGATCTGAAAAAACCGGGGGATGTGATCGTGAAACTCAGATCATTTGGTTGCAAAAATGTCATTATAACAAAGAACAGCAAGGGTGTGGAAGCCTGTTTCGGAGATAAAAAAATTCATGTGAACATCCCTCCTGTGAAACCTCTTGTAAGTACTGTTGGAGCAGGGGATTCGTTTAATGCCGGTATCATCTATGCCATGTTTAAACAAGGCATCACCTGCACGGAACTTGATAACATCGCGGTCCTCAAAGCCGAACAGATCATCGAGTCGGGGATTGCATTTGCAGCGGATGTTTGTAAAAGTCTTGAAAATTACATATCTAATAGCCTAAGCAGGAACCTGAAATAATGAGCCACTGGTTTACAAGGTCAGTATTAAAATCAATGGGATGGAATACCGATGGAAGAGTACCTGCCGGTATTAAAAAAGCTGTGATAATATCGGCTCCTCATACAAGTTCCTGGGATTTTGTTGTTGGCTGGATGACATTTCATGTGGCTGATGTGAACATACGATTCCTGATCAAAGCAGAGGTTTTTTCCGGCCCGCTCGGATGGCTGCTCAGGAAGCTTGGAGGCATCCCGGTTTCAAGAGGCAAGAAGAACAATATGGTTGACCAGGTAAGCGAGCTTTTCAGAACAAGTGAATCTCTTTACGTAGTCATTACCCCCGAAGGCACAAGAAAAAAAGTGACGCAATGGAAAAAGGGTTTTTACATGATTGCGATGGAAGCAGGTGTCCCTATTGCATGTTCTTTTATTGACTATGGGAATAAAACAGGAGGGATAGGACCAATCATTATGCCAAGCGGGGATTTTGAGAAAGACCTGGCCATTATCCAGGACTTTTACAGGGGCAAGAAAGCAAAGCACCCCGAAAGATTTAACCTCTCAGGATTATAAACCTTATTTCTCGGAAGATGAAGACATCACGAAAATCAATCGAATCATTTCTTGCAGGCAGGAAACTTGCAATTGCAGGCGTTTCAAGGGACCCGAAAAAATTCGGCCATACCGTTTACCTTGACCTGAAGAAGAAAGGCTTTGAATTGTATCCTGTTAATCCCGTTGCGGATTTCATCGAAGGAACGCCCTTTTTTCATTCGGTAAGCGCACTCCCCATCGATGTAAAACATCTGCTTCTTGTGACACCAAAGAGTAAAACCCTGGAAGTGCTCAAGGAAGCTATTGCCAAAGGCATAGACAATATTTGGATACAGCAGATGAGCGAAACCAGAGAGGCTCTGGATTATCTTAATGACAAGCAAGTCAGCTTGGTTGCAAAGCAGTGCATCCTTATGTGGACCGAACCTGTGAGTAGTATCCATAAATTCCACAGGAATATAAAAAGATTTTTCGGGGCTTTACCGAAATGAAAAGTTAGAACCCCATGATCCAACCCGATGTCAGCATATTAATGACTGTGTTCAATGGAGAGAAGTATCTCAGCCATACCATTGAGAGCGTCCTGGGCCAAAGCTTGAGGGAATTCGAGTTCATAATCATCGACGACGGGTCCACCGACAGCACCCCTGAGATCATTGCTTCTTTCAGGGATCCCCGAATCATCTGCTTTACCCAGGCGAATAAAGGTGTGGCTGCGGCATCCAACAAGGGCCTTTCCATGGCTAAAGGCCGCTACATAGCAAGGATAGATGCTGACGATACCTGTATGAAGGACAGGATCAGGCTGCAGTATGATTTCCTAGAGAACAATCCCGGGTATGTGCTTTGCGGCAGTACGGCAGAAATGACCGATATGGACGGCAATTACATCTTTACATCAAGCCTGCCGCTTGAGGACGAAGACATCAGGAAAGTCCTTGAAAAGGAAAATTGTTTTGTCCACTCCTCCACCTTCTTCAGGAAGGAAGTTGCATTGAAGATCGGGGGGTATAATGAGGCTGTTAAATTATATTTTAACGATTATATCTTCCTTTACCAGCTGACAAGGCTTGGAAAAGCCAGGAACTTCAGGCAACCCCTGGTGCGCTACAGGATGGTTCCAAGCTCGATAAGCCTTAAGATCCGGGATGCGAAATTCAGAAGCCTTCTGAAGGAGATCGTCCGCAGGGGCACAGCCGGTGAGGAGGAACTCCTTTACTTCATCAACTTTGAGAAAACCCACAACCTGGATAAAACAGATAAGGCATTCAATTACTATATCACGCTTTCGAAATTATACAGGATAGAATCTGGAAACTGGAAGATGTCGGTGCACTATCTTTACCTGGCTTTCCAGCTCAAACCCTTTGCTTTATCTTTCATGTCATCCGCCATTATTCAGATCATGATGCCACGGACTTTTGTAAGAAAGATCAGAAAAAATTTCTATTGATGATCTTTACCGTTAAAGGGCAAATTTACTGTTTCGGCTGACTGTGTTTTTTCGCCAGGTTCAGTGTCCACAGGATTATTCCAATTGAATACAGACTCTGCATTGCCGACAGAAGGACAAATCCCTTTAGAGGATTCCCGAAAATGAGCCCGCCCGACACGATGGGGATGATGATCAGTGCGGCGCCAATGAGTGAAAAGTAGAACAATGGCTTTGCCTTTCTAACGATGAGTGCGGTTTGATGAATGGTTGACCGGATAAAATCGAAGAACATCCATGGTGCCAGGATGCGGGCGTAGATCCCTGCTTCGTCCCAGGCATGTCCGAAAACAAAACCGATAAGCCAGGGGCCAGCCGTCATCAGTATGATCAGGACCGGGAATGCAATGGCAGCCGAGGTTTTGATCGTCTTCACAACCGGTTTGATAAGGTTTCCATCCTTTTGGTATTGTTCTGACGCTTCCTTGTAGAATACCTGTCCGACAGAGATACCCACCAGCCACATAGGCGCCTGGAGAAGCCGGAGTGACAAGGAATAGAAACCCAAAACAGAAGCCGAAAAGAATATCTTGAGCAGGTATACGATGCCATACGACTGAACCATCTCGACGATCACCTGGGGTGTATTTGCCATGGGAAGGTAACGGTACCTGCCTGCAAGCTTTATCTGCTCAGGAACGCTATAATTACGGATATTCGGACGGTAACGGGAGTAAAAAATGAGACTGAAGAAAATCACTACGACCAGAAATCCTGTAAAGTTTCCAAGCCACAATCCAAGAGCGCCCATCCCGGCATATCCCATGAGCAAAGTCGGTAAATTATTGCTTGCGGAAGTCAGGATTTTTGAGTAAGCAAGGGACTTGTATTCCTTTGTATGATTAAACCATTGCTGGAACACACTGCTGGCGGCCATCAGGAAGATCAGGGCCGGGAGCAGAAAGATCCATTGTCTATAAACCGGGTTAAAAATAAGTCCATGGAAAAACAGCCGGTCAAGAATGAATAAAACAACGGCAGAAAGTAAAGCTATAATGAACGCGATTGAAAGAGAAAGAAAAGCCAGGTTTACCGAATCCCTATTCTCTTTTGGAAGGATAATAGCCATTTCATATCGTAATGTCGCTACAAGCCCTATACCTCCAGCGATAGATATAAGAAAAGTAAACGACCCCACGTCGGCAGGGGTATACAGCCTCGTGATCACAGGTGCGGCAAGAAACGAGATAAGTTGGGCGATTGAAGTACCTGCAACCAGTTTCGAAATATTCTTGAAATAGTCGGACCGGTTTTTCAGGTATTTAAACATCCTGCAAAGGTTGGGGAAAATACCTTAATAAAAAAATCGTGATCATCACGCCAACACGTTCATCACGAGTGAAGCGATCATCACGATCTTTAAGGGTGGGAGCAACAGGATTCGAACCTGTGACCCTCTGCTTGTAAGGCAGATGCTCTGAACCGGCTGAGCTATGCTCCCTTAATTCGAGGGTGCAAAAGTACAACTTTTTTTCATATCCCAAAAACCCAAGCCAACATTTCGGTATGAATAATTCTCGTTACATTTGTTAATCATTCTAATTTCCTTTGCGTTGAAGTCCATACAAACCCTTCGCCGGATCTGTTTTTTATTGTTCCTGATGATCCTGGGGGCATGTAATGTGACCAAGAACTTTGGGCCAAAGGAATACCTGCTCATCCAGAATAAATTTAAGATCAATACGATGAAGGTGACTGCGGATGATCTTAGCGGGTACCTCCAACAACAGCCGAATAAAAAGCTCTTTGGACTGTTCAGGTCGAATATCGCGTTATACAACTGGGGCTGCAAAGGGAAAGATTCAAAATTTAAAAAGTGGCTCCGGAATACAGCAGGTGCAGCACCCGTCCTGGTTGATACAGGAATGGCGATTATCGCCTGTAAACAAATGACGCAATACCTTGCCAATAAAGGGTATTTTAATTCTGCGGTTAAAGATTCCGTTGTCATAAAAAAGAAAAAAGCCACGGTATTCTACATTGTAAAGACTACCAAACCTTATCAGATCAGGCATATCGAGTATACTATTCCCGACACCCTGGTTGCCAGGTTCGTTTTAAAGGATACATCGAAATGCCTGATCAAGAATGGGATGAATTATGATGCGTATAAATTTGATGATGAGCGAATGAGGATCACGACCAACCTCAACAACAATGGGTTTTTCAGGTTTAGCACGAATTATATATCATATAAGGTTGACAGCACACTCGGACAGCGAAAGATGAATCTTAATGTTGAGATTGCCAACCCGGTCGTTCCCTCAAAATATAATCCGGCCCAGATGGTGACCCTTCCGCATGAGCGTTATTACATCAACAGGCTGTATATCTATCCCGAATTCGATCATCTTGCAGGGGACTCGGTGCATTACGACACTCTGCTGATCCAGTTTGAAGGGCCAAAAAAAGAGAAATCCAGGTACAGCTATTACTTCCTGTACGAACGTAAAATGTCGATCAAGCCGCGTACCATTACCCAATCCATTTTTGTGGAGCCAGGCAGTTACTACAACCTGAATAACGTGAACCAGACATACAGCCGCCTGGCAGGCCTGCAGGTATTCAAATACGTGAACCTCCGCTTTGGTCCTTCGCAATCCAAAGCTGATTCAACAAAGAAGAACGCCGCTCCCATAGATTGCCAGGTTCAGCTTGCCCGGTCGGCGGGTCATTCGTTTACTGTTTCAACCGATGCCACGAACTCCGCCGGCGCCTTTGGGCTGCAGGGTGGTCTCACCTACTCGAACAGGAACATTTTCAGGGGAGCCCAGCTGTTAAGTATCGGCCTGAATGTTTCTGCACAAACACAGCCTTCGATGAGCGATAATACCATTAAACAATGGTTCAATGTACTTGAAATAGGAATCAATACCAGTCTTACATTTCCCCAGTTTCTGTTTCCTATCAAACCCGAGAAGATCTCAAAAAGGATGAAACCAAAAACCACTGTGAGTTTAGGATACAACTTTCAGAAACAGCAGGATTACAACCGGCATATCACCAATGTTACTTTTGGATATAACTGGGTTCAGAACAGCAAGCTCAGCCAGACCTTCAACCCTTTTGAAATCGCCCTGGTAAAAGTTTTCGGGGATTCACTTTTTGATGCATATTTAAAAGACCTCACCGACCAGCGTTTAAAATATCAATACACCGACCATCTGGTTGCCGGTTTGCGTTATACCATTCAATACACCAGCCAGCAGCTGAACCGCCTGAATGATTATATTTATATCAGGTCGAATTTCGAAACCGGAGGGAACCTCCTGTATGCCATCGATAATATTGTCAAGGCCCCTAAAAACAGCGAAGGCTATTACACTCTGCTTAATATCCAGTACGCACAATACATAAGACCCGATTTCGATTTCCGTTATTACGAGAAACTCGGCAAACAGCACACCATTGTATATCGTTTTTATGCGGGGATTGGTATTGCCTATGGAAATTCAATAGCGTTGCCCTTTGAAAAAGCTTTTTTTGCAGGTGGTGCAAACGACCTGAGGGGCTGGAAACTCGGATTCCTAGGTCCGGGTAGTTATCATAACGACAGTTCGGCTGCAAATTACAACCAGTTCGGTGATATGCAGCTTGAAGCCAACATTGAATACCGGTTCCCGATCTATAAAGTTGTTAAAGGAGCTTTGTTTGTTGACATTGGAAATGTGTGGCTGCTGAAGCCCTCTTCCGATCTCCCCGGCGGAGTGATCACCCTGTCAACATTCATACCTGATATTGCAGTCAGCGCCGGCCTTGGAATCAGGTTGGATTTTAATTTCTTCATGATCAGGCTTGACCCCGGAATTCCAATAAAGGTACCCTGGTATCCCAAGGGGAATCAATGGTATTTTAACAAAATGCAGTTAGGGGATATTGTCTGGAATTTCGGGATTGGTTATCCGTTCTGATTAATAATATTAATTTAGCAAAAATTTGATTTTAAGATGTCAAACAGGATATCAACATATATAAGGTATATCAGGGATTATGCAAAGCATGGTGAATATCGTTTCATTTGGATTGCCTTAGGGTATCAACTGTTTAAGCTACCGGTAAAAACATCTTCGGAATATACAAGCAGCCTTGGGAAGTTTCATATTAGGAGCGGGACCATCGATTTTCAGTTTGCCAACTTTGCCTATGAGTGGGAGGTCAAACAATTCTTCCTTAAACATTACCAGGATTATACCGTATTTCTTGATATAGGCGCTAATATTGGCATCTACAGCATCCTGATGGCTCAAAAAGGGCTCAAATGCCATGCATTTGAACCAATGCCAGAAAATTTCGAGGCCATGTTACAAAATATCAGGCTTAATAATCTGGAGAATTCGATCTGCAGTCATAATATAGCGTTAGGACAGGAAGATACCACGAGTGAATTCATATTTGAAAAGATCAATACCGGGGCTTCAAGGCTTGCCACCAACACCACTGACTATAAAGGGCCGAAAAACAGCAATGAGATCGTGTCCCTGAAAGTATGCAGGCTGGATACCCTGGCTGCCAGTCTTTCAATACATCCCAACGAAAAAATCCTGATCAAGATGGATGCTGAAGGCATGGAGAATATGATTTTACTTGGTGCCATTGAATTCCTTAAAAACTACAACAGCATTCTGCTGGTGATGGAGAACAAATACCAGTCCAACGAAAAGCTTAATGAGTTGCTCAGCCTTACCGGAGAATATGAATGCCTTCCTGTTGATAAATACAATTGTGCATACCGCAAGATCTGAGTCTCTTTTAATGATTCCTGGGGTAAAGATTTACAAGAATAGTATTTGAAATTTTGTCGATTGTACTCAATTTTCCGGCAAAAAAATTTTTATATTTACAATTCAAAAACAAAAACCATGAAAATCCTTGGACCCAACAAGTCATTTTTATTCGTTTCTTTTTCCCTTGCAGCCTCGTTAATCTTTCCCGGATGCAGCAAAGATACCACTCCGACAGATGTGCCCAAAGTTCCGACAATAGCCACAACAGCGGTCACCAATATTACGTCAACAAATGCAGTATCGGGAGGTACTATTTCCCAGGCTGGCAGTTCCGATATTAAATCCAAAGGAGTTTGCTGGAGTATCTCTCAGAATCCCGATACTACCGCGACTCATACGAATGAGGGCGCTGGTCAAACAACATTTACCAGCAATATTACCAACCTGATACCAAATACAGTGTATTATGTCAGGGCTTATGCGACAAATAGTGCAGGAGTAGGGTATGGTAACGTTCTGTCTTTTACCACGGCTCAGATAAGTTGTGAGAATTATATCACTTATGAAGGGAAAATATATCAAACCGTTCTCATTAATTCGCAATGCTGGTTCAGGCAAAATCTTAATGTCGGAACACGTATCAATGGTGATGTAACCCAAACCAATAACAACGTAATTGAAAAACATTGTTATAATGATGAAGAATCAAACTGTGATTTTTTCGGAGCTTTATATCAATGGGATGAAATGATGCAGTACGTCACAGCTCAAGGCTCAAAAGGAATTTGTCCCGAAGGATGGCATATTCCAATGGATGATGACTGGACAACCCTGATTGACTATCTTGGCGGAGACAGCATTGCCGGTGGCAAGATCAAACAGGCAGGATTGGATTACTGGGCATCCCCGAATACCGGTGCAACAAACAGTAGTGGATTTTCAGCTTTAGGTGCAGGTCAGCATAATGCATCCGGCTTTGACGGGATCATGCTGTATACATTCTTCTGGTCTTCTGCTCAGGATGTTGCAAATCCTGATCACGCTTGGAGCCGCACTCCTTACAACACCGGTAAGGATATCTACAGGGGATCGGGATTGAAAGTAAACAGCTTCTCTGTTCGCTGCCTGAAGAACTGATAGTCCAACTCCTGATACAGCTGTCAAACGAAATAAAAGAGGCAAGATCTCATTGCCCTGAACCAAAAGAGGCTGTCCTGATAACCAGGACAGCCTCTTTTTTAAATATGTATTAAGGTTCTATTTTACCATCACTTTACGTGTGGTCACATTTCCATCAATCTCAATATGGAGAAAATAGAATCCTGCGTTCAGCCTTCCGAGGTTAAGATTAACCTGGCTGGAATTCGGTGAGCTCTCAAGAACCTTCACTCCAAGATTATTAAGCATCCAAACATGGTTGATTGTACCGGCCGATTTAATATTAAGCTGATCGGTAGCAGGATTGGGATAGATACTCAGATCGGAGGATTCATCAATTACTCCATTTGAAGATTTTTTCCCGTCAAGAACTGTAGTGAAAGGATCGCTCCATTTAAAAATAACAGGATTTGCAGTACTGCTTATCTTAATATAGTAAGTTGCAGGAGGAACTACCGCGGGGTCCAGAGGAACATCCCAGCTTTCGGTGCCGTCATTGGCTGTATTCATTGCAATGGGCCCAACGAGAGTGGTCTTATCAGACTGGTACAGCTGAATGTCGACATTCCCTGAGAAATTATCCCACCACACTATCGGATAAGTGTGTCCTTTAGTCCATTGCTCATTGATTACAGGCCTGTAAAAGGCGATCATATAGTTCGGGTTGAGAGGAATAACATGGAAAACACCACTCCACACAAAAATTGAAGGAGTTTCATGACTGGATATTTTAACATAATAGTCGCCGGCCGGCACTATGGCAGGATCAAGAGGAACATCCCAGTTTTCGGTGCCATCATTAGGGGTACCAATTGCAATGGGTCCAATCAGGGTGGTTTTATCTGAGGCGTATAATTGAATGTCGATCGTACCGCTTATATTATCCCACCATACAATTGGATAGGTAGTTCCTTTGATCCATTCTTCTCCAACCATAGGTCTGTACAAAGTGATCAGGAGGTTGGGATCAGTAGAGATCACATGAAATACCCCGCTCCATGCATAAATTGCCGCGTCACTATGGCTTGAAATCTTGACATAATAATCACCGGCAGGAACAACTGCAGGATCCAGGGGAACATCCCAGTTCTCAGTTCCATCATTAGGTGAATCCAAAGCAATCGGACCAACAAGTGTGGTTTTATCAGATGCGTACAATTGAATGTCTATCGTACCGCTTATATTGTCCCACCATACCACAGGATAGGTTTGTCCTTTGATCCAGTTCTCACCTACCATCGGACGGTATTCTGTAATAATGCTGTTGGGGTTTGTAGTAATGACATGAAAGATATCACTCCATGTATAAATTCCGGGGTTGCTGTGACTGGTTATTTTCACATAATAATCACCTGCCGGCACTACAGCCGGATTGCTTGAAATGGTCCAGTTCTCGGTTCCGTCATTTGCAGTATTCGCGGCAATAGAAGTAACTAAAGTTAACTTATCTGTTTGGTATAAATCAATGTCAATATTTCCGCTGATATTGTCCCACCAGGTAATGGGGTAGGTCGATCCCTTGACCCATTGTTCATTGATAACGGGTCTGTAGATGGTGATCAAACTGTTCGGATTGGTTGCAATAACATGAAACACACCACTCCAAACAAATATTGAAGAATTATCATGACTGGAAATTTTAACATAGTAGTCTCCGGCTGGAACAACAGCAGGATCCAG
Source organism: Bacteroidota bacterium (assembly GCA_026391735.1). Classification (GTDB taxonomy): domain Bacteria; phylum Bacteroidota; class Bacteroidia; order Bacteroidales; family FEN-979; genus CAIRDP01. The sequence continues at coordinate 29,903 of JAPLDL010000024.1, read as the reverse complement.
GGGAACATCCCAAGCCTCCGTTCCATCATTCGCTGTATTCATGGCAATCGGTCCAACGAGGGTGGTTTTGTCAGATGCGTACAATTGAATATCAATATTGCCGCTGACGTTGCTCCACCAAACGATCGGGTATGATGTTCCTTTAAGCCAGTTTTCATTAATTACAGGTCTGTAAATGGTAATCAGGAGGTTTGGATTGTAGGCGATAACATGAAACATTCCGCTCCATACATAAATAGCTGCATTGGCATGACTTGAAATTTTTACATAATAATCACCAACAGGAACTATTGCAGGATCTGAAGGAACGTCCCAGTTCTCAGTACCGTCATTGGCTGTGTTCGTAGCAATGGGTCCAACAAGGGTGGTTTTATCCGACTGATATAACTGAATATCCATTGTCCCGCTTACGTTTGACCACCAGGTAATAGGGTAGGTTGTACCTTTTATCCATTGTTCGCCAATCACCGGCCTGTAGAGTGTGATGATATTGCCCGCGTCACTCGCAACAACCGAGAAACTGCTGCTCGTCGTTGTAGTAGCAGGGTTCGCCGTGCTGGTAATTCGTATCTGATAGGTCCCTAAAGCCTGACCTGCATCAATATTCCAGGTCCAACTGCTGTTTGGGGTGCTGGCAATTAAAGTTGTAACAGCCGGTCCAGGTCCTAATAATTCAATTTTAACATTGTAGGAGTGATCGTAATACCATGTGATATTATACGATTGACCTGCAACCCATTGAACGCCTGCATTAGGATTATATATTGTAATGATTCCCATGTTATCACTAAAGGCAAAATTTGCCCACAAGGATAAACACATGGTTAACAATAAGGAGTACAGAACCTTTTTCATATACGGTTGTTTTATTATGTTATTTTTAATATTTCGTTTCAATGTTTTATAGTGTCAAAAATCGGATACACTTTTTCGATTATACAAATATAAAACAAGATTTTAAAATACACAACAAGGTGTGTATATAAATTTGGTAAGTGTAGCTGTTTTTCGGGTAAGTGTGAAAAAAGTTTTATTTGATAAAAAAATGTTCCTCGGTTCCAGGATGGCTGATTGATAAAAAACAGGGTCAACTCACTGATATACTGAGCGAAACCTAATTTTGCTGAATGGAATTGATATTTTGCACTGCGATCAGTTGATCTGACTGTGCGGCCCCTGGCCGGTAATATACGTAAACCGTGTACATATGCGGTGTTTCCCAATGACTTCCTTCAACCAGGGACTCATCACCGGCTGTTTTACCTTTCTTTAACATTACATATATGTAATTGTAATACCCCTGCTTCAGGTAAAGACAGATTTCGTACCGTTTTGTCGTATTATTGAACTGCAGCCTGCTGTTATCGTCCATCCTCCAGTTTGAAAGAGCTCCCATCAGATAAAAATCCCCGTCGGTGAACTTCACGGGAAATGGAAGAAAGAAATGGACAAGGGCATAATCCGATTCTGTATTGAAATTCGTTGCATTAACCTCATTTTTAATAAGAAACCTGCCGTTAATATCCGAATTGTAAGCATAATTTTTATAGGTCCTGGGTTTATCCTCAAGCAACAGGACCTGGTTGATCGTGTCAAAAAAGATCTTGTCGATCCGTTCGGTCTGATAGATCAGGCTCTTTATGTCAAAATTACGGTAAGGGCTGCCTCCGTTAAATACAATATTTTCATCGTAACGGTAATCCAGCTCATCGCCCCTGATAAATCTCGGATAGATATTGTTGAGTGCATTATCCCAGCGGTCGTCCTGCTGGATAACAATTTTCAGGTCCCGTTTTATATCCATCACTTTAAATCCATTCAAACGGACAACAAAATCAATTTGCTGTTTTGTAAGATGTTCATCCGTTTTCGAGCCTTGCTGAACCGAACCTTCAATCGAAAGAGAAGACACTTCTACCACCATGAACCTCCTGGTAAATACCGGTTCAGGCGGATCATCGGCATAAACGATCATCAGGTAATTCCCCGAGATCCTTGGACTCATATTATTGGACGGGAAGGTTGCTGTATAATGAATATACCTGACAGTAGTATTAATTGAATACTGGAAGTCGTTGATGCTCTCCTCAGTATACCCGTTGATATATTCCATCGGCCTCAGGCCTGATGAGGTTGTCCAGTCAGATTCGCAATGTCTTATGGTATATTTATAGGCTTTGGATTCAACATCCAGGTCGTCAAAATCCAGAACCAGTTTTTCGGTTGAATTCAGCTGGAATACAGGCGATGACAGCTCAAAGCCCTGTTTGTACAGTTGAAGGGTTTTTATTGTGGGAGAATAGGTTATATTTTCATTCGGCAACTCGCTTCCAAAGCAGTAAGCAGAAGAATAGAAGAAAAATGCAAGAATACTAAGGAAGGTGATATATTTCATTTAACCGGGTTGGTTTTAAAGGTATAATCACCCGGCAAATGTACGATTTCTAAAGCTGGAAATATTCAGGAACACTTACCAAAGCTTTTTCCAGGACCTTGACCAGTTGTGAAGTATTTTCATCGCGGATGAATTTATCCCTGAACTCAGCTTCCCCATATAATTTCTTCAATGACGGATGTGTAGCTCCCGGCTCAACCCTGATCTTCTGATAATTGGACTGCATTGCCCAGTCTACTGCAACTTCCAGCAAATTACTGCTCCACTTCAGGAATGCTGTGGAAGGACGCACATAAAACTTCCTGATCTCGACTGTATTATAGTTTACCTTCCGCAAAGCAATGCATCCGATGCTCTGATTGTTTGATTTAAGCAGGAACCCTACGCCTTTCGGCATTTTATAGATCTCTTTTATCGAAGCTGATTCCCGCAGAAGCTGCTGGTAGTCAAGCTCAAAATCCATTGAAGTGGCAAATTCAATGCAAAGCTCCTTCATGTCGAGGAAATCCTTATCCCTTACAACCGGGGTTATCAGCCATGGGCCATTGGTCGGAGTGTTCATCGGGGTCATATTTGAAAGCTTATTGGTTTAAATTATTGAACTATTTCAAAGCATGTTTATGCAATTATTAGCTAAATTACCTCCAGAGGGATAAAATAGCAATCCAAAACAGGTAAGTGTAAGAGAATTGTTGGTAAGTGTAGATGAAAATCAGGATCGCGTGATGATCGTGATAACGTGATGAGTGGATCAGGAAACTCTCCTGCGGAATTCGGCGATCACCACGGCGGCAGCAACGGCAGCATTGAGCGATTCGGCTTTACCATTTCCGGTTGATCCGAAAGATGGAATGAACAGTTGGCCGGTAACAAATGCAGCAAGCTTCTCCGATATCCCATGGGCTTCACTGCCTATTATTATAATCCCATGTTCGGCAAGATGTTTTGTATATATAGATTCGCCCTGTAAAAACGTACCGTAAACCGGCAAGCGGCCATTCAGTTTTTTGAGAAAACCGGCAAGTTCAGTATACACCACGTTCACTCTCGCCACAGAGCCCATACTGGCCTGAACAACTTTTGGATTATATACTTCCACGCAGTTTTCTGAGCAAAACAAATTACGGATACCGAACCAGTCGGCAATCCTGAGCATGGTCCCGAAATTTCCCGGATCTGAAATGCCTTCAAGCATCAGTGAAAGCTCATTGAAAAGTAAGGGGAAAATTTGCTCCAGAGCTACATTCTCCATTGTTGCAGGAGAGAGATCAACTTCCTGGGGGATCCTGACAATGGCAAGAACAGAACTTGGGTTCGTTAAGGAGGTAATCCTTTCTATATCCCTTGGATCTGCTTCATAGACAGGCACATTGCGTTGCCGTATCAATTCCAGGTTATTTGTGATCCATTGAGTTTCGGCATACACTGCCGCAATCTCATACGAGCTCCTGATCAGGTCGGTAACCAGAGTGCTGCCTTCGGCGATAAACTCCTTGTACTCATCCCTGTATTTTTTAATCTTCAGGGCATTGATATGTTTTACCTGGTTGTTTGTAAGCATAAAAAATCCCGGATCTGATTCCGGGATAAAGTTAAAAAATTTGTTGATCCATCATCTGCCATCTGATATCAGATGGCAGATGGCAGATGTCAGATGTCAGATATTATTCTGCAAAAACCTCGAACTTGATCTCTATATGGAGATCTTTATGAAGGGTAACTTTGGCCTTATAGGTTCCAAGTTCCTTGATATGTTCATGGTCGACATGGATCTTGCGACGATCAACTTCGAAATTGAACTGGTCTTTCAGAGCCTGGGCAACCTGAAGGGCATTCACCGATCCGAAGATCTTTCCGCTCTCGGCAGCCTTTGCCCCGATTTTCACAGTAATATTGGCCAGTGCTTTGGCAAGTTCTTCGGCACTCTTGAAGATCTTCTCTTCCTTATGAGCCCTCTGCTTCATTGTCTCGGCAAGGATCTTTTTATTAGTCTCGGTTGCATTGATTGCAAGACCTTTAGCGATCAGATAATTACGTGCGTAACCCGGTTTAACATTCACCTTGTCGTTCGCATATCCCAGATTGGGAACATCCTGTTTTAAAATAACTTCCATCGTTCTTCCCTCCTATTTTAACATGTCAGCAACGTAAGGTAATAAAGCCAGGTGGCGGGCGCGTTTCACAGCCTGTGCCACTTTCCTCTGGTACTTGGTCGAGGTGCCGGTAATACGGCGGGGAAGGATCTTACCTTGTTCATTGATAAACTTGAGCAGAAAGTCTGCATCCTTGTAATCGATATACTTTATACCGCTCTTCTTGAAACGGCAGTATTTTTTCTTTTTGGTATCTACCGCTATTGGGGTTAGATATTTTATTTCGCCTTGTTGTTGTGTAGCCATTTTTACTGAATTTTAAGATTATTCCTGAACTTCTTTTTCCTTCTTCCTGTCTCTTGATTTTGCACGCTTTTTCTCGTTGTAAGCAAGTGAATGCTTATCGAGAACGATCGTAAGAAAACGAAGGATTCGTTCATCACGTTTAAAGGTTACTTCCCATTCGCGGATAATAGTCGGGTCGGCTTTGTATTCAATCAAATGATAAAAACCCGTGCTCTTCTTCTGAATGGGATAGGCGAGCTTTTTCAATCCCCAATGTTCCTCGTGAATGATCTCGGCCTTTTTACTGACGAGGAACTTCTGATACTTTTCTACCGTTTCCTTCATCTGTTCTTCAGATAAAACGGGAGTCATAATGAAAACGGTTTCGTACTGGTTTAACATTTCCTGTTGATTTTAATGATTTTAACTTGGTTTTATAAAACGGGCTGCAAAATTACAAAGAAGAAAGGAGATAACCAAACCATCTGGAATTTAATTCCCTATCTTTGAAACCCGATCGTGGCATCTGCAACCTGCCACGTGTCACAAAGAACTGATGACATCAACGCTCCGTTTTGATTCGAAAAAACCCGGCAATTCTTCCAAGCTGGCTTTGATCCTAATTTCCCTTGCCCTGATCGCATTGTTTGTATGGACAAGGTTCATTGGCGGAGATGGCAAAGGATGGCGCAGCATCATCTCAAGCGACGGCATAGGATATTACGCTTATCTCCCTTCATTGATCATTTACTCAGATCCTTCATGGGAGAAATTTACCTCAGCCGAACGAAAATTTTACGGCAGGCCCGACTATAACCCCAAATATCTCAGCCAGCAGGGAACAAAGCAGATCAATAAGTATTTTTCAGGCGAAGCGATTTTACTGTTGCCTTTTTTTGTCTGCGGATGGTTTTTCTCGTGGATCAGTGGTGGGAACCTCGATGGGCTAAGCTTCTGGTTCCAGTTTTTCGCCGGTCTGGGATCCCTTTTCTATCTTTTTGTCGGGATAAACTGTATGAGGAAGATCCTTCTCAGCTTCAGTTTCAGCGAGGATGTTACTGCTTTCGTCATGCTCGCGGTCCTGGCCGGGACTAACCTGTTCTATTACTCTCTGGGGCAACCTTCGATGTCGCATACGTTCTCCTTCTTCGCGGTTACCGCTTTCATTTGGACCTGTATGCAGTGCAACGATGCAGCCTCGAACAGCCTCAGATTCCGGGCCGGATTCCTGCTTGCATTCATCATACTGCTGAGGCCCGTGAACATCCTGGTCCTTGCTGCCCTACCCCTGTTTCTTAAAGGAACTCCGGTATCAGCCTTCCTGAAAAAGATCCTGCCGGCCCGACGCCCTTGGTTCCTGTTCGCACTGATCGCACTTCTTGCCTTACAGCCGCTGTTGTGGCATCTTCAATCGGGGCAATGGATCATCAGGTCATACCCTGATGAAGGCTTTTATTTTATGAAACCACATATTGCCGACTTCCTTTTCTCTTTTCGCCGGGGATGGTTCGTCTATACACCACTGATGCTGCTTCCGGTAATAGGCATTTTCCACATGCCCGGTCAAAAACATCGGAACATTCCGGTATTCTTCCTTTTCCTTTTTCTGGTTGTCTATACCAGCTCCTCCTGGTGGTGCTGGTACTACAGCGACGGCTTCGGGCAAAGACCCATGATCGATTTTTACGGGATTTTCGCAGTACTGATCGCATCAACCCTGAGCCGCACAGCCGGCGAAAAGCTCAGGCTGGTATCATTTTTCTTCGTTTATGCCTGTATCTGCCTGAACCTTTTCCAAACCTGGCAATACAGCGAGGGATATATCGGAAGGGATAATATGAACCGGGTAAAATATTTCCATGTTTTTCTCAGGACCTCCTATAAGTACCGTGAGTGTTTCGGAGGAGGTACCGAAGTACCATTCTACAAGGCTGATCTCGATCATCCGCTTGCAAGCTTTGAAAATAGTTTTGACAAGCCCCAGCCCAACTGGATAAACCAGGATCCATGGATGCTGGCAGCTTGTAAAGCATCCGGTAAGAAAGCATTCCTGTTTACGAAAAACTGCGAATTCGGGCCTGGTATTGAAATTCATTACGGCTGCCTTTCTAAAGTTCCATCACCGCTGTATTGCGAAATTGGCCTTAAGCTGTATGACAGCATCCCTGAAGCTTCAAACCAGGCTATGTTCGTCGTCGCCATCGACAGCATTAACCGTTCATACAATTATTATAACGCGTTCCGGTTGAATGAGATTCCTCTTTCAGAGCCTGGCACTTGGAGGCCAGTAAATTATTCATTCAACCTTCCCCGGATCACCAACCCCAACGCCCTGCTGAAACTCTATTTATGGAACCCGGGAAAAGGAACTTTCATGGCGGATGATATGGAAATCAGGGTCTATGGGAAGAGTGAATGACCAAACAATAGATGATGGAATTGTAAATATAAAATTCGTATTTTTGATCCTTCTCAATCTATGGTGGTCTTATTACACCGGTCAAAATCCCGGGAACTAAAATGTCGCGATACCTTACATTGTTGATCCTGATCATCCTGATCTTCCCGGAAATCAAAGTTTTCTCTCAAAAGGATACGGAATTCTGGTTTGTAGCCCCCGAAGTTTCCAAGTATGGATCATACAATATGGATATACCCATTTACCTCAGGATATCCACTTATGATCAGGCTTCCACGGTCACGGTTTCGGAGCCTGCAAATTCATCCTTCACTCCCATCGTGGTTTCAATACCTGCAAGCGGTTTTCAGACTGTAGACCTGTCACCCTTCCTTGACATGGTGGAGAATAAACCCCCCAATACATTGCTTACTTACGGCATACACATTATTGCTACCACTCCTGTCAGTATCTATTATGAAGTTGCCAGTACTTATTGCAATTGCAACCCGGAGATCTTTACCCTGAAAGGGAGAAATTCAGTCGGGACCAATTTTATCATTCCAACCCAGAATTTCTTTAATAATGCCACAGGTTACACTCCGGTTCCCTATAATGCTTTCGACATTGTCGCCACCTTGGATAATACCATTCTCAATATTACACCAACAAAACCTATTGTGGGACATTCTGCAGGGGTGACCTTCCCTGTCACCCTGAACCGGGGCCAGACATGGTCGGGCGTTGCCACATCCCAGGCTGCTGCCAACCACCTTTGGGGCACCACCGTCGTTTCAAACAACCCTATCGCAATCACCCAGACAGATGACCTCCTTCATGGTATCACAGGCTGCGCCGACCTCGTAGGTGACCAGATCGTGCCTGTCGAGATCACCGGGACTGATTATGTTGTGATCAGGGGAAACCTTACCAACGACGGGAACAGGGCTTTTATAGTGGCTACGCAGGATAATACCAACGTTTATATTGATGGTAGCAGCACCCCGATCGCAACTCTTAACAAGGGACAATTATATGATCACGATATTACAAATCCATCTGCCTCGATATCGGCCTCATTTCCTGTTTATGTTTACGAGACTTCCGGATTCGGTTGTGAACTCGGCTCGGCCCTTATCCCTTCAATAAACTGCAACGGTTCAACCCAGGTAGTTTTCACAAGAACCACCAACCAGCAGCTGGGGGTCCAGATCGCGACTCAGACCCCATATACCAGCAGCTTTTTATTAAATGGAAATTCCACAATGATAACAACTTCCGACTTTGCGGTGGTCCCCGGTACCGGGGGGAACTGGCAAACAGCCAATAAAACGTTTTCCCTCTCCCAGATACCTGTCGGCACCGTTGTTACCATTACCAATACAGCGGGAGCATTTCACCTCGGACTGCTTATTGGTGATGTCGGGGGAGGCTGCAGTTATGGTTATTTTTCCGATTTTGCCGGCCTAAACCTCGGGCCTGATGTTGCCGTTTGCCAGGGTAATTCGGCTACCTTCGATGCAGGTTCAGGCTGGAGTACCTATCTCTGGAATACCGGCGCCACTACCCAGACCATCACTACAGGCACCGCCGGGCAGTATTGGGTTAAAGCAACCAACGCTCAATGCATCGCTTACGACACCATCAATCTCATAGTTAATAATTCACCTCATCCGAATCTTGGTCCTGATATAAGCTTTTGCTCAGGTTCCATGGTGACCCTTTCATCAACAGGAGGCCCTTATGCTTCTTACCTCTGGAGCACAGGATCCACTTTGCCGACGATCACAGTGAGCACAGGCGGCATATATTCCCTGCTCGTCAGATCTTCAAACGATTGCACAGGTTCAGACACTATAATTGTTACCAGGGAACAAACGATGCCTGTTTCCGTTACCATCGGCACTCCCGTACATACAGTCTGTGCAGGTACATCGGTGACTTATACTGCAACACCAATAAATCCGGGGAATGCGCCGGTTTACGTCTGGAAGGTCAACGGTTCTGCATCAGGTTCCAATTCAAACACATTCACTTACATACCGGCCGACGGGGATATCGTTTCCTGCGATTTGACATCCAGTTTCGGTTGCACCACCAACAACCCTGCTTCAAGCAATCAGATTGCCATGACGGTGATGCCTGTGATGCCTGTGAGCCTGAGCATCTCAGGGTCGGTAACAACAGTATGCGCAGGCACAGCAGTGACCTTTACTGCTGCACCGGTCAACCCGGGAAATGCCCCAGTTTACGCATGGAAGGTGAATGGTGCGGCAGCCGGGACAAACTCATCCGTATTCACTTACATACCGCTGAATGGGGATGTTGTGGGCTGCGAGATGACTTCCGACCTGCCATGCACCACCGGTAACCCGGCCATTAGTAACCAGCTTCCCATTACCGTGACACCTGTTTCGGCAGTCAGCGTAAGCATCACAGCTTCAGGGAACAATGTATGTTCAGGCACAGCGGTCACATTCAATGCAATGCCTGTCAACCCCGGGGTATTACCTGTGTATGAATGGAAGGTGAACGGATCAGTTGCATTGACCGGAACCACGATATTTACATACACACCCGTAAACGGGGATGTTGTTTCTTTTAACCTGACATCGAGTCTCAGCTGCACCACAAACAACCCGGCAACAAGCAACGCTGAAACAATGAATGTGATTTCCCTGCTTCCTGTCAGTGTAAGCATTTCAGCCCCATCATATACCGTATGTGCCGGAACTTCCTCTACTTTCACTGCGGCGGCTGTAAACCCTGGAGATGCGCCGGTTTATGCATGGAAGGTGAACGGATTGCCAGCAGGGAGTAACTCATCCGTATTCACCTGTATCCCATTGAACGGAGATGTTGTGAATTGCCAGCTGGCCTCAAGCTTGCAATGCACAACAGGGAATCCTGCAAACAGCAATATTGAAGCGTTAACTGTAAACCCCCTGCCTGCGGTCAGTTTTAACTCCTGTTTCGACACGATTTCCGATCTGACCGCCCAACCGGTCCTGCTAAAAGGGGGAATACCATCGGGAGGCTCCTATTCGGGGCCGGGGGTAACAGGGACCTACTTCAATCCTTCATCAGCAGGGCCTGGTATAAAAACAATCACGTATGTTTACCAAAACATGTATCACTGCGGTGCTTCTGCTAGCCGCACAATCAATGTGCTATCCTCAGCTTTATTTTCATGCGGTCAAACCATGACCGATGCGAGGGATGGGAAAACTTACACGACAGTTCGGTTGGGTACCCAGTGCTGGATGGAAACCAATCTTAATTTCGGGAACCAATTGACTGCTTCCACGCACCAGACCGACAACTGTCAGAATGAAAAATACTGCTATAATAATGAGTCGACAAAATGCATAGAATACGGAGGTTTGTATCAATGGGACGAGCTGATGAGATACCAGTCGGCACCCGGTTCGCAAGGCCTTTGTATGGCAGGCTGGCATGTTCCAACCCAGGCCGAGTGGATGATCCTGTTCAACTATTACCAGAACCAGGCTCTTGCAGGCAAACCTCTCCAGGATACCATTATTTCAGGGTTCAGGGCAGGAGAAAGCGGCTTGATCTACAGCAATGAGGTCTCGGCTTTAAACGGATTTGCTACGATGTTCTGGACTTCAACCCCTTCCGGCACTTCCAAGGCAATTTCACATGGAATGAACCTCATCAATTTCAGTGTTTCGGATTATCAATCGATCCGATCCAACGCCTTGCCGGTGAGATGTATCAAAGACTGAGATAAACGTTGATCAGGAGCGGAATTACTCACAGTTAAGGCTTTGGAGCAAGGCTACCGCGTAAGCCGAAACCCCTTCTTCCCTGCCGATAAACCCGAGCTTCTCGCTGGTTTTGGCTTTGACATTGATCTGGCCGGGGCTGATCTCAAGGGCTCCGGATAGAGACGTGATAATGGATGGGATGATTGCAGAAATCTTTGGTTTCTGAAGGACAATCGTGCAGTCGATATTCCCTATCCCGTATCCTGCATCCCTGATCAGTTCAAGGGTCCTCTTCAGCAATATGCTGCTGTCAATGCCTTTGTATTCAGATGATGTGTCGGGGAACTGTTGTCCGATGTCGGGAAGCCCCGCAGCCCCAAGCAAAGAATCAATGATCGCGTGGATCAGTACATCTGCATCGGAATGACCGGAAGCGCCTTTGGAATGCTCTAATTTGACACCTCCCATTGTGAACGTGCAGCCTTCCTCAAGTTTGTGGGTGTCAAACCCGAAACCGATTCTCATGAGATTCGATGTCAGATATCAGATGTCTGATATCAATTACTATTGCGACGACTGTTTCTCCTTCTTCTGCGTATCAAAATTGAACAGCAGAGTAAACTGCATGGTGTTCTGCAGGGGGTTGTTATTCTTTATCGGTATGAGGTAGGAGAAATCCAGTCCGAAGACATTATACCTTAATCCTGCTCCCAGAGTAAAGAACTGCCTGTCACCTTTGTATTTAGACTCGTAAAAATAGCCACAACGGATCGAAAAGAGTTTATTATACCAGTACTCGGCTGAGGCAGAAAGTGTAATTTCCTGGAGCTCTTCCTTAAAGCCGTATGGTGCATCATAAAAGGACTGGTACATACCGCGGATGGCCGAAACATTGTTATCCATCCCTTTGATGATCACATAGGTTTTCGAAGCACTGTCATACTGGGTTACCGGTGGTGTGGGCACAAGAAGCTTGTTCAGGTCAAAGCCAAAAGAAACTGTGTTGTAATCATCTATGTTTAGAGAAAAAGAAGGACCTATCCTGAGGTTGGTCGGGATGAAATTACTCTGGACAGATGAACTGCTGTAGGATATCTTTGCCCCGATATTTGAAATTACAAATCCGAACGCAATGATACCTCCGCTGGTTCCTTTTATTTCCATGGGATGCCGGTAATAGAACGCAATGTCGGCTGCAACGGAGTAACCGGGCTTTACGCTCGCGTCATAGGCATTATATCCCGGGATAAGGTTTGAGTATATGAACCGGGCGGCAACAGCCCCGGCGATCTCCCTGGAAAATTTCCTGGAATAGGTTGCATCAACGGCCAGTTCATTGGGCTTGTAGTTGCCCAAATCTTTTCCGTTCTTATCGGTATACTGAATTTCTCCCATGGAGAAAAACCTGAGCGACATGGCAATAGCCTGTTTATCGCCAATTTTTCCATAGCCGTACAAAGATGCCAGTCCAATATCATTTACCAGTCCCCTGAGCCAGGGAACATATCCTATACCTATACCGATGGTCTTTTCACAGAATGCATATTTCGCAGGATTCCAGAACATCGAATACACATCGGGAGAGGTTGCTGCACCGGTATTTCCCATACCCCCTGCCCTTGCATCAGGCGCAATCATCAAAAAAGGCACTGAAGTTGATATCACCCTTGAACCATCGGTAGGCTCAGGCGGTAATTGTGCAAATAAATCCGAAATCACAAAGGTGCAAACCAACAATAAAACCAGTCTGTTCTTAATCTGTCGCATTCCTGTTAAATTATTATATTTTTACTTAAATGGGTTGCAAAATTAACGAATTAAAGCTTCCTATATTGCTTTCATTCAGAAAAGTAGAGATAATCTATTGTTTATCAGTGAATTATTACAAGTTTCCCGGAAGTGTTCACAAAGGCCCCGTTTTTCCCTTTGAACTTTACAGTAAACGGATATATCCCGCTGAAGAGTTTATTACCGCTTCCATCGGCAAGGTTCCAGTTGATGGTTACCGGGCTTACAACCGATTCAGGGTAGCTTGACGTAATTGATTTCAGCTTTATTCCTGAAAGATTATAAATGTCGATACTCACGTCAAAACCTCCAACAGAAGTAACCGGAATAAAAGAAAAATTCGTTTCAGTTTTTGCCGGATTGGGATAACAGAATACGTTCTGAACACTCAGGTCTGACTCCCCCTGAACCCAGAAATACAGATCCTGTTCGGTAGAATTATCATACAAATCAAACGCCCTGAGTGTATATTTATGCTGCCCGCTGCTGAGGTCCGAAAGCTGGTAGTTGATAGAACCTCGTGTATAGGACCCTGACAGAGGATCAAAATAATCGTTAAGGACTACACTATGCGCCCAGTCATCATCCAGCACTCCTGTAATATCATGCCCGATTCCGAACCCGGTTGAATTAATTCCCGAGGTATCATACAGATCGGCGATCAGCAAAGGATTCGCCGCAGTTTTTCCCCCTGAGATAAAATTCCGGTTATCCATAAAAAGTCTGACGGATGGTCCGTTTGCTTCGGGAATGATGCCGGGATCAGTTCCCCCGAATATCAAATTATTGGTATACCCCTTGGCATCGGTTACACCGTTTTGCGCATAATAGCTTATCTTCCCTTTCCCGAAAAACAAGCCAACCCCTTTAGGCACAATAAATGAAAAGCTGAATTCACCGCTGGTCACCGGGACTTTCAGGCGGTCCATAAGATGGTCCTGAAGGAGGAATTTTTGCGGATAACTTCCGTTATTCTGTCCGTACGTATTGCCAAGAGTACTGTAAACAGTCGGTTTGTCAAACACTTTAGCTGTAAGCACTCCGTTGAAGCCCTGAAGAAAATTGCCCTGGTAATCCTGGATTTTACCTTGCACATTCACTTTGGACAAGCCAAAGGCAGTATCGGCTTGTTGGCCGGCTGGGATGCTGTTGATATTTGTTGTGATGATATCATCCTCAGGGAAGGCCATTTGCTGGGCAGGGTCGCCAAGCAATACGAAATTCCTGATGTATGAATTGTTCAGATTGATATTTTTTGAAAGCATGATCAGCTCACCCATCCTGATATATCTTCCATCCCTGCGGTCCATCATATGACGAAAGAAACTGGTGTCAAGGGCCTGGTTCGAACCGGCAAAGGTTGTACGGGTAGTAGAAAACATCGCGATACCTCCGCCTCCAGGCATGACCACGATCTGTTCCCCGGCCGAGAACCTTTCGGGATTGTCAAACCTGCTGAATTCACAGGTGGCAGTAACGAATACGGGCAGTTTCTCTGAATTTGTCCAGGAGTTGATGTCGGCCATGCTCAGCACCTGCCTGGCGCTCCATCCGGTCTCTCCTCCATGGCCTATATAATTAATGATAAGGGTACCCCTTGCAACGGCGGCATTCAGCGCTTTATTGGCTTCAGGGAAACGATATCCGGCAGGTATTGATACCATGGGGAAAGCGTCAAAATAGATCTTGTCTACATTGATCACAGGATATTTCACAGCCACAATGCCTGCAAGTTCTTCAGAGTTTGAAACAAAATAATTTCTATCTCCTTCATCACAAGCCAAAGTGATGTTATTGCGCCAGTCGGCCCTTAATGTATCGGAATTACCGCTGTAGTGAATTATCTTGTCGACCAGAGTCGCAGACTGGGCAGGGGTATTTACCGGAAATCTTCCGACCCCGATATCGATAGTTCCTGTTGCATCGTATCCTTTAAGGTTTCCCATGATACCAAAAAAGTCATCCGATACAAAAGAAGCGGTTGTGGATAAGGATTCCTGTGATTCAAGGGTAGGTACGAAATTATCATTTCCCGGGGTCCTGTCCTTGGGATCATAGGAACCGTCGCCAAAAAGAAGGAGGTATTGAGGACGCGTGCCCGCCCCCCCCCTGTCAAACAGCATTTTCATAAAATCCCTGATCCCTCCCGGGTCAGGCTGGCCACATGAGAATTCGTTGAAAATTTCAGGAACGGAAACCACTACGGCATCGATCTGGTTGTGGATCCGGTGGAAATCGGCAAGCCTCTGGGCTTCGGCCGAAAAAGCCGGAGGAGAAACAATGATCATTTCCCTGGGCTGGAGTGCATGAAGGTTCTGGTTTGCCACCTTTCCCACGAAACTTACTGTATCATAAGAGGTGCTGTTGAAGGCAAAAAAAGTATGCAGGGAGTCGGTTCTCAGCCTGAACGTCAGCAGACTGTCTGCAAAAGTGGTTTCCAGTCTGGAAATATTTGACAGGTCGGAAATATCCCAGATGGTTATCCCTTCAACGGCTTTTTTCATCCTGAACTCGGTGATCCTGCCGGGCGCTTTTGAAACAAGATCACGGAAGCTGAATTCATGGCCCGTCCAGTATAATTTTCTCGTCATCTGTAGTTCAATATAATCCAGCCAACCGGTAGAAGGATCCGTTGGGGCATTGTATTCAACAGATATCCTGAAAACCGGTTTGGGAGAAGCCAGACTCTTGACCTTTTCCACCCCCCTCGCATAATCTCCCTGGAGGTCCAGTGTAACAGGGTCAATAGTGAGACTGTCGATCCTTACTCCATTCCTGAACAGGATGAATTTGCTCTGAACATCGGAACGCCCGGCCAAACTGATCTTCATCCTGAGCGGGGTCAGGCTGTCGATATAAGGGAAAGAATAATCAAAATCATAGTGTTTTTTGGTTTTGGAAAATTGCTCACCAAACCAGCGTTTTCCCGATTTAACAACGCTTACCAGGTCCAGCTCATGCACATCAACATCGTCCCAGCGGGACGACAGATAACTGTATGGGTTGCTGACCATGGGCTGAACGACAACTCTCTTTCCAGCCCCCAGGTCAAACGTCATATAATAATACGTAACATCGGAATACAGGTTCTTGTAGTGGGTGTAAATCCCGCTGGCCTGATTGAGATTCCAGCCGTCGGGGCTTTCACCGTAGAACATAATAAAATCTGTTGAGTCAAATTTCCCGTCTCCTCCATCATTGACCTGTATTGAAATTTCCCTTAGGTCATCTGTTCTCGGGGCTCCATTAGTTTCAGGAACCATGCCGCTGCCGTTGCCGTAAATCCTTATATTGGCTGTATTGATCAGGGCAGGATCAATTCCCATGTTAACCAGGTCATGGTAAGTGATACGGTGTATCCCGTTATGTCTCACCGAAAATTTATACCAGCTCCCGCCTGAAAGCACTGAGGTTGATGCAAACCGGCTCCCTGCAAACAGTATCCATGGAATGAGAATAAAAAGAAAGGTAAGACGGTAACGGATTTTCATGGATTTTCTATTTCTTCTAACGGATAAAGACAAGTTTAGATGATTTGGCCACAGTGGATCCGTCGGGCAAGACTATCGTAAGGCGGTATACATAGGTCCCCGCTCCAAGCAGGACGCCCGAGTCGGACCTGCCATCCCATTGAAATGGCTCAACCCTGTAACCTCCCGAATACATGGTTGTATGTAAGGTCTTTTCAAGGGTTCCATACAATGAGTAAATCCTGACCTCTACCTCCAGGTCGTTGCCGGCCTGGTTGGTCTGGAAGGAAAACGTAGTGTTCGAATGGAAGGGATTCGGGTAGTTCATCACTTCTTCCAGGGCGAAAGATGCAGTGGATGCCACAATAAAATCAATCCCTCCCTGGGTAGAATTGTTATACACATCCCACACCTTTAAATCCAGGTGATGTGAGCCGTCGGCCAACTTGAACATGGGATACTGGATCACCCCGCTGGCATAGGTGTCAAGGCCTGTCACATAATAGTCGTTCAGGATCATCGGGTTCTTTGTATCATCATCAAGAATTGCAGTAATATCATGGCCTATGCCATTGCCAACGGTATTGATGCCCGACTCATCATAGACATCGGCCAGAAGAACCGGGTTCTGATCGCATACGCCTCCGCTGATAAAATTGCGGTCATTCATGAATAATGACAAGGACGGGCCGGTGGTATCAGGCTGGGCATTGTTGTCATAACCTCCCACAACAATGGTTTCATCATAACCATTGGCATCGGTGGACGTACTGCTTGCGTAATAACTGATCCGCCCCAAACCTAATTTATAATCTATATCTTTGGGAACGATGAAGGTAAAGGAAAACTTCCCGTTTGTAACATTCGACTTCCCGCTGTAAACAATGTTTTTACGGATGTAAAAAGTATAGGGCGGAGCTTCCTGGTCGTTTGCCTTGCAGGTGACCGTCGATATTTTATCATAGATCGTTGGCAACACTGTTCCATTAAAATCAGAAGCCAGGTTTACACCCTCCCTTACTTCCCCCTCGACAGTTACCTGGGTAAGCGCTTTTAATGTATCATTCTCAGCCGGCGGATTACCGGTCTTTATAAGAGTAGTCACCACGTTCAGGTTCGGGTAGGCTATCATCAATGCAGGGTCTCCCAGTAATACGAATTTCCTGGTATTGGGATCGTTGTTGGTCTTGGAAAGCCTGATCAGGTCTCCCATACGGTGATATTCCCCGTTTGTTTTCTCAAACAAATGGGAATAGAAGCCCGCCATCAAGTCCCGGTTCCCGCCCGAAAAAGTGGCTCTGGTGGTGGTAAACAAGGCTATTCCCCCACCTTTGGGATTCAAAAAAACATATTCCCCGGCCGATATCCTGGCAGGATCGTCCATCCTGCTGAATTCACATGTTCCCGTGAGAAAAACAGGCAGCTTGTTATAATTGGTCCAGTTCTGGATGTCGGGAACTTCAAGAACCCGTTCATGAGCCCATCCGAGTTCGCCTCCATGGCCAATATAATTAATCAGAAGGGTTCCCTTCGCGATCCTTTTGTTGATTGCATCGTTCACTTCGGGATACCTTGCCCCGCCCGGGGTTGAGATCTGGGTGTAGGCATCCAGGTAGATCTTGTCTACGTTCCAGGCTTTGTTTACCATGGCCGCCAGGTAGTCAGCATCGGTCATAAATGAATTCCCTCCCCCGTTATCCTGGTCATCGGCAACAAATGTTACCACGTTCCTCCAGTCAGATTTCACCGAATCAGAATTGTTGGAGTAATGAATCACCTTATCCACGGCATTCATCGCATCCCCGGCAGTACGTATCGGGAACCGGCCAATCCCTATGTATATTGAATCGGCAGACCTTCCGCCCTTAACCAATCCGTAATAATCGTCCGAAACATAAGAATCGATTGGATCCAGGGATTCTCTGGACTGATAGGAAGGAATAAAATTCGTATTGCCGTCAACACGGTTTTTATAATCGTATGAGGCATCGCCAAGAAGCAGGAGATACTTAATATGATGGGCGGATGAGGTCTTGTTATAAAGCATGCGCATGAAGTCCCTGATGCCGCTGATATCCTGAACCCCGGACGAAAATTCGTTATACACAGTTTCGGGAGTGGTCACAAA
Source organism: Bacteroidota bacterium (assembly GCA_026391735.1). Lineage (GTDB taxonomy): Bacteria > Bacteroidota > Bacteroidia > Bacteroidales > FEN-979 > CAIRDP01. Next base: position 11,615 of record JAPLDL010000024.1, on the reverse strand, counting down.
CACATTCAATCCCGAATGGGTCCTGTGAAATTCGGCAAGACGTTCGGCCTGGTCAGAAAAATCGGGATATGTTATCATCACATAATCAACATCTTCCAGGTTGTGAAGATTCTGGTTGATCACAGCCCCGGTAAAGGAAGGAGTATTGAAAGACGCACCGTCGAAGGCAATGAATTCCCTTAAGGTGTCGGTGAACATCCTGACAGAAAAAACGCTTCCGTTCTGTTTTGTTTCAAGGTTCCTCACATGATATGGAGTCGTGACATCCCATATGGTAAGGGACTGTCCCTGGGAGCTGACCTGGAATTCGCTGAGCCAGTTATTCTTCCAGGATGATGCGTTCCTGAAATTCATCTGGCTCCCGTTCATATTGAGCAGGCGTAAAGCATTGATTTCAAAGTAATTAAGCCAACCTATCGCACCCGAAACCATGGGATTATATATAAGATTCAGATTAACGGTCTGATTTGCAGTGGTATATGCTTTACTTATCACACCTTCGTGGGCATAATAATCCTCAAACGTGGTGCTTACCGGGTCAATGGATAGCGACATCAGCAATTTGCCGTCGGCATTCACATTGAAATAGGATGAAACCCCCAAAGACCTGGAAGCAGCATTCAGGGTTATGGTCATCGGGGAGCGGGAGTCAAAGTTGGGGAATGTGAAAGAATAATTTCTGGAATTTACCACATCAAAAGTTTCCTTGTCATACCATACCCTGCCCGATTGGATAAGGTTAATTTCGTCCCTGTCGTAGGCGATAAAGTCGTTGAAATTTGTATACGTGGCATTTGCGGGAGCCTGAATAAAAGCCTGGGTTTGTATACGCATGCCTTCCCCCAGGTCACAGTTCAGAAAATAGCATGAGACATCCGAATAGATATTCTTAATGTGGTGAAAAAGGTTGTCTGACTTGTTGAATTTCCAGCGGTCGGGTCCGCTGCCGTAGAACAGGATATAATCCCCTTCATTGAACACTCCGTCGTCCTGTCCGTAAACAAAGATTGGATTCTCGATCAGGTCGTCAACCCTGGAGCTGTCGTTTGACTCTGGCAACATACCACCCCCGTTGCCGTATATCCTTAGGTTTTTCGGGTTGAGAGATGCCACAGGGACCCCGGCGTTCTTCAGATCTGTGTAGGTTAGCCGGTAAATGCCATCCGCCGACACAGAAAACTTATACCACTTCCCCGTAGCCAGGACTGATGAAGTTGCGAAGGTATTCGGAGTCTGGCTGCCGGCACGAAGCGTGGGAAAGACAAAAGCCAGGATTAATATTACAAGCCTTGGGAATGTTAACTGTTTGATCATTTGTTGCATTTTGCTGCCTGACAGATTAGACCGCAACAAAACCTGAAAGGTTTGCTGAGGGTAAAAATTTATCCGGATACGAAATTACCATTCTTAACGTTTTATTCTGTCTTATATTGTAAATAAGATTTGTACACTCTGCTGTTTTATTTCCTAAATTTGTCCTCATCGTAGCCGTTATTTTATAAACCGGGATTGTGAAGCAAAGATCATGTTTAACGGTCATTTTAACATTTGCCACCCTATGGACTGTCTTTGCCCAGGATCCTGAATTTTCGCAGTTTTATGCCAATCCCCTTTACCTGAATCCCGCACTTACCGGGGCAACCGGTTGCCCAAGGCTGATCGGGAATTACAGGAATCAATGGCCGGGCCTCGGGAAAGCGTACAATACTTATAGTTTTTCGTATGACCAGGGCGTCGGCATTTTGCATGGCGGGCTGGGGCTTCTTGTCACTGCCGACCGTGCCGGCGGGGGCAATCTCAACACGACCACGGTAGGGCTGTCCTATGCCTACATTTTCAATATCACCGAGAACCTGAATGCAAGCCTTGCTCTCAGGGGAGCATATTACCAGAGAAGGATCGTATGGGAGAATTTCACGTTCGAAGACCAGATCGACCCCAGAAGCGGAGAGGTGATCAAGCCTACCAGCGAAAAGCAGCCCGATTATCCCTCCATATCAACTGTTGATTTTTCTGCCGGGTTGTTTCTTGATTATAAAGGACTGGTTTACGGCGGATTTGCCGTTGACCATCTGACCCAGCCGAAAAATGGTTTTTATGCCGACAACACTTCGCATTTGTACATGAAGTATACGGCTCATGCAGGTTCTATAATCAACCTGAAGGGCGGAGGATATGCAAAGGATGATGAAGAGAAGGAGTTTTCAATCTCGCCGAATATACTTTACCAGCAGCAGGGCAGCTTTCACCAGCTGAATATAGGAGCTTACCTGACATTTGACCCCCTGGTATGCGGGTTATGGTTCCGCCATAACTTTGAAAACGCCGATGCACTGATCGTACTGGCCGGTATTCACTATAAAAACCTAAGGGTCGGATACAGCTACGATCTGAACGTATCGAACTTATTCTCAGTCTCGGGCGGGGCTCATGAGGTTTCTGTTTCCTGGCAGTTTCCATGTATTGAAAGAAAAAGAAAGATCAGGGCAATAAAATGCCCGAGATTTTAGTTATATAACTATATTTGCAAAAATTTCCACGGATGAAAGTTCAAAAATGGTTTCATGTAAGCGCTCTTGCAATAGCCTTACTGCTTACAGGCGCCTGTAAAAAAGAAGTTTCCCGCACTACAGGATGGGAATATAATAACTCCAAAAACGGCGGCTTTGAAGTGCGCTCGTTTCAGGACCAGGGCACAGGCCCCGGACTGGTTTTCATCGAGGGTGGCACCTTTACCATGGGACAAACCCAGGATGATGTTTTGTACGAGTGGAACAACCAGCCCAAGAGGGTTACTGTCACCAGCTTTTATATGGATCAGACCGAAACGCGTAACCTGGATTACCTGGAATACCTTTACTGGTTAAGCCGTGTATACGGAGCCGATTACCCCGGTGTTTACCGCAAAGCCCTGCCCGACACCCTGGTTTGGCGTGACCGTCTGGCTTATAATGAACCCCTGGTGGAATATTATTTCCGCCACCCGGCTTACAGGAACTATCCTGTGGTGGGCGTGACCTGGCTGCAGGCTAATGATTATTGCGCATGGAGAAGCGACCGGGTAAACGAAATGCTGCTGATCCGAAAAGGGATCCTGGCTATGGACCCTGCCCAGAAAAACGAAAACAATTTTAATACCGAAGCCTATCTCGCCGGACAATATGAAGGTTTGGTCGACAAACCCATGCCCGACCTGAACCCCAATGGCACAGGTACAAGAAAAGTTAAAATGGAAGACGGCATCATGCTTCCAAAATACCGCCTGCCCACTGAAGCAGAATGGGAATTCGCAGCCCTTGGCCTGATCGGGAATACGGTGTATGAAAGGGTTGTGGAACATAAGAATTACCCCTGGAACGGATCCTATGTGCGTACCAACCAATCCCGCTATTACGGCACATTCATGGATAACTTCAAACGCGGAAAAGGTGACTATATGGGCGTTGCCGGCAACCTGAACGACGGAGCCGATATTCCCGCCGCCTGCGGATCGTATTTCCCCAACGATTACGGACTGTATAATATGGCCGGTAATGTAAGCGAATGGGTAGCCGATGTATATCGCCCCTTATCGTTCAACGACATGTCGGATATGCGTCCATACCGTGGCAATGTGTTCACAACCCCCGTTCGGGATGCTGAAGGGTTCCTGGCCGAAAAAGACAGCCTGGGCCATCTTAAATACAGGGATATAACAACGGCAGAAGCCAAAAACCGCAAGAATTACCGCCAGGCCGATAATATCAATTATCTCGATGGCGATTATCAGTCAAACATCAGTACCGAATACTGGAAGGAATTTACCCGTGATACCTCAGGCACAAACCTGATGTACCAGTATGGAGTCAGTTCACTGATCAGTGATAAAGCCCGCGTATATAAAGGGGGCAGCTGGAAAGACCCAGCTTATTATATGAGCCCCGGCATGCGCCGTTATCTTGATGAAACTGATGCATCCGATGCCATTGGCTTCCGCTGCGCAATGACCCGTGTAGGCGGAGCGATCCCGGGAAAATAACTACTGATGTTCAGCAGTCTCACCGAGATTTATAATATCTTCCTTCAACATCCCGACGTTGTTACCGACAGCCGGAACCTGGTTCCTTCATGTTTCTTTTTTGCCCTCAGGGGAGAGCGTTTCAACGGGAATCATTTTGCTGCAGAAGCCCTTGAAAAAGGGGCTGCCATGGTGCTTGTCGACGAACCGGAATACAAGATCAACCCGCAGTGCATACTTGTTGAAGATGTTCTGAAAACATTGCAGGAACTTGCCCTCCATCACAGGAAACAGTTTAATATACCGGTGCTTGCAATTACGGGTACGAACGGTAAGACCACAACCAAGGAACTGGTAAGCAGGGTTCTGGAAACCAGGTACAACGTCATTAGTACAACAGGAAACCTCAATAATCATATTGGCGTGCCATTGACGCTGCTGAGGCTGAAAAGGGATACCCATATTGCCGTCATCGAAATGGGGGCCAACCACCCGGGCGAAATAGATTTCCTTTGCAGAATAGCCCTGCCTGATCACGGGATAATCACTAATATCGGCAAAGCCCATCTTGAAGGATTTGGAGGTTTTGAAGGGGTTATAAAGACCAAAACCGAACTTTACCATTTCCTGGCCGATACGAATGGGAAAGTATTTGTGAATGCAGGCGATAGCCTTCTGATGCAGCTTTCTGAAGGACTGGAAAAAATAACTTACGGATTTACCGCATCGGCATGGCTCCGGGGCAGCCTTGAAAAACAAGGAGATTTAAACAGTTTTATGATCGGCCAAACCGATGGGGAAAACCTCCCGGTTCAATCCAAACTCTTTGGTGATTACAATGCGGTTAACATTCTTGCATCAGCCTGCATTGGCCGGTATTTCGAAGTGAGTGATCAGGATATCAGGCTTGCTGTCGAATCCTATGAGCCTTCCAATAACAGATCCCAGGTAAAGACTACCCTGCATAACATTCTGATCCTGGATGCTTACAATGCTAATCCAAGCAGCATGGAGGCAGCCCTGAGGTTTTTTGCATCTTCCGATTACCTGAACAAAATGGTGATCCTTGGCGATATGCTTGAGCTCGGAAACGAATCGGATGAATACCACAAACATATCCTTGCACTTCTTGAAGAACTATCGTTTGAAGACGTTTACCTTGTGGGACCAACTTTTACCAGGATCAATACAAGAAGGGAATTCCTGTGTTTCGGCGACAGCATTCTGGCAAAACTCTGGCTGGAACACCATGCCCCTGAAGGCAAGTCAATATTGCTTAAAGGCAGTCGTGGTATGAAACTTGAAACCGTGGCAGAAATTTTGTAAATGAAGGAGTATACTGTGATCGGACTGATGTCGGGGACTTCCCTTGATGGACTGGATATAGCCTGTTGCAGATTCTTTTACAAGGACAGTCATTGGAAGTATTCGATCATGGTTGCCGAAACAATCCCATATTCCGGGGAATGGTTCAACAGGCTTTCCGACCTGCCGGGTTCAGCTGCTGCTGACTATGCAGAAGCCGACCATGCATTTGGTCATCTGTCGGGAAAACTGGCCAGGGAATTTATTGAGAGGCATGACATTAAGGCCGATTTTATTGCTTCTCACGGGCATACTGTCTTTCACCAGCCCTCCAGAGGTTTTACCTCCCAGATCGGCAACGGAGCCGCCATCAAAGCCGAAACAGGGCTGCCAGTAGTCTGCGATTTCCGCTCGGGTGATGTGGCTCAAGGAGGACAGGGAGCGCCTCTGGTTCCTGCAGGCGACCGTCTGCTTTTTTCCGATTTTGATTTCTGCCTTAACCTTGGAGGATTCGCAAACATCTCCTTTGAACATGAGGGCGAACGGATCGCGTTTGATATCTGTCCTGTGAATATTGTTCTGAACAGGATTGCCGGCCGGTCGGGACAAAGTTGTGACCAGGAAGGGGCTATGGCATCCCGGGGCAAAGTAAACATACCTTTGCTCGACACTCTTAACAACCTCTCATTTTATAACCAGAAAGGCCCCAAATCCCTTGGAAAAGAATGGGTTGAATTAAATATATTCCCTTTGCTCAATAATTCAGAATTATCTGATGAAGATATTTTGAGTACTTTTTGTACTCATATTGCGGATAAGATTGCACTTCAAGCCGGGACTGACAGCGGTAAAAAAATACTTGCAACAGGAGGAGGAGTATATAACAAATACCTGGTATCACAAATAAGTCAGCGGGTTAAGCCAACCCTGGTGATTCCCAGTTCACTCACGATAGATTTCAAAGAAGCTCTTATTTTTGCATTTCTCGGGGTACTGCGCTGGAGAAGTGAAATTAACTGCCTTAAAACCGTAACCGGGGCGAAACAGGACGGATCTTTTGGGGCCATATATTGACTTTTGAATTTAATTGTTTTATCTTTGTTCGGCTTGATCCGGATGACTGGATAATATGTTGATTGTTCACTAATTAGAAAAATGAAACTTATGAGTTACAAAGAAGCCATAGAATATATGAATGCCCAGCTCCCCATGTTTCACAGGATAGGAGCTGCAGCCTACAGAGCAAACCTTGACAACACCCTTGCTTTGTGTTCGGTACTGGGAAATCCGCAGAATAACTTCAAATGCATACATATTGCAGGGACAAACGGCAAAGGTTCGGTTGCTCACATGCTGGCATCGATATTACAGCAAAGGGGGATAAGGGCAGGCCTGTATACTTCGCCTCATCTGAAAGACTTTCGCGAGCGGATAAGGGTGAACGGTAAAAAGATCTCAAAAGCCTATGTGCCTGCGTTCATTTCCAAGCATATGGAAGAATTTGAAAAGGTAAGCCCTTCATTTTTTGAACTTGCCGTGGCCATGGCGTTTCAGTATTTCAAGGAACAGCATGTTCATGTAGCTATTGTTGAAGTGGGCATGGGCGGAAGGCTTGATTCCACGAATATAATTACTCCGGTTCTTTCGGTCATCACCAATATCAGCCTGGATCATATGCAGTTCCTTGGCGACACCCTGGCAAAAATCGCCCAGGAAAAAGCAGGGATCATCAAATCCGGTGTTCCGGTGCTTATAGGGGAACGACAGGAAACTGTCGAAGCTGTATTTAAGAAACAGGCCAAACTGATGAAGTCGGAGATCAGTTTTGCTTCAGATCATTTTTCTGTTGTCAAGATCCGGAACTGGGGACGTAAAGCCATTCACCTGAATGTGGATGCGTATAAGGATGACACTATTATAATTAAAAAGATCCCCTGCCCTCTGGGAGGTGATTATCAGCTGAAAAACCTGGTCACAGTGCTTGGGATCGTTGAAGAACTCAATAAACAGGGGTTTGAGATCAATGCCGAACACATTAAAAAAGGCATACGGTATTCGGCTGTAAGGACAGGCTTTAAAGGGCGGTGGCATGTGTTAAGTCTCAGACCTCTGACCATCTGCGATACGGGGCATAATGAAGCAGGTATAATGGAAGTCATTTCCCAGATAGGAAATATCCCGTATAACAAACTTCACTTTGTCTTTGGTACTGTAAACGATAAGGATCCTGACCTGTTATTGAAACATCTGCCCGTAAAAGCCAGCTATTATTACTGCAAGGCTGATATCCCCAGGGGGATGGACGCTGACTCACTTAAACTTCTGGCCTCTGAATACAAACTTAAAGGCAAAAGTTTTAAAAGTGTAAAACTGGCTTATGACGCTGCTAAACTGGCAGCAAAAGAAGATGATCTCATCTTTGTAGGCGGAAGCACATTTGTGGTTGGGGAAGTCATTTAAGGGATTTACGAATTACGAATTACGAATTACGATTTAATCATCCCCCGCTGACCAGGTGAAGGACCATCACATCATCATTGTCCTTAATGGTAGCCGTCGAATATTCATCTTTTTTTACCAGGTTCCCGTTGATCTTCACAACGAGCATTTTGAAAGTGAAGGTTTTGGCTTTTAAGAGCTCGTTAACCGTCATTATATCCTCACAAAACTCCTCTTGAGCATTATTTAATATTATCCTCATCTTCTATTTTTTTCTCATCCCGTATCCAGTCATCCAGTCATCCAGCTATCCAGTTATCCAGTTATCCAGTTATCCAGTTCTCCAGCATCCCGTCTTCAGGGTTTTAATAATATTTCCAGCACTACATTCGCCTGCATATTAGCCACCACTCCCACTCTCGGGGCAAGAGGGGGGACCGATTCACTTATCTCCGTGACTTCATCGCCGCAAATATGGAGATTTCCTGAATTACGGTAATGAATGGTCTCGTTCATCCCCCAACCGGCCATACCGACACCAATTACAAGAGGTTTATCAGGGAAAGCCGATAGCACAGTTTCAATGATCATCTCCTTCTGATCGGCCTGATCAAATGCTTCAACAATGACATCGCAATCCTTGAAATATCTTAAAATATGCTCGGGGTCCAGCTTGACTTCATAAGCGATGACACTCACTGATGGGTTGATCTGGTGTATGACCCGTTTCAGGCAGGGAGCTTTAGGTTCGCCAACCTGGCTGAGGAAATAATATTGACGGTTGAGGTTGGATTCGGTTACGACATCGAAATCAGCAAGTATCAATGTTCCCACCCCTACCCTGGCCAAGGCAACAGCGCAATTGGACCCCAGGCCCCCGCATCCGGCAATTCCAACGGTCCTGTTTTTGAGCTTTTCTTTTATATCTGCGGAAGTCATCCGGAAATGATTACGGTTTTACATAAATATTGGTTGCATCCCTGTACCCTGAAAGGTTCTTATACCAATCGGGATACTGCACTCCTCCCGATTCGGCCCAGGCTCCGAAATGCAGGTGTCCGTTTATGATCTGGACCCTCTCCCAGGTATAATCAAATTTCATAGGAATATTGATACCCCAGGGCAGGTTGGAAGATGATTTATAATATCTTCCCGATGCAGGGATGGAGTTGTCGTTTCCTGTTCCGAACAAGGACTGGTCGGCCAAAGCAGTAGGTACATGATCAGGCAAATGTATTTCAACAGTCCTGTTCATGTCTTTTATCAGGAAAGGATTATAAGGCGGAGCTCCCACAGCTGATTGTGACTGTGGAGTTGCAAAATGAAGATTCACAAAAACCGTATCGGAAATACCATATGGAACGTCTTTCACCGTATTATAAAGGCCTGTGATTCCAGTCTGGGCAACATTTATCCAGTTGTCAAACACAATGACCACGGCATTTGGCTGGTTGTTCTCAACTCCAGTTGCAGCGAGGTTGATGTAATGATTCCTTAACGTATTGGCTGGTGTTAAGCTTACAGACTGCACAGCCGCAGCAGCTACACCATCAAGCTGGAAACCGAACCCGTTACGAAGTGTTGCCCCTGCCGCCCTGAGGTAGAATTTAGGTTTCAGATCAACTACTTTATTCTGGGCATTGGTAACGTACCAGTAATTGTAATCTATCACCGCATCATTCATGTCGTAATCGCCATATCCAGGCCAGAGATCTTCAAATGCCAAGGAGCCAAACTGGTTCTTTCCGGGATAATAGTTGTTATAAGCACGGGTTGCATCGTTGGGATAATCATCCAAATTATCGGGAACCCCGTCACCATCGGTATCGGTGGGGCCGGGATTGGTTCCGATCCCATCGGGATTACAGGCGCCGGTGGGAATATAATTCTGTATATTGGCCCAGCTTACAAGAGTGGCCCCGTTTATGAAATTTGATGCATTCCCGTTACTGATGGTACCATTCTGGGTGGCAAACTCAATCGGACCATTCACCCTGGAACCATTGATTGTCGCGATTGTGGTCTTTACGGAACTCTTGCTGCCTGAGCCGATAAGACCTCCGTTCAGCATGATGTTCTGAGCAACCACCTCCGACTGGTTCTGAAGTTTTATACTGCTGGCATTGATATTGAGTGTTTGGAAAATTTTAAGATACCCGTCGTTCATTGTAAAATTCGCAGTATTACTGTTGAAGGTCTGATGAACAATGAATTTACAATCGTTTTCCACAACGCAATTGCTATTAAGATTGACGGTTTGCTGCACTTCAATGGTGCCGGTATTCGTAAAATCATGATTGGCATTAAAAGACTGGCCAATATTCAGTATCCCCGCGTTGGCAAGCGTGCTTCCTCCATTGATGTTATAATCGCCATTTACTGCAATCGTCCCGAAATTGACCACAGGGCCGTTCGGTGAGAACGTTGATCCTATCGTACAATCCGGAGAATAGTTGGTCAGGTTTGACCCAGCAGTATTCATATTGAATCCTCCGTTAAAATGTGCATGCGCTGTTGCATAGATCGTAAGACTGGCATTGCCATCCATTGAAAAAGAATTACTCACGTTAAGCGTGCCGCCCGAGGTTACGATGATGGCCGTGTTTGTGCCTCCGAAACTGTTAATGCTGCTGATGTTTGCAGTAGCCCCGCAAACCTTTAAAGTTCCTCCTCCATTCCAGAATTCGAAATTCACAGTACCTGTAAAATTACTTGTGATACAATATGTTTTACCATTATTTACCGTCACACTGTTCCCGGTAACGGTAACATCGCAACCACTCGAACAATCCGGTTCGTTGATACCACCCGCACTCTTGATCCCCGACTTCGAAGAAGAAAAGGTATACGTAATATTGTCTGAAACATTTACTTCGGCCTGCTGGGTTGATCCGTTCCCTGAAGTTACCACAAGGTAGATTTTAGTGAGAGCGGTAGGCACTTTTAATTTTGTATCGAAAGGGTAATTATAGCCTGCAGAACCCGACAAGAGAAGGTTCCCCCCCTGAGCAGGATCATTATCATAAACAAAGATCCTTGAAAGCAGCCCTACCTGTGATGAAAAATCAACGGCAACATTCAGGTTGACTTCCCTGCTGCTTTCCCAGTTGAAGGAGGCAGGCACCTTTAAATCGAAAATTGTTTTTGCAGGTTGGGAATCTGAATTGTTTTTCCTGCACGACGACAGAACCGTAAGGATGGCCAGGAGGACCAGGAGAATTTTAAGAGCTTTCATATTGTTCTAAGTTGGGTTTAAATGCAAATTTAATGCAAACATATTCTCAATGTATTAAATAACCAATCGAAAATACGTAAACGGAGACTAAATTCCGTTTCCTGTTAAGTTAAATTTCGTAATTGAGATAAGGGTGCGAAACAATCTTAACAATCTGGATGTTTACAGCATAAGCAACTCCTTTGATAAAACCTTACTCGTTATGCATTGTTAAACATATCGAACTTTTTGATTGACGGGGCTTTGCGAAGATATTTTTCACTAAATTTGCAACGTTAATTGATTAACAGGCAGGAGATGCGGGATAACGAGATATCGAGATGCAAAAACCTCTATCCCGTTATCACGCTATCACACTATCCATCAATCCACCGTCCAAAATCCATTTATATGACCTTCTCAGAATTCCAGAAATCACACAAACTCCTCGCTCAGTACAAATATACCTGGGCTCCTATTGATAAAGGGTATAACAACCGCACCATATACGTAAACGTCGGGGACTTTACAATTAAGGAAAAGCCGGTGAGCCAGCTCATGAAGGATAAATTCGTGGGAGGCAAGGGCTTTGACCTCCGCCTTCTCTGGGATGCAACAAAACCTGATACAAAGTGGAACGATCCGGAGAATGAAATTGTG
>JAPLDL010000018.1 GCA_026391735.1 Bacteroidota bacterium | reverse complement strand
GGGGCCTTCAGTAATTTCGGAGCCCAGGTGGCTTTCAATTACAAATGGACCACCAACTCGATCGATTTCTCAACAGGGACCAAATTATCCAATCTCTCGATGATCCAGTTAAGGATCGGGCTGTGCTATATTTTGAGGTAATAATGTTTAGTAAATATGTTAAAGCGCCTTCAGATGAAATTTTTGGAGGCGCTTTAATTTTCGTAACTATGCACAGTATATTTTATGAAAAACAGAAGCTGGCATGAAAATATTATTGATCAGTCCGGGTACTGCCGAAGATATCGACGGTAAGATTACCAGGGAGATCCCGTATTTGTTTGCCAAGACCCTGTTTGCCCCGCATGCAGTTGCAGCTGTGGCTGCGCTTACACCACCTGAATACCTGGTTGAAATTCATGATGAATATGCCAGGGGGCCGGCCGATCATATGTTACAAAAGAACGGCCATGATATCATCGGCATTTCCATCACATCCAATCAGCTAAAACGTTCCCTGCAGCTTGCCCGGGTGGCCAAAAAGAGCAATCCATCAGCCATAGTGGTGGTCGGTGGGATAGGGGTTGAACATCTCGTATCCAAAAATCCCGAAGATATCGATGTTGTTTTTCATGGCGAAGCAGAAGAGACCTGGCCGGTGTTCCTTGAAGATCTGAAAAAAGGGAAGTGGCTTCCTGTCTATAAACATCATTCAAAACCCGACATGACCAGGACCCCGGCACCAAGATGGGAGCTGATGAAGGAGGATCTTTCGTCCTATACCGCGGCTCTTGTTCAAACCACACGAGGATGCCCGTTTGACTGCAGCTTCTGCGATGTCATATATACCTATGGAAGGAAACCAAGGAGTAAGACTATTCCGCAGGTCCTGGAAGAAGTGAGAAAATTGAGCGCCCTGAATACAAGTATGATCTTTATTGCTGATGATAATTTTGCCGGGGATAAAAAGTACGCTAAAGCTTTACTCAGAGAACTCATTATTCTGAACAATTCGTTTACAATTCCTATTGGATTTCTTACCCAGATCGACATCACTATAGCTGCAGACGAAGAGCTTTTGACCCTGCTTGCCGACTGTAATTTTCAGGCGGTGATGATCGGTATTGAGTCGGTCAATGAAGCTTCACTTAGGGATCTGAACAAGCAGCAGAACCTGAGAATTTCGGTGAGCGAGGCTGTACGAAAGATCCAGTCATATGGGATTGTGGTGTTAGCGCATATGATCATCGGGGCCGACTCTGACGATATTACGGTGTTTAAGAAGACTGCGGATTTCATAGCCCAGGCCAATATCGTGCACCACCTTTGCCATCCGCTGGCTGCCCCTTATGGCACCAAAATGTGGTACGACCTCAAGCGGAACGGGAGGATCATTCAAACAGAAAACGAAGAGATCAAGGATAAACTGGACATTGTGACCAATATCATTCCGAAGCAAATGTCGAGGGTGGAGCTTTTCGAAGGGCTGGCCAATTACTGGGAGGATATCTACGACCTGGAAAAATTCAGGCAACGGGCCTTGTCATTTATCAGGGATATTAACTATAATCCGAAGATCAAATCAGGAGGACTCACCGCACTTCGCTTGCAGCGTAAGATGCTTTGGAGGGTATTCACTTTCTTTATGTTTGATGCAGGAAAAGAACACCGTAAAGCATTTTTCTCCGTATTATTCGCTGCAGGTAAAAAAGGGATGTACCTCCTGCCCAAGATCATTTACATTTATAGCTGTTACCTGGTCGATTCCAAACGGTCTATGCACGATGCAGGTGTCGCCCAAAGGCATGCCGCCTGGGAACGTGACAACGCCGATAAGATCCTGATAGATACGGCCGAGATCCCTGTTTCAGAGAAGATACGTGAAGAAGCATCGCAACTATTCACGGCTGCGTACCTCAGAATTCGTGAGAGATTTTATAAAAAGGAGAACCTTTATTCCGCAGTGACCTTGGCCATGGTTGATTTCAGCGACAGGTTTGGTAAAACATTTGAAAAGTTCGATCAATTCCAGGAGGAGCATCTCAGGAATTGCTGTGACCGAATCATTGCAACGCTGGATTCTGCCGGCACTGATGATTCACCTGATCTCCCGCTGACTCCGCCACCAGGTTTCGTCCGTGAAATCCTTGATGCTCTTGATAATGCAGTACGGTATAGAAAAATGAATAATTGAAACCAGGTATACTCCCCCTGGCATTTTATAATTTTAGTAATTTTGAGGTGAAATCCATTGTAAAACAGAACCAAATCATGCCTGTAATCACATTTGAAGGGCCTTTCCTTCCTGCCGATAAAAAAGAAGAACTGATCAAAGAATTCACAAGAATATCCACCGAGATCACGAGCATTCCTAAGGAAGCATTTGTAATTTTCATCAAAGAAAACCCCTATGAGAATATGGGGCAGGGGGGAATTACGATCACGGAAAAGCTGAAGAACCTTCCTGATAAAGTCTCCTAAAGACCACAATTACGCTAATTGCATTCGCAGTCCGGCGATTCTCGATTACTTCAGGATCACAATTTTCCTGGTGGTTACACTGCTGCTGGTTTTAATACGAACAAAACAGATCCCTCCCGGAAGATCGGCGATATCGATTGCTAGCGTATTAAGTGAGCTGCCGGGGGTAAGGGTTTTAAGTAGTTGTCCTGCCATATTAAGCAGTTCAACAGTTACAGTCTGGTTTGTATTCCTGCCCAGCAACTCAATGTTGATCTTGTCCCTTGCCGGGTTGGGAAAGATATTCAGGCCGATATTGTCCGGGTTGGTCCTGTTTTGGATGCCGTTGAATGTTCCACCTCCGGGAAGGGTATTTGTGACAAAGGCCTTGGTCACTATATCGGTCAAATTTTTCAGCTTTGAAACTGAGCCCATTGCGCTTTTTGAGTTGTAATCCCTGGCCCAGTTGAACGAAAGGTCAATTTCCTGTACAGCTCCCGAAGGGAAAGTAAAAGGGCCCGAAACCTGAATTCCCCTCCGGTCGCCCGGATTATTACCGGCTGTTGAATCTGTCCAGTTCTTTGGGCCGTAAGGGGGAATGCCTCCTGTACCCCAGTTCAGGGAGTCGGATTCCCCGGGGAACATGAACCTGCAGGCAGGGCCATATGCGCCGGTACTGGTATTCCCGTTTCCTCCGTATAAAACGGGAGTGCCATCAAGCCAGAGACCTTTCATATAGCTGTAATACTGGTAATCGTATATAGGATCAAGCATGTATGACGGTACCCCTGAGTTGTTTGTATATACAAACCGGCACATCCCGAGCCGTTCGTTGTCAACAATGGAATCTCCGAAATAAAGCCCGTTCACGCTGTAATCGCAAAGCCTGTGGCCATAGCTGTCATATTTAGGATTATCGATACCGTCGGGATCCATATAAGGTCCTGCAAGTATCACAACGCCGAGGGATGGGGGATTTGCACCGTATGCGTATGATTCCCCGGAACCGTCGACAGGTGTTCCGTTATATCCTATATGTATGTTCCTTGCCACATCACAGCCAACATAATCATCGTTAGGATAACCGATGTCAATATCGGTGAAAACCCCAAGGTATGCGCTGTCGTATGTGTTTTGGGAACGGTTGAATATCTGGTAGTTCAGGAAGATGGTGTTCTTGAAAGCCGAGTCATTGGGCAGGTCCCAGGCATAGGCCATTCCATGGAATTCCGCTCCCAGTTTGTTTCCCATGGTTTCAAGATGGGGCCCCCGGTCATCGTTGAAAATGAAGAACAATGCCTGGTCTCCCCTGATCAGGGGATAGTCGCCGTCCATAGGGCTGTAAATTCCGTCGGCGTTCACATCAAAAAATGGAGCCAGCTGTGATGCCTGTCCCATGGAGGTATTCCCGTTCCCGGGCCATGTAAGGATATCGCTAAGAGGCTGGTAACCCGGATCGGTATAATGCGCTTTATGATATTCTATATCGGTTTTCTTCAGGTTCCATACGTGGCTCCATACCGAATCCTGGTATGCAGAATAAAACGCTGGATTCATGACCGGGCCGCAGTAGAAATCGGGACATGAACCTGCTATTCCTGTATTTGGCCCCTGGCGGTAACGTTCCCCTGCAAAATGCAGAACTCCCTGGCTGTCTTTTCCGCCTATCCACATGGTGTTGGAAAAGGCTGAAGTTTTCCCGCTGCCCTTCGGAACCTCGAAGGCGGCATTTTCATAAAAAAAATGGCTGCCCCGTGCATAGAACAAGGCATTGATGTTGTTTATGTTTAGCCAGGCACGGCCGGTATCGCTGGCAAGCAGGGTCCTTACTGCGGGTATGGAAGGATCTTTTCCGAAATTCATGGTATTGCCAGCCACAGGCTGTGCAGAAATGAAGAGGCAGGAACAGGTCATCAGGCATAGCAAAATCCACTTGACTGGTGTAAAAATTCGCTTATCCATAATATTATTTTTAAAGTTTACAAAACCAATTAACCTGATATAACCCCCAGGGCTGAGCCCTGGACCAGCGTTTTGCCCCCGACCATCTCTTCAAAAAACGGGGAAATTGATCGTATTCACAAAGATAATATAAATCAGGGCCAGATCAAAATTTTTTTTTGATCACCTTTTCGGGATAAACCCCGAGCCGAATTTTAATTAATACTGCACAGATAAAAATGAAAACGCCTGTATCTACAAGAAATACAGGCGTTTAACTTTAATTTGAGTTGTCCCGCCAGGATTCGAACCTAGACCAAGAGAACCAAAATCTCTAGTGCTGCCATTACACCACGGGACAAATTACGTATACCGTGAACCTTGATAAGTAAGCCGTGAACGGAATCCTTGTGCAGGGTTGCGGAAAACAGGCTGCAAAAGTAGCAATTTTTTCACATAAGTGCAATTTTTGTACCTTCGCAGCCCATTCAACTCCTGATCAATGAATAATTACCAGAGACTGAACACCATCATCGGCTGGGCTACTTTTTCCATCGCAGCCGTTGTATTTTTACTTACCATTGAACCTACCGCAAGTTGGTGGGACCCGGGTGAATTTATTTCAACCACTTATAAACTTCAGATAGGTCATCCGCCGGGAGCCCCGACAATGCAGCTGATAGGCCGTGTGATATCTCTTTTGTCCTTTGGGAACGTGGCCCGGGTAGCCATGATGATCAACGCCATGAGCGCCCTGTGCAGCGCTTTTGCTGTGCTCTTCCTCTTCTGGACCATCACCATGTTTGCCCGCAAGATCGTTGCTGCCGACGGCAAAATGACCGAAGGCCGCATGTGGACCATCTTTTCGGCAGGTTTTATTGGTGCAATGACTTTCGCATTTACCGATTCGTTCTGGTTTTCGGCAGTTGAAGGCGAAGTCTATGCCATGTCGGCCATGTTCACTGCAATGGTCTTCTGGGCCATTATGAAATGGGAGTCGGTGGCTGATGAAAAGCATGCTTCACGCTGGCTTATATTTATCGCCCTGATGATAGGTTTTGCCATCGGGGTTCACCTTCTGAACCTGCTCACAATCCCGGCCCTGGGTTTTGTGATCTATTTCAAGAAATTCAAACCGTCCCGCCTCGGGATGC
Source organism: Bacteroidota bacterium (assembly GCA_026391735.1). Taxonomy (GTDB): domain Bacteria; phylum Bacteroidota; class Bacteroidia; order Bacteroidales; family FEN-979; genus CAIRDP01. The sequence continues at coordinate 108,135 of JAPLDL010000018.1, read as the reverse complement.
TCATTACCTTACTCGTCTCTATAGTGGTACTGGCCTTTATCATGTATTTCGTCATTCCGTGGATACCTAACCTGGCCGGAAAATTTGAGATACTTTTCGTCAACTCTTTGGGCCTGCCATTCCAGAGCGGTACGATCTTCTATTTCCTGCTTCTTTTCGGATTGATCGTTTGGGGACTTTATTATACGCGTAAGACCAATCGCCCACTAATCAATTCTATTGTCCTGGCCTTCGCTTATCTCCTGATGGGCTATTCTACCTTCCTGGTACTGGTGATCCGAGCAAATGCCGACACTCCCATCAACGAGAACAATCCTAAGGACATCGTGAGCCTGGTTTCTTACCTCAACCGCGAGCAATACGGTACCTGGCCGATCTTTTACGGACAGTATTATAATGCTCCAATCGTGGGGTATGAGGATGGATCACCTGTGTATGCCCATGATTCGGCCACTCATAAATATATTATCGTCGACGACCGTAAGGGAACTGTACCGGTTTACGATCCCAGGTTTATGACGATCTTTCCCCGGATCTGGAGCCATGAGTCGGACCGCAAAGGAACTATTGACTTTTACAAGAAATGGGGAGGCGAGGGAGTTCCCATCACCATTACCGATGAGGATGGCAAATCCCAAACCGTTAACAAACCAACGTTTGGAGAGAACCTCAAATATTTCTTTACGTACCAGGTCGGCTGGATGTACCTGAGATATTTTCTGTGGAATTACTCGGGACGACAAAATGATGTGCAGGGTTTTGGAGGGGTTGAAGACGGGAACTGGATCACCGGCATTCCCTTCCTTGACAGATGGAGGCTTGGCCATGACCAGGTCAAATTCCCCGACAGCAAAAAGAACTGGGGCACCAACAAGTATTACATGCTGCCCCTTATACTTGGCCTTATAGGCCTGTTTTTCCAGGCCAAAAAGGAGTCACGCGGGGCTATCGTCATAACGATGTTGTTCCTGATGACTGGCCTGGCCATCGTTGTTTACCTCAATCAGAAACCATTTGAACCCCGCGAAAGGGACTATTCATATTGCGGATCCACTTATGCATTCGCGATTTGGATCGGACTCGGCGTTCTGTACCTGGTCCAACTGGCTCAGAAATACCTGAAAAAAGAATACCTCTCCATTATTCTTGTCTTTGCTTTTTGTTTCCTCCTGGTTCCAGCTAATATGGCCCGGGAAAACTGGGACGACCATGACCGAAGCGGTAAATATTCCTGCCGTGACTTTGCGGCGGATTACCTGAATTCCTGTGATCCCCAGGGGGTGCTGATAACCAACGGTGACAATGACACATTCCCGTTATGGTATGACCAGGAAGTTGAAGGAATACGGACCGATGTGAGGGTAGTGAATTTTATGCTTGCTTCCGGCGGATGGTATATCGACCAGCTCTATCAGAAGGAGTATGAATCAAAACCTCTGCCGTTTACTTTAAACAGGAGTACTTACGGTACAGGTAAAAATGAGATTATACCATTTTACGATATTGGTGTGAAAGGATATGTGAATCTCAAGGATATCATCGATTTCATAAAAAGCGATGAGCCTCAAACCTTCCTTACATTGCAGAACGGGGAAAAGCTGAAGTTCATCCCGGCCAGGAACATCAAACTGGCAGTGGATAAAGAAGCTTGTATCAGGAATGGCATTGTGCCGGCCTACCTCAAGGACAAAATGGTGGATACTCTGTACTGGACGATCCGCGGCAACCAGCTTTACAAGAATGATATAATGCTTCTTGATTTCGTTGCAAGCAACAACTGGACCCGTTCTTTGTATTTTGCTTCACCAAGCAGCGTTAGCCATGTGTTCAACCTTGAAAAATTCTGCCATGTGACAGGATGGGTATACAAGTTCATGCCTGTGCATGCCGACTCGAACGATTACATCCAGGGTATGGGAGGCGTTGACCCCCTGACTTCCTACGATATCCTCATGAATAAATGCAAATGGGGAAATCTGAATGACCCGCATGTATACGTGGATCCTGAAAGTCTTAACAATTCCGTTCGTCCAAAGACAAATATTATGAGAGTCGCCCAATCGCTGGTGAACATGGATAAGAAAAAAGAAGCCGTAATGCTGCTTAATTCCTATCTGAACAACTTCCCCGATTCGAAGATCGCTTATGATATCTATGTACTGCCTTATGCTGATATTTTTTACAAGGCGGGCGATACCGTGAAAGCTAATAAAATCATGCGAAGGGTGGCGGAGGTTTTAACCCAGAACCTGGATTATTATATGTCATTCGATCCGGGGTACCGTCAGTATTTCCAGACCGACATCAACTCGAACATGGGGATGCTCAGGAGGGTATCCATGATGGCAAAGGAAAACAATCAACCTAAGCTGGAAGCCGAAATGGAAGCCCTGTTTAACAAACGAATTAAATCATATCAATAATAGTAACCAGTGACTTGTAACCGCTGACTGGTTAAAAACACTAAAAATTATGTTATGGTTCACGTTTTGACATTTATTCACTGGAACCCAAGTCCTGAGATCTTTCACATCGGAAGCCTGGCTATTCGCTGGTACGGACTGCTATTCGCTTCTTCTTTCTTTTTCGGCTATTTTATCATGTTGCAGTTTTTCAAAAAGGAAGGAGTGCCGGTTGAGAAACTTGATACCCTGACAACTTATATGGTGATAGGAACCGTAGTCGGGGCAAGGCTGGGACATTGCCTCTTCTATGAACCCGGTTATTATTTAACCCATCCGGTCAAGATCCTTGAAGTATGGGAAGGGGGGCTGGCAAGTCATGGGGCGGGTGTAGGAATAATTCTTTCCATCCTGATATTCGCTCACAGGAACAAGCTTACTTTTTTCTGGGTGATGGACCGGGTTGTGATCGTGGTTGCTTTATCGGGCCTGTTCATCAGGATGGGGAACCTGATGAATTCAGAGATCTTCGGTCATATCACAAATCTTCCATGGGGGTTTTATTTCCTTCGCGCATCAAATCCTGCCGAAGCCCTGGACCCGCGTCATCCGACCCAGATCTATGAAGGCCTGTGCTATTTTATCATCTTCCTTTCATTATGGCGGCTGTATTATGTCAAGCAGGGAAAGGTTGAACCAGGTTTGTTCTTCGGGATATTCCTGGTAGGCATTTTCGGAGTGAGGTTCATTGTTGAATTTCTGAAAGAACCCCAGGTGGGGTTCGAGCATGGAATGATTTTAAATATGGGGCAGCTGCTAAGCATCCCGTTTGTCCTTCTTGGCATTTACCTCATTTACCGGACCCGCAAACTGGCTGCCTGAGCATAAAGCCTTTTTATCCTTTGTTTCAGTACCGACATATCGTTACGGATAACAATCGCTTTGTTCCCTTTGCTGTTCATAAGGGCTTCTTCAAGGCTGAACTTTGCCTGGATGACTGCATAATGGATGTTCATCTTTGAGAGTCTTCCGGCCAGGTACTCCTGTTCGGTTTGTCCGGGAGTGGGAACCAGTATGGCCGTCTTCCCAAGTGCGGCAAGGTCCATCAGCGTGGAATACCCGCTGCGGCAAATGACATGATCGGCTTTTTCAATATAATATTTCATCAGGGCGGTAGAAAGATGGGGAAAAATATGGATGCGGTCCCCGATGACTTTCGTCCCGGTCGCGCCAGTGCGACCTCCGGCGATAATCGCGGTATAAGTTGTTTTCTTTAGCTGGTTTATGATGATTGATTCCAGTTTACTTCTTTGGGGTTCCGGTCCCGAAATCATCGCAAAAATATCGGCAGGAGGGCAGGGAAGGGTGGCAGGTTCTGCAATCTGGGCCGCAAACCGTGTAAGGGGTCCTATAAAGTGACAATTGCCGGGTAGTTTTATACAATGCGAAAGTCGGCCACTCAACCCGCCTTCGTCTTCAGCATCGGGAATCCAGCATTCGCTGTATTTATTGATAAATGAATAGTTGATCTTTCTGAGAACCGGTGAGAGACACTTTAAAAATGATGGAAGCTGGATATTGAGTTGGTGCGTCATGAACACTGATTTCACGTATGGATGCCAACAGCCGTAACGGTTGTCGGAGACCACAAGCCTTGCGTTTGTTTCTTTCACCAGCTTTGCCAGGAGTTTATGTTCCTTGCTGATGCTGAGCAACAACGCAGGAATAGTTGCAGCCATAGCCGGCGCCATCGCGGATCCTGAAGGGTAACGAACCTTCATCCCGGGGAACCTCATTAATTCAACCTCCGGGTATTCGGTCCTGAAGAACTCATATGGCCGTTTGTCAGCAGCAACGATCACTTTAAAACCTTGCGCCTGCAGCATCCCGATCACCGGAACACAACGTGTAGCGTGTCCTATTCCCCAATCCAGCGGGCATACAAGGGCGATGTGATCCGCAGTCATAAAAAATTTATAAAATTCCTGTCACTTTTCGGTTTAAGGCGGATAAAGATAAGGAAAAACCAGATGAACCGGAATGCTCTACCATATACCCTTGCTTTATCACAGGTGCCCGGTGTTGGCAGTGTGATCGGGAAGCAGCTGATCACTCATTTTGGTGATGCTGAAAGTGTTTTCAGACGTTGCGATGAGCTGAGGCAGAGCAGGCCCGTGCTGGCTGATGCAATACAACATGCTTCGGCTGACAGTGAGTTATGGAGAAGGACCGAAGCAGAGATGAAGTTCATTGACAAGTACAATTTGAGTGTCCTGTTTTTCCAGGATACTGATTATCCTTACAGGCTGGCCGACTGTTATGATTCGCCGCTATATATCTTTTACAAGGGCAATACCGAACTCAATGCAGCAAAGATTATAGGGATTGTGGGGACTCGGAGCGCCACCGATTATGGTAAAACATTTACCAGGGAGCTGGTAGGCGGACTTAAGGAGGACAATCCTGTTATTGTAAGCGGACTTGCGTACGGCATTGACAGCCAGGCGCATATGGCAGCTTTGGATAATGGCCTGGACACTATTGGAGTGCTGGGGCACGGACTTGACCGTATTTATCCGTTCAACAATAAGGCTATGGCTGAAAAAATGCTGGGGCAGGGAGGGCTGGTTACTGAATTTTTCAGTTGTACCGAACCCGACCGGGAGAATTTCCCTCAAAGGAACAGGATCATCGCAGGCCTTTGCGATGCCATTATAGTGATCGAAGCAGCCGAGGAAGGAGGAGCGCTGATCACAGCCGACATAGCACATTCTTATAACAGGGATGTGTTTGCAGTTCCGGGTCGGACTACCGACTTGTATTCAGGTGGGTGCAATTTGCTGTTGCGTTACAAGAAGGCTGATGCCGTAAGGAATGCCGGGGATCTGATCAGTGAAATGGGCTGGAGGGAAGCTGAAGTGAAAGCAGTGGTATTGCAACCAAAGTTGTTTATCCCCCTGAGCCCCGAAGAGGAAAAGATCATGGAATTGATGAGGACCGAAGGCGAACTTACTATTGATGAGATTTGCAGGAAGACCGGCCTGGCGGTGAATAAAATTTCAGTGGCAATGCTAAACCTTGAACTGGAGAACGTCGTAAGATGTAAACCCGGAAAGCTTTTTACCCTCAGTCCAGCTCAGGCTCGGTGACGGCCGCTTTTATGCCCAGGATAAACACGATCACCGTGGATCCGAAGGCAAACAGGCTCAGCAGTTTAAAGTCCTGGGTCACTAAGGTGAAAATGAACAGTCCCTGGAAAAATGCCGCACCAAACAAGCCTGTTAGAGTGAACATGAAATAGGTCTTGATAAACTTTCCCATGCCAACGAAGAACCCCATCACCACTGCAAACATGATGTTGGCCGGCACGAAAACGAAAGTGTACAGGGTCACCGGGTACGAAGGGTTGGTGGGAAAGAAATTAGCCATAAACAAGGGAAGTGCAAGGGTACAGAAACCAAGCGTTGTCATCACCGACATGGTAATCCCGTGAATGGGTTGATCCACGGCTTTCTTTGGAATAATATAATAGCGATACAGCAGGAATTTCCCCAGTTCCGATGCAAAACCTACGGTAATGAAGGAATAAAAAAGCAGGCGTTTGAGGCTTCGCAGGTCATTAAGACCAAGAAAGGTCGATAAAAGTTTGGCTACTCCCAGGACAGTAACCCCGATTATACCGGCCAGGAAACTTTGAATCATAACCTTCTGAAAGGCTTTCCCGTATTTTCGCCCGAGATATAAATACATCGCAAAGGCTACTACCGGCGCAAATGCCAGGGTAAAATAGGTGATTGGTCTCATAGCAGGAGGCGTTTAATTCCTTCAAAAATAAGTATTTTTTATAATTTTACAAGAAAAAATCCAAATGAGCTGTTTTGCAATCGGAAACCTGGCTCTGAAGTACCTTATTAATTTCCCCTGATCTTTGGAGGGACTTGTTATAAAATCGACTGGCAGCCGGATCACGGTGCGGCTTGAAGACGGCAGCATGCAGGACTGCAGGCTGAAAGGGCAGTTCAGGATAAAGGAGATCAAGCATACCAACCCGGTAGCAATCGGCGACAGGGTGGTTTTGGAAGTCGATGCACAGCATGGCGACGGGCTGATCACTAAAATTCATCCCCGCGAGAATTATATTATCCGCAAGGCTACCAAGCTGTCGAAAGTCTCTCATATCATCGCTGCCAACCTTGACCATGCCTATCTTATCGTGACCCTTGCCGAACCCCGCACTTCCACAGGTTTCATCGACCGTTTCCTGGTTACTGCCGAAGGGTATTATATCCCGGCAAGCCTTGTATTCAACAAAATTGATCTTTACGGGCCTGAGCTGAAAGGAGTTTATAAACAGATCAGGGGTATTTATGAAAAGGCCGGGTACAGATGTTTTGCCGTATCGGCTTTGAAGGGGACCAATGTGGATCAGCTCAAATCGGTACTTCAGGGGAAGATCAACCTCTTTGCCGGACATTCCGGGGCAGGAAAGTCAGCACTCATCAATGCGATACAACCCGGCCTGGATATCAGGACCGGTGAGATCTCGGGAGTCCATCTGAAAGGAATGCACACGACGACCTTTGCCGAGATGCATGCATTAAACGATGGAGGGTTTATTGTTGACACACCGGGTATAAGGGAATTCGGGCTCATTCACTTTGAACAATCCGAGATCCACAGGTGTTTCCCCGAAATGGAAAGGATGCTGCCCTATTGCCAGTATAAAAACTGCACTCATACCCATGAACCCGGTTGCGCGGTGAAAATTGCCCTGGACCATGGGGATGTAAGCCGATTGAGATATAATAGCTATCTTAGCATTCTGAATGATAGCTAAAGATCTCATAAATGATGCTGTTATAGCAATCAGGCCCTCCGATATCGGATCGGATGTCCTGGGGCTCATGGATGAGTTGCGGGTTTCACATCTCCCTGTTGTTGACAATCTTGAATACATCGGTCTGATCTCCGATTCTGATATTTATAACCGGGGGGAATTTGAACTTGCCGTCTGGGATGGCAAGACACCCATTGCAAAGCCATATGTTTATGAAAATCAGCATGTTTATGATGTCATGCTGATGATTACCGATCAGCATCTGACCCTACTGCCTGTATTGAATTCCAAGAGCCAGTATATGGGTGTAGTCACACTTACCGACCTGGTGCAGAAATTTTCATCTATCACTGCCCTGAACAACCCGGGTGGCATTATTGTGCTTGAAATAAATCAGAAGGATTATCTTCTGACCGAGATCGCGGGAATAGTTGAATCGAATGATGCGAAAATACTCAGCCTCTATATCACTTCCCATCCCGATTCCACAAAGCTTGAACTTACGCTGAAGGTCAACCGGGTCGATATAGGCGCCATTCTCCAGACCTTTTACAGGTATAATTACCTGGTCAAAGCAAGCTGGTCTAAGGAGGATTCTTTTACCGAAGGCATGCAGGACCGTTTCGATTCCCTGATGAATTACCTAAACATCTGATTTATGGGAAGTCCGGCAGCAGCATCAGAAGGCTTGCTGAAACGGGCGATGGTCCTTGTTTTTATTTTTATTTCCCTGCATTCAGCTGCACAGGAACCATACGTGGTTGCGGGGAACGTCAGCATTTCGGGAAACCGCATCACGCACCAGAAAATCATCCGCCGTGAATTGAAATTCAAAGAAGGTGATACGTTGAGCAAGGCGCATCTGCCTGAGCTTCTGGCCCATGCGAAAGAGAATGTCTTCAATACCAGGCTGTTCAATTTCGTGACCCTCGACACTACTATTGACCGTCGTACAAACAGGATGAACCTGCATATCTCGGTCATTGAGAGATGGTATGTATGGCCAATACCTTATCTCCAGCTGAGTGACCAGAACATCAATGCCTGGCTTCAGACCTGGGACTGGAGCAAACTGACCTACGGCATTGATTTTACGTTTTACAATGTAAGGGGAAGGAATGAGACCCTTAAGATCATCACGCATTTCGGGTTCAACCAGAAATTTGGGTTCACCTACAAGATCCCTTACATTAACAGGAAACAAACTCTGGGTCTCGGGTTTGGTGCGGATATTGATCTAAATCACCAGGTTGCGGTGAACACCCAGGATAACCAGCCTTATTATTTCAATAGTACAGGGGATTACCCGAAGCAGCTGACGTATGCTTTCGGAGATCTTTTGTTAAGGCCAAACATCTACGTGGTCCATACCATCAGGCTTGCGTACAGCCATTATTATTTCCAGGACACGGTGCTGCATGTGCCCGGGTTTTCGCTGACTTTCAGCAATAACCAGGATTTCGCGACGCTTTGGTATCAGTATAAGAATGATCACAGGGATGTACAATATTATCCTTTGCATGGTTGGTATTTCGACCTTGAATTCAACCACTCGATGCCTTTCAGTCTGGCGCATAATTCCTATATCAAGTCGATGTTCCGGAGATATTTCGGGCTTGGAGGCCGCTGGTACTATGCCTTATCGATGCTCGGGAAACTTAGCCTGGAATCTCAGCAGCCCTATTATCTTCAGAGGGGGCTCGGGTACAGCAGGGAGTTTGTGAGGGGGTATGAGTTTTATGTTGTTGACGGACAACATTACCTGCTCTTCAAAAACAATATCAAATTTGCGATTATTCCCGAGAGGGTCACAAAGCTCAACTTCATCAGTACCACAAAGTTCAATACCATACCCCTGGCCTTGTATGTCAATCTTTTTGCAGATATGGGATATGTTTATGCGTACCGGCAGCAGGCCTATGGTTTGAATGATGTTTACATCCCCTTTAATTCGCTGCAAAACTCGTTTATGATGGGTTATGGACTGGGATTGGATTTTACGACATATTATGATGTGGTGATCAGCCTGGAAGCATCCATGAACCTCATGGGGAAACCGGGAATCTACATTCATTTCATTGCCCCTATTTAGGGGTTTTTTGTATCCGTTTTTAAAGTATCTTTGCAAATTATTTTAAATTAAGCTTTTCTGATGAAATTTGCCGTTTACGGAAAGCATCTGGCCGAGGCGGTTGTGCCGCTTTTCCAGGCTTTGGTGGATAAGCTGGAGCCTGCTGGAGGGCCGCTTTATCTGTACGAACCTTTTTTCAGATCGGTAGGGAAGCAGCTGAAATTCAATTCTGAGCCCTTGCTGTTTACCGTCCAGGAAGATATCCGGGGTAAAGCCGATATTTTGTTTTCAATAGGCGGTGACGGAACAATGCTGGATGCGGTTACCCTTGTAGGGGATTCTGGTATCCTGCTTGCCGGGATTAATCTTGGAAGGCTGGGGTTTCTTACCAGTATTTCCAGGGAAAAGATCATCCCGGCCCTGGATGCCATCCTTGATTCGGATTTTAAACTTGACCAGCGTACCTTGCTTAAACTTGAAACGGGTAACGGTTTGTTCAGCCCGGTCAATTTCGCCCTTAATGAGATCACGGTTTACAAGGCAAAGCCGATGTCGATGCTCACGATACAGACCTGGGTAGATGGTGATTTTCTTAATTCCTATTGGGCGGATGGCCTTATCGTTTCAACTCCTACGGGTTCAACAGCATATTCTCTCAGCAGCACCGGCCCTATCATCGCTCCTGATGCCGGATCTCTGGTGATTACGCCCATTGCAAGCCATAATCTTACAGTAAGGCCTGTAGTGTTGAGGGATGACGTCGTAATTCGGATCCTTGTGGGTGGTGAAAAAACCTCTTTTTTCGTGAGCATGGATTCACGTGTCTGTGAAGTTGCAAACCCTTTGGAGCTTATCATCAGGAAAGCCGATTTCAGGATCAACCTCCTGAGGCTCCGTGATGCCTCGTTTTTCAATACATTGAGAGATAAATTAAACTGGGGGCTGGATGTCAGGAATTAGTCAGATTTCTTCGGGAGTGATGATCAAATAAAACCAGGATTTCTGCGTTTAATAGATTGTTGAAAAATCATAGCGTTAATGATGAACGAAAAGCAGGCTGAAAAAAGCGTATTGACATACTCCGGGGTATGGATTCACGCTATTGCTGTAAGCCTGTTCTGGTTAAGTGGCAGTAATCTCCCGGCTCAGAGTCTGGAGGCTGGTTTGTATGGCGGAGGTTGCTATTATCTAGGGGACCTGAATCCGGGAAAGCATTTTATGAATTACAATATCGCTTACGGAGTAATGTTAAGATATGTCATCGACGACCGTTGGGCCGTAAAGCTCAGCGCATACAGGGGCAAGGTAAAAGGGAACGCATCTCAGTCGAACTTCATGCCCGAAAGGGACCTTTCATTTTCAAGTCCGGTGACTGATATTTCGGCTGTGGCTGAATTTAACTTCTTTGATTTTTACGTCGGAAGCCGCAAGAACTGGATAACTCCCTATATTTACGCCGGATTTTCGTTTTTCATGTTCAATCCGCAAAACGGGGGTGTCGATTTACAAAGTATCGGCACTGAAGGGCAATTGGTGGGATATGAGGGAAGGACACCCTATAAGAAGTATTCTTTCGGGATACCATTTGGAATTGGGGTTAAGGTAAGTCTTGCCCGAAGGGTAGGGCTTGCGGTCTTCTGGGAGATGCATAAAACATTCACAGATTATCTTGATGATGTCAGTAAAACCTATTATCTCGATGGGTCAACGATCAACAAGGATGATCCTTCGCAAATCCTTTCCGACCCCACGATGAGCTACAACCCGGGGATGCAGAGAGGGAATTCGAGGAACAATGACTGGTATTCATTCAGCGGGGTAACGCTGACATATAAATTTAATCTGGTAGGGCGGAAGCGCTGCAGGGATCTGGAACATTAAGGTGCAAATGGCCGAAGAGAGTTTGAAAGAAAGCATTGACCGTGCAAAGCTGCCCACCCATGTTGCTATAATTATGGATGGCAACGGCCGTTGGGCCAGGAAGCAGGGTTTTGCCCGCACTCTGGGTCACGAGAGAGGGGTCGATTCTGTGAGGAACACTGTTGAGGCTGCAGCAGAACTGGGAATAGGCTACCTTACCTTGTATGCTTTTTCCACAGAAAACTGGAACCGTCCCAAATATGAGATCGATGCCCTAATGCGTATCCTGGTAAGATCCCTTCATAAGGAGATGAAGACCCTGATGAAGAATAATATCCGTCTGGATGCGATTGGGGACCTTGAAAGCCTGCCTGCAGGCAGTCAGAATGAACTCATGAAATCCATCAGTACAACGGCTGGAAATAACGGGCTTAATCTTGTATTGGCACTCAGCTACAGCTCCAGGTGGGAGATCATCGAAGCTGTAAAATCAATTATAGGGGAAGTATTGGAAGGTAAACTTGAAGCCGGAAATATTGACACGGCCTGTTTCAACAGGTTCCTGACAACACGTAATATTCCGGATCCCGAATTACTTATCAGGACAAGTGGAGAATACAGGATCAGTAATTTTCTGCTCTGGCAGATTGCATACTCCGAATTGTATTTTACTCCCGTATTATGGCCCGATTTTTCGAAAGAGGATTTTTATGCTGCTATTGTAGATTACCAGCATAGGGAAAGAAGATTTGGCCTGACCAGTGAACAGATAAATAAACTTGAACAAAAAATGCATAGGCGATAGGATGGCTAAACGATTTCTGATACTCTTCCTGCTTCTTGTTATTCTTGTGCCTGTGTCCAGGGCTCAGATCACTATCGGCCAGCAGACCGGCGTGGATTACTCCAACCCGAAAGAATATGTCATTGGAGGTATAACCGTAAGCGGGGTGAAGTACCTCGACGGAAATGTCCTGATCATGCTTTCGGGCCTGACCGTTGGCGAGAAAGTAAAGATCCCCAGCGACAAGATCACCGGGGCGGTCAGGAAACTCTGGGACCAGGGCCTGTTTGAAAACATACAAATCTCAGTTACCAAAATCGTCGACAACCAAGTCTTCCTTGATATCTGGATGAAGGAAAGACCGAGGCTTTCAAAGTTCCAGTTCACGGGGATCAAGAAGTCTGATGCGGATGAGATCCGTGAGAAGATCAGGCTGGTAAAGGGTGAATATGTCACCGATAATATGATTCTGAAGACCAAGAACATTATCAGGAAGTATTATACCGATAAAGGCTTTCTGAATATACAGATCAACATCCAGCAAAAGAGGGATACTGCGGCGGCCAATGATATGATCCTTATTATCGGCATCAACAAGAACGAACGGGTTAAAATATATTCCATCAACATCCACGGGAATACCCAGCTTACACATGAGCTGATCATGTCGTCTATGAAAAAGACCAAGGAGAAAAGTGTTTTCAACCCCATGAATGGCATGAGCGGGACTATCGTGGATGCGGGAACCCACGCGGCGACCCTTGATTTTGACGAAATTGCCAATGATTTGGAAAAACAAGCCGTAGGGAATGTGAGGCTGAGAATATTCAAATCCTCAAAATTCATTCCTGAGGATTACGAGGAAGACAAACAGAATTTTGTAAAGAGATATAATGCATTGGGGTACCGGGACGCGCGTATCATCAGGGATTCCATCTCAAATTTTGATGAAAGCAGTATCAACATCGATCTTTGGGTTGAAGAAGGTCCGAAATATTATATTCACAGCATCAGTTGGGTGGGCAATACAAAATATAACGCCGATGTACTGAACCGCTTCCTGAAACTTAAAAGTGGAGATGTGTACGACCAGGAGGCCTTGGAAACAGCTTTGTCGTATAATCCCAACGGAGCCGATATCCGTTCTCTTTATATGGACGATGGATACCTTTTCTTTGACGTAGTACCTGTTGAAGTGAGGGTGGAAAACGATTCCATTGACCTTGAGATCAGGATGCATGAAGGCCCACAGGCGACTATCAACAAAGTCACAATAAGGGGCAACACCAAAACCAATGACCATGTAGCCCTCAGGGAGGTTCAAACCAGGCCGGGTCAGTTGTTCAGCCGCGACAACCTGATCCGCTCCCAGCGCCAACTTGCCCAGTTGAAGTATTTTGATGCTGAAAAACTTACCCCTAACGTTAATCCCAAGCCGGAACTGGGCCAGGTCGATATTGAATACGGGGTGGAAGAGACCTCGGCCGACCAGGTGGAACTTTCGGGAGGTTGGGGATACGGCAGGATCATAGGTACCTTAGGTTTGTCCTTCAATAACTTTTCATTGAGGAATATTACCAATTTCAAAGCCTGGAAGCCTATCCCGGCAGGAGACGGTCAAAAGCTGAGTGTAAGGTTTCAGACTTATGGAAAAGGATATTACAGTTATTCTTTTGCCTTTACAGAACCCTGGGTTGGTGGTAAAAAACCGCTGGCACTGAGCCTTTCATATGTCCACTCGCGTTATACCAACGGACTGGCCAGTGATGATCCTTTGTTCGGTTATTTCAAGATCGACGGGGTTTCTATCGGACTGGGCTCCCAGCTCAAATGGCCGGATAATTATTTTACCCTTTACCAGTCCTTCAATTACAATAAATATACTACCCAGAACTATTCCTCGATTTTCTCGTTTGGAGGAGGCAATGGAACATATAACGCCCTGAGTTACTCGGCAGTGATTTCAAGAAACTCGGTGGATGCGCCCATTTTTGCAAGAAGCGGTTCTGAATTTTCCATAACAGGAGAATTCACCCCGCCATACTCCCTGTTCAGGGGAAAAGTCGATTACAGTACGATGAGCGTGAATGAAAAATACAAATGGGTGGAATTCTGGAAGTTTAAGTTCAAAGGTGCATGGTATATCAACCTGATCCAGAAACTGGTCCTTACACCGAGAGTACAGTTTGGCATCCTGGGCGCATACAACTATGATCTCGGGATAACTCCTTTCCAGCGTTTTTATCTGGGAGGCGACGGTTTAACCGGGTATAATAACATGGACGGCAGGGAACTGATCGGGATGAGAGGTTACGCGAATAACTCGCTTACTCCGGGTTACCCGAATACCATACTGGGTGGGGTATGCTATACAAAATATACCTTTGAACTCCGTTATCCGATCTCTTTGAACCCTTCGGCTACCATTTACGGACTTACCTTCCTTGAAGCCGGTAACGACTGGGCGGCCTGGAGGGAATTCAATCCGTTTAATGTATATCGTTCGGTAGGGGTAGGGATAAGGGTGTTCCTGCCAATGTTCGGTCTGCTTGGTCTTGACTGGGGCTATGGACTTGATCCTATACCCAATGCACCGGGAGCCAGCGGAAGCCAGTTCCATTTTTCGATCAATTCATCACTTGATTAGACTAACTTGATGACTGGATGACTGGATAACTGGGTAACTGGATGAATGGGTAACTGGATTAGAGATATTAATAAATTTGGCAACAAAGTAAACATCAAGGTTATGAAAAAGTTAGCATTATTAATCGTTGCATTTTTCCTTCTGGCATCACTCGGCTATGCCCAGAAATTTGCATATGTTGACAGCCAGTACATACTGGATAATATTCCTGAATTCGCCGAAGCCCAGGCACAGCTTGACGAATTAAGCAACCAGTGGCAAAAGGAAATTGATGCCAAATTTGCCGAAGTGGATAAAATGTACAAAGAATTCCAGGCTCAGGCTGTCCTTCTCCCTGAAGATATGAAAAAGAAGAAGGAACAGGAGATCATCGATGCAGAGAAGGAAGCCAAGAACCTCCAGAGAACAAGGTTTGGGAAAGACGGCGACCTGTTTAAAAAAAGACAGGAATTTGTAAAACCCATACAGGAGAAGATCTATAATGCCATTCAGGATATTTCCACAAGTAACAATTATGCAGTGATCTTTGACAAGGGAGGAAGTTTGTCGATCTTATTTGCAAATCCCAAGTATGATATCAGCGACGAAGTGCTTGACAAACTGGGAGCCAGTTTATCCGGTCGCAAAGGCAAAAGCGGAAAAGCAGCCGATGCAGGAGGCAAACCTTCTGAAACCGGAGGTGCCCGTCCAGCCGATAACAGTGGCGGCGGAGGACAGGACCTAAAAGGCGGAAAAAAATAAGGATATGCCTGAATGTTTGGCATTCAGGAAATTTTAATAATTTTGCAGTCCCAATAAGAGTATAAACCATTTAATAGCACAAAATGAAAAATTTAGTAAAGATTTTTGCCGTTTTGGCACTTGTTTTCTGTATGTCGGCAATAGCACAGGCTCAGAATCCCGTTAAGATCGGCCATGTTGAATTCAATACGCTTCTCCAGGCCATGCCTGGCATTGATTCCGTAAAAATCAAACTTCAGGTATACCAGAAAACTCTCACTGACCAGCTGGATGCGATGAAGTCGGAATTTGAGAATAAATACATGGATTACCAGTCACAGTCAGCTACGATGTCGGATCTGATCAAGCAGACCAAGGAAAAAGAATTGCAGGATCTCCAGGCACGTATTGATGCTTTTCAGCAGAAAGCACAGACTGATATGCAGGCTAAGCAGCAGGAGCTGGTTCAGCCTTTTATTGACAAAGCAAAAGCCGCTGTTAAGGAAGTTGCCAAGGAAAACAAGTACACCTATATCCTGAACGCGATAGAAGATGTTGTACTTTACAGCGAAACCGGTGACGATATCATGCCTCTGGTGAAAAAGAAACTGGGTATTACAAATTAATCGCATGATTTATGATCCTGGATGCGAGATCCGGGATCAGGAATTCACAATTCATAAAAGACCCGGTTTGTGCCGGGTTTTTTTATTTCCATTCAGCGGAATCCTCGCCATACCATGACGCGTACCTGTTATAATTTTTCGAGATTCTGTTCACCTGGCCTTCCAGCAATGCCTGGTCGATATCTTTTACCTTGCGTGCAGGCAGGCCGGCCCATACCGAACCCGATTCCACGATAGTCCCTTCGGTTACCAGGGCTCCGGCCCCCACTATAGAATTGCTGTTTATAATTGCTCCGTCCATGATGATAGCGCCCATCCCTATCAGTACATTATCATGAATTGTACAGCCATGAATGATCGCATTATGGGCAATGGATACGTTATTGCCAATGCTCACAGGCCATTTCTGGTAAGTGCAGTGGATGATCGCGCCATCCTGTACGTTTACATTATTCCCTATACGTATATGATGTACATCACCCCGTATCACTGTATTGAACCAGACACTGCAGTCATCTCCCATGATCACATCGCCTGTTATGGTTGCATTATCGGCCAGGAAACAGTTTCTCCCGAATTCCGGAGCAATACCCTTAACCGCTTTAATTAAAGCCATGATGTTTGTTTTCTGAGATTTATCAAGCCATGGAGGGCTTACTTCCTTTTGGATACCCTTGGATAATCAAGGGAATAATGCAATCCCCTGCTTTCATGCCTTGCCCTTGCCGCTTTAATGATAAGGTAACCTATATTGATGAGGTTCCGCACTTCACAGATCTTGCGTGTAAGTATCGATTTGTCGTATAATTCTTCAGTTTCCCTGTATAATATTTCCAGGCGGTCGAGTGCGCGTTGCAGGCGGAGGTTTGACCTGACGATGCCCACATAAGTGCTCATAATGCTCTGGACTTCTTTCAGGGTTTGCGTAATCAGAACCATTTCTTCATTCAGAACAGTTCCTTCGGCATTCCAGTCGGGAACGTCATCCCTGATTCGGATGGAATGAAAACTGGATATGGCATCGCTGCTTGAGCGGTGTGAAAACACCAGGGATTCGAGAAGCGAATTTGATGCCAGCCGGTTTGCCCCGTGCAGGCCTGTCGATGCGCATTCCCCTGAAGCATACAGGTTCTTTATTGTACTCCGGCCAAACTCGTCAGTGCGGATTCCTCCGCAGGTATAATGCGCTGCCGGCACAACAGGGATCAGGTCGCGGGTGATATCAATGCCAACACTGAGGCATCTGGCATAAATGGTTGGAAAGTGATTGATCAGCTCGTTTTTCGGAAGATGCCGGCAATCCAGACAAACATAATCATCCCCTGTGATCTTCATCTCATTGTCGATAGCGCGGGCCACAATATCCCTGGGAGCCAGCTCAAGCCTGGAGTCGTATTTATACATAAATTCCTTGCCTTCCCTGGTCCTTAATACCGCACCGAAGCCACGAACGGCCTCTGAGATCAAAAATGCAGGCTTTTCATCAGGATTGTACAGGGAGGTAGGATGGAACTGGATGAATTCCATGTTGTCAACAGCCCCCTTGGCCCTGTATACCATAGCAATGCCGTCGCCGGTAGAGATCAACGGGCTTGTTGTATTATTATATACGTTTCCAGCTCCCCCGGTAGCAAGAAGGGTTATCCTGGAAAGTACAGTTTCAACCAGCCTGGTGCGGGGATTAATAACATATACACCGTAACAGGTAATATCCTTTGTTTTTTTATTGACTTCAAGACCCAGATGATGCTGGGTAATAAGGTCAATGGTAAAATAGTCTTCAAGAATCTCAATGTTTGGATGACGTTTCACCTGGTCCAGCAGGGTGTCCTCTATTTCCCTTCCTGTCTTGTCCTTATGATGCAGCACCCTGTATTCGGAATGACCTCCTTCCTTTGCCAGGTCATATTTCCCCGACTTGGTCTTATCAAACTTGGCTCCCCATTTGATAAGCTCCCTGATCCTGTCGGTGGATTCAGTAATGGTAAACCGTACAATATGTTCGTCACACAGTCCGTCCCCGGCAATAATTGTATCCTGGATATGCTTCTCGTAGGTGTCGGGAGTGTGCATCACTGCCGCGATCCCGCCCTGAGCCCAGCTCGTGGCCGTATCATCCATCTTGGATTTGGTAACAACGCAGACCTTGCCGTGCCGTGCCACTTTAAGAGCAAAGGACAGACCTGCTATACCCGAGCCAATTACAAGGAAATCAGTTCTTTTTTGCATGATCAATGAGTATTTACAAGTCAAGCAGCAGGGTCACCGGGTCTTCGCCCATGGTAAGCATCTTCAGAGGATCTTCAACCAGTTCTTTCACTTTGATCAGGAAACCGACAGAATCCTTTCCGTCAATCACCCTGTGGTCGTATGAGAGTGCAACGTACATCATAGGCGCGACAATAACCTGTCTTTCAACGGCAATTGGGCGGTCCATGATCTTATGCATCCCGAGGATAGCGCTTTGAGGCGGGTTCAGGATAGGGGTCGACATCAGGGAGCCAAACACACCCCCGTTGGTTATCGTGAAGGTACCGCCTTTCATATCGTCAATACTGAGTTTGCCATCACGGGCTTTTACTGCATATTCCTTTACTTTGATCTCAAGCCCGGCCAGGCTCAGGGCCTCGGCATTCCTGATCACTGGCACAACAAGCCCCTTGGGTGCGCTCACTGCAATCCCGATATCAACGTATCCCGGACTCACCAGTTCCTCTCCGTCGATCATGCTGTTGACCTGAGGGAAGTCCTGGAGTGCAATGGTTACGGCTTTCGCAAACAAAGACATCAGGCCGATACCTACCCCGTATTTCTGCTTGAAAACTTCACTGTAAGTATCTTTCAGTTTAAGCGCGGCTGTCATATTGATCTCGTTGAAGGTGGTCAGCATGGCCGTCTGGTTCTTAACCGCTACCAGCCTTTCGGCCAGCTTAAGCCGAAGCGTGCTTAGTTTTTTCCTTTCTTCCTTTCTTATGCTGCTGAAGGCGGATGATGGAGCGTCGGGTTTACGGCCTTTGATAAAGTCTTCGACATCGCTCCGGGTAATTTTCTTACCCGGAAAAGCTTTGGCAAGTTCAATGGCTTTGACTCCCTCTTCTTCAATGATCTTCCTGGCAAGAGGTGAAGCGTGGAGAACATCCTGCCCTGCAGCAGCGGTTGAATTAGTTTCCTTCTCCTTCGTAACTGCAGGCTCTGCTTCAGATTTAAAGGAGGGTCCAGAGCTTTTTACTGCCGGCGATGCATGCTGCTTTATCGCTGCTGCATGGCCGGTTGCAGAAGGCTCTATAATTGCAATGACGGCTCCCACAGAAATCGTGTCGCCTTCGGCTGATTTCAGCCTTATGATCCCATCTTCGGGTGAAGCAATGGGAAACGATGCTTTATCGGAATCGATTTCTACTACTTCCTGGTCTTTTTCCACCAGCTCGCCTTCACCGACCAGCCATTTGGCAAGCTGGACCTGCGTTATGGATTCACCCGGACTGGGGACCCTGATCTCAATCGCCATAGATTTATTTCCTTTTCTCCCTCAGATTTTTCAATGAATCAACTGTTTTCTGGTCCGCTGAATTATGGATGATCCTTTGATTAAGATCATTGGGAGCAGATTTGATCAATGTGTCGGTCCTGATCTCTCCTTCTTTACTTGCTTTCCCTGCTTTCTGTGCATTCTTAGGGCTGCAGAAAAACAGTAACGGAACTATCAGGAGGATCTTAGCTGCCGATAACGATCTTCTCATTTTTCAGAATGGTTTTATCCGATATAAGAACGATAAAATATATTCCCGGTTTAAGGTTTGCCTTATTAAACGAGAGGATGTTCTTTCCAGAGTATCCTTTGCCTTCATACAACTGTTTCACCAGTTTGCCGTTTGCATCCATTATATTGATCGTCAGCGGGCCGGCCTGGGCCAGGGAAAATTCAAGGGAGAAGATGTCAATGACAGGGTTGGGGTAAACGTTCATCGCCGGGGTCTGGCTAAGGCTGGCGATACCGTTTGAATTGTCAAACACCTCGGCAATATAGGTGGCCCATTTGTTGTCGCTTCCACCGTATGCACCGCTCATCCAGCAAGTGGGTCTTGAGGCATTGTATTTCCTGTATATTCCTGAATAGTCCCCCCAGCGCTCGGGGTCACCGGTATAATACACGTAATTATCCCCGGGCCTGACTTCAACTGAGCCGGACCAGGCCAGGGTATTATCACATTCCACTACCCTGACCGAAGGATAGGAAGTAGTGGTCGATTTTTGAAATCCAATGAGGACAGCCTGGTCGGTACTACTCACGCCGCTGGAGGCAACCGATGGATAGCAGTAATCGGCTCCGTCGAGCCCGAAGGTGACCGAAGTGTTTTGCCCAGAAGTCAGATCAAGCCTGTTATAGTTGATCCCGCAATAATTGTTTGCCCAAACTGAATTAAATACAAAATGAACCATCTTATTAAGATAAAAGCCGCCAAGTGTGCGGGCGTCATTGGTATTCAGCTTGACTGTTGTTCCCGGCTGCAAAGCATCAGGGGCAACCTGGTAAGCCTGGGTGCTTATCGAATAATATTTCAGCTGGGCAAGTCCTGTTGAAAAATCATCGGTAAGGTCATAAAAACTGAACTTATTGTCATCGGAGGATGAAGTGGCTACCAGGTAACATCCCGGGCCGTAACTCCCCTGCTGTCCGTAAGAAAGAGGACATAATGTGAACGGGCTGCCCTCAATATTATGCCATACCGTGAAGTTTATTGTGCCTCCGCTGAAAGCGGGTCCTTTGGTGATCTGGTACAGGACAGCCTGGTTGAATTTGCCGTCGGAATCACGGAATAGGTTCCCGGTGATATAGAGTTCGTTGTTGGAGTATGCCAGTTTTGGGTAATCGAATGCGCTTCCGTCATTCAGAGGGTTACCCGACAATTTATAATAATGCCAGCCATCGGCAGGGTTGTTAGTCCCGGAAAAGAATACCAGCAGTTTTGAAGTAGATGAACTCAGGGGGGAAACCTGGCAGAAGAATACAAAACGGTCAACGGTTGCATCATAAAGGATCACCGGGTCGCATACTCCCTGTATTGTGGCGTCACCAATAAACGTGAGGAGGTCTTTATAATACAAAACCTGCCCCTGGGAGTTGGTGTAAAATATGGTTGTGTTGCTTACGCTTACAATGATGCCGTCATTTGATATGGCGATGCAATTATCGAGAGGTGAACTCCCGTTGCATTGGTTGCCCCCGAAATTTGCGCCGATCTCGGGCGTGGCTCCGTTGCCGGAGTTTTCAGAAGCTCCTGATTTTTCATTAAGGTTGGCCAGTTTCATTTTGAGACGTTCGGCTTTGAGCCGTTCAACCAATTCATTGTTTTCAGTAGAATGCCTGATAGGTACAGGATTGACTATTGCTCTCCACTTCAGGTCGGCGCTGGGATTGTTCACGAACCCCGTGCATGGTATTGAAAAAGAAACGGCTTTTGAATTCGATGTGGGATGGTACCGCTTGTCAAGGTTCGAAAGGTCGGCTTTTGGCTGCTGTGCAAGTGTAATACCTGCTGGTAGCATGCAGATCAGAAAAAATAAGTACATTTTTTTCATGGCTGATGGTTTTGGAAATGCTAAGATAAGAATAATTAACCCTGATTCAAAGTTAAAGGTTTCATTTTTCTGCACAATGCAAACGGCATGAACCATAAGCAAATTCACAACTGCATTTTCCCAGGGCTTTTTCAACCAGCAGATTTTGCTGTGCCTTATGCAGCTGTGAAGATCCGGTAGCCGGGCTTCCGCTGGGAGGCCTTGCAACATAGGTGAGTTTTATCTTCAGGAAATTATGAACAATATAATTCAGGGCCCCCATATTGGCTGGTTCCTCCTGTACCCACTCGAAGTGTTTGGCTTTAGGGTATGAGGCAACTATTTCGGCAAGCTGTTTTTCAGGAAGGGGGTAAAGCTGTTCGAGCCTGATCACGCCCACGTTCTGGATACCGAGTTCCTTGCGTTTCCCGGTGATATCGTAATATACCTTGCCCGAGCAGAATACCAGTTTGGTCACCTTATCCTTATCCGCCAACAAATCATCCAGGACTTCATTGAAACCTCCCTGTGTAAACTCATTGATCTTTGAAACGCATTGAGGATGTCTGAGAAGGCTTTTAGGAGTAAAAACAACCAAAGGCTTGCGGAACTCCCGTTTAATTTGCCTCCTGAGCAGGTGGAAGAAATTTGCAGGCGTTGTGCAGTTAGCTATCTGCCAGTTATAATGGCCCGAAAGAGTAAGAAAGCGTTCCAGCCTGGCGCTGGAGTGTTCAGGGCCCTGTCCTTCATAACCATGGGGAAGGAACATTACCAGGGCATTCATGACCTTCCATTTATCCTCGGCGCTGCTGAGGTACTGGTCGATGATGATCTGAGTACCGTTATTGAAATCGCCGAATTGCGCTTCCCATACCGTTAGTCCATCAGGAGTCGCAAATGCGAAACCGTATTCAAACCCCAGTACGCCATATTCTGAAAGCAGGGAGTTGTATATCCTGAATGCAGCCTGCCCATCGATGATATGATCCAGGGGAATGAACTTATCCTCGGAGTCCTCCACAGTGAGCACTGCATGGCGGTGTGAAAAAGTTCCCCGCTGCGAATCCTGTCCGCTGATCCTGACGGGATGGCCTTCGTAAAGAAGGCTGCCGTAGGCCAGCAGTTCACCCATAGCCCAGTCAAGCCTGCCTTCGCCTTCCAGCATAGAACTCCGGTCTTCCTGGAGTTTCACTATTTTCCTGAAAAAGTTAATGCCTTCGGGGAGCATGGTCAACTTTTTGCCTATCTCCCTGAGAGTGGATTCAGGTATTGAAGTCGTGGGTGAGCTGAGGAAGTCCTCCGGCACAGCCCTGCGGATATCTTTCCACAAAGGACCGAGGAAAGACGTGATATCTGCTTTCTCAATAGTTTTTGAAGACTGGAAAGCAAGTTCGAGTGAGCTGTTGATCCCGTTACGAATGCCGTCAATATCAAAACTGCCCGCAGTCCCTTCGTTCTCCAGCTTGCCGATGTATATTTCAAGGGGGTCGGGATGGGTTTCTATGATCTTATACAATATGGGTTGGGTGAACCTGGGCTCATCGCTTTCGTTATGACCGAATTTACGGTAACCCAGGAGGTCGATAAAAACATCCTTATGAAACCTGGTTCGGAATTCCATGGCCAGCTGTACTGTGTAAACTACCGCTTCAACATCATCTGCATTAACGTGGAAAACAGGTGACTGGATGGTTTTGGCTACGTCGGTGCAATACACGCTTGATCTTCCGTCAAGATAATTCGTGGTAAATCCAATCTGGTTGTTGATTACCAGGTGGATGGTGCCTCCTGTTTTGTAGGCATCCAGCTCGGCCATCTGGATTGTTTCATATATAATCCCCTGGCCTGAGATGGAAGCATCGCCATGGATCAGCACGGTCACAACGTTCGAGTTGTCCCCATTATACTGACTGTCGATGCGGCCACGTGCCAGTCCTTCGGCAACCGGGTCGACGGCTTCCAGGTGGGAAGGGTTCGGGCAAAGGGTAAGACTGAGCGGCTGCCCACCGGAGGCTGTTACGCTCGTGGAATAGCCAAGGTGGTATTTCACATCACCCAGCAATTCTTCATCGGTGTATTCCTTGCCTTCAAATTCGGAAAAAATCTGCTCAAATGGTTTATGCATGATGTTGCCAAGCACATTGAGCCTTCCCCTGTGGGCCATCCCCAGGATGAATTCATTCACCCCCAGCGAGGCACCTTTCCTGATCACCGCATCCAGCGCGGGAATAAGGGATTCAGCTCCTTCAAGCGAAAAACTTTTATGGCCCGGGAATTTTTTATGGATGAACTTCTCCATAAGTACGGCTTCCGAGAGTTTTTTCAGGATCATGCCTTTTTCTTCAATGCTGAACGAAGGAGTGTTTCTGACAGGTTCCATCATAGCGATGAACCAGTCTACGATCTCAGGCCTGCGGATGTAAAAATATTCTATCCCGATGGATTCGCAGTAAGTCTTTCGGAGGTTTTCAATTATGTCGTTTAACCTGGCATTGCCGAGGCCAAGTTCTTTTCCTGCCTGGAAATGCTTGATAAGATCTTCCTTTCCAAGACCGAAATTTTCAATGTCGAGGGTAGGGGAATATTTTCGCCTGGTCCTGACAGGGTTCGTCTTGGTAAACAGGTGCCCCCTCTGGCGGTAAGCTGTGATGAGGTTGATCACCTTGAATTCGTTGGGATACATGAACGCTTCGCCTTTTTCTGCTTTGTAGTTTTTCTGGCAGAACTCGAAGCCTTCAAAAAATTTGCGCCATGATTCGTCAACAGATGAAGGGTCCTTTCGGAATTTGTCGAAAAGTTCCTCTATCACGGCGATGTCCAAGGTATTGAGATATGAAAATGGATCCATGAGCTTGCGTCTACTAAAGATTCAGGCAAAGATAGAAAAGATCGTTACTTTTTAATGAACGAAGTCCTGAATATACCTTCTGCAGTCTGGATTTTCGCAAAATACAGTCCTGGCTGAAGTTTTGAAACGTCAATGCCATCCGCCACCAGGCATTTAAGGACCAATGACCCTTTGCTGTCATACACTGAAACCTCGGTGGGTAAGGAAGAAATGCCGCTTATGAACAGCCTGTCGCTGCATGGATCAGGGTATATTTTGGGCCGGGAGCCATGGGGAGAAGTTATGCCATTGAGGATAAAGGCGAAGGATTCGACCGGGGCGAAAACCGAGGAATTAAACCCGTTATCAATAGCCTGGACGCTCCAGTAATATGTGCCCTGTTCCAGTCCGCTTACGGTCCAGGTGGTATCCTGGTTTGTGTTTCCGGTGCCTACGATGCGGCGAAAACCGGTGCCGAGGTCCGACATAGGGCCGAGAATATCAGCAGAATCAATACCGCTGCCGATGAAGATATTATACATTAGTCCGGCCGAAGGGGTTTCCGCATCAATGGCTTTATTCCACCTTAGCGTGACAGAATTGCCTGACTGCAGTGCAGAAAGGTTTTCGGGTTGGAACGGGGGTGTATTGGTGAAAAACATTGAGGTCCCTGAGGTGTTTCGGTACAGCCTTGTCGCAGTCAGCCCATATGCGCTGATACCTGAGCAAAGGAAGTCGGTAAAGCCGTCGTTATTGTAATCGGCAAAGGCAGTACCCCCCTGGGCAATGCCTTCCATATCGGTATAATAATTATTGAAGATCATATCCCCTTCGTTGTGGTACAGCAGGGTAACTGCAGTTCCGCCACAGGAATGCACTTTGCCGTTCACCATGATATCGGGTCTCCCGTCATTGTCATAATCGGCGATGTCCATGTTGGTGGAAAACAGGTTGAAGGTATAATTATCCATCATTTCAAAGATGTCATTGCCTTTGTTTTTATAAACCAGGAGGTAGCCTGAGGCGGTATCCACTCCCGAAATGAGAAGGTCCATATCGCCGTCCCCATCAAGGTCGGCCCATTTGGAACTTCCCAGGCTAAGGCCGAGGAATCCCTGGGGTTGAATGGCAACTTCGGTAAACATCCCATGATCGTTCCGGAAGAGTTTAGACACGTCACCAACGGTTACATGGCCGCAAACAAAGGCATCAAGCTGTCCGTCATTATTGTAATCGACCCAGTTGCAGGCAGCATTGGTCACAGCAGGGAGCTGGGATGGGATTTCAGTGAAAACCAGGCAGCCGTCGTTCCTGAGTATCTTCGCCAGGTTATTCCCGGCCATCAGGATATCGAGTCTCCCGTCATTGTTGTAATCACCCCAATGGGCCTGTCCGTAGGAAACGGCATAGGGCAGGGGGATGGGTGCCGCAATGGGGTGGCCGGCCGAAAAGGGTATCACAAATGCTTTTATGTCACCATTGACGTCGTTCCCGGTGATCAGCAGGTCGAGCCAGCCATAGTTATCGGCATCGCCCCATTCGATAGAACCGTTTGTGAGCTGGGGCAGTACAAAGCCCGAATTGGTAAACACCCCGCTGTCATTTCTGAACACATAGGTTCTTGGGATTCCGGTGCTGTCGCCGCAAATGGCTACATCCAGGTCGCCGTCCCTGTCGTAGTCTCCCCAGGAAACCCAGCTATGGGCGAGATCGGGAAGGCCGGTATTCTGGACCAGTTCAAAAGGCTGGATCTGGGCAGTAATGCGATTGCAGAGGCCTGTCAGGACAACGAACATTAACAGGATTAACAGTCTGGGCATAAATTTATTTTTTCTGCTGTTTTTGAAAATTGTCAAGTGCACCGTCAAGCCATTTCACGAATTCATCCACGTTGAGATTGTAGGCGCGGGGCTGGGCCAGTAAATTTCCGGCAGTGTCGAGCAGTACATAATATGGCTGTGAATTGATGTTGTACCTTGAAATTTGCAGGTCGGCATAGATCTTTCCGATTGACTTTTTCACTTTGCCGTCATATTTGCTTGTGATCCATTCTTTTTCGGGAACTTCGGTTTTATCGTCCACATACAAGGCAGTCACAATAAATTTCTCGCGAAGCCTTTGAAGTACAGGGGGCGCCGACCATACATTGGCTTCCATTTCGCGGCAGTTTACGCAGCCGTGGCCGGTAAAATCAATGAACAAGGGCTTGTTGGTTTTTTTTGCGCAGGCAAGGCCTTGTTTATAATCGAAGTACCCATCAAGGCCGTGAGGGAGTTTCAGGAAATCCCCGTATCTAGGTTTTTCACAAAGGGCGGATGTGGTGTTACCGCCGCTCCCGCTGCCTGAGAAGGCTTTGACTTCTTCCCGTATGATCCGCGTGAGGTCAAAGTCGAGGGAGGTTTCGGGGGGTAGATAACCGGATAATGCTTTCAGAGGGGCGCCAAACATTCCGGGGACCATATAAATCACGAAAGAGAAAGTGATGATGGCCAGCAACAGCCTGGGAACGCTGATAAAGGGGAGGTCAGAATCGTGATGGAATTTGAGCTTTCCAAGAAGGTAAAATCCCATAAGGGTGAAGGTGACGATCCACATGGCAAGGTATACTTCCCTGTCAAGGATATGCCAGTGGTAAGTCTGATCGGCTATGCTCAGGAACTTAAGTCCGAGAGCGATTTCAATGAAACCAAGCACCACTTTAACCGAATTCAGCCATCCGCCCGATTTGGGAAGCCCGGCCAGCCAGGAAGGGAAGAATGCGAATAAACCGAAAGGCAATGCGAATGCAAGGGAAAAGCCAAGCATACCGATGATGGGCTTGATTATTTCTCCGCTTGCCGACTGGACCAGGATAGCTCCTACGATAGGGCCGGTGCAGGAGAATGAAACCAGCACCAGGGTAAAGGCCATGAAAAATGCCCCGGTATACCCGCCTTTGTCGGCTTGCTTGTCGGCCTTGTTCACCAGCCAGCTGGGCAGTGTGATCTCGAACATTCCCAGGAATGAAGCGGCAAACACCATGAAAATGAGAAAGAAAAAGACATTGGGGATCCAGTGGGTACTGAGAAAATTGGCGAAATTGGCCCCAAGGGTTACAGCTACGATAGTTCCAATAACGGTATAAATAACGATGATAGAAAGCCCGTACACGATTGCCTGCATCCTTCCTTTGCGTTTGTTTTCGCTGCCTTTCATAAAAAAGGTGACTGTCATTGGGATCATCGGGAAAACGCAGGGAGTAACAATGGCGGCCAACCCGGCAAGGAAACTGATCAGGAAGAAAACAAAAAGTGATTTGCTGGCTTCATTGCCTGCAACAGTGGTGCTGATGTGGCTGATCTTCGCACTATCTTGCTTTGCACTGCAGCATGCTTTGGCGGTTTTGGCAGTGTCGGTAACAGCTGCATTTTGTATAGCAGGCTTGGCCTGGTTGGCTGTAGCTGTTGAGGCGGGCTGAATAGGGCTTGTTTTTCCCTGTGATGTCTGGGTGGTAACTGTTGCACCGGGATCCCCTTTTATAGAAAATTCAAACTCAGCATCGGTCGGGGCAATGCAAGAACGGTCGTTGCAGCACATGAAATACACGCTGCCTTTTATGGTAAAATCTTTTTTACCCAGGACTTTTATTTTCTGTTTGAATACAGCTTTGTCGGGGAAATAAGTCAGCACCATATTGTTCATCTGGGGATCCTTTTCCTTAACACCTTTCGGTTCGATCACTTTGCCATCAAGTTCATAATTTGGGCTTTTAGTGAAAGTGAATTCGGTAGGGACCGGTCCGTCGGGTATCACTTCCTGGGAATAGGTATGCCATCCCCTTTCGGAATTGGATATAAGCAGCAGGGTGGCTTCCCCGGGTTTGGTCTGTTCAACTTTAAA
Organism: Bacteroidota bacterium; assembly: GCA_026391735.1. Lineage (GTDB taxonomy): Bacteria > Bacteroidota > Bacteroidia > Bacteroidales > FEN-979 > CAIRDP01. The sequence goes on along the minus strand of JAPLDL010000018.1, from coordinate 79,923 downwards.
TGACCATTTCACAGGTTCCAAAACCTGTGAGAAAACCAGTAAGGGCAGGAGAAAGAAAGCCAGGAGCACAAAGCGGAATCTTTTCATAATTTCCGGGTTCGGGTTGTTAGGGTGCAAAGGTAATAAAATTCGTGATGAGAGGCATGGCGTGATGACGTGATGTTAATGATGAAAAAAAAGCCCCGGCCAAAAGGGCCGGGGCTTCACCATAAACCAAAACAACCATTATTTGTTTATGAGAATTTTGCGGATCAGCTGGTTGTCGGAAGAACGCAAAACGACGGTGTACAATCCGGCTGCGACAGTACCGAGATCAACCTCTGTGACTGTTTTTCCAATCACGTTGATGGTATGCCCACCGTAGATCTTAACACCGAGATTGTTGTAGATCTCAAGTTTATATGAGATCTCCTTTTCGCTGTTGATTGCAATATTGAACAGGCCGTCATTCGGAACAGGATAGATGTTCACATTATCTGAAGTATGTTCGCCTATTCCTACACCCTGGATATATTTATGATTGGATGTATCGGAGGAGCAGCCGCTGAGGGTAACCATGGTCCAATACCAGCCCGGGGCAGATGAAGGAACGGTATATGTTTGGGAAGTAGCGCCGCTTACAGCGGTTCCGTCATGATACCATTGGTTCCCGGCGGGAGCACTGGAAGTGAGGACATAACCGCTGGCGGTGATGGTTGGTGTGACAGGAATAGGGTTCACACTAATGATTAGGCTTGAGCTTGCGCCGTTACCGCAGGAGTTTGAACCGTACACCGTCACATTACCTGAAGTGGCAACAGGACCAAAATCAACTGTAATTGAATTTGTTGTTGCACCGGAGGTAATGGTAGCTCCCGAAGGCACCGTCCAGGTATAACTGGTGGCACTGGTTACCGGAGGTACTGTATAACCCACACCGGTTTCGCTTGTACATACTGAAGCGGGACCGGAGATTGTACCGGCGGCAGAAGGAATTGCACTTACAGTGACATTTAATGCCGGAGAAGATGTACCATTTCCGCAGAGATTATTACCTGTTACTGTAATCGGACCTGAAACAGCAGAAGATGAATAATTCACCGTAATGCTGTTTGTTCCTGAACCTGAAGCTATGGAAGCTCCCGAAGGCAGGTTCCAAACGTAAGCCAGGGCGCCGGTAACCGGGGCTACTGAGTATGCTACTCCCTGTGCTCCTGCGCAAACTGAAGAATTGCCTGTAATAGCACCTGCAGCAGCAGGAATATCCGTGACCGTAACATTCATCACTGTCGGGGACGCAGCCTGGCAACCGTTGGCATTGTTGTAGTTCACGCTGACAGTTTGTGCGCCTGCTGAATTCCAGGTTATTGTGACAATGTTGGTATTTGCACCGGCATAGATCGAACCGCCTGAAGATACAGCCCAGGTATACCCGGTCATGCCTGGTTCGGTGGTATAGGTGTAGTACCCCGAATTTGCGCACATGGTGCTTGTGCCTGTAATAGCAGGCGAAGGCAAAGGATTCACAGTCACTGTATATGAACCCGGAACAAGGGCTGAACAACCGTTGGCATTCGCATAATTTACAGTCACGGTCTTTGTACCTGTTGTGCCCCATGTTACTGTAATAGCTGAAGTACCTGAGCCTGCTGTGATCGTGCCGCCTGCAGAGACAGTCCAGTTGTATGATGACATGCCTGTTTGAGTTGTATACACATTATTGGCAGACTGGATGCATGTGCCGGGTGAACCTGCTATTGTTGGGACAGGCATGGTATTTACTGTTACAGCAAGAGTCCCAGTAGTACCTGTAGCACAGAAATTTGTACCCGTTACGGTTATGTTTCCAGAGGAAGCTGTGGGTGAAAAATTGACAACTATGCTTGAAGTTCCTGTACCGGAGATGATGGTAGCTCCTGCCGGGACTGTCCAGTTGTAGTTGCTGGCATTAGTAATAGGAGGAACGGAATAGGTAACCCCGCTCTGGTTCTGGCACACTGAAGAAGGACCGGTAATCGAACCCGGAGCAACCGGTACAGCGCATCCTGTTTGGAAAGTTAAATCACTTCCATAAGATGTTCCCGCTGCGTTATTTCCAACGCATCTGTAATGGTAGGTGGTTACCCAGGCCAGGCCGGAAAGGTTAGCCAAAACCTGGATAGAATTGCTGCCTGTTACCAAATTGGGATTTGCAGTAACCGTATTTCCGTACAGTGTATTCAAACCCCATTCAAAGGTAACGGTGGTTGGTGCATAATTCGGGTTTACCGAACCGTTAATAGTGGCTGAGCTGGCTCCAACCGAGGATGCGAGTGATGTGATAACTGATGCCAATATCGGGCTGGTTGTGAAACTAAGATCACTGCCATAAGTCGTACCTCCGGCATTGGTGGCGAGGACGCGGAAATGGTATGTTGTATAGGGTGTCAGTCCTGTAATTGAGGCGTTCACGTTGGTTACGATTGCTCCTGTGACCGGACTTTGCACGGCGGTGATTGTTGAACCGTAGCTGGTAGTCAGACCATATTGGAAAGTAACTATTGAACTGCCGCCGTTTGAATTAACAGTACCGTTCAGTGTTGCACCTGATGATGCAATTGGATTGGCTGCAACAGTGATAACGGCTGGGGGTGCAGGAGCGGTTGTAAAAGTGATGTCATTACCGAAAACGATCAATCCGCCGGAAGTTATACCACGAGCTCTGTAATGGTAAGTTGTGAGGGGAGTAAGACCGGTAAGTCCGGTATTCATCGGAGTTACCGAGGATCCTGTTGCAACAGCAGGTGAAGCAACTATAGAGGTTCCGTAGGAACTGCTTGTGCCCCAGTCGAAATAAAGACTAAAGGTAGTTCCAATAGCATTGGCGTTACCCATCAGAGTAGCCGAATTGTAGGTTACCGAAGAGGCAGCCAGGGTAGTGATCAAAGGACTGGCTGTGAACTCATATGCGCCCATGTCGGGAGGATTCGTACGGTTCGTACCGGTGAAATCGGTTGGTATAGCTGTAATATATGCTCCTGCATGAGGCATTGCAGCTGTTGTAGGTTTAAGGTTCGTGGCTGAAGTGAACACGGGATCAACATTCAGTGAGTTGGCCTCCTGACCTGTATAGGTCTGCCAGGAAGCCAGGGTGGGATATTCTCCCATGATACCCATTCCATTTTGATAAAGCTGTGCGATGCTTCCGTTATATCCGTCAATATAATAATCGTTGTTGTTGATTGTTGAGAATGTGACGGATGCAGCAGTGCTTATCATGATCCCGTATGCTTTGCCGGACACATGACCAGATCCAGTTTCAGTCATGGAGTTTTTCAGAACATTATCACGGATTTCAAAGTTACCTCCTGTAGCCTGATAGTATAAACCGATACAGGCAGAGGAAGCATCATAATAACCGGAAAGATATGGGCCGCTTAAGTAAATGGTGTTGTGAAGGACCTTTACATTTCCACCTGAGCGGCAAAAAATGCCGTAGGTAATATTCTGGCCTACGCCGGGATTTATTCCCGGAGCTTTGATATCATAGATCAGGTTGTTCGAGATCTCTGTTACTGACGTTGCATCAGATGCAAACCAGATCCCTGTAGCTCCCCATCCGTCATCAGCATTATGGTAGAAGCTATGGATGCTGTTCTTGCGGATCTTTGTATTTGTGGAACCGGCACCCATATTTACTCCTGTTTGGCCCGTATTGAGCGAGCCTGAAAAAGGCCCCATGATCTCGTTACCACTAATCAGGGTGTTATCGACATATGTCATATACACACCTATATGGCTAATTGCTTCAGCATCAAGTGTCGAGCCGATCGTATTATTGGTGATCTGGCAATTATGGGTGATGTTTGCAGCGGTACCGTATAACTGAATGGCATCGAAAGCGCTGGATAAAATGTTATTGTCTATGATAAAGTTATCATATCCGCCACCTGTTCCTGAGAACATGATATCAACAATTGATACAACGGATGAATTTACAGGTGTACATTTAATGATACAGTTTTTAATAGTCACATTTGTTGTTGGATCACCTGCATTGTTAAGGACATTGATACCATATGCCCCGGTGCTGGTACTTGTATTCTGGAAAGTCAGGTTCTTACTGTTTGTTCCGTTGTTTGAACCGTCGATGATCATATAGTCTATCCCATTCAGTTGTAAAAGCCCGTTACCAGAGGCTATCGAAGCGGCAAAGGTGGCTGAGTTGCCTGGATTGGGCCTGATAGTCAAGGTGTTTGTCGGGCTTGAACCTGCATTCTGAATAAACATGATTGGGAATACTTCAGAAGGATAGGTAGGATCATCCAGCAGGAGGGTCAGGGGGCCGCTGATGTATTTTGCATTGATATCTGTTGCTGCGGCGGTAAGAGAGTTGTAATCCTTGCCAACACCGACATGCAGGATACCAGAGACATCAGCTATTATCTTATAAGAGTAGGGTGATGAAGGAGCTGAGCTGCATGCAGGAGGAAACGTGCTGAAGCCGCTCGCATCAATCCATGGATATGAACCTGCATTGGGAGTCGCTGCCATGTCCTGGGCTGCAATGTAATATGTCACGGTATTGCCGATGGCGGCGCCTGTGCCAAAACTAAATGAATAGGTGTTTCCCGATACATAGGTACCCTGTGCAGCCTGGTACGCACCGGCATTGATCCTCCAGTAAAGGACGGGGAGACCTAAACCTGTTTGAGGAACCCCGCTTCCATCTGTAATGGAGGCTGTGAGTGTCCTTGGATTGCCGTTATAAGTGTTCTGCAGAGGTGTGTAGACGATTGACGGCGGAGTTATATCATAAGGTATTCCACCAATCTCATCAGCTCCCATGTCGGGGGCCAGAGGAGGATATAAGGCATTAACAGGGTACCCGGTATTCGGATATCTTGCATCCCCGTCAAAATCGCTTACGATTGAGATAGGTGTACTAACTACAGTTCCGCTGGATTCACATTGGGTAGCTACATTGTTCTTCAAATGAACATCATATGGCCGGGTAGCAACATTGACAAATGAAGGCAGTTCAGTTACTGACTCCAATTCCCTGGGACTGAACCTTATTTTATACGCGACGAGAGTCTGGTCATTGAATATTCCATCGCTGAAAATCAGGTTTGATGCTCCCGGGATGCCTGCATACAGATCATTATAATTGGATAATGGTGAGAAATTGATATAAGAAGAGCTTGAAAAGCGAACCGCAACTGTTTTTCCCAATCCCGAAGGGGTTGAGTTGTTTACCAGGATGTTGTTCCGAAGGTCTACAATGGATGAAGTCTGGGTATAAAAGGCCGTGGTCCCAAAGTTGGTGGCTGTCGATGAAGCGTTAAGGTATACCGTATTATAATATACACCAACCGGGTATGAACCGGAACTGATATATATCCCGTTGATGGAATTATATGCCGAAGAGGCCGATGCACCTGCAGGTGTCCTCAGATCACTTATCATGTTATTGTAATAGTATACCGGGATGCTGCCGCTGGTTGTCGAGTAGATACCATACATATTACTGCCGGCTGTAAGGCCTTCAATATTATTCACCTTGTTCTTGTAAATATTGTTAGTCCCTGAGTTTGCGGTAACCGCATAGTTATATAATCCGTAAAAAGTCCCTTCGGCTTTACTGATGTTGGTGACTGTATTATTGTAAACATTCTTGGCTCCGATGTCGAAGGATGCATAGATACCGTAAGTGCCTCCGTTTGATGCCACGATATTATTGTTTATATTATTATTGTACAGATTTAGCAGTGCGCCATTACCTCCGGTCGCTATAAAATATGTGCCCCCTCCGAGAGGAGAAGACTGAAGGCGTGTATTACCTGTAACATTGTTGTCATGAATACTTACAGTTGAAGGTATGGAGGTAGACATGCTAACCATAAGATAATTGATTCGGCCAGTGGTGGCTGTACCGGAGGAACCTGCAGTATTGCTGCTGATAGTGTTGGCATACACGTTTGTGGCGACTGCATTGTTTACCAGTTGCATGTAATATAAGTTACCGGAAGTCATGGTTGGAAACGTACATCCTGAAACGACATTATTGTAAACATTGATGGTGTTTGAAGTACCGCTGCCTCCCATATCGCAGTAGATCGGATATAGATAGGTCGATCCTGCCCCTGAGAATTGAAGGCTAACAGAATTGCTGTAAAGATCGTAGCTCCCGTTTTTAGCCGTTGTAAGAAATATACCATAATGGTAATTTGCTCCTACCATTGCACTGTTAACGGTATTATTTGCCACTTTTAAATTGTTCTGGTAAATAGTGTAGATCCCGTAAGCCATTTTCGCACTTCCACCGACATTTGTAATGATGTTTGCACCGTCTTTGCCGATCTCATTATTCTGGTCGTACAAAACATAAGGTGCATTCGCATCATTGTAACCAACGAGATAAATGCTGTTGTAACAGTTTGTAAATGTATTGCTGTAGATCTTCAGGTTGGAGTTGCTTCCTGAAGCTGCAGTGATTGCGATGGCTGTACCCATTGCCGGGGGAATATACAGATTCGAATTGATACCCACGGCAACGTTCAGGTCTGCCTTATTTAATGTAATTGTACAATTTTTTATCGTGATATACTGGCAGCCATCAGTTACTGAAGCTTTCATCAGGTCGTATCCTCCTTCAATAAATCCGCCAAGGTCGGTTACATCAATTCCATCGAAAGTAACATAATCGCTTCCCTGCAAACAAAAGATGTATTCGTAGTCAGCGGCTGTTCCTGCAGATGAGGAGATGACAGGATCGGCGCCGGAGCCGGATTTTTTGAAGACAATCGGATTTGAAGCTGTGCCCGTTGCAGTGATAAGTCCTGCAGTGAGGCTGGAGAAGGTTTCGGTATAACCGGCTGCAACATTAAATGTCACGCCACCGGAACCAATACCAGTACTGTTGATCGCTGCAATTGCTGATGCAACTGTAGGATAGGTGACTCCGGGAATCGAAAAGGTTCCCGACACCTGGGCCTGTAAAAGGGCACTACCGATCAACGATAAAAATATTCCAAGGATGATCTTTCTCATTGTTTTGATTTTTTGTTAGTTAGGATTAATAAATGTTATTTTTTCGAATGTTTATCTGCTTTTTTGATCTTTTCAATAATCTCTTCAAGAATCTTATTCTGAGATTTTTTTTGCTCTATAAATTCTTCAATAAACTTCAGATCATCGGACTTTTCTTCCTTTTTACTCTCCCCCTTGTTCGCTTTATTGTTTTCAATTTTACCCATATTGGTCCTGATTTTTACTTCTGATGTTTTCCGGGACAAAGGTCATGCAGTCTGAAGCTGTTTGCAAATATTTTACCCTTACAATACCTGCATGACAGCTCAATTAAACCTGTACAATACCTGTACAGGCTTAATCCATCTAAATGTAAGTAGCTGAAAATCAAATATGAAGTATAATCATGATAATTTGATTACCCTACTTGAGTAACAATTTGACCTTGGCAGCAAAGAAAAAAGGATAAGAAATCAGATCTGGGCAAGGAAGGTTACAAGATTAACCTCTGAATTGGAAATTCCAAGCTTTTGCCTCAGGCGGTGACGGGCGGTTTCAAGCGAACTTATCTGTTGTCCGGTAAGTCCTGCAATTTCTTTGGATGACATATTCAGGCGAAGAAATGCGCAAAGCCGGAGTTCATTGGGAGTAAGAGATGGAAATTTATTCATCAAGGTATTGTAAAAGTCTCCATGAACTTCTTTGAACCTGAGCGACAATTCCTTCCAAACGTCATCATCGTCTGATTTTTTCAGTTCTCTGGCAATTTTCTTAATCGTATCCCTGCTTTCGGCCGAAGAAGACTCACTTTCAATCCTGACAAGCCTTTCAGAGAAATCAGAAAGGATCTGATTCTTCTTGATCAGGTTCATGACATGAAGAACAAGTTCCTTCTTCTTGAACTCCAATTCCTGTTCCAGGCTTTGTTTCTTGAGGGTGGCATTTTTAACTTTGACCTTTTGCCTTGTCCACACAAGAAAAAGTATAATAACCAGTGCAAGCAGAGTGATAATAACAATAATGACAACAAAATCCCTTCGTTGTTGTTTAATCGCTTTTGTATGAAGATCCTTTTCAAACTGATACTGGACTTCAAGCTTAGTGAGCGTCTTCTGTTTTTCTCCGTTATTAAGACTGTCTTTCCACTGGCTTTCCAGAATAGCATAGTGGTAAGCCCTGAGTGTATCCTTCCTTGTAAGATTTAAGCGGTGAAGCAATTCCGATGCGTTGTAGGCAACATCCTTAAACCCGTGTTCCTGTCCGGCTTCCAGGGCCGAATCGGCATATGTTATCCCTGTCAGCGGATCCCTGGTCGAAAGGTAATATTCACCAATCTGGATCTGGCAACGGGCGATCCTCAGATGATTATTCAGTTTATGAAAGATCCCGAGAGCCTTCCGGAAATATTCAACTGCCAAGGGATAATTTTTGATCTTCAGGTAGACGGTTCCGATACTAAGGGAATTTGTACCCTGCCTGCGCAAATCTCCGATATCAACAGCAATCTGAAGAGACTCCATATAAAATTTCAAGGCCTTCTGGTAATCAAGCTGAGCTGCATAAACATTCGCAATACTGTTCAGGTTGCTGGAAATACCTATGTTATCTTTTTGTTTCCTTGCAATGTCGAGTGACCGTGAGAGATATTCGAGGGCTTTTGTATAATTTTTCATATCCAGATACAGGACACCAATCCTGCTCAAAGCCTGCGACATGCCCGAAAAATCATTAATTTTCTCATAGATCCTGAGCTCCTGGAAGAAGTAATCGGAGCACTTGTCTTTGTCCCCAAGGTCGTTATAGATAGTCCCGATTGCATCGAGGGAAAATGCTATTTCATGGTCCATATGGATCTTCTCGGCCAGGTCTTTGGCTTTAAACGAAAAATTCAGCGCATTGGAATAGTCGGTCTTGGTATAATATATCCAGGCAAGTGATAACATGGCATTCAAACGTTCCTTGTCTCCAAGGGATACTTCCGCAATTTGCATTGCGTTCAGACCATAATACAAGGCCTGCTCGGGGTTGATTCCATGAAGGATTTTTGAAAGTTCAAGTTCCAGTTTAAATTTATCCTGGATCGTTTTAGAAGCTTCCAGAACCTGCTTAATGCTATCTATCTTGCTGGAATCCTGTGCGATAAGAAATCCGCCCCAAGAGAAAACAAACAATATAATAAACCGTATCAGAAAGGGCCTCATAGTCAAAAGGCATGGTATTGTTGGATAAAGGTATCAAAAATTATTTCACCCAAACAATGCCTGCAAGCTATATATCTTCTTCGTTTTTGAAGTGATCCTGAAATTTTGGTCTATCCGGTGGCCTATTACCCAGGCGATTTTTCCTGAACTGCAGAGCACATAGGTATTCTCCTTATCGGGAAGTGAAATTTTTTCATTAATCAACAGGTCGCTGACTTTCTTCCTGCCTTTCAATCCGAAGGGTTGAAACCTGTCTCCCGGTTTCCATTTTCTGATTTCCAGAGGAAAGCTGAGCTTATGAAAATCCAGGCTGGCGAACTCTTTTCCAATGGGAATGTTCGAGTCATTAGTGTAATCAGAAACAGAAAATGTTAATCTCAGAGGTTTTCTTATGCTTTTAATTTTTGCGGATATCCTCCTGCCAGGTATGACAGGTTTTCTTTTCAGAGGCTGCACAATGATTGTTTCCCTGTCTTTGACTGCCCTGTGGGTCGGCGAAAGGAATACCTTGCCGCTTTTCCTTTCAGGGATTGATAGGATGGCGGAAACAACTTCAGGATTAAAATTGAAAGTTGAGAGGATTTCCCAGGCATACAGCTCAGGAGGAGACAAGCCTTTCATGACCTTAAGATCGATGGTCGTTTTACCTGGTTGACATTTGCATACCTTCTTCATATTTTTTTCCAGCTCCACTATCCCTAGCTGCTCCCATCCCCTCAGTATGCTAATCTCCGTAGTAAGGGTTTTCCGGAAATTGGGATTGATCTCTTTCAGCAGGGGAATTATATGTTGTCGCAAGTTATTGCGGATGTATTTATCCTCCTTGTTTGAACTGTCTTCACGGTAGCTGATGTTGTACTTAGAAGCAAAGGAGGCAATTTCTTTCCGGCCTGCAAAGAGCATCGGTCTGATAATGAAGCGTTGTTTCGGCAGGATGCCGTGCAGGCCCGAAATCCCGGTTCCCCTTATCATGTTAATAAGGAAAGTCTCAATCTGGTCGTCAAGGTGGTGAGCCGTGGAAATGAAATCAAACTTTTCGGATGAGCGGATCTCCTCAAACCAGGCATATCTTAATTCTCTTGCGGCCATCTGGATCGAGATCTTATGCATACTTGCATAGCCGGAGGTGTCGAACTTCCTCACAAAAAAAGGAACCTTGTAATTCGCTGCCAGGTTTCGGGTAAAATCCTCATCGGCATCGCTTTCTCTTCCCCTGAGGCTGAAGTTGCAATGGGCAATGCCGAAATCAAGTTCTGAGCGGTGAAACAGATCAGCCATAACAACCGAATCGATCCCGCCTGAAACAGCAAGAAGCACCCGGTCTGTTACCGAAAACAGTTTATTTTTATTAATAAAGGAAGCAAATGCGCGGATCATCTCCTGGTTATAATGACCTGGTCGGGAATTATTCCCTGATCAGCTTGCCCGAACCGGTAGCTCCATTAACATTCACTCTTACCATATATAAGCCTGCCGGAAGAGACGAAACAGGTATTTCGGATTTGCTTCCCGACAAGCTTTGCCGGAGAATCTGCCGGCCCGTCATATCATAAATGGTGCAGATACTGTTTTGATTTTCAACAATTAAAGATCCTGGAATTTCAAGGGTAAAATAATCCCTGGCCGGATTGGGAGAGATGCTGAAAGATATTTTTGGCAGCTGTTCTTCGATACCGACTCCTCCGTTGATGGTTTTTACAATGGTTCCGTTTTCGCCGGCTGCATACCCGGTAAGGTTATCGGTAAAGTAAATATAATGTAGGTCACCTGATATACCTGAGATCAGGTTGAACCAGGTTTGTCCTCCGTCGAGCGTTTTAAGAATTGTTCCATGCGATCCTGCGACAAAACCTACATTCTTTCCGGTGAAAGTGAGTGAAAATAAATTATTAGAGGTAGCTGAAAATATCTGGGTCCAGGTTTCTCCCGCATCCGGAGTGTAAAGGATCAACCCTGAAAAACCTACAACGAACCCGGTATCGGCATTCAAAAAGCGGACCGACATTAAAGGCAGTGTTGTTTCAGAGGTAAGAATGCTCCAGTTATTCCCCCCATCGATGCTTTTCATCAGGGTACCGCCGGCCCCGGCGGCATAACCCGTGTTTGCGTCGGTAAACCAGCAGGAATTGAATGAATTGGTATACCCTGTATAGGTGGAGACCCAGCTTGCCCCTGCATTGGTTGTTTTAAGGATCGTCCCTTCATTACCAAGCACAAAACCAATATTGGCATCGAGAAAATAGACACAGTTAAGATCATAATTTATACCCGAACTGAGAGTGTCCCAGGAGGTTCCTCCATTGATAGTTTTAAAGATTTTACCTTTTCTGCTCACGGCATAACCGGTTTCCTGGTCGGTAAAGATTATTGAATTAAGGTCCAGTGTTGTGCCTGAATTAAGAAGTGCCCAGTTAGCTCCTGCATCTGATGATTCAATGACCGTACCATTGGCTCCTGCCAGGAAAACAGAACCGTTTGAGACGAAACACCCGTTTAACAGGTTTTCTGTTGTCACGGAAGTCTGACAGGACCAGGTTGTACCGGCATCGGAGGTTTGCATGATGGTTCCCAGATTCCCTACCGAGCATCCAAAATCAGGCCCTGTAAAACAGGTTGATGTTAACATATTCGCCGAGCCGGTATTTAAGATGTTCCAGGTCATGCCTGCATCTGTAGTTTTAAGGATGCCGCCGAACCCGGTGACATAGCCCGCGTTGCCATCGGTAAACGAAACGTTCATAGGCAGAAAGCTGAGTCCCCAGGAGATGATGCTCCAGTTGTTCCCCCCATCCACAGTTTTCAGGATCAACCCGTCAGCCGCAAGGGGATAACTTCCCCCAACCACATACCCCTCGCCTGCACTGGTGAAACAAACCGACTTCATGTTGACTATGCTTCCTGTAACCTGCTGGTTCCATGTTTGTCCGCCATCGGTTGTTTTCAGGATCAGTCCTTTATCGCCAACAGCAAATGCGGTGTTTAAATCGTAAATAAAAACGGATTTCAGGCTACCGCTGACTCCGGTATTTAAAGTTTGCCAATGGGCTCCTCCATCTGTCGTTTTAATCACAAGCCCAAAGTCTCCGGCAGCAAAACCTGTATCGGCATTCAGAAAACAAACAGAATAAAGGCTTGTATGGATATCAGTTGAAATGGCCGACCAGGTGGCGCCTTCGTCGGTGGTTTTGAGAATTGTCCCATATAACCCGACTGCAAAGCCTTCCAGTGCATCGGGAAAAGAAACCGACATAAGGTTATTTGTGGTGCTCACCGAAAGCTTTGTCCAGGTATTCCCTCCATCGCTTGTTTTCAAAATGACCCCTTTGTTACCGGCTGCAAAACCGGTTTCCGGACCGGAGAAAGTTACAGAGTTCAGTGTATTGGACTGGGGTTTCGGGTTAAGCCATTGCCAGTCCTGTGCTTCCGACTGGTTTACAACAAAGACCAGCGACAGAAGAATAAATAGGTACTTCATAATTCAATATTATATAAATGGTCACTGAAGCCCATAACGATCATCACAAGATGAGAACGGTGATTTCCCGATAAAAATATTCAGGATCATTATTTTATATCCCAAACATCTCCGCTGTTCAGGAGGTCGTCAACATTTTTGATAGTGCTGGTTTCCTTGGCATATTTGATTTGTTCTTCCACCATATCGTCATAGGTTGGGAACATGGCTGAACGGATCACTCCGAAAACCATCGGGAAATGAGGAGGTGCCAGTTTTGCAAGCATAAGGTGGATTCCCGGATCAGGGTTATAAGCATCGTGGATGAGGATGTCATCCGCAGTCACATCATTCTTACCAATTTCAGCTACCTCGAGCATGGTATTTCTCAGGACCAGTCCCATTTCATTGTTCTTTCCCCAGGTCATAGGTTGCCCGTTCTTTACAATGAGCATATTCTCATCCTTATGCTCCTTGCCAATCACATCATTATGCGCCTTATCGGCGAAGATGATGCAGTTCTGCATGATCTCGATGATGGAGGTGCCGTCATGCTTGGCTGCTTCGAACATGGCTTCGGTCATCATGGTGATATTGTTATCGGGAACACGGGCATAGAACGTACCTTGTGCGCCCATAACGAGTTCGCCAACATTGAAAGGATGTTCAATGGTTCCCTGGGGAGAAGTCTTGGTGACCTTGCCCATGGGAGTGGTGGGGGAATACTGCCCCTTGGTGAGTCCGTAGATCTGGTTATTGAAAAGCAGGATATTGATATCTACATTACGGCGGATGACGTGAATGAAATGGTTCCCGCCGATTGCCAGCGAGTCTCCGTCACCGGTAGCCATCCAGACACTGAGCCTGGGGTTTGCAATTTTAACTCCGGTGGAGATAGCCGCAGCGCGGCCATGGATACCATGAATACCGTATGTGTTAACATAGTATGGGAAACGCGATGAGCAGCCGATTCCCGACACCATGCAAAAGTTCTCTTTACGGTACCCTATTTTCGGGAATACTCTTTCCACTGCAGCAAGAATGGCATGAGCGCCGCAACCTGCGCACCATTTTACCATCTGGTCGCTTTCAAAATCGGCTTTGGACAACTGAACGGTGGAACGTTCAATGGTTGTATTTACGAAATCCATATTATTTTTCCTCCAGGATTTGGGTGAATTTTTCAGTTAACTCATTGATCATGAATGGTAATCCCTGAACCTTGTTGAATTGGGAAATATTCGGCATCGGGAATTTCATCCTCAGGTAGTTCACGAATTGTCCGCTGTTTAGTTCGCAAACAACGATCTTTTTAAAGCCTTTCAGGACTTTTTCGGTGTTTTTAGGGAGCGGACTGATATACTTGAAATGGGCATGGCTGATGCTTTTGCCTTCGGCCTGTGCAAGTTTAACTGCAGAATGAACTGCACCGAAAGTACCTCCCCAGCTTACGACAAGGAGATCTCCTTTTTTATTTCCGTGGATTTCCTGTTCCGGAATAAAATCTGCAATTTTTTCAACCTTTGCAGCTCTGAGGTCAACCATGACCTGGTGGTTCATCGGGTCCATGGAGACTATTCCGGTGATATTCTCTTTTTCCAGTCCGCCGATACGGTGGCGCAGTCCTTCGGTTCCAGGGAGTGCCCATTGTCGCACCAGGGTTTCTGCATTACGTTTGTATGGCTTGTAATTTTTATCATTTGCCTCAGCAACAGGGGGTTTAATAGGAGGCAGGTCTTTCACTTTTGGAATGCGGAAAAGCGCCGATCCGAAGCCAAGGTAGCCATCGGTAAGTAGGATGGCCGGGGTCATGTGTTCCATGGAGAGTTTGGCAGCGGTATAGGCCATGTAAAAGCAATCGTCGGGGGTGGATGCAGCAATAACTATAATGGGACCTTCTCCGTTGCGTCCGAAGAGAGCCTGCATCAGGTCAGACTGTTCCGATTTTGTTGGAAGGCCGGTAGAAGGACCTCCGCGCTGAACGTCGACGATCACAAGAGGAAGTTCGGTTATCAGGGCAAGACCGATTGCTTCGCTTTTAAGCGAGAGGCCGGGTCCCGAAGTACTCGTACAGGCCAGGGAACCGGTATATGAAGCTCCGATCGCTGAACAAATCCCTGCAATCTCATCTTCGGCCTGGAATACCTTTGCCCCAAGGGATTTATGCTTTGAAAGCTCCATCAGGATCTCGGTAGCAGGGGTAATAGGGTAGGAGCCAAGGAAAAGGGGGCGGCCCGATTTCTCTGCAGCTGCAAGCAATCCCCAGGCTGTGGCAATATTTCCGGTGATATTGCGGTAACGGCCTTTAGCCATTTTGGCAGGGCCAACCTGTATCACCGATTCAAGCGCCTCTACCGTTTCAGCGTAATTATAACCGGCCTGGATCACTATCTTGTTGATCTCGACAATTTTTGGGTTCTTCTTGAAACGCTCCTCGAAATATTTAAAGGCAAGTTTGGTGTCACGGTTGAAAATGAAATATAAGATACCGAGAGCGAACATGTTTTTTGAACGTTCCGCTGTTTTGTTATCGATACCAGAATCCTTGAGACTTTCCTTTGTCATGGCTGTGATGGGAGCCTTGATCATGTGGTAGGGTTCGAGGCTGTTGTCTTCGAGGGGGTTTTGTTTGTAGCCTGCTTTTTCAATTGATTTTTCATCAAAGGCATCAATGTCTACCAGGATTGTTGCACCTTTCTTGGCCCATTTAAGGTTCGCTTTGAGTGATGCAGGGTTCATGGAGACAAGGACATCAACCAAATCGCCGGTTGTGAAGATCTTTTCGGAGCCCATATGGACCTGGAAGCCGGAAACACCG
The DNA here is from genome assembly GCA_026391735.1 of Bacteroidota bacterium. GTDB lineage: Bacteria > Bacteroidota > Bacteroidia > Bacteroidales > FEN-979 > CAIRDP01. The sequence goes on along the minus strand of JAPLDL010000018.1, from coordinate 64,460 downwards.
GCAACGGTGTTCTGAGGGGCTCTGATTTCTGCTGGAAAATCAGGGAAGGTTGCAAGATCGTTCCCGGCCAGGGCGGCCGAATCGGAAAATATGGAACCCGAGAGCTGCATCCCGTCGCCGGAGTCGCCGACGAACTTCACAACTACGCTTTCCTTCTCAATAATTTGTCTTTTAGTGTCAGGCATCGTTATGTGTTTTTTAGAGTGAGCAAAGGTATAAAAAAATCATGAGGAATGGATAACCGGATAACTGGATAGCTGGGTAACTGGATATCTAGTTACCGCAGCGAAGCTGCAAGCCCAGTTATCCAGTCATCCAGCTATCTTCAAACCGATCGATCTGTTAATAAATTAACACTCAGGTAAAGCACGATTAAAAAAAAATGTTTATCTTTGCAACAGAAATGTAATTACTAACCAGTCCGCATGTTTGCGAACATAAATCCAATGCGTCATGGCTTACAAGATTAATGAAGATTGCACTGCTTGTGGAACATGCATCGATGAATGCCCCGTTGAAGCAATTTCCGAAGGCGATATTTATAAAATTAACCCGGAAACCTGCACCGATTGCGGAGCATGTGCAGATGTATGCCCTGTAGAAGCAATTCATCCCGAATAAAAAGTGCAAATGTAAACAGGAGGGGCGGCTCAACACATAGAGCCGCCCCTTCTGTTTATACCCTGAATTCTTTCAGTGCCAGCTTTTCTCCGTCGAAAACCGCGTAAGTAAAATGTGTAAGCCAGTCTCCCAGCACTACCTGAACTGATTTGTTCGACAGGGTTGTTTCTACAGGATAATGATAATGGCCATAAATCAGGAAATCGAGGTCCGGATGCTCTTTAACCAGTTCTTCGGAATGGAACCTGATACGTTCATTGATCAGTCTGAGATTCCTTTCTTCTTCCGTTTTTTCTTTCTGCAAGGCCGAATGACGGCTTTTCCTCGACCAGAATAAAGCCATACTGATCCCCAGGTCAGGATGGATCAGCCTGAAAAGCCATTGGTTTACCGGGTTTGCAAACACTTTTTTAATAAACTTGTAACCGTGGTCACCAGGGCCGAGTCCGTCCCCATGGGCCAGGTAAAAATTCCTTCCGTAAAAGGTTTTAAACTCAGGATCACGATGGAGTTGTATGCCGATTTCTTCCTGAAGGTATGAGAAGGCCCACATATCATGGTTGCCCCTGAAAAGATGGACCGGGATCCGGGATCCGGGATCCGTGATCTCAGCCAGTTTCCCGAGAAGCCTCGTATAGCCCTTTGGAACAGTGTGCTTGTATTCGAACCAGAAATCAAACAGATCACCCATCAGGTATATTTCAGCAGCATCCTGCCTGGCCATTTCAAGCCAGGCAACAAGCTTTTTCTCCCGTTCAAGGCTCTGCTGATGGTCGGGGATGCCAAGGTGAAAATCTGAAGCGAAATATATCTTTTTGTTCATCCGAAGCACAAATATCGCAAAATTTATCTGGTTTGTTTTTTCATGGCTTCCAGCTCCCGTTCCTGAAGTATTCTGTTGTGGTGGAATACGGCATGCCTGTTTCCCGGAAACGCCCTGTAAAGGGAGCTGTCAAGCTTAAGAAAATATATTGAATCGGTATGAAAAGTAAGCACAGGACTTGTCCCGATGCCCTGGTTAAGGATCAGAAGTGACGTTAAGCTGTTAAGATGACTTTCTATATAAGCCGTCTCAAGGGCTCGCTGATTTTCCCAGATGGGTTTGAGGGACTCATCCAGTTTTCTTGAAAATACTGCAAAATCAGGATCATCGTGATGCATTAAAAGGCAGCTCTGAAGGGAATCGTACATTTTCCTGTTCCTCCAGGTTGTTTCAAAGAACAATTTCATGTCATTGCTGCCGGCCGAACCTGTGATCAGTGCATCCTGAAGGTTTGATCCATCAGGACAGCTTATGCCTACTGCATCCCCTGGCCTGAGTTCCATGACTAATCTGTTATTTCCCGTAAGACTTAAAGTGTACAGACCAATCTCCTCCGAGTTGAACCGGAAATTGAAATTTCCCTGTCCGTCGAGGATCACTGAGTCCAGTATCGCAGAATTTGCTGGGCCTACCTCCTCAAATTTTAATAGCTGTCCCGATGCTCTGCTAATATACCCCCCGACGCTGGTATTCCCCTCCCTGGCCACATGGCATGAAGTCATCAGAAGCAAAATAAATAACATAACTAGGCAGCTTCTCATTTTAATTCAAGTTTGATCCTGCTCACAATAAATTTATCAATAGGGAACGTAAATTCATCCTCTTTTAGTTCATCAACCTTAAGCCAGCGGAAACTTTGTGCACCGTCGACAGCAGGGATATCGTTTTTTACCCTGGTAGTTTTAAACAGGTAAGGTTCATCGATTTGCACCCTGTAATATATGTTGAAAAGCTGCATATCGGAGGGCAGCAGTGTCGTAGGCTGGTAAAAATCAGTTGTGTAGAAATGGGAGATTCCGTGAATCTCAGAATCCAGTTCTTCCCTGAATTCCCTCCTGAGGCATTCGATGGAGCCTTCTCCGAACTCCAGGGCCCCGCCGGGAAATTTGGTCATAAACATTCCCAACCGGAATTCATCGGTTACAAGTATCCTGCCATCCGCCGTAAACAAACCATATATCCTTATGTTAAACCGTTTTTCGCTCATCTCCTGGTCTTCATTCAGATATGTTTCATTGCTCTGGTGATCTGTCTCTTCCCGGGAGGGCCGGGGATTTTTTCGACTTCAAAACCTGCAGTTTTCAATGATCTGACAACATCTCCCTTTACCGAATAAGTTGTAAGAACGGCTCCGGGCTTCATTGCTGAATAAAGTTTTGTAAAGATCTCAACGGTCCATAACTCAGGTTGAACTGCCGGGGAGAAAGCATCAAAGTAAACAAGATCAAAGTATTCAAACAGCGGCGAGTACGTTTCAAGTTTCTGATGAATTTTATGAAGGCGGAAGTGGCTTGTGATTTCCTCGGGCCCTGCCCATGGGGCAAGGTGCAACTTTTGGTAGATCCCTGTATCATTGGATGAGAACAGCATTCGAGGATAGTTCAACTGCTGCCAAATGTCCTTTTCAAGAGGAAAGGCTTCGACGGCGGTATAGTCAACCTGTTTGCCCAGTGTTTCGGCTTCGATCAGGGTAAGCATGGCATTAAGGCCGGTACCGAACCCTATCTCCAGAACAGTTATATTTTTGAGCTCCTGAGCAAGATGCAGCAGACCTGCTTCGATGAACACATGCCTGGATTCCTGAATAGCGCCATGTGTTGAATGATAGGTCTCATTCAACTCAGTATTCAGAATCGTATTGGAAGAATCCTTTGTAAGTATGACCTGCAAAACCCAAAAAATAAAGGAATTGAATTGTGTATTGTTTACTCACTACCAGAGCCGAACGTACTTGTTCGGGTTGTATTCATGCATCAGGGCATAAATCGTTTCAAACACATTCTCTGCGTTGGGGTTTGAAAAATAATCCCCGTCGTTGCTATATGAGGGACGGTGATCATTGGAAGTGAGCGTTCTGGGCTCAATATCAAGGTATCTGTACCCTTTCTGGTCTTCAAGCACTTTTTGCATCATATATGCTGTTGCACCTCCCGGGACGTCCTCATCGAAGAAAACGATCTTGTTGGTCTTTTTCAGGGAGTTGACAATTGTGCCCGGGATATCAAAAGGTAAGAGTGATTGAACGTCGATCAGTTCCACTGAGATGTTGAAGTCTTTAAGCTGGGCAACTGCTTCCTGGGCAACCTTCACGCAGGAACCGTAAGTGACCAGGGTGATATCGCTTCCCTGGCTAAGTATTTCCGGAACGCCTAATGGGATGCGGAACCGGCCAATGTTTGCCGGCATCCTTTCCTTCAGGCGATAACCGTTAAGAGGTTCAATAATAAGTGCGGGGTCATCCGAAGCGATCATCGTGTTATAGAAACCTGCAGCCTGCGTCATATTTCTTGGGACCAGCACATGCACTCCCCGAATGGAATTAATAACCATGCTCAGAGGAGAACCTGAGTGCCAGATCCCTACGAGCCTGTGCCCCCGGGTGGAAATAATCATGGGAACTTTCTGTCCTCCTTTGGTACGATAATGGGTAGTTGCTATATCGTCGCTCAGGACCTGCAAACCATACAGGAGGTAGTCAAAATACTGTATTTCTGTAACCGGCCTCAGACCTCTTAATGCCAGGCCAAGCCCCTGTCCAAGAATGGTAAGCTCTCGTATTCCGGTATCAAACACCCTGTTTTCTCCATATTTTACCTGAAGGCCCTCGAGGGTTTGGTTTACACCTCCGATCTTCCCAACATCTTCCCCGAAATACATCATCAGGGGATTATGTTTTAAAAGGTAATCGTTATTTGCGACAAGGATCTCGCGGCCAGTGACAACAGGGGAGTCGTCATTGAAAGCGGGTGGAACGCTTTCAACTTTCAGGGCAGCCAGAGATGATTCGCTATATAAATGCGAGCTGTACCGGTCGGTGTTTAATTTTTTCTGCTCATCCATCCAGATTTCCAGGTCTGCTTTCATTGGCTTCTTCATACTGCAGGTAGTACAAACATCCCTGAGTATCTTCTTCGCAGCTGATATCACGTCTTTTCTGATAGGTTCAGACACCAACTGCAGGTCGGAAACGATTTTATCGATCCTGTCCTGCTTTTTGCATGGGCAGTTGGTAGATTTAACTATAGAGATAAGATGTTCCCGTTCCGCTTTAATGGGGCCCTGGTATGCTTTCCAGGCAGCATCCCTTGCTAACCTGGCTGCTTTAACAGTGCCGGCTTCAATCTCATCCAGTTCAGTTGCAGTCGCAATGCCTGATTCTATTGCCCATTCGCGCATTTTAAGAATACAATCGAATTGTTTTTCCCAGGCCAGCCGATCTGTTGATTTATACCGTTCATGTGAACCTGAAGTGGAATGCCCCTGGGGCTGGGTGAGTTCGGCAACATGAAATACTACCGGCACATGGTCTTTCCTGCAAACTGCAATGCCTTCTTCGAACATATCAAGCAAAGCAGGATAGTCCCATCCCTTGCAGGTATATAGCAATATGCCTCCGGGTTTACCTTTTTCTTTTACAAACCCTTGCAATGCATCATAGATACTTTCTTTTGTTGTCTGATACTTTTTCGGCACGCTTATCCCATACCCATCGTCCCAAACCGCAAGAGCCATGGGAACCTGCTGAACACCGGCGGCATTTATAGTTTCCCAGAAATGTCCTTCAGAAGTTGAAGCATCACCTATCATGCCGAAAGCAACCTCATCACCGTTCACGGTAAATTTTTTGCCTGCTTCCTGCATTTCTTTGCTGCTCCTGAATGTTTTAGATGCCAATGCAAGCCCCAGCAAACGAGGCATCTGGGCTGCAGTAGGAGAGATGTCACCCGATGAATTCTTTTGTTTGGTGAGGTCCTTCCATTCTCCCTTTGCATCCAGACTTCGTGTAGCGAAATGGTTGTTCATCAGCCTGCCGCCGGTATCGGGATTCCTGGTAAGATCGGTGTCACCATAAAGATGAGCGAAAAAGCGTTCCATGTCAGATAAGCCTGCAGCCATCATAAAGGTTTGCTCACGGTAATACCCGGCTCTCCAGTCTCCAGGTCTGAAAAATTTTGCCATGGCGATTTGAGGAACTTCCTTACCATCACCGAATATTCCGAAATTAGCTCTTCCTCCCAGAGCCTCACGACGCCCAAGAAGGCTGATCTGCCTCGATTCACAGGCCAGCCTGTAATCGGCCAAGACCTCTTCTTTGATGAACTTTCTCTTTTTGGTCATTTCTCGTGATATAAGGTCTTTAATAATTTTCACCCAGCAGCTCAAAATACGCCTGGGGGTGCTGGCAGGCAGGACAGTTTTGAAGGGCTTTGATCCCAAAATGAATATAGCCGCATTTCCTGCAAATCCAGTAAACTTTTTCCTCTTTTTCGAATACCCTGTTCTTCTCCATGTTGTTCAGGAGTTTCCTGTAACGCTTCTCGTGATGTTCCTCAACCTGGGCGATGAGTTTGTAGGCTGAGGCAACTTTCGGAAATCCTTCCTCGGCAGCAACCCTTGCAAAATCAGGATAGAGCTCAGTCCATTCCTCTTTTTCCCCATCGGCGGCAGCTTTTAGGTTCTCGGCAGTCGTCCCGATTACTCCTGCGGGATAGGTGGCTGTGATTTCAACAGGCCCTCCTTCAAGGAAACGGAAAAATATTTTTGCATGGGATTCTTCGTTAAGTGCAGTTTCCATAAATAAGGCGGATATCTGCTCAAAACCTTCTTTTTTGGCCTGCTTTGAGAAGTAAGTATAACGGTTTTTGGCCTGGGATTCTCCTGCAAATGATTTCAGCAGGTTCTTTTCGGTACGGGTACCTTTGATCGTTGTTTCCATTTTCAATGAGTTTATAGCAAAGGTAATTTAAGTAGCGAATTACAAAACAATCATGAGCACCTAATTTAAATAAACAATTTCCGCGAAAAAAATCGCAGATCAGAAAAGCGGCGAGATAATTCTTACATATTACACCTTGCACCAGGCATCCCTTATGATTCAGTCCATCGGGATGTAATCCTCCTTACCAACACTGCAGATCGGGCATACCCAGTCAGCGGGAATGTCTTCAAAAGAGGTTCCCGGTGCAATACCTGAATCGGGATCTCCTTCAGAGGGATCATACACATGCCCGCAAACCGTACACTTGTACTTTTTCATTGTTTATTCTCTATCCAGTTTATAATTTTATCGCAATCGGGAGCGTCCGCCGGGGGTACCATTCCTACGAGTTTCCCGTTCTCATCAATCATGAACTTTTGAAAATTCCATTTCACAGGCGCATCCATTACTCCGTTCTCATCTTTACTGGTAAGCCATTGATACAAAGGATCAATATCTTTTCCCTTAACCGATATCTTTGCCATCATAGGGAATGTTACTCCGTATTTTGTCGTGCAAAATTCCCTGATCTGAGCGTTGTCACCTGGCTCCTGAGATAAAAAATTATTGGCGGGGAATCCAATGATCACAAAATTTTTATCGGCATATTTCTTGTACATCTCCTCCAGTTCGGCATACTGGGGAGTATGGCCGCATTTGGAAGCCGTATTTACGACCAGGACTTTTTTCCCTTTGAGCGAAGAAAGATCAAACGGCTGTCCTTCCAGTGTGGTTGCCTTGAAATCATAAAATGACTTATTGGCCTGTGCATTAGCTATCTGTATCATGGCTAAAATTGCAATTATCGTGCTTAAAATCTTCATATCTTTCAACTAAATTAAATTGTTGCGGCGACAAAGGTACAAAATTTTATATTATTTATAATAATTCTAAATTATTTATAACTTTGCAGCATGAAACTTTCGGTCAAAACACGAAAACAATATTTCATAACGGTAATCACGGCTATTACGGTCATAACCGCAATTACACTTATCACTTTAAAAATTCATTCAAAATCATCACCCATGGTAAACACAATAATTCAGGAAGGGTCAAAGGCTCCCGATTTCACCCTGCCTTCACAGGATGGAAGCATGGTAAGTCTTTCACAATTTGCCGGGAACAAGTGGATTGTCCTCTTTTTTTATCCTAAGGATGAGTCATATGGCTGTACCAAGGAGGCCTGCAGTTTCCGCGATAATTATGAAATTTTCAAGGAAGCGGGTGCTGAGGTGATCGGTATAAGTGCCGATGACGAGGCTTCGCATAAGTCATTTGCAGCAAACCATAAACTCCCGTTTATTTTGCTTAGCGATAAGGACAGGAAAGTTGCAGGTCTCTATAAGGTAGGACGCACTCTGGGTATTCTTCCGGGCAGGGTTACCTATGTGATTGATAAAACACTGACTATCAAAAAGATATTTTCTTCCCAGTTCAGTTTTGAGAAACACATAGATGAAGCCCTGAGTATAATTAGAAAGTAAACATCTTTTCATTAGCTCCGATTCCGAAAAGAGCGTAATCATATTTCACAGCGTCGGCAGGATCGAACTTCTGCAGTGAAAGAGTGAGTTCTTCGGCGGCATTCCAGTCATTTGTTTTTCGTTTTAGCAAGCCCAGTTTTCTGGCAATATTCCCGGTATGAATATCGAGAGGGCAGATCAGTTCGCCAGGGCTGACCGATTTCCATAATCCGAAGTCCACACCACGGCCATCATTTCTTACCATCCATCTCAGGAACATATTGATCCGTTTGCAGGAAGCTCCTTTAACGGGGTCGGCAATATGTTTTTCCTGTCTCGGCTGATGAGGGAGCTCCATGAATTTCCTGCGGAAAGCGCTGATGCGCAACTTGACGCCGGGTTCCTGCCCCGAAACGAAGCAGCTCTCCAATCCGCCGTGGAAAGAATATATATTCTGCAGGGAGCGAATGAAAAAGATACAATCGTCCCCGTTAAAGGTCCGGTGAACGAACTTTCTGAAAGGTTTCAGGTCGGCTTCCGAAAATGACCTGATAAACCTGTATGGATCCATGTCCATCATCTCCACCAATGCCCTGGCATTCCGAAGGATGCTTTTACGTAACCCCCAGGAAATGGCGGCAGTAAGGAAAGCCGAGATCTCAATGTCTTCTCTTGCCGAAAACAAATGGGGAATGGAAACAGGGTCGGATTCGATGAAGGAGGGAGCGTTGTACTGCAAGTACTTCGCGTCAAGGAATTCCTTTAAATCGGGATTGTTGGATAAATGTGATGCTGTGATGATAATAATTTTAAATTTCCCTTCGCTACTTCGCTATTTATCACAGGACTTGTATTGCTTGTATCAGCTCTTTGCCGATATCAATAGCTTTTTCGTTATCGGGGATCAGCTTATGATGACGTGCAGGCAGGGATTTTTCGAGGCCTTTATGAATGAATTCGGGCTGCACCAGGGGTTTCAGTTTTAGGAACCCGCCGAGGACTACCATGTTGAAGATCTTCGACAGGCCTTGCCGTGCAGCTTCGTCTGCAGCAGCAATGCTGTAAATGTTTATGTCTTTACGCACAGGGAGGCGGGTGATACCGTTGGGGTCGTAAATTAGTAAACCACCTGGTTTCACTGCTTTTTCGAATTTGTCGAGCGACTGCTGGTTCAGGATGATTGCTGTGTCGAACGAATTCAGTATAGGAGAACTGATGCGTTCGTCGCTGATGATTACCGTAACGTTTGCTGTGCCTCCGCGCATTTCAGGGCCATAGGATGGCATCCAGCTGACTTCCTTGTTTTGCATAACCCCTGAGTAAGCGAGGATTTTTCCCATGGAGAGGACTCCCTGTCCGCCAAAACCGGCGATGATAATTTCTTCAGTCATAGTTTAAATCGTAAATCGTAAACCGTAAATCGTAAATTGTCCTTTTATTCTTTAACGACAGTTTCTTTCTTTTCAACTAATTTCCCATCAACTTTAATGTCGCCCAGGGGGTAAAAGGGGAACATATTCTCTTCCATCCACTTGTTCGACTGTACGGGTGTCATTTTCCAACCGGAGTTGCAGTTTGAAACGACTTCAATGAAAGCGATGCCCTTGTTTTCCTTTTGTTGTTCTAATGCTTTGCGGATGGCTTTTTTTGTTTTGCGAACATGGTTGGGTGTATGCACTGCCTGGCGGGTCACATAATACACTCCGGGCAGGTTTGCAATCAGTTCGGTTATCTTCAGGGGGTGGCCCATAGTTTGTACGTCACGTCCGTAAGGTGAAGTGGATGATCTCATACCAGGAAGGGTGGTGGGTGCCATCTGGCCACCGGTCATCCCGTAGATGCCGTTATTGATAAAGATGATGGTGAAATTCTCACCGCGGTTGCAGGCGTGAATCGTCTCAGCAGTTCCGATAGCAGCCAGGTCTCCGTCGCCCTGGTAAGTAAATACAAACTTATGAGGCCACAGGCGCTTGATTGCAGTGGCCAGGGCAGGGGCACGGCCGTGAGCCGCACCTAGCATGTCGATATTCATAAAATCATAGGCAAGCACGGAACATCCTACGGGGGAAACACCAATGGTTTTATCCTGGATATCCATTTCCTGCAGAGTTTCCATCAGCATCCGGTGGACAACTCCGTGACCGCAGCCGGGGCAATAGCTCAACGGCCTGTCAACAAGGAGATTCGTACGTTTGTAAACGATATTTTCGTCCTTGCGTATCTCGGTTTTTACAAAAGGTTCTTCCATAATCAGCCTCCGATAATTTGTGTTTCCAGGGCTTTCACGACTTCGTCAGGTGTGGGAATGATACCGCCGAAACGCCCGAAATGTTCAATTTTAATGCTGCAGCCGACCGAGAGCTTCACGTCCTCGATCATCTGGCCTGCATTCATCTCAACAACCAGCATGCCTTTGACCTTTTTGCCAAGTTCGTTCATGGGTTTGACCGGGAACGGGAAAAGGGTAATGGGCCTGAAGAGGCCTATTTTAATGCCCTTGGCACGTGCCAAATCCATAGATTTCTGACAGATCCTTGCCGAAAGTCCGAATGCAACAAAAACGTATTCGGCATCTTCGCAGTTCAGAGTTTCGTAAAGGACCTCGTTCTCTTCCATTTTCCTGTACTTGGCCTGCAGTTTCAGGTTTACTCTTTCCTGCCCTGCAGGGTCAAGGTCAAGGGAGGTAATAATAATGTGCTCACGGTCCTTGGGTTTGCCTGTAGCGGCCCAGGGATTCTGTTTAATCAGGTCTTCATCGGTACGCCGTGGAATGGGATCGAAAAGAACGACCTTTTCCATCATCTGCCCGATAGCTCCGTCGGAAAGTATCATCACCGGTGTGCGGTACTTGAATGCAAGGTCAAAACCAAGTTTTGTATGGTCACACATTTCCTGAACAGAGGCCGGTGCGAGGACGATCATTTTATAATCGCCATGCCCGCCTCCTTTTACTGCCTGAAAATAATCAGCCTGTGAAGGCTGGATAGTTCCCAGACCGGGACCACCGCGAACAACATTCACAATTACGGCAGGCAGTTCTGCTCCTGCCATGTATGATATTCCTTCCTGCATCAGGCTAATGCCCGGGCTGGAAGATGAGGTCATGACCATTTTTCCTGTTCCTGCAGCGCCGTAAAGCATGTTAATTGAAGCCGTTTCACTTTCGGCCTGAAGCACAACCATGCCGGTGCGATCATGTGGTTTTTCAGCCATGAGATATTCCATCACTTCAGACTGAGGCGTTATAGGATATCCGAAATACCCGTCGCAGCCTGCCCTGATAGCGGCTTCGGCAACGGCTTCGTTCCCTTTCATCAATCGTAATTCACCCATGAGATATGTAGTTTAAGATTGTTATTCAACTTTGCCACGGAAAACCGTGATCACCCCGTCGGGGCATACTATCGCGCAGTTCATGCAGCCTGTGCAGTCGTTGTTGACCTTCATGGCAAAGTGGTAGCCTTTGCCGTTTACTTCTTTGGACATTGCAATAGTTGAGGAAGGACATGCGGCAATGCATACTTCGCATCCTTTGCAGCGTTCCACGTTAACCAGGATATCACCTTTTATCTTAGCCATACAGAGAATAATTAATGGTCAGGTATAAATACCAGGGCAAAATTAGGGAATTTTATCCTAACGGAACTCAGCTGCTGTTAAATTTAGAACAAGTATAAGGAGAGTTACGATTTGCGATTTAAGAATTACGAGTTACGAATTGCCGGGATGCATGGTATATCACAACCCACCCTTCACTCGTAACTCGCAGCATCCATCTACCTCTGTGCTGTGTTGTAATAGAAGCTTCGGAAATAAGTCTCGGTGAAGGCAGGATTGATTTTATGATAAAAACTGATCAGTATCCTTGTCTTTTCGCGTATGGTGTCGTTGAGGTCGACAAGCCTCCAGAATTCTCTTCCACCTGTAAAGAGATTCTGCGCAAATACGTTGATGTCTTCTTCCAGTGAGGCGGTGGAATATTCCGAGAGGAAGCCTTGTTCGATCATGCCAGGGTCCAGTGCCATGCTGGCCAGACCTTTTGAAATTGCATCGGCTCCACCTTTGCCATACCTGAAATCTGGAGGATTCATAGACATCCATTTGGTTTTATCAAAAAACAGCGGAAAGCTATGGATGAGGATGCTGGAAAATTCATGATGGAAGACTTCTTCGATATAATCATCGGTGAACCAGGGATTGTCGGTGTCATCACTGAGATAGACAGAATGATGGTAGTTGGTGCCGCCGTATGGAAGTCCGTAAAACTTCATTGATTTAAGCACATACACTTTGTCGAGATTCGCCCTGAGCATGTCTAAAGGATATTTTGAGAAAGCAAAGGTGAGAAGATCTTCCAGCCTTGAGATTTCTTCTACCTGAACCGGACGGATATCCGGATTGACCTTTTTGACTGACCATTGGCGGGGGAAAATGCTCAGACTAGAAGGGAAAAGAATTTCAACTCCGCTTCGCTGGTCATAATAGCTTTCCTGGGCCTCCAGTTTTGGGGAAAGGCATAAAACAAGAAATAAGCATAACCAATACCTATGAAAGAAAGCCATTGACGCGGTTTTCGACGCACAAAGAAAAGTAGGGACAGACCTTGGCCGGAGGGAGAAATCAGAAAAATATCAACGAGCCATTGTTAATAACTCTAAGGATTTTGTTGATAAGTTTGCCTTCCAGGTAGTTAGTGTGGCACGGGAGGTTGATTTACGGGATGGTTTTCATGAAATTTCCTCAGGCGGTCTTCCAGTGCAGGGAACTGTGACCGTTGGACCAGGGAAACACAGGCACGCAAACCTTCAAATCGTTCACTTCCGCAAATGCTGAGCGAAATTGCGCTGATACCATAATAAAGAAGTTCTTCCAGCAATTTTTCACTGGTAAATCCAGGGTAAGAAAAAGTGAAATAAAATCCATCGGCAATCAGTTCATCTTCATCTTTATCATATACTATATTAAACCCGTTGCTGATAAAAAATTTCTTCATGATCTTAGCTTTCTCGCCGTATTCTTTAACTTCCTCCCTGAAATTAAAGGTGCCGTCATTTGCAGCTTTCAGCATAGCTGCCATGGCATATTGGGTTGAATGGGCAGTACCGGCACTCAGGGCATAAAGTGTTCCGTAAATCAGAGCCCGTCCGAAAATATTAGAGGAGTAGGACCACAGAAGATTTTCTGACACCTGGTTGAAGAGATGGTTTGAAACCAGCATGAGCCCGATCCTTTGTCCGGCATAACTGAAAATTTTTGAGCTGGAGATTAGCAATATATAATTTTCGGTATACTTTGCAACAGTTGGCTGGTAGGGGGGGTGCCCGGGATGCCCGTAATCCTTCCTGAAATCCATACCGAAGTATGCAAGGTCTTCGATAATGATAATATTGTATTTAGTGGCAAGTTCACCAATTATTTTCAGTTCCTTTTCGGTAAAGCAAATCCAGGAAGGGTTGTTCGGGTTGGAATAGAGGACCGAATGAATGACCCCGGTTGAAAAGTAGGATTCCAGTTTTTCCCTGAGTTTCTCACCCCTGTATTCATACACGTCAAAACTCAGGTATTTCATTCCCAGCACGATCTGTTGCTGATGATGTACTGGAAACCCGGGATCGATAAACAGCGTGGTATCGCGTTCCTTTGAAAGTTTTGATATTGTAAGGAAGGCCGCAAAACCGCCTTGCATAGACCCTACGGTAGGGACACAGTTCGCTTCATTCACGTCAACATCCAGAAAGAGTTTTGCAAAACGGGAAGCCTCTTGTTTCAGAAGAGGAGTCCCTTCAATATCGGGATATATGGCAGCAACGCCCCTTTGCAGGGCTTCAATCTCGGCCTGTACTCCAATTTTCGACGGTGGAAGGCCGGGAACCCCCATTTCCATACGGATAAACTTTTCACCGGTTTCCTTTTCGATATTGTTGATTAGCCGTTTTATCTCACGTATTGTGGCAGTGCCGACATTGAGGATCTTGCTTTCCTGTATTAATCGGCTTACAACTTCGGTATTTATTGGAGTCTCTTTCATTTTTTTCGTCTGGTCAAAAATTGTTAATCACTGAGCAACAGCAAAATTCATAAAATATTTCCAATCCGCCAATGATAATAATACTTTGGAAGTAACAATTATTAGAAATTATCAACAGATCAGAAAGGAGTCTCGCTACCTAAGTAACATCTGAGACCAAGTTCCGAAAAACGATTTCGTGCCTCAAGTAGCTTATCCCTGGATGTCATTTCGAAGCCCGGCAGTTTATAGGTGAAGCCCGAAAGAAGATATTTTTCCCGTCCGAGGTGATGAACAGGAAGGATATTCAGTTCATCCCTTCCGGTTGAAAGTATGAAATCAGCTGTAGACCGGATATTCTCCTCCGAATCATTCAAACCAGGTACAAGAGGTAATCTGAAAATGAGACGTCCGTTAAAACTATCTGCGATTCGCCTTGCATTTTCAAGAATTAGCCTGTTGGAAGAAGCTGTAAGCTTTTTATGGGCCGTTTCATCCATATGTTTCAGGTCGAAAAAAATCCATTCCAGCCAGGGGAGAGATCTTTCTATGCTTATCCATGGAACATCGCCGCATGTTTCAACGGCAGTATGTATTAGAGCTTCAAAGCAGGTTTTAAGCAGGGCCAGTGTAAATTCAGGTTGGGCAAACGGTTCACCTCCGGTAAGCGTAATACCACCTTTGTCACCCCAGTACTGCCTGTCATGACGAATTTTTGAATAAAGGCTGCCTACGGTGATGAAACTGCCTCCCTTGGCAAGCGCTCTGGTAAGACAAGCCTTTTCACAGTCATAGGTGCTGCATTTGCTGCATTTTTCCCTTTCAAATTCAAGCCTGCGAAGTTCATTCTCTCCTTCCAAAGTAATGGCATTGAATTGACATGCATCAAGGCAGAACAAGTCGAAAAGGCATTTTGATTCATTGTATAGAGGTTCCGGGTATGGTCTTATTCCTTCAGGGTTTGAGCACCAGAGGCATCTCAGCGGACAGCCTTTTAGAAAAATCAGGGTGCGGCATCCCGGGCCATCATGAACAGAAAAGCCCTGGATGTCAAAAATATAACCTCCGGTCAATTCTGGCTTATCCATTCGAAGTCAACGCAGGAGGCAGCATTCATATCAGGATAGGCCAGGGTGATGGCCATGCATTTTCCAAGGAACTCTTTTTCGGGAGTAAACTTGCTGCAGAACTTGCATTTGGGTGACCTTTCGGCTTTTTCACAGAATAGGTCGCCAGGCAGGATATCCTTTTTTGATAGCTTGCATATGCCTTTGAAAACATCAACGGGCAGGTAAAATTTGCAGTCAGTGCAGGTGTTCATAGTCTATTTTGATTAAATCGGATGTTATAGTTCTTCGTACTCTGTTCTCGCGATGACTTCATCCTGTATCTGTTTGCCTAGTTCGACCCAGTATTGGGTAAAGCCGGCAACGCGAACCAGCAAGCTCCGGAATTTATCAGGATCTTCCTGGGCTTGTTTCAGCATCCTCGAGTCAACTATATTGAATTGTACATGAAACCCGCCTTTTCTCATATAGGCCCTGATCAGTTCCAGGAATTTCCGGGAGCCTTCCCTGCCTTTCACCACCGAAGGGTGTATTTTCATGTTCAGCTGAGAATTCTGGGATTGGGAATGGTTCCAGCAGGTAGCAGAGCTGAACAAGGCGTAGGGTCCGTGTTTGTCGGTGCCTGGATAAGCTGAAACAGATCCATCGGAGAAGGTTGTCCCCGATAGCCGTCCATCGGGAGTGGCCAGTGTAACTGCTCCCATCGGCCCGTGAGTGGAAACACTGATCTGGCAGGCGTACATGGGTTGATCATACAAAGATCTGTAATTATGCGTCATCTCGCAGAACCAGTCCTCCCATAGTTTGAAAATGGAATCCACATACGGGTCGTCATTGCCGAATTTGGGTGCGTCGAGGCTCATCCGGTGGATCTTCCTGTATTCGCTGTAATGTTCAGCAGGTTTCTGATCGACCAGAGAGTAGGAACCTGTTTCCTGGGCAGTATGGTATCCGAAGTTTTCGAGGATCGCTTTTCGGTATGCTTCAAGGCTGAAGTTCTTTTCTTCATAAACGTTTTTCTTCAGGGAGGCCAGGGAGTTGACAAGTGTAGTATTCCCACAGGATTCCACATTAAACGTTGTATTAAACCTGGAGCCCTGTTGTCCGATGTCCCGGCCAACCTCCAGGCAGTCGGGTTTCAGCATTGAATTCACCAGGGACGGACTGATTTTTCTCCAGGCATCATGCTGGATGTTGTTTGTAAGTGTAAGTACATGGACTGCCCGGCTGAAATAATCCTGAAAGCCCTGCCATAATTCCTCGAACGTCTCCAGTTTATATCCGTGGCTCGGGAAAATTCTTTCTCCGCTGCGCATATCCATCCCGTCGAAGATCACGGTTTCCAATATTTTAGGAAGAGAAAGGAAATGCACTCCCACACTTGTTGCGGGAGCGGAACCTCCAGGGATCCAGTGGATCTCCCCGTCGAGATTTAGCGGCATCCAGCTTCCCGGGCTGGATTCCAGGCAACCTCCTATTGCCCACGCACGGGCCTCCTCAAGTTGCATGCCTTCATGGCCATAGTTGTTTAAGAGGAATTCCATAGCCACCTGATTATTGACCCAGGCCGGATAACCTGCGCCTGCTTTAGTACATTCAATTCCTTTCAGTAAAAATTCCTCGGGTGATTTCTCATCATACAGTACCGATAAGGTGGGCTGGGGAGTTTCGCAACTTATACCGGTCTCAAGGATAAGCATTTCCAGCTCATTGGCGGCGGAAGTGCCGTCTTTCTTTAGCCCTCCGATACACAGGTTGTTAAAGGTATTGCCGGATAAAACACCCCCGACCACTCCCATAGAAGCAAAGCAGTCGATCTCGGTGAACTTGATACGCATGCACTCGAGCAATTCAATAGTTTTTTCCCGGTCCATAAAGCCTTTGTCCATATCTCGTTTCCAGAAGGGATAAAGGACCTGCCCGACCCGGCCGGGAGAAAGACCAGAGATGGCATCCTCATTCAGCACCCCAACATGGAAAATCCAGAGCAACTGCAGTGCATCATGGAAGTCACGTGGTGGATTCGACGAGATATGATCGAGTCTCAACCCCATCTCAAGGTATTCTGATTTCTGTTTTTCATCCTGTTCTATGGATGCCATAAAACGCGCTTCTGCAGCATAATTCCTGATCCAGGAACGGATGCCCTGCAGCATAATGATCACCGACTTGTAGAAATACAGTCGGTCCATTTCGGGATAGCCGGCCACTTCATTCATCCCTTCCTCGCAGATACTGATGATGCCGTCAATACCGTATTGCAGGGGATAATAATAATTGATGACCTCACGCCCCTGGGGAAGGGTATAGCCGGAATCGAACATGCAGATAACCGACCGCATGATGGCTTCTTTTTCCTTGTAACCTGGAACCAGTTGTTCGTATTTATGCCCGATATCGT
Source organism: Bacteroidota bacterium (assembly GCA_026391735.1). GTDB lineage: Bacteria > Bacteroidota > Bacteroidia > Bacteroidales > FEN-979 > CAIRDP01. The sequence goes on along the minus strand of JAPLDL010000018.1, from coordinate 47,097 downwards.
CCACGGAACGGTCTTTCCATTTCTTGGCAACCTCAAGCATGACAGGCATCTCCTCTACCCTCAGACCGAATTTGCCTGCAATGGAGATGACATTTCCTACCGATTTGGTGACATTGCCGCCTCCCTTGCCAACCGTGGTAAAGGTATCGGCTGTGAGTTTGCCCGATTCCAGGGCTTCCTTGTACAGCTTATCCTCGGCAGCCATGAAAAAAGCTTCTGAGAGCCAGGGCATTGGGTAGGAGCCCCGCAGATAACAGGCTTTGCCCATCGTCAGAAGCTCCCCGGGATAAATCACAGGGGTTAAATGTTCGAATCCTGCTTTAAGGCTCTCGGCACGCCTGATAATCGTCACATCACCTTCCAGTTCCTCCCAGCGCCGGGTGTACCAATAGGGAAATTCCATGGAAATGGATGACTTGGCACTGAAATACAGCTCGCGTGCGTTGTTTGCCCTTTCGGTCGGCCTGAGCTTTTTCTCCCTGTCTTCAACCTGTTCTTCAGGTTTGTGACCGTAATAATTTATTGATTCAGAGAAATTATCCATCAATGGTTCAGTTTAATGTAGGATCGGCAGGATAATTTGACCAGATTGCATAGTCCTGCCCCATATGCTTCAGGTATTCGCTCCATAATGAATCAGGAGGCTTACTTATCACTTCGTCGGCTGTTGTGTGGGATAAAACCCACGAATTCTCCTTGATCTCCCTTTCCAGCTGATCGGGATGCCATCCTGAATACCCGACGAAAAACCGGATATGATTTTCATTCACAAGACCCTTTCGGATAAAAGTTTTAACGGTCTCAATATCACCACCCCAATACAAGCCTTTCATTATTTTAAGACTGCCCTCTAAATGGTCGAGAGTGTGGATGAAAAAAACGCTGTCGGTTTTAACCGGGCCCCCAAGGTAAACCTGGAAATCAAACTCCCTGAGATCCTCGAAAATTTCGGGAAGCTTCATTTCCAAAGGTTTGTTGATAATAACCCCGAATGTCCCTTCTTTATTATGCTCGGCAAGCAAAACCACGCTCTGCCTGAAATAATAATCCTGCAATGAGGGCTCAGAGATCAGTATGATCCCCTGCTTCGGTTCTATGATCTTTTTATCCATTCTTTTCAGGGCCGGTTTTCTTCACAAACGTACACGAAATTGATTACTTTTGCAAGTAACGGAAAAATTTAGTTTGCTTAATAACGTTACTCTCACAATATAAATTTCAAGATACAGATAATATCATTTAATGCCAAAGTCCATCAACCGGGATAAACTTGAAAAATTATCGGCCGAATTCCCCTTTTTCATTTACGAGGAATTCTCATTTTCACTGGACCCTGAGGGGCTCAGTGCAAAATTCCATTTCAACCTGGGTGATCGTTATCATTTTTATCCCTCTTTTTTCATCCCCAGGAATATTTGGGCGTTTACCGACGATGTGTTGAACACCTTGCTGCCTTCGCTGATCTTTCACATCGGGATGATCGAGCTGATCAGCTACTGGAAAACGGCCTGTCCGCCAAAAGTTATTATCAGGACCGCCAGCCTCAGCTCTGAGCAGAAACTTTGGTGGAAGAAGCTGTATTTTAACGGGCTGGGAGAATTTTTTTTCCAGAACTCTATATCAGCGGATGAGCAATCATTTATGCAGATTGAAGCTGAAGGAAAAGTTTTTTCTTCTTTGGCTACGCCGGATATGGGAACATGGGTGATCATACCGGTGGGAGGGGGCAAGGATTCGGCGGTCACACTCGATCTGCTAAAGGATTCTGTTTTTTCATTGCCCCTGGTGATGAATCCGCGTGGCGCCACATCCGCAGTCATAGTGGCTTCAAAAATTCCGGATAACAGGTCACTGCTCCTAAACCGTAGCATAGATCCTCTGTTATATGAGCTTAATGAACTGGGCTTCCTTAACGGGCACACTCCGTTTTCGGCTTTGCTTGCATTTTTCTCCCTTACTGCAGCTTTTCTTACGGGAACAAGATATATTGCCCTTTCCAACGAATCCAGTGCCAACGAAGCGACCATCCCCGGTACGAATATCAATCACCAATACTCAAAATCCCTGGAATTTGAAAACGATTTCCGGGAATATGTGAGTAAATATATTACTCGTAAAATAGAATACTTCAGTTTCCTCCGCCCCCTGAGTGAGTTACAGATCGCCTGGTTATTTTCCAGAATGCCTGCTTATCACGGGATATTCCGTTCCTGCAACGTGGGAAGCAAAACCGACACTTGGTGCGGAAACTGTCCGAAATGCCTCTTTACCTTCATTATCCTTTCTCCTTTCATGGGAATAGAACGACTGACCAGGGTTTTCGGGAAGAACCTTCTCGATGACCATTCCATGGCCGGTGTTCTGAGTCAGTTTACCGGGTTGGCCGAATCAAAACCTTTCGATTGCATAGGCACTATCGAGGAGGTAAACCTTGCGTTATGTGAGATTATACGTCGGCAGGGCATAAGGCCGCTTCCCGCCCTGCTGCAGGTTTATATGAATTCAGCTGAATACAAAGCATATAACGGGAAGGATTTTTCTTCATCCCTCGAATGCCTGATGCCACATAATCTTCCCTCACCTTTTGAGAGCATTTTAAAGTCGGCTCTGTATGCTTGACCTGCTGAAACAACGGTTTTCGGGCAAAAGGACTGCAATCCTCGGATTCGGAAGGGAAGGTCAATCAACCTATTCACTTATCCGCCAGGTACTCCCTGATCAGCTTTTGCTGATTGCCGATCAGAGTGATGAGATCAGTAAGCATCCCCTGCTGTCAAACGATAACCATATTGAATTTCACACCGGTAAAAAATACCTTGATGTGCTGGGAAAATGTGAGCTTGTCATGAAAAGCCCGGGAGTTCGTATCAACCATCTTGACCCGGTTTTCCCTCCCGAAAAAGTCTTTTCCCAGACCTCTCTTTTTATGGAAAGGTATGGCCGGCAGATCATAGGGATTACGGGAACGAAAGGCAAGAGCACTACGGCAAGCCTGATCCATCATATTTTTAAGCTGGCAGGAAAAGATTCATGCCTGGTGGGGAATATCGGTTCGCCTGCGTTTCATTTCACTTCATTGATCGGTGAAAATACCCTGATTGTATTTGAACTCTCTTCCCACCAGCTCGAATACATCGAAGCATCACCGCATGTAGCGGTGCTGCTCAACCTCTTCCAGGAACACCTGGATGCATATGCTTCATTTGAAAAGTACCAACAGGCAAAACTGAATATTGCACTTTACCAGCGAAAGGATGACTTTCTGGTATATCATTCTTCGGATGAGTTGCTCGCTTCGCATATAAGAGTAAAGGAGATCGCCGCACATTTGTTTCCTTTTTCGCTTTCGGCACAGAACAAACCCGGGATCTTCCTGAAGGGGAACACTGTCTTTTTCTCTGACGGGCATACCGATACTGCTGTATGGGAAGCTGATCAAAAGAGGTACCTGAAGGGCGAACATAACTTGAAGAACATTATGGCAGCCATTGGAGTATGCTGTTTGACAGGTATCAGCAACGACGAGATCAGGGAGGGCATTCTTACCTTCAAGGGACTTGAGCACCGGCTGGAATATGTTGGAGAATACAGGCAGATACATTTTTATAACGACAGTATTGCAACTATTCCCGAGGCGACCATCGAAGCAGTGAAGTCACTGCCCAATGTTGATACTCTGATACTGGGAGGGTTTGACCGGGGGATAGATTATTCGGGACTGGCCGCTTTTCTAAAACTATCGGGAGTGCGAACGCTTGTCCTGGCAGGTGCTGCAGGAAAACGAATTGGAGAATGTATGGCTTCTGGGCCACCTCATCAGCAAACCATATTTTATATCAACCGTTTCGACGCTTTGAAGGAAATCGTGTTTCGTGAAACCAGACCGGGATTTGCCTGCCTGCTTTCTCCTGCTGCTGCCAGTTACGATGAATTTGCAAATTTCGAGGAGAGGGGCAAACGTTTCAGGGAGCTTGTGAAGTCATGAAAAAGAGAGGATTCAGGATGCAAGAGGCAGGATGCAGGATATATGATGTCTTATCCCGTATCCCGTATCCCGTATCCCGCATCCGACATATTGCATCCTGTATCCTGTATTTCATCTTCTGTTGCTTGGTTTCAGGGACAATGGCCCAAAATTCTTCTTATGATGTGCTGGTATCCATGTATATCAGAGCATACAGTGGCGTGGCAGTTCAGGAAATGAACCAGTTTCATATCCCTGCAAGCATCACTCTGGCCCAGGGCATCATCGAGTCGGGGGCAGGGCAGAGTAAGCTGGCGATTGAAGCCAACAACCATTTCGGAATCAAATGCCACAAAGACTGGACAGGCAAAACCTACCATCGCACCGATGACAGGGTTGATGAATGTTTCCGGAAATATGACCAAGCTGAAGAATCATTTCGGGACCATTCATATTTTCTTTCGCAAAGGGATCGTTACAAGGGTTTGTTTATGTTGCCTGTCACAGATTATAATGCCTGGGCCCAGGGTCTTCAGAAAGCAGGATACGCAACCAATCCACAATATGCGCTGATGCTGGTCCGCACTATTGAGCAATACCAGTTGTACCTGTATGATAAACCCGATTATACAGCAGAGACGATTCCTGGTGTTAACCCCGACTTTGCCCGGTATGCATGGATCGCCACCTTTATACCCTCAGATATTGCCGTTGACGGAAGGAACATTTATGAAAATAACGGATTGAAATGTATTGTAGCGAGACCAACGGATGATCTGCAGGCGCTTTCGGTCCTGCTGGATGTGCCTGTCAAGAGACTGATGAAGTATAATGACCTGAACTATCCCGGTTCCCTTGAAGCGGGACAGGTGGTATATTCTGAATCCAAAAAGCGCAAAGCGGCCGTCGGCAGCCATATTGTGCACAAAGGAGAGACTTTGTACGAGATATCCCAGAGGTACGGGATCAAGATGAAGCTGTTGCTTAAGCGGAACGGGATGTCGGCCGGGATAGAACCTTACCCGGGCCAGTCATTGCGTTTGAGATAAGCCTGCAGGTCTTTCACACTTATATTTGGTCTTACCTTGACGGGATCCGGTAATTTCTGAGAAAGCTCCCCGACCCGACAACCAGGTTGATATACTCATCACGGTCCATATGCCCGATATCGAATTCCGTGTTTCCGTAAACGCCAGGTTCCATAGGGTAGTAGCCTTTGGAATCGAATAAAAACAACTCTCCGGTTTCAGGAATGGTCACGCCAATCATTGCAATATTGTTAAGCCGGTCCCGAAGGACAAACGGGGCGCGGGAAATCTCCCTGCGGAACACGTAAGAATAGATCAGCTTGTTCGAACGGTTATAATAGTAGATTTTATTCTTGTCGACGAAAATATATTCAGGGACAACGTTGCCCATGACATTTTCGTTAAAGAACCAATGGTGGCTTGAAAACTGGCCCAGGCTGATCTCCACGGTCCTGCCATTTTCCTGTATAAAGATGAGTTTCCCTACCGGGCTGGTTGTGACGAAGATCCCTTTCTGGGCCATGCTTACCGGGTAAAAAGAAGAATGGTCGGCGGGGCGGAACATTGGGCCCACCCTGATCCTCTGCTTGCCCTGCCGGTCGGTGATCATCAGGTTATTCTCCAGGTCGCGGATAAAAAAGAAGTCTTTGTGATTTGATACGATGTATTCTACCTGATTATGAATAGGGGCCTTCATGACCGGCCTTTCCCAGTTTGTGACCGAATGTCCCTTCAGGTCGAACTGATAGATCCGTTTATCGTTAAATGCAATGAAGATCCGGTAGTCGGCTTTACGGTCAAAGTTCACAATAGTAAGAGGGTTTGTTGCAGGAATAGGGAAACGCATCGGGAAGTCTCTGGCCGGTTGTCCGTCAGACCTGATCAGATAAAGGTGGGAATCGGTGTTGAAAAAGTAAAACATAGTATCGCAGTCGGGCATGACTATCGGTTTGACTTTCGAAAGGACCTTCCCCATCACATGCAGTCTCCACCGCAGCAGTCCGTCGGCACCGTACTGGTAAACATTATTGAGTGTATCCCTCACAAGGATTGCCGGCTCACCCTTGATCATGGTATTCAGGATCTGCGGGCTGCCGGTAATGGTCGTATCCAGTTTTGCCTGCCAGTTTAACGGGCCTTCCTTATGCAGGTTTGGTGTATAGCCAATGAATATACTGGTATAGAACAGCTCTTTCTGTGAAGAATATTGTATTCCCACAGGTTGAAATTTTTTCAGGCTATCGAGGACAGGATGAAGGGTTGTGAGCAGGGGATCGTCTATCATCCGGTTCAATGTCCGGGAGGCATATGGAGTATTGAAATAGATGAAGATATTTGAGCGGGCCGGCATTTTCAGGCTGAAATCGACATAGTCCTTATTCCGTCCGAGTGTATAGCCGGAGATATATTCCTCAATAAGGAATTTCAATGATGCGGGGTCTTGTGAGAACACAAGGGAATGATTTATAAATGTAATATAAGCCTGGCCTGCAGGTTCAAAGACAGATCCAAAAAGGTTCTGAAGTACATTGTTAAAATGAAGCCCTGTGATTCGGAATCCTTTAAACCGCATCGAGTCTTTTTTCAACCCCATCCTGGTCCTGAGGCTGTCGAGCAGAGAAACTGCGAGTACCGAATCCCTTACCTGGAATGCAGCGTAAACCTTGTCGGTGCCGGGGTCTGAATCAGTTTCCATTGCAAAGACCATAGCCTGTTTTCCCATCCATGGAAGAAAGAAGTCAGAAAGGTTCATATGATATCTCTGGTTCATCAGGCTTAAGGTAGCCTGGTTTCCGGCTTCAAGTTCATCCTGATGATTTCTGAGATCGAGGCGTTCAAAGTAGGAGGGAAGGTCCCCCCATCCGAAGAAAGTAAAATAAGCGATCTTCTCGGGAGCGACAGAGATCAGCTCATTGGGTTGGGGTTCCTGGCCTGTAAAAAGGTTCAGGTAATGAAAGGTGGTATCTTCGGCCAGAGTGAACCCATTGAGAAAAAGTTCGTCCTTTTTTATGATCACGTCCATTCCGCTCCAGGATGCCAGGCGCGCAAGCTGGATCAGTGCTGTATGATTTTCGGTCCTGGAAATTCTTGATAAGGCCAGGGCTAACATGCGATAATTCACATAAATATTGGCGTCAGCTTTTTTACCAGAGGGGGCCTCTACTTTATGAAAACCGGAAGCCTGGAAAGCCGGGGTGTTAAAGGTAAGACGGTCAATGGATTTCTTGACAAGGTCGGCAAGAAAGCTGCCGATAAACACTCCTTTGACTGTCGAAAAGTAAAAAGGCTGAGATTTATCACCTGTCTGCAAACGATGGATGGTTGTGGATGCGTAAGGTGTCTCACTGATCCTGGCCGAATCACCGAAAAGTTCTTTTGCGAATACGTCGGCCGCCTTACCCGGATCCTTCCCCGGAGCCGATGTGAGAAAAACCACTCCAAACCTGGAACGCCCGCTCAGGGTCAGCGTCAAAACCAGGTTATACCTCTGAAGCACGGCACTGATCTTTTCGTTTCTTCGGCTGATGGAATCAAAAAGGTGAAGCTCGTTCTTAATTGATCGTATAACAGGATAGCGGCTAAGAGATTTCCAGATAAGATTTGAACGGTTTAATTCTTCCCAAAGGTTTCCCGGTTTATTGATCTTGATTATGAAAGCAGTATTGTCGGGGACAGCATTGAGCGGGGATTCGTCGGTTTGCGTGGTATTTTCGATGAACCTGAAAATACCCCAGATCAGCAGGACCGTCAGCATGGCGGCGGCAGCAATAATGAACCATATTTTACGGTTCTTCATAATGCCAGTTTAAGCTGTTCGTACAACCTGAAACTCATTCGATGGTACTTGCACGGACCATTATTATAAATCGCTTCCCTGTGTTTCGGGCAGGGATATCCCTTGTTGTTTGCCCAATCGTACCTTGGGAATTCAAGGCCAAGGCGGCACATGTATTCATCACGGTAAGTCTTGGCGAGGATGGAGGCAGCTGCAATGGACATGAATTTCGCATCGCCTTTTACGATACATTGATGGCGGATGTTGTTAATGGGTTTGAAACGGTTCCCGTCGACAAGCAGAAGCTCGGGTATCAGATCCAGTTTCAGAATGGCATGGTGCATGGCCAGGATGGAGGCATTGAGGATGTTGATCTCATCGATGACTCCCTCAGGAATGTCCGAAACAGCCCATGCCAAGGCTTCCGCTTCAATCCTTTTCCTGAGAAGTTCACGTTTGCGGGCCGAAAGTTTTTTGGAATCATTCAGCTCGGTGTCAATGTAATCGGGAGGTAGAATGACTGCAGCTGCAAAGACCGGACCTGCCAGGCATCCCCTGCCGGCTTCGTCCACTCCGGCTTCAATTATTCCCTTGGTATAGGAGGCCTGTAACATTTACTTTGTTTAGTCAGGGTTGTAAAAGTACGAATTGACCAGGATCAGCAGAAAATATATCAGGAATATGATCTCGGCTACCCTTTTTTTCTTTATTCCAAGAAATGTGGAAGTGAGCATCAGGGTGAGTGAAGGGAAAAGCATGATGAAATGGTACACAACCAGGCTGGTTGAATAGGCGATACTAAGCATGGATATCAGAACAAGCCAAATTATGAGGTAAGTTTTTGCCCTGATCTCGGCGGTCTTTTCCATGGGACCGCTCAGCTGGTAATAAAAACCCCAGATTGCAAGTACAAGAGTAAATATCCCGATCACCCAGTCATCGGTATGAAGGTGAATAGGATAGAAAAAGAAAGAGGCAGCCATCTTCTCATACACCATAATTTGCTGGTGAAGCTGGTCGGTAAGGAAGTAATATACTGCAAGAAAGACATATGGGGTAATGAAACCTATAAAAGCTGCAGCCCATTCCCTCCATCTGATGGACCTGAAAAGCACAAAACTTACAGGTATAATAGCCAGTATCAGGAGGTACGGAAAATAGAAAAATGAGCCCAGGGCGACCGAAACCCCAGCTCCGTAAACAAGGTCAAGATCATCGGCCTTGTTGTAGGAGTTCATCAGGTTGTTCAGGATGGCGAAGGTGATGAAGGTACAGATATTCAGCGGATTAATAGTAAGATAAACCGGCGAAGAGCTCATCATGATAAGGAAGATCAGCGATGCCAGGGATGAATTCTTGAGAACCAGCTCATTGTTATTGAATAAAACATTCAGCCACCAGGTTTCCAGTAATACGAGCAAGAAGCCGAGGATGACCGCAACATGAGGAAAGTTGCAAAGCAGGGTGTACAGCAGATTATACAGGGGTACAGGGCCTTCGGGCGTAGGAATATGCGGTGGCAGGATAAGCGCTTTACCCCAGAGAACAAGCCCGATCAGCCCAATTACAAGGTATTGAACTGGGAAGCTGGAGCGGAAGAAGCGGATGAACATAATTTTTAAATAGCGAATTCGCTACTTCAGATCAAATCCAATATCTTTTCTGAAGTACCTTCCTTCAAATTCAATCTTTTCAGCGTTCCGGTATGTTGTTTCAAGTGCTTCCATCATATTGTTACCGAGAGATGTAACTGCAATGACCCGGCCGCCGTTACTTAACACCTCCCCGTCTTTCATGGCAGTACCTGCATGAAATACCAATGAACCATTGACTTCAGTTTCACCCGTAACGGGTTTCCCTTTCTCATAAGCTTCGGGATACCCTTTGGATACCAGCATGACCGTTGCACAGGTTCGGGGATCAGTCAGAATAGCCTGTCCTGAGAGCTTTCGTTCAGCGACCGCTATGAGAAGTTCTACAAAATCATTTTTTATCCTGGGGATGACCGATTCGGTTTCCGGGTCACCCAGGCGGCAATTGTACTCGATCACAAACGGGTCCCCCTTCACGTTCATCAGCCCGAAAAAAATAAATCCTATATAATTCAAACCTTCCTGCTTCAATCCTTCAACAGTCGGTCTAATGATACGGTCTTCCACTTTCTTAAGAAAGACTTTATCGGCAAAGGGAACTGGGGAAACAGACCCCATACCACCGGTATTCGGGCCGGTATCCCCTTCGCCTATCTTCTTATAATCCTTGGCTTCGGGAAGCACCAGGTAGGAATTGCCGTCGGTTATAACAAATGAGGAACATTCAATACCCGGCAGGAATTCTTCAACAACTACCCTGGCCGATGCCTGTCCGAACCTGGCATCTCGCACCATAGCCGTAAACTCCTTGAGAGCTTCTTCCCTGGAATGGCTGATCACAACCCCTTTGCCGGCAGCCAGTCCGTCGGCTTTTAGAACGTAAGGAGGATTAAGGGAGCTGATAAAATTCAGCCCTTCTTCAAGTCTTTCAGCATCAAAGGTCTGATAAGCTGCAGTAGGTATTCCATGCCTGACCATAAACTGTTTTGCGAAGTCTTTACTTCCTTCGAGCCTTGCAGCTGCTGCAACAGGCCCTATCACGGGGGTTGACCTTAGTAATGGGTCAGCCAGGAAGAAGTCATGTATGCCTTTCACCAATGGGTCTTCGGGGCCTACCAATAGCATGTCAATACGATGTTCAATGACGAATTGCCTGATCCCTGTAAAGTCATTAACCGAAATCGGGACGTTTTGCCCGCAACGTGAAGTGCCTGCGTTCCCAGGGGCAATAAACAAGTTACAAGGGATGCGGCTTTGAGCTATTTTCCAGGCCAGGGCATGTTCTCTGCCTCCGGAACCAAGTAGAAGAATTTGCATAGATGATCAGGATTTAAGAGCCTTGTCAATGGATTCCCACAAGCGATCGGCTGTCCTCTGCCAGTTAAAGATGTCCTTTCTCCTTCTGCCGCGAATGATCAGGTCCTGGCGGATACTTTCATAATTCGCAATCTTATACAGGGCGTCTGAAATACTTTCAGGGCTGAAAGGATCCACGAACAGGGCTGCATCTCCTGCCACTTCAGGCATGGATGTCACTTTTGAAGTGATCACAGGCACATCACAGCGGAAAGCTTCTACAATAGGAATTCCAAACCCTTCGAAATAAGAGACATACGTGAGTGCAAGAGCCGAACCAAGCACACAAACAAGTTCGTCGATTTCAAGCCTGCCAATAAAAACAACATCATCAGAAAAGACCATCTCCTGGAATGCTATATCGATCTCGCTGGTCCACCATTTCTTGGCCCCAACAATCAGCAGTTTCACTTCCGAAGGATTGGATTTTTTAAACAGGTCGAACGCCCTGAAAAGGTTGGCAAGGTTTTTTCTGGGATGCAGGGACCCGATAAAAACAAAATAGGGACAACCGTCGGAATACTCATCCCGGGTTTTTTTCTTTTCTCCATCGTTCAGCGGCCGGTATGCTTCATTGTAGCCGTCATAAACGACATCTATCTTTGCAGGGTCAACCCGGTATTGCCTCACAATATCCTCTTTTGAATATTCAGAAACTGTTGCAATCCTTGTTGCCCGGGCGGCATATTTAGGGAAATAATACCTGTAATACCTCCTGGTCCAGAACGGCAGGTCCTGGGGGTAATGTTCAAAGTTCAGGTCATGGAAAACAGCCATCGATTTCACATCGGTCTTCAGTGAAAGGTAGCCGTCGGGTGAGAGAAAAAGATCAGGTTTCAGTTTTTTAAACAGTCCGGGGAGAGTAAGTTCAAACCACCAGTAATAAAGGAAAGGATGACGGGCGTGAGGATATTGAATAACAGGGGTAACATTGTCGGAAAATAAAAACTCTGCGTCATACTCGCGGTCAAAGATGAAATAGAATCGATGCTCGGGATGCTGGCTCGTGATACGTTTAAGTGATTCAAAGGTAAACCATCCTATCCCTTCCAACCTGTTTCTGATCAACAAACGCGTATTGACAGCAATATTCATCGAATTGTTTAACTTTGTCACAAATATCATAATTTTTTCAATGATTGCTCGGGATAAAATTCCCGCAGGATCAGGAAAATTGAAATCAGATGCAACGGAAATTCCTGACAAACCTTAGTTTGCTGCTATTTCTCAATCTGCTTATCAAGCCTTTCTGGGTATTTGGTATTGACAGGACAGTGCAAAACCTCGTGGGAGTAGAGGCTTTCGGTTTCTATTTTGTAGTCTTCAATTTTTCATTTCTTTTCAACATTTTACTTGATCTTGGTATTACCAACTTCAACAACAGGAATATTGCCCAGAACCATCACCTGTTAAGCAAACATTTTTCGGGCATTTTGTTAATGAAGTTGCTACTGGCCTTCCTGTATCTCGGGGTTACTTTTTTCGTCGCGGTATGGAAGTACAACCCAGATCAGCTGAAACTTCTCGGAGTGCTTGCGTTTAACCAGTTCCTGATTTCGTTCATACTTTACCTGAGATCAAATATTTCGGGCCTACTGATGTTCAAGACCGATAGCTTCTTATCAGTTCTTGACCGTATGCTTATGATACTTTTCTGCGGTATATTGTTATGGGGACACGTAACTTCGACCCCTTTCAGGATTGAATGGTTTGTATATTCCCAAACGGCAGCCTATGTTTTTACTGCCATTACAGCCCTGCTTATTGTCATTAAAAAAGCAAAATTTAAACGGCTTAACTGGAACTGGCCTTTTTTCCTGATGATCATGAAGCAAAGCGCTCCCTTTGCCTTGCTTGTACTGTTTATGACTTTTTACAACCGGCTTGACCCGGTCATGCTTGGTATCCTCCTCGACAAATCAAAGGGTAATGAGCAAGCCGGGATTTACGCCAGCGGTTTCAGGATCTTTGATGCAGTGAATATGATTGCTTATCTTTTCTCGGTTCTCCTTGTACCTGTTTTTTCAAAGATGATAAAGCATAAGGAAAATGTCGAGCAAATGGTGAAGTTATCCTTTACGATGATCATTACACCGGCCATCCTCATTGCCCTGGGCTCTTTTTTTTACAGCAATGAGTTAATGGCTTTACTATACAATGCTCATCTTCATGATTCAGCCCATGTGTTCCAGATCCTGATGGGAGGGTTTATTGCAGTTTCGGCAACCTATATTTTCGGAACCTTGCTCACAGCCAATGGCAATCTGAAAGAGCTTAACATTATTGCCTGCTGCGGATTGCTAATAAGTTTCTCTTGCAACTTTTTCCTGATTCCTAAGTTCCTAGCTATCGGATCGGCTTATGCCAGTCTTATCACCCAGTTCACAACAGCGGCAGTCCAGGTGGTCCTCGCAGTGAAGGTGTTTAAATTGAAACCCAATTACCGTTATCTTCTTACGCTCATTTTATATGTTGTTGGTGTGGCTACGTTTAATATCCTTTCACGCGCTTACCCTGTTCATCTCTCCTTCATCCCCGGTCACCTGAGCTGGATCGGGGGATTCCTTCTGATGGTCTTTGCCTCAGTCCTTCTGAGCGTGCTCCTGAAACTTTGGAGCATAGGGTCACTGCTAAGGATTCTTCGAAGCGAACGCTGATATGGCAAACTTGCCTCTTGCCTATTGTCCTGTTGGTAAATTTGCCTACCTTTGAAACAAATTTCATCCCCCATCCCTATGGACGGTAACGAAAAAAAATCGGAAGAATTCAATTCTTCCAACCTGGTGATCTTTCTGTATAAATGGAGGAAACCATTATTAATAGTGATGCTTTGTGCCTTGTTTGGTTCATGGTTCTTCTCCTTGCCCTGGTTCATCACTCCGAAATTCAAATCCACGGTGATCATGTTTCCTGCCAGTACAAGTTCCATTTCAAAAGCCCTGCTTAGTGCACAGTATTCCAAAGGGCAGGACCTGGTGGAAATAGGCGAGCAGGAACAGGCTGAACAACTTCTTCAGATCCTCAACTCGAGCCGTATCCGCGAGCGTATCATCAATAAATTTCACCTGATGGAACATTACGGGATCGACACATCCGCCAATTACAAATATTCAAAACTTTATAAAGAATACGAAGATAACATCAGCTTCCGCCGTACTGAATTTATGGCAGTTCAGATCACAGTGTATGACGAGAACCCTCAGCTCGCAGCCGATATCGCAAACGGGATTTCCTGCCTGCTCGACACAGTCAAGAATGAGATGCAAAGGCAGAGGTCGGTAAAAGGACTTCATATTGTTGAAGCAGAATACAATGACCTGCAGAAGGAATTGAGTAATATCGTTGATTCTCTGGTCAGGCTTGGCGAACTTGGTATCAATGATGTTGAATACCAGTCGGAGGTACTAAACCAGCAGCTGGCAATTAATATTACTACCGGTAACCGGACAGCTCAGGCCGCGATTCAGAAAAAACTTGATGTTCTGGGGAAATACGGCGGTGTTTATATGTCGCTTAAAAATGCCCTGGAATTCAAAACCGAACAGCTTACCCTGTTGCAGGCCAAATACAAACAGGCCAAGGTAGATGCCGAGGAAAGCCTTCCGGTTAAATTTGTCGTAAGTGATGCATATAAAGCTGAAAAAAAATCATACCCGATCCGTTGGCTTATCATGTTGGTCTCCACCGTTTCGGCACTTTTCCTGGCGGTTATCGTGATCATGGTAATGGAAAAGATCAATGCGTACAATACCCAGAAAAATTTCCAGCTTGGGCAGTCATAAAAAACATCAAAAGATAAAATATCAGTTTATGGATAATTTCTTCAATAATGTAAAACTGCTTGATATCATTATCAAATGGAAGTATCATCTGCTTGCCGTGATTGTTGCAGCAATCATGCTTTCCGTATTGTTTTCAAGCCCTATCTTCATTACCCCTCTGTATAAATCATACGCGGTGGTATATCCCTCGAATATTTCACCGTATTCGACTGAAAATGAGACAGAACAGATGATGCAAATGTTGGGTTCAAGGGATATCCGCGACAGCGTGATCCATAAATTCAATCTTCCCAAGCATTGGGGTATTGACTCTACTTATCAGTATTTCATGAGCACCATGGTCTGGTACTGGGAGCAGAGGGTCAGGATTGGGAAAACCCCGAATGAAGCTGTGGAAATTGAGGTCCTGGATCCTGATCCCCAGACCGCCTGCGATATGGCTTCGGCGATCATCGATTTTTATAATATGAAGGTCAGGACCCTGCATAAGGAAAAATTTGGCGAAGTTGTTGATAATTACGGCTTCATCATGACCAAAAAACAACAGTACATGGATTCACTCAGTAAGCAGGCTGTTGAACTCGGTACCAAGTATGGTATTCTTGAATATGAAGGCCAGACGAGGGAAGTCATGCGGGCATATTTTTCCAACAAGGGAAGCAGTGAGGTGCAGAAGTATAAACGAAACCTTGAGGAACATGGCGGAGAAATTATGAAGCTTGGCGAGATGATGCGTTCCGAATCGGAAGCACTTGCAACCCTTAAGCTCGATGCCGACAGGGCGCTTCTGGATTTCCACCGTAAATATACGCACGCCAATGTCCTGAGCAAGCCTTTCCCGGCCGATAAAAAATCATTCCCGGTACGCTGGCTGATTGTCGCGATGTCGACGATTGCAGCATTATTTCTTGCACTCATAGTTGCCGGAATCATTGAAAACAGGAAGCAAAATGCCCTGAATGCAGCTGTCAAAAGATAAAATAGAAAAGATCAAAAGCTACCTTACTGGGGAAAATGTAAGGTTTACCTTGTTCTATGTGTTGAGCGGGCTCTTTATCCTGCTGAATGCTTACATGGTGTACCGCAACATTTATTATACCCTGTTATTGCCCTTCGGCCTCGTTATCCTTTACATCTTTTTTTATCGTGTTGATTATGTTTTACTGCTGATAACGTTCTTCACGCCCCTGGCTGTGAACCTCACCCAGTTTGAATTCAATGTCGGGATCTCATTGCCAACCGAACCGCTTATGTTCGGGGTGCTTCTGCTGTTTGTCCTGAAGTTGTTCTATGAGAATAATTTCGACCCAAAAGTATGGAAGCACCCGATGACACTGATCATCGGGTTCCAGTTCCTGTGGATCTTTATAACCAGTATTACCAGCCAGTTCCCCCTTGTTTCTTTCAAATTCATGCTGGCCAGGTTATGGTTTGTAATCCCATTCTATATTTTTGCCATTCATCTTTTCAGAAAGAAGCAAAACATCAGGCTGTTTCTTTGGCTTTATGCGATTCCCCTTGTCATTGTTATTATTTACACTACATACCAGCATTCACTCTGGGCATTCGAGGAGAACGCGGGCCATTGGGTCATGACACCTTTCTATAATGACCATACGGCTTATGGAGCGATCCTGGCTCTTTTCATCCCGGTTTTTACCGGTATTACATTCTCCAGGTCTTATTCACGTCTTGTCAGGTTTTTTGCCATTATCATTCTCCTGTTCCTGCTGATGGCCCTTTACCTTTCATACTGCCGTGCGGCATGGATCAGCCTTGTGATCGCTTTGATGTTCTATGTTATCATCCTGTTCAGGATCAAGTTCAAATACATTGTGTTTACCTTGATGATCGGGGGTTTGATATTTTCTGTGTTCAGGTTCGAGATACTGGATTCCTTATCAAAGAACAAGCAGGGAACTTCAGGGAATTTTATGGAACATGTGCAATCCATGTCGAATATCAGTACCGACGCAAGTAACCTTGAGAGGTTAAACCGCTGGTCTTCGGCTATCAGGATGTTTAAAGACAGGCCGGTTTTCGGCTTCGGGCCCGGAACATACCAGTTTGAATATGCTCCTTATCAGAGTTCCGAAGAAAAAACACTTATAAGTACCAATGCCGGTGACAGAGGCAATGCACACAGTGAATATATTGGACCTCTCGCGGAAGAAGGATTACCGGGAACCCTTATTGTGATCACCTTGTTTATCTATTCGATTGTTGTGGCCATGAGGGTATACCGAAAGTCGACCGACAAAGAGGTAAGGATGCTTACTCTTGCGACCATGCTGGGCCTGATCACTTATTATTTCCATGGGCTGATGAACAATTTCCTGGATTCCGACAAAGCTTCGGTACCAGTTTGGGGTTTTATTGCAATACTGGTCGCATTTGACCTGTATAATACCCCTTCAGGGGAAAAGCAAAATTAAATTCAACCGGATTCAGTTTACCTGAGTTTTCTCAGAAGAGCAGGCAGCATCTTGACCGCGGCGATCTCTTTCCATTTTGTACGTGGGTCATCCGCCGGTACACCCCAGTATGTTTTTCCTCCTTCAAGAGATTTATCAACCCCCGACATAGCCAGGACAACAGCTTTTTCCCCGATCACCAGATCCTTGTTTACCGAGACTCTGGCCCAGAGAATCACATCGTCTTCGATACGGGTCACTCCTGCGATGGCACAATGGGCCCCGATCAGGCAATGACGGCCAACAAAGGTATCATGGCCTATCTGGACATGATTGTCAAGCTTGGTCCCGTATGAGATTACCGTGTTGCCCGAAACACCTTTGTCGATCGTCGTTGCGGCGCCGATCTCAACCTTATCTTCAATAACCACTTTGCCGCATGACTCGAGTTTCTTCCATCCTTCGGGTCTGCGCTGGAAATAATAGGCATCAGCTCCCAGGACGGCAGCTGAATGGATGATCACGTCATCGCCGATCTCAGTGTGGTCGTAAATGCTGACATTGGCATGAATGATGCAGTTTTTCCCAATTTTCACATGATTGCCAATAAATGCGCCCGGCTGGATAACGGTTCCTTCGCCTATCATGGCCGAAGCACTGATCATTGCCAGGGCTTTTTCGAACGGGCGGAAACGGGTTGCGAGTGAAACGTAAGCGTCGAAAGGCTTTTCGTGGATCAGTAGGACTTTACCTTCAGGACAATCTACTTCTTTATTGATGAGAACCGTGGTTGCTGCTGAATTCAGTGCTTTGTTGTAATATTTCGGATGGTCGACAAAAGTGAGGTCACCGGCCTCCACCATATGGATCTCATTGATGCCGCTGACGATAAATCCCGGGTCTCCGATCATCCGGGCACCGATCATGTCTGCGACCTGGGAAAGTGTTAATGGCTGGGGAAATTTCATATGTCAACTTTTCACTCTTTCTGCGTATTCCCCTATCCTTGTATCGACCTTGATGATCTCGTCGGTGTCGATGAATAAAGGAATGCGGACTTTGGCTCCGGTTTCAACAATTGCATCCTTTAATGTGTTGGTTGCAGTGTTGCCGCGGAGTCCGGGTTCGGTATAGGTAACTTTCAGGATCACAAAAGGAGGAAGTTCGCAGGACAGAGGTGTCTCGGTATCGGCATGAAACACGATCTCCACTTCCTGTCCTTCTTTAAGATACTGGGGAGCGTTGATGAGTTCTTCGTTGATAAACGTCTGCTCGTAAGTCTCGGTATGCATGAAATGGTATCCAGAATGATCTTTGAAGAGATACTGGTATTTGCGGCGTTCAACACGTGCAATATCAATCCTGACACCTGAGTCGAAGGTATTTGAAATAACGCGGCCATTCTTCAGACTCTTGAGTTTTGTGCGTATGAATGCCGGGCCTTTGCCGGGCTTGACATGCTGAAATTCAACAATGGTGTAAAGATCGTTGTTATAATCAATGACCAGGCCGTTCCTGATATCTGCTGTTGTTGCCATAAATACTAATGAATTGATTGATCATTAAAAAGGGCTGCAAAGGTAGCAATATTTTCCGAAAAGGAAAATGTTGCTGAGATATCGGAATAACTGGATAGCTGGATAACTGGATAGCTGGATAACTGGATAGCTGGATAGCTGGATAGCTGGATTGCTGGATAACTGGATAGCTGGATAGCTGGATAGCTGGATTGCTGGATAGCTGGATAGCTGGATTGCTGGATATCGGAATCGAAGCATCTCGCGCAAGCTGCCTTGGTGTTGAAAGCGAAGCAACTTACATAAGCGGCCTTGGCTTCAAGGAACGAACTAATGAAAAGATTTTAATTTGGTGATTGCTGGTGTGAGTGACGCAGAAGGCGCAGCCGCGATGTAAGGTTGCGAGCGTAAGGCGCAGCGACGTTGCGTATATATGAGCGACAGGCGCAGCAGCATTGCGAAATTACGAGCTAATTATGACTTAAAATCTTCTATCTGCAAAGACTTCACCGCGAACGCCGATTCCTGCGCATGCTGGTTGGAACAGATGATGAGGGTTCGTTTCCCTGAATATTCCTTTACGAGCTGAAGGTACCATTCCATACCTGCCTTGTCGAGGTTCATTACGGGTTCGTCAAGAAGCAGAAGGGGAACATCGCTGAAAAAAGCCAGGGCAAGCTTCACCCTTTGTTTCATTCCCGAGGAGTATTGTCTGATGGTTTTTGATTTTCTAATCTTCAGGTCGAGTATATCTTTCAACTTATTGGCATTTATGCCGGGAAGATATGATTTGAAAGAAAAATGAAAATCGAGCATTTCTTCGAGTGTGAAATCCTCGATCATCTCAAGGTATGGGGCGACCATGGCAAGCTCGCGGAAGATTAGGTTGTCGGGTATATCCCTACCGTTGAGTTCGTACCTGATCGTACCGGAAGTAGGATGGATACTCCCGGCTATGATCTGGAGCAGGGTTGATTTACCCGATCCGTTGCGGCCAAGAATGGCGCAGGTTCCCCCCGAAAGAAGTTCCAGGGAAACATTCCGGAATATCCACTCCGTATTGAATTTTTTCCCAATGCCATCCAGATAAATATTCATGAAAAAGATCCCGCTCAGTCTGAAGATTTACGTTTTGTCAGTCCTTTCATAATACCCCTGGATGAATTGGCGATGAATGAAAGAATTTCATCGCGCTCAGGAGTGGCGGGCATCTCGGTTTCAATCATTCTAACTGCCTTCGAAACATTGTATCCCCTCACGAAGATGATACGGTATATGTCCTGGATATAATTGATCATTTCTGAACTGAAACCCCGTCGGCGCAACCCGATAGAATTAACCCCGACATACGAAAGAGGTTCCCTGGCCGCTTTGGTGTATGGAGGAACATCCTTGCTCACCCCCGAACCTCCGCCGATAAAAGCATGAGCTCCGATATGAACGAACTGGTGAACGGCAACCACACCTCCAAGGATAGCCCAATCGTCAAGATAGATATGGCCTGCCAGAGCCGAATAACCGCCCATGATCACATTATTGCCGACTACGCAGTCATGAGCAATGTGAACATAGCCCATCAGCAGGCAGTTGTCGCCTATAACAGTCTCATAACTGGCTTTGGTTCCGCGGTTTATTGTGACATACTCGCGGATGGTAGTGTTGTTGCCAATTCTGACAATAGTATCCTCTCCACCGAATTTCAGGTCCTGGGGAATGGCCGAGATGACAGCACCGGGAAAGATTTTGCAGTTCTTGCCTATCCTGGCACCTTCCATGATAGTCACATTAGGGCCTATCCAGGTGCCTTCTTCGATGATCACATTTTTATCAATTGTTACAAACGGCTCTATCACGACGTTAGGCGCAATCTTTGCCTGGGGATTTACATATGCAAGGGGTTGATTCATATGATTTTATTTTCGTGTTACCTGTGCCATCATTTCAGCTTCCATCACAACTTTGTTGCCGACATAAGCCACGCCTTTCATGGAAATCAATCCGCGGCGGATAGGGGCCGACAACTGGTTATGGAATACGAGGGTATCGCCCGGCACAACTTTACTTCTGAACTTGACGTTCTCGATCTTCACAAATAAGGTGGTGTAATTATGAGGGTCGTCTACCGTACTTAAAGAGAGAATCCCGCCGGTCTGTGCCATAGCTTCGATCTGAAGCACCCCTGGCATCACGGGTTCCTGCGGAAAGTGCCCCACGAAAAAAGCCTCGTTGATAGTCACATTTTTCAGACCAACCACATAATCACTGCCCATCTCTATAATGCGGTCGATGAGCAGGAACGGAAAACGGTGGGGAAGCATCTTCTGGATCTGGTTGATGTCGTACAAGGTCTTGGTAAGGTCGAACTTATGCCCTTCCTGGTGCTTCTTCTCTTTCTTTATATGTTTCTTGATCAGTTTGGCAAACTGTACATTCGAATAATGCCCCGGCCTGGTGGCAATGATATGGGCTTTGATGGGCATGCCAACCAAGGTGAGGTCCCCGATAATATCCAGGAGTTTATGCCTTGCAGGCTCATTGGGGAACTGCAGGTCGAGGTTGTTGAGTATGCCTTCACTGGGCAGGACTTCCACCTTTGGCTTATGAAAGATACCTGCAAGGTGGTCAAGCTCTTCCTTTGAAACAGCCCGGTTAACAAAAACTATGGCATTGCTGAGGTCGCCACCTTTAATGAGATTGTTATTGAGGAGGTATTCCATTTCGTGAAGGAAGACGAAAGTCCTGCAGTTTGCAATTTCTTCTTTAAATCTGCGGATGTCGTTAAGGGTTGCATTTTGTGAGTGAAGGACCCTGGATTCGTAATCGATCATGACACTGAGGCGGTAATCCTTTGATGGCATAGCGATCATCTCGACCTTCTTCTCAGCATTGGTATACGTAATGATCTGGTTAAGCTCGAAGTATTTCCTGGGTGCATGCTGTTCAACAGTGCCGACCTTGCTGAGGGCTTCGACATAAAAACGGGAGCTGCCATCCAGAATTGGAGTTTCCGACTGGTTCATCTCGATTAGCACATTGTCAATCTCCAGCCCGGTGAGGGCCGCCATCACATGTTCAATGGTGTCAAACCTCGATCCCTCGTATTCAATGCTGGTCCCGCGGGAAGTGTCAACCACGAGATCCACATCCGCATCCACAATAACATTATTGTCAAGATCGGTACGTTTGAACTTGATGCCGTGGTTAGGCGGGGCAGGGTTGAACGTTAGTGTTACCTCAAGGCCTGTATGCAGGCCCACACCGGAAACGCTGACGGATGATTTTATCGTTTTTTGTTTTTCACTCATGAATTCTGGTTCGGTTTTACTCTTTATGGTCTTTTAACACCTTTTCCAAATGGTTTATCCTTCTCACGATCTCATCCAGATTCGAAAGATGTATATAATTTCTTCTGGTTTTTTTAACATCTATAGCCGGGGAGCCAAGGACCATTGCGCCTTCTTCGATAATGGATCCGCCAATGCCCGATTGTGCGCCGATCTTTACTCCATCGGCAATCGTAATATGTCCGATAATACCGACCTGTCCGGCAATCATGCAGTTTTTCCCGATCTTCGTCGATCCCGAGATACCGGTTTGGGCAGCGATCACAGTGTTCTCGCCGATTTCCACATTGTGGGCGATTTGGATCAGATTATCCAGTTTCACACCCTTCCTTATGATGGTCGACCCCAGCGTTGCACGGTCAATCGTAGTGTTGGAACCTATCTCGACATGATCTTCGAGGACTACATTACCAATCTGCGGAACTTTCTGGTAATTATTGTCACTCTGGGGAGCGAACCCGAACCCATCGCTGCCTATGATCACTCCTGAATGTAAGGTGCATTCATTCCCGATGACACAATCACGGTATATCTTCACCCCGGGATATATTGTGCAGTTATTTCCAACCTTCACATTGTCGCCAAGGTATACCTGGGGATAAATACTGACATTATCTCCTACAACGGCATTTTCGCCAATGTAACTGAAAGCCCCGATAGAAATCTCTTTGCCGGTTTTTGCAGAGCTTGCAATAAAGGCCAGGGAAGACACCTCTTTCCTGGCTGCTGTCATGCTGTTGAACATCTCCAGCAGTTTTGCAAAGCTCTGGTAAGGGTCGTCAACACGGATGAGAGTGGCTGCCACCGACTGGGAAGGAGTAAAATCTTTACTCACTACAACAATAGATGCCTGGGTGGTATAAATGAATTGAGTGTATTTAGGATTCGCCAGGAAGGTCATTGTTCCCGGTTTACCTTCTTCGATTTTGGACAGGTTTGATACCCTGGTTTCGGGTTTACCCTCAACTATGCCGTTGAGGAATCCGGCTATCTGCTGGGCGCTGAACTCCATTGTTTTTGGTTAACGGGGTGCAAATTTATCATTTTATTTTGAAACAGCCCTTTTGAATTTTCTATTATTCTGTAAATCAAATTTTTATATCCTTCGGATAACTTAGCAAGTGTTTGCTGACAGTAGTCGAGAGAACAGCGATGTCGAGCTGCTCTGAAGCAGTGGCAACATCGGTAAGTTTGCCGTCGCCGCTGCGGATCAGTATTTTGTCGTGCCGGGGGTTGTAAGCATGGTTAGTTACCACTTCAGTGTTCACAAAGAAGGATGTTTCTTCGGCTGTAAGTCCGTACTGCTTCCTTGTAGACTCGGTAATCCGCAGTATATAATCAGGATCAAAAGCTTCATTTTGCATTTCCATCCTGAACAGGTTCCTGTTGATAAGGCAGCGGCAAAGGGTTGAGAGTACCTTGTCGGGATGGTCCATCCAGAGTTTTATGGATGTAACCACGTCAAAATCATCGAGGAGTGCGAACCGTTCAAGGCAAGCCGGGTCTTTATGAAAATCTTCCTTGCCAGTATCATGTGTAAGGAAATATCTTAAAGCAGGTGTTGATGGGATGTTTTTTTCGGTCTCGCCCAGGTATTTTGCCCTTTTCAGGATATTAACCAGCATCTGGTCGGCAGCAAGCACGGCTTTATGCAGGTATACCTGCCAGTACATCAGCCTGCGGGCTATAATGAACTTTTCAATGGAGTAAATTCCTTTGGATTCCACCACCAGTTCATCATCGCAAACGGTAAGCATATTGATGATACGGTCGGTGTTGATTGTGCCTTCTGCCACCCCGGTGAAAAAACTGTCACGTGAGAGATAGTCAAGACGGTCCATATCAAGCTGGCTGGAAACCAGTTTGTGGAGGAATTTTTTTTCATGGCTCCCCCTGAAAATTTTCCTGGCTAACTCAAGCCGGCCGTCGAACAATCGGTTCAGTCCCTCGATGAACAGATCCGAAATATCTTCATGTGAAAGGCCTTTTACTATCGATTGTTCCAGGGTATGTGAAAATGGCCCGTGACCGATATCATGAAGGAGGATGGCAATGCTCAGGCCTTCTGCTTCCTCATGGCTTATGGGTATTCCCTTGGACCTCAGTACCCCCACAGCCTGCCTCATCAGGTGCATTGCCCCAAGTGCGTGCTGGAAACGAGTATGGTGTGCCGAAGGATATACATAGTTCGTGAGCCCAAGCTGTTTGATCCTCCGGAGGCGCTGGAACCAGGGGTGGTCCATGATGTCATAGACCAGTTCCGAAGGGATGGTGATAAATCCGTAAACAGGATCGTTTATCGTTTTTATCTTATTGATTGCCCGGAAATTCATGTAAATTTGTTAAAAGAATGCTAAATAAGGGCATGGGCCACAATAAAAGCAAACTTACGACATTTATATTTAACGAGGAAGACAAAACCGCTTCTTTAATCTTCGGTGAATGCCATAAGCAGTCAATAAAAAATAAACATGGATAAAGTAAGTATTTTGTGGGTTGATGATGAAATTGACCTGCTGAAACCGCATATAATTTTTCTGAGGGATAAAGGCTATGATGTGGCAACCGCCAACAGCGGGTATGATGCCTTGGACCTGATCGTTGCGAAATCGTTCAATATCGTTTTCCTGGATGAGCAGATGCCCGGATTATCGGGTATTGAAACCCTGATGAAGATAAAAAAAGACCAGCCCGGCCTGCCGGTTGTCATGATTACAAAAAGCGAGGAAGAAGCGATCATGGAAGATGCCATCGGCTCAAATATCGCCGATTATCTGATTAAACCTGTGAACCCGAACCAGATCCTTCTTTGCCTGAAAAAAAATCTGGAGAATAAGAAGCTGATCAGCGAAAAGACCAATTTCCAGTATCAGCAGGAATTCCGCAATATCGGGATGGAGATCAGCAACCGCCTTAATTTTGAGGAATGGGTTGAGGTTTATAAGAAGATCATTTTCTGGGAGCTGAAACTGGAAAAGTCGATGGACGATGGTATGCAGCAGGTTCTTCAGCTGCAAAAAAACGAAGCAAACCAGGTTTTCAGCAAATTCGTTGAACGTAATTACATTGACTGGCTACATGGAAAGGTCAACCCGCGGCCGGTACAGTCACATAACCTGATCAAGGAGAAAATTTTTCCTGTCATGGATGACAACCGCCCGTTATTTGTCATTCTTGTTGATAATCTGCGCTATGACCAATGGAAGATTTTACAACCTTTCTTCGAAGAGTTTTTCAGGGTGGAGAAGGAGGATATCTATTACAGTATACTGCCAACAGTGACGCAATATGCAAGAAATGCCTTGTTTGGGGGTCTTCTGCCGACTGAGATCGAGCGAAAGTATCCGAAATATTGGGTAAATGAGGATGAAGAAGGATCCAAGAATAATTTTGAATCGGAACTGCTAGGCGAATTGCTCAAACGGTATGGCCGGGATGTAAAATATTCCTATTATAAGGTTCTGAATCAAACATACGGGCGAAAGCTTGTTGAGTTGCTCCCAAACCTGATGGTGAACAAATTGAATTTTATCGTTTACAACTTCGTGGATATGCTTTCGCATGCCCGTACCGAGATGGAGATCATCAGGGAGCTTGCCGACGATGAAAAGGCATACAGGTCCATCACGCTGAGCTGGTTCCAGCATTCACCCCTGTATGAGATTATCCGCTGGCTTGGCGAAAAGGATGTAAACCTCATCATTACCACCGATCATGGCTCAATCAGGGTGAACAACCCGGTAAAGGTTCTAGGGGACCGAAATACAAATACTAATTTAAGGTATAAAACGGGCAAAGCGCTTAAATTTGAAAAGAATGAAGCGTTTGAAGTCAGAAACCCCTCCGATGCCTTTCTCCCCAGGGGGAATGTCAGCTCTTCGTTTGTGTTTTGCCGCAATTACGATTTTTTTGCTTATCCTAATAATTTCAACTACTACGTGAATTATTACCGTGACACTTTCCAGCACGGAGGGATTTCGATGGAGGAGATGCTGGTGCCGTGTGTGTATTTGAAAAGAAAATGATAAGAGATGCGGGATACGTGATAAGGCGCTTCGCGCCGATAATGCAGCGCGTTGCACTTCCGGGTCTGAGTATCCCGTTATCCCTTTATCCCGTATCCTAAACACTGGTCTTATGCTCCTGACTTCTACCCTTGAATCCTTGCCGGAAGTTGCAAATCAGATACTGGAAGCTTTTCCAGATTCCCGGGTATTTGCTTTGTATGGCAAGATGGGAGCGGGAAAGACCACTCTGATCAAGGAATTCTGTCATCGCCTTGGTGTGACCGACGAGGTTCAGAGCCCAACATTTTCAATTATCAATGAGTACAGGAATCCTGGAAAGGAATCGGTTTATCATTTCGATTTCTACCGTATCAATAAAATCGAAGAAGTGTTTGATATTGGCTATGAAGAGTATGTTTACTCCGGTTCTTTTTGTTTTATCGAATGGCCTGAATTAGCCGAGGACCTGTTGCCTGAGGGTACGGTCCGGCTTGAGATAACCGGAGAAAAAGAAAGGGTGATCAGATTCTGACCACCCTTTCTTTTTCTCCGGGAATAAACCCCGGGAAACTTTAAAATTATTTCTGGATATTAACCAGGTTCTTGAACAAGACCTTATCGGCATTGATCTTATCGGAGTTTCCGTAAACACAGAACTCGTTCTTGTCGAGCACATCCTGTATCATTTTGGCAAATGCCTTAATGTCGGCTGCCTTAGTACCGATCACTGCCGTACGGTCATCCTGTATTGCTTTTTCGGTTCTCTTGTTGAAGTAGTAGCTGAATGCCTGGTCGCCTTTCTGGGAGGCGGTAAGCGGACGGTCTATGCTGGATACGGTCCCGAGAATATAGCGGGTCATTTCCTTGTCGTCGGCTTCAAACGATTTTAAGTATTCGGGAATTCCCTTAAAGTTATCGAGAGTCTGTTTCAGGTTAGGGTCGCGGTAGGAGTTGAACGTAATGTTCCCGATCGGAGAAATAGTGCTCCATCCGCCATAGGCTCCACCCATAACACGTATCCTGGTCTGCAGGTAATCGGTAGAAAGTATCTGGCTCAACACTCTCATTTTCCCATCCCACTTATATCCAAGCTGTTTGTAATCAAAACCGGCGACCACATACTGTACTTTTGAAGGAGTGAGGAAGCCTTCGTTTTTAGGCTGGGGGTCGAGGGCCCAGGTTTTGAGGGTAACAGGGGCATCGGGCAATTCCTTCACCAGTTTTTCAAGAGCCGGTGTGAATTTTGCGAAAGCCTCCTTGTTTGTTGTAGCACCGGCGATCAGGTTGTTCTTTGTAAATAAAATTCCGGCGACTTTCTTCAGGTTGGCAATAAGCTCTGCCGAGCGGGTGTCGAAATTCTTCATAAGGTCAGCGACAAACCAGTAGTAAGTGAGCCCGGAGGTCATTTCACCGTATACACCCGATTTGCTGAAATAAGAAGGGAATCGTCCGCTGGCTATGGTATAGCCATCCTGTTTCGTTGTGGCTTCAAGTTGTGACAGATGCCTGGTCAGAACATTTTTAAGCCTTTCCACATCGTCATATTTTGTTTTCAGCAGAATCTCTGAAGTCAGTTCTGCCATCTTATCCACTTTCCCTGTCATGGCTTTTGATGTGACGGCCAGTTTAGGGATCATGGCATTATCGTCAAGGTTTTCCTGGTAGGTTTTCAGTGAAGTGTAAAAACCTCCTGTATTGATGTTCAATGTCTTGTTCAGATCGCCAAAACTGTATTTCTCGGTATTCAGCATCGAAAGAACATTCGACAGCAGTGAAGCATAAGGGATCATGTCCTGGGGCAGCGTCCTCAGGTCGAAGAAAAGGTTCATGTAAACCACCCCGTTTGTAAATTCGTTGCGATACAGCATTGGAACTCCGGCCACTTTGCTTTCCTCAAGACTGTAAAATGTGGCTTTCGGGTTGATATCCTTGATCTCAAGCAAGGGGATCTTTGCAAGTGCCTCAGGGCTGTCTTCCGATTTCTGGTAATCCAGGAGGTCTTTGGTATCCTTTACAAGAGCGTCTATCTGGGCAGGGGTGAGGCTTGCCTTATATGCTTTAAGCTCGGCAGCAACCGCTGCGTTCTTTTCATCATCAGCTCCGACTTTCGGGGCCAGGGTGTAAAGCAGGGTATGCGGATTGTCGAGGAAGCTTGTTTTAATGATGTTTTCAAGATATTTTGTAGTCAGGGCCTTCTTTACCTCCGCCAGGGGTTTTTCATATTCCAGCCCGGTGAAAGGATCATCGGCAAAGAAGCTGGTTGGCAGTGCGCGAAATACGCAGTACATTCCTTTCTGCGCATCGTTGCCTTCGCGAAGCTGGAATTCCATCCTGTTGATGACTCCTTCAACGACCTGTTTGTCGAGGCCCTTGTCAACAGCATCCTGCATGCATTTTTTAACGATTTCGTTAAATTTATCCTTGTCAGCCGCATTGGCATTCTGGACCATGATCTGAAACACATTCTGCTTGTAATTGCTCGAGGATGCGTTTACATCCTGTCCAATTCCGGCTTCCTGAAGAGCAAGACGGATGGGCGCCGATTCCTGGTTTACAAGAACCTCGCTGAGTACATCCAGGGCCATAACGAGCGCCTGGTCGGTGTTGTGGCCTGTCACGTAATTAAGGGAAAGATAAGACTGGTTATTGGCGTCGTCGCCCGGCATTATAGGATAATAACCGGTGAGATCCATCATTTTGGCAAAAGGCTTCTGGTCTGTAATACTTGCCTTATTGTTTGCTTTATTATAATGGGAAAGGTATTCCTTGTCGAGAAATGCCAGCTCCTTGTCGAGAGGGGCGTCACCGTATAGATAAATGTAAGAGTTTTCGGGGTGGTAGAACTTCTTGTGGAAATTCAAAAACTGTTCGTAGGTGAGATGGGGAATAGTAAATGGATATCCGCCTGATTCCTTGCCATAAGCATTATCGGGAAAAAGGTTTTTGTATACCTGGTAGCTCAGCTCTTCCCTGGGATCCGAGAAAGCACCTTTCATCTCGTTGTAAACCACTCCTTTATAGCTGATCGCACTGTCTTTGTTTAGCAATTCATAATGCCATCCCTCCTGCTTGAAGATCCTCGGATCTGTATAAGTGAGGGGGTTGAATACGGCATCAAGATATACATGCATAAGGTTGAAATAATCCTTGTCATTCATGCTGGCTACAGGGTAAGCTGTAAAGTCCTTGGAAGTAAAAGCATTCATGAAGGTATGAAGAGAACCTTTGATAAGCACGTCAAATGGACTCTTCACGGGGTAATTCTTACTGCCGTTAAGCACCGAATGCTCTGTGATGTGGGGAGCCCCGAAATCATTGTCGGGAAAAGTCTTAAAGGCGATGGTAAATGTTTTATTGGCATCATCGGTGGCGAACTTGACGATCTTCGCACCGCTTTTCACATGTTCCAGGAAGAATACATTTGCATTCAGCTCTTTGACAAACCTTTTTTCGATCAGTTTGTAGCCCGGATAGTTTACTTCAGGGGTTGCACTCATAAGTAATGTCATTAATGATACCATTGAGAAAAGGCTCATCATTCCGAAGAGAAACCTTCTCAGACTAATTTTTTTAAGTTGCATAACGGAAAGTTTTGAATTTTATGCAAGATTACGGGATTTTTCTATGATTTAAAAGGATTTTCGGTATCCTTTGCAATCTCAAAGGTGAATCATGAGATTCCGATGATAAGATTCCTGATTTTTCATGTCCTGAGGATAGTATTCTTTTTTCTTTCGTAACTTCGTTTAAAATTTAGCCTCATGGAAGATTCCCGTCCTGATTTCAGCAAACTCACCCTTGGTGAGAGGCTGATGCCCCAGGAAGAAATGCTTGAAGTGGCGAGCAGGAAAAGCGAACTTTCTATTGGAGTCCCCAAGGAAGTCTCCAGCATGGAAAACAGGGTTTCACTGGTCCCCGACGGTGTAGGGCTGCTGGTGCGCAACGGCCACCACGTTCTTGTTGAGGCCGGGGCCGGACTCACAGCCCATTTCCCCGATCATGAATTCAGCGAAGCAGGGGCTCAGATCGTATATTCACCAAATGAAGTGTATAAGGCCGATATAATTCTGAAGGTAGGGCCTGTTACACAGGACGAGATTGAACTTCTTCATCCCAAACAGACTCTTATTTCCACCCTTCAGATCGCAATGCAGTGCGGGGAGTATTTCCGCGGTCTGAGCCAGAAAAAAGTAACGGCCCTTGCATTTGAATTTATCCGTGACAAGACCAACCAGATGGCGGTGATCAGGACCATGAGCGAGATTGCTGGGAATACAGCCATCTTTATTGCCGCCGAGTACCTCAGTGACCCGGAATTCGGCAGGGGCAAGATGTTCGGCGGGTTCACAGGGATAGCGCCATCCGAAGTGGTTATCATAGGCGCAGGAACGGTTGGAGAATTTGCCGCACGCTCGGCAATCGGGCTGGGCGCTTTTGTAAAAGTGTTTGATAATTCGGTATACCGGCTCAGGCGCATACAGGATAACCTCGGACGGAGGATCTACACTTCTCTTCTGCATCCTAAGGCTGTCCTTGATGCAATGATGACTGCGGATGTTGTGATAGGAGCGGTGCATTCACCCGAAGGCAAGTCTCCCTGCCTGATTTCGGAAGAAATGATCAGGCAGATGAAAGAAGGTTCGGTGATCATTGATGTAAGCATAGACCAGGGAGGGTGTTTCGAAACTTCCAGGCCTACAACCCTCAAAGATCCTGTTTACAAAGTTCATGGAGTTACCCACTACTGTGTTCCCAACATCCCTTCGAAAGTGCCCCATTCTGCTTCCCAGGCCCTGAACAATATCATGGTCCCGATAATACTTGACATAGGAAATGCAGGCGGGGTCGAAAACCTTTTAAAAAGGGATTATGGTGTTAGACAAGGCGTTTACCTGTATAACGGACTGATCACAAGCCTTCCCATCAGCCGCCATTTCAACCTGCCTTTCCAGGACCTTGACCTGTTGATGGCTGCATTTCATTAAAACCCCGTTGATATGATCCTCTCAGCCAGGGTGGCCACTGTGTCGGGAACCCGCATCCATTGCGGTTCAAATGCCTTACCGGGTTTCAGGAAGCTTCTTCTTTCGCAGGAATACAGGAAAAGCAGGGTTTTTATTCTCGTCGACGCCAATACGGGAAAGCACTGCCTAAAGCTTCTTGTTGAAGCATGTCCTGAACTTGATGCGGCATCGGTATTTGAGATTGAAGGAGGCGAGGCTTCCAAATCCCTGTCGGCAGCCGAAAAAATATGGATTGAACTCCTGGCTGCCGGTGCCGACCGCCGTAGCATCCTGGTCAACCTGGGAGGAGGGGTGGTTTCAGACCTTGGAGGGTTTATTGCTGCCGGGCTCAAAAGAGGGATCCCTTATGTAAATATTCCTACAAGCCTCACGGGAATGGTGGATGCTGCTATTGGCGGAAAGACGGGGGTGAACATGGGTGAACTCAAAAACCAGCTCGGCTTTTTCTATTCTCCCCTGGCTGTCTTCGTTGACCCCCGGTTTCTTAAGACTCTTCCTGCACACCATATTCGCTCGGGGTTTGCCGAGATTGTAAAGTCGGCCCTCATAGGGGACCCTGTTTTATGGCGCAAACTTCTCAGTCAGGGAGCCGAAAACATACTGGACCTCGACATCATGGAAAAACCCTGGCAGGATCTGATCATGAAAACCATGGCATTTAAAAACCGTATTACCCGCCAGGATTTCAAGGAGCAGAAACTCAGGAAAATACTGAACTTCGGACATACCATCGGCCATGCCCTCGAATCGTTTGTTCTCTCAAGGGATGAACAAGGTCTGTTGCACGGAGATGCAGTCGCATTGGGAATGATAGCCGAAACCTGGCTTTCGTATCTGAAGGCGGGCTTAAGCAATGCGGAGGCAATGGAGATCATTTCCTTCCTGAAAGCAGGATATAAGCTGCAGGTTGATACGCTTGCTGACCTGGTAAGAAAAACCCCTCCCTCATACGACAGCATTTATAATCTTTTGTTGTATGATAAAAAGAACAGTGAAGGACAGGTAAAATATACTTTGCTACAGTCGGCAGGCAAACCTCGGATAAACAGGCTGGCAGGAAGGGATGAAACGGCAGCCGCCCTGGATAAAATTTTTGAATAGGGGCAGTTATTGTACCTGAGAAGGATTATGAAAAGCATTAAAATAGTAAGACCCGAGAAACTTCTGAAAGGAACAATCCAGCTCCCTTCCTCAAAAAGCATCAGCAACCGCATGCTCATCATGCAGGCCTTGTCGGGTGCGAAATTCGAAATAATCAACCTCTCAAAGTCTACCGATACCCTGATACTTCAAAAACTGCTGAATAAGATCCATGCCTCTTCAGGCAAACAGGATGCAGTAGAGCTGGACTGCTCGGATGCCGGCACCGACCTGAGGTTCCTTACCGCACTTCTTGCTGTAAAGCCGGGACGCTGGGTCCTCACCGGAACCGACCGTATGAGGCAGAGACCTGTAGGAGAGCTTGTTGAGGACCTGAAACTACTGGGAGCTTCAATTGAATACCTTGGGAATGTAGGGTTCCCGCCCCTTCTAATCAAAGGACGTAACCTTAAATCGGATACGTTGAACGTCAATGCCGGGGTCAGCAGCCAGTTTGTGAGCGCCCTGCTGATGATAGGCCCTTACCTTTCAGAAGGGCTTACCCTGAATCTCAGGGGGGATGTGGTCTCAGAACCCTATATAGACATGACTGTTGCGCTGATGAAGGAATGCGGGATAAAGGCCAGGAAGTGGAAACATAAGATCAGCGTTGAACCCGGTGTATATTCCGCGAGTGAATTCACCGTAGAGTCAGACTGGTCTGCTGCTTCATTCTGGTACCAGGCTGCAGCCCTTTCCGATAAAACAGATCTGCATCTGCCCGGGCTTGAAGAAAAAAGCCTGCAGGGCGATTCTGTCGTGGCATCTGCCTTTTCGGTTTTCGGGGTTGTTTCGGAATTTCGCAAAGAAAAAGCCGGGAGTCGGAAGTCGAAAGTCCCGGTTCCCGGTTCCCGATTCCCGGTTCCCGAGTCTCCATCCGCGCTTCACCTCTCCAGGCATCCCTCCCGCCTCGAAGGTTTCTTTTATGATTTCACTCGCCATCCCGACCTGGCTCTTCCTATGATAGCTGCTTGTGCGGCCCTGGGGATCAGAGGCAGATTTGAAGGATTGAAAAGCCTGGTTATCAAGGAATCCGACAGGGTGCGTTCTCTTACTACGGAGCTTCTAAAGCTTGGATGTAAACTAACTGTTACAACGGGAGATTTCCCTGTAATAGAGATATTGCCGTCAAAACTGTTCGCTAAACCCGAGGTGATCATTGATACATACCGTGACCACCGAATAGCTATGACATTTGCCATGCTTGCATTGAAAACAGGGAGCATCCGTATTGCCGATCCGGATGTTGTTTCAAAGTCGTACCCGGGGTTCTGGGATGAATTGGAGATTGCGGGGTTTCAGATAAAGTGATGACTGGCAAAATTTATTTAAGCGAAGTGTTTCACAAAAATTAACCGTATGAAATGGTTCACACCGCTGCTTTTAGCCACACTGGTACTTTTTACTTTTTCCTGCAAAAAGTCTCAGGAAGACAATACACCTGAGCTTTCATTCTGCAAGTTGCTTAGTGTGTACTACAATACAGATTCGATAAGGATGTATCATTATAATGCCAATGGGCAACTGGTCCTCAAATGGGATTTGTTTGAACAGGGGCCGGCCTTCCTTTCGTCCCATTATGTTTACCAGAATAACAAGCTGGCATTTTTTTACCGGTCCACCGCTGATTCAACATTCTTTGTTTATGATTCATACGGCCGGATCATCTCATATGAACGCCATACATATCCCTTTGGGGGCTTGCAGATCCGCAGAACATCGTTAAGCTATAATTCCCAAAACCAGGTGATACTTGAAACAGACAAAGCTATATTCCCAAAATTGTTAAAAGGTGTTAATCCTGAAGATTCAATTGTTTACACCTATGAGAATCAGAATATTAAGACAAAGGACTACTATTGGTGGCTGGATCCTGCTCAGATTTCACATGATCATTATGAGTTTTCTTATGATAACGGGAAGAATTCCTACGCTGTAACCGGCGAGCCACTTGTTTACTACCTGAGCTGGAATAAAAACAATTTGCTAAATACCACAATTAACAATATTCAGCAAGCCCCTGATACAATAATCAAGTATAATACTTCGGATTACCCATTGCTGATCCACAGTTCGGTACCCTATGAAATCAAGCTGACCTACGAATGCCATTGATACCAGCCCGGATCTTGTTTTCCCGAATTTTTCACATCCTGTGTGATTCAAGTCGGGAAATGTTTATTTTTGGCTTTCAGTTTTGATCATGCTAGTCGACATTTTTATTCCCTGCTTCATTGACCAGGTTTACCCGGAGACGGGCATGAACATGGTGAAAATCCTTGAAAAGCTCGGGGTTGATGTGTTTTATAACCCAAACCAGACCTGTTGCGGACAAATGACTTTCAATAGCGGAGCCTGGGACGACACTAAAAAGTTAGGCGAGAAATTCATGAAGGATTTCCCTAATGACCGTTCAATTGTGGGGGCTTCTGCTTCCTGTATCGGTTTTATCCGCAATTATTATCCCTGGCTTTTTCACAATACGGGACTTCATTACGAATACAAACAGGTCAAGAAAAACATATACGAGATCACCGATTTTCTTGTTAATGTTTTGAATGTGGAAGATGTGGGGGCTACCTTCAACCATTCAGTCACTTATCATGATTCCTGTGCAGCACTGCGGGAGTATGGTTTAAAGGACGAGCCGCGAAAGCTTCTTGCAAATGTGAAAGGCCTTGAACTCCGTGAGATGAAGGACAATGATGTTTGCTGCGGTTTCGGCGGGACCTTTTCGGCCAAGTTCGAACCTATCTCCACGGCCATGGCCGAACAGAAGATCAACAACGCGCTGGAAACCGGGGCGGAATATATTGTCTCAACAGATTCATCCTGCCTGATGCACCAGCAGGCATACATTGATAAACATAACCTCCCCATTAAAACCATCCATATCGCCGATGTTCTTGCTTCAGGCTGGTGATATTCAGTATAAAACAACTAATAGCAGCATTTGATTTTCATGGACCTTGAAAAATATACCGCGATAATTTCGTCGGAACTGGGCGTTAATAAAGCCTTCGTTTTCAATACTCTGACTTTGCTGGAAACCGGGGCTACAATACCCTTCATCGCAAGATACCGCAAAGAGATGACTGGCAGCATGGATGAGGTATTGATCGGCAAGGTCAGGGACAGGCTTATCCAGTTAAAAGATCTTGATGCCAGGCGCGAAGCTGTGCTGAGAAGCCTCAAAGAGCAGGAAAAGCTGACCCCTGATCTTGAGGAAGCGGTTTTGAAAGCCACAACGATGGCCGAACTTGAGGACATCTATCTGCCTTTCAAACCTAAACGCAAAACAAGGGCAAGCATTGCCAGGGATAAAGGATTGGAGCCTCTTGCAAAGATCATCGTTTCACAGAGATCAGATAACCCTGGAGGAGAGGCTAAACGGTTTATTGACGAGGAAAAAGGCGTTAATTCTGTGGAGGATGCCATCCGCGGAGCTGAAGATATTATTGCCGAATGGGTAAATGAACACGCTTATGGCCGCAAACGCATCCGCCAGCTTTTTGAGAAGGAAGCCATGATCATCTCCAAAGTGATCAAAGGGAAGGAAGAAGAAGGTGCAAATTATAAAATTTACTACGATTATCATGAGCTTCTGTCTAAAGCTCCGTCACACAGAGTGCTGGCAATGCTCAGGGGCGAACACGAAGGATTTCTCAGGCTTTCGGTAGAGGTCCCTGAAGATAAGGCTGAGGAGATCATGGACAGGATCTTCATTAAATCAGAAAATGCTTCCTCTGAACTTGTCCGGGAGGCTATAAAGGATAGTTGCAAAAGATTGCTGCTGCCTTCAATGGAGACCGAAGCCAGGGGATGGGCAAAAGAGAAAAGCGATTTTGAGGCTATCAGGGTATTTACCGAGAACCTTCGCCAACTTTTACTTGCACCTCCCCTTGGACAAAAGAACGTTCTGGCTCTGGACCCCGGGTTCAGAACGGGATGTAAACTTGTTTGCCTCGGCCGTCAGGGGGAGCTGTTGCATAATGAGACAATATATCCTCATCCGCCCCAGAATGAAGTCAAGGATGCCATCCATAAAATTAAAAGCCTTGTCAACGCATATAAAATAGAAGCTATCGCTATAGGTAACGGTACGGCAGGACGTGAAACGGAAAGACTGATCAAAGCCATCCCGTTTGATAAGGAAATCCTGGCGCTGGTCGTGAACGAGAGCGGGGCTTCGGTATATTCCGCATCAGCAATTGCCCGAAAGGAATTCCCCGATTACGATGTGACCGTGAGGGGGGCTGTTTCGATAGGGCGCCGCCTGATGGATCCCCTTGCCGAGCTTGTCAAGATCGACCCTAAATCCATCGGGGTGGGGCAATATCAGCATGATGTGGACCAGCCGGCCCTGCAGAAAAGCCTTGAAGATACAGTGGTCAGCTGCGTGAACATGGTCGGGGTTGAAGTCAACACAGCGAGCGAGGAGCTTCTCACTTATGTTTCGGGGGTGGGGCAGGGGCTTGCAAAGAACATCATCACCTACCGCAACGAAAAAGGACCTTTCCGTTCAAGAAAGGAGTTCAGGAAAGTCACACGTTTTGGGGAAAAAGCCTTTGAACAGTCAGCAGGATTCCTCCGGATAAGGGATGCTGAAAACCCTCTTGATTCCAGCGCAGTTCACCCCGAAAGCTACCATGTGGTGGATAAGATGGCAGGAAGCATGAACTGTTCGGTGAAGGATCTGATACAGGATGCAGGATACAGGTCAAAAATAAAGCTTGATGCCTTCGTTGATGAAAAGACCGGCTTGCCCACCTTGCAGGATATTATGCAGGAACTGGCAAAACCCGGCCGGGATCCCCGCCAGAAATTCGAATTGTTTGAATTCTCGAAGGAAGTCCATTCGATCAACGATCTAAGACCGGGTATGAAATTGCCAGGGATCGTAACAAACATTACCAATTTCGGAGCTTTTGTTGACATCGGGGTTCACCAGGACGGACTGGTACATGTGAGCATGCTAGCCGACCGCTTTGTGAGGGATCCGAATGAGGTTGTTAAACTTAACCAGAAGGTGATGGTCGATGTGGTGGATGTGGATATCCCCAGGAAACGCATACAGCTATCGATGAAGACCCAAAATAAATCGAAAAACTGAGCGTTTTAATTTCTTTACCTTTGCTCACTGTATGATCACTTCCGCCACCCGATGAAAAAACAATTACTACTACCTGCGCTGATTATCCTGATGATTCTTGTATTAAGGCCAACTCATGCCCAAAGGTTCCTCGGAGGCATTTCCGTGGGCGCAAATTTTACACAGGTCGACGGGGATCAGTTTTATGGATTCAGGCATGTCGGGCTGAATATAGGCCCAATGGCAATCCTTCCCTTCGGCAAAAACAAGAACTGGTCGGTAAGCATGGAATTACTCTACTCCCAGAAAGGAAGCTATCACAAAGGCAGTACCGATTCGACTTATTACCGTTTGAACCTTGATTATATTGATATTCCTTTAATGTTTCATTTTACAGATAAAAAGATCATCTCGGCCGGTGTTGGCATTTGCTACGGACAACTTATCAACAAATCTGAGTCAACTCTTCCTGATTCAATCATGGTGCCAAATTCAAATTTTCTCCCTTATGACCTTTCAGCTTTGGGTGAGGTGTCGGTGAGATTATGGAACAGGTTATGGATCAATGTGAGGTATCAATATTCAATGATGAATCTGCGAACAGTTACTTTTAAGGATCCAAACATTCAGGGCGACACATGGACCCGAAATCAGTACAATAACGTGATCAGCCTTCGCCTTACTTATATATTCAATCAGGAACTCCCGGGAAAACCCAAGAAAGCCAAGGGAGATGGAGAAGTGGTTAATTGATGCGGGATAGCTGGTTAACTGGATAACTGGATAACTGGATAACTGGATAGCTGGTTAACTGCATATCCAGTTATCGCAGCGAAGCTGCATATCTTGCATCCTGCATCAATTTTTTAAATCACACGTCGTATCATCTTCAGCTTATGGGTGTATTCATGCAGGTCGTTGTGAAAGATACCCTGCTGATCGATGATGTCAAGCCGAACTTTGCCTGAACAATGCAGAATTTTCTGCCGGTCGGCCAGGATCCCCACATGGCATATTTTCCCTTCTTCATTTTCAAAGAAGGCCAGGTCTCCGGGTTGGGCTTCATCAAGGCTGTTAACTGCTTCGCCCTGTAAAGCCTGCTGGGAGGCATCTCTTTTCAGGCGGATATCCTTGAGCTTGTAGGCCATCTGAACAAAGCCGGAGCAGTCAATGCCAAAAATCGATCTTCCGCCCCAAAGATATGGCGCGCCAAGAAACTGCATGCTGTCGTGCACCAGGTCATGCTTGAGTTCCATGAGGTCCTCGGGACCGTCTTCATCGCCTTCCTCAAAATCGGCAACCATTGAAACCTGGCCATCGTAAACAAAAGTCTGGCCGGCAAGATCCATCCTGAACTCTTCTATCCCAGGCAGGGAGCTTCCATACAGTATCGGGAACTGTTCCTTTTTCGTTTCATTAGTGACCAGTTGTACAAGGTCCAGGGCGCAACGGGCGTTGGTCCCGGTTAAGGAATCATAGTCGTTTACAGTGATTGAAGCATGGCTTTTTATACTGATCCAGCCTTCGTAACCATCGTATTCCAGGCTTATTCTTAACCAGTCATCCCCGGTTTGAATAACAGTGTATAATTCGCCAAAAAGCAGCTGGGTGCACATTTCAGCTTGATGTGAAGGTTCCGTTCTTACAGGAACAATGCTCAGGAGGCAGATACCATGGGACATGATTATTAAGTTTAGGGAGCAAAGATAGAAAATGGAAAGATGGTGAGATGGTAAGAGGCGGAATTTGGTTAAAAAATATTAATCCCGGTGTGCAGCCTCAACTCTCTGCTTAATGCCTCCCATTACTTTCAAAGGAGTTTCAACGATCACCATATTGTAAAGCCATGATGGCACACTGCCAGCAGGGTCAACAAACCCTTCGAGGATAGCATGAACAGAATTCTGGCCGATAGGTGTGAGAGTCCATTTTTGCCAGTAGTTCTTTATTCTTACAATGCCTTCCTTCTCGGGAATAACACCCGGCAAAGGCCTGGCATAAACTACTTTCACCCCGGTAATACTGTCGATGCTTATAAACACTTCAACGCAGATATCCCGGTCATTCAATGGCCATGTTACATCATAGATAAAATAGTATTTTACATGTTTATCCGACTCCGATTCAAGAACCTTAAGGTCCCTGATGTTTTTATCCCACCAGTTAAAATTCTTCACGTTACCCACATACAGGCCGATCTCCTGCATGCTGGCATGAATTACGGTCTCTCCCTTAAAACATTTAAAGCTTGAATATTCGGGAACCCGGGTATATATTTTAATACCGTTCTTTTCTTTGATAAAATCCCAGGACTGTGCCATCAACCCAAGACCCCATTGCAGAAGAAGAAATATGAACAGGGTGGCACGCAAAATGGCTTTCATCCTGGATAAGGCTTTTTT
The DNA here is from genome assembly GCA_026391735.1 of Bacteroidota bacterium. Lineage (GTDB taxonomy): Bacteria > Bacteroidota > Bacteroidia > Bacteroidales > FEN-979 > CAIRDP01. Next base: position 7,659 of record JAPLDL010000018.1, on the reverse strand, counting down.
ATCGGGCTCAATGAAATAATCTGCTCATCACCGAATGTGGGAAAACATAGAAATTTATAATAAATCCTGCAGCAAGAGGCAAAGCCAATAAAGCCATGTTTTTCATTACATGATATTTCAGGGGGAAGAGGTTTTTACGTGATGCAAAGGATCTTACGTCTTTGCCAATTGCCAGCATCCTGTGTTCAATATTAAAGATCATTGAATAAATGGAGAAGGTAACCGTAAAAACAATTGATATACTCCCCGTAACAAGGAAAATCAAAAGGTCATGAAAAACAAATCCGCTGGTTATGAAAATAAAGAATATCGCCAATGGGCGTTTTCTGTCACCACGTACCAATGAATACAGAAGAAAAAACACGTATCCTGAATAGGGATTCCACATTCTCCAGAATCCGCAAAAACTTTTCTGAGTAAAGCTTTTCCTGATGGTTTTAAAGAAGATATCCTCGAAGGTCAAAAACAAATATCCCCGGCGTTTCAGGTATTGCTCAAAGCTTATCGCCGGTTTTACTGTCATGGGATTAATTTTCAGGTATAAAAATCAATACCAAATATAGTAATTAGTAATGGCAAAGTAAAGCTTCACGAAAAATATTCATTATTGTTTGTTGCTTTTCTGTTCATGCAGGGCACATCCCCCGCGACCGGCAGAACAGCCTTCGCATTTATTTACAGGCTTTGTTATGGATTTGAAAAAACGCAAAACAACGTTTAACAATGCCATTGCAATGATGAAACCGACGATGATATATTGAACTGTCATGATTCAGAGTATTAAGGAGCCCAGCTGGTATACCATGAACGAAACCGACCAGGCCAGTGCTGTTGTGTATACTATTAGAAATAGCGCCCACTTCCAATGGCCCGACTCCCGTTTTACAGTTGCTATTACGGCAATGCAGGGCATATAGATCAGGATAAATAATATATAGGAAAATCCAACCAGGGGAGTAAACACTTTCTTCCCTTTAAGAGCTCCGCTTTCATACGTGACGGCTTGCAGTTTCGAGGTAAGATCAGCCTTCGGGTTCACTTCATCCGCCGAAGGAGTACCAAATAAAACACCCATGGTGCTAACGACTACTTCCTTCGCTGCAGCCCCTGTGATAAGGCTCACTCCCATCCTCCAGTCGAAACCGAGAGGTTCTATCACGGGCTCAATCATTTTACCAATCTTGCCGATGTAAGACTGCTGTAAGCGTTCGGTTTTGTTTACTCTTTCGCCCCCCGGGAAATATTCAAGAGCCCAGATAATGATCACGGCGATCAGGATAACCCCTCCCATTTTTTTCAGGTATTGCCGGGCTTTCTCCCACATATGCCTCAGAATCACCCTGACTGTGGGCATGCGGTAAGGCGGAAGCTCCATAACAAACGGGGCTTCCTTGTTTTTGAATAAAAATTTCTTGAAGATGATGGAGATAAGCACAGCCAGAAAGATACCGGTAATATATACCATAAAGATCACGGTACCGGCATGTCTCGGGAATATAGCCCCGGTGATAAGGAGATAAACCGGAAGGCGGGCACTGCACGACATGAACGGGTTGATAAGCATGGTAAGCAGGCGATCATTACGATCTTTGAGGGTGCGGGTGACCATAATGGCCGGCACGTTGCAGCCAAAACCCATGATCAGCGGGATGAACGATTGTCCGTGAAGCCCCATTTTATGCATCAGCTTGTCCATAATGAAGGCAGCCCTGGCCATGTATCCTGAATCTTCCATAAGGGAGATAAAGAAGAACAGGATAAGTATGTTGGGAAGGAAAACGATGACGCTGCCAACCCCGCTGATGATCCCGTCGATGAGCAGGTCTTTGACCGGACCGGGAGGGAGCAAGCCTCCGGTGAGGCTTCCGAAAGAACCCACGAGCAGATCAATCCAGTGCTTTGGATATTCTCCCAACGAAAATGTAGTCTGGAACATAACCCAGAGAAAAAACAGGAAAACAGGAAAGCCCAGGTACTTATGCGTGATGATATTATCGATACGTTCGCTGAAGGTTTTCCCGGGAAAAGCCTGCTCTTTGGCATCCATGGTTTCACGGAGGGCGCCCGCAATAAAACCGTAACGGGCATCGGTCACCAGGGTTGCACTGTCTTCGTTATAGCTCTCCTCAAGCCGCTTGATTTCTTTATCGGCTGTTGCAGAAATAGCTTTGAAGTGAGGCGAATGCACCAGGCTTTTTCTTGCTTCTTCATCCCTTTCAAGAAGTTTGATACTGTAATGTCGTGTGGAGATCCTCAAGGCAAGGGCTTCGTCTTTCCTGATAACTTCCTGGATCTTTCGGATGGAGCGCTCCATGTCCTCTCCGTAATTTATATGTACGTGGCGGATCACGGGGTCCCGGTCCTCAAACACCCCGATCACCCTGGCAAAAAGTTCCTTTATCCCTTCACCTTTGGAACTTATGGTTGGGATCACAGGTATGCCAAGCAATTGTCCCAGCGATTTGTAATCCAGTACCGGACCCTTTCTTTCGAATTCATCGAACATGTTCAACGCTATGACCACCCTGATATCCATGTCGATAAGCTGAGTGGTGAGGTAAAGGTTCCTTTCCAGATTGGATGCGTCGATGATATTCACTACAACATCCGGGACTGAATCGGTTATATGCTTGCGTACATAAAGCTCTTCGGGTGAATAGGCTGTAAGGGAATAAGTCCCCGGCAGGTCCGTAATGTTAAAGGTATACCCGTCCTGCCTGAATTTTGCTGTTTTTGAATCGACCGTTACCCCTCCGAAATTTCCCACTCTTTCGTGCGACCCGGAAGCAAAGTTGAACAGGGTGGTTTTACCGCAGTTTGGATTCCCAACCAGCGCTATATCAATGATTTTTCCCCGGTCTCCGTCGAGTTCCCTGAGTGTTTCTTCTTCAATGGTCCCGTTAAATTGCTTTTTTTCTGTTTCTGCTGATGAGGGAGCGGTTTCGTTCCCTAAAGGGATGACCTCTATTAACCGTGCTTCGGTTTGGCGCAGGGAAACATTATACCCCAGTATCTTGTATTCAACCGGATCAAGGAGTGGCGCCGATTTGACCACGCTGACGACCTTGCCGCGAACGAATCCCATTTCGGTAATTCGTTTACGGAATCCTCCCCGGCCGCGGACTTTCGTGATGAGCCCATGCTCGCCTTCCCTGAGGTCAAAAAGTGTAGACAATTAATTTAGATTAAATTAACGCAAAGATACGAAAAATTGCAAGTATTCCGTAGCTTCCTCACCTAAATTGAAAATAAGATCGAGAATACTGAGATTGGGAATGAAACCATGTTTTTCGGAAAATGTCTGGGTGTAGGGTTTACAAATTGCCATCGCCTGCTTCGCAGTCAGCTCATTGCGCAAATCGCGCATGCCTTCAGGATGCCTGATATAAGTTTCTGCAAAACTGATCCGCCCTGATATTCGTAAGACCTGGTAGAGGATCTCAAGTATTTCAGAATTGATATCCGCAAGAAAATCATATTTCTTTTCAAAGACCGGTCTGAAATAATCCTGGTAATAAAGGAAAAATGGGGAATTGCTATAGGCGGCTTCTAGTGACCGCAAATGAGTCTTTCGCCAGGGGAGGGCATACGAGATCCTGATATCCCTGGATTTCGTATGATTCCCACCGGGTTTATTTACGGGGATGCTGAGGGTTTGCCTGCCATTGGGGCCGCATATATTCGTGTGGTTCCTGCAGGTTTGTTTAGGATATGTCTCATCAAGATCAATCACTACTTCCTCAGCTTTAACAAGGGCCGAAATATATCCTATCGGAGGAAAGTAAGCAGTAGAGACGATGATCTTTTCATCGGCCATACTCAGCTATCAGTTTGCCTGTTTGTTCAGCAAGACGTCGTCAATGGCTTTGATCAGTGAATCTTTTGGAAGAGCGCCTACTGCCATTTGGGGCTGTCCGTCAACCGGGCAAAACAGCATGGAAGGAATGCTCCTTATCCCGAAAACACTGGCCAGCTCCTGTTCTGCTTCGGTATCAATTTTGTAGATATTAACTTTTCCGGCATATTCAGTGGAAAGCTCTTCCAGGATTGGCGCTACCATCTTGCATGGACCGCACCAGTCGGCATAAAAATCAATGATACACGGAAGCGTGCCTTCAAATTTCCAGTCTTTGTTCAGTTCAAAATTATATACCTTCTCGGTGAAGGTAGCTTTGGTGAGATGCTCTGTTGCCATAAATTCCTAGTTCTGTTTTGTGTTATTTTTTTTCTGTTTTAATAAAATTTCATCGATCATGCTCTTCAATCTGTCTTTTGGAAGTGCGCCCAATGAAAAATTCGGCTTGGTTCCCTGAGGGACGAATAATAAGGCCGGAATGGAACTGATGCCCATCAGACCCGATAATTCCTTGTTGTCATCGGTATTCACTTTGTATATCCGAATCTTGCCCTTGTATTCCATGGCAAGTTCATCCATGGTAGGCGCCAGGGACCTGCAGGGTCGGCACCAATCGGCATAAAAATCAACAATCACCGGCATATCGCCTTCAAATACCCAGGCGCTGGAATTTTTCTTGTAATCCCATACCAATTCCCTGAATACGGCCTGGTCAAGATGAACGACCTTGCCCTGGGAAGTTTCTTCTATAGCAGTCTTTTTTGTAACTGCGCTCGTACCGGAAACTGAAGGATTGCCGCTGCATGCATTCATGCTGAACATAACAAGCAGGCCGAAAAGGAAAACTACTCTCTTCATGATGTTTTATATGTGTGGATCGAAATTCGTCAGCAAAATTACAAAATATTATTTCATGAATCGCATAAGTATCACTATTTTTTTTATTTTTGCAATATATTTCATTAATCGGGGTAAAAAAACAGATGCCAGGTATGCTGGAAATAAAATCGCTGAATATCATTCAATTTGAAAGCCTGTTCTCTTCTGAAGTAGCTTGTTATAAATATATATCTGAACAAAAATGGTCTCAGGGGTTTGTTTGCAGGAAATGCGGGCATACTAATTTCTGCAAGGGTAAAACGCCTTTCTCAAGGCGTTGTACAAAGTGTAAGTCTGAAGAGTCTGCAACAGCAAACACAATATTTCACCGTTGCCATATTGACATTACCGAAGCATTCCGGATGGTTTACATGGTTTGCCATGATCCTGAAATATCCTCTTATGAGTTATCACGCCAGCTTGAGAAACGTCAGATGACCTGCTGGAAACTAAAATCCAAACTCATGGAATGCATTGAAAAGAAAGGTGAGATCGATCTGTTGTACAAAGAGTGAACCGTGTTAGCTGTCAGCTGAATTAATGGTCCGGAAATTTCCATATCTTTGTATGTACACCCTAACATAATACCTCATTCATGGCTCTGTTGATTAAAAATATCCGGGAACTTGTGCAGGTTGAGAACAAGGTCAGGCTCAAAGTTTCCGGATCGGAAATGGCGAAGCTGAAAACCATCAAGGATGCCTGGGTTTATATTGAAGGCAATCTGATCACCGACTTCGGCAAAATGAAAGAGATACCCGATTTCAACAAAGCCTGGGGTAAGAAGATGAAAATAATTGACGCTGTTGACCGCATGGTCTTTCCGTCATTCTGTGATTCCCACACCCATATGGTATATGCAGGGAGCAGGGAAATAGAGTATATTGATAAGATCAGGGGGCGTTCCTACGAAGAGATTGCTGCCCGGGGAGGAGGTATTTTAAATTCTGCCCGACGGCTGCATGAAGCATCTGAAGATGAACTTATAGCGCAGGCCCTGCCCAGGTTACATGAGATCATGATGTTGGGAACAGGGGCAGTAGAGATCAAAAGCGGGTATGGACTTGCAGTGGAGGATGAGCTGAAGATGCTTCGGGTTATTCGCCGCCTGCAGTTTATGACTCCGCTTAAACTCGTTCCGACTTTCCTGGGCGCCCATGCCGTCCCTCTTGATTTCAAAGGCCGGCAATCGGCATTTGTGGACATGGTGATCAATGAAATGATCCCCCTTGTTGCTTCTGAAGAACTTGCCGATTACATCGACGTGTTTTGCGAAAGGGGGTTCTTTACAGTTGAAGACACTGAACGGATACTCACAGCCGGGATGAAATATGGTATGAGGCCAAAGATCCATGCCAATGAACTTTATTGTTCGGGAGGAATCCAGGCTGGCGTGAAATATAACGCGCTCTCGGTCGATCACCTTGAATATACAGGCAAGGCAGAAATTGAATGTCTTCTGGATTCGGAAACCATGCCTACCATACTGCCGGGGGCGGCGTTTTTCCTGGGTATGGAATATGCCCCGGTTCGTAAAATGATCGATGCCGGCTTGCCCGTTGCTATGGCTTCCGACTTCAACCCCGGCTCCTCACCATCGGGCAATATGCAGTTCATCCTATCCATGGCATGTATAAAATATCGGATGCTGCCCGAAGAAGCCATCAATGCAGTGACGATTAACTCCGCTTATGCGATGGGGTTAAGCGAAGAATACGGCAGCATAGCCGTGGGAAAGAAAGCCAATATGTATATTACCAAACCAATCCCTTCCTATGAATATATGCCATACGCTTATGGATCCAATAAGGTGGAGACTGTGATATTGAACGGGGAAGTTATTGGGTAACAGGTTACAGGATCAGATAAACATCACCATATCTCGCATCCTGAATCTTCACTTCACAGTGACCAGGGCCTTATCCGTTGCATCCAGGATCGGCTTGACCGAGATCTCGCTTCCTACTGCATTTTTCATCCACAGTTGCGGGATCAAGCGGCCGGTCGAATATATCCGAACGATCTCATCCGCAAAATTCTTTCCTTTCAGGTATTCATCGATCTGGAAATCGATCAAATGCCCTATCGGATAATTCGGCAGGTAAAGCGGGTTATCGATCATATGGGAATAAATGGCCAGAAGGGGGCAATCCTTTACGCCAAACACTTCGGCATAGTATGTATTCCATACATCTTTCGCAGTAGCTATCACTTTCTCCTTTAATTGCTCAGCCGTGGCATTCGGGTTTTCATACATCCACTTCCAAACGCTCATATCAACCAGCGATACACCCATGATTTCATAACTCATCCAGAACTGGTCAAGGGCAGCAAGAGCTTCTTTATTCGGATCATTGTCTTTCCTGTCAAGCAGGAACAGATCACGTTTCTGAAAGATGAAAGCCAGCGCTTCTGTGAAGGCTGTGTTTGGAACTCCCGACATGGAATAGTTGTCGACCATGTAAAGAGAAATAGTCTGTTCCACATTATGTCCCATCTCATGCACAGCAATATTATACCCTTTATAATCCATACCCGATTTTGCGATGCGGGTGCGAAGGTGGGCTTTATCTCCTTTCATCTGAGCTCCCCAGGCGTGACCGCTGCCACGGGCCGGGTCAACCGTAATATGAGAAGCAATTTCCCTGGCTTTGTCAGGTTTGAAACCCAGTTTGATAAGCATGTTGGGGATGTCGGCTTCATAAGCTTTGGGATCAGGATATTTAGCCCGGGTGATCTTGTCCAGCTCGTCCTGGTTCATCGTACTCCTGGCTTTAAATCCGTCGTACCAGATATCGAAGGGCTGCAGCGGCCGACCAAGCCTCTTGCTGATAAGGGCTCCCACCTTTTTGATCTCCTGGGAAGAACAGAGACTAGTAAACAGTTTTTCTACCTGTTCCTGCCTGATCTCCATACCTCCGTCG
>JAPLDL010000019.1 GCA_026391735.1 Bacteroidota bacterium | reverse complement strand
ACCAAGCGCGAACTGTCCGTACGACATCTGGGTTGCTAACATTGCAATAGCAAAAACGAGGAGGATCTTTTTCATGTTCATGAGTTTGAATTAGCGGTTAAAAATAATAGTTTTTTCGTTTCGCTTCGAATTTTTATCGAACGAAAAAATTTCAAACCCGCTTTGTAGTAAAATAATGAGCGAAAACTTCAGTAAATGCCTGAGGCTTTAGCATCCAGAATGTAACCTGCTTCTCCGGTCTTCAATACATATGTTATTTTGCGTGTTGAACCTTTGGCCGACTTGACAGGGAAAGTCCTTAAGAGAGTGTTCCCGCTAATCTCAAATTTATCATGCCCTTGGTAGCCCTCGAAATTTGCTCCTGTTTTCATGTCCTTTTCTTCAACAGTCGGCACGAATATCTGCGAGATGGACTTGTCCTCATTGGAGGCAAGGCCGATAATATTGCCATAACTTCCTGAACCTGCAGCAGTGGTTGTTATGTAAAGCTCATCATAGCCGTCACTGTCGAGATCCCCCATAAGTAATGTATTTACAGGGTCAGTGTCCTTGTATTTCATCTCAGCCCCGGGAACTCCTTCGAGTTTCACAATGATATCGCTCAGGCTCTGTCCCTGGGGGTGCGACTCAAGCACAACGAAAGTTTTGCTGGTCTTGGTTTTAAACTTTTTGACTGGGGGTGACCCTCCCGGTTTCTGGCTGTTTGCAACCTCAAAAAATGCAGTTGCAAACAAGGCCAGGATAACTGAAAAGATAATGTTTCTCATGGTATTCTATTTTCCTGTTTCAACAACAATTTTCCTTGTAATGCTATAGTCTTTGCAGCATACCTGTACGAAATAAGTGCCATTGGCCAGGGTGTAACTGAACCTGAAATTATCAGCAGGATGGTCAATAATATCGATCGTCCTGCCAAGAATATCTCGGATGATAACTTTATCTGCCGGCATTGTTGATCTGATATAGAATGAACCGTCATTCGGGTTTGGATATATTACCAGGGATGGGGTTTCAGATTCCCTGATACCTGTAACATTATCTACGAAAGTATGCTTAAGGGGAGAGTAGTCTGACTCGCCGCAGGTATTCATTGCCAATACCTTGATCGTGGCAATGCCCAGGAAACCAGGATTCCAGTCAGCGGTCCCGGTGGTACCTGTTCCTGTAATAATGCCAGAACTTAATGGAAACAGTGCCCAGGAGTAACTATCTGCACCAGCAACCGGGGTAATAGTATAGTCACTGCTGGTAACATAACTCAGATTAACTGTATCGGGGCCATTGGGAGCAGCAGGCTGTCCTGGTAAAGGTATCACTGTTACAGAAACACTATCGCTTATACTTGTAATGCCATCATTAACAAATACCGAGTATACCGTATTTACAGAAGGTAATGCATAAGGATTTGGAATGGTAGCTGCGAAACCTGCAGGATTGGATATCCAGGTATAAGTATACGAACCTGATCCTCCACCTGCCAGGGCCATCAATTGAACCGGTTGCCCAATGCAGACAGTATCGGGAGTGGTGATTGCATCGACCGTAAGTGGTCCGCTTACATTCACAAAAACATCATCGGTACCGCCGCATCCATATAAATCGGTAACAGTGAGCGTAAAGTTAACGGAAGCGGTAAGATTTATTGTCGTCGGATTCTGTATATCGGGGTTGAGCAGGTAACTGGCCGGTTCCCAGTGCCAAGTATAGGTTCCTGTTCCACCATTCACCGAACCGCTGAGTATTGTTGAACTCCCATTTGGAATGGATTGATTTGGTCCGGCATTGGCAACAGGAAGTACATGAACAGTCACAGGGAAAACGGCAGATGATGTTCCATTCCCACAGGAATTGGAACCAAAAACTGTCAAATTTCCAGAAGTGGCATCGATGGCAAAATTGATGGTAATAATATTTGTGGAACCACTGTTAATGTTAGCACCGGTTCCTGTATAGCTCCAAACATAGGTAGTGGCATTGGCAACGGCAGGTATCGAGTATGCAATATTTGACTGGCCCTGGCAAACCGAACCGGAGCCTGTGATTGTTCCTGCAGCGCCGGGCATGGGGTTGACAGTAATGGGGAAGTTTGCCGAAACAGGCCCGTTTCCGCAGCTGTTCACGCCCATTACCTGTAAGATGCCTGATGTTGCATTGGTTGCAAAATTGATGGTCACCGAATTGGTAGTACCGCTGATGGTGGCCCCGGTACCTGTATACGACCAGTTGTAGTTTGTCGCTCCGGCTATTGAAGGCACTGAATAAGCCACGTTGTTCTGCCCCTGGCACACGGTTCCTGCACCATTGATTGTTCCTGCTGCGGCAGGAAGCAGCCCTGAGGCAGTATAATTAATATAGTAAGTGGTTGAGGGCAAGTCGTTCATTACATCATTGTTGGAGTTCAGGTACTGGCATTCGGCTCCCCCACTGGCGGTATTGTTAAATGTTAGGGAAGGGGCGCCTGAGATCAGGGTGAATTTCAGGTCGGCAAGCTTGCTTGCGTTGGCAAGGCTTACTGCCGTGGTTCCGGTCCACGCAATCACAATTTTCGTAAGGTTGGCTGAGATGTTGGTCGCTGTCACCGTACAACCCGTAAGGGCCGGGTTGATATTGGCAGCGCTGGTATAGGTCATCATTGTCGGGTCAAAGTCAAGCCTGAGGGTAAATCCCTTGACCATGTTGAAGCTGTTCACAGTCACGGGTATGGTAAAGGTACCCGCACTGCAACCCGCACCGGTTCCTGCTGTTGTGATAGGTGCGTTTACCGAATATACATCATTGAATACCAGTGGCGTTCCCCTGAAACTGCGGCCGTCGGACATGCTCAGGCTTTTAAGTACTGTCAATGTATTTGTTGCCGGATTGAATTCCACAAGGGTGCCAAAGCCACTGGGCCCGCCTGTATAGGAGGTGGCGTAGAGCTTGTTATTCAGGACTGTCCACTCTCCTTCGAAACCTGCCCCGTCGGTAAGCCTGTTGAAATTGTAGAGGATGGCAAAGGTGCTGGTTGCCAGGGTATAAGAAAAGATGTAACCGTTGTTGTTCGTTCCCCCGTAATTCGTGGAACCGTATAACTTGCCATTGTATTCCCTGAGCCCTGCATTGCAGTTTTTAATACCCGACGGGAAGGTGTATTCAACGGTAAAGTTGTAGTTCACCGGGTCCAGGGAGAAAATGACGGCATTGCCAACCGGTGCAGGAGGAGTCAAGTCATAGCCTTTCACCTTTGTCGTTCCGTATATCTTCCCGTTGGAAGCCTTGATGAAATTGCCTTTAAAGAATCCGTAAGTGTTCGAATTATGCGAAAACTTTCTTGTAGTGAATGTATTGGTGTTGAAATCCCAGACATAGGTACTGTCCCTGAAACAGGTGAGGATCTTGCCCGTTGCGACTTCGGTGAGCCCGACCGCCTCGTAATCATTCACCGCAGTGACATTCAGCGCAGTTATATCACCCCGCGTATTTGCCCCCATGGTATAGGAAGAGACGCGGAAAGTGTTTCCCGCATATCCCAGGTGAATATAACTGTAGTATAGTTTACCGTTGGAGGCAAGGAGGGGACGGCTGAATTTCAGACAGTTTTGGTCCTGATTATAGGATGCCGGAAAATAGGTATGTTTGAAGGCATCTGGCAGGACTGTGATTGCACGGGTCCTTGCATTGATCTGCACCAGGTCGCCCAGCTCGTGTTGTGAATTTGCACTGAAACCGGGCTGATTGGGAAGGGAGCCTCCCATCCCGGTATAACCCACAAGGGTGGAGTCGTTTACCTGCGTAAGCTCGCCCACTATCCCTCTTCCCTCCAGGGAGTTGTTCTCCGCGAGGACCGTGCTCACCTGTGACCCTATTTCGTATGAAAAGATTGAACCCGCATTCGCGGTACCCCCGTTGGTCATCCGGCCGATGATCTTTCCGTTATTAACAAAGAACTGAACCTCCTTAGAGTAACCCGGAAGACCTGTTGTTAAGGGTACAATATTGTCGAGCAATCCCGTCAGGATATCGTAACTGAACATCTGGGGAAACGGTGGTACTGTGGGATCATCTTCCCAGCTTCCGTAGATTTTCGAGCCAACCACCTGAAAACCTGAACAATGAGGATACAAAGGCCCTGTAAGATCCAATACCTTGGAATAGGTGTTTGAAGAGGGTACGTATTTAATGATGGTACCAAAGTCGTTTGCCCCCCCGGCTTTTGAGAATACATAAATTTTCCCGTCATTTCCCTGGACCAGTCCGCCAACCTGGGATCCGAGGATATTCGTTTCCGACGTTGCTATTGTCCATTTATACTTGACTGTATTCTCGGTCATGTTGTAAGCCCAGACCCCACCTCCGATATGCGCGTCCCAATTGAACAGAGAACTTAATTTTGTACCATAAAATGTATTCGAAGAGGGGATATAAACAATGTCCCCGGTGGGGAAAGTCAACATCGGAGACACCAAATCCGTTGAGTTCAGGTCATGGACAAATTCCAGCTGGTCGGTGACCGTATTGATCCGGTATAGCGATCCATCGTCCAAAGAGCTGGGTTGGTTAGTATTCCTTTTTGATAAAACTCCGTAAAGGTTGCTCCCGTCGCCGTGGACAAGGTTGCCTAACGGCCGGTAACCTATGCCGAAGGGCAGGTTGCTGAATTCACCTATCTTTTTATAGGTCATGGTATTGACGTCGAATTTCCAGGCACCACCCAGGTCATAAGTTCCGCCAAGTAACGCGATGCCGTAAAAGACCCCACTGCTCATTTCCACTACCCTGAAGGCGGGCCCGGCCAGGTCATTGTTGTAGGCGGCCGTATGATTGATATCGGCCATGTTATATTCGCCTGCACCTGTAAATGAATAGAGAACCTGGGTTTTATTGGTCACCGGGTCAAACCTGTAGAAAATCCCCCTGTCGGTTTTATGATCCATATCAAGATTCACAATGCCCGATGGAAGAAATGCCAGCCCGTAATATTTCCCGTCCATCCCGAGTGTCAACCCACCTTTTCCATATTGCCAGTCATTATCGGAATTTATTACCACATTCAATGCGGTGAATGGATTTCCGCCAAGGCTGGTAAAGACAGAGGAATTGGTCGTGGCCGGGTTGTATTTCACAATGGCCCCGTTGGAGTTGGTTCCTCCGAATTCGGAGGTGAACAATAGATTCTGGCTGATGGCTACGCCTCCGATCAGAAGGAGGATCGCAAGAAGGACTATTTTCTTCATAAAGTGGCTATTTGGGTTTAGGTTGATAAATTTACATCAAAAAAAAGGCGGATTCAACTAAGCAAAAACCCTAAAGCACTGAATTGGCGGGAAAAGTGACGACCGGGAGGGGTACAAAAAGTGTACACTGAGATGAAAGGTAAAAAATGTCAATTCCAAAGTTTTATACCTTTGAGAAAATGTATAATTCATTTTATAATCAGACAATCAAATGAACCAAACTTATACGCATCAATCAGGGGTATTTTTATTCATTATTATTCTTCTGTTCACAAGCAGCTGGGGATTTTCTGGCAACATTCCGATACAACCCAGTATCGACAGTCTGAAGCATATGATTATCAATGGCAAACGAGATCCTGGCAAGCTCTCTGTACTCTATGCTCAACTGGCCAGGGAATATTACAAGACCGGGTCGGATTCATGTGTCCCCACAGCACTCACAGGCCTGAAACTCGCTGAGAATGCAGGCTGCCAGGATGGGATTCGTTCCAATTGCATTTACCTGGGTTTATGTTATTTGAAATCAGACAGCCTCAATCTTGCAAAAAAATACCTGTTAAAAGCCCTGGTCCTGATAAACCTGCAAACCGATCCTTTAGAAAAGATGAGAATACTGAATGGGCTCGGGTATATCAGCGATTTACAATCAGACTATGCCGGCGCACTTAAATATTACATGCAGGGAAAAAAAGTTGCCGAGGAGACAGTGAACAATTTATGGCGTGCCGACTTTCTAAACAATATCGCTGCCTTTTATAATTCAGCAGGAATGTATCAGAAAAGCGTCGGTCTTTTTAAAGAAGCGAGCAATATCTACAGTGAGAACAAGGATTCTACCTATTATGCCAACTCATTGGTAAACCTTGGTCGGGCTTACCTCGGGCTAAAAAAGTTTGACAGCGCAATTACGTATTATAATCTGGCCTTACCTATTCAGCTAAGATTAAAGAACTATTACGGACTGGCCAACCTATACCTGGGGCTTACAGAGATAAAAATACAGCAATCGAAGCTCCAGGATGCTATTGATCTCCTTAAAATCGGGATGGAAATGATCGACTCCCTCGATAAGGGATTTCATGGTTCAGGATTGTTCATGAAGGTTGACGCTGAACAGGCCATGGGATTAATATACCTGAAGATGAAAGAATACCGGCAGGCTGAAAGTCATTACAGGATTGTCAGAAAACTCGCTCAACAGGGTTCCTTTCTTCAATATGAAACAGAAGCTATAAAGGGCCTCAGCGAGGTCATGGAAAAAAAGGGTCAGAAGGACAGTGCTTTGTTTTTTGCCAGATTATATCAAAAATATTCAGACAGTCTGTGGCAGATCAGGGACAATCAGAAAATCATACTCACAGAGCTGGAGTTTGCCTTTAAAAATGATCAGGAGAAGAATAAAATTGAGATCGAAAAACAACAGGTTGTTAAGGCAAGGAATAACCTGATTTACATACTGATTTTCTCAATTGTAGTTGGAACTTCAATGGTCTTTTTGCTATTATACTTGCTGCAGCGTAATAAAGCCAGGCACATCAACCTTGTAAAAAAGAACCTTGAACTTGAAAATATCAATCTTGAAAAGGATATTGACCTGAAAAATAAAGAATTGCTAATTCAATCAATAAACCTTGCTGAGAAAAAAGAAGTTATGAGTGAGATGTCAGACAAGCTGCAGGGACTCATCGATTCATCAGTCTCCCCTGATGATAATCCAATGCGAAACCTTTTACGCGATTTTAAAAATAAAAACTCTGAAAATTTCTGGGACGAATTCAATGCCCGCTTCAGGGATGTCCACCCACAATTTTATTCTTCTCTTACAAAGGACCACCCCGGGCTCACTCCAAATGAAATTAAACTTTGTGCGTTTATCCGTCTGAATCTGACTACCAAAGAAATTGAACTGCTCACCCGGAAAAGCGAAAACACGATCAAAATTGCCCGCCATCGCCTGAGACACAAATTAGGACTGGGCCGTGAAGAAAACCTGACTTCTTTCCTGAACAAATTCTAATAAAAAAAACCACCCCTGATGAGGTGGTTTTTTTCGTGAAGTAATTGCGTGAGCTGTTTACTTAACTTTCTTTACAAGTTCTGCGCCTGCTTTGAATTTAACAACTTTCTTGGCTGGGATCTTGATTTCTTTGCCATTCTGGGGGTTACGGCCTTTACGGGCTGCACGCTTTGAAACAGCAAATGAACCAAATCCAACTAAAGCAACTCTTTCACCTTTGCCAAGAGCCTTGGTTGTGGAAGTGATAACTGCTTCCAGAGCCCTTTTAGCTTCTGCCTTGGTAATTTTTGCATCCTTTGCAACTGCTTCGATTAACTGAGCCTTGTTCATTTCTTAAGGTTTTAAATTAATACTCTAATTTGATAATCCCTGCAAATATAAGGTCCCTGTGGAATTTGTCAAGTCCTTTTTGCTGAAAACCATTGAAAATGTTGAAAAAATGGAAATATTGTTAATAACTCCAGCAAGAAAACGTAATATTAACAGGGTTTTCAGAAGATTTTTTTACCAAACCCCCTGAGAAACTCATCGGTTTTCATAGGTTTACGTCCTGAAAGCTGCATCTCATATATATTAAGATCTCCATCTGAAGCAGAAACCCTAAGAAATGTTCTTCCGTCGGTCGAAAAAGTTCCCGGAACAGCTGACTGGCTTGGCTTTTCAATCACAGTCCTGAAGATTTTCATCTGGGTCTTACTGCCATCATTCAGCTTAATTTCAGTAAAAGCTCCCGGCACCGGGTTTAATCCTCTTATTAAATTAAATATGACTGCGGATGGCAGAGTCCAGTCTATCCTGCAGGTTTCGGTGAAAATTTTAGGTGCGGGCTTTAATGGTGATCCGGGATCCGCAAACCGGGACTGGTCGCTGGTTATTACATTTTCCTCAAGGATGCTTTGCACTGTCTTTACTACCAGTTGTGCCCCTATGGCCATCATCCGGTCGTGAAGCTCGCCTGCTGTCTCTTCCATGCCGATATGCATGCTTTCCCTGTAAATAATGTCGCCGGTATCGACCTTATCTTTCAGGAAAAAGGTCGTAAGCCCTGTCTCTTTCTCACCGTTTATAATCGCCCAGTTGATTGGGGCTGCTCCACGGTACTGTGGCAGTAATGAGGCATGCAGGTTAAATGTTCCCAGAGCCGGCATTCCCCAAACAGCCCTGGGAAGCATCCTGAAAGCAACCACCACCTGTATATCCGGATCAAGAGATTGCAGATGTGCAAGGAATTCAGGGTCTGACATGATTTCGGGCTGCAGTAACTCAAGCCCATGTTGAAGGGCGTACTGTTTGACGGCTGAAGTCCTCAGCTTCATCCCGCGGCCCGCTGGTTTGTCGGGAGCCGTTACAACCCCGGCAACATGATATCCGCCCTCAACAAGAGCCTTCAAGGATTCGACTGCGAACACAGGGGTTCCGTAGAAAACGATGCGGGATGTCGGATGTGGGATATCGGATGAAGGATGCATGATGCGGGATAACTGGATAAAAAAAATGCCTGATTTCTCAGGCAAAATAAGTTAAAAAAACGGAAAATTTGGTTTATTTCTTTTCCCCGATCTTTCCTTCGGCAAAAGCGATGTATTTATCAATGTCCCTTCCTTCATTGGAACGGGGATATTCTGCTTTTACCCTTTTGTACATTTTCAGCGCATTTTCAAAATCGGAAAGTTCGGTGTATCCCATGCCGGCTTTCATAAGGAAATAAGGGGAAATGAATTCGTTTTTTCCCAGGTCGGCAGCATCAATATAGTATCCAACCCCTTTCTTGATATCATTCTGTTCAACACAGGCATCTCCCAAAGCCCCTTTTGCAAGCGGAGCAATGATCTTGTCGCTTGCGCTGAATTTCTTTAACTGGCTTATAGCATTATCAAACTGCCCGAGCTTCAGGTAACACATTCCGGCATAATAATGAGACAGGTTGGCCGATTTGGTCATACCATATTCATCAATAATAGCAAGGAATCCCAAATACTGGCCGTCACCGTTAAGAGCCTTTTTAAGAGAATCCTGTTCGAAATATTTCTGGGCCATGAACATTTGTCCCTGGGCGTCTTTTTCGCGGGGAGCGATATAAAACCGTTTAAAACCAAAGAAACCAAGAGTCGCCACAATGATCACACCGATCACGATCAGGATGAGATTCTGGTGTTTCTCTATAAATTGCTCGGTTTTTCCGAATGCCTCTTCTACAGCAACAATTCGTTCTTCAGTCTTGTCTGCCTGTTTATCAAGCTTTTGTGCCATCTTTTTAAAAAATTTGAGTTTGCAAAGTTACATTTTTTCCCTTTACTCCCTACTACCGATTCATTTTTTTACCTTTGAAAGGAATATTTAAGCTACTTAGAGTAATGTCTGTATCAATTGAAAATCTTGACCCTGAAAAGAAACTGGAACTGCTTGAACAACTGGAAGGGTGTATTACACAAGAGAGAAAAGCAAGATTTTCTGAAATTATATCTCTGCGCACACGCCATATAACGATCATCCTTGAAGATATATACCAGCCTCACAACGCAAGTGCGGTGCTCCGGAGCTGTGATTGCTTCGGCATTCAGGACGTACATATTATTGAGAACAGAAATAAATATGAAGTGAATCCTGATGTCGCCTTGGGTTCGGCCAAGTGGCTTACCTTGTACAAATATAATAAGACGGCTTCCAATACCGCTGCCTGTATCATGTCCATGAAAGATAAGGGTTACAGGATAGTTGCCACTTCACCACACAAAAATGATTATACGCCCTCAAGCCTGCCGGTTGAAGGTAAATTCGCGCTTTTGTTCGGGACCGAACTCCAGGGTTTATCGGAAGAAGCAATCAGCCTTTCGGATGAATTTCTCAGGATCCCGATGTTCGGGTTTACAGAAAGCCTGAATATCAGTGTTTCAGCGGCAATACTATTGAATACTCTATCAAGCCGCCTCAGGAACTCAGGGGTGGCCTGGCCTCTGGATGAAGATCAGAAAATCGACGTACTTCTGCGGTGGAACGCAGCGACTGTTCACAGTTCAGATGCGATCATCAGGGATTTTTTGAAGAAAAATCCTGCCTGATCCTGTTTTAGAAGCATGATTTTTATACCTTTGCAGTCCGGGAACTATTCGTAATTCGTAATTCGTAATTCGTACATTTTCTGATTCAACGACAAAATCTAAATAATATCGTATATGGGAAAAGGTGATAAAAAATCAAGAAGAGGCAAGATCATTATTGGATCTTTCGGTGTAAGTCGTCCGAGGAGAAAGAAAAAAAGAATTGTAGCACCTCCTAAACCAAAGAAAGTCAAGGTAAAAGCAAAAGCTCCTGAAGAACCTTTAAAGGTTGCAGCAGTTGAAGCTGTTGTGGAAGAAAAGAAAACCGCAAAGAAGGTTGCTGTGAAAAAAACTGTCGAAAAAACTGAGGGGGTTGAGAGCAAGCCTAAAGCTCCTAAAGCAAAGAAGAAAGCAGAACCAAAAGAGGAAGTTCCTGCTGCCGGAACCAAAGAAGATGCTCCTGCAGCCGAAGCTCCTGCTGAGGCCCCGAAGGAATAATCAATGCCTCTGCAGATTCATGAGGCTTAATAATTTTTTATAATTTCGTCCGGGTGTTTAAACGCACCCGGACTTTTTTATGGAACTCATCAGGCATTATTTCCCTTCACTTAGTGAAACACAATCGGGGCAACTGGCCCGCCTGCTTGAGTTATATCCTGAATGGAACAGCCGTATTAACGTCATCAGCCGTAAAGATATTGAACATCTTGAGGAAAGGCATATCCTGCATTCCATGAGCCTCTCCAAAGTCATTCAATTCGAACCCGGGACCTGGATACTCGACGCGGGAACAGGTGGAGGATTACCGGGGATTCCTCTTGCAATCATGTTTCCTGAATCGGAATTCGTGCTGGTGGATTCCATCAGGAAGAAGATCCTCGTAGCCGATTCCATCATTAAAGAACTTGGGCTTTCAAATGCCAGGGCTATGGCATGTCGATATGAAGAGCTTAAGCAACCCTATGATTTCATCCTGGGGCGAGCCGTGACCAATATGGCTGACTTCATTGCCGTGCTTAAAAAACGTATTATCAGGGGAGGGAACAACAGCCTTGAAAACGGATTTCTTTACCTTAAAGGAGGCGATTTTGAAGAAGAACTTGCAGGTCTTAAGGCGAAGTGGAATATTTATCCTCTCTCCGAATATTTCGCTGAAGAGTATTTTCAGACCAAGAAACTGCTGCACCTATTTTGATTTACGAATGACGAATGATTTTTTAAATCGTAAATCGTAAATCGTAAATCCTTGTTAGGTTCCGACTTTTTTCGTTATTTAGCAAAAAATTAAAACTATTGATTATGGCTGAAGCTAAAAAGTATGTACCCTTCGTCTCAGCAGAAACGCATATGAAGGAATTCACTGTGCGGGCGCTAATCGTAGGCTTGTTCTTTGCCGTTATCCTTGGGGCTGCAAATGCCTACCTTGGATTGAAGGCAGGGATGACGATAGCCGCGACTTATCCTGCTGCCGTTCTTGGAATGGCTCTGCTCCGTATCATGCGGGGGACGATCCTTGAAGAAAATTTCACACGTACTGTCGGTTCCATCGGAGAATCCGTGGCTGCAGGCGCAATTTTCACCCTGCCCGCATTTTTTGTTTCGGGCATTTGGCCTGATTTCTTCACCATGGGCCATTATATCACATCTTCGCTGATCCTGATTGCCGGCGGTATTCTGGGTATTATGTTCGTAGCCCTGCTTCGCCGTGTAATGGTTGAAGATGCAGAACTTCCTTTTCCGGAATCCGTTGCCGCTGCCGAAATTCACAAGGCCGGGCAGGGCGGTTCAGGAGGTTCCAAATTTTTATTCTGGGCTATGGGACTTGGCGCCCTTGTAAAAATCCTTGGCGAACTCAAGTTCTTCCTGTATCTCTGGGAAAAATTCGTTTACTGGGGCAAACAAACCATTTCAGGTACCGTTTTCACCGGTAAGGGAGGTATGATGCTCAGCTCACCGGGTGTCAGCCCTGCCTATATGGGTGTTGGCTACATCATCGGCCCCAAACTGGGAGCCCTTAACTTCAGTGGCGGCCTCCTGGCCTGGGGACTCATGGTTCCCATGATCATGTACTTCATTTTACCGGGACTGGATTTCCAGGCCTGGGCAGCTTTCCTGATGGGAAAAGATGCAACCCTCACCCTTGAACAGGCAATGACCAAGGTAAATGATCCGGCTTACCAGATGCTTCAGATATGGAAATTCATTGTTAGGCCAATTGCTATCGGCGGAATGCTTGTAAGCGCTGGCTTCACATTATATAAAATGAGAAAGAGCCTGATCACAGGCGTAGGCAGATCCATCACCGATGTTAAAAAAGCGGCTCAGGGTATGGGCCATGCGGCCCCCCGTACAGAGAAAGATCTCAGCTTCGGAGCTATCATAATAGGTATTCTCGCTGTTGCAGTACTCACTTTCTGCATAACATACTTCATTTTCGAGACCAATGTCCTGATCGCTGTTGTTGCTTCAACAGTTATGATCATCCTGGCCTTCTTCTTTGCAGCCGTATCGGGCTACCTGGTTGGCATCATGGGTTCCAGCAACAACCCTATCAGCGGACTTACTCTTACCGCACTTGTGGTCACAGCACTTATCCTTGTTGGCTTAGGCGTGCAGGGTAATGCAGGAGTTGCTACAGTGCTTGGTGTCGCAGCTATCGTTTGCGTTTCAGCAGCTGTTGCCGGTGAAATGCTACAGGACCTGAAAGCCGGGCATATCCTCGGTGGTACTCCCTGGAGAATGCAGATCGGCGACATTATCGGTGTTATCCTTGCAGGCGCTGTCATGTTCGTGGTACTTGCATACCTTAACGAAGGAGATATCGCTTCGGGTAAGAACCTGGGCTACCAGGGAGGGTTCGGAAGCCGCAACCTTTCGGCTCCCCAGGCCGGCCTCATGGCTATCCTTTCACGCGGTATCGTTGAAGGCGCCATGGCATGGCCCCTGATCATCTCGGGAATGCTCATGGGAATAGCTTTCATTTTAATGCAGGTGCGCAGCCCGATGCTCGTGAGCGTGGGTATGTACCTGCCCCTGGAAACTACATTTGCTATTTTTGTCGGCGGATTGATCAAGGGAGGGGTCGATTATTTCTCAGAAAAACGCAAACTCAATGATGCACAGAAAGTACGTGTCGAAAACACAGGAGTGCTGCTGGCTTCAGGCATGATCGCGGGAGAAGCCCTCATGGGACTTGTGATTGCTATCTTTGCGGCATTCGAGATATTCCTGTATGATCATTTCTCCTTCTTTGCGCATCCAAGCTACCTCATCAGCCTGGTGATCATCGCGGTCATCGCTTTTGTGCTGATTCAGATACCTCTTAAAAATGCAGGTAAACCTGATGATCCGGCTCCACCTGCTTCAGGAATGTAATCCAGATATCCTTCACACGGGGCTGGCACCGGAGAGGTTGCCAGCCCCGTTTTATCATACCATATGGAAGTATCATTTTTCAAACGTAGCAAGATCCTTAAAAAGGCTAACACCCTTGACCTTCATCCGATGAGGTTGATGGAATCTGAAAAACGGGATGAGGATACCCTGAGCATCCTCCTCCCCCGGTTCAAAAATAAAATTGCTCACAAATTATTCCAGCCTCAATGGAAGGATGGGTTCATCAGGATCAAACTGGATGCTTTCGGCTCGATGGTATGGCAGCAACTCGACGGTGAGCAAACCACAGGAGACATCTGCAACAAGCTAAGGGAAACTTTCCCGGGGAAACTCCAGCCAATTGAAGAAACCGAGGAAAGGGTTGGCAAATTCCTTTCCATGCTGTATCAGCAAAGATTCATTTCTTTCAGGGAGATCCAAAAAGATGAGTCCGCTCCCGCAAAATAATTTTTCATATCTTTGTAGTTCAAAATCAAAGTAAAATCCCTTTATCATGAGTAAAGATATACTAAACCTCGAACCCGCTTTGTTGTGGAAAAATTTCTACAGCCTTACCCAAATCCCTCGTCCCTCGAAACATGAAGATAAAGTGAGAGATTTCCTTGTCCGGTTCGGCAAGGACCTCGGCCTTGAAACCATCAAGGATGAAGTTGGAAACGTAATCATCCGCAAACCAGCCACCCCCGGTATGGAAAACCGCAAAGGCGTGGTACTCCAGGGTCATATGGATATGGTTCCGCAAAAAAACAACGACACTCAGCATGATTTTCAAACAGACCCTATCGAAACATACGTTGATAATGGATGGGTAAAAGCAAAGGGCACTACCCTTGGAGCCGATAACGGACTGGGAGTGGCAGCAGCAATGGCCGTGCTTGAATCGAAAAACATCCAGCATGGTCCCATCGAAGCATTTATAACTACCGATGAAGAAACCGGGATGACCGGAGCCATGGGTGTCAAAGCAGGAGTTCTGAAAGGCGATATCCTGCTGAACCTGGATACTGAAGAAGAGGGCGAGCTTTATATCGGTTGTGCCGGCGGTACCAATGGCAACTTCTGCTTCCGCTTTAAAACAGCGAATCTCCCTACTGCTGTAGAAGCATTCAAGCTTAATGTCACAGGCCTTAAAGGAGGGCATAGCGGGGTCGACATTCATCTTGAAAGAGGAAACTCAATAAAAGTCCTGGCCCGTGTCCTCTGGGAAGGAAGTAAACATTACGGCCTCAGGATAGCATCACTGGAAGGGGGAAGCCTCAGAAACGCCATCCCAAGAGAAGCCGGTGCATTGATCGTGATCCCGGTTCAGTATAAAGCCGCTTTTACCAGATTAGTTGGCGAACTCGAGAATATTATAAGAAAAGAACTTTCGGCCGTGGAACCTACCATGAAAATCATCCTGACACCGGCTGAAAAACCTGCCTCACTGATAGATGAAGTAAGCCAGGCAAATATTATCAGTGCATTGTATGCCTGCCCTAACGGGGTGATCCGCATGAGTAATGAAATGCCCGGACTGGTTGAGACTTCAATTAATATTGGTGTTCTGAAGACCGAAAACAACACAGTTGTCGGGCAAACACTGCTCCGGAGTTCTGTTGACTCGGCAAAACTCGACCTCCAGAATATGGTAGATGCCATATTTACCATGGCCGGGGCAGATATCAATTTCGACGGACAATATCCCGGATGGAAACCGAATCCCGAATCGGCAATTCTTAAACTGATGTTTGATCTTTACAAGAAAATGTTCGGGAAAGAACCTCTTGTCAAAGCCATCCATGCAGGCCTTGAATGCGGGATTCTCGGCGGGACCTATCCGAGCTGGGATATGATCTCAGTTGGACCTACCATTGTCTCCCCCCATTCACCGGATGAAAAAACAGAGATTGCCTCAGCAAAAAAATTCTGGGATTACCTTCTGGAAACATTGAAAAATATTCCAACTAAATAATTTCCTTGGGGAATTAAAAAAAAGTAGTAATTTTGCAGCCCTAAAATAAGAATACAATGGCAGCACCAACGTTTCACCCTTCGAACACAAAAAGAAAGAATAAACACGGATTCCGTGAAAGAATGTCTTCTGCAAACGGTCGGAGAGTACTTGCTTCAAGAAGAGCAAAAGGAAGGAAAAAACTGACTGTTTCAGACGAATATACTGACAAGAAATAATTTTCCTGGTTTTGGAAATACCGTTAACACGGTTCTGACGTTATGAAAAGAAGATAATTCCAAATTATCTTCTTTTTTTATTTTTGACATTCAATTCGTTAAAGATCAATCGCATGAAAAACCTGAACTTCAAATCAGCATGGCCATACCTGGTTGCGGTCATCATTTTCCTTGTCATTACCATGTCGTTCCTTTCGCCTCTTATTGAAGGTAAGCAGATCCTTCAAAGCGACATCATGCACTGGAAAGGCGCCGCCAAGGAAATAACTGATTACAGGGACAGGACCGGACAGGAACCCTTATGGACCAATTCGATGTTTGGGGGAATGCCTGCATACCAGATCTCCACCC
Source organism: Bacteroidota bacterium (assembly GCA_026391735.1). GTDB lineage: Bacteria > Bacteroidota > Bacteroidia > Bacteroidales > FEN-979 > CAIRDP01. The sequence continues at coordinate 274,421 of JAPLDL010000019.1, read as the reverse complement.
GTTTCTCAGGTAACCTGCTGGGCATTTTCGATAACATATTAACCCTGGGCCTTCCTCATCCGGCCAACATGGTATTCCTTTATTTTATTGGATTTTTTATCCTGCTTCTGGTACTTGGGGTTAACCCATGGCTTTCGGTTGCCGGTTCAATTGCCTATGCGTTCTCATCATACTTCTTTATAATTATTGAAGCCGGGCATAATTCCCAGGCACATGCCATCGGCTATATCGCACCGGTACTCGCCGGAATGATACTCACCCTGCGAAAGAAGTACCTCTGGGGGTTTATCCTTACTGCAGTATTCCTTTCCCTTGAAGTCAAACAAAACCACCTGCAGATCACTTACTACCTTGCTCTGACCGCAATTATATTCGGTCTTGTGGAACTGGTCTATGCCTTCAGGAACAAAACAATTGCCGCTTATGCAAAATCGATTGGCATACTCTTCATTGCACTGGTCTTCGCGGTACTTACGAACCTCACTCTCCTCTGGACGACCTATGAATATGGCAAAGTCACAATTCGCGGCAAATCGGAACTCTCGACCCAAAAGGCCAACCGCACTTCCGGACTTGACAAGGACTATGCAACCCAGTGGAGTTATGGCGTGGGTGAAACAATGACTTTGCTTATCCCCGATTTTTTTGGCGGTTCATCAAACGAATCCCCCGGCATGAACTCGAATATTGCCAAGGCCTTGCGTACAAACAACATTCCTGATGAAAACATCCGCCAGTTCACTGCTCAGGCAGGTCTGATGTATTGGGGCAACCAGCCCTGGACCTCGCCGGTGTACATCGGAGCTATTGTGATATTTTTGTTTTTCCTCGGACTGATTATCGTGAAGGGACCTTTGAAGTGGTGGCTGCTTGCGGCAACCATTCTGTCGATCGCACTTTCCTGGGGGCATAATTTCATGGGCCTCACCGACTTGTTCCTGAACTACTTCCCTGGGTATAACAAATTCAGGGCCGTGACCATGATACTCATCATTGCCGAATTCACCATGCCATTGCTGGGGTTCCTGGCAGTCAAAGTGATCTTCGACCAGATGTCTTCTACAGGAAAACTGAACCAGGCTTTGTATATAGCCTTTGGAATTGCGGGAGGACTGGCGCTTATCTTTGCCCTGGTTCCCGACATGTTCCTGAGTTTTACCGGACCAAATGACGCATCTCTTGCAAAGTCTTTTCCCGACTGGCTGATGCAGGCCGTGAGGGATGACCGTAAAGCAGTTTGCAGGGCTGATGCCTTCCGTTCCTTTATTTTTATCACCCTCACTGCCGGCACTCTCTGGCTTGTAATCAATAAAAAACTGAAAAAAGAATACGCCTATATTGGTCTTATCGTGTTTGTTTTGGGAGACATGTTTACGGTTGCAAAAAGGTACCTCAATAACGAAAGCTTCGCTTCGAAATCGAGGGTGGAGACCCCATTTGAACCTACCCCTGCCGATCAGCAGATCCTTGCCGACAAAGATCCTGATTACAGAGTGCTTAATATTACGGTAAGCCCGATGATGGATGCCAGCACTTCCTATTTCCATAAATCGTTGGGCGGATATCATGGTGCAAAACTCAGACGTTACCAGGAATTGTTCGAAACACACGTGGAGAAGAACAATATGGCCGTGATCAACATGCTCAATACCCGCTACGTGATCGTTCCCGATCAGAACAAACAGCCGGTCGCACAACAAAACCCCCAGGCCCTGGGTAATGCCTGGTTTGTCAGCGAATATAAACTGGTAGACAATGCCGACCAGGAACTTTCCGCCCTTTCTGGATTTGATCCTGCCAGTACCGCGGTTATCGATAAAAAATTCCAGGCGGACCTCAAATCCTGGGTGCCCGGCAAAGACACTCTCGATTATATCAGGCTTACCAATTACCTGCCCAACGATCTGAAATATTCTTATAAAAGCAAAAATGCCGGACTTGCCGTGTTCTCAGAGATTTATTATGACAAGGGGTGGAATGCCTATGTGGATGGGACACTCACCCCGCATTTCCGTGCGAACTATGTGTTAAGATCAATGGTATTGCCGGCCGGCGAACATCATGTGGAGTTCAAATTTGAACCCAGGGCTTTTTATACCGGAGAGAAGGTAAGTATGATCTCATCAATATTGCTGTTACTTCTTGTTGTAGCAGGCATCGGGTTCGGGGTCAAAGAGATGTTTGCCAAAAAGGCATGAAACGTGTCCTGATCATAACCTATTACTGGCCTCCCAGCGGAGGGGCCGGCGTTCAGCGCTGGCTTAAGTTTGTCAAATACCTGCGCCGGTTTGACTGGGAACCTGTGATCTATACTCCCGAAAATCCTGAATTTCCCGAGACCGACCTTTCCCTGGCGAAAGACGTTCCAGATGGGCTGGAAGTGATTAAACGACCTATCTGGGAACCTTACGAAGCATACAAACATCTGCTCGGACAAAAGAAGGGTACCAGGATCAATGCAGCTTTTCTCAGTGAAAAGAAAAAGAATTCCACCCTTGAAAATCTATCGGTATGGATCCGCGGTAATTTTTTCATCCCCGACGCTCGCAAATTCTGGATCAGGCCGTCGGTGAAATTCCTGCTTGAATACCTTAAGAAAAACCCCGTCAAAGCTGTTGTTTCCACCGGTCCGCCCCACAGCATGCACCTTATCGCAATGGAGGTATCGGAACGGATGAAATTACCCTGGCTGGCCGACTTCAGGGATCCCTGGACCAATATCGATTTTTATAAGGACCTGAAACTTACTTCCCGGGCCGATGCCCTTCATCGTAAACTTGAAAAACAGGTTTTGAGCAGTGCCGATGTGGTTTCAGTGATCAGCCGGTCCATGGCCGAAGATTGCAACAAGATCTGCAAACGCACATACGAGGTGATCACAAACGGATACGATCCCGGGGATACCGATCTAATTCATCCGCCCGAAATGGATAAAAAGTTTTCCATTGCCCATATCGGGACCCTGGTAAGCACCCGCAACCCCGGAACTGTCTGGATGGCATTACAGGAACTTGTTGCTGAAGACCCTGTGTTTGCTGCAGATCTCGAGATCAAGCTGGTTGGCAAGGTTGATTATAAAGTCATGGAATCCATTGAGCAGCTGGGCCTTACCTCATTTGTGAAGAAGATAGACTATATGCCTCACGACCAGGTTGTGAGATGCCAGCAGCAGTCAAGAGTTTTGCTGCTGATTATCAACAACACACCGAATGCGAAGATGATACTCACCGGTAAATTCTTCGAATACCTGGCTGCCCGAAGGCCTATATTGTGCCTGGGACCTGAAGATGGTGACGCTGCAGCTATACTGAAAGAGACCAATGCAGGATTGCTTGCCCGATTCGGGGATGCCAGCACTATGAAAGATCACATCCGCAGTCTGTATCAGGATTATAAGGGCGGACAACTTAGCTCCCGCAGTCAAAACATTGAACAGTATTCAAGGCCGGAACTGACTAAAAAGCTGGCCGCTCTGTTGGATCGCCTGATATCTGCTATCTGATATCTGCTATCTGCTATCTGCTATCTGCTATCTGATATCAGATAGCAGATAGCAGATTCACTCAACTCTTTTCCCCTCGGCCGAATACTTCACAACAGCTTTTTTCTTCCATCTTCCGGTCAGAAAATATGCGAAAGATAAGGCAGCACCGGTAAACCAGCCAATCGGCATCGACCAGTATACTCCATAGATCCCAATTGCATGATGAGATGAAAGCATGGTTGCGATGGGGATTCGTATAACCCATAAGGAGATGAGGGAGATGAACATAGGGATCAGTGTATCTCCTGCACCCCGCATGACCCCGTTCAGTACGAACATCGTCGAAAAGAGTATATAGAAGGAACCGATCACCGCGAGGTACCCCCTTCCCAGTTCAATTACTGCGGGGTCGTCGGTGAACATCCGCATCAGGTATTTCCCGAAGAGAACGGTGATAAAAGAAACTGCGACTGAGATCACGGCAGTGATTGCGAGTGTTGACCTCAGGCCTGCAACTACCCTTTCGGGTTTATTGGCGCCGAGGTTTTGCCCCACAAAGGTGCTCAGGGCCATTGAAAAACTCATGGCCGGCATGGCGGCAAAATTGTCGATCCTCCCCGCTACGCTGTAGGCGGCATTGGCATCAACACCGAATTTATTCACTATACCATACAAAGTGACCATACCTGCTGCAACAAAGGTCTGCTGTAAACCTGTTGGAAGCCCGATTTTTATCCCTTTGTTAAAGATCTCCCTGTCGAATTTAAGGTCGGCAAAGGAGAAGTTGATCACTTTATGGTAACGGTTCAGGTAGATAATCTGTGAAATGAATGCGGCTGCTTCTGAAATGACTGTGGCAACGGCAACACTCCACACGCCCCAGCCGAGTATGGGAACAAAAATGATGTCGAGTATGATGTTAAGTACCACGGAACCAATGAGAAAATACAATGGGGTTTTGGAATCTCCCAGTCCGCGTAATATGGCGCTGGTGCCATTATATCCGAAAAGGAAAAGAAGTCCGGCCATGAATATCTGGAGGAAGAGCTTGGCCTGGGGGATAATGGAAGGATCCATGCCGATGACCCTGAAAATCCAGCCCGAAATCAGAATACCGATAACGCTCATCACGATAGATGTGAAAAAAATAAAGATATACAGGGTGTTGATGGCTTTTTTGACCCTGACCATATCTTTTGCCCCGAAATACTGGGAAATGATGATGGTAAACCCCATGGTGATGCCGATGAACAGCGAGATCAGCAGAAACGTGATGGGCATGGAAGTCCCTACGGCAGCCAGGGCACCTTTGCCGATGAACTTCCCCACGATGATGCTGTCGATAAGGCTGTAGAATTGCTGGAACACATTGCCAAGCAACATCGGGATCGCGAATTTAAGGATGAGTTTTCCTTCGTTGCCTGTGCTCAGATCTTTCAAGGATAGTGATTTTCGGGGACAGCAAAGGTAGACAGAATATCCCGATTATTCGTACCTTTGTGCTGCAACAGTTCGTTCTGTCGCTGCGGCAACGCAGAGGAAAGTCGGGACAACACAGAGCACCATGCTTCCTAACGGGAAGGAGCCGGTTAACCCCGGCGACGGATAGTGCCACAGAAAAAAACCGCCGAAAGGTAAGGGTGAAAATGTGAGGTAAGAGCTCACGGTCGGGGCAGGTGACTGCAACGACGGGTAAACCCCATGTGTTGAAAGGCCATGTATACCGGCTGCTAAGGACTGCTCGTCCGATGCCGGGGGGTAGGCCGCTAAAACCGGAGGGTGACTTCCGGTTCAGATAAATGACAGGAACCGGCTTGCCGGAACAGAATCCCGCTTACAGAACTGTTGTTTTTAATTGATTGCGGATGTGATCCTGAACGTATGAAAATTGTTTCCGTTATTGGCGCAAGGCCGCAGTTCATCAAAGCTGCAGCAGTATCCAGGGTGCTTAGGGCCACTGCCGGGCTGGATGAGATCCTTGTGCACACCGGCCAGCATTATGATGAGAATATGAGCGAGATATTCTTTCGCCAGCTTTCCATACCCGAACCCGATTATAACCTGGAAGTCGGATCGGGGAGCCATGCTTACCAGACTGGTATGATGCTGAAAGGGATCGAGGATATTTTATTGAAAGAGAAACCTGATTGCACCCTGGTTTACGGGGATACTAATTCCACTATTGCCGGGGCCCTTGCAGCTACAAAACTTCATATTCCTGTTGCCCACGTGGAAGCAGGGTTACGTAGCTTCAACCGCCTGATGCCAGAAGAGATCAACCGTATCGTCACCGACAGGATCTCGGATGTGTTGTTTGCCCCTACCCTTACAGCAATCTCAAACCTGAAAAATGAAGGACTCGAAAAGCAAACCGTGTTCAGCGGAGATGTGATGTACGATTCTGTGCTTTTTTATAAAAAATTGGTTGTTGATGGAAGAAATAAATATAAAACTCAAGGCCTGCCGGAATCCTATCTTCTTGCTACTATACACAGAGCTGAAAATACCGATAATCCGGTGAACCTCAGGAATATCTTCCAGGCATTATCCCAATCGGGTCACACCGTGGTGCTTCCTGTGCATCCCCGCACAGCCAGGCTCCTGAAGACAGAAGTTAACATCTCTTCGAATATCATCATTATTGAACCCGTCGGCTATCTCGAGATGTTATATCTCACCATGCATGCACTTAAAGTGCTCACCGATTCCGGCGGACTTCAGAAAGAAGCTTATTTCCTGGGCAGGCAATGTATTACCATGAGAACAGAAACCGAATGGGTGGAAACCCTTCACGACAACTGGAACATAGTCACCGGGCCCGACCCTGAAAAGATTCTCCTGGCCGTCGGGTCGGCGATGCCCCAAACCCCGCAACGACAGGACTTCGGTGATGGCAAATCCGCAGACATTATTGCAGAGGAATTACTGAAAGACAGGTAACTGGATAACTGGATATCTGGATAACTGGATATCTAGTTATCGGCGCGAAGCGCCATCACCCATTTATCGGAGCGAAGCGCCTTTATCCTGCATCTTTCTTTTCACTACCAATTGTTAATAAAATGGTTGATTTTATTGATGTTTTCATGCAATTTTAATAACCAAAAATCCGTATCTTTGTGTAGTATTTAAACTTAATGTAAGTAATTGATTATGACTGACATAGAAAAAGAAGCCGCGAGCCAGAATTATACTGCCGAAAACATCACTGTCCTTGAAGGATTGGAAGCGGTTCGGAAACGCCCGGCAATGTATATAGGCGACGTGAACATCCGTGGGCTTCACCACCTTGTATATGAGGTCGTTGACAACTCCATCGATGAAGCACTGGCAGGGTATTGCAACAAGATTGACGTTTTAATACACCCCGACAATTCCATTACCGTGACCGATAACGGCCGTGGTATTCCAACCGACTTTCACGAGAAGGAACAGAAATCGGCCCTTGAAGTCGTTATGACCGTGCTTCATGCAGGAGGAAAATTCGACAAAGACAGTTATAAAGTTTCAGGTGGTTTGCATGGAGTAGGTGTGTCAGTGGTAAATGCGCTTTCTTCAAAACTGAAAGTCACTATTCTAAGGAACGGGAAGATATTTGAACAGGAATATGCATACGGGAAACCACTTTATGATGTAAAAGTAGTTGGAGAAACAGAACGTACGGGTACTATTGTCAGTTTCCTGCCCGACTCCTCTATCTTTATTACCAGCAGATACGATTATGCCATACTTGCCTCCCGTTTAAGGGAACTGGCCTATCTAAACAAGGGGATAACGCTTACGATCCACGATGAGCGGGAGAAGGATGATTCGGGCAACCATCTCGAAGATGTTTTCTTTTCAAGTACAGGTCTTACCGATTTTATTAATTACCTCGATGCAAACCGCGAAAAACTCATTCCTGAACCCATTTCGATGGAAGGCGAACGTTCAGGTATCCCCATCGAGATCGCAATGCAGTATAACACTTCCTTTGCAGAGAACATCCATTCATACGTTAACAATATCAACACCCATGAAGGCGGGACCCATCTTTCGGGTTTTCGCAGGGCGCTTACACGTACTTTGAAATCCTATGCCGATAAAACCGGTATGCTCGCAAAACTGAAATTCGATATCAACGGCGACGACTTCCGTGAAGGTCTTACCTGTATTATTTCGGTGAAGGTTCAGGAGCCTCAGTTTGAGGGACAAACCAAAACCAAGCTCGGGAATAACGAGGTAATGGGGGTGGTAGACCAGCTTGCCAGTGAACTGCTGTCATATTACCTTGAAGAACATCCCAAGGAAGCCAGGACGATCGTTAACAAGGTGATCCTGGCAGCAACTGCAAGGCATGCTGCACGAAAAGCAAGGGAACTGGTCCAGAGAAAAGGCGTGCTGGGGGGTGCAGGATTACCCGGTAAACTGGCCGACTGCTCAGAAAGTGATCCGGCCCAATGTGAGATCTATCTTGTTGAAGGTGATTCTGCCGGAGGTACCGCCAAACAGGGCCGCGACAGAAAATTCCAGGCTATCCTTCCGCTCAGGGGCAAGATCCTGAACGTAGAGAAAGCAATGGCATATAAGATCTTCGACAGCGAGGAAATCAAGAATATTTTTACCGCCCTGGGAGTCACAATCGGCACAGAAGACGACAGTAAAGCACTAAATCTCGAAAAACTCCGTTATCATAAAATAATAATTATGACGGATGCCGATGTTGACGGAAGCCATATCGCTACCCTAATCCTTACTTTCTTCTTCAGGTACATGAAGGAACTTATTGAAAACGGCCATGTTTACATTGCAACTCCCCCTCTTTACCTGATAAAGAAGGGTAATAAGCAGGAGTATTGCTGGACCGAAGAAGAGCGGATCAGGATCATTTCTGAATTTTCAGGTAACGGTAAGGAATCGGGTGTACACCTTCAGAGGTACAAAGGTTTGGGAGAAATGAATGCCGAACAGCTCTGGTCAACTACAATGGATCCACAATTCAGGACGTTAAGGCAGGTTACAATTGAAAATGGGACGGAAGCAGACCGTATTTTTTCAATGCTCATGGGTGACGATGTTCCCCCAAGAAGGGAATTCATCGAGAAGAATGCCAAATATGCCAATATTGATGCTTAGAATACCGATTGTTTCTGGCTTATAAATCAACAGGTAGTTTTACCTGAATCTAATCTCACTTCTATGGCTTCCCGGAAGTATATCCTAATTTTCGCTGGCATTTTTATTGTCGCAATCGTTGTTTATCTTATCATTCCCAAAGGGAGTAAGGAACAGCAGATTATCTCTAAAGTTAAAAAAGGCAACTTTCCCATCGAGGTTTCCATTACCGGAGAGCTTATCGCCAAAAGCTCAGAAAAGATCTTCGGGCCTTCCTGCCTAAGGCAGATCGGCATCTGGCAGGTAAAGATGCAGGATATCATCCCTGACGGCACCGTAGTTGACTCGGGTCAATACGTTGCATCTCTTGACCGTACCGAGATCGCGGGGAAAATAAAAGATGAGGAAACAAATACCGAAAAACTGGAATCCCAGCTTACAAAAACCCGTCTCGATACCTCTCTGGAACTCAGGAATGCCAGGGATGAGCTTATCAATCTGCAGTTTTCCCTCGAAGAAAAAAAGATAACTCTTGAGCAATCCAAGTATGAACCCCCGGCAACAATCCGCCAGGTGGAGATCGAACTGGATAAAGCAACCAGGGCCCTTGATCAGGCCGAAAAGAACTATAAGCTGAAGTACCAGAAAGCTGTTGCCAATATGCAGGAAGTTAATGCTTCATACAGCCAGGCTAAAAGAAAACTGGATGATATGCAAGAAGGCCTCAAACAGTTCACGGTAAAAGCACCGAAAGCAGGCATGGTGATCTACAAGAGGAACTGGGACGGAAGCAAACTGGGAGTCGGGGGCATGATCAATGCATGGGACAATGTGGTTGCCGAACTACCAAACCTGAAGGAGATGATCTCAAAAACCTATGTAAACGAGATCGATATCAGCAAAGTAAAAGTCGGCCAGAAAGTTAAAATCGGTATAGATGCTTTCCCCGAAAAAAGATTTACCGGTAAAGTAATTGAGGTTGCCAATATTGGTGAGCAGCTTCAAAACAGCAACGCTAAAGTTTATGAAGTCAGGATCATTGTCAATGAATTTGACTCAATCTTAAGGCCTGCCATGACAACCAAAAACACCATAGAAACCAATATTGTCGATAATGTTCTGTTTGCACCAATCGAATCCATTTTCAGTGCCGACAGCGTTACGTTCGTTTACCGGAAAGACGGAGGCTCGGTAGTCCGCCAACAGGTTATTGTCGGAGAAAGTAATGAAAATGAAATCGTTATCAAGGAGGGTATAAAGGAAAACGAAGAAGTAATGCTTGTGCCTCCTGATAAAGCCGATAAACTTACACTGGTCCTCCTGGATAAAAAAACACTTGACAAGTACAAACCAAAAGCGAATAAACAGGCCCCGCCAAAACCCGACACATCCAAAAAGACCCCTCCCCCCGGAACCCCCGCAATGATAATAAAGAACTAAAAAGAAAGCCGTGTTTGAACGCTATCAGTATATCTTTAATATAGCACTTGAAGCGGTCTTTCTGAATAAGTTCCGCTCAATGCTTACTGCTCTTGGTATTATTTTCGGAGTGGCCGCCGTTATAGCAATGATGGCGATAGGCAACGGGGCCCAGAAAGAGATCCTCGACCAGATGAAACTTGTTGGTGTTAACAATATTATTATAACACCTAAAATTGAGAAGAATAAAGGGAGCTCAACTCAGGGCAGTGATCAAAGCACATCCCAAACGTCTTCCAATGATAAAAACAAAGGCAAATTCTCCCCAGGCCTGTCACTGAAAGATGCCGAGAGTATACGCTTTATGATCCCGACAGTTCAGAAAGTGAGCCCGGTAGTCATTTATGAAGCCGATGTGATCAGGGAGGCCGTCAGGTACACTACTAAAATCAGCGGGGTAACTCCCGATTTCTTTGAATTGTTCAACATAGACCTTCAGCAAGGCGACATGTTCAATACGGAACAGCTTAGGGAGGGAAAAGCTGTCTGTATTATCGGCTCGACAATCCAATCGAAATTCTTTCCAAACGGGAGTGCGATCGGACAGGAAATTAAATGTGGCCGGTTGTGGTTAAAAGTTATCGGAGTCCTGAGAAAAAAAGAGGTTAACCAGTCTACAATGGAAAACCTTGGAATTTCCGATTATAACAATTCGGTCTTCGCTCCTATCCAGACTCTCATGAGAAGGGTCAAGGACCGTACCATGGTCACTTCTGCTTCTCTTCACGGCTCAAGTATAATGGATTTCGGCGATATGGTGTTCATGTCAAGCCAGGAAGGAGATGAACTGTCAAAGAACCAGGTCGACAAAATCGTTGTGCAGGTGAAACAAAGCAGCCAGATCAATCCTACCACCGACCTACTGAAAAGGATGCTTCTCAGGAGGCACCAGAAAATGGAGGATTTTGAGATCAAAGTTCCTGAGTTACTTCTAAAACAGGAACAACGTACTAAAGATATCTTTAATATTGTCCTGGGTTGTATTGCCGGTATTTCCCTGCTTGTTGGCGGTATAGGCATCATGAATATTATGCTTGCTTCGGTGATGGAAAGGATTAAAGAAATAGGCATACGCCGGGCCATTGGCGCAACAAAACGGGATATTACCCTGCAGTTCCTGATGGAAGCCACACTCCTGAGTATCAGCGGAGGACTTATCGGTATCGTCCTGGGCATCATCTTTTCCAAAATTATCATGCAGTTTACCAGCATACTTACTATCATTTCTCCTGTTTCTATTATAATCTCGTTTGGAGTCTCCGCATCGGTAGGTATCATCTTCGGATACATGCCGGCTAAAAGAGCTTCAGTAGCTGATCCCGTTGAATCACTAAGACACGAATAAAACCCGTTCTGCTTATGAAGGCTTTGCTTTCCTTATTGCTGATATCGCTGTCCTTAAGTATATTAAACCCCGATAAAGCAAGCGCACAAACACTGGTACACCCGCTTACCCTTGCAGACGCAATTGAACTGGCAAAACAACAATCGGCCGACGCCCTGAATGCGAAACAGCTTTTCAGGTCCAGCTTCTGGGAGTACCGTACTTTCAGAGCGACTTATCTGCCGAATCTTTATGTTGACGGCACAATACCCGAAATCCAGAGCGCATTCCAGAAATACGTCTACCCTGACGGGACCGTGAGCTATATCCGCCAGCAGAACACAACCTATACCGCCAATGCCTACCTGAACCAGAAGATAGGGTTCACCGGGGGTAATGTATTTCTCAGGAGCGGGTTGCAACGCCTGGATAACCATACCGATTCCACTGTTATCTCTTACCTTTCAACACCTATCAATATTGGTTACACCCAGCCCCTGTTCCAGTATAATTCTTACCGCTGGGACCGCAAAATACAACCCCTGAAGTTCGACCAGGCAAAGAAACGCTACCTCGAGGATGTTGAACAGCTTTCGATGACCACTACTAATTATTTCTTCGGACTGCTGCAGGCACAGATCGATAAAAAGATCGCCATGACCAACCTGAAAAACTCTGATACACTTTATCGTATCGCCAGAGGCCGTTACCAGCTTGGCAAGATAGCCGAGAACGACCTTCTTCAGCTGGAACTGAACTATCTAAAAGCCCAGGCTGCAATCGACAATGCAAATCTGGCCGTCGACAATGCCATGTTCCGCCTGAAATCCTTTCTCAGGATCAAAGACACTGCCAGCCTTACCCTATATCCGCCTGCCAATATCAGTTTCTTCAGTATAGACCCGGTTTCAGCAGTCCAGCAAGCTGTCCATAACACTTCCTCCGCCCTTGACTTTCAGAGACGTATCCTCGAAGCTGCAAGGGACGTTAACAGGGCTAAGACTGAAGGACGGTTCGATGCAAACCTCACCGCCGTTTTCGGACTTACTCAAAGTGGACCCACAGTCCCTGATGCCTATTACAAACCACTCGACCAGCAACAGGTCGGACTGCAATTCACTGTTCCGATTGTTGACTGGGGAGTTGCAAGGGGTAAGATCAAAATGGCACAGTCGCAGCAGGAAATCGTAAAAAATTCAGTGGAGCAGGAACTGATCGATTTTCAAAGAAACATTTATCTGAAAGTGGTTCAGTTCAATATGCAGGAAAGGCAACTCATGATAGCGGCAAAATCAGATACAGTAGCCAGCAAAAGCTATGACGTTACCAAAGGAAGGTACCTGATCGGGAAGATCAACAGTATTCTTGACCTGAACAATGCCCAGATTGAGACTGATAACGCCCAGAAAAATTATTACAACGCACTTCAAACCTACTGGCAAAGCTTTTACGAGATCCGCAAACTCACCCTTTTCGATTTCCGCAAGAACGAACTCCTTCAGTTCAATATTAAGGATATAAAGCTTTAGTTTACTAGGCTACTGGGGGACTAGGTTACTGGGTTACTAGGTTACTGGGTTACTAGATTACTAGATTACTAGGGGCCAGCTATGCAGCTACCCAGCCACCCAGTTACCCAGGCACCCTGCCATCCGCAGACCTGAAAAATTTAACTATTTATTCATAATGTTTCTAAATAATTTGCTTATCTTTGCAGAAAGAAACAGTAATTAACTTAAATACAATTATTATGGCAGTATTAGTAGGAAAAAAAGCTCCTTATTTTGAAGCTGATGCCGTTATCAATGGCGGTGAATTTGTCGAAAAATTCACCTTGGAACAGTTTGTAGGAAAGAAACATGTAGTGTTTTTCTTCTACCCCCTGGATTTTACTTTTGTTTGTCCGACCGAGATCCTGGCATTCCAGGAAAAACTTGCCGAGTTTGAAAAACGTAATGTCGCCGTTGTTGGTTGCTCTATCGATTCCAAGTTCTCTCATTGGGCATGGCTGAACACTGAAAAGAAGAATGGCGGGATCAAGGGTGTTAAATTCCCTATCGTTGCTGACCTTACCAAGACCATTTCGGCCAACTATGATGTTCTCGCAGGAGAATATTTTTATAATGAAGACGGCACCATGGAATTTGAAGGCGGACCGGTTGCTTACCGCGGGCTCTTTTTAATTGACAAACAAGGGATCGTTCGTCACCAGCTGGTAAACGACCTGCCTCTCGGACGCAGTGTGGATGAAGCTATCCGCATGGTTGATGCATTACAGTTTTTTGAAGAAAACGGTGAAGTTTGCCCGGCTAACTGGCATAAAGGCGACGAAGGCATGAAAGGGACATCAGAGGGTGTTGCCGATTATCTTTCAAGACATTGATCAGAGGCGGTAAACCAGCGTAAGGCCGGGGCCCATGGGACTTCCCGGCAACAACTTTAACCTGACCGAATTATTGAAAACGGTCTGGCCTATTGCAAAACCTATTGCTGACCCCATCACGACATCCGACAGCCAGTGTTCATTATTATAGATCCTGGAAAGAGCGGTAAGTGAGGCCAGTGAATAGCAAAGCACGGGTACCCAGACCGTTTTTTTATAGGCTGAGGCTATGACAGTGGCGACCGCAAAAATTGCCGCCGAATGTCCCGAGGGGAAAGATGTGTAATCGATGGGCGCAACAGGTCCGTTCCATGCATAAGGATTAGGAGCATCACCCTGGTTGGGCCTCTCACGGTGAAAAACCTGTTTCAGGATCTGGGTGGCAATGGCCGCATAGGCAAAAGCCTCCACACCCTTGATGGCTGTCATCCTGGCCTTTTTATCATGAATGGCAAAGCTCACTCCATACATTATACCCAGCGCCGGGAGGGTGTATAACCCGCTCCCCCATGGCTCGAGGCCGTATGTGGTAAGCGCATCAAGAAATGCTGTTTGATGGCTCTGTGCAAATTGCTGGACAACAAGGTCCTGGGTCACAAGACCGAGAGTAAGGCCCGCCACCCCGAAAGCAACTGCCCACTGGACTTCGTTCCATTGACCCGGCGCTATCACAACATCCCTGGCATCTATAAGTCCAGATTTGACAAGCCGCAGGTCAATCATCGATGCATTATCATGCAGGGAATCATGAACTGCCTGGGCACCTGAAGCCAGAGCAATACCAAGGCAAATTAAAATTATGATGAGTTGTCGTCTCACTCTACAATGGCTGTTCCATTTCCTTGGCCTCGTTCCAGTATATGTCCATCTCTGAAAGACTCATTTCGTGAAGTGATTTTCCCAGTTTCTTTGCACTTTCCTCAAGATACTGAAAACGACTGATAAACTTCCGGTTTGTCCTCTCCAGGGCGTCTTCCGGATTCACTTCGATAAACCTCGCGTAATTGATCAACGCAAATAACAGGTCGCCAAGTTCATCTTCTTTTTTATCGTGGTGTTCGTTTTTGTCAACATTATCGCGAAGTTCCTGCATCTCCTCCTTGACCTTTTCCCATACCTGTTCGGGCTTTTCCCAATCAAATCCTACACCGCTCGCCTTTTCCTGTATCCTGTATGCTTTCACCATGGCAGGAAGAGACTGTGGAACTCCTGATAATACCGATTTGTTGCCTTTTTCCTTGAGTTTAATCTTTTCCCAATTATCATGAACTTCTTTGGCATCCTTCACAACAACATCTCCGAAAATATGCGGGTGCCTGTGAATTAACTTTTCAATAATATTATTGAGGACATCCGTGATGTCAAAAGCCCCGGATTCAGAAGCTATTTTGGAATAAAAGACAAGGTGGAGCATAAGGTCTCCAAGCTCCTTTTTTACAGATTCCAGATCTTTTTTAATAATGGAATCGGATAACTCATATGTTTCTTCAATAGTAAGGTATCTCAGGCTCTCAAGAGTCTGCTTTTTATCCCATGGGCATTTGGCCCTGAGTTCATCCATGATCTCCAGCAATCGCCTAAAGGCCTCAATCTTTTCCTGCATTATTGATCTTTTAGCAAAAATAAGCATTTCAGCATTAGCGGCTGAACTCCAATGTTCCATAATTTTGCACTGAAGCTAAACTTTGAAAATGCTGAAGCCCCGGAAGCGAATTTTTTTGCGGAAGTCATTATTGATGCTCATCACCCTGATGACCATTGGCGCCTTTCCATTCAGCTCCAGTGCCCAGTACGATCATAAACTCTTTACTTCAAATATCATACTTGAAGCCAAGGTCCACTATGGTTTTCTTTATGCTCAACATCTTGAATTAGAATTATTTAATTCCCATTTCCCTGCCTTTGAATTTAGTATTGAACAGCTTACCTATGGACGACAGCGCTGGGAAAGAGCATACAATTACCCGATTCTCGGAATGACATTCTTTTACAGTCCGCTGGGTAATAACCCAATTCTTGGAAGTTCTTTTGCACTGATGCCTTTTATAAATTTCCCTTTATATAAAACAAAAGTTTTTACGTTCGGGTTCCGCTTTGCTCTCGGGTTGGGTTATCTCACAAAAACATTCGACAGGATCAGCAACTATAAGGATATTGCAATTGGCTCCCACCTCAATGCTGCTATCAACCTGATGATTGAGGCCCGTTACAGGCTGAGCGAATACTTCACTCTTACAGCAGGTCTCAGTCTTCAGCATTTTTCAAATGGTTCCCTTAAAACCCCGAATTATGGTCTGAATGCTCCTCTTGTCAATATTGGCCTGGCATTCAGGCCGGTAAGGGACAATAAAGATATTGGTGACCGCTATATTGCACCAACAGAGCCTTTCTCGACCATTGTCAGGAATTCCATCGAGTTCAATATAGGGGCGGCGCTTGGATATAAAAATATGACTTCCGAACTGGGAGCCAATTATCTGGTCTACCATCTTTTCGAGAACACCTTTGTACAGGTAAGCAGGAAAAGCAAGTTCGGGATGGGGCTGGATCTTTCCTATGACGCCTCACAAAAAAAAATACTTGAAATGAACGGCCAAACAGCAACTAGCACCATTGATATTATGAGGCCGGGGGTAAATGCCGCATATGAATTAATACTTGGAAAACTCGGCTTTATCATGAACCTGGGAATTTATCTCTCGGGCAAAGAGAAAAGCAATGGCCCCCTGTATGAAAAATTATGTTTTCAATACGATTTCAGCCGCAATTTCTTCGCCCACGTTTTGCTGAAGGTCCACTTCGGGAGAGCCGATTATATCGGATGGGGGATCGGTTACAAATTTGATGTGTTTTATGGGAAGAAGAAAATCAAATAAAGGTATTGCCCGCGGGTTTATTTTTCTATTGGCCGCATTATGCAGTCTTACGGCTATGATTTCCTGTAACAAGGGAGGCAAGTGCTTCAGCAATTCTGGGACGATTATTATGCAGGAAAGACCGGTGGCCTCTTTCGACAGTATTGACCTGGGCGATAATGTAAACCTGATCCTAACCCAGGATTCGCTTGAAAGGATCACTGTGGAAGCCGGCTCGAATATCATATCAGGGATTACAACCGATATCGTTAACAGCCAGCTGATCATCCGCAATATAAACACCTGCAACTGGCTCAGAAGCTACGAAAAGCCCTTGAATGTGCATGTTTCAACGCACAGGCTCTGGAAACTTTACTACAATGCAGCCGGTAATGTTTCAACCACAAATACCCTGACAGGCGATTCTATTAAGGTGGAAGTCTGGGGCGGGTGCGGGACTATTGATCTGGACCTGAGTTTTATTAAAGGTTGGTTTGTAATGAATATGGGGACTGCGGATTACAATCTCCATGGAAGATGCGATATTGCTGATTTTTACATGAATGATATGGGCTTGGTCCAGGCAAAGGAACTGGTCACCAGGTATTGTTCGGTAACCAACAAGGGAACAAACAATTGCTATGTCAATGTGAAAGTGAGCCTTTGGGCCATCATTCCCAATATCGGAAGTGTTTATTATACCGGGGACCCCGGCACTGTCGGAGGGAATATTACGGGAAGTGGGGTGCTTGAGCCGTTCAGTCCTTAGTAGGCACGGGCAAATATCACCCTCTGGTCTGAAGGTTTACCTGAAAAAACGCAGCGGCCGCTTTCTTTTACATTATTCAACGGGATGACACGGATCGTAGCCTTTGTGGCATCCTTGATCTTCTCTTCCGTTTCTGCTGTACCATCCCAGTGAGCCGATATGAATCCTCCTCTATTCTCGATAGTATCGACAAACTCATCCCAGGTATTAACAGTAAAAGTATTCTGTTCCCTGAACGACAATGCCCTGTCGAACATGTTTTTCTGGATCTGATCGAGAAGATGGACAACCTTTTCTACAATATCAGTGATCTGAAGCGTTTCTTTCTCAAGGGTATCGCGGCGTGCTATTTCAACGGTATTATTCTCTATATCGCGCGGACCAATCGTAATCCTTAAAGGCACTCCCTTAAACTCGTATTCCGAAAATTTCCATCCGGGTTTATGCGTGTCCCTGTCATCATATTTCACCAAGACCCCGCGGCTCTCTAAAGCCTTCTTTATCGGTAAAACCACTTCAGAAATGGAATTCAGCTGATCTTCATTCTTAAAAACCGGTACAATGACAACCTGGACAGGTGCAAGTTTCGGAGGCAATACGAGCCCGTTATCATCGGAATGAGCCATGACAAGCGCTCCCATCAGACGTGTTGAGACTCCCCATGAAGTGGCCCATACATATTCCAGCTGGTTTTCACGGTTAAGGAATTTCACATCAAATGCTTTTGCAAAATTCTGCCCAAGGAAATGCGAAGTTCCTGCCTGCAATGCTTTGCCATCCTGCATAAGTGCTTCAATCGCATATGTTTCCAATGCTCCGGCAAAACGTTCACCTGGTGATTTGACACCTCTTAACACCGGAATAGCCATCCAGTTTTCGGCAAAATCAGCATACACCTCAAGCATGGTTTCAGCTTCCCTGATCGCCTCTTCCTTCGTGGCATGGGCCGTATGGCCTTCCTGCCAAAGGAATTCAGCCGTGCGAAGAAAAAGCCTGGTCCGCATTTCCCAGCGGACTACATTCGCCCACTGGTTATAAAGCAACGGCAGATCACGGTATGATTTTATCCAGTTTTTATAAGTATCCCAGATGATAGTTTCAGAGGTCGGCCTGATGATCAGTTCTTCTTCAAGTTTTGCATCCTCGTCAACGATCACACCTTTCCCATCGGGTGAATTCTTGAGCCGGTAATGGGTAACCACAGCACATTCTTTTGCAAAACCCTCGACATGGCTGGCTTCTTTACTAAAGAATGACTTTGGTATAAATATCGGGAAGTAAACATTGGAATGGCCTGTATCCTTAAATTTTTTATCCAAAGTGGATTGAATTTTTTCCCAGATAGCATAACCGTATGGTTTTATCACCATACAACCTCTTACTGCGGAATTTTCGGCCAAATCGGCCTTGATTACCAGATCATTATACCATTGTGAATAATTCTCTGAACGGGATGGAAAATCTTTAGCCATTTAATACTTTGGTATGATATTTGCTAGTTTCTACTGCATGCATAAGCCCAGCAAAAGTAATAAAAATTGAAACATAAGGAAGCAAAGCCATGAAAAGAGCAGCATTTATCGCAGTGATCATCAGTCTAATGATGAGTGCCTGTAAAACACCGCAGCAGGCCGTTTCGGTAAATAACGACGATGTATATTCCACTCCTTCGCGACAAACAAGCAAGCCTGCCGCATCACCTGATTTCAATCAGGATCTTTCGTCGGCCCTTGCTGCCGATCAGGCCACCCCTGCTCATGACAGCCTTACAAAAGCTGCGACACTGGATTACAGTGATGTTTCTTATACCGACAGGTTACAGAAATTCCAGCATCCTCAAAGCAATAAAAGTTATTACGACAATACGACTACCGACACCACCGTGATCTATTCCAACAATCCGAATGTATCGATTAACCTGGGGTTTGGTGGCGGATATTACGATCCCTCCTTTTCCATGGGTTTCGGCTGGGGCTATCCCTCTTATGGTTGGGGTTATCCCTATTATGGATGGGGTTATGGATGGGGTTATCCATATTATTGGGATTCCCCCTATTGGTGGTACTACAATTCTTATCCATATTGTAATTGCTGTTATTATCCATATTACGAAGGCAACGGGTACTACAATTCATACTACGGCCCAAGGGAAAGCGTTATCAGGAACCAGGACTACACGCGCAACGGCCGGGGAGATGCCGGCTATGTAACGCCGGCAACTCCTAACTCAAGAGGAGTTCCTGTGACAGCGAATGATCGTTCAACCCCACCATCTACGGTCAGGGCCGGCACAACGACTGTTCCTGCTACGCGGTCAGCCGACCCGGTTTATTCGCGCAGTGGTACGCAGTCCGCTCCGGGTGTCCGCAGTACTGATCCAGTATCCGCTCAGCGGAAACCGCCGGCCAACCAGGAAAGATATCATTATGCCCGTCCGGTAAATGAACGGCAGGGAACATACAACAGGAATACAATTCACGGAACTGCTACCAAAGAAGTCAGGCAGCAGCCTGCACCCAGATATTCACAACCAGGAACGGCCCCGTCCCAGCGCCAGGGACAGGTCCAGAGTTACACGCCCGGTAATTACAGACAGCCCCGCTCAAGCCAGGAATACATCAATCCCAGGATCCAGGCACAGAATCAGGCAGGCAGACAGTCAGGCACCCGTGGCGGAACATCGGTTGACCAGAGAGGGTATTCATCCCCCGGCAACTCTGCAGGGTCAAGAAGAACCGTGCCCAGTTCGGGAACACAATACAGTTCACCCAGGAGTTACTCCCCGGGAAACTCATCCCCTTCCAGAAGTTATTCTCCCAGCTATTCTTCTCCTTCACGTTCTGCCCCGAGCTACTCGGCTCCATCAGGCGGCGGCCGCTCAGGTGGCGGTGGTTATTCAGGTGGCGGTGGAGGACGTTCAGGTGGCGGCGGTGGCGGCGGTGGCGGCGGAAGCCCCAGAAAGTGAAACAACAAATATCCCATTTGCTATAAATACTAAGAATATGAAAAAGCTGACCTTCATTTTCATCACCCTTGTCCTCTCCGAAATTGCATTCACTCAAACGGCTTCTGATGTGCTCAGGTATTCAAGAATATATTACAGCGGTACTGCCCGGTTCGTTGGAACAGGTGGAGCATTCGGAGCATTGGGAGCTGATTTCTCGGCCCTTGCTGTAAACCCTGCAGGGATAGGACTTTTCCAGGGATCTGAATTCTCAATGACCATCGCTCCTTCTGTGGAAGGTGTTAGAACTGATTACCTGACTATGCAGAATACCACAAACGTCATGAATGTCGGAATGGGCAATATGGGCTTTGTTTTCACCTTCAAACCCCAGGCTGGCACAGCAGGCCCTTTCTATAACTTCAACGTAGCCTTCGGAATGAACAGGCAGAATGATTTCAATTCTTCATTCTTCATTTCAGGCCCTAATCATAACAGCTCCCTGCTTAATGTGTATACTAATAAACTGAACAACACCCCCGGGGCAATCCCCTCGGATTATCCTTTCGATATCGGTCCGGCTTTTGATGCTTCACTGATATACTGGGACCCGGCAAGCAAAACGTATACCAGCGACCAGCCTCATGGCGGTGCTTACCAATCAAAGGAAGTCAGAACTTACGGCTCGGTAAATGAATTCGATATCAGCATGGGTGGAAACATTGGGGATAAACTTTATTTCGGGATAACCTTCGGGGTTCCGTTTATCCGGTATTACGAAAATTCAACCTATTCAGAGCAGAATAGCGGAGATACCATCCCTTTTTTAAAATCGATGTATTATGACTACCATCTGGAAACTCATGGCACAGGTTTTGTCATTAAAGGAGGTATAATTTACAGGCCTGTCAACGCGGTACGAATCGGTCTTGCAATCCATTCCCCTACATGGTATGCCAGCATGCACGACCATTGGTACTCAACGACTTCCTCATATTTTAAAGATTCCTTACAATGGAACAGCGTTGTTAATTCTCCGGCAGGAGATTATAATTATTACATGAGGACACCATTCAGAGCTATCGGGAGCCTGGCTTTCATCATCGGGCAGTACGGACTCGTCACGGCAGAGTATGAATATGTAAATTATTCCCAGGGCAAGCTTAATTCTTCAGGTTATGGCTATACTACAGTCAATGATGAAATAAAAAGCAGTTTCCAGTCATGGGGTAATATCCGGGTTGGAACTGAATGGAGAATTGAAGACTTCAGGGTCAGAGCCGGTGCGGGCTATTACAGCAATCCGTATACTACTTCGGGAATTGACGGCGTCAGGTATACTATCTCGGGAGGAGTTGGTTACAGGGTGAAACACTTTTATGCCGACCTCACTTACCAGTGGGCCCAGTCAAAAGAAGAATATTACCTTTACAATTATGCAGGGATGATACCCTCGACTAACACTTATACAACCAGTACGGTCCTCACAACCATCGGCTTCAGGTTTTAAGGATGATCCGTTTTGATCCTGTTTATTCCAGCCTTAGCCTTCTGACTAAGGCTGGCTTTGTATTCGGCCGGCCGGCACTCAAGACATACATGGTATGCACTGTCGGCCCTCACCAGGTCTCCTTTGTTTTCATATATGAAACCCATCTGCAAGGCCGCAGATGCCGCAAAATACCATGGGTCATTCTTGCCCCTCTGAATGGCAAGCCTGTAATATCCCAGGGCTTTGTCGGGACTTCCTGATTCATGATAAATCCTCCCGAGACGGTAAGGATACTCAACGAGGTCTTTTCTGGTAAACAAATATGATTTAGAAGGCCGGTTCAGAAACTCTGCAGCTGCTTTTTCATAATATCCCCCGTCAAAAAGAAGGCGGGCCCTCAGCATGACAAGATTCGGAAGCTGTTTTGACTCTGCTTCTCTTTGTGCCTGCTTGTCTTCTTCACCACTGGCATTTCCGCTGCCGATCACTTTGACCATAGCCTGCCTGTAACCATTGGTGTCTCCTTTGATGAATTTAAGCCAACCCACTTTCTGCCAAGCCGATTTGATATAATGTTCCCCCCTGAAATGTCCCAGAAAATATGTAAAATTAGTCAGGGCGGAAGTGTCCAGATTGTTAAGCCTTGCATTCCCTTCCATGAAGTCAAGAAAATAAAACGGGAAGGAGCCCGGATCATGAGGCCTCTGGCTGAGTATTTCGAGGGCTTTTTCATTCTTCCCGTTTTTCATCAGGATACTAGCCCTTGCAAATATTATCAGTGGCCCCGATGAACCATTATTCCTGGCAAAAAGCTCAACAACTTTAAGTGCTTCGCTTTTATCTTTTCCAAGGTTGGCACTTACCATAGCCATATAAAGCAATGCCTGGGGTTTGAACTGGTTATAGATCACATCGCTTCCGCTGTAATTTGCTACTGACTTTAATTCACGAAGCCCCTGGCTTACCGATCCGTTTATCCCCATGATAGTAGCAATCCATTTATAGCTGTCGGGTACAAGTCCGGCGAGAAAGTGAGTGATTCCCAATCCAATGTTGTTCGGAATAAACTCGGGAAAACGTTTGGCATTGGTGGTGAAATACTGATTGGCCTTTCGAACCCGGAGTGCCGCCTGGGTATATTCTCCGAATTTCATCTGTACGAAAGCCCATTGAAGGTTTGATTCTCCCAGGCAGAAGTCCCGGTATGGAGAAGAATCAAGCCCTTTTTCAAGAGCATCCAAACGGTTCATGAACGCTGGTTTGATCTTATCATAATGACTGTGATCCTCACTGATGAACAGTGTAAGATAGTCTATATAATTTTCAAGGTACAGCGGAATCAGGTTACCAGGATCTGACGATCTCTCAATGGTAAGGTGCCTTTGTGCGTCCTGGAACTTGAGATTTAAAATATCCTGATATGCATTCTGGCAGCCTGTGGAATAATTAAACTGGGAAAAAGAGGAATAGGAGGAAAACAGAAAGGCCCAGCTAAGCAGGAATATTATGCTAAACCGGGCCTTTGGTCTTGTATGATGAGGGTACATCAACGCACAGTTTTCACTATTTCATTGTCCACAAGTATTCTTCCACAATATTCACACACGATGATCTTTTTATGCATACGGATATCGAGCTGATGCTGGGGAGGAATTTTATTAAAGCAGCCACCGCAAGCATCACGTTCAATCTGCACCACAGCCAGTCCGTTCCTGGCATTCTTCCGTATCCTCGTATAAGCAGTTAACAGCCTTTCCTCGATGAATTTGCGGTTCTTCTCCGAATTCATAATGAGATCCTGTTCCTCTTTCTCGGTTTCAGCAATGATGTCGTCCAGTTCATTCTTTTTAATTTCAAGATCATTCTTGCGATCGGTGAGAAGTTTCTGATAACTCTCAATCTCTTCTGATTTGCTATCCAGAGACGCCTGAAATTCCTTGATACGTTTTTCAGCTAATAGAATCTCCAGATTCTGAAACTCAATTTCCTTTGTGAGAGAGTCGTATTCACGGTTATTCCTCACATTCATCTGCTGGTCCTCATACTTTTTTATCAGGGTATGACAATCCTTGATGAATATTTTTTTCTCGGCAATGGACTTTTCAACAGAAACCGTTTCCTGTATATAATTATCTACACGGGTCTCAAGCCCTGCAATTTCATCCTCCAGATCCTGTACTTCAAGCGGGAGTTCTCCCCTGATAATCCTGATTTTGTCAACCTGGGAATCGATCTGCTGAAGGCTGTATAAAGCAATCAACTTCTTCTCAATCGATACTTCAACCTTGTCGTCACTGCTCTGAACTTTAGCTTTGGATTGAACCTTCTCGACAGGTTTTTCTTCCTTAGACGACGAAGCCTTCTTCTTGGTTTCTTTGGGTTCAGGTTTGGAAGTTTCAGCTGCTTCTTTTACGGCCGGCTTTTTGACCATCTTTGAAGGTTTTGAGGTTGCAATAGGTTCTCCTTTTGTCTTTGCCATATCAAACTTTATAAATAATTAACAGGATTTGTATTCAGTCCTGATGAAAGGACTGCAAAGGTAGGAAATTTTTCAATTAATTTCTCAGTCAGAAGGTCTTTTATCCATTGCTCACTTTCATAATGCCCGATATCGGCAAGCAGTATCCTCCCGTTTACATCAAAGAAATCATGATATTTCACATCGGCTGTCAGGAGCACATCGGCACCTGCCCTCAAGGCTTCAGGAATGAGGAAACTACCCGATCCGCTGCAGATTGCGACCTTTTTAATTTTTTTCCCAGGAAACTGCGAATGCCTGATTACCTCAACATTCAGCTTATTTTTGACAAGCTTCATGAAATCAAGGGGGGACGTTGGATGTTCCAGTTCTCCGATCATTCCTGCTCCGCAACCCGAAAATGAATTAGACAATGGATACAAATCATACGCCACTTCCTCGTAAGGGTGAACCGAAAGTAATGCCTTTACAAGCTTGCCCTGGATAAATCCGGGGAAAATGACTTCTATCCTCGTTTCATCTTCAATATGCAACGAATTCTGCTTGCCGACAAATGGATTTGTATCGGCCGATGCTCTGAATGTTCCCTGACCCGACATATTATAACTGCAAAAATCATATTTACCTATCACACCCGCACCGGCATCGAACAATGCCTGCCGTACTTTTTCAGCATGACCCAAAGGGCAGAACGTGACAAGTTTAAAAAGCATCCCGTGTTTTTCACTGAGTATTTTTGCATTGGAAATACCGAGTTTAATACATAAAAACTCATTCAATCCCGCCACTGCATTATCCAGATTTGTATGAATTGCATATACCGCGATATCATGTTTAATAAGGCTTATAAGGATGTCGGACTGCATTTTCCCCGGCTCAATCTTCTTCAGTCCGTGAAAAATGAAGGGATGGTGTGCAATGATAAGGTTGCAATCCCTGCTGATTGCTTCTTCGATAGTGCTTAAGGTAATATCAAGACAAATAAGGGCCGCCGATATTTCCTGCTCCGGCCTTCCGGCAAGCAGGCCCGAATTATCATAATCTTCCTGGAACGCAAGAGGAGCGAAGCTCTCCAGAAAGGATGTCAGTTCCAATAGTTTCATTTTATCAGGAATTAATTGTTCAAAAATAAGCAATTCAGAGATTTACAAGAGAATTCATGTTAGTAAGTTGTTTAAAAGTTTTCCGGCATCCTGCGACAGAACGCCTGTTTATTTTCAATATTTGAGCCACCCAAAAAAACCTGGTCAGGCTTTATGCGAACACCCATAATTTTTATTGTTGACAGGAATCCTATTCATAGCAGCCTGCTTAAATATCACTTGAATATCAATAAATTAAGCCAGGTTCAAAACTTCCCGAATGGTCAGGAATGTCTGTACCGGATCGCAAAGAACCTGGTACCCGATATTATTATTACCGACTATGATATCGGTAATTACACCGGGCTTGACTTCCTCAGAAAAGTCAAGGATAACCATCCCGAAGTCAATCTCTTTTACTTTTCATCCATTGCCGACCCTGTCCTTGCTATGAAACTCCTAGAAGGGGGAGCCTCGGATTTTATTGTCAAAACCAGCAAACTGGAATCGGGAATATCTGAACTTCTTAAAAATTTGCGTTATATTCTGAAAGGGGTAAATCAAATTTAAGCCTCATTTACCTCAATATTCTGTTTTTTTTCTTAATTTCCCGCACTGGAACATATGCAATTGCTTCAGTACATATTATATCCTATGTCTCTGCTTTATGGTTTTATCATGCAGGTGAGGAACCTGTTGTTTGATATAAAAGTACTACCCTCAGCAGAGTTCGACAAAGCGATCATCTCAGTCGGTAACCTTTCAATGGGAGGAACAGGAAAAACACCTCATATTGAATATCTTATACGACTTCTTCTACCTTCTTTCTCCATTGCCACCCTGAGTCGAGGTTACGGAAGGGAGAGCAAAGGGTTTATTGTTGGCACAAAACGTTCGAATGTAAAATATATCGGAGATGAGCCGTTACAGCTGATCAGGAAATTCAGCAACATTAAAGTTGCTGTTGACGAAAAAAGAAACAGAGGAATTACCAACCTGATCAGCAAGAATGAGGAACTGGATGTTATCCTGCTGGATGATGCCTTTCAGCACCGTTATGTGAAGCCGGGGCTGTCGATCTTGCTTACTTCCTATTCTAAGCTATATTGCGAAGACCATGTTGTACCTTCAGGGACTCTCAGGGAATTTCGCAGCGGGGCTAAAAGGGCCGACATTATTGTTGTTACTAAAACACCAAAAATATTTTCCCCGATCTCAAGAAGGAGAATTATTGAAGATCTTGCACCCGGCAAGCACCAGCATATCTTTTTTTCTTATCTGACATACGGGGATCCCCTGCCCTTATCCGATTCAGTTTCAGGAGGGATACCGGCCAGGCTGGTCAGCATTCTTCTTCTTACGGGTATTGCCGATCACAGCCTGTTGCAGGAGCATATTGAACGATTTTGTTCTGATATCACTCTGATGAGGTTCAGGGACCATCACCCTTTTTCCGAGAATGACATTGCAGATATAGAAGCCAAATTCAACAACATCCCAACTCAGAAAAAAATCATTATAACAACCGAAAAGGATGCGATGCGGCTCAGGACGTCTGAACTTTCTCCATTATTAAAGCAGCTCCCTTTCTTTTATATTCCTGTCAGTGTCGAATTTCACGGTAAGGATAAAGAGCTTTTCGACCAGAGCATTTTCAGCTTCGTAAACAGGTATAAAACAAACCTTTGAAATAGCTAACTTTGCAGGCTATATGAGGTTTTATATCATCATCCTGTTATTGGCATGTCTTGTCGCCTGTTCTTCAGACGGGCAGAAAGCGTATAACAAGGAGAAGCGTGAAAAACATTATAAGGTCATCGAACCCGAACGGCTGAGAACCATGATCAGTCAAAGTCGCTCAGCCATCAGCATTCAAAATAAAAAAAAGCAAAGTCACAAACCTGAAAAGATTGTAATTGTAACCCCTCAGAGACCGGCCGAACCGACGGGTTTGAATAAACTTGAATCCCTCAAGGCGTCGGGGATAAAGCCTGATGCTTCAGAACCTCTCAACAAAGATCTGCTGTTAGGGAAAGGTAGTGACACCTTGTTTAATTCGGCCATAACGCTTAGCCCCGACAGGGTTCTTAGGATAGTGTTCGATAATGATATTTTCGATTATACCGACCAGTTCTATACCAACGGAATAAGATTCGAATACGTGGCTCCCGCAATAAGCGATAATCCTGTTAAGCATATTCTTCTGCCCTATTGGGCAAAGGCAAAGAATTACTATGGGGTCTCCCTGGTGCAGAATCTTTATACTCCGTCCACAACCAAAACCGGGGGTATTATATACGGGGACCGGCCCTATTCGGCCTACCTGTATTTTGGCAGTTTCAAGATAACGAATGATGACTTGCATCATTTCCGCCAGACCTCAGAACTGGACCTTGGTGTTATTGGTCCGCCTTCCCTGGGAGGAACAGTGCAGGATTTGTTTCACAAGTATGTACCCTACAATAACGAGCCTCTGGGTTGGGAATACCAGATCAGTACCGATGCCGTCATCAATTATAATTTCTCAATGGAAAAAGGGGTAATCAACACGAGGCATCTCCAGCTTATTCTTACCGGCAGCGGGGCATTAGGCACGTTGTATGTCAATTGCGGAGGGGGAATGAACCTCAGGCTCGGATGGTTCAACGATTATTTCAGCGATCTGGGTATCAGGAAGAAACGGGTACTTAAAGCCGGTGGATCAAGAGTTGCACAATACTATTTCACGATCAAAGGTGCAGCAAGGCTTGTAGCATATGATGCCACGCTGGAGGGAGGTATGCTCAACCACAACAGTTCTTATACTATTCCTGCATCCTCTCTTTCGAATATCGTGACCCAAACTTCTCTTGGCTTCACAATGTCCTTAGGGGGAATAGGCCTTGAGATTGAACAAAATGTGCTCAGCCCCGAGTTCAGCCACAAGTGGTGGCATGCATGGGGTCATATCGGGTTGTTTTTCGCTCTCTGATTGTTGAAAACTAATTCTCCGGGAAACGACCGGCAGCTTTGACTTTCATAGTATTTTTGGCAAATGGAAGAAAGAGGGAATAATCTGAAGAAGGGGACCATGACTGATGGTCAGATAAACAAGGACCAAACAAGGGGATTACGCAGGAGAAACAGTCCTGCTGCGGGCCAGGACTTTTTATTTGAGCATGGGAAAGTTCCTCCTCAGGCCGTTGATCTGGAGGAGGCTGTTTTAGGAGCGATGATGCTTGAAAACGACAAGCTCGCCGAAGTAATAGAAATTCTCAAGCCCGAAGTTTTTTACAAGGAGCAGCACCAGAAAATATATTCGGCCATCCACAGGCTTTACGGAAGTAATCAGCCTGTTGACATTCTCACTGTCACTGAGGACCTCAGGCAAGCCGGGGAGCTGGATATTGTCGGCGGGGCATATTATATCACAAATCTCACCAACAGGGTTGCCTCAGCTGCAAATATCGAGTTCCATGCCAGGATTATTCTTCAGAAATACATTCAGAGGGAACTGATCAGGATATCTTCGGAGATCATCAGGGATGCTTATGAAGACTCCACGGATGTTTTTGACCTGCTTGACAAAGCGGAGACCGGCTTGTTTTCAATCAGTGAAAGCAGTATAGGCAAGACCTATATGGATATGCAGTCTATCATTCAGGAGGCAATCAAGGAGATTACTGCAGCCCGAAGCCATGAAGGTTCTCTTCGCGGTGTAGGTTCAGGCTTTACAGAATTGGACAGAATCACTTCCGGATGGCAGAAATCTGACCTCATCATTATTGCATCCCGGCCTGGGATGGGTAAAACTGCTTTTGCCCTTACAATGGCAAGAAATGCAGCCATCGACTTTAAAAAACCTGTCGCTGTGTTCTCCCTTGAAATGTCGGCAGTCCAGCTTGTTACGCGACTCATTTCAAGCGAAACGGAGATCCCTCAAGAAAGGCTCCGCAAAGGGACTATGGAGGAATATGAGTGGCAACAGCTGAATGCCAGGATAGGTAACCTGCTTGATGCACCGATATTTCTAGATGATACGGCTGCGCTTTCAATTTTCGATCTCCGCGCCAAATCAAGAAGGCTTAAAGCAAGGCACAACATCCAGCTGATTGTTGTTGATTATCTTCAGCTTATGCAGGGCAGCCACGAGACCAAAGGCAACAGGGAACAGGAAATCAGCAGTATTTCAAGGGGGTTGAAAAGCCTGGCCAAGGAACTCGACGTGCCGGTGATCGCACTTTCCCAGCTTTCCCGCGCACCTGAAAAAAGATCTGCAGCAGCAAAACCTATATTATCCGACCTTCGCGAATCGGGATCCATTGAACAGGATGCAGATATGGTTATGTTCATTTATCGTCCCGAATATTATAAGATCGATGTGGATGAACACGGGGACTCAACTTCCGGCGCAGCCGAAGTATGCATAGCAAAGAACCGAAACGGCCCCCTCAAAGATATTCCCCTTAAGT
The DNA here is from genome assembly GCA_026391735.1 of Bacteroidota bacterium. Classification (GTDB taxonomy): domain Bacteria; phylum Bacteroidota; class Bacteroidia; order Bacteroidales; family FEN-979; genus CAIRDP01. The sequence goes on along the minus strand of JAPLDL010000019.1, from coordinate 244,585 downwards.
TCATTTCCAAATTTGCCAAATTTGCCGACACTGAACAGGAGTATACTCCGGCCAATACTATTTCGGCCAATGCGTCGTTTGATGGTTCAGTTAGGACCCGCACCATCATGTCGAAAATGGATGATCATGACCAACCGGATATGCCGTTTTAACGGCTGTTTTATACTTTTTGTTTTTTTACTTTTATTCTCCGCACAGGTCAAGGCGGCATACCTGCTATTACCAATGGATGAGTCTCAAAAGAACCATCTAAAATCATACGGAATTGCTTTCTGGGTGTTAGAAAAGGAGACAGAAGTGGATTGGCTTTTAAATTACCGGGGAGGAAGTTTCCTTATTTCATACAGCAAGCAAATTGAAAATGAATGCAATATACGTGGTGTGAGCTACCAGGCACTGGCTGATGCACAGGTTGATGCTATCCTGCAGGAGATTGCAGATCCCCAGGTGAATATGGAAAGAATCAAGCTTCATAAGGCCCCTAAAATTGCGGTGTATTCACCTAAAAATAAAAGGCCCTGGGACGATGCTGTAACTCTGGTTCTGACCTATGCCGAAATACCTTATACCATTGTTTATGATGAAGAAGTCCTCACAGGGCTACTGCCACTTTACGACTGGCTCCATATGCACCATGAAGACTTTACAGGACAATACGGCAAATTCTGGGCTGCATACAAGAATTTTCCATGGTACCAGGAAGACGTTCAGCTGCAAGAGGAATCGGCTCGAAAGCTGGGTTATTCCAAAGTTTCGCAGATGAAACTAGCTGTGGCGAAAAAGATCCGTGATTTTGTAGCAGGAGGCGGGTATCTTTTTTCCATGTGTTCGGCACCCGATAGTTATGATGTTGCTCTATCAGCCGAAGGACTTGATATCTGCGATGTGATGTTTGACGGGGATCCCTATGACCCTGAGGCGGACAGCAAACTGGATTTTCAGAAATGTTTTGCTTTCCAGAATTTCAAACTGGTTCATAACCCATACGAATACGAGATCTCATCCATCGATGTTACAGACACCCGCCCAAAAAACCTCAACTGGAACAATGACTTTTTCTCTCTTTTTGAGTTCTCTGCAAAATGGGATCCTGTTCCATCCATGTTATGCCAGGATCACGAAACCCTCATTCATGGGTTTATGGGACAAACCACGGCGTTCAACGAAAAGTATGTCAAATCGGGTGTTTTGATACTCGGCGAAAACAAATCTCTTGCTGAAGCCAGGTATATACACGGAGATTACGGGAAAGGAACATGGACCTTCCTGGGAGGTCATGACCCTGAAGATTACCAGCATCTTGTAGGCGATCAGCCCACCGACCTTAATCTCCACCCAAATTCACCAGGATACAGGCTCATATTAAATAATGTACTGTTCCCTGCCGCAAAAAAAGAAAAGAGAAAGACCTGATAAGAATCAGTAGGTTAATTTTTTCTTAATGATCCACCATTCAAATATTGTACCTTCAAAATTGTAAGTAACCCTGTTATTGCACTTTTCCTTGTTTACATATTCAATGGTACCTGTGGCGACATCAGCTGACGGTAATGAAAGCTGCATGACACCCTGCCGTAGCCAAGGGCAATAAATATCATTCACAAGAGGGGTAATTATCTGAAATGAAAAAGTATAAGTACTTGATGATATGCCGTTTGCAGAGCCCGTAATGATAAATAAGGGAAGACTATCAGGTTGCATTTTAAGCATAGGAGGAAGATGATAAACCAGTGAAGAATACCAACGTGTGGTATGAAGCGAATCTTTGACTATTAGAAGGCTATCGATGGTGGAATCATAACCTCCGTTGCCCCCCAGCATCATTCCCGAGTTGAAAAGATTATCCCTGCCGATGAACTTGCGTGTATCCTCTGAATAATTCTGGAATACCACTGTAGCTGAGGTTCCGGATGAGAAGAAATCACCTGTAAGGCTGATGATAATATTTCCGTTCCTCACAACGCTGTCGGCACAATATTTATTCTGATAATAAAAAGTGAACCGCCGGGACGAACTGCTGTAATGCACGAGGGCTTTGTCAATTGTTCCCACGCCCATGTGCATGATGCCGGAGTCAAGATTTGCTTTCAGCAGAAGATTGAAGGTATGAAACAGTCCCCTTTCTGCAAAGACTATATCATCCGCAACATTCAAATCAGGTCCCAGATCTTTTGCAAGGTTCTTCTTACATCCGGTGGCAACCGACAGCATTATTACCGCAGCCAGTACCAGTGAAGCAGCTTTAACACCGCTATGAATGTGTTTTATCATTTTTTGCGCTCAAGGTTCTCATAAGAGTATGAGAACCCAAGATTTTCATCTTTAGGGATATCTTCCCGGGAAATAACATTCCACTCCTCAATATTGATGACCGGAAAAAAAACGTCAGCTTCAAAAGATTTATGCACCCGGGTAAGATACAGGCGGCCTGCGAGAGGCATGAACTGCCTGTATACCGAAGCCCCCCCGATAATAAAAGTTTCTTCGTAAGGGTTGCATTTCGACACGGCATCCTCAATTGAATAAGCCATGAGGCATCCTTCAATAAGTTCGCCTGGAATATCGGTAATCACAAGGTTTTTGCGACCTGCCAGTGGGCGCTTCGGCAGGGAGTAATAGGTCCTTTTTCCCATGATCACAGTATGCCCCAATGTAATCTGCTTAAATCGTTTAAGATCCCCAGGAATATGCCAGAGAAGGTCGTTATCCTTCCCAATGGCCTGGTTTTCGGCAATTGCTACTATGATTGACAGCATGGTGTAAAATTAAACAGAAATTTCACCCTTTATATGCGGGTGTGACTGGTAATTACTCAGGGTAAAGTCACCAAACGAAAATTTCAGGATATCTTTCACCTCGGGATTGACATTCATCTGAGGCAATGCGAAAGGTGTCCTGGTCAGCTGAAGCTTTACCTGCTCAATATGATTGAGATATATATGGGCATCGCCTAATGTATGAACAAACTCGCCGGGTTTAAGTCCGGTGACCTGTGCCATCATCATAAGCAGGAGTGCATAAGAGGCAATATTGAAAGGCACTCCAAGGAAAATGTCGCAGGAACGCTGGTACATCTGGCATGAAAGCCTGCCGTTAGCAACATAAAACTGGAACAGAAGATGGCAGGGAGGAAGAGCCATGAGATCCAGTTCTCCGACATTCCAGGCGCTTACTATATGCCTGCGGGAATCCGGGTTCTTTTTAATCGATTCCACCACGTTTGTAATCTGATCGATATGAGTGCCCTCATGACCGGGCCAGAAACGCCACTGGTAGCCGTATACATGTCCAAGTTCACCGTTGGGTTTAGCCCATTCATCCCAGATCGTAACATTATTTTCATGCAGGTACTGCAAATTTGTGGAACCTTGAAGGAACCATAGCAGTTCATGAATAATGGAGCGCAGATGAAGTTTCTTGGTAGTCATCAAAGGGAACCCTTCGGCCAGGTTAAACCGCATCTGGTAGCCAAAAACACTCAGGGTTCCTGTACCGGTGCGATCTTCCTTCTTCACCCCATTCTTCAAAACAAAATCAAGCAGGTCAAGATATTGTTGCATAATTATTTCCTGGTCTTGTTACGGCGGTTCAATTCATCTCTGATCCTGGATGCTTTTTCATATTCCTCATTATCAACCGCTGCCTGTAACATCTCATTCAGTTCGCCTATCGACTGGTCAGCGAATTCCTTTTTTGCGGATGTCTTGAGAGAGGTCCCGGGAGTAACTGCAGAAGGTGCATCCGAATCTTCCTCCACCATTATTGATGCTGATTTCATGATATCCTCATAGGTATATATCGGGCAATTGAACCTGAGTGCTAATGCAATAGCGTCGGAAGTACGTGAATCAACCTCTTCCACTCTGGTTCCATCACTGCAAACCAGTTGAGCATAAAAAACGCCTTCTTGGAATTTGTTTATTATTATCTCACTGACTTCAATGCTGAAGGCATCTGCAAAGGATTTAAACAAGTCGTGGGTCAATGGCCTGGGCGTTTTAATTTTTTCAAGCTCAATCGCTATGGCTTGCGCTTCGAATCCACCTATTATAATTGGCAGCCGGCGTTTCCCGTCCTTCTCCCCAAGGATCAGAGCATAAGCCCCGGTCTGGGACTGACTGTATGACATTCCGATAATTTCCAGGCGGATCTTCTCCATCAGGCAGCTTTGGATTCGTAATACAAATTTACGGCATTTCGCCCGGATTTTTTAAAAATCACTACGAAAAAAGTTTCTTTTAATTGGATTGTTTCAAAAAACCTTTATAAATTTGGGGTCTCAACATGTAACTTTTTTCATATGAAAAGATTGGCTATATTTTTTGCAGCCTTGATGCTGCCTTTTTCCATGTTTGCCTCAGAGGCAGATCTGAAGATCCCTGCATTATCACCATTCCAGAACAACCTCCTGATGTATGGGTTTATAATTATTTTATTGGGTATGTTATTCGGCTACTACCAGTTTACCAAAGTAAGGAAGCTAAAAGCACACCAGTCCATGCTGGACGTTGCAAAGATCATTTTTGAAACCTGTAAGACCTACCTGTTGCAGCAGGGAAAATTTCTCGTGATCCTGTTTGTGATTATTGGCCTTTGTATTGCATTTTATTTTGGGTTCCTGCAGGCAATGCCCTTTGGTGGAGTAATTCTGATCCTTGCGTGGACCGTTATTGGTATCCTGGGTTCATACAGTGTGGCATGGTTTGGTATCAGGATGAATACCCTGGCCAACAGCCGTATGGCCTTTGCATCTCTCGAAAGGAAGCCGATCAAATTATTGAGCATCCCCCTTGATGCCGGGATGAGCATTGGTGTTATGCTGGTCTGCGTAGAGTTGATCATGATGCTTGTTATTCTTTTATTTGTTCCCAGGGATTATGCCGGAGCCAGTTTTATCGGTTTTGCAATAGGCGAATCACTTGGGGCATCCGCCCTGCGTATTGCCGGTGGTATTTTTACAAAGATCGCCGATATTGGTTCAGACCTGATGAAAGTCGTTTTCAAGATCAAGGAAGATGATCCCAGGAATCCCGGGGTTATTGCCGACTGTACAGGTGATAATGCGGGTGACAGCGTTGGCCCAACGGCCGATGGCTTTGAAACTTACGGTGTAACCGGTGTTGCCCTCATCTCATTTATTGTGCTGGCTGTAGGTGATGTTGAAAACCAGAAACAGCTTCTTACATGGATCTTCGTTATGCGTATCCTTATGGTAGTAACGTCAATCTCTGCATTTTATATCAATAAGGTATTCTCACAAGCGAAATACGGCAATAAAGATGATATCGATTTTGAGCGTCCACTGACCAACCTTGTCTGGATCACATCAATCCTTTCGATTGCCGTTACTTTTGCAGCAAGTTACTGGATGATCGGCGACCTTAAAAACAATCTCTGGCTTACACTTTCCATCATCATCAGTTGCGGAACCCTCGGAGCTGCGTTAATTCCGGAATTTACAAAGATCTTTACCAGCCCCAAATCGAGACATGTCAACGAAGTTGTGACAGCCTCCCGTGAAGGCGGTGCTTCACTGAACATCCTTTCCGGCCTTGTTGCCGGAAACTTCTCCGCCTTCTGGCAAGGTATGGTTTTCCTGGTCCTGATGTTTGTCGCGTACATAACCAGCAAAAACGGACTGGATGCCTTTATGATCTACCCTGCGATTTTTGCATTCGGCCTGGTTGCTTTCGGATTCCTAGGGATGGGACCTGTCACCATTGCAGTTGACAGTTATGGCCCGGTAACAGACAATGCCCAGAGTGTTTATGAACTCTCACTCATCGAAGAGGATAAAGAACAAGCTTCAAAAGACATAGAGAAAGAATTCGGGTTCAAACCCGACTTTGAAAAAGCAAAGCATTACCTGGAAGCCAACGATGGTGCGGGGAATACATTTAAAGCAACAGCCAAACCTGTGCTTATTGGAACAGCAGTGGTAGGTGCAACGACAATGATATTCTCTCTCATCCTTCTTATCAGGAACAAATTCGGGATTGCCCCGGAAGCTATCCTGAGTGTTTTAAATCCTTATACCATACTTGGATTCCTTACAGGTGGGGCTGTGATCTATTGGTTCACGGGAGCCTCCATCCAGGCTGTAACAACCGGGGCCTATCGCGCTGTTGAGTACATCAAGAAAAACATCAGGCTGGACGAGAGTGCTGATAAAAAGGCATCCGTCGAGACTTCGAAAGAAGTGGTGAAGATTTGCACTCAATATGCTCAGACAGGCATGTTCAATATTTTTATCGCAATCTTTTCCTTTGCCCTTGGTATCGCATTTTTATCAGGCTACCAGGATACTGCTTTCATTCCAGGAAATCCCATGCGCTATGCGGCTGCCTCATTTTTTGTCAGCTACCTTGTATCTATCGCATTCTTCGGATTATTCCAGGCCATGTTCATGGCAAATGCAGGGGGAGCATGGGATAATGCAAAAAAAGTTGTTGAGGTTGACCTTAAAGAAAAAGGCACCCCGCTTCACGATGCCGCGGTTGTTGGTGATACCGTAGGAGATCCTTATAAAGATACTTCTTCGGTTGCTTTAAATCCGATCATCAAATTCACAACCCTGTTCGGACTGCTGGCTATGGAAATTGCTATCTCTGAAAGCTTTTTCAGTCTCGCACCATACGTCGGTGCAGTATTCTTTGCAATCGCATTATACTTCGTATACCGTTCCTTCTATAACATGAGGATCAAGAAATAGGAAAAGTGGTGTAAAACCTTTTCCTAAGCGCATCAGAAAGGCTGCCACTAATCTTGTGACAGCCTTTTTGATTTACGGGATATTCTCGTACTTTTGTGATTCCCTATCTGCCATCAAAAACTTCACATATGATCACTGACAATTTTGCAAGAAGACACAATGGCCCATTTGGCGCCGAGATTGAAACGATGCTTGAAAAAATCGGGGTCAAGACCCTCGACCAGCTCATTGAAGAAACCGTACCGTCGGCCATCCGGATGAGATCAGGACTTGACCTTCCGAAAGGCATGAACGAATACCAATACCTGAACCATATCAAATGCGTTGCGGCAAAAAACAAGCTTTACAAGACATTTATCGGCCAGGGTTATTACAACACGATCACCCCGGCTGTGATCCTCAGGAACATCCTCGAGAACCCGGGCTGGTATACTGCCTACACTCCCTACCAGGCTGAAATCTCCCAGGGCCGTCTTGAAGCTTTGCTTGATTTCCAGACCATGATCAGCGACCTCACGGGCATGCCCATTGCAAATGCCTCATTGCTTGACGAAGGGACTGCCGCATCTGAAGCCATGATTATGCTGTTCAATTCACGCGACAGGGAAACTGTTAAGAGAGGGGCTAATAAGTTTTTTGTGGCGGACGACATCTTCCCTCAAACCGCCGATGTGATCAGAACAAGAGCCGTTCCTCTGGGAATTGAGCTTGTGTTTGGAAAGCATTCAGAGTTTGTTCCGGACAACTCGTTTTTCGGATCAGTGGTGCAATACCCTAACCAGTTTGGGGAAGTCGTCGACTACCGTACTTTTGTCGATAAGGCTCATGCCCTTAAGATGGGAGTAGCCGTTGCAGCCGACCTGCTGAGCCTTGCTCTTCTGACTCCACCGGGAGAATGGGGGGCGGATGTGGTTTTCGGATCATCCCAGCGGTTTGGCATCCCAATGGGCTATGGCGGTCCCCATGCAGCCTATTTTGCCACAAAAGAAGATTTTAAACGACAGATGCCGGGCCGGATTATCGGGATTTCGGTAGATGCCAATGGTAACAGGGCCCTGAGGATGGCTTTGCAGACCCGTGAACAGCATATCAAACGCGAAAGGGCAACCTCGAACATTTGTACATCCCAGGTATTGCTGGCCGTAATGGCTGGTATGTATGGTGTTTACCACGGTCCGAAAGGCATTAAACAGATTGCACGCCATATCAATATACTCACAGGTGTTCTTTCACAGGAAGCAGGCAAATACGGGTTCAAACAGCTGAATCCATATTTCTTTGACACCCTCTGTTTTGAGCTTCCCGAAGGCCTGACAGCAGAAAAGTTAAGGTCCAGAGCACTTGAGCAGGAGATCAACCTCAGGTATCTGGGTGAAAAGCATGTTGGAATAAGTGTGGACGAAACCACAGAGCTTGCCGATATTAACCTGGTCCTCAAACTCTTTGCAGAGACGAACGGGAAAAGGTTTACAGAGTTCATCTGTAATCCGAAAGAATGTGAGAAGATTACCAGTATTCAGGCTGAACTTACACGCACATCCGCATTCATGACACAAAAGGTATTCAATTCATATCATTCGGAGACGGAGATGATGCGCTACCTTAAAAAACTTGAGATCAAGGATCTCTCCCTTAACCGCTCGATGATCCCGCTGGGATCGTGCACCATGAAACTCAATGCCGCATCGGAATTGTTTGCACTGAGCTATCCCGAATTCGGAGGAATTCATCCTTTTGTTCCCAAAGACCAGGCCGAAGGGTTTCAGTACCTGATCACCGAGCTTGAAAAAGACCTTTGCGAGATCACAGGTTTTGATGCCGTTTCTTTTATGCCTAATTCGGGTGCAGCCGGAGAATATGCAGGACTGATGGTGATCAGGCAGTATCACATCAGCCGGGGTGACGGGCATAGGAAAGTTTGCCTTATTCCTTCTTCAGCTCATGGCACAAACCCTGCAAGCGCGGCTATGGCCGGGATGCAGGTGGTAGTTGTAAAATGCGATGATCATGGGAACATTGACACCACCGACCTGAAGGAAAAGGCGGTGCAGAATAAGGCTAATCTTGCGGCCCTTATGGTGACCTATCCTTCGACCCATGGTGTATTTGAAGAGAATATTCTGGAGATCGTGAAGATTGTTCATGAGAACGGGGGGCAGGTATACATGGACGGGGCCAATATGAATGCCCAGGTCGGGCTGACCAACCCCGGGATGATCGGAGCCGATGTTTGCCATCTCAACCTTCACAAAACCTTTGCAATCCCTCATGGAGGGGGAGGCCCGGGCGAAGGTCCGATCGCTGTCGCCAAACATCTCACTCCTTTCCTGCCGAGGCATACCGAAGTGGAGACAGGTGGGAAGACAGGCACTACCGCCGTTGCTTCCGGTCCATACGGAAGCGCATTGATCCTGACTATCTCTTATGCCTATATTAAACTCATGGGAGGCGCAGGATTGACTGAAGCCACAAAGATGGCTATTCTGAATGCGAATTATCTTAAATCATGCCTTGAGCCATATTATCCCATTTTATATTCCGGGAAGAACGGTCGATGTGCACATGAAATGATCGTCGATTGCAACGGGATAACACGTCAGACGAACATCGGAGCCATCGATATAGCCAAAAGACTGATGGATTATGGTTTCCATGCTCCCACAGTTGCTTTTCCGGTTCACGGGACCTTGATGGTTGAACCTACTGAAAGCGAACCCTTATATGAACTGAACCGTTTCGTCGAGGCTATGATCTCAATCAAAGGTGAAATTGATGAAATTGCCTCAGGCAAGGCCGACAAGGTGGTTAACGTGATCATGAAAGCCCCGCATACTGCAGCCATGGTTTCGGCTGATGAATGGAACCTGCCCTATTCTCGGCAGAAGGCAGCTTATCCCATGCCCTGGTCGGGTGACGACAAGTACTGGCCAACAGTGACACGCATCGACGATGCATTTGGCGACAGGAACCTTGTAAGTAACTGCGGGGGATAAATCATTGACCCTCTCCTGAAATGGAAAAGGCCGCCTTTCAAAAGCGGCCTTTTCCATTTCAGGGCAAACATCCTTAAACCATCTGGTCAAGGCAGTGTTTGATCTTCTCCCAGCTTCGTTCAATATCATTGTCAAGTCCTACCGAGAACCTGATCAATCCTTCCGACAATCCCATTTCCCTTTGCAGTTCTTCAGGAACTTCAGAGGATGTGCTCTTTCCAGAATTGCTGAACAAGGTCTTGAAATAGCCAAGGCTCACGGCAAGATAGCCAACCCCTTCAAGCTCCATTGCTTCCATGAGCCTTGAGGCACGCACTGCAGTACCCATATCGATTGCGATCATAGCACCGAAACCGAATTCAGGATTCATGATCTTCTTTAAGACCTCATGCCCCTGATGTTCGGGTAGTCCCGGGTAAATTATTTTTGTGCCGTTTGCCTTGAATCTGTCGGCCAGGTAGGCAGCATTTTTGCTGTGCTGCTTCATACGAATATGGAGAGTATGCAGATTTTTCAGAATACTTGAAGAACGCAAAGGTTCCAGTGAGGGACCAAGCAGCATGGCAGTGCCGCTGTTGACATCGCAAAGTGCATCGATAAATTCCTTGTCGCCGCAAATTGCCCCGGCAACACAATCATTCTTCCCGTTGATGAATTTTGTCATGCTATGAACTACAATATGCGCTCCGTGCTGGGCCGGTGCAACCATCATTGGAGTGAACGTATTGTCCACCATCAGCTTGATCCCATGTTCGTTGGCAATCTTAGCCAGTTCAGGGATATCACTGATCTGGAGCAGCGGGTTGGTCATGGTTTCAGTGTAGATGATCCTCGTATTCGGGCGGATCGCTTTTCTCACTTCATCCAGATCGGTGATATTGACAAAATTCACATCAATATTGAATTTTTTCAGGTAGTTGTATAAGAATGCGAAGGTCCCGCCGTACACCGTCATCGAACAAATGATATGATCCCCGCTTTCCACCAGCTGGAATATTGCACAGGTTATTGCCGCCATTCCGGAAGCGGTGACCCAGGCAGATTCTGTTCCTTCAAGTGCTGCAAGAGCATCGGCAAGGTACTTGTTAGTAGGGTTCCAGTGACGGGAGTATAAGTAGCAACCTTCCTGCTGGCCGGCGAAAGTTTCGCTCATCGTAATAGCCTGCATGAAAGTATAGGTTGCCGAATCCGTGATAGAAGGATTCACATCCCCGTATTCGCCAAACTGGAGCAAGTCGAAGATACGGGTTGAGGGATCATTGGTTTTTTTCATAATTCCGGAATATTTTCACAAAGTTAAAAAGGTCAGGAGAATTCAGGACAGAAAAATTCTTTTTAACAGGGTGAAGATGTGTTTGAGTGTAACAGGTGTTTTGTCAGAAAGGACATACCCTAAAGTCGGATGATCACCCTATGAATTTCGAAAGTATCCCTTTCACTCCTTCGTAATCCCAGGTTACCGGGAAGTGGGGATATTCATTGATCACGTTCTGTGGGGGGCGGAACAGAATGCCTTCTTCAGCCTGCCTCAGCATGGACACATCGTTATACGAATCGCCCATGGCAATGACCTGGTATTTCAAACCCTGTAAGGCTTCAACAGTGCGGCGTTTGGGATCTGGCTGACGAATTTTAAAATCTACAATACGGTTTGTTTCATCCATGATAAGTGAATGGCAGAACAATGTTGGTCGTCCCAATTTAATCATCAAAGGTTCAGCAAACTGGATAAAGGTATCGGAGACCACGATCAGCTGGGTTCTTTCCTTGATCCATTGAATTAATTCGACAGCTCCGGGAAGAGGGTCGATCTGTGCAATCACATTCTGAATATCGTGAAGTTTCAATCCATGCTCTTCGAGTATTCTAATCCTCCATCGCATGAGTTTAAGGTAATCGGGTTCGTCGCGCGTTGTCCGGCGGAGTTCTGAGATACCGGTTTTTTCAGCAACATTGATCCACACTTCGGGTGTGAATACGCCTTCGAGATCGGAGCAGACAATGAACATAGGAGGTATTATTTACGATTTATAATTTTCAAGAAGCCAGTTTTTAAATTCATTGTAGTCGCTTGATATCCGGGTTACATATTCAGGTTTGTGGTCTATTCCTTGCAGGCTTGCAGGCAGCTCAGGGTCAATTCCGGTAATTTTTTTAATCTCATCAGGAAATTTCGCCGGATGTGCTGTTTCCAGGGAAACACAGAGTTGGTTAGCTGCAAGTTTATCCCCCTGATCAAGAATAAATTTCATCAATCCGGTCCATCCCACGGCACCATGAGGTTCAAGCAGGAGTTTCCATTTGCTCCACGCCTCTCCTATCGTAATTCGGGTTTCCTCATCGGTGATGCTGGTGCTCCAGAGCTCATTTCTCATCAGATCCATATCGGCTTCTCTCAGGATCAGTCCTTTTTCATCCATAATGCCGCCATATAAAGCCACAAGCCGTGCAAGGTTGCTGGGATGGCCCACGTTCATGGCGCTGGAAATACAATTACGGGAGGGTTCAATTTTATTATAATTCCCTGTAGCAAGGTATTGGGGAAATTCAGCATTTTCGTTGGTAGCAATTACAAATTTCCTCACGGGTAGCCCCATCTTCATAGCCAGCAGCCCTCCCATCATATCGCCGAAATTACCGGATGGGACCGAAAATACGATGTCTTCCCCGGCCGATGAGAGTCTGGCATATGCATAAAAATAATAAACGATCTGGGGGATAAGCCGTCCGATATTTATTGAATTTGCCGATGAAAGCCCAAGAAAATCAAGGGATTCATCTGCAAATGCCTGTTTAACGAGTGCCTGGCAATCGTCGAACTTGGCATCCAGGGAAAGAATTTTAACATTTTTTCCCAGGGTGGTCATTTGTTTCCTTTGACGGTCAGTAACCTCATTCCTTGGAAACAGGACCACGATATCGATATTATCCAGGTCATAAAAAGCGTTGGCTACAGCGCTTCCCGTATCCCCCGAGGTAGCGGTAAGGATAAGCAGGCGCCGGTTTTCAGTTCTGAGATAAAACTGCATCAGCCTGCCCATCATACGGGCTGCAAAATCCTTGAATGAAGCTGTAGGTCCACGGTCAAGCCGCATGACATATTTCCGGTCAAAAACCCGTTCAAGTGGAACTTCATAGTTATAGGCCTCTGTCACAATAATTTTCAGTTCATCATCGGGTATCTCGCCTTCGAGGAACCGCCGGGTAACATGGTAAGCAATTTCCCCGTATTCCAGTTGCCGGTACTCCTGAATTTCTCCGGCCGGGATCAGAGGGATAATCAAGGGCATGTAAAGACCTTTGTCAGGTGCTTGTCCTTTGAGCAAGGCCAAATGAAATGTAAGGTTCTCTGCCTTGTAGTTAGTCGAGTAGTACTCAAGTGTCTTGCGCATCTGGCTCATTTCAATTGTCCGGCCCTTCGCCTGCGGCGAAGGGCCGGACTCCTTACTTTATTTTTTGCGTTTCCCCGATTTTCCGGCCACTTTGAAAGCCTGTGCAAGGTCATCCAACAAATCCTTCTCATCTTCAATACCAATAGAGAACCGGATCATCGAAGGCGATATACCGGCCTTTTTCATTTCCTTCTCCCCCATTGCCGAATGCGTGGTGGAAGCAGGATGGGTCACAATCGAACGGCAGGTGCCCAGATGCGTGGCATGAGTGATGATCTTTAGTGAATCGATGAATTTCGTTGCATCCTTATAGTTACCTTCAATCTCAAATGAAAGCAATGAACTGCAGCCCTTCATCTGAGCTTTTATCATCTTATGGAACGGGTTGGCTTTGAGCCCGGGGTAATTCACATGCTTCACCCTTGGGTGCTTCTCAAGGAAAGTGGCAACAGCCATTGCATTTGAACAATGTTTTTCCATTCTGAGCGATAAGGTTTCAAGGCCAAGCAGGTTTAGCCATGCATTGAACGGAGCCATGGAGGGTCCCAGGTATCTGATGCAGCTCTGCCTGATCCCGTCAATAAGACTTTTAGGTCCGCAAATTATCCCACCCAAGCTTGTCCCGTTACCGCATACATATTTTGTCGTGGAATGTACCGTAACATCGGCTCCCAGTGCAATGGGCTGCTGAAGTGCAGGAGTGCATATCGTATTGTCAACAACCAGCGGGAGTTTCTTCGATTTGGCCAATTTTGCAAGTGCCGGTATGTCGGCAATGAAAAGTGCAGGATTACTCGGAGTTTCCACAAATAAGAACTTTGTCTTAGGAGTTATCGCTGCTTTCCATGCATTGATGTCCTCGGGTTTTGTCACCCAGTTGACCTTGGTCCCCATTTTCTTCAGCCCGGTTTCAAACAGGCCGAAAGTGCCCCCATAAACCCGGTTGGAGGAAACAACTTCGTCGCCAGGTGAAAGCCAGTGGTGAGAAAGGAGGAAAATGGCCGCCATCCCGGAAGATGTCGCTATTGCCCCGTCGGTTCCTTCCAATGCAGCCATCCTGCGCTCAAAAAGGTCCACGGTCGGGTTATCCCATCGTCCATAGGTATATCCGGGCTTTTCACCGGTAAAGATTGCTGCAGCTTCTTTGGCATCGGAATATGGATAAGCTACAGACTGGTAAAGAGGGGTGATCATCGAACCGGGGCTGAATTCTATGTTTCCGGCATGAATGGCTTTGGTACTGAATCCTTGTTTTGGCATGGTCTTAAATTTTAGTTGCTACTCCTCGGCTTTGTTAAGCGAGTAATAAACAAAAATAAAAAACTTTGTGATAAACTGCAACTATATAATTCTCCAGTGATAAATATTGGATCTTCTGTAAAGTGGATCACAGCTCAATTTTTAGTACTTTCGCAGATTAATAAAAACTATAGCGTATGAACTTTGATATCATTGTCATAGGCAGCGGCCCGGGGGGGTATGTTGCCGCAATACGTGCCGCTCAGCTTGGTTTTAAGGTTGCAGTTGTCGAAAGAGCCGAACTCGGCGGCATATGCCTTAACTGGGGTTGCATCCCAACCAAGGCCTTGCTGAAAAGTGCAAGTGTTTTTCAGTATTTTCAGCATGCCTCTGAATACGGGATCTCGGCAACTGAAGCCAAAGCCGATTTTCCTGCAATTATAAAACGAAGCCGCGAAGTGGCCGATGCAATGAGCAAGGGTATACAATTTCTCCTGAAGAAAAATAAAGTTGAACATCTAAAAGGATTCGGAAAAATAAAACCGGGCAAGATTGTAGAGGTTACTGATGAAAGCGGGAAAACTACTGATTACGAGACCGCCCATATCATCCTTGCCACCGGGGCCCGTTCAAAAGAACTCCCAAATCTCAAGCAGGACGGCAGTAAGATCATCGGGTACCGCGAAGCCATGACCCTGCCCGTACAGCCCAAATCTATGGTAGTGGTTGGATCCGGAGCAATTGGTTCGGAGTTCGCATATTTCTACCATTCTATCGGGACAAAAGTGACACTCATCGAAGTACTTCCCAATATTGTACCGGTGGAGGATGAGGAAGTATCGAAAACCCTGGAAAGATCGTTTAAAAAAGCAGGAATGAAAGTGATGACTGGAGTGTCTGTTGAATCGGTTGACACCAGGGGTGAGGGTTGCAAAGTGACTGTAAAGACAAAAAAAGGTGACGAGGTCATTGATTGCGATATTGTGCTTTCGGCTGTTGGCGTTGCAACAAATATTGAAGGTATAGGACTTGAGGAAACAGGCATTGCTGTGGAACGCGGCAAAGTGGTGGTGGATGACTTCTACCGGACGAATGTTGCAGGCTACTATGCCATAGGCGATATTGTGAAAGGACCCGCCCTTGCGCATGTTGCTTCCCACGAAGGGATTATCTGCGTTGAGAAGATCGCAGGGAAACAAGTTGAACCCCTCGATTACGGCAACATTCCGGGGTGTACATATACTCATCCCGAAATTGCTTCGGTTGGAATGACCGAAAAAGCTGCAAAAGATGCAGGGTACGAGATACTGGTTGGGAAATTCCCCTTTACCGCTTCGGGTAAGGCAACTGCCTCAGGATCACGTGAAGGTTTTATCAAGGTGATCTTTGATGCAAAATACGGCGAATGGCTTGGAGCTCATATGATAGGAGAAAATGTTACGGAAATGATTGCAGAAGTTGTGGTTGCGAGGAAACTCGAAACAACCGGAAGGGAAATCATTGAAGCTGTTCACCCCCATCCGACTATTAGCGAAGCCATCATGGAAGCCGTGGCACAGGCATACGGGGAATGCATTCATTTGTAACATCTGACATCAGATATCAGATGTCGGATATCTGATAGGAAAAGTCAGTTATTAAAAAAATCAGATTATGGAAATAATAAAAACTCCCCTTGAAGGCCTGCTTATCATCAAGCCTGATGTGTTTGAAGATGAACGCGGATATTTTTTTGAATCATTCAACCACGGGAAGTTCCTGAACCTTGGGCTGGATCTGAAGTTTTTACAGGATAATGAATCCAAGTCGAAAAAAGGTGTGCTCAGAGGCCTGCATTTTCAGGCACCTCCTTTTGCACAAGGCAAGCTAGTTCGCGTAATGAGGGGTTCCGTCATGGATGTTGCAGTGGATATCCGCAAAAATTCACCGACATACGGGAAATGGGAATCCATAGTGCTTTCAGGCCAGAATAAGTGGATGTATTGGATCCCCGAGGGTTTTGCCCATGGCTTTGCCACCCTGGAAGACGACACCATCTTTTTTTACAAATGTACCAACATCTATAGCAAATCATCGGAAGGAAGCATATTGTGGAATGACCCGGACTTGAATATTAACTGGGGTCTGGAATATCCTGTGATCTCCGACAAAGATAAAATCTCTCCAAAATTCAAAGACTTCACTACTCCATTCTGAAATGAAACCAAACCTGAAATACCCGATAATAATTATATCCCTTCTTGCCATCGCCGCTTTGATGGTATTTGGAGTTATTCTGCAGAAAAACCCCGCAAAAGATTACCGCGAGGTAGCTCAGCGTTCATATCGAATTTTTTCACCCGAATGCCCTTCAACGGCTGATTTTGCAGGAGAGAAAATGCCCCTCGAACTTTTCTATGTGCACGAAGGTCTTGACCGGGAGATTATGATCAATACTTTCATGCATGCATCGACTATTCTGATGTTCAAGAGGGCCAGCCGGTGGTTTCCTATGATCGAGCCTATTCTAAAAAAAAACAAAGTGCCTGATGACTTCAAATTCCTTGCTCTTGCCGAAAGTAACTTTTATAATGCGGTCTCCCCTTCAAAAGCAGAAGGGTTCTGGCAATTTCTGAAACCCACGGCAATACATTACGGCCTGGAGGTTAACGAAGAGGTCGATGAGAGATACAACGTGGCCAAGGCAACAGAAGCAGCATGCCATTATTTTCTTGAGTCGTTTGCAAAATATGGCAACTGGACCCTTGCAGCCGCATCGTTCAACCGCGGGCAGGACGGCCTGAGTGACGCCTTGGAGAATCAGAAAGCAAGGAGCTTTTATGATCTTTACCTTAATGATGAAACCTCACGATACATATACAGGATTGTGGCACTTAAGGAAATATATAATCATCCTGTAACCTACGGACTGTACCTGAGAGCCAGTGATTTTTACCCGGTAATCCCGACCTATTCCATCCAAATTGATTCTCCAATCCATGACATTCCTGCATTTGCCCTGAAAAACAAGGTCAGTGTCAGAGTTTTCCGTGATTTTAATCCATGGCTCAGGAGATACACTCTGACAAACAAGCTTAAAAAGACATACCAGATATTCCTTCCAAAAGAAGGGGCATTGAATGTTGAGTTTCTCAGGAAAGACCTTCCACCTTCAGAGACCTACTTTCACGACACATTGAAAATTAACGAGATCCATTAAGCTTTCCCTTTTTTGCAAGACCAGCTTGAAATATCAGGTGCAAGGGTGCACAACCTCAGGAATATTGACTTACGTATTCCCAGGAACAAGCTTGTCGTATTTACCGGCTTAAGCGGCAGTGGTAAATCCTCCCTTGCCTTTGATACAATTTATGCCGAAGGCCAAAGAAGGTATATGGAAACCTTTTCGGCTTATGCAAGGCAGTTTATTGGAAGCCTTGAAAGGCCGGATGTGGACCGTATCACCGGACTAAACCCTGTTATCTCCATCGAACAGAAATCGGCAAGCAGAAATCCCCGTTCAACTGTCGGGACTATAACGGAAATCTATGACTTCCTGCGTCTTCTTTACGCGAGGGTGGCCGACGCATATTCATATGCCACAGGGGAAAAAATGGTTCGCTATTCAGAACAACAGATTGTTGAACTTATACTTGCCCAATATGCAGGGAAACATGTCATGATCCTGTCTCCTGTAGTCAAAGGGCGAAAAGGACATTACCGTGAGCTGTTTGAACAGATCCGGAAGCAGGGATTCCTGAGCGTACGCATTGACGGCGATGTAAGGGAGATCTCACACGGTTTGCAGCTTGACCGTTACAAGATCCATGACATAGATATAGTCATTGACCAGGTCCAAATCAACCGGGAATCAGTGAAACGGCTGTCAGGATCAGTGAATACTGCAATGAAACAGGGCAAAGATTCAATTACTGTCCTGGATATTGCTTCAGACACACCGAGGCATTTCAGTCGTCTGCTGATGTGCCCCACCACCGGGATCTCATACGACGAGCCCGAACCTAATACATTCTCTTTCAACTCTCCCTACGGTGCCTGTCAACGTTGCAACGGCCTGGGAACAATATCGGAGATCGACATCCAGAAGATCATTCCCGATAAAGGCAAAAGCATTAAAAAGGGAGGCATCGTTCCTCTCGGCGAATATAAAAACACATGGATATTCAAGCAGATTGAGGCTATTGGAGAAAAGTACGGCTTCGATCTTAATACAGCCATTGCCGACATTCCCGAACAAGCTATCAACACTATACTTTACGGATCAGATGAAGTGATCCGGGTCAAGAATGATTACCTGGGGATCACATCCACCTACT
Source organism: Bacteroidota bacterium (assembly GCA_026391735.1). Taxonomy (GTDB): domain Bacteria; phylum Bacteroidota; class Bacteroidia; order Bacteroidales; family FEN-979; genus CAIRDP01. Next base: position 225,933 of record JAPLDL010000019.1, on the reverse strand, counting down.
CACTTAATTTTGAAGGAATTGTAAGCTTTATAAATTCACAGACCGCCGAGACCGCACCGGCCGGCATCATGAAATGGGTAAGCAGTTTCATGAATAAAATGCCATGCCCCGAATGCCTGGGCTCCAGACTTAAAAAAGAATCCCTTCAGTTTAAAATTGAAAGTAAAAACATTGCTGAACTTGCCGGGATGGATATGATAAGCCTGGAGGAGTGGATGGGCAGCATCAGCAAGCGACTTGATGAACGCAAGAGGGTTATTGCCTACGAAATTGTGAGGGAGATTCAGAACCGGATCCGGTTTCTTCTGGATGTCGGGATTGGATATCTTACCCTGAACCGTCCTGCAAGATCACTTTCTGGTGGAGAAAGCCAGCGGATACGTCTTGCAACCCAGATCGGATCCCAACTTGTTGGTGTACTGTATATACTTGATGAACCGAGTATTGGCCTTCACCAACATGATAACCTGAAGCTCATCAAGGCTCTTCAAAACCTGCGCGATGCCGGGAACTCCGTGATCGTTGTAGAACATGACAAAGAAACGATACTTGCCTCAGACTATGTGATTGATATAGGTCCGGGAGCCGGTGTACACGGAGGAAGGATCGTCGCCCACGGCACACCTGCAGAGATCATGGCCAACGGGCACCTTACAGGTCAATATCTCAGCGGCAGAAAGAAAATCAATGTTCCTGACCAGAGAAGGAAAGGAAACGGGAAAACTCTTACTCTTTACGGAGCCCGGGGAAATAACCTGAAAACCGTCAATCTTGAGATCCCTCTGGGCCAGTTTATCTGCATAACCGGATTATCTGGCAGTGGTAAGTCAAGCCTTATTAATGAGACACTTTACCCAATCCTCAGCAAACACTTTTATAAATCTGATTACAAACCACTTCCATACGATAGAATCGAAGGGATAAAGAATGTCGATAAGGTGATCGAGATCGACCAGAGCCCTATCGGACGCACACCCAGATCCAATCCTGCAACGTATACCAAAGTGTTTGATGAGATACGTAAACTTTACGCATCCCTGCCTGAGTCAAAGATCAGGGGGTACCAGCCGGGAAGGTTCTCCTTCAATGTAAAGGGAGGCAGGTGCGAAACCTGCAAAGGAGGAGGTTTGAAGGTAATCGAAATGAACTTTCTGCCCGATGTGTATGTGCTCTGTGAAACCTGCCAGGGACACAGGTATAACCGTGAAACTCTGGAAGTACGATATAAGGGAAAATCAATCAACGATTTACTGAACATGACCATTGAACAGGCCGTTGATTTTTTTGAGAATATACCCATGATCCTTAACAAGATAAAAACCCTGAATGAGGTGGGTCTGGGATATATTACTCTTGGACAGCAGTCGACAACCTTATCGGGGGGTGAAGCTCAAAGGGTAAAACTTGCATCCGAACTTAGCAAGACCGATACGGGAAACACTTTATATATTCTTGACGAACCTACGACCGGCTTGCATTTCGAAGATGTGAAAGTGCTTCTTTGCGTTTTGAATAAGCTTGTAGCCAAAGGCAATACAGTTCTTGTGATCGAGCATAATATGGAAGTCATTAAAGTCGCGGACCATATTATAGACCTCGGACCCGAAGGCGGGGAAAGAGGAGGCACGATTGTTTGCGAGGGAACACCCGAGGAAGTGGCAATGAATGACAATAGTTACACAGGGATACATTTGAGAAAAGAACTAAACAGCTGAATTTATGGAACATACAGACATTGAAAAGTTAAAAGAATCCTTTCAGCAGAAAAGCTGGAGTGAAACGATTTCAGTCGATACCTGGGAGATCTTCAAGGTAATGTCGGAAATGGTTGAAGGGTTTGACAAATTAAGCAAGATCGGCCCCTGCGTTTCAATTTTCGGATCGGCCCGCATACCTGAAAGCAACAAGTATTATCACCTTGCCGAGGAAATCGCCTACCTGCTTACAAAAAATGGTTTCGGGGTGATCACGGGGGGAGGCCCGGGCATAATGGAAGCGGCCAACAAGGGAGCTCATTTTGCGGGGGGAAAGTCGGTTGGACTTAACATTTCTTTACCCTTTGAACAAAAACCAAATCCATTTATTGACAGGACAAGGCTGCTCAACTTCGACTTTTTTTATGTGCGTAAGACCATGTTCATGCGCTACTCAATGGGGTTTATCGCCCTTCCGGGAGGATTCGGGACCCTGGATGAACTTACAGAAGCCATTACCCTGATCCAGACCCACAAGCTTGTGAGGTTCCCTATCGTACTTGTCTCACGGGAATACTGGCAGGGGTTTACCGACTGGATCGCTAAAAAAGTTTTACCTGAGAGTATGATCTCCGAAAATGACCTGGAACTGTTCACCGTTGTCGACACTGCCGAAGAAGCCGTGAAATACATTACAGACTTCTATGAAACCTATGCTTTGAAACCTAATTTTTAATTGCTTACCTTTGCCTCAGTAATCGCATAATTAATGCCAAGAAAGAAGAAAAAAGACGCCCAGGAACTGTTGCTGGAGGCCATATCGGAGGCTTTGCTGGAGAAAAAAGCAAAAGATCCGGTAATCCTTGATTTTAAAGGGACTACCCATTCGGTTTGCGATGCATTTGTCATCGCTCACGGAAATTCCAGGACTCAGTCGGAAGCCTTGGCCGAGGAGGTCATTCATCGTGTAAAGAAACAAACAGGATTAAACCCATGGCATAAAGAGGGTTTTGAAAATGCGGAATGGATTTTGATAGACTATATTGACGTAGTGGTTCATATTTTCCAGGAAGCACAGCGTAAGTTCTTCAACCTTGAGAAGTTATGGGCAGATTCCATTGTCGTAAAGATTGAAGACTGACACTGAATTATTCATATTTACTGAAGGCACACGACAGAATGGCAGAAAAAGATAATAAACCGAAAGATAATTTCAAAACTAACTTCAATCCTACCAAAGGGAAAAAGCCTAAGTTCAGTTTTTACTGGATTTACGGGATACTTCTGGTAGGCTTTCTTGCACTGCAGGTATTTAATTACAATAATCCCATCAAATCGATTGATTACACAAAATTTGAGGAGATTTTACTAAAACAGGATGTCGAGAAGATCGTTGTGGTCAATAAAGAAAAGGCCGAGATCTATATTAAGAAGGACAGGATCCTGAACGACACTGCATACAAACAATTCAATAAGAAAGGGCTCGGATCTGCTTTTAACAGCGGGAATCCTCAATTTTACTATGAGATCAACAGTGTAGATATTTTTTACGGTTTGCTCAAAGACACACGGGATACAATTTCCTCCCGCATGAGGCATGACAGCGTACCTGAGACGAAGATCGCTGAATTTAAAAAACAATTCCCTTATCCTCCAGGTACGGAATCAAGGAAAGATATTTTCGGTGATATCCTCGGATATCTTCTTCCCATCCTTATCCTGGTAGGGGCATGGTTTCTGATCATGAGGTTTATGAGCCGCGGAGGCGGTGGCGGGGGTGGTGCCCAGATATTTAACATCGGCAAATCCAAGGCTACATTATTCGACAAGGACACCATGGTAAATATCACGTTCAACGATGTCGCAGGTCTTGAAGAAGCCAAAGTTGAGATCATGGAGATCGTTGATTTCCTTAAGAACCCGACAAAATACACACAACTGGGAGGCAAGATTCCAAAAGGAGCCTTGCTTGTAGGCCCTCCGGGGACAGGCAAGACTTTACTTGCAAAGGCCGTAGCCGGTGAGGCCAAAGTCCCTTTCTTCAGCATCTCAGGCTCTGATTTTGTGGAAATGTTCGTAGGTGTTGGAGCTTCCAGGGTGCGCGACCTGTTCAGGCAAGCCAAGGAGAAGGCTCCATGTATTATTTTTATTGACGAGATTGACGCTATTGGCCGTGCCAGGGGCAGGAATGCCATCACAGGAGCCAATGACGAACGTGAAAATACCTTGAACCAGCTGCTCACCGAAATGGATGGCTTTGCAACCAACGCAGGAGTGATCATTCTGGCAGCTACCAACCGCGCCGATATCCTTGACCGCGCCCTGATGCGTGCCGGACGTTTCGACAGGCAGATTTACATTGAACTTCCCGACCTGGAAGAAAGGAAAGCAATTTTCAAGGTTCATCTGAAACCACTTAAAATGGACCTGAACCTCGACATTGAATTTCTTGCCCGCCAGACCCCGGGTTTCTCAGGAGCCGATATTGCCAACGTTTGTAATGAATCGGCACTCATTGCAGCAAGAAAGAACAAAAACATTATTGAGAAGCAGGACTTCCTGGATGCAATTGACCGTATTGTTGGCGGGCTGGAGAAGAAGAGCAAGATAATCAGCCAGCATGAAAAGAAGGTTATTGCTTTCCATGAATCAGGACATGCAGCTGTAAGCTGGCTGCTTGAATACGCTCATCCGCTGGTAAAGGTTACTATTGTTCCCCGTGGCAAAGCATTGGGAGCTGCATGGTACCTTCCCGAAGAACGTCAGATTACGACCTACGAGCAGATGTTCGATGAACTGGCAGCAACCCTGGGAGGAAGGGTATCAGAAGAAATTTTCTTCGGAAAGATCTCAACAGGAGCCCTGAATGATCTGGAAAAAGTTACTAAGGCAACATATGCAATGGTTGTTTATTTCGGTTTGAACGAAGCTGTCGGCAATATCAGTTTCTATGATTCCAGCGGCCAGAATGAATTTGCCTTCCAGAAACCTTATAGTGAAAAGACTGCCGAAATCATTGACGTTGAGGTCAAGAAGATCATTGATGCCGCCTATGCCAAAGCGAAGCAGCTGATCGTAGATAACAAAGAAAAAGTAGCTTCCCTGGCCAACCTTCTGCTCGAGAAAGAAGTAATTTTCAGGGAAGACCTGGAGTCTATTTTCGGGAAGCGCCCTTTCGACAATCCCGAGGAGAAATACCTTCCAACGAGGAATCCAAAGTCTGAAGCGAAAGTTTCCTTAACGGGAGATGTAATAACCCAGTCACTTCCTTCTGATGTTGAACCTGTAAAGGAGGCAGGGGATCACCCTGCAGCGGCTGCAGAAGAGGAAAAGAAAACCTAAGCAGTAAAAACGATGGAAGAATCCACCTCTCGCGAGAAGGTACTTAAGAAAGTCAGGGATGCACTGATTGAGAAGACAGAGCCTCCATACCCTATCATCGATCAGGAGTCTTCGGTTTTCAGGGAAATAACTGAACCGCTTGATGTGAATTTTGCCCAGGAACTCGTAAAAGTCTCAGGGAAATTTGTTTACTGTGAGAGCGATGATGAATTTACAACCATGCTTAAACAGTTTATCCTCGAAAAAGACTGGTCAGTGCTTTTCTGTCTTGACCCTATCATTCAAAGAATCCTTAAAGAAGCGGGCATTCCTTATGTTTCTAAACAGGAGGAATTCCTTGAGTCAAAGATAGGCATCACCCGCTGTGAGTATTTGATTGCCAGACTTGGATCTGTAATGGTTTCGTCACATCAGGGCCCTGGCCGGAAGATCAATGCATACCCCGAAGTACACCTTGTTTTGGCATATACTTCCCAACTTGTTCCCGACCTGAAGCATGCCCTTTCGGGGATCCGTAAAAAATACAATCATAATTATCCTTCGATGATCTCTTTGATAACAGGTCCCAGCAGGACTGCCGATATCGAAAAGACACTTGTGCTGGGCGCACATGGCCCAAGAGAACTCTATGTATTTCTAATTGACGACCAGAATGCCCAATCTTCCTGAGGATCACGATTCCCATTGGGAAGCTGTATTCAGCACAAACCTGTTGTATAAAGCTGAGATTATTAAGGGCATGCTTGAAGAAGAAGGAATACCGTCAGTTATCCTCAACAAACAGGATTCCTCATATATCGCTTTTGGTGAAGTCGAATTATTCGTCCCCATCGAAGAGGTCCTGAACGCCAAGCAAATCATGGAAAGGGCCGTACAAGATGAGTAATTTTTGGGCCCGCACCATCACGGGGCTCAGCATGGTTTTTATGCTGCTTTTTTCATTATGGTATAACACCTGGCTCTTTGCAGGCATTTTTCTTGTCGTAGCGATCCTGGGGATGTGGGAATTTTTCACGCTTTACTCTTCCGATGAAATACAGCCCCAGAAAATATACGGAACAATCAGTGGAAGCATAATATACCTTCTTTTATTCCTTGTCAATACTTCGGGCGGGAGCGATGTTGATTCAGTTGTTCGTTTGTTACCTGTTTATGCCGCTATGGCTTTGTTCTTTTTGTGCTTTATAATTGAAATCTACAGAAAAAAGCCTAAACCTCTTGAAAATATAGCCATAACAACAACCGGGGTTTTATATATCGCCTTACCCCTTGCCCTGCTGAACCTGATGGTTTCAGCTTCTTCAACCCGTATGTTTGGTTTCCCCGCATTTCTGGCAGGATATTTTACCCTTACCTGGTTCTATGATACAGCGGCCTATCTTTTCGGAAAACAATTCGGCAAACATAAATTATTTGAAAGGATATCCCCGAAGAAAACCTGGGAAGGAACTATTGCCGGAGCTCTGGTTACCACACTTACTTCGTTGTTATTAAGCTATATGGTACCCGGGATAAGCCTGACCGACTGGCTTGTACTCGCTTTACTTGTCGTAATTTTCGGCTCTTTTGGCGACCTGGCTGAATCTTTGTTAAAACGAAGCCTCAATATCAAAGACTCCGGAACTATCCTGCCCGGGCATGGGGGAATACTCGATCGCTTTGATACCTTTTTTATTTCAGCTCCTTTTGTATTTTTGTATTTTGTTTTAAGAAATATTTTATAGGATGACTATACACCGTGAAGGATACAAAACGATCATCATAGTATTTCTTTTTGTAATTGCTGTTATCCTTGGCGTTAATCATATTTTCCCCCAACAGACCTGGTTCCATTATTTTCTTTACATTATTGGTCTCTGGTTTTCCCTTATGATAGTGAGGTTTTTCAGGTCTCCAAAAAGGGATGCCAACAGCGGGAACAACCATATCCTTTCACCGGCCGACGGCAAAGTTGTCGTTATTGAAAGAACCATTGAACCTGAATATTTCAAGGACGAAAGGATACAGGTCTCGATCTTTATGTCGGCAACCAACGTTCATGTAAACTGGTTCCCTGTCGACGGAGAGATCAAATATTATTTTTACCATCCCGGTAAACACATGGTAGCTTTTAATCCCAAGGCTTCACTTGAAAATGAAAGGGCTACGACCGTTATTGAAACTGGGATAAAGCAAAAAGTACTCATCCGCCAGATTGCTGGGGCCATGGCGAGGCGTATAAAATGTTATCCCAGGGTTGGTGAACCGGTAAGCCAGGGTGAAGAACTTGGGTTCATAAAATTCGGCTCCAGGGTTGACCTCCTCCTGCCGGTTAACACCAAACTTGACGTCAAACTCGGGCAGAAAGTGACAGGTAAGCAGACAATTATCGGCAGGTTTGATTAATCAACCGTTCAGAGCCCTTTCCAGGAACACATTCAAAGGTTTCATAAGTCCGAAAACTTTCACTACAAGTTTTGAGAAATCCTTTTCAATTACCTGGTTATCACTAAGCATACATGCAACCGTATAGTGCCTGTTTTTCAGAAGGTCTATATCGGGAAAATCTTTCGGAAAGTCCCTGGGGGGAAGCTTCTGCTTATCCCAATCGGACAGTCCGGTAAAGTATTTTTTCGCATTCTTGTTTTCAAGGATTGCCTTAAACTCCTCAGCATTATAATAGATCTCCTGCCTTATTTTCTTCAGTTGATCGGTCTCTGGCATGTAAACACCGCCTGCAAGCATTGACTCCCCCGGTTGAATATGGAGGTAATAGCCTGGACCGGAACTTTTACGTCCTCCTTTCGTGATCCAGGCACCCATATTGGTTTTATAAGGCGATTTATCCTTCGAAAAACGCACATCCCTGAAGATCCTGAACATGCATTCTTTAGCACTTACAAACTTAATCGAAGGTTCGAATACCGCCATCATCGGGATAAGATTATCCACAAAAGCCTCCATTTCAAGCTTTGCGGTATCATACATTTTTTTGTTGGCTTGAAACCATTCGCGGTTATTGTTTTCCTTTAATTGGCGCAGGAAATCCAGAATAATAGGGTCCATAGTACAGATATATTAAATTGATATTTCAGGATGATTGATTTAACTCCTCTCTAAGAATTGAATAAATACAGCTGTCGAGATATTCTCCGTGTTTAATAATATTCTGTTTAAAGATCGCTTCGCAGCTAAACCCAGCCTTTTCAAGGACTTTTCGCGACGCCAGATTATTAGCGTAGGGTTCGGCATATATGCGGTGTACATCATAGGTTAGCCACAGATGCGAAGTGAACTTTCGAATCACTCCCGTCATAATACCCTGTCCCCAGAACGGTTCGGCCAGCCAGTAACCGATCTCCATGTTTTTTCGGTATACATCCTGTCCTAGAGTAGCCCCGACACTACCAATAGCTTCCCCTTTACAGTCAATAGCTAAGATAAGGAGATGCGGATTGCCGGGCAGAGCCATTTCAAGAAAGCGCAATGCATCCTTCTGTGTATACGGAAAAGGGAAAGCGTCGCGCAGGTTGCCTGCGATAGCTTTATTATTTGCATACTTCAGCAATGCAGGTAAATCAGAGTTATTCCATACACGAAGCGAAACAGGCAATCCGGGAATTGTATCTATTGAAATTCTAAGCGATCCGCAGTTTGTTCCCATGGTCTTTTACAGCCTTTTGCCGAAATAAATGTGATTTAACAGCACTCCGTCAATTTCGGCCACTTCCGGAAGGAAAGCCCAGCGTTCAAACCCGTTTTTCTCAAGCAATTTTATGCTCGGAGTGTTCCTGTCAAGGACAATCGCGAAAATGATGCTGAAACTGTTTTCGGCTGAGAAGACCAGGATAGCATCGAGAAGCATCTGACCCAATCCCTTTCTGTGATAGTCCTCATGGATGTATGCACTGATCTCCCCGGTACGGTTAAATGCCTCCCTGCCCTTACGATAAGGGCTCAGGCTGATCCATCCGGTAATTTGTTTGTTTTCCTCAGCAACCAGGATTGGATACCGTTCACTGCCAGTATGTTCCTCAAACCAGTCTTTCATCTCATCAACCGACTGGCTTACAAAGTATCCCACCGAATGTCTTGTTTTAATACCATGATTCAGTATCTCAACAATGGCAGGCAAGTCATCCCCGGCAGCTTTTCTTAATACAATTCTCATTCTGTTGCTTCCTGTTTCGCAGATTACGATTCAGACCTGAAAATTAATTAAAATTTCAGTAGGCGGATGAGATTTAAGGCAATCTCCTGCCCCTGGACGTATTACTTTTTGGAGGATGACGGATTAAGTAGAAAAGGAGGAGATGGAAAACGTCATAAAAATAGTGTTGAAAGACGTGATGAAGTTCGTGATGATCCTTATGATCGTGACGGAGGGTTATGCTGCAGGTGAGTACAGGCCTTTGGGAGGCAGGGCGGCAGGGCTTTCGGGACTTTCAGTTGCTTTGGCCGATCAATGGTCGGCCGCCAACAACCAGGCAGGAAATGCATTTAACGAGGGCATCTTCTGTGGTGCTTATTTCGAGAATCGCTTTATGGTAAGTGAATTGTCGTGCAAGGCCCTGGTTGTCTCGGCATGCCTCAGACCCGGCTCTTTTTCATTGACCTGCCTTCATTTCGGCTCCGGAATTTACAGTGAGCTGAAAACAGGCATCGGTTACGCAAGAAAATTCGGGAAGCGCTTTTCAGCCGGGATACAGCTGGTTTATTACCGCTTTATGATCGCCGACGGTTACGGATCAAAAAACGCCATCAACTGCGAGGGGGGACTGATTTTCAAGCCGGCCAAACAAATAGTGGTAGCCTTTCATTGCATCAACCCGGTGCCAGTTAAACTGATTACAGCTACCGGGGAAACTCTGCCGGTTCTATATCAACTGGGGCTTTCATATTCTTTTACCAAAGAGATCCTGGTATCGGCTGAGATCGAGAAAGGCCCGGAGGGTAAAGCCTGTGCCAGGATAGGCGGTGAATGGAGGTTTGCCGGTATCCTGTCGGCCAGGGCCGGAATTGCAACAGCTCCTTTCCGTCTCAGCATAGGGGCAGGGATTGTTCTTAAACGCTTCTCTGTCGATTTTGCCTCTGAATACAACCAGGTGCTGGGTTTCAGTCCGGCGGTATCCCTCCAGTTCCTATTTAAAAAATAACGTCTTCATCCGCAGAAAATGAAATGCAATAGTTTACTCCCTGTCTGTTTATGCCTGATACTCCTTGCTATGTTTAATTGCCGCATAACCCATGCACAATCTGACCCACTTCAATGGCAAACAGATGCCCTGGAAAACTTCGACTGGAAGCCTGAAAATGAAAATTCCTTGAAATTAATGATGGAGGAGCAGGATGAAACGAAGTGGAAGCCGGTAAACCTGAACACGGCGACAGAGGAAGACCTCGCAAGAATACCTTTTCTAAATGGAACACAGCGCAAAGATCTGATGGATTATCTGAAGCAATACGGGGAAGTATTTTCGGTTTATGAATTGCTGAGTGTACCGGGATTTGACTCTATAACGATCAGGAGGATCAATCAATATATCTGCTTCCCAACGGTTTCTCATTCCCTTCCGCTTACTTTTGGTAACCTGGCAAAATATGGCAAAAACGAGCTGCTGATCACGGCCGGTACTTTCTTCCCAAGGCCAAACGGTTACCGGCCGCAGGAATCGCAGGATATGTCCGTTGCGGCCGCAACCTATCCAGGCAGTCCATACGGTGTTAGTTTCAGGTATACTTATTCCTTTGGCGGGCAAATTGCTATCGGTTTTTCAGGGGATAAAGACCCTGGTGAGCAATTTTTTGCCGGAGCTCAGAAAAACGGGATGGATTATTATTCCGGGTATGTATGCTACTCAGGTAAACGAACACTCCGGCGCCTGATCATCGGTAATTTCCGGGCAGGATGGGGACTTGGATTAACATTCAATAACGGGGGTACCCTGGGCACTTATCCGGGATTTAAACAGGAGTTCACAGGAGGCGGGGGCATCAGGCCGACCCAATCGGTTTCTGAAAGTAACATATTGCGAGGCCTTGCTGTTAACCTGGGAATCAGCCGATTTTCTCTGAGCGGGTTTTGTTCATATCGTCAACGGGATGCAACTGTAATTGGGGCAGATGCCTTTTCAGGCAAAGCACTGTTTTTCAGCTCTTTCGTTGAAACTGGTTATCATCGGAGTATTTCTGAGATCAAAAAAAGAGCTCAGGTTCCGGAACTTATTATCGGGGGGAATTTGAGTTTCAGAGGAAACTTTTTCAGCCTGGGGATCACTGCCTGTTCGTCTTCTCTGGGCGTTTCTTATAAGCCGCAACCAACACTTTACAATCAATTTTCATTTTCGGGAAAAAACAACCTGGTAACGGGAGCCGATTTCAACATTTTTTACAGGTTTCTGAGGGTATCTGGGGAGGTAAGCCGAAGCAGGAATGGTTGCGTCGCATGGATTACTGCTTTAAACCTGAACCCCGATCCAAGGGTGAGTGCTGTTATCCTGTATCGTAACTATCCGCCAGGCTTCCAGAACATGTATTCTAACTGCTTTGGCCAGAACAGCTCAAACTCTAATGAAAGAGCCTGGTTCCTAAGCCTTACGGCAAGTCTTCCCTGGCAATTAAATCTCAGCGCATTTGCCGATTTTTGCAGTTACCCCTGGGCAAAATATGGTATAAACTCTCCATCTTCCGGCAACGAATTAGGTGCGATGCTGAACTGGCCTGTGCATAAAAGCCTGAATCTAATACTGCGGTTTAGATATTCCTCAGGGGAAACAAACATTTCAGAAGAAAATGACATAATTCATGCAACGGGAGGCCAATGCATTTATGATTACCGAATCCAGCTGAACTGGATTGTTTCACATTCGGTTGTCATGCAAAGCAGAATTGAATTTAAAGAGTCCTGGCAATATTCTTTTCGGGCTGCAACCGGCTGGCTGATGTTCCAGGATCTCTCCTGGAAACCATTAAAGTTTCCTTTGAAATTGAGTTTCCGTTATTCTGTATTTGATTGCCCCGATTATAGCGCGAGAATATGGGCGTATGAACAGGATGTGCTTTATGGATATTCGATGCCGGCATTTTACGGGCGAGGTATCAGGGCTTGCCTGTTTTTGAGTTATACCCCGGGCAGGCATCTGGCAGTCAGCCTCAAATCAGGGCTTACAAGGTACAACGACAAAAACATCATAAGCAGCGGCCCTGATCAGATCGATGCGAACTGGAGACTGGATCTCGCAGTCCAACTCCGCATCAGGATAAATTAAAGCGACCCTGTGTTACCACAGGACCGCTTTAAGTTTATGAGAGTTTGGTAATGCTTTACTTTTTGTCGGGAGGTGGACCCTGGTGATGCTGATGCATATGCTGGAACCCTTCCATCCCATGAATTCCCATAGAGCGGGAGATCTTGGAAACATTTGACATATCTATAACCCCGGTAAGGCAGAGCACGACAAGTTCTTTCTTTCCTTTCATCAGCATGACCATTTCGCTGATCTTCCCGTCGGCATCCTGCCTGGTCATAAATTTATAATTGTCACGGCCTTCGGTAACTGCCATCAGTTCCTTATATGTCGCGGCAGGGAAAAGACCTGCCCATTCGTTATAAATTGAAACTGCTTTGGTGTAATCGGTTGTGTCAATATCGTAGGTGATGACCTTAAGTCCTGTCAGTTTATCAATAATATTTTTCATTTCCTTTGCTGACGAGTCATTCTGATTAGCCATCATACCCAACATCTGGGTGAACATCTCCTTTGAGATGCTGACGGTTGTAAATCTGTCCTGGCCTGAATATTTAGGAAAAACTTTTTCAAGCGGACTTTGTGCATTCATATACAGAGGTATCAGGAATGCAGTAAAAAATAAAGTGATGATTCTTGTTTTCATTGGTTCATTTGTTTATGGAAGGATCTTTTATCCATTCCGGGTTGATAAATTGGGTTTGATAATCATAGAATTTATTAATCTTTTGAATTTGGCCCATGGCATTATCCAGGGTTTTAAAATGCCGAACCGCATCCAGTCCGGTATTCAGACCCACAGAAACAAACAGTAATGCCTGCTTTGTTTGGGCGTATGCCAACTCAGTTGAAGAATTCACATCCCTGTTATGGTTACGCCTGCCTACCTCGTTTCTGATCACGAAAACCAGGCTGAACAGAATCAGCAGTGTGGCGGCCATACCACTGAGGTAAAATAACCTTTTCCTGCCCGGATGAGTCTTAACTATTGATGTTTCTGCCCTGTACTTTTCGATATGACGTGTAAGGCTGGCCTCCTGACTTTCTTCATTCATGGACTTCGTGGCTTCTTCCTTTAAAAACCGGAATAAAGGCTTATGAACCAGGAGATGGCCAGGAATATCATCCCCTGAGAAGAACTCTTTTAAACTGTTTTCTTCAGCGAGTGATGTCTCTCCTTCGTAATACTTCTCAAGAAGTTCCTCAATTTCTTTGGTATTCATATTTTTTACTATTAATAAGAATCTCACGGATTCGTTTACGGGCCCTTGAGAGTGCAACACGGATAGCATTTTCCTGCATGTCCATTATTTCTGCGATCTCCCCGAACTCGTAACCCTCTATATCCCTCAAATGAACGATCATCCTGGATTGTTCAGGCAAAGTATTCATTGCCTCTTTGACCCCCAGAACAAAGTCGGAATGATCTGGCAAGGTTTCCTCTGCAATTGTTTCAATGTACCAACGCTGGTCATTAAAGCTTTCCAGCGGAAATTTTTTTGCTTTCAGTTTATCCAGGCAAAGATTTTTCGTTGTGATCATTGCCAGGGCTTCAAGGCTTCTGTATTCGTCGAGCTTCTCACGTATCTTCCACATCCTGATGAATACTTCCTGTACGAGATCCTCAGCCTCTTCTGTCTGATCAAGCATACGCCTGGCAAACCGGAATATTTTATCCTTTAAAGGATAGACTTTTGTATTGAAGTCCTGCAGGTTCATTCTGGAAGTAAGACGATTATGGTTTAAATTTATTACAATAAAATGAAACAATTACATCAATCGGCCTGTCAGAGTCTTGCCGGCATAAAAAATTTCCTACTTTTGTAGCCATCGACCCGAATCAATTCAGTATTTACCAAACAAACGCAGATTATGTTCAAAGGACATCCTAAAGGATTATTTGTTGCTTTCTTTGCCAATATGGGCGAGCGCTTCGGTTATTACACCATGCTTGCGATCTTTCTGTTATACCTTCAATCGAAATTTGGATGGACCACCTCGGAAGCAGGACGCATTTACGGTGTCTTTCTTTTCGGGGTTTATTTTCTGCCCCTGCTTGGCGGGTATATTTCGGATAATATCTTAGGTTATGGCAAAACCATTATCCTTGGTATCATCGTCATGTTCCTTGGTTACGCTCTTCTGGCAGTGCCGGGCAACGGGGTGTTTTTCATGTATTTCGCGCTTGCCGTAATTGCCCTTGGAACAGGTTTATTCAAAGGTAATCTCCAGGCTCTGGTAGGTAATATGTATGATGAAGCCAAATACAGCCACCTCAGGGATTCGGCTTTCAACCTGTTCTACATGGGTATCAATATCGGTGCATTCTTTGCACCCAGCGCTGCAGGCGGGATGCGGAACTGGATCCTTGCCCGTTCGGGGTTCACTTATGATTCGGCAATACCCAGCCTTGCACATAAATACCTTGACCACACCCTTCAGAACACCGCGCAGCTCGAGCAGTTCATGCATACCCAGGCAGGAGGCAGGATCACCGACCTCACCGTATTCTGCCAGCAGTACATCGACAGCATAGGACAGGCCTACAATGCAGGTTTCGGCGTTGCAGCCCTGAGCATGATCGCCTCTTTGCTGATCTTTATCGGCTTCAGGAAATATTACAAGACCGCCGATGTAACCCACAAGCAGCAGAAAGCAGCAAAAGATCCAAACCTGGTGGTACTTTCAAAAAGCCAGATCAAGGACCGTTTCATCGCCCTCGGCCTTGTATTCTTTGTTGTAATGTTCTTCTGGATGGCATTTCAGCAAAACGGGTTCACCCTTACCATTTTTGCGAGGGACTATACCGTGGCGTCAATATCCAAGGGTTCCGCAATTATATTCAACCTTTCAACCCTGCTGCCCTTATTAATCGCCATTATGGGGTTTGTGCTTCTTTTCGGTAGAGCGAATTCGAAAAAGACTAAAATTATCGGAGGTGTCGTTGCTCTCGGTTCCCTTATCCTGGCATACTTCACAATAGGCATGCTGCAGCCCGAAGGCAACAAGATATCGCCCGAGATATTCCAGCAGTTCAATCCCATTTTCATCGTTTTCCTCACTCCTATCGTTATCGGGTACTTTGCATATCTCAATAAAAAAGGGAAAGAACCTTCATCGCCGAAAAAGATAGGTATAGGTATGCTGATCACCGCAGTCGGGTTCATTATCATGATTCTTGCTTCCCGCGGATTGATGAGCCCTGCGGAACTTGCTGCAAAAGGAGGCGTTTCCGACACCCTTCGTTCACCTTACTGGCTTATCAGTATGTACTTCACCCTCACAATCGCTGAACTATTCCTCAGCCCCATCGGCATCTCCTTCGTTTCTAAGGTCGCTCCTCCCCAGCATAAGGGACTGGCCCAGGGAGGCTGGTTCGGAGCTACGGCCATCGGAAATATTATGGCCGGTTTCATAGGTCCGTTCTGGGATAAATGGCAGATCTGGCAGTTCTTTTTACTGCTTGTTTGCCTTACCCTCTTATCAGCAATCTTTATTTTCTCAATCCTGAAAAAGCTGGAGCGCGCAACAACCAGCTAAAACATCTTGGATTCAATACCACATAGCTGGGGGCCTCACAGGTATAATTCCTACACCTGGAAAATGAAGTCCCTTTTCGGGGAACGCCTGCAGAAACTTGCAATTGACGCCGGCTTCACCTGTCCCAACCGTGACGGCAGTAAAGGAAGCGGAGGATGCACCTATTGCGTCAATGAAGCCTTCAACCCTTCCTATTGCGAAAGCACATCCTCTATAAGCGAGCAGATCAGGCTTGGGATAGAATTTCATGCAGTCAGGTACAGGCGGGCAAATAAATTTCTCGCCTATTTCCAGCCCTATTCAAACACCTATGCACCCCTTGAAATCCTTAAGCAGAAATACGAAGAAGCCCTCTCCTATCCGGGTGTGGCTGGACTAGTTATAGGTACAAGGCCTGATTGCATCGACGATGACATCCTCCGATACTTATCATCACTGACTTCGAAATATTTCGTCCAGGTCGAATTCGGGATAGAGTCAATCTATGATGAGACATTGAGGCGCATCAACCGCTGCCATACCGTGGAAGAAGGCGTGGATGCCATTAAGAAGACCCATGCCATGGGCATCAGCACAGGGGCTCATTTCATTTTCGGCTTACCCGGGGAGACCCTTGAGATGATGCATAAGTATGCTGATTTCATTTCAGCCCTGCCCCTCGACAGCGTGAAATTCCACCAGTTGCAGATCATCAGGGGAACGATGATGGAGAAGGAATACATAGCTCAACCGGGTGATTTCCATCCGTTCACACTTGAGTCCTATATTGATTTCATAATAGAATTCCTTGAAGAACTCAGCCCTGAGATCTCAATCGAGCGTTTTGCAGGAGAAGTCCCGCCCCGTTATATTGAAGAACACAACTGGGGACTACTGAGATACGACGAGGTGCTGAGGAGGATAGAACGGGAGCTTGAGAGGATAGGGACATGGCAGGGAAGAAAAGTAGGGAAGTAGAGAAAAGCGCAACAATTTGCAAAAGCTGCCTTGGCTGCAAGGAGCGATCATGTAAATGATTGAATTAATGTGATAGCTTGCATTAGCGACGCAGCAGACGCAGCAGCGTTGCAAGATAGCGAGCTAAGGCGCTACATTAATTAAACATCCCCTCCAGGTATGATTTCGTCTTCTCCTCCTGAGGGTTTTCGAAGAAGTCCTTGGCGGGGCCTTGTTCGACGACTTCGCCCATGTACATGAAGATGACGTTGTCGGCGATGCGGCGGGCCTGGCGGAGGACATGGGTCACCACGACTATTGTAAAGTGGGGTTTGATCTCCTGGAACTTCTCATCTATGAACCGGCTCGAAATGGGGTCGAGGGCGGAGGTGGGTTCGTCGGCAAGGATGATATCGGGGTTCACAGCGAGACCGCGGGCAAGGCAAAGCCTTTGCTGCTGTCCTATCGACAAACGCGAGGCAGGTTCCCTCAGGCGTTTCCTGACTTCATCATACAGGTTGGCCTGCTTCAGATAATCCATCACCAGTACATGTTGCTTGCGCCTGCCCCTGATCCCGCGAAGCTTCAGGGCGTAAGCGATGTTATTGTAAATGGTCATCGGCAGTGGGTATGGCCTCTGAGAAAGAAGTCCCATGCTCTGCCTAAGTTTGCTGATATCTGCACCGGGAGCAAAAATATTTTTATCGTTGATCAGGATTTCACCGCTTACCTTGAGTTCGGGGTACAAATCGGTGAGGCGGTTCATGCATTTGAGAAGGGTGGTTTTACCGCAACCTGAGGGCCCGAGTATCACCGTAATCTCGTTTTTCGGGATCTCAACATTGATATTCTTCAGGATCTGGGTCTTCCCGGCAAACACATTAAGATCTTTTATTCTGATGGCATTCTCCATATTGCGAAGATCAGAAATTTATTTTTGTTTTATGATAGCGCTTCCCAAGTCCTCGTGAAAACAGGCTGACTATGAGAATGATAACGGTAAGGACGAGAGCTGAGGCATAAGCCCTGGCCTGGACTTCAGGCACAGGGGAAGCCAGCTGGAAGAAGATTGAAAGCGGAAGCGTGGCCACCGGCTCCATCAGTGAATTGGGCAGGTTATCGGTATATCCTGCAGTAAACAACACTGAGGCGGCATCTCCAATGGCACGTCCGAATGACAAAAGCACCGCAGTGATTATACCCGAGACCGACTGCCTGGTAAAAATCTTGAAGGCAAGTTCCGATTTGTTGCTCCCGAGTGAATAGGTGGCTTCGGAGAGCCCCATGGGGACGGTTCTCAGGATCTCATCCATAGACCTTATCATAATAGGAAGTATGAACAACGTCACGGTAATGATACCCGCCAACAGGGAAGTCTGCAAGCCTATAAACACCATCAGGGTAAAGCCGAAAGCACCATATACGATAGACGGCACACCCCAGATGAGGTCGAGGATGAAACGGATGAGGTTGACCAGTCTTTTGCGCCTTACCAGGAAAACGTTCATGTAAAGAGCGACAGGAAGGCCGATGAGGAAGGCAAGTATGGTAGCGCCAAAAGCCAGGACAAGGGACCCCACGATGGCATTGAGTATGCCCCCTCCCTTTCCGTAATAATACCCTCCGCTGGGCACCGAAGTCAGCATCTCCCACGACAGGGCTTTCATCCCTTTTTCAAACACACTGTAGATGATGATCCCCAGGATGATCAGGATGAATCCCGTGGTGATGTTCATAAAAATCCTGAAAAAAGTCTCTTCAGCTTTCAGTGTCCGTTTCATCTCAATACTTATTATATCTTGCAATAAAGAAATGCATCAGGAGGTTAAAGAACAGTGAAACCACCAGGAGGAGTAAGGCCGCAAACATCAAAGCCGAATCATACTGGGGTATCGAAAGCACCTCACCGTAATTGTTAGCGATCAGGGCCGGCAAGGTATAGCCCGGGTCAAAGACCGAATGAGGTACCTTGATCACATTCCCAACGACCATAAGCACTGCCATGGTTTCACCGAAAGCCCTTGCAAGCCCGAAACCCACGGATGCTATGATACCCGGCAGGGCTTTACGTAAAAGCACGTGCTTCACCATCTGCCATTTAGTTGCGCCCAGCGAAAGCGTCGCCTCCTTAAGTTCCGTGGGTATGGTCCTGAAGATCTCTATCATGATGTTCAGGATGAAGGGGATGATCATGACACTCAGTACAAGAGCCCCCGCAAGAATACTGTATCCCATGGTCTGGACTCCGAACCAGGGCCCAAGGTAACGGGAAATAAATGGGACGATGACCAGTATCCCCCAAACCCCGTAAACTACCGAAGGGATGCCAGCCAGGATGTCGATCACGGGGTGCATGATCCTCAGGAAGCGTTTTTTAGCATACTGGGTCACATTGATGGCGGTAAGCAGGCAGATAGGTGTTGAGATCAGGATGGCAAGCAGGGTTACCCATACCGAGCCCAGGATGAAAGGATAGAACCCGAATTCACCCCTAGAAGGATGCCATGAATGTGAAAAGATAAGGTCCTTTAGGGTATAACTTTTCAGCAGCAGGAAAGATTTGAAATATAGTCCGCCGAACAGCATAAAAGGCAGGAAAGCAATGATAAGCAGGCTGAAAAGCATCCAGCTGTAATTCACCACATGCCTTTGTTGCCTGTTCAGTAGATACATTTCACTGCAATTTGTTTAACTGACTGCGGATGACATCATCTTTCAAACGGACGTACCCTGCTTCGTTAACATACTTCTGCCCGTCGGAAAGTATAAAATTAAGAAAAGTAAGCACAAGTTTATTGGAAGGTTTGCCGGCCGAGACAAAATAAAGCTGGCGGGCCGGAGGCGAGGGATATCTCCCGTCGTTTATTGCCGCCATCACCTCATCCATGGAATGGTAAAAATCCTCTTCCTTATCGATCTTCCCGTTGCCGTTGATGTCGATTGGAACAATAGCAAGTCCCTGGTAGGGTTTGCGGCTCTGTACGTCAAACACGAAATTCAGGTTATTATATCCAATGCCGTAAACAGTTTTCCGTACTGCATCTGCAACACCCGGATCCCCGTTCACTCCTATTCCCTGCAGGTCCTCCTGCTTTTTATTCATCATGAACTTTGCCCACATGTCGGCAGCCCCGCAGGCGTCGGAGCGGGTGAACACGTCCATTGTACTTGCGTCCTTATTGCCGATGAGCTGGCCCCAGGTTTTCACATTCCCCGTAATAAAGATCCCGTAAAATTTATCTTTAGTCACACCTGCAGCCTGAATGGTCTTAACCAGGGGGTTTGACGCGTTCATAACAGGCAACACAGCATCCTTGGCACAGGCCAGTGACCAGGCGCCTTTGGCTTTTTCTTCAGGGCTCACTTCCTTTGAATACATTCCCAGGTCGACCATTTTAGACAGGGCATCGGCCATCCCTTTTCCGGCGCCTCCTGCAGAGATATTGATGGTGACGTTCGGATGAATTTTACGGAATTCCTCAGCCCATCGTATGGTAAGAGGGTATAATGCAAAAGCGCCCGAAATGGTGATTTTGCCGTTGAGATTGTCTTGTGAGTTCGTTGGTTTATCCTTGTGATTGCAGGAAACGAGCCAGCATGAAATACAGGCAAGCATCAAAATTACAATTAATTGATTAGAGGTTTTCAGATTCATGTTCAGAGAAATTTCCGCGAAATTATTTCAAAAGAATTCAAGCCCGAAGTAGAATCCTTAAAAGGTGAAATATTTCACTATAAAAGATGATTTATAATAGCTTCTTCACGAATCCCCTCGGCTTCGGCTTTATAATTCCTGACTATCCGATGCCTCAGAACGGGAATGGCGACAGCTTTTACGTCTTCGATATCAGGCGAATATTTACCTTTCAATATGGAATGGCATTTGGCGCCAATGATCAGGTTTTGTGAGGCCCTGGGGCCAGCGCCCCAGGTGAGATATTCCTTAGCCCAGGGATGGGCGGCCAGGGTTCCCGGCCTGGTCTTTGAAGCCAGTGTGACGGCATAATTATAGACGTTTTCGGGAACGGGTATCTTGCGGACCAGGTTCTGAAAAAATAAAATTTCCTCCGCATTTAGGACGATCTCAGGTTTGAGAATTCTATCGGAGGTTGTCATTTTCATGATTCTTATCTCCTCTTCATGTGAGGGATAATCGAGCCATATATTGAACATGAACCGGTCAAGCTGGGCTTCAGGCAAAGGATATGTACCTTCCTGTTCAATAGGGTTCTGGGTGGCCAGCACAAAAAAAGGTTCATCCAGGTGGTAAGTCTGACCGGCTACTGTGACGGCCTTCTCCTGCATTGCTTCCAGCAGCGCACTCTGGGTCTTGGGGGGTGTACGGTTAATCTCATCCGCCAGTATGATATTAGCAAAAACAGGTCCTTTGATGAAGCGGAAATGCCTTGATTCATCCAGGATCTCCGTACCTATGATGTCTGACGGCATAAGGTCGGGAGTGAACTGTATACGGTTAAAGCTCAGGCCGAGGACATTTGAAATAGTGTGGACCATCAGGGTTTTGGCAAGACCCGGCACCCCAACAAGCAGGCAATGCCCCCTGCTGAATACCGAGATCAGTAGTCCGTCTACAACCTCTTTCTGGCCTTCAATAACCTTTGCAACCTCGGTTTTCAGCCTGGCATATTTTTCAACCAGGGCATCAACAGCTTCAACGTCTGATTTATATGGAATTGTATGATTGTTTAACGTATCCATTTCCTTGTAAATTCGCAATTAGTATATTGCTCTGATATCTTGATATAAGTTCCCGGCAATTTCTGGTTTACCCATTCATTGATAACCTTGTCTTTCTTCTGGCTTTGGGTCATCTGCTGGATTCGGGCATAATCATTTTCAAGGTTTGCGCGGTGGGGGCTGGTTCTGTCTTTCAGATAATATATCCTGTATTCCTGCTTCCCTCTATCGGTCTTCATCAGAACCGGGGCACTTATTTCACCGACTTTGAGTTTATCAACGATGAAAAATACTTTGGGGTCCAGCTGTGAGAGCTGGTTTGCCTCGAATCGAGTGGTTCCGGTAACATTATTAACAACAAGACCCCCGTTATTTTTAGAAGGGTCATCGGAATACTTAATGACCGCCTCGTCAAATTTGATCTTTTTAGTAGAGATCATAGTCACGACGCTGTCGAGAGACATTTTTGCCTTATTCAGGTTCACGAGGGAAACCTGGGGTTGCAGAAGGATATGACGCACGTTTATATATTCACCTCTTCGTTCGATCAGTTGGATAAGATGAAATCCGTCTTCCGTTTCCACGATATCGGAAACATCTCCAGGAGTTTTCAGCTTGAATGAGGCTGCCTCAAATTCAGGCCGCATGTCTCCCCGTTTGAACATCCCCAGTTCCCCTCCCTGCTTTGCCGATCCGGGGTCTTCTGAATACAGGACAGCCAGGGTGGCAAACTCATCCCCTTTGGCAATCCTGTCTTTAAATCCCTTCAGTTTATTGATCACCATCTGTTTTTCTTCCTGGCCTATTACAGGTTGCTTAATGATCATTCCTATCTCAAATTCGGCGTTGATCAAAGGGATGCTGTCCTTATCAATTTTTTTATAAAAGCTTCTGACTTCGGATGGCGTAGTGGTAATATCCTTGGTGATCTTTTGTTCTTCCTGTTCGGTAAGCATCTGTTCCCTGATGATTTCTTTCAATTCATTCTTTATTTCGAGCAGTGTTTTCTGGTAATATTCTTCCAGTTTCTCAGGCGAACCTGCCTGGGATATGAAATACCTCATGCGCCGGTCCATTTCTGCTTCCACCTGTCCGTCGGTCACTTTAATACTATCAACCTGGGCCTGGTGAAGCAGAAGTTTCATATACAACAGTTTATCGAGGATCTGGCATCTCACTCGCGGCGGGCTGCCTTTGATTATCCCCTGTCCGCGCAACTGCAGATACTGGGTTTCAATATCCGATTTAAGGATCATGTTACCGCCAACTACAGCAACTATACCGTCTATCACGGTATCCTGAGGCAGCTGGGAATATCCTTTCAACAATATGAAAAAACTTGCAAAGACAATAAGAAAAATGCTTCGGCTACATTGCATGGTTGAAATTCCTTAGAAGATTAAAATACTTCAAAATCATTTTGTTTCTGGGCATTCTGATAGATATACTCATGCATCCTGCCCAGGAGCTCCATTTTCCTTTTATTTAGGATTATATCATGAATTTTTTGTTTCTCGAGTTCAACAGGGGAGTTGCTGTCGCGCAGTCTGTAATCCCTGAACCTGACGAGATAGGTGAACGTTCCGTCATTCACTTCAACCTGTCTGTTTTTTTTAAGAAAATCGTCCTGGTCGGCTGGTCTCACAGGAACCTGGTTCATAAGGTCGGTGAAATAGATCCATTTCTGATCATCGATGAAATACGCAAAAGACTGCTGTTCACAAAGATCGGCGAGCCTGTTACGGTCGTCGGGTTTATCGGAGAGCAGCAACACCCTTACTTTGGGAATAAATTTAGATTTCAGCGGGAGTTTCGCATATTGTATCCGAACGATATTATCCCTGACAAGAAATGTATTCGGGTTAGTATTGTAATATGCTGATATCTCTTCATCGGTCACCACAGTATCAAGTTTCTGGTGGATCAGCTGGTTTTCATATTCAAAAATGATGAGGGAGTTTTTATAATTCTCAAGTTGTTTTGAGAAGTCAAGCTGTGCGCTCTGGAGATTTTTCTCAGCCTGGTGAAGGATCAGGCGTTGCCTGACCCAGTTATCCACGTATGATTTGACCATCATGATACTGTCTTTTGCAGAGATCCCAGGAGGTACAACTTCTTTCAGGTCTGATTCAAACAGGTACTCGTCATAAACACGTGCAAGCGACCGTTCTGTTTTCTTTTTAAAAAAACCCGAGCAGGAAGTCAGTAAGATCAGTGCAAACAAAAGAGGGCGCCAAAACATGGTCAGGGATTGGTTATTTAATTTTTGCAAGAACTTCCCGGTTCACCACGACCGGGTATTTTGCCCTGAGGTAACGGATCCAATCCTTTTCCAGGTAATTCTGGTAATCGGCTGTGATAAGTCCTCTTGCTTCATTCAATGATTTGGGTTCAGGTTTGATGATACGTTTGATATTAACGAACACGATTCCTTCTTTTATTTTCCCATCCTCTGCATTCGTGGTGGGGGTCATCTTTCCGCTGAACGGGTCGGCAAGAAAAGTCATTGACTGGGTGGATGTTTTTGCCTGATCCTGATTTGCCAGCCTGATTTCTTTTGAGATTCCAACGATCCAGGGTACGGTATCAATGAAGTGGTTGTCTTTCTTCGAGAATTTCCCAGATTCGATTGTGAGCACCTTTGAGGTATCAGAATTCATTTCTTTCAGGATATCTTCATCTTTCAGTCCGCTTTTAATAAAATTCTTCACTTTCTGGGCAAGAGCCGGGTTTTTAAGAGTAAAGATGCTGGCTTCAACTCGTTGTCCCCACATATAGTTGAACTTGTTTTTCTGATAAAATTCCTGGAGCCCGGCTGTATCTTTTATCGCTTTGGTCCATACTTTCTGGT
Organism: Bacteroidota bacterium; assembly: GCA_026391735.1. Lineage (GTDB taxonomy): Bacteria > Bacteroidota > Bacteroidia > Bacteroidales > FEN-979 > CAIRDP01. The sequence continues at coordinate 201,646 of JAPLDL010000019.1, read as the reverse complement.
CGGTAAGGTCAAACAGGAGTATCCCGTCACGATATTCTTTCATCAGGGCCCTGAAGTCGGGATATTTCACTTCCAGAAATCCATCTTCATATCGAATGACACTTTCGCTTACAAATTCTTCATACATGGCATCAATAAAGAAGCGTATATCTTTCTTATCTCCTTTTTTCTGTTTTTCGGCAAGGTACTGGGCAAATTCCCGTTGAGTATAGGTGGAATTACCGATTTTAAAAAGTTGCTGATGCTTCTCAAGCGCCAGTGAGGGATCCCATTTGCCATTGAAAATGCTGTCGGTAACCAGGGTATAAAATTCATCTCTGGCTTTCAGGTTTTCGGTAAATCCGTATTCGGTCTTGATGCGGGTGACGACGGCATTGTTGATCTGTTGTGAACGGCTGTCCTTAATGATCCTTTGTTTCAAATCGGCTTTTTCTTCATCGTAGGTGCCTATTGGTTTTCGTTCGATCAGTTTTACGATATGCCAGCCATATCCCGGAGTAATGACCGGTTCAGAGAAGTCTCCAACGTTCTGGATTTTGGAAATAGCAGCAATGAATTCAGGCATAAGCCGGTTGACACCGCGTTTGGGCAGGACGCCGCCTTTGGCCGATGAACCTTTGTCTTCGGAATTTGTTTTGACCAGGTCTTCGAATTTTGCCCCGGCTTTAAGCAGGGAATAGAGAGAATCGATCTTTGCTTTCACCCTGGCAGAGTCGGCCGGGCTTGCGCCTTTAGGGATACCAAGAAAGAGGTGAGCCACGACGAAGTCGCCCAGGGCTGTAACTCTATCGGTAACTTTGATGACATGGAAACCGTAGTCGGTACGTATTGGTTCGGATATCTGGCCGACCTGGGTGGTGTAAGCAGCGGTTTCAAACGGGTATACCATGTCAAATACGGAAAAATAGCCAAGGTCTCCCCGGTTTCCTTTCATGAACGGGTGCTGGGGGGTGGCTTCACGGTCTTTAGCCGATGGATCTTCTGAGAATTCCATGACCACGTTTTCGAAGCGTTCTCCTTTAAGGATTTTGTCATGGGCCATCATCGCTTTGTTATAGGCGTTCAGGGTATCCTGGGGAGTAGCGTCAGGTTTGATTCTGAAATAGATATGGCTTGCTCTGAGGTCTAGTTTTTTACGATCATAAGCTTCCTGTATCAGGCGGTTCATGGTTGCCTCGTCGGTAAAATAGGGTTTGGCAAGTTGTTCGCGGTAACCTTCAAGTTCCTTGATGAATGATTGCACTGTATCGAGGCCGAGCTGTTCAGCCTGGAGGACTTTGAGTTTAAAATTTATAAAAAGTTCGAGGTATTCGTCCATTGATTTTTTATCAATGGCTTCGCCTTTGACATTATTTTTCTGGTATATTGACATGAATTCTCCTACGGTGACGGATTTCCCTGCAATGGTCATCAGGGAAGTGTTATTATCAACCTGGGCAGCTGTTGGAAAAACCAAAACGAGAAATAGTAGTAATCCAGATAATTTCAAGCTCATAGTATTCATATTTAATTTATCGTTTATACTAACGTATAATTTCTGAAAACATTATTAACGGCTGTAATTTGGTGCTTCGCTGATGATAGTGACGTCGTGGGGGTGGCTTTCGGTCACTCCGGCGGAGGTGATCTTGATGAAACTGGCTGTTTGCAGTGCATCGATATTGGCCGAGCCGGTGTAACCCATTCCTGAGCGGAGTCCTCCGGTCATCTGGTAGATCACTTCACTGAGGGAGCCTTTATAGGGCACCCTTCCAACGATACCTTCGGGGACCAGTTTTTTTATATCGTCTTCCATATCCTGAAAATAGCGGTCCCTGGAGCCGTGCTGCATGGCTTCGAGAGAGCCCATTCCCCGGTATGTCTTGAATTTACGGCCTTCATAAATGATTGTTTCTCCGGGTGATTCATCAACACCGGCGAAGAGTGAGCCGGCCATAATGGAAGAGGCGCCGGCGGCGAGTGCTTTGACGATATCGCCGGTATACCTGATGCCGCCGTCGGCGATCGCGGGGATGCCTGTTCCTTTGAGGGCTTTTGCTACCTGGTAAATGGCGGTAAGCTGGGGTATCCCGATGCCGGCGATAATCCTGGTTGTACAGATGGAACCCGGACCAATGCCGACTTTGACTGCGTCGGCTCCTGCTTTTGCAAGGGCTATAGCGGCTTCGCCGGTACCTATGTTACCGACGACCATATCGATTGCAGGGTAGGCGGCTTTGATACGCTTTGCCATTTCGATGACCCGGTTGGTATGGGCATGTGCGGTATCGATCACGATGGCGTCAACGCCTTCCTTGACGAGGGCGGCTGCGCGTTCGAGTGTGTCGGCAGCAATACCTACGGCGGCGGCGACGCGCAGCCGCCCGAGAGTATCTTTGCAGGCATTCGGCCTGGCTTTGATCTTGATTATATCTTTATAAGTAATCAGGCCGACAAGCCTGTTGTTCTTATCGATGACGGGAAGTTTTTCAATCTTATATTCCTGGAGAATCTGTTCAGCCTTTTCAAAATTCATGAATTCGCTGATTGTGATCACCTTGTGCGTCATCACTTCGGTAACGGGCCGGGCCATATCACGCTCAAACCGCAGATCACGGTTTGTTACGATCCCAACCAGCTCTTCCCGGTCGTTCACAACAGGGATACCCCCTATTGAATGCTCCTTCATCATAGCCAGGGCATCTCCTACCAGGGCCGATGCATGCAAAGTCACCGGGTCAAGAATCATCCCGTTCTCTGCCCTTTTCACCTTACGAACCTGCAGCGCCTGGGCTTCTATCGACATATTCTTATGAAGAACTCCGATTCCACCTTCCTGTGCCATGGCAATAGCCATTCCCGACTCGGTTACTGTGTCCATGGCGGCAGATACAATCGGTATATTCAGACGGATATTTTTTGATAAGGAAGTTGATATGTCAACCTCCCTCGGGAGAACCTCCGAATAAGCAGGGATGAGGAGCACGTCATCGTAGGTCAAACCTTCTCCCAGGAATTTATTTGAATCTGTCAACATAGGCCGCAAAATAAAAGTGCAAAGATACTAAAATGCAGGGAATTGATCACACAACAAAACCAGATCATTTTTCTCCTCAAAAATTGTATTTTTGATCATTCAAAATGGTTCCCGGCAGATGAAACTTTTCCGAATGTTCTCCTCATTCCTGATGACCCTGGTATTTATGCAGTCATACGGCCAGATCAATTCTGATGCCAGCCACATCGCGCTCCCGAACGGATGGGGAATAAGCCGCACAGGTGAAAGCCTGCAGTTAGGTGATCTTCCCCTTAATATCGCGGTATCCGCCTCTGGAAAGTTGCTGGCTGTAACCAATAACGGACAAAGCGATCAGTCTGTATATCTCATTGATGCCATTAAACGCAGGATCCTTGATACGATTATCATGAAAGCAGCCTGGCTTGGACTGGCGTTTACAAAAGATGAAAAGAGCTTATATGCATCGGGTGGGAACCGAAACGTCATCCTGAAGTATTCTGTTAAAAACAACAAGATGGCGATTGACGACAGTCTTGTGCTCGGAAAACCCTGGCCGGAGAAAATATCCCCTGCCGGAATTGCGCTGGATGAGAAAAAGCAGCTGTTATATGTTGTAACAAAAGAGAATAATTCCCTGTATATCCTCGACCTGGAAAAGAAGCTGCCTCCAGCCAGGTTCAGCCTTGAAGGGGAAGGTTACACCTGCACGTTATCCGCCGACAGGCGAAACCTGTATATAAGTTGCTGGGGTTGCGGGAAGTTGCTGATTTTCGATACAGAGGCCAGGCAATTCACAAATCAGGTGAATGTCGGCAGCAACCCGAACGACATCTGCCTGCATAAAAACGGCAATTTCATTTATGTTGCCAATGCCAACGATAATTCTGTATCATGTATCGACCTGAAAACAGGGAAAGTCATTGAAACACTGAATTCGGCTCTGTTCCCGGGTTCACCTGCCGGAAGCACTACCAACAGCGTGGCCCTGAGCGCCGACAGTAAAACCCTTTACATTGCCAATGCTGATAATAACTGCCTGGCAGTGTTCGATGTTGCTAAGCCGGGGAAGAGCTTCAGCAAAGGATTTATCCCCACGGGCTGGTATCCCACCTGTGTTCGTGTTGTGAACAAACAGCTTTGGATATCAAACGGAAAAGGATTTACCTCCCTGCCGAATCCTTACGGCCCAAACCCTGTTGAAAAATCTCAGAAAGTGATCTCCCGAAAGTGTGATAGCAATAAACCTCAGAAAGTGCAGTATATCGGAGGATTATTCAGAGGGACTATGAGTATCGTCCCGGAACCGGATGCAAAAACCCTTGGAGATTATTCGGCCATGGTTTTCAGGAACACACCATACAAACCCGAAAAAGTAAGCTTAACGCCCGAAGCCAGGGGGACGGCCTTACCCGGAATGCCATCCGCAGTCTCAGCCATTAAATACGTGTTTTACGTGATCAAGGAGAACCGCACTTATGACCAGGTACTGGGGGATATGCCCGAAGGGAACGGCGACACTTCACTTGTACTGTTTGGGGAGAAAATCACGCCCAACCTTCACAAGCTGGCCAGGGACTTCGTTTTACTAGATAATTTTTATGTGGACGGGGAAGTCAGTGCCGATGGACACAACTGGAGTATGGGAGCCTATGCGACCGACTACCTTGAAAAAACCTGGCCCAGCAGCTACGGCGGAAGGGGAGGCGATTACGATGCCGAGGGCAATCGTAAGATCGCTAATAATAAGGACGGTTTCATCTGGGATTTCTGCGCCAGGGCGGGAGTCACTTACCGCACCTATGGTGAGTTTGCCGATGATTACAAACCCAACATCCCCGTCCTGAAGGACCATTTCTGCAGGTATTTCACCAGTTGGGACCAGGATGTGATGGACACTATCAGGTTCATGCAATGGAAAAGGGATTTCGATTCACTGCTTCTTGCAGGCCGTGTTCCCCAGTTAAGCACCATCAGGCTGATCAACGATCACACCCAGGGATTGAGGGCTGGAAAGCCAAGCCCTTTTGCACAGGTGGCGGATAATGACCTTGCTGTGGGGAAGTTGGTTGAACACCTCGCAATATCGCCGATCTGGAATGAATGTGTGATTTTCATCCTGGAGGACGACGCCCAGAACGGTCCCGACCATGTGGATGCGCACCGCAGTCCGGTTTATATTGCAGGAGGATGCGTGAAACGCAGTTTCATTGACCATACACCATATTCAACGACCTCTGTACTACGGACCATAGAGCTTATCCTTGGCCTCCCTCCGATGAGCCAATATGATGCTGCAGCAACACCGTTGTACCGCTGTTTCATGAACAACCCCTTGCCCTATGCCGCAAAAATTCTCGGTCCTTTTACCGACCTTGGAGAAAAGAATATTGCCATCAATCAATGGCAGAAAATGAGCGATGAATTTGATTTCAGTAAGGAAGACCGGGCCCCGGAAGACCTTTTGAACAAAGTACTTTGGTTTGCGGTTAAGGGGGCTTCCATACCCTATCCCGGCCCGGTAAGGTCGGCTTTTATCAAACCTTCAGCCGGGGAGGAGGATTGAAATGAACGTAAAAAACATTCTCACCGATCCCATCAAAGACCTTGCCGACAGCGGCAAACTTGCAGGACTTCTGCTGATCCTTGCAACGGTACTTTCACTGACCCTCAGCAATTCGGCCAGGGCTGCTTCCTATCTAAGCATCTGGCATATTGAAGTAGGTTTTGATTTCCTTCATGAAAGCATTCTTCATTGGATAAATGACGGGTTGATGGCCGTGTTTTTTTTTCTCATCGGATTGGAAATAAAACGGGAGCTCAGGTTCGGGGAGCTTGCTGTTAAAGAAAAGGCTATACTGCCCGTTCTTGCTGCTTTCGGAGGCATGCTCTTCCCTGCCATGATATTCTTCCTCTTCAATTCAGGATCAAAGGAACACCTGCAGGGATGGGCTATTCCTACGGCAACCGATATTGCTTTTTCACTCGGGATCTTGTCGCTACTAGGGAAGCGGGCTCCAATATCATTGAAAATCTTTCTGACTGCATTGGCAATTATTGACGACCTGGGAGCTATTGTGATCATAGCCACCTTTTACACCAATACCTTGCATCTTAGCATGTTGTTGTATGCTTTCTTTTTCATTATCGCTTTGTTCCTATTAAACCGGTTTAAAGTCAAATACCTTGTATTTTACATAATTCCGGCCCTGGGATTATGGTATTTTATTCTTAAATCAGGTGTTCATCCCACGATAGCTGGAGTAGTTGCGGCAATGTTCATTCCCGGAGACATAGCCCATAAACTTGAATTAAACCTTAACAGGCCTGTGAACTACTGGATCCTTCCACTTTTTGCCCTTGCAAACACCGCCATCCCGCTTCAATTCGATCCCACCCGTGTCTTTAGCGGGCTCACTGCCGGGATCATTCTCGGCTTAGTTGCAGGAAAACCACTTGGGATCATTCTCTTTTCATGGATCGGTGTTAAATTGAAAATCTCTTCCCTGCCCAAAGGCACAAGCTGGAAGCAGCTTAGCGGCACCGGCTTGCTGGCCGGGATAGGGTTCACTATGTCGATTTTCATAGCAGGGTTATCATACCGAGACCCAGCAGTTCTTGACATCTCAAAACTTTCCATTCTTGCCGGATCAACACTTTCGGCACTTTGCGGAATGGGGGTATTATATTTTCTCGGCAAAAAGAAGTTCATCAGATAAAGTTTCGCACCTATGGCAAAACAGCAGCCCCACAGCGTTTTTGGTTTCTTATCCGGTACGATTGGAGAAACGGTACATGCCAGTGACGGGAACATCCGTAGAAACCCCATAGTTTCGAACCGCAAGCTTTCTGAGCTTCAGCAGGAGCATAAAAACCGCTAGGAAGAGTCTAAGGAATACGCAAACATAGCCACTTCCGATCCCGAGATCAACAGCTGGTATGCAAAACTTGCCCGAAAGTTTAAAAACCAGGGAGCCTGGCAATTTGCCATAAGCGGTTATTGCCATCCCCCGGTGATCAGGAAGATCTCTACAGGCTTTCCCGGGGCCGGGGCCATAAAATGATATTTCTCTGAATAGTTGTAACTTTACTTGATTAACCGAAACGACCAGGAGGTTTTTAGATGGACTGGCGTTAGTAACTATGCAATGAAATCAGAATCATTTATCGATTAAAAAAGATCAGATCGTGAAGTCAAATTATTTATTGAAACATATTATTGGCTCTTTCATCTTTTTTGCATGCATATTTATTAGTGCTGGTCGAATCAATTATTGGCAAGGTCTCATTTATTTGACCATCGGCCTCATTATGTTTGTCTTAAACTACACGATCTTCCGCATAAACTCTCAATTATTAAAGGAACGGGCAAATCCAGGAGATGGAACTAAAAATTGGGATAAGATTCTTCTTGGCTTATTATCTATTACGTCACTCTCCATGAATATCATTGCTGGTCTTGATTCTGGGCGGTTCCATTGGTCACCGGAGTTTCATTGGAGCGTGATTCTAGTCGGAATTATTTTTACCATTATCGGACAACTTCTGTTTCTCATTGCTCAAAAGCAAAATAAGTTTTTCTCAAGTACAGTCCGCATTCAGGCTGATAGGGAACATTCTGTTTGTGATACCGGATTATATAAAATTGTCAGGCACCCCGCATATTTGGGAATGATTATTCAATCCGTAGGTTTCCCATTACTTTTTGGTTCACTTTGGAGCTTAATTCCAATCTGTTTATCAATTATAATTGCAATAACCAGGACAAATTTGGAGGATAAAACATTAAAGGCTGAATTGAAGGGTTACATTCAATATTCATTAAAAACAAAATATAGGCTCATTCCCTTTGTTTGGTAATTATTTCAAACCGGAGAACGGAAAACATTGCACAGTTGCTAACGCTCCGTTTGCCGCAATCCGGGTGACCCATGAACGCCAGCCCTCATTTGACCGGCTTACGCCCGTGGACAAGAGAACCAGCAACAAGAAATTCCCACACTGCGGCAACCGGCCCAACGTTAGAACACATTTAATTTTGAAAACAGTAACCAAAATATTGTCCATTCTTTTCTTTTTGAATTGTTCAGCTCACGCGCAAAAACCAATTCAATCAGGTAATTATTCTTATATCAAATGGACACAACTTGAAATGGCATGGTTAAGTGTTACTAAAGGTTTTCATCATTTTTTCGTAGGTTCTGAATTAATTTTAAACCCTGATTCAACTTTTACTTATAAAACTTGCGGCAATATAATGACTGGTAATTGGAAATATTATAATGATTCATTGCTATTACTTGCAAAGACAAATCGATGGAGATCTGATAGTTTAAATAAATATGGGTATCAAGGGAAATGGCCTAAAGTACCTGTAAAACCTTTTATTCTTGTAAATAAAATGAATTATCTAGAACTTGTTGAATCATTGGATAATGGAGAAAAGGGAATTCAAAGATTAAAATTAAACGTGCCCTAACAAGCCTGCAATCGCAACAAAGCCTGCGGCAATGTTGCAAGCAAAGGTTTCACCTTTGCTGCGTTTAGAGATCGAACGTTAGCGGCAACTAATTGATACAATCGTTAAAATGTTGAAATAGTATGAAAATGAAAATAAACCTGTACATTCTTTCGGCAATAACTGTTGTATTTATTACCCAATCTTGTACAACTTATTTAATTCCAGTAGAAAGTTTTAAAGCGCAATTTGCAGGACTTGATTCATCAAAATATTACCATGCAACTGTTGCTGGTCCAAATAATGAACCTTATTACTATTATTCAAATCCGATCAAACAAATAAAATGTTTTGATAAAAATGGTAATCCAGCTATATTAATAAATAGCCCCTCAATTGAGATTAGGTTTACTTATGGTACAAATAACAGGCATGTCACATTTTATTTCGATCAAATATTTGTAAATGATTCTTGTGTTACTGGGGTACGTTCAAAATTTATTCCTTCTATAAGGAAAACAATCTTACTAAAAAGTATAACAAAAATTGAAATTCAAGATGGACATAAGAAATTCACTTATGCACAATGAAATCTCATTATATATTTTATTATATATCAATTAATTAAAGATCTGACTGCTGCCGCTAACGAACCCGTAACCGCAACAAAATTAACATATTATTTCTTAGCAAAGGCTCTGCCTTTGATGCGGTTGCAGACCAAGCGTTAAAGCGCATTACAATGAATCCTTAAATTAAAATAATATGAAAAAACTAATTTGCATTTTTATGCTCGCTTTCCCGATTGTTGCCCTGTCTCAACAATCATGGCTCAAATCCTCCCCGTTGGATTATATCTGGATGAATGTTGGAAGTGCAGGATTTTCTCCTGGAATGGCACAATATACCTGTCTTGTCTTCGGTCCGTCAGGAGAGCCTTATGTGGCGTTTAGTGACGGAGCAAATTCTTTCAAGGCATCGGTGATGAAATTTAATGGCAGCACATGGGTGAATGTCGGAAATGCAGGTTTCTCGCCAGGTCAAGCCCAATACATAAGCCTGGCTTTCAGCCTTTCGGGCGAACCATATGTTGCATATAAGGATTGGGGCAATGCTTATAAAGCATCGGTAATGAAATTTAATGGGACCTATTGGGTCATTGTAGGAAATCCCGGAATATCTGCCGGACACGCAGAATCCACGTCTATTGCATTTAATCCCTTGGATGGATTGCCTTATATTGCTTTTGGAGATGGGGGAAACTCCAATAAATCCACCGTAATGAAATTTGACGGAACGGATTGGGTGGTTGTTGGTGTCCCTGGATTCTCAGTCGGACATGCCCTTTTCACAAGTCTCGCTTTCAGTCCTTCCCATGAACCATGTGTGGCGTTTTCGGATGGTGGGCTCGCCTTTAAAGCAACATTGATGAAATTTGACGGAAGCACATGGGTGAATGTAGGACCTGCGGGTTTCTCCCAGGGAAGTGCTGATTTCATATGTCTTGCCTTCAGTTCAGGAGGGGAACCATATATAGCATTTGCAGATTCAATCAATTCCTGGAAAGCAACAGTTATGAATTTTAATGGCACCAATTGGTCGACGGTAGGGTCAGCCGGATTCTCGACAGGGTCAGTCGGATTCACAAGTATTTCGATGGGATTATCCGGTGATCCTTATATTGTCTATGAAGATGATATCTCTCATTCCAATAAAGCAACTGTTATGAAATTTGACGGGAACAACTGGGTGGGTGTGGGAATCGGATTCTCTGCGGGGCAGGTTAACTATACTCAACTTGCTTTCAGCCCATCGGGTCAACCTTATGTAGTATACGAGGATATTGCGAATACCAATAAAGCGACGGTTATGAAATTTGATTCCGTTTTTACTGAGATCAATGAACTACAACAATCAATACTGTCCCTTTATCCCAATCCTGCAACAACAAATTTAACCATTGATCTTGGAGATGTTGCCACCGAAAATAATATTCTTGAAATTACTGATATGAAAGGAATAACAATATTCGAAGCTGTCACAGCGGATAAAGCGATCAATCTCAACGTGGAAGATTATACTCCGGGGGTTTATTTCGTTAAATTGAAAACGAAGACTTCAAGTTGTAGTCAAAAGTTTTGCAAAAAATAATCTGTCATAATATAACGCGCTTTAACATGCTTGCAACCGCAACTATATCAACATAGTAACAGATGATAAACCTTGATCTTTTCTGCGGTTCCAGGCGAGCGTTATAGGGCATTATAAAAAGAATGGAGTTCAAATGATTAGTTGGATTAAAGAATATATTGGAATTAAAAATTTATTTATCCTCATAACGGTTGTTTTTGTTATAGCAGGATTGCTCCTTGGTCCTTCCTTGTATAGAAAGCTAATAGTTATGCAGTATGAGGGAATTACGAAAGCGAAAATTACTAATATCGTTGCAAAAAAAACATTTGCTCAACATATTAACGGAACAAACGAAATAATTATAGGTTATGATATTACCTACAATTATACCAATCAGAATAAAATATATTCGAATACTGAGTTTATAAAGGCCGAAGAAAAGGTAAAACAATTATTTGATAAAATTGCTTCTGGCCAGACTTGCTTTATTGAAGTAAAATACTCACTTGATATTCCTTCTAAAAGTACGATTTCAAAACTGAATTTGAGTAATTAACACTCACCGAAGATACTTATGGAGCAGAAAGACTATTTAATGAGGGAAATCGAGAAAATCGGATTGCTATTGCGGGCTATCATAGGTAGCCTTTTTAATAATAAAGAAAACTTGTCATTAACAGTAGAAAACCATTTCGAAAAGACCAAAGAAATGCTCTTGAATGAAATCGGGTTTGATTTGACTAAGTTTTTAAAACTCAATGAAATGGATTCCAATATATATCTACTTCAATTTAAGGGCATTAATTCTGAGAATATTGAATTACTGGCTGAAATCATGGCTCAGTTTGGAATTAAGGATCAATCTGACGACAAAAGCTTGTATTTTAAAAAGGCAATACAGCTTTATGAATTATGCGAAAGGACAGACAAGACTTTTTCTCTAAATCGAGAAAGGAAAATTAAAGAAATAAAAAACGCCCTATAACATGACGTTAACCACAATAAAACCAAGGTGTTATTGCTTTGCAAAAGTTTCACCTTTGCTGCGTTTAGACCGGGCGTTAGGTACAAGACAATTTAAAAAAGAATAGTCATGAAAAAAAAGCTAATTCTATTCTTAACCGGGATTTTCCTTATCAGCTTCACCAACGGTCAAAGCTGGGAATGGCTTAATCCCAAACCATCATCAAACATCCCCTACTCAATCTGTTTCCCGGACCAGAATACCGGATATATCGCCGGAGATTATGGGATGATTGCGAAAACCACAGATGGCGGAGCAACATGGTTCATGCAAAACTCAGGGACTTCCTGGGAGCTTGAGTCGGTATACTTTACGGATGCATATACAGGTTATGCTGCAGGTGTGCATGGAACAATAATAAAAACTACAGATGGAGGCGCTACCTGGGTATCCCTGAATTCGGGCACAACTGCCTGGTTACACTCTGTTCATTTTGCAGATGTCAATACTGGATATGTAGTTGGGGAAAATGCCAGCCTTAAAACAAATGATGGAGGACAGACCTGGCAGTCATTTGTATTGCCATATGGTAATGCTTCTCTTTATTCTGTTTGGTGTACTGATGCCAACACCTGCTATATTCTCGGAGATGGCGCTGTACAAAAGACATCAAATGGAGGCGCAACATGGACTTATACCCTGGTCGGCGGTTCTGATAACTTTTATGCAATTACTTTTGCAGACGTCAATACAGGGTTTATTGCCGGAGACAATGGGAGTATATACAAAACTAACAACGCCGGGAGCACATGGTTACCCAAAAACTCCGGAAGTTCCTCCGAGTTAAAATCAGTTTACTTTCTTGATTCAAATATCGGTTATGCCGTCGGAGGTTATACTTCAGCAATAACAATAAAAACTGTTGATGGCGGATTAAACTGGACAACCGTTCAAGAGGATTCAACTTATAACATGAATAACGGCGTTTTCATTACATCAGCAACCACCGCATTTGTAGTTGGTTATGATATAAACAGCCGAAAACCATTTCTGCTCAAAACAGTCGATGCCGGTGCCACCTTCAATAATCATATTACAGGTACAACCTCTGGTTTGAATGCGGTTACTTTTCCTTTGCCCAATACAGGATTTACTGCTGGTGATAGTGGAACAATACTCAGGACAACTGATTCTGGTTTTAGCTGGGAGAAAATAACCTCCGGGACAACCCATTCCCTGTACTCCCTTTCATTCCCATCACCTGGTACGGGATATGTTGCTGGCTCATCCGGAACAGTTTTAAAAACCACAAATAATGGTAATTCCTGGACAAATGTTTCACCAGGTTTACCTTATACATTTTCTTCAGTTGATTTTATAGATGATATCAATGGCTGTATCGTAGGACAATGCGGCATAATTCTTAAAACCTCAGATGGAGGAACAAACTGGAACACTATTGTAGCAGCAGATGTCCATAAAAATCTTTACGGGATTAGTTTTGCAGGTAATGTCGGGTTTGCCGTGGGTAGTTATACTGATAATTGGGGAAATTATTATGAAATCATATTAAAAACTACAGATGGAGGAACTACCTGGGTTAACCAGTCTTCAGGCTCCAGTCAATGGCTGCATTCTGTTCAAACCCTGGATAGCAATACTGCTTATGCAGCAGGAGAATCCGGTACTATTTTAAAAACAACTAACGGAGGAACGACATGGCAACAACTTTCATCACCAACCACTGCTAATTTGTGCTCTGTTTTCTTCAGGAATCCGGATGAAGGATATGTAATAGGAAATACAGGTCAGGCTAATGAAGGTGCAATATGCCTCTTAACAATCAATGGAGGAATGACATGGTCTCTTCAAAACTCATTTTGCAGCGGACTCTCACAGGTCTATATAACCGACGATAACAAAGGCTTTTGTACAGGCAGTAATGGAACTATTCTAGGAACAGGAGACATTGCGGTAGGCTTCAATTCAAAACTCCATGCTTCAAAGGCAGTAATGCATTTATATCCCAACCCAGCCTCATCTGAGTTATATATTGAGATTGCTTCTGAAAATAAAAACATTGTCAGCCAAATCAAGGTTTTTTCCCTTGACGGCAAGGAAGTCTTACAAGAAAGCATCTCCTCGTTCAAAGGTGTAATCAATCTCAGCTCACTCCAGAATAGCATTTATTTCATTAAGTTAATAAACAAGGAAGGTGTTTTCAATGGTAAATTTGTTAAAGAATAGTTACATGCTTAATTTGTACAAAACAGATAATTTCGTGAAAATCGTCCAGTACATGAATAATTCTATCTACCGGAAAACTCATTAAAATCATATGAAATCAATTATTATCCCATTATTTATGTTATTGCTGTCACAGATTTCGACAGCTCAAACCCCGACCTTTAATAAAAAGATCATTTTCAGGGATTCCCTTGATTTTGAGTATGCTTCACAATTAGCGGAAACAAGTGATGGTTACCTGGTGATGGGTACCAGTCATACCTGGAACAAGTCATACAGTTCCGACAGCAGGTTGGTTGTTCTTAAACTTGGCCGGGATGGGGCCATCTTGAAGAAGAAAATATACGGCGACAGCCTGAACTGGTATGAGTGCCCCGATACGAAAGCAATCATGAAGACCGGGGACGGGAATTTTATCATCCTTCTTCAGCATAATACCAGTGAGTTTGACTGGACCATCGAATTAATGAAACTCACACCTGATGGTGACAGCCTTTGGACAAAAGCCATACACCCTCCGGATGGCTATGTAGACTATATATTCCCAAAAACGTTTACCCAAACCGCCGATAAGGATTTTACAATTCTCGGTCAATATGGTTATACCGGGATCATTATCCGTACCGACAGCCTCTGCAATGTAAAATGGGCAAAACTCACAGGTGAAGCTTCGACGCATGCCATCACTTACGTTAATTCGATTGCCGCCCTGCCCGATAATAGCATTGTGGCGGGATTATATGTTTATGATAATTATAATATCCAAATCGGATCCGGTGTGATGGTGAAAGTAAACAGTTCAGGAGATTTTAAATGGTGGAGAAACATAGGTAACAGAGCCTATACAGGGACAAACCAGGTATTCGTTTCAATCACAAAAGACACCTCCATACTTGCCCTTGCAACGACCAGCATTATCAACCCTCTTCCCCAGCATACCCGTTTCGAACTGATGAAACTCACAACAGGCAACGTCCTTTTGAAGGATACTGTTTTTGGGTCAGCTTACCAGATCATCAGCATTAATGAATCGACCTGTTTACTTGACACCACTTTAATTGCATGCGGTGTACAGGTATCTGGCAAGGGTTGCATTTTCAACTGCACTGTCGATGCAAGGGAGTTGTTTTACAAGGAATTTGTTACAGATGTGAAAGGCCCTTCACATAATCCGGCAAGCGGGAGCCAGGTGATATATTCAATAATTCCTACCTCCGACGATGGCTTGCTGATGGCAGGCTATTATAGTTATCCAGGCTCTTATGATTCAGATCCCTGGATACTTAAAACCGACCGTTACGGCTGTTTTCAACCCGGATGCGAACCCGGAGCTATTTATATAACCGTGCAACCATCCTCTCAGAGTGTCTGTAAAGGCGATTCTGCGCTTTTCAGTATTGTAGGCAGCGGCGATGCCATCAGCATGCAATGGCAGATGAAAACAGCTGAAACCTGGGTTAACCTTTATGATGGTAATATTTTTCAGGGTACCCTTACCGATACGCTCCGCCTGCTGAATTCAAGCCAGATGGACGGAATCAGCCTGATCCGCTGCCGGCTGATGAATGATAAATACACCTTGTACAGTCATACGGCCGAATTATCCATTTTACATTCCCCTGCGATAACCGTTGAACCCGACGGCCAGTGGGTTGCTCCTCATGGCAGGGCGGTTTTTACAGTAAACGCTGCAGGCGGTGTGCCATTATCATTCCAATGGTTCAGAAATAACGCCCCCATTCCTGATGCGACCGACAGTATATTAGTGATCGACCCTGTTGATGAAGAAGATTCACCCGGGCCTTACCATTGCATTATATCAAACCAATGCGACCTAGTCAGCAGCAGGAATGTTTACCTGTTACTTTACGGCCTGGGAACAGGGGATGATAAGGAGGAATTCTCTGTTACCGTTTTCCCCAACCCGGCCGGAGACAAGATCAGCATCAGTTTCAGCAACAGAACCAAAACTGTTGTTCATGCCGATATTATCAGCAATTCAGGGGTGATCATAAAAACCGTGATTGAAGGTGAATTCAATGCGGGGAACCATTCCGAACAATATGATGTTTCGTCCCTGCAGCCGGGGGCCTATTATCTCAGGCTGATCTCAGAAAGGAAAACGGAGATTAAAAAGCTAATCATAATCTGAACAATAAACCTAAACTTTGATTTGATACCGCCCCAGGGGGGAGGGGAATTGATCCGGGAAAATTAAAAATTTCACAGCATGAGCAAAACTACCAGGTTACTTATTTTCATTTCCATTGCAGGGATCAGCCTGGTTATGCACTTTCATGATTTCTCAAAGGATCTGATGAGCCTTCATGTATGGCGTCAGACCCAGACACAATCGACCATCATTAATTTTTATGAGGAAGATATGAACATACTGGACCCCCGCAGAAATGACAGAGGAAATACAGATGGAATATTCCGGATGGAATTTCCTTTGATGCAATGGCTCGTGGCCTGCACATTCAAGATCTTCGGCAACCATCTCATCATTTCCAGAATCTTTATGTTCATAACCGGGTTATTGTCGGTCCTGGGAATTTATAAACTTCTGAATGCCCTTTTCCGTAATCCGGCACTTTCGGTGATTGGCGCCTGGGCCTTTAGTTTCTCCCCAAGCTTCTATTATTATTCCGTGAATCCCATGCCTGATAATTTTGCCTTATGCTGTTCTATCTGGGGTCTCGCTTTATTTTTTATATGGTATAATGATAAACGGATCGTGACGCTGGCCCTCAGCTGTCTTTTATTAAGCCTCGGGGCTTTATGTAAACTGCCGTTCATCGTATATTTTATCGTTCCATTTCTTTACTTTGCCCTGTTGATCAGGGAACAGGGGCTCAACGGAAAAACATTGCTCCAGGCAATTCCTTTGCTGTGTTCCCTTCTTCCACCCCTTGCATGGTACCTGAGTGTCATACCTCAATGGCATGGAAATCCAGTTGTTCGAGGGATGTTTGTAAACGAAGGTTCATTACTGACTACGCTCGATTATTACCAGCATAACCTGGTATCCAATCTTCCCGAATTACTGCTGAATTACGGATCCCTCCTCTTCTTTATTTCAGGGTTTTATTTTCTGTTTAAACGAAGATCCTACAGGGATCCGAAGTTTCCTTTGATACTCGGATCAGGCATTGCAGTGCTGATATATTACTTTTATGAAGCCGATGCGATCGGAAAGACGCACGACTATTATCTTTTCCCATTCTATCCTTTTCTATTCATGCTGGTGGCATACGGAGCTTTTTACCTCTTACGGTCGAAGGGTGTTTTTTTCAGGTATCTCGCGATACTCCTAATACTTTTACAGCCGGTCACATGTTATCTCAGAATGCAGGAAGAGCTGAATCCCGAATCGCCAGGTTTCAATAAGGATTTACTGATCTACAGGACCGAACTCAGGAATGCCGTACCAGAACATGCTCTCTGTATTGCCGGCAACGATCAATCCCACTTCATCTGGTTTTATTATATAAATAAAAAAGGGTGGGGATTTGAAAATGACCGACTGAATGCAACGGAACTTGCCAGGATGATATCTGAAGGGGCAAAGTACATCTACACTGACTCCAGGGCGATCGATCATGATAAGAGACTGATCCCTTTTCTCGACAGCCTGGTCCTGCAGAAAGGATCGGTAATGGTTTACAGACTGAAGAACAGGTCATGAAATCAACATGAATTAAGGTACGGTCTGCCCGTTGGAATACTCAGTTTTCACAGTAATATATCCCGGGTAGGAAAGTGTTGTGCTGCCTACCAGGATGCTGGGTTTGAGCTTCACTTTGAACCGGGTCGCCGCGTGACTGACGCCTGCAAGGTTAAAGCCGAAATTTAGGATTGCGTCCATGGATTTTCCTTTCAGGGCTTGCTTCAGATCTGTATCTAATTGAACAGGAATGAGTGCGGATGAGTTCGCGGGTACTGAAACAGGCTTCATGTATGAGCCTTGGAGCATCTGGATATCGTCGATGAAAATGATATAATCAAGGCTGTTTATACCTGCAGGTGCAGGGTTGGGATTTTTTACTTCGATGTTGAGCTGCATTGATAAGGGCAGCTCGGGTTGGGTAAGGGCGCCCATGATCATGGCAAAATCGGCTACTCCAAGGTCTTTTACGGAGGCATAGGAATCCACAGCAATGCCTGCAATGTTTATTTTCTCCGCCGAAATCAGCCTGAATTCGCAATTTGCCAGGTTCATTGCGGTCTTGGTCTGCTGTGTAACGTCGCATGAAGCTGCTGATAAGAGAAAGCAGAGTATAACCAGGTGTAAAAGTGTTTTCATTTTCATGCCGTAAAATTAGGTATTTTAGCAATCCATAATCAGCAAGTATACCTTTATGCGAACTTCAGTGATCGGTCTTGCTTTAATCATTACAAGCCTGGTTCTTCCCCCGAATGTCATCAGCCAGACCCATAAAAAAGCAGGTAAACACCCAAATTTTATCATCATTCTGGCCGACGATCTTGGATACGGGGATATGGGATGTTACGGGCAGAAGATCATCCGCACACCCCATCTTGACAAACTTGCTTCAGAAGGGATGCGGTTCACCGATTTTTATGCAGGAAGCACGGTTTGCGCTCCATCCAGATGCTGTTTTATGACCGGAAGAAATACCGGACATTGCCAGGTTCGTGACAATTTCGAGATAGGAGAATGGAATGATTATTCAGGCCAGCAGCCCCTCGAGCCAAATACTTTCACCATAGCCAGGATGTTAAAACAGGCCGGTTACAGTACGGCATGCATCGGTAAATGGGGGCTGGGGGGACCCGGATCGACAGGGATTCCTGAGAACCAGGGTTTTGATCTGTTCTTCGGATACCTTTGCCAAAGGCATGCCCATAACCATTATCCCTCCTACCTCTGGTACAACAATGAAAAATTTCTGACCGGGAATCCCGATTTCTCTCCTCAACAAAAATTGAGCGGAGATCCAAAGAATCAGGCGAACTATAATAAATACCAGGGGACAGCATATGCCGAAGATTTGTTTACCGAGGAAGCCCTTCATTTTATCAAATCACATAAAGATTCTGCATTTTTTTTGCTGATGACGTATACCCTGCCCCACCTTGCACTGCAGGTACCCGACAACTACCTCAAGGAATATACCGAGATCATGGATGATCCTCCTTACCAGGGCCAAATGGGGTATCTCCCTGTATTTCACCCTCATGCAACCTATGCCGCCATGGTCAGCGCCCTGGATGAGGCAACAGGGAAAATTATGCAGGCTTTAACCGAGAATCATCTTGATTCAAATACCTGTGTGATCTTTACAAGCGATAACGGAGCTACGTTCAGCCTTGGCGGAGCCGATCCTGCATTTTTCAACAGCAACGGCAACCTGAGAGGGGGAAAAGGGTCTCTTTACGAGGGGGGTATTAGGGTTCCCTGCATTGCCCGGTGGCCCGGAATGATCAAAGCCGGAGAAGTTTGCTCAATTCCTTATGCTGCCTGGGATTTCATGCCCACCCTGGCTCAATTGGCAAAACTTGAGACGCCAAAGAATATTGACGGGATATCCTTTGCCGCGGCACTCAGTGGCGCAAAAAATCCGGCAGAACACGAATTCCTGTATTGGGAATATACCAGCACGGGCGGGACCCAGGCGATACGCGCAGGAAAATGGAAAGCCTTACGAAAAGACCTTATCAAGGAACCTATGAGGATGTTTGAGTTGTATGATCTATCGGCCGACCCGGACGAAAAATTCAATGTTGCCACCCAACATCCGGAAATCATCCAGAAAATGAAGCAGTATTCCCGCCTCCGTACGCCTTCTTCAAAACCCGAATGGAACTTTTTACATAACTAAATTAACCGTGATCCGTTAATCGTAAATCGAAGTTTCTCAATATTCATCCCAGCTCTTGATCTCAATATCCTCAGGCTTTAGCAGGCAGAATGCCATGATGAAGGCATTGGCAAGGTTGGCGTTGGTGATAAGGGGGATATTGTAATCTACAGATGTACGGCGGATGAGGTAATCGTTGTTGAGCTCGGTACGTGAAAGGTTCTTGGGGATGTTGATCACCAGGTCGATCTTTCGTTCCTTGAGATAGTCCACGATGTTGGGTTTGAGGTCTTCGTCGGGCCAGTGAAGGACAGTTGACTGGATATCAAAAGATCTCAGGAATTCGGCCGTGCCGGGGGTTGCATACAGGTTATACCCAAGCTCTGACAGCATCCGGCAGCCTTCAAGCAAGGTTGTCTTTGCCTTGGCAGGACCTGTTGAGAGCATGATATTCTTGCCGGGTATCCTGTAGCCTACGCTGAGCATGGCTTTGAGAATGGCTTCCGAAAATGTATCTCCAATGCAGCCCACTTCCCCTGTTGAAGCCATATCGACGCCCAGGATGGGATCGGCCTTGCTTAAACGTGAGAAGGAGAACTGGGGGGCTTTCACTCCAATGTAATCGAGGTCGAACAGGGATTTATCGGGTTTTTCAAAGGAAAGGCCAAGCATCACCTGAGTTCCGATCTCGATGAGATTGGTCTTTAGGACCTTCGATACGAAGGGGAAGGAGCGCGATGCCCTGAGGTTGCATTCGATGACCTTGATATCGTTGTTCTTGGCAAGGAACTGAATGTTGAAAGGTCCTGTGATATTGAGAGAGTCTGCAATATCACGGCTTATTCTCTTGATCCTTCTTACGGTTTCTATGTAGAGTTTTTGAGGAGGGAATACGATGGTTGCATCGCCTGAATGCACCCCTGCAAATTCAACATGCTCCGAGATGGCATATACCACGATCTCACCTTTTCGTGCAATAGCATCTATTTCGATCTCCTTGGCTTCCTGGATGAATTCAGAGACAACGACCGGGTGTTCCTTCGAGACTTTTGCTGCAAGTTTCAGGAAATATTCCAGTTCGTTAATGTTGGAGACCACGTTCATGGCTGCTCCCGACAATACATACGAAGGCCTTACCAGGACCGGGAAACCCACCTTTTCTGCAAACTTGTAAATATCGTCAAGACTAGTAAGCTCCTGCCAGCGGGGCTGGTCGATGCCAAGTTCGTCGAGAAGGGAGGAGAATTTATGCCTGTCCTCGGCCCTGTCGATATCGATGGGTGAGGTGCCGAGTACATGAACGCCCTGTGCATGCAGCCTGAGGGCAAGGTTGTTGGGAATTTGTCCGCCCATCGAAATGATCACCCCGGCCGGGTTTTCGAGCGTGATGATATCCATCACCCGTTCAAATGAGAGCTCGTCAAAATACAGCCTGTCGCAGAGATCGTAATCGGTGCTGACTGTCTCGGGATTGTAGTTGATCATGACCGATCGGTAGCCTGCTTTCTGGACCGTGGTGAGGGCATTCACGCTGCACCAGTCGAACTCGACAGAGCTGCCGATGCGATAGGCACCTGAACCCAGCACTATCACCGATCTTTGAAGGGAAGTGGCATCGGCTGCATAATCTATATCATGCTCCGTGCCTCCATAGGTCATGTAAAGATAATTGGTCACTGCGGGGTATTCTGCAGCAAGAGTGTCTATTTGCTTGACCATGGGCAGGATACCGCGGTTGATACGGTGTTCCCTAACCAGCAGCATGTCACGGCCAACCTCGGTCTTATCGTGTTTCAAAATGAGCCTGGCGACCTGGAAGTCGGAAAAACCCAGGCGTTTGGCCTCTTTCAGCAGTTCGTCGGGGAGTTCCTCCAGTGAGGTTATTTTTGAAAGCCCGTGGCTGAGGCGGAAGATGTTCTGCAGCTTATACAGGAACCAGCGGTCGATGCGTGTGAGTTCCCATATCCTGTCGACCGTTAACCCTGCTTCCAGGGCCTGGGCGATCACGAATATCCTCATGTCGGTAGGCTCTGTGAGCTCGGTTTCTATGTCTTCGACTTCGAGGTCCTTGTTCCCTACGAAACCATGCATCCCCTGCCCTATCATCCGCAGACCCTTCTGAATGGCTTCTTCAAAACTACGGCCTATGGCCATGATCTCACCCACGCTTTTCATACTGGAGCCGATCTGTTTTGAGACCCCGCTGAATTTGCCAAGGTCCCAACGGGGGATCTTCACGACTATGTAATCCAGTGCAGGCTCAAAAAACGCCGAAGTGACCTTTGTGACCGAGTTTTTCAGTTCATGAAGGCCATAGCCCAGGGCCAGTTTTGCGGCTACGAAAGCCAGGGGATAACCCGTTGCTTTTGATGCCAGGGCCGATGACCTGGATAAGCGGGCATTGACCTCGATCACACGGTATTCCTCCGAATCGGGGTTGAGGGCATACTGTATATTGCATTCTCCCACGATACCGAGATGCCTGATGACCTTGATGGAAAGGTCGCGAAGCTTGTAATACTCGGCGTTGGTGAGGGTTTGCGAAGGTGCGACAACAATGCTTTCGCCGGTATGGATGCCGAGGGGGTCGAAGTTCTCCATATTGCAAACCGTGATGCAGTTGTCGTATCGGTCGCGAACCACCTCGTATTCTATCTCCTTCCAGCCTTTGAGGCTTTCCTCGACAAGGATCTGGGGGGAATATGAAAATGCTTTGGCAGCCGATATTTTCAGGTCTTCTTCGTTCCCGCTAAACCCGCTGCCTTGTCCGCCTAATGTGAATGCAGCGCGAATGATAATGGGGAAACCTATCTTTGAAGCCGCTTCCATGGCCGCTTCGGTTGATTCCACAGCAAAGCTGGCCGGGGTTTTAACTCCTATCTCTAGCAGCTTGTTAACGAAGCGTTCCCTGTCCTCGGTGTCGATGATAGTCTGCACCGGTGTTCCCAGCACTTTTACATTATGTTTCTCCAGCACTCCTGTCTTGAAGAGGGTTACCCCGCAATTCAGGGCGGTTTGCCCTCCGAAGGATAGCAGGATGCCATCGGGTTTTTCCTTTTCAATCACCCTTTCCACGAATTCGGGAGTCACCGGGAGAAAATAAACCTTATCTGCAATTTCTTCGGAAGTCTGGATGGTGGCAATGTTGGGGTTGACCAGCACCGTCGATATCCCTTCCTCTTTCAGGGCTTTCAGGGCCTGGGAACCTGAATAGTCAAATTCCCCGGCCTCCCCTATTTTGAGGGCGCCTGAGCCGAGGATGATCACCTTGCGAATATCTTTCTTAATATCGTTTGTCGTCATTTCGAATTCCCTTTCTGCATCAAACGGTAAAACTCATCAAACAGGAACCTGGTATCGTTGGGGCCACCCGAGGCTTCGGGATGGAACTGGGTCGACATGAAGGGTTTTTTCTTATGCCTGATCCCCTCGTTGGTATTATCGTTCAGGTTTATGAAATAGGGTTCCCAGTCGGCGCCCAGGGTTTCATTGTCAACTGCAAAGCCATGGTTCTGGCTGGTGATATAGGCCCTGTTGGTTCCCACCTGCAGCACGGGTTGGTTATAGCCCCTGTGCCCGTATTTGAGTTTGTAGGTCTTTGCCCCTCCTGCTATCGAGAGCAGCTGGTTTCCCAGGCAGATGCCGAATACAGGCGTATCCCTCTCAAGCGCTTTTGAAAGGTGGCTGATGGTTGCCGCGCACATTTGGGGGTCGCCCGGACCATTGGAGAGAACTAATCCGCCGTACTCCTCATTTGTAAAATCATAATCCCAGGGCACCCTCTTGACAGTAACTCCAAGGTCGATAAGACAGCGGAGGATGTTGTTTTTCACCCCGCAGTCGACCAGGATCACCTTCTCTTCATTGCCCTGGTAGATCTCGGGTTTTGGAATGCTGACCTGGGCTACCAGGTTGTCGGAGTTGGGATCGTACCATTCGATGTCGCCTTCGGCAGGCGAGATGAGCTTTCCCAGCATAGTGCCTTTTTCGCGGAGGTGCTTGGTGAGGGCCCGGGTATCAATGCCATACAGCCCTGGGATGTTGTATTCGCGAAGCCAGTCGCTGAGGCTTTTCATGGCGTTCCAGTGGCTGTAATCGACCGAATAATCGGAGATGACGAGGCCGGTGATATGCACGTGGTCGGATTCGAAGAACCTTGAAAGCCCTTTTTCAAACCTGTCGCGGGGTACTCCGTAATTCCCGATGAGGGGAAAGGTGAGCACGAGGATCTGCCCCTTATATGACGGATCGGTAAGGCTTTCGGGGTAACCTGTCATGGCGGTGTTGAACACCACCTCTCCCGCAACGGAGCGGTCGGCCCCGAACTGCTTCCCTTCAAGCCTTGTACCGTCGTCCAGGATAAGATAACTTTTACTGTTCATTCCATTCCAGTTTAATAAATACTGTTTCAAAGGCCGATATACTCACATCTCCTGAAAGTGGTTTAATTTCCTCCCCGATGGCATTGACAAGCGTAGCCACAATTTTTTTTCTGCCGTTTTCTAAAACCTCGTCCGGCAGCTTCAGCAACAGCAGTGGCTTAAAGGTTAGCGGGAAGCCCGCAGTTTCCCTCAGCTGGTAGACTATGCCTGTATATCCGGCTGAAGGTTGTGAGTTTATAAGAAGCAGATTCGGGGATATATCTCCCATAAATCCCGCTGAAAGTGGTTTAGTGTTTTCGTGGCCTGAAGCAGGCAGGACCCTGGCAATCATCGGCACTCTTGAACCCCAGGCAAACCTTGCCGCAGCGTCATTTGCCACAGCCGGGCCCGAAGTAATTATATAGGTCCATTTGAGCTCACCCTCCTGGCTGGCCAGGAAATTGGTAGTCCAGTAATTATTCAGGACCCAGGAGTAAATCACCGGCTTTGGTTTTTGAACCAGGGGCCGGAATTGGCCCAGGTTGATATCGCCAAGCTGTACAATGGGGATCTCGGGAGATACAAACACCACTCCGCAGCTGTCATCGCTGAGCGAAACATAATTCTGTATCCCCTGCCAGTCGGTGGCCGAACCGTTTATCTGGTCCTTGCCGGCTTCAACGACAGCTCCTGCAACTTCGAAACAAACCTTGTTTTCTTTCTTCATTTTGAAAGGAAATGAGATATAAACCCCCTCAGGGTCAGTCACGGGGAGTTTTTTCATGGAGTATCTGAATTCGATCTTTTTTTCGGCTTTATACAGCCTAATCTCGCAGCTGATCCCGCCGGCATCTGCACATGCAGGAATCTGTCCTGTCAAATTAAGGCTTGTCCACACTGATCCATCTGAAATATCCGAAATTTTAACCTGATCCCATACCCTTCTACTGTATTCTTCAAGGTGCCCGTTGGAAAGCTGTTCACGATTCTTGCCAAGGGTTTCGTATATAACTTCCCCAAAGCCGTATTTCCCGGAACCCTCATTCAGTTCGCGACGGGCATCTTTGTCATACAGGCTGGTGATCTTGCCGCTGGCAGGATCAATTTTTAAAACATACCACTGATTTTCGAGAGAACCATTGAACTTTTTCCTGACAGGATGCCTTAACGGTTCTGATGTAACTTCAATACGATAGGAATTATATCCCATGGGCGGGACCTTATCAACATGAAGCGTCCAGTAACTGCCTTCAGATCTTTCGCTCCATGACTGGGCTTTCACTTCCTGATTCTCCGGGTCCAGTATCCTGAACTGCTTGTCGCCAGGGAGGAGCTGGTGGTCAATATACAGGTTAACATCCCCGCTCCGGGTCCAGCTCATTGTATTAACAACGGAAACGGAGGCTTCCCCCGGATATGAAGGCAGATGGTCTTGCAGGCAACCCATAACCTCTTCCCGCAGAATCCGGTTTTTTTTAACTGCTTCCCAGGTGTAAGAGAGTTTTTCTCCCAGCTGGACCACGCTGTTTTCGCACATCGGATCTGAAATACTTTCAGCTGCTCCGAAAGTATGCTCATCATAAAAAGCAAGATCCTCGAAGATCTGCTGGTGCAGTTCTTCAACATGCCTGTTTCGATTGGCACCCATGATTTTCGAAACAGACATAAGTCCGTCGTTTGCAATGAAGTCGGCATGAGCCATACGGGTATAGGCGGTTGTAAGAGCAGCTGAACCGAAACCATCAATCCACCAGTCGGGCCATGCACCGTGTATCACAGGAAGTTCCGAAGCATGTTTTTCTTTCACCAGGTCAAGGAATTCCGAGATCGTTGCAAGCCTGAGTTCCGGCCAAACATACATTTCATTCCACTCCTTCACGATTTTACAGGCAGTGGTTGAAGGGGGAGAATTATCGGTAAAATAACCGCTGAACTGGATTGCGTATTCATTGAAGGGATATCCTTTGCCTGTAATCTCTGAAAGGTGGGGAAGCAGGTTTCTCCCGAGAGCTTCCGTACCGGAGATTATACCCATATTGTTCCCCCACATATAATGTTCGGGACGGTTCACTATGATCCTCTTACCCGAAGGGCTTTCCCAAAGGAAAGTCGTGGGCCGGTTAAAAGGTTTCCTGGCGCGGTCTGTATTCTGCCCCATGTTCAGATAGCCGACGCCGGCCCCGCTGAGGTAATCTACCAGGCACCAGGGTACCCCGTTGATATCGTCCTGCATGGCAGTCTTCACTTTAAAACCCAGGCTTCGAAAATAAGTTACCGGCTGAAGTGATGCCGCGATAGTGGTTTCGTCACCGAGGTCGGATGAATTGAGATAGAGTGCGGTGAGTTCTATCCTGCCTTCCTTCAGCCTTCTGCGCAGTCTTTCTATCTGGTCAGGAGGCCTTGTCTCAAGGTATTCTTTCACTGCCCAGGATGTCTCGCAGGTCCACCTGAATTTCGCTGCATCGGGAAAGGAATCAGTTTGGTCGCAATAATCGAGCGCATAATCAATATACCTCAAATGCTCAGGCAGGATTTCGGTTTGCGGACGGGTATATCCAATATCGGTATGGGCATGCTGGACGAAATAAATCTTCCAATGCCTTACAGGATGCAGGGCGATCTCTTTCAAAACCAGGCTTTGTCCTTCCACTTTGATCTTTAAGACCTGTTTTTGGATTGAATCCGTTTCGGGGAACAACAAACTTACCGTGTTGTATCCCGGCTGAAGTGTGAGGGGTATCGATGTACCTGCCGATGGTTCAATAATGGCTTTGACGGCATTGCCAAGGCGGACAAAACCAGCGATGACCCCAAAATAATTTTTATGATCAGCTCCTCGGATGACAGCCTCTTGCTGTTCCACTGTGATTTTTTCAGCGACCGCCGCTTCAAAGGTCATATACCAGCTGCGGCTTCCCGCAGTTTCACCACAAACTCTAAGGTTTTGTCTTTCTCCTTTTTTTACGAGGGTCGATGGCAGTGTAAGAAAGGCATATCCCATGGGGTCATTGAATTTGTCAAGCATTGTTGTCATGAAGTCAAGAGTAACCCCGTTTGCACCTTTCACCGACCAGGCCTTTTTCTCAGATACTACCGGGTTGGCGAATTCCAGGCAGAACTTCCCGTTCAGGAAGAGCTTGTAAGAATGGCCGTTCGGATTGGCGTCTATTCCGAACATCCACACAAACTGAACACTCCCTGAAGCAAGTTCAGAAGATACCTTTTCGGTTTCCCATTCGATATACATTGTGGAATCTTCAGAGCGGACGAGCAAGGAAGATTTAACATCCGGTTCGGGGGAATGGTATCCGAAGCCCCCTCCTTTTAAGGAATGTTCCCATCCTTTGTAAAATACTCCAGGCCATCCCGGATTTTGAGCTGCTGATATGCCGCAGAAAGCAAACAGAATGAATATGGACAGCTTCACAACAAGTGGGAGCCTATTCATGGAAAAGCATCTCTTTTGTTACCAGTTTTTTTGGAACTCCAGGGCTTTCTATATACAGCTCGAGCCCGGCGCTTCCGGTGCGCTGAAGATACTCCACCCTGATCGCATGATACCCTGCGTTAAGTCCGGTTTCCATGCCTTTTTCAAGCATCGAATGAAGTCCGTCGTTATTGATCATCAGCCTGTCATCGATAAACAGTTTACTTCCGTCATCCGACGAAAGGGTAAACTTATATAATGTCCGTTTCGGGACCTTTATATATCCGAAAAAATACATTGCAAAATTTTCATTGCGTTTTTTAGGGGCCAGGGTCAGGGTATCCACAGTTCCAAAAACCCATTGTTGCAATTTCTTAAAATTCGGCATGTTATCCCATTCACCTTCAAAATAGCGGTATGAGAGTCCAGGTTTAAGTTCAGAAACAGCCCTGGCGGCATAAGGTACCTTAAGTTCAAATCGCCGGCTGCTTGTTCCGCTCACCGGTTTGCCATCCCTGAAGCAGCGGGCATTTACCACGTATTCGTTGTACAGGTTAAAAGGCCCTTGGTAAAGTACACCTCCCATATCAACCTGTTTTACGGTATCGCTGACCACAAACCTGATTTCAACCTTCGGGCGGGGTGAGCTTAGTGTGATTTTCAGGGAATCTACCAGGCTGGAAAAAGCGGCACTGATCTCAGGTGGATCTGTAAAATCAGGAGCTCCTTTAAAATCCAGAACAACTACTGTGTTGATGGAGTCGGGTGGAGCTGAAGGAACTGAAATGATGATTGCATCATCCACCCTGACGGTTTTCAGAGCGGGATGATTCTTGTCGGAAAGGATAAAGGCCTTATTCACTTTATTCAGGCAACCTCCAACAAGGAGTTGTGAGTTTGCCGGCCAATTAAACACATGAAGATACAGCCTGAAGCCTCCTTTCACTGATTTCATGGTACATCTTCCCCATGGGGTCGAAACAAAAGGACTGGCATTGGTTCCATAAACCGATTCGGAATTAAGTTCCATCCATTTGCCGATATCCCTTAGCCTGTCTATACTTTCCCGGGGGAATGTCCCGAGAGAAGTAGGGCCGACGTTCAGAAGGTAATTGCCCCCTTTTGAAGCAATATCAACGAGCATGCGAATGATCTCCTTCGAACTCTTGAAATTTTTATCGTTACTGTTATACCCCCAATGATCGTTCATGGTCATGCAGGTTTCCCAATCGGTACCCGGAAGTCCGGTGGGAGGAATCTGCTGCTCGGGAGTGCCGAAATCTCCACCGAACATTCCTTGTTTGGTCAAGCCTTCCATGTCCAGCCTTCCTGCACCCACCCTGTTATTTACAAGGATGGATGGCTGAAGTCCTTTTACATAATTATACAGGTCAAGCCCGCGGGTTTGGTTCCATGTTGGTTCCCATTCGCCGTCAAACCACAGCACGCCTATGTTGCCGTATTGAGTCAGTAATTCCTTCAATTCAGCTTTCATGTATGCCACGTATTTATTGTAATCAGCATCTCCCACCGTACGGTCTTTCTCCCATTCCCTTCTGGGAAGGTAATCAGGATGGTGCCAGTCCATAATGGAATAATAAAAACAAAATTTCAAACCATATTTTTCACAGGCAACCGCAAGTTCCTTCATAGGATCCCGTTTAAACGGAGTTTTCATAATGTTGAAGTCTGTTTGTTTGGTATCAAACATGCAAAACCCATCATGATGTTTTGAAGTGATCACTATATATCTCATCCCAGCATCCCTGGCCGCTTTAACCCATTCATCCGCATTAAAACCAACGGGGTTGAATCGCGGCATGAATTGTTCATAGGTTTCCAAAGGGATCTCCGCTGAGGTCCGGATCCATTCCCCGTAACCTGTTTTTTCGTTCCAGGTTCCTGCAGGAACAGAATAGAGCCCCCAGTGGATGAACATGCCGAAGCGCGCCTCGCGCCACCATTTCATCTGAGTATCATGCTGAGTAGTAGTTCCCTTTTGGGCAAAAGAACATGAGATAAGGAAAAAAGAAAACAAAATAAGGAACAATAATCTCTTCATTGGTATATTTGTTTTGTAAATAATAAGATGAATGAGGCGATAAAATTATAAAATCTGACCATTGAAAACTATGTTAAGGGGAATCAAAAGGCTGCTTTGTTCATTACTTTTTATAATGTTGATGAATTCTGTTCTCGGGGAAGTCAGGCTCCCTGCTGTCCTTTCTGATCATATGGTTTTACAACAGTTCACCCAGATAAACCTTTGGGGCTGGGCTGATCCCGGCGAATCCATCACGGTTTATACAAGCTGGAACGGGAAAAGCTATTCTCTCAGGGCCGACAAGGAAGGACGATGGAATATCAGGTTATTTTCGGGAGGGCCGGGAGGGCCTTATACCATACGATTCAGTGGGAATAACATGCTGGAGATCAATGATGTTATGGTTGGTGAGGTATGGGTTTGCAGCGGGCAATCCAATATGGAATTTACGTTTCAGAATTTGGGCGGCTGGAAATACTTTCCCGACCTTAAAAAGAGAATAGACACAAGCAGACTTAATAAAATCAGGTTATGCACGATTGGTAAACAGGCTCTGAAGCAGCCGTCGGATTCCTGCCTGGCAAGATGGCTTCCGGCGGATTCATCGTCTATCCTGAATTTCAGTGCGACCGCTTTCTGTTTCGGACTTGAGATCAATAAAAAGTTCAATGTTCCCGTCGGTTTGATCGTTTCAAGCTGGGGCGGGACTCCGGCTGAAGCCTGGACCCCGGATGAATATTTAAGATATATTCCCGGCCTTTCTTTTTACCTGAACCATCCCAACAACCCTTCATGGGAAGCTTCGGCACCTTCGGGATTATTCAACGGTATGATTTACCCTCTTCGCCATTACACCATAAAAGGTGTTATCTGGTACCAGGGCGAATCAAACCGTTATGACCCCGACCTGTATGGCAGCCTTTTCAAAAGCATGATACTTTCATGGCGCAGGTACTGGGAGAAACTTGACCTGCCTTTTTACTTTGTACAGATCGCTCCTTTCAATTACGGTGATTATGATGAGGCCAGCGGTTACCTCAGGGAAGCCCAGGAAAAGGCCCTGGAGATGGAGAATACCGGGATGGCTGTGACTTTGGATATAGGTAACCTTAATGACATACATCCAAAAAACAAGCAGGAAGTCGGTTATCGCCTTTCTTTGCTGGCTTTTGCACAAGCATACAACCAGGCTAGCCTGAGATCCTCAACAAGTCCCGAACTCAGATTTTCGAGGATCGAGGAGGATAAGATCCAGGTGTATTTAAAGAACACCGACTTCCTGTATGGACGAGGCGACAAGTTGAGTGGCTTCAGAATTGCCGGAGATGACGGGATTTTCAAACCGGCAGATGCGTTGATAGCAGGAAGTTCGGTTATCGTCTCAAGCAAGGAGGTCCCCTCCCCCAAATATGTCAGATATGCCTTTCGGAATACCGACACTGCTTCGGTCTTTGATAAATGGGGATTGCCTGCGAGTTCGTTCAGGACTGATTCATTTCCGGTAAACTACCGTGAGGTTCGTATTTCCGGGAAAATTAATCCTGTAAATAAAAACCTGAAGGTCGGATTATACTGTCCCGACAGGTCGGCGGTTATCAGGTATACGAATGATGGCAGTACACCCGAAATGACATCCGCAGTCTATCATGATTCTCTGATCCTTGACACTTCATGCCGGCTTAGTGCAAAAGCATTTATAAATGAAATTCCTTCGCAGGCAACAGATTCGATACGTTTTACAGTTCATGAAGCTCTGGGATGTAAAGTGGTATTGAAAAACAAACCTTCAGGGAGTTACAGGGGGAATGATTTTACACTTACCGACGGGATCCTTGGTAATATTGGGTCTCAGGGCAGGGATTGGCTTGGTTTTCAGGGTGATGACTTTGAGGCAACAGTTGACCTGGGTGTAAAAAAACATATTGACCAGGTAAAGATCAATTTCCTTGTCAATACCGCTTCCTGGATTTTCCCTCCGGTTCTGGCCTCCATTTATTTTAGCTCTGACGGCATCAACTTTGAAAAGGCGGATGAGTTCAAACCTGAGTTTCCTGGCCCTTCAAGCCTCAAATCAAAACCCCGGATTGTAAGCATTTCAACAAAGAAGCTTAGGCCGCTGACAAGATATATAAAGATTATTGCAAAAAACCAGGGATTAACTCCGCCCTGGCATTATGCACCAGGACAGAAATGCTGGT
Source organism: Bacteroidota bacterium (assembly GCA_026391735.1). Taxonomy (GTDB): domain Bacteria; phylum Bacteroidota; class Bacteroidia; order Bacteroidales; family FEN-979; genus CAIRDP01. The sequence continues at coordinate 169,994 of JAPLDL010000019.1, read as the reverse complement.
TATTCGTGGATGAGGTGGAGTGTATAAAATAAGCAGGCAGGAGGGTCAGGTTGAGCCTCCTGCATTTGGATAATTTTTCTAAACCTGCTAAATAACCACCTCAATCAAAGCTATATCCGCGCCGTTAACAACATTATTGGGAGAGCTGCCCAACGCTTTACACTCGTCAAAAAGCGGACCCATTACCGGGATATTGGTTAAGGGTGAGATGATACATCTACCCATTTTCCAGATGGTTGTTCCACCGCTTCCCTGTACCGGTGCATATTGATTCTGATACATGATCTGTATCACATCAATCGGCCGATACGCAGCCAGCTTTATATTAGGAAGTGGTGTTGTTGAAACATGTGTGGCAGCCACATTAAAAAAATGAACTGTTAGATTGTCTCCAGCCATACGATCAGATTTTAAGGTTCGTAATTTTATCATAAAAATATGAAACATTCTGTAAAAAGCAATATTTTTTGTCAAAAAAATTAATAGTTATATCTTTGATTTGTAAATAAATTAATAAAAAATTCCATGCGGCGCCCTTTATCTGCTATGTTAATGTTGGTGTTTGTTGTTGTTTTTTATACACCATCGTCATTTGCTCAAAAAGACCTGAGCGAGATCTCCGGTCACTCTTACCAGGTTAGAAATTGGGTTCCCAATGTTGCTCCTCCCAGCATCTATTCCATCGCCCAGACTCCTGACGGCTACCTTTGGCTTGCAAATGATTTTGGCCTTTACAGGTTCGACGGCATCCATTTTGCAAGACTGAACAAATCAACCGACAGTATCTTTAAATATACTGACTGTAATTTTCTTTACCTGACACGCGACAGTACTCTTCTTGCAGGATTTGGCAAGGGACTGATCCTTGCTTATAAAAATCACATATGGAAGACATTGGATTCTGAAGAAATCTTCCTGCATAAAACCATCACAGCTATATCAGAGGATCATGACGGCAACATCTGGGTCGGCCTTGCCAATAATGGTGTTATCTGTTACCATAATAAAAGCAGCAAGGTATATACCGTTGCAGAGGGTTTAAGCGACAACGGTGTTAATGTATTATGCCCTGAAAAAGGGAAAGGCATGTGGGTAGGCACAGATAAAGGGCTTTGTTTAATTTCCAGGGATCATATTAAAAGTTATGGCCCGGCTGAAGGACTCGCCCACCAGGATATTAACGCTTTATGGCTTGATTCATTGAATACCTTGTGGATTGGATGTTCCGAAGGTCATTTATACACTTTGCAAAACGGCAAGATAACAATGCGGGAGGACAAACCAGGTTTGATCAGGGGCTGTATCAAACAGATCACCGGCTTTGGAAAAAACACAATTGCCGTTTCCACCGAAGGGCAGGGAGTTTTCATTCTGAATACATTTTCAGGAAAAACCGAACAACTGGACACCCGGAAACATCTGGCTTCAAACCTTGTTATCTCTTTATTTCTGGACTCAGAAGGGAACCTTTGGGCCGGGACCATGGGATCGGGGCTTTCAAAAATAAGATCAGTCCCCGTGCAGGTGCTTAATTCACTGAATGGATTATCGGGGAATTGCCCCATGTCGATCTTACAAACCAACGACGGCAATATATGGGTAGGGAACAGAAACGGTGGCGTTGACCGCATCAGGGATGGCAAGATTGAATCCCTTGGCTCGGCCATAGGCTTGGGCGAAAACCCTGTTTTTTCGATAGCCGCTGACAAAAAAAACAATATATGGATAGGGAGTCAGAGAATTTTCGTGAAATATGACGGACATTCGGCAAAACGGTTTAATGACACCCAGGGTCTGAATTGCACATTTTTTCATACACTTTATACTGCCAAAGACGGCAGGCTTTGGATCGGGACCGACCAGGGAATATTTATAATGAAGGATGACAAGGTTGTTTCGGTCATCACGACGAAAGAAGGACTTCCCAACAATAAAATTTTCTGTTTCCTTGAAGACCGTAAAGGATCCATGTGGGTTGGGACACAGGAGGGCGGACTAGCGAGGATCAAAGACGGAAAGATTAAAACCTATGGAGCAAAACAAGGCTTGCAGGCCCCTTTTATCATGTGCCTGCATCTTGACTCCCTTGACAACATCTGGATCGGCTCATCGGGGAATGGCCTGATCCATTTTAATCCGGCAACGGAAACTTTTACCCCTGTAGCACCATCAAGGTTATCTATCCATATTGGATACATTTTAGAGGATCGTTCAGGGCTTTTCTGGTTTGGAGGATATGACGGACTGACAGCGGTAAAATCAAGTATACTTCAGAAAGCACTGGAAAACAGCAGCAATCCGTTTTTTATGCATTTCATACCTTTTGACACAGCTATAGGACTTTCGGGTTTGAACCTGGCATGTTTCCCGGGAGCATGCCGGCTCAAGAACGGACAGCTTTGGTTCCCTGGCAGCGAAGGGGCTGTTATTATCAAACCCGAGAATTCCATGAGCTGGAGCAGCCGGCCTGTTCCCCTGATCGACTCGGTATTCATTAACAGCAGGTCTGCTGCAAACCAGGAAGAATATACCATTGGGGCAGGACTGACAAGGATTGAGATCAATTACACAGCCCCTTCCTTCATCATGCCTGAAGAACTGACATTCCGGTACCGGCTTGTCGGATTTGACAAGGATTGGGATAGTGTGGGAAGAAGACGTACTGCTTATTATACCAATATTCCCCCGGGCGATTATACATTTGAAGTCCAGGTGTTCAATAACCTTGGTGAACTTTCACCGGTAACTGCAAGCGTTAAAATTCATGTTCTTCCCTTCTTTTACCAGACATGGTGGTTTATCCTGATATGTATCATTGCATTGATCTCACTGGTTATCCTTATAATAAAATACCGGATGCGTTCTTTTCGGGAGAAAGAGCTGGAAGCCCTTGTCGTCGCCCGCACTGAGGAGATCAGGAAGCTTAACGAACAGCTTGAACAAAAAGTCACCGACCGCACCGCTCAACTCGAGGCTGCAAATAAAGAGCTGGAGGCCTTTTCCTATTCGGTTTCTCATGACCTGAAAGGGCCGGTTCGCAGGATTGACAGCATTACTAGAGCTTTTATCGAGGATTATTTTTCATCGCTGGACGAAACGGAGAGAGATTTTCTGAAAAAGATCAATGAATCGGCAGGCTCGATGAATGTGTTGATTGACGAATTGCTGAAACTTTCGAGAATTGTGAGACAGGATATAGACAAGATGCAGGTCAATATCAGTGATATTGCAATGGATATCAATCAAGAGATCAGGAAACTTAATCCAGAGCGCAGGGTTCGCCTGAATATCCAGGAAGGAATGCTTGAATATTGCGATCCCAAACTCCTGCGGATAGCATTCCAGAACCTGTTTGACAATGCCTGGAAATATTCAGGCAAAGAAAAAGAATCGGTGATTGAATTCAAACGGACAACCAGGGACGGGAAGACCGTTTACCAGATCAGGGACAACGGGGTCGGGTTTGAAATGACTTATTATGACAAATTGTTTACCCCTTTTCAGAGGCTTCATAGTGATGACCAGTTCACCGGGACCGGTATCGGACTGGCAACTGTGAAAAGGATCATTCTGAAACACGGAGGTCTTATCTGGGCTGAAAGCGAGCCGGGTAAAGGCACTACTTTTTATTTCACATTTGATTCAGGCAAATAATCAAGTAATCGTTTGGACATGACAAAAATTAAGCTCTTGCTGATCGAGGATGATGAAACCGATGCCCTTCTTGTAATCCGTCAGCTTAAAAAAGACGGGTTTGAGGTAGACCACGTAAGGGTTAAGACCAGGCCCGATATGGAAGCTGAACTGGACAAGGGGGGCTGGGACATCGTGATCTCCGATTATGCCATGCCCGGGTTCAGCGGGCAGGAAGCGTTGAAGATCTTCAAATCGAGGAACCTCGATATTCCGTTTATCCTTGTTTCAGGCACTGTTGGAGAGGACCTGGCCGTCAGTATTATGAAAGGTGGTGCCAACGATTACATGATGAAAAGTGCCCTGAACAGGTTGGGGCCAGCCATCACCAGGGAGCTTGAAGAGATGCAGGTGAGGATTGAAAAGAAACAGGCCCAGCAGGAGCTCATCATTGCAAAACTTGCAGCCGAAGAATCAAGCCGGGTGAAATCTTCGCTTCTGGCTAACATGAGCCATGAATTCCGGACCCCCATGAACGGCATACTTGGGTTTACCGAGATGCTAGGCACCATGATCACCGATGAGGCTCAGAAAGGAATGACCCAGCATATTCTCACTTCTGCAAAACGGCTGATGAGAACTCTGAATTCAATCATGACGTTTGCCCAACTGGATTCGGGGTATAAACTGAATGTGACAAATGTCAACCTGTCGGCCCTTCTTGAAAACCTGGCAGAAAGCATAAAGGAAGCAGCTAAACAAAAGCAACTTGCAGTGAATTGCAATATTGCTCCGGGGATATTTATCCGGTGTGACGAGCACCTTCTTCAAACATCCATTTTGAATTTAATGGACAATGCCGTTAAATTCACCAATGAAGGAGGGATCAAGGTCGAGTTGACTAAAAGCGAATCAACATCCGGAGACATTATTATAAAAATCAGTGATACCGGCATAGGTATACCTGCTGAGAAACAGGAAATGATTTTCGAAGAATTCAGGCAGGCAAGTGAAGGGTATAACAGGCCTTACGAAGGAAGCGGGCTCGGCCTTTCCATTACAAGAAAGAGTATTCATCTTTTAAATTTCCATCTGAACGTCGAAAGCGAGGCAGGTAAAGGATCGACGTTCACACTTCATATACCTTCGGCAACGGAATCAGACCAGGGCAGGCAAAACATAGCATTCAAAACCGCCGATCCTGTCGTGCTACCAGAGCCCGATGCAACGCCCCCTTTGCTTCTGCTGGTAGAGGATAACGAGGCCAATATTGATCTTGTTAAGCTGTTTCTGAAAAAAGACTACAGGATTGATATCGCTAAAAACGGTATTTCCGCCATTGATTTGACAAACAGTAACCTTTATGATTGTATCCTGATGGATATCAACCTCGGGCCAGGAATGGACGGAGGGGAAGCAATTGAACGCATCAGGCAAAAGCCTCAATATCAGTCAACCCCTATCATTGCGGTTACGGGGTATACTCTTCAGCAGGAAAAGGAAGCTATACTTAAGAGGGGAGCAAATCATTACCTGGCTAAACCTTTCAATAACGACCAGCTTTCTTCTTTGCTGAACATGGTCTTCGGAAAGCCGGTTAACGAATAAGCATCACCTGACCTTTGTTGGAGATTTTGTCTTTCCGACTGTTTGTTTCGTAATGTATAATCCAGTTGTAAGTTTCAGGGGGACAAAGCTTTCCCTTGAATGTGCCATCCCAGCCTTCTTCAATATTATTTGATTCATATACGACCTGGCCCCAGCGATCGAAAATCTGGATCTGGAACCTGGTTATATTTTCTGCCGGCAAACCGAGGATTTTGAAACGGTCGTTAAGTCCGTCGTCATTGGGAGTGAAGGCGTTAGGAATGACCTGGTGGACATATACCGTGACAGTATCATAAAATTCTTCCCCAGCGCAGATCTTCGCGTTTGCAATATAAGTGGTAGTCTCCAGGGGCGTCACGATGATCGTCTGATCTTCCGATATTTCGTCTCCTGCCTGGAACCAACGATAAGAGACCTTGTTTCCCGGGGTTATCGGTTTCAGATCATAGGGGATTCTTGCGATCTGGAAACTGTCGACCGTCACAGGAGTATATTTGAATGCCATATTTTTCATAGTCCATGCAGTGGCATTATATCCAGGCACAGGGAACCCGATCGTTCCGGTCTTATTCTGAAGTCCAAGCGTACCCCTGTTCCCATGCCAGTCGCAATATGGTTTATTCATTATATGATTCTCGATCGTATTGCTTCCTTCATTAAGAATGATCTGAAACGTAGCGGTTGAATCCAGGCATGAATTCATGGGACAATCGCACCACATCACAACCAGGCTGCATGTGGGTTCTTTGCCAAGCGTACGGTAGAAAATATATGGGCTGGCAGCCTGAATAGGATTCAGGTCGATAAAAGGCCCGAGAATACAATCCCTTGGATTTTTATCCTCATTCGGGCTAGGGACCCGGTAAGGTTCACTTATCCCGATGTACCTCGTATTAAATGTAAACCCGATCCAGCCGTTGGATCCCACATAGAACTGGGTATACTTATTCCCGAAGAAGGTGAACTCAAACCCGATCGGGAATGGTCCCTCCACTCCGTCATCCGTAGTATTAATCCCAGTACCGACCAATCCGTATGCAGCTGTAAGAGTGACCGGCACCCCCGGGTTGATGGTATCGTCAACGCCGGCATTGAGCTGGGCCGACAATCCCAGAGGGAAGAGCAGCAGGAGCAATATCAGTTTTACTTTTTCCATACACATTGACCTGCCGGGTGCAGGAGGCGATGTCAGATGTCAGATGTCAGATGTCGGATGTCAGATGTCAGATGTCAGATGTCAGATATCAGATATCAGATGTCGGATACAAAGATCAATAATTTGCCGGAAAATTAATACTTTTGTAATTCATTGCTAATTCATAACGTTTCGGGTACTGTAAAAATTTTAAATATGAAGAAAGACACTGCACTTTTTAACATTATTAAAAAGGAGCTTTACCGCCAGAACAGCGGAATTGAACTTATTGCATCGGAAAACTTCGTCAGCGACCAGGTATTAAAGGCCATGGGATCCTGTCTTACAAACAAATATGCCGAGGGTTATCCCGGAAAACGGTATTACGGAGGCTGCCAGAATGTAGACCAAAGCGAGCAACTTGCCATCGATCGTGCCAAGACATTATTCAATGCTGAATGGGCTAATGTTCAGCCGCATTCGGGCGCACAGGCCAATATGGCTGTTCTGATGACCATTTTAAAACCCGGAGACACCTTTATGGGCCTTGACCTTGCCCATGGCGGGCATCTGTCGCACGGCTCACCGGTTAACTCCTCGGGTATTTTTTATAAAGCTGTTGGCTACCAGGTGGAACAGAGCACGGGCGTTATTGATTATGACAAAATGGAAGCCCAGGCCCTGCAGGTAAGGCCCAAGATGATCATAGCCGGTGCTTCAGCCTATTCCCGTGACTGGAACTATAAAAGGATGCGTGAAATTGCCGATAAGATCGGCGCTATCCTGATGGCCGATATCGCCCATCCCGCGGGTCTTATTGCAAGAGGATTATTAAATGATCCTATGCCCTGGTGCCATGTTGTTACTACAACTACGCATAAGACGTTAAGGGGTCCCCGCGGCGGAATGATCCTGATGGGCAAGGATTTCCCCAATCCATGGGGGCTTACGACTCCGAAGGGAGAGGTGAAGATGTTCTCCCAGCTCCTCGATTCGGCTGTTTTTCCCGGAGTCCAGGGAGGGCCGCTTGAACATGTGATCGCCTCCAAGGCTGTTTCTTTCTTTGAAGCGCTTTCAGATGAGTATATGGATTATGTGCTGCAGGTAAAGAAAAATGCTGCTGTAATGGCAAAAGCTTTTGTTGAAAAAGGGTATCATGTCATCTCCGGTGGAACTGACAACCACCTGATGCTTATTGACCTGAGGAAGAAATTTCCCAACATCAGCGGGAAACAGGTTGAAAATACCCTGGTCCAGGCCGACATTACAGTCAACAAGAATATGGTTCCATTTGACAGCCGATCACCATTCCAGACTTCAGGGCTCAGGGTGGGCACACCAGCTATAACAACCCGCGGACTGAAAGAAAAACATATGCCTGTTATCGTGGATATGATAGACGAGGTTATCAGTGATATTGAAAACCAGGACATTATTCTTAAAGTAAAGAAAAGAGTGAATGAAATGATGGCTGATTATCCTTTGTTTGCTTACTGACCGGCGAAAGACAAACCATGAAAACCCTCTACCTGGTCCGCCATGCCAAATCATCCTGGGACCCACCCGGCCTGGCTGATGACCAGCGTACCTTGTTGCCGAAAGGAATAATCAAAACCAGGCTGGTAACTGATTTTCTAATCAAAGAGGGTGTCAGGGTCGACCTGATGATATCCAGCCAGGCAGTGAGAGCTTACGAAACGGCTAAGCTCTTTGCTGCAAGCCTTGATTATCCCATGAAAAAAATTCTTAAAGACCGGAAAATTTATGACGGGCCCTATGACAGGCTTCTCGACCTGATTTACGGAACTGATGACACTTATAATTCGTTGATGATCATCGGGCACAACCCTCTGATTACCCAACTTTCAAACCTGTTCCTTCATCCGGGGATAGAATATATGCCCACATCAGCAGTAGTATGTATTAATTTTCACACCGGGAAATGGGAAGAGGTACCGGCATCAACTTCCGAATTAAAATTTTATATTACCCCCAAACAACTCAAAACCACCTGAAAGGGCCCCTGGCTGATGGCTGCAAATTTCAAATTACCCATTTTAAACCGCGAGATCAGCTGGTTGCATTTCAACGGCAGGGTGTTACAGGAAGCGGCCGATAAAAACAATCCACTGCTGGAGCGTTTGAAATTCCTCGGCATTTTCTCCAACAACAGGGATGAGTTTTTCAGAGTCCGCGTCGCTACTTTGAACCGAATGCTCAAAGTCAAAAGCCTGCCATACGATACAGCTATCAATCCGAAGAAAGTCCTTAAAGAGATCTTCGATATCGTCCAGGTCCAGGAAAAAGAATTCATGAGTGTGTATGAAGAAATTGTTGGGGAACTAAAATCTCACGGAATTTTCATTATCGATGAAACTCAGCTGAACGAAGAACAGGGTAGTTTCGTGAAAAAGTATTTCAAGGAACAGGTACGTGTTGGCCTCTTCCCTATCATGATCAGCAGTCTCAGGGAGATTTCTTCACTTGTTGATAAATCCATCTACCTTGCCGTCAAACTGGGTCACAGCAATAAGAAATTAAAAGACGACTTTGCCTTGATAGAATTGCCGACCCGTACGGTGTCGCGTTTTCTCATCCTGCCATCCAACGACAATAATCATTATGTTATACTTCTGGATGACGTTGTGAGATATTGCCTGTCGGAGGTATTCTCGATCTTCGGATACGATACATATTCGGCATATACCGTGAAGATCACCAGGGATGCTGAGCTTGATTTCGACTCCGACGTTGCCAAGAGTTTTCTGGAAGTTGTAAGCGACAGCCTGAAACAGAGAAAGAGAGGGGTCCCAGTAAGGTTTGTCTTTGACAAAGATATGGGCGCAGATCTGCTGAGGATACTTCAGAAAAGGCTGGATATCGGGAAGAATGATCCTACCAGGGGAGGCGGGAGGTATCATAACTTCAAGGATTTCATGGGCTTTCCCAGCATGGGGCATAAAGAATTACAATATTCTCCGTTGCCACCTTTGAAACATAAGGATCTTTTTGAGAACCGTTCAGTGCTTTCAATCGTTAGGGAAAGGGATATCATGCTGAATTTCCCTTACCAGAGCTTTCAATATATCATTGACCTTCTTAGGGAAGCGTCCATTGATCCGAAAGTACGCTCGATTAAAATGACCATTTACAGGGCAGCCAAGAATTCAGATGTGATAAACGCTCTCATCAACGCAGCCAGGAACGGAAAATATGTGACCGTGTTCATGGAACTCCAGGCCCGTTTTGACGAAGAGGCCAATATCTACTGGACTGAGAGACTAAGGGATGAAGGTGTCAAAGTAATCCACGGAATACCTGGATTCAAGGTTCACAGCAAACTTATCCTCATCCGCCGTAAAGAAAACAACAAGGATTTCTTTTATTCGCTGATAGGCACTGGAAATTTCAACGAAGACACGGCAAAGATCTATGCCGACATAAGCCTGCTCACGGCCAAACAGGATATCTGCCATGATGTGATGAACGCTTTTCATATGATGGAAGCAAGCCTGAAGCCATATAAGTTCGAAAAGCTGATCCTTTCGCCTTTTTCAATGAGGAATTTCTTTATCAAACTGCTCAACAAGGAAATCAAGAATGCCAGGGCAGGAAAGGAATCCTGGGTGATTGTCAAGCTGAACAGCCTGGTTGACGAGACCATTGTCAGAAAATTATACCGGGCCTCAGCTGCAGGAGTTAAGATCAAACTAATCATACGCGGTATTTGTGTGATCCTGCCCGGTGTAGAAGGGCTTAGCGAAAACATCGAAGGCATCAGTATTGTTGACCGTTTCCTGGAGCATGCGAGAGTACTGGCCTTTGCAAATGGCGGCAAACCTTTGTATTATATAACCTCGGCCGACTGGATGGTACGTAATTTCGACAACCGTGTGGAGGTTGCCTGCCCCGTGGAAGATAAGGAACTAAAGAAAGAGCTGCAGGACATGCTGGATATAGAGCTTTCCGATAATGTTAAAGCCAGGATCATTACAGGCCGGGAGGCCAATAAGTATAAGAATGGAAATGTTCCTAAAGTACGTTCCCAACTCGAATTTTACGACTATCTCAAAGCCAAGCTGGTGTGAAGCCAGTATATTTTAAACGGAATTCAGCTTAATAACCATATTACTTGAAGACCCTGAAGAAAATACTGAAGATCGTTATCAATAAATACTTCCTCATTACGGTGGCTTTTATTGTTTGGATGGTATTTTTCGACAGCAATAATGTATTTACCCGTGCCAAGCTGAGAGACAAACTTGATGATCTTCAGCAGGAAAAACATTTTTACCTGGATGAGATCAGGAAAGACTCGGCACTTACCCATAAATTGCTTACCGATTCAACAGAGCTGGAGCGGTTTGCAAGGGAAAAATACCTGATGAAAAAACCCAATGAAGATCTTTATATGGTTGTTGACACCGCAGCAGATAAGGACAAATAAGAGTGGGCAGTCAGAAGTACAAGCGATTACTGGGGATCCACATCGATTAGCACCCTGACAGGGTGAAATTCCTGTTTCTGATAGAATTCGTGAAGGATATCGAGCAGTTTCGACTTTGCCGTTACAACAGAGGACTCAATTTCCACTTTGATCAGAATATGTTTAAGGTATTGATTCATGATCCTTGAAACAGGAGGATATTCGGGGCCCAGAATACGGTTTCCGAATACTTTTGTGAGTTTCTTTGCAAGATCCGAAGCCGCCCTGTTGACCAGTTCGGCATCCCTGTGCCTGACTTTTAAAAGGATGAGTCTGTGAAACGGAGGGTATTTAAATTTACGGCGTTCCCCGATCTGGTATTCGTACATCCCTGTATAATCATGCTTCACTACCGACTGAATAACCATATTGGCCGGGTTGTATGTCTGTATAATTACCAGGCCTCTTTTCTTTTTACGTCCCGAGCGCCCGCTTACCTGGGCCATCAGCTGGAAACTCCTTTCTTCGGAACGGAAATCGGGAAAACCAAGCATATTATCGGCATTGAGAATGCAAACCGTGCTTACATGGTCAAAATCAAGTCCCTTGGTAACCATCTGAGTGCCAACCAGCACATCGATCTTCCGTTCTTCAAATGAGCTGATGATGTTCTGGTGCGAATGCTTGCTACGGGTGGTATCAAGGTCCATGCGGGCGATCCTGGCACCCGGAAGCAAAATCCCAAGTTCTTCTTCTACTTTCTCGGTTCCAAAGCCTTTCATCCTGACACCCGGGCTGTGGCAAACGGGGCAGACCAGGGGAACCAAAGCAACATAGCCGCAGTAATGGCATCTCAGCTGGTTGCTCTTTTTATGGTAAACCAGTGTCACGTCGCAGTTTTTGCAGGACGGCATCCAGCTGCATGCTTCGCATTCGAGCCTGAGCGAAAACCCCCGGCGGTTCTGAAAGAGAATAGCCTGCTCCCCGTTCTTAATGGCTTCTGACAGCTGTTCGAGAAGGGGTGTTGAGAAATGTGTTTTCATTCTCCCTCTTCTCAACTCGTCTCTGATATTTACCAGTTTTATGAGGGGAAGCTCCATTTCACCATAGCGCTCGGCAAGCTCTACCAATGCATATTTTCCTTGTTTTGCGTTGTAATAGCTTTCAATGGCAGGAGTAGCCGAACCGACCACAGCTTTTGCTCCATGGAGATGAGCCAGGAATAAACCCGCATCCCTCCCGTTATAGCGTGGAGCCGGATCCATTTGTTTGAATGACGAATCGTGCTCTTCATCCACAATAACAAGCCCGAGACCAGCGAACGGAAGAAAAACTGCCGACCTGGCGCCCAGAATGATATCACAGGAAGATCGTTCTCCATCGTTTTGCGAATTTACAGACGACTGCTTCCAAACCTCTGCTCTTTCGCTGTCATTAAACCGTGAATGGTAAATTCCCACCCTTTCGCCGAAATATTTCCTCAGGCGGTTGATGATCTGGGTTGTAAGCGCTATCTCGGGTAGCAGGTAAAGCACCTGTTTACCCCGGGCAATGGTCTCGGCAATCAGTTTTATATAGATCTCTGTTTTCCCGGATGAGGTAACCCCGTGAAGAAGTACCACGTCTTTGGCCGTCCAGGCATCACGGATCTCTGTAATAGTCCGCTCCTGCTCATCGCTCAGGGTTATAGAAGAGGGATCCGATTCAGGTTTTCCTGCCAGAATTTTTACCACCGGTTTTTCATCCAGGATGAAAATATTTTTTTTCAACATGCTCTCAAGCACAGCCGGCGTACATCCTGATTTTCTAAGGAGCTCTTCCTTTTTTACTGCCTTAATTTCGCCCAGACCTTGCTTCGAAAGCTGTATCCAGGTCATCAGTATTTCAAGCTGCTTTCTGGCCCTGCGTTCGAGCTGGTCGAACAATTGCCTTAGGGATTCCTCATCCGCAGAATATGATTCATCAAGACGAATAAATGTTTCTTTTTTCGGACGGTACTTTTCTTTAACTTCTTCCTCCAGAACGATCACTCCTTTTTCCATGAGTGTCTTGACCACGGGAATGACCTTCTGTTGACCGATGATCCTTGATATTCTTGATATTTCAATACTTTTCTTTGCGTTATACAGGGTTTCAGCCAGTGTAAACTCCTTTTCGTTCAGGGTTACCGAGTCGATAAGGTAACCGGGGTTTATTGCAACACGGGTTTCGCTGGCCAGCTTAAACGCAGAAGGCAAGGCGGCGTTCATAACTTCACCTGCGGTGCACAAATAATACGATGCCATCCAGTCCCAGAACCTGAATTGCCATTCGCTGACCAGTGGAGTATCATCAAGCACCGAAAGGATTTCCTTGAAGTCTCTTGAGGCGTCAACCTCCCTGTGGATTTTTCTGACCAGGGCTGTATAAATTTTCCTGTTCCCGAACTGGACTACAACCCGGTATCCAATGCCGACCTTTTCAACTAATTCAACAGGGATTGCATAGGTAAATGAACCCGGCAGCGGCAGAGGAAGGATGACGTCGGTGTAAAATTGAGTCGATTCCAAGTGGTAGATTTAACTTCGGCATTTATTCGCACCAATTTCTTATTTCATTTGCGTGCTCATTTCGCCTTCGGCGAAAGTTATTTCGCTCCTTCGCAATTTCGCTACTTACAGTGCAAGTATCCTGGCCAGCTCCAGTCCGCCGAAATTGAATTGTTTCTTTTTATGGATGGCGTCTTCAAAAGGAGTATAGGTAATCATTTTATTTTCAATCCCGATCATGATATTGCTTTTCCCTTCGATGAGGGCATGAACGGCTTCGAAACCCGTCCAACTTGCCAGTATACGGTCCTGCACGGTAGGAGATCCTCCCCTCTGAACATGACCCAAAACGGTCACCCTTGCATCAATCTCGGGTAACCTTTCCTTGACCTGCCTGGCAATATCATAAGCTCCGCCCATATCATCGCCTTCGGCTACGATCACGATCCCGGAAGTCTTGTTTTTGCGCATATCATGCCTGAGCAGCCTTGCAATGTTGTCAATATAGGTTTTCGTTTCAGGTACCAGGATAAACTCTGCTCCTGTTGCAACACCGCTAAAAAGTGCCAGATAACCTGCGTCCCTGCCCATCACTTCGATGAAAAACAAACGGTCGTGAGAAGTAGCTGTATCCCTGATCTTGTCGGCCGCCTGTACTACTGTATTGCAGGCTGTATCAAAACCGATTGTAAAATCAGTGCCGTACAGATCATTATCGATGGTACCGGGTAAACCGACAACAGGGATATTAAATTCCTTTTCAAAGATCTGAGCACCTGTGAAAGTCCCGTTACCTCCTATCGCGACCAGGCCGTCAATTTTGAATTTTTCCAGGTTCTGGAAAGCCTGAAGTCTGCCTTCATAGGTCATAAAACGTTTGCTTCGGGCCGATTTCAAAATGGTTCCACCTCTTTGGAGGATATTTGAAACAGAATGCCGTTCCATCGGTTCTATCTGTCCGTCAATCATACCTTCATACCCGCGGTAAATTCCAAACACATCGAGGCCTTCATTGATACCCGAGCGGACAACCGCACGTATCGCGGCATTCATACCTGGAGAATCTCCGCCCGATGTAAATACTCCTATTCTCGTAACTCTTGGCATAAAAAATAAGTTTTAGATCAATCTGCAAAAGTACTGGTTTTTTTCCCCTCGTACAGATCAAAACCCAGAAACCTGCATTCCAGAGGACCGTTGAAAATCCTGATTTTTCTTGAGGGTTTAAGCCCGATAAATTTAATTGCTTCCAGATCGGAAGAAATCACCCAGGCTTTGTAGCCACTATACTTTCGTTTAAGCACATTCCCGATCATCTTGTAAAATCCGACTGAATCTTCAAGCTCAATACGTTCGTCGTATGGAGGGTTCATAATAATTATGCCTTCGGCGGATGGGGGGACAGAGTCCTCGAACGCTGACCGTTTCAAATAGATATCACGGTCAAGTCCGGCAAATCCTACATTCTCAGCAGCACGTTTCAGGCTCATTACCGACTTGTCGAAGCCGACAATCCTGGTTGTTTCGTGATGGTTTATCACGGCCAGGGCTTCTGACTTAACAGTTTCCCAGAGGGTTTCATCAAAATCCTTCCATTTCATAAAACCATATTCATTCCTGAAATACCCCGAAGGCATTGCCGATGCAAGCATGGCGGCTTCAATTAAGATTGTACCGGAGCCGCACATAGGGTCCAGGAGTGGTTTCTTCCTGTCCCAGCCCGACAGCAGGATCAGACCGGCGGCGAGAACTTCATTCAGCGGGGCAATACCTGTTTGCTTGCGATAACCTCGCTTATGCAGTGATTGTCCCGATGCATCCAGTGAAACGGTACAGGTATTCTTAAAAAGGTGGACATTTACCCTGAGCGTGGGATTTTCAAGGTCGACCGAAGGTCTTTTACCGGTTTTTTCCCGGAACCTGTCAACAATGGCATCCTTTGTTTTCTGGGCTACAAACTGCGAATTTGTGAACACCGTGTAAGAGATCACCGCATCAATGGCCAGGGTTGAGTCCGAATCCAGGTGATCTTCCCATGGGAACTCTTTGATCTCCCTGTAAAGGTCCTCCTGGGCATTGATATCAAATACATGAACAGGCAGGAGAATGCGCAGGGCCGAACGACAAAGGTAGTTTGCACGGTACATGCAGGATTTGTCCCCTTCAAAGCTTACCGAACGGTTCATCACTTCGGTATTCAGAGCCCCGATATCGTCAAGTTCCGCTTTAAGTATTGGTTCAAGACCGCTAATCGTCTTGGCGACCATCAGTGAAGTGGTTGGACTTTCTGTCATCAGGAATTATTTAGGAAAATAATAAGTATACCCGATGACCAGCCCGAAAGACTGGGCGTAAACGACCGGGTTACCGGTGAAATCAACCGGTACCACCAGGTCATTATTCGGTGCGATGGGTTTCGCGGGACTTGCACTGTAAGTAAACCCTACGGTCACTGAATTCCTTTTCTGATGATAGGACACACCGGCCGAAAAATGGTACATGTCCCAGCTTGCCGAATTATGCAGGAAGTTGTCTCCTTCCTCCGGTTCGACATAAGAAGAAAAGTCGGTCCTGAAACCCAGCATCAGGGTGAATTTGCTGCTTAGGTCCTGGCTGAATCCAATTCCAAAATTGAATACCGGGTTTGCTGCATTCTGCACATGAAGAAAACTTTCAAGCTTGTTGTGGGTGCTCCCGGTATCAGCTGATTCAGGATAAATAAACGGGTTGGACTCGGGTTCAAAAAGGTGGTATATTTTGATTTTTGAATAGTACTCCATGCTCAATGCAATCCTTGTTTTGGCCGAGCAATATTCCACACCGAGACCGATTGACAGGGGGCGTTTGTATTTTGCAGATATCCCGGTTTGCCTTCCCATTACAACCTCTCCGCCTCCGCCGCCTGCGGTATCTATTGCAATAATAGAAATCTCCCTCTGTATATCACCACTTCCATAAACCTGTAATGATGGCGTAGTAAGGGTTAGACCGAACTTCCATCTGCCAGTCTGATAGGCTACACCGAACTTTAACAGGCCCGAAAATGTTTTGTACTTCAAATTCCGGTCATTATTTGCACTGCCAAAAAAATCAGTTGAATCGTCTTTATAAACCAATCGTACATAATTCGTCATCTGGTAACTTTGTGCACGGTAGCTGATAAAAAGGGTTCCCCCAACACTCCATTGATCGTTTATCCTGTATCCGACTCCCAATCCAAGCCATTGTTCATTGAGCTGGTTCGTGTAATCCAGGGCGCCGATAAATTTCATATTGGGTTCAACCATTGACGGATCAAAATCGGTATTGGTATACCTTGTGTTCATCAGCACATTGGCATAATGCCTCGTAAGGAGGGCATACGAAAATTTCCAGTGGTCATTTTTCACAATATTAACAAGCCCCGAAATGATCTGCGGATAAATGCTTAACTGGGCAGAATTCAGGTTAACCCCGTTCCCCAATCCGTCATCAATAAATATTTTATCGATTTTATAAACGTTTGCATCGACCGACAGGGAAGGCTGGGAAATAAACCCAAGAGCCCCCGGGTTATAATAAATGGCCGTATTGTCCCTGACCCCGGCGATGACAGCCCCGCCCATTATCGTGCTGACTGCCCCGAACTGCTGGGTCCAGTAATGGTCGTCCTGTGAAAAGGCCTGAACTGTAATTAACAATAGGACAACCGAAATAGTAATGTTTCTTATCATAGAATGAATTTTTTCAAAGGAGAAAGTTACAGATTTTTCTTATCCGAAATTCATTGTTAGTATATTTACTCTTTCAAAAAATCACAGCAGATGAAATGCCGCTCAATTCTCCTGTTTTGTTCCATTTTCTTTTTGGTATGTACTGTTTGGGCTCAGGATATATATGTTGTGAGCGGGAAAGTCATTGATGACATCACTCATAAACCACTTGCATTTGTCAATATTGTTCAGGAAGACGGCTTTGGCGGGACTACCGATATTGATGGGAAATTCAGGTTCCGCTGGAGCAAAAAACCTGCTTTCCTGGCTTTGTCGTATGTAGGATATGAATCCATGAAATACCCTCTTACCGGTAACCTGCAAAATTTGCAAATTGAGATGACTGCAAAGCAAATCGACCTTAAAGAAGTCGAAGTCCTACCGGGTGTGAATCCAGCCCACCGGATAATCAAAAATGCCGTCGACAACCGGGATCTGAACGACCCTGAGAAACTGCTTTCATTTTCTTATACTTCCTATGACAAGACCTTTTTTACTATTGACACTGATACGACGGCAGGGAAAGCAGTTGTTGATTCTGCCATGATGAAACGGTTTATGATGAGGGCCGACACTTCAGCAATCAGCGATACGATAAAAAAAAGATTAGCAGATACCTCCGAAGCGAGGACACAGGAATTTTTTAAATCACAGTACCTGTTCCTGATGGAAAACGTGACCAAACGCAAATTCCTCCACCCCGATAAGAACTATAACAAAGTGATTGCTGCACGTATGTCGGGTTTTAAAGACCCCATCTTTGTATTCCTCACGACCCAGATCCAATCATTTTCATTTTACAAACCCTTTATAACCATATTCCAGAGTTCCTATGTCAACCCGATCGGCGCGGGATCTTTAAGCAAGTATTTTTTCAAGATCGAGGATACCACATATACGGGCAGGGATACAACGTTTATTATTTCATTCAGGCCCAGGAAAGGGACCAATTTTGACGGCATGAAAGGGGTGATATCAATTTCGAGTAACAAATGGGCTATTCAGAATGTTATTGCAGAACCTGCCAAGCAAAGCGGGATGCAGATTAAAATAAGGCAGATGTATGAGCTGATGGATGGGGAACACTGGTTCCCTGTGCAACTGAATACAGATGTTACTTTTTACAACCTTCAGGCAGGACGGCATTTTCTTATCGCCAAGGGACGGTCTTATATAAAGGATATTGTTTTGAACCCTGACCTGGTAAGGAGGGAATTCACTTACCTTGATGTGGAAGTCGACCAGTCGGCCGGAGCGCGTCCCGAAGAATTCTGGAACCAGTACCGGGTAGATTCACTGACATCCAAAGACAGAAAAACCTACAAAACACTCGACAGCATTGGTAAGGCATCGAATCTGGATAAATATGCCAAATCCCTTCAAACCATCCTGACCGGCAGGTGGCCCTGGGGCCCTATTGATATTGACATCAACCGCATTATCAACTATAACACTTATGAAGGCCTGATCCTCGGTGCCGGGATACATACCAACGACAAGCTTGCCAAGTGGATTCGGGTAGGGGGATTTTATCAGTATGCCTTTGCAATTTCAACCAGTAAGTACGGAGGGGATGCAACGTTTTATATTAATAAACGACAGGACATTACCCTGTGCGGCGATTATTACTTCAATCTTATTCCCTCGGGTCTTGTTTCGTTTCCACTCGATTACCAGTCTATCCTCGGTGGGAACTTCCAACCGCTTTATACCCTCAAACTGGAAAGGACCGAGCATTTCGGCATGAACTTTGGCTTCAGGGGTTTTAAATGGTTCCTCTTTAATGTGGGCCTCTCAAATGATTATAAAAAATCAACAACCTATGGCTTTGCCGTGCCAGAAGGCAATGCAGTGGTTTTGAAAGACCAGTACACTTTTACCGAAATCAGGGCTGGTTTTAAATGGGCCTACAAAGAACAGTATATTCAAACAATCGATAACAGGATCAACCTGGGAACGAACTATCCATTGTTGTGGCTCGAGTATACAAGGGGCATCAAAGGATTTATCAATGGGCAATACGATTATAACAAGATCGATCTGAAAATCAAAAAGACCTTTAACATAAAATTCCTTGGCAAGCTCACATTCCAGTTGAGCACAGGATATGTTGACCAGCCTATTCCCGCTTGTAATCTTTATTATGGCGATGCAACTTACAGGATGTTCGCCTTGTTTGCTCCGAATACCTTCGGGACTATGCGGATGAATGAATTCCTCTCAAATTCCTACGCCAGCCTGTTCATTTATCATGATTTCGGACACCTTTTACTGAAGGGCCGGAAATGGTTCCATCCCGAATTTGCCCTTGCCCAGAATATTGGGTTCGGCTGGCTTGACCACAAAGACCATTATGCCTATCAGGATCCCCTTCCAAAGGAAATGAACCTTGGATATTACGAGAGCGGTTTACTGATAAACAACATTGTCAACCTGAAACTTTATACCATTGGCATTGGCGCATTTTACCGCTGGGGGCCTTATGGGTTCGATAATGTCGGAGATAATTTTGCATATAAGATATCTATCATTTTCCCATTTTAATACCTAAATGGCGAATTTAGATTAAGTATAAATTCGGTTGTTAGGGCAAAACAGAAAAATTTATTTATATTTTTGCTTTGATGTCGTTTGTAAATTGATAATTCCATTGTATGGACGAAAATACAGTCAACAAAGGGGATGAGCAAGATTCCTCAAAATCTTCAAGACGAAATTTCCTTAAGAATATCGGGTTGCTGGGTGCCGGGGTTGCTGCTGGAGCCGGAGCCTTATATTCGGGGGATATTTTTGAAAAAAAGAAGGCTGCAACAGGGGAAGCCAAGGTATTGCTGACCCAGGACAACAAGCTTGTTGAGGTGGACAGCCTTGAGCTGAAGGCTCTTGCAAAGAATCCTACAAAACTTATGTTGGAGAAGGGAAGGGAAGGCATAGAAGGCAGGCGATGGGTCATGGTCATCGATCTTTCGAAATGCCGGAATGCCAGGCGTTGTATTGCCGCCTGCCAGGAGGCGCACCAGCTCAAACCCGGGCAATATCATTTGAACACCTTGCAAATGCAGGATGCCCCCGACACAGCTCCCTACCACATGCCTAAGAACTGTCAGCATTGTGACAATCCTCCCTGTGTTGCTGTCTGCCCTGTCGATGCAACCTATAAAAGGGGTGACGGCATCGTTCTAATCGACAACGAACGATGCATAGGCTGCAGGTTCTGCATGGCCGCCTGTCCGTATTCAGCCAGGATCTTCCAGTGGACCCTGCCAAAGGATGCAGGGAAACACCAGGGAGAAGCCTACAATGTCGAGCTTAATGTACCCCAGAAACTGGGAACGATTTCCAAATGCCTGTTCAGTGCCGACCGCTGCCGGGAAGGCAAACTCCCCTATTGCGTCTCGGCCTGCCCCAACGGAGTGTATTATTTCGGCGACGAGAACGAGGATGCGGTGTCAAACGGCACAACCAAGGAAACAGTGCGCTTGAGCAAACTCTTACGGGATAACGGCGCCTACCAACTTATGCCTGAACTCGGTACCAGGCCAAGAGTGTATTATCTGCCTCCAAAGAACAGGTTGTTCCCTTTCGAACCTGCAACCGATGAAGCCCCTAAGGAGGGATAAATGAAACTAAGTGAATTACAGTAATCAGCTGAAGCAACGAATATGGATAATAAAATGGATCTTATCATCAGCGACTTGTCTCACCACATCAGGTTAAACAAGGGGTTCTTCCTGTGGATGGGATTTCTGGTTCTTGCCTTCCTGGCCTGCCTGTTTGCCTACACCAGGCAGCTTAAGTACGGCCTGGGAGTTGCCGGGATCAGGGATTATATCTCATGGGGACTGTACATCTCGAACTTCGTATTTTTCGTAGCCTCAAGCCTTATCGGGATGCTTATCAGCGCCGTGCTCGGGCTCATCGGCATGAAATGGGTACAACCTATCACCAGGATTGCCGAAACCATTGCAGTCGCATTCGCAGCCGTGGCCGGGCTCGTCATCGTAATGGATATGGGGCGCCCCGAAAGACTTGCCTACGTTTTTCTCTATGCAAGGTTCCAGTCACCTATCCTTTGGGACGTTACTGTGATTACAACATATTTCGTGATCAGCCTGATGCTTCTCATGCTGCCCATGATCCCCGACATGGCCGTACTTTATAAGCGCTACGGCAGCCTGCCCTCATGGCTTAAACCGGTTTACAAAGTATTATCCCTGAACTGGACCGACCACCCCGAACAGAACCGGATCATACATCGTTCAATTTACATCCTTCTCATCTTGATAATCCCCGCAGCACTTTCGATCCACACAGTGACATCATGGTTATTCGCTCTGACTGTAAGGCCTGGCTGGGACAGTACCATCTTTGGTCCGTACTTCGTCTCGGGTGCTTTCGTGGCAGGATCGGCAGCGGTGATCATAGCCATGTTCTTCTTCCGTAAGAATTACAGGCTCAAGGATTACCTTACCGATCTTCATTTTAACAATATGGGAAAAGTCCTGGTTCTTGTTGCTTTCGTTTACCTGTATTTCAACATAAACGAATACCTGGTCCCGGGTTACAAACTGAAACGAGCTGATGCCATTCATCTCAGAGAACTTATGAGCGGCCATTTTGCTGTAATGTTCTGGCTTGTCCAGGTCGGCGGATTGCTCATTCCCATTGTCCTTATGTTATTCCGGAAGATGCGAAAGCCCTTGCCTCTAACCCTCATCTCAGTTGTGGTCCTGATAGCAGCCTGGTTCAAACGTTACCTCATCGTTGTTCCGACAATGGCACATCCATTCCTGCCCATTCAGCACGTACCTGATAATTTCAAAATTTACACACCAACGCTCACAGAGATTGCCATAACCTTGCTAAGCTTCATCCTTGTTTTGATCATTATCACTCTGATATCAAAATTCTTTCCTGTTATCCCTGTTGTTGAGACCGCCAAAGAAAAAGGTTTGGATCCACTGAAAAGCAATGAATCATGAAAAAACTGTTCTATATACTTCTGCCGGTAATCATTACAACTTTGCGCGTTGAAGCGCAAAACCCCAGCTGGGTCGTGCCGGATGATCAGAAAGGTAAAATCTGCCTCGTTAGATTTACATCTGATATGGCAAAACAGGGTGAAGTGATTTATTTAAAGAACTGCCAAAGCTGCCACGGACTGCCCACGAAAAAGAATTTCGCCTCCATACAGCCTTCCCCCGGGGACCTGTCGGAGAACAAAGTAGGGACCCAGAAAGACGGCGAATTGTTTTACAGGATAACCACTGGAAAAGCACCTATGCCCGAATTCAGGAACATTCTTACGGAAGACGAAAGGTGGAGCGTGATTTCTTTTCTCCGTTCGTTTCATAAAGGATATGTACAACCCGACCCGGAGAAAATGGCTGCTTCCATAGGGAAACGCATCAAACTATCCATGACCTACGATACTGTAAAGAGAAGAATCCTGGTGAAAGCAGTTGAACTCACCAGTGATGGCCCTGTTCCTGCAAAAGGCGCCGAGATTGTTGTGTTTGTTAAACGGTATTTCGGGAACATGCAGCTGACCGACCCAAAACCCACATCCGAAAACGGTTATGCAGGATTTGAATGGCCTCAGGATCTTCCCGGGGATAAGTCGGGAAACGTGATCGTGGGAGCCAGGGTTAATGATCCCACCGGGAACATGCAGGAAGCTATTGTGAGTGACACACTGGCTATTGGAGTTCCAACGAACAAACCGGCCCTTACCGACACCCGGGCCATGTGGTCGACCAGGGACAAAGCCCCGGTATGGATGATCCTGATCTATACCCTGGCCGTGATCGTCGTATGGTATTTCATCATCTATATCCTCCTTTCAGTTGTTGACATGCGAAAAATCAAACAAGTTTAAGATAATGAAAAACAGGGCTTTAATTTACGGTATACTGATAACGGCCTGCCTGCTGCTAAGCGTTTTCGGGCAGTCGCAATCGGTCATCAGCCCGGAAATAGGGGTTGAAGAACATCTCGACAGCATCATCCCTCCGAATCTGACCTTCACCAATGAGCAGAATAAACAGGTGAAGCTCGGTGACCTGCTCACGAAACCGACTATCCTGACCCTGGTGTATTTTGATTGTCCCGGATTATGCAGCCCCCTCCTTGACGGTGTTTCGGAAGTGGTGGAGAAAATGGGGATGGAACTGGGTAAGGATTACCAGATCGTGACTGTCAGTTTCAACTACAAAGACACTCCCGAAAAAGCCATCCAGAAGAAAAACACTTTTTTAAAAAGGCATAGCAAAAGCCATGCAAAAGACTGGTTTTACCTTACGGGCGACAGCTCCAATATACACGCTCTGGTGAACGCTGTGGGGTTTAAATTCAAGCAGCAGGGCAACGATTACATACATCCAGGCGTGATCACTATCGTGAGCCCTAAAGGAAAAATAACAAGGTACCTGTATGGCGTTTCTTTCCTGCCATTTGATGTAAAAATGGCCATTATTGAAGCTGGGAAGGAACAGTCGAGGCCTACAATCAACCGTTTGCTCCAGTTTTGTTTCAGTTATGATCCTGAAGGGCGCAGGTATACCCTGGCAGTAACAAAGATCAGTGCAACGATCATTATCTTCCTGGCATTAGTGCTGTTAATAACACTTATGTTAAGATCAAAAAGAAAAAAGTGATTAATGAATAGAACCAGATAGTATGGCAGAAACAATTGCGCACTCATATCTTGAAAATACAGGCAAATACAAGGGAATACTTGCCTGGCTCACAACAACCGACCACAAGCGGATCGGCCTGATGTACATGTATGCCATGATGATCTTTTTCATCGTCGGCGTTCTTCTGGGGGAACTTATGAGGCTTGAGCTTTTCAGGCCGGGACAGCAATTTTATAATGCCCAGACGTATAACGGGATTTTTACGATCCACGGCATCATCATGATTTTCACCGTGGTGATCCCCGGGCTGGCCGCTGTCTTCGGCAATTTTTCGATGCCTATAATGATTGGGGCCCACGATGTGGCTTTCCCGAGGCTTAACCTGTTTTCATGGTATCTTTTCATATTGGGTGCTGCCATTGCACTTTCATCACAATTTTTAGGCAACGGCCCTCCCGATACAGGCTGGACGTTTTATGCACCCTACAGCACACAAACACATACCAATGTAGTTGCCGCTGTATTCGGTGCATTTGTTCTGGGCTTCTCCTCCATCCTCACCGGGCTTAATTTTATTGTTACCATCCACCGGTTAAGGGCGCCTGGCATGACATTTTTCAGAATGCCCCTCTTCCCCTGGTCTCTATATGCCACAGCATGGATCCAGGTGCTTGCAACTCCTATCGTCGGGATCACCCTTCTAATGGTCATCGCCGAACGATGGCTCAGGATTGGGTTTTTTGATCCTTCATTGGGAGGGGATCCTATATTATACCAGCACCTGTTTTGGATCTATTCACATCCCGCGGTATATATCATGATTTTACCGGCCATGGGGGTAATCACCGAGATCATCCCAACCTTTGCCCAGAGAAAGGTATTCGGGTACAAAGCAATAGCACTTTCGAGCCTTGCCATCGCTCTGGTTGGTTATTTCGTGTGGGCGCATCATATGTATACCTCAGGAATGAGCATTACAGCGCGCTGGGTATTTTCCCTTCTGACCTTTCTCGTTGCTGTTCCAAGTGCTATCAAGGTCTTTAACTGGGTTACAACGATGTACAAGGGATCTATCTCGGTAAAACCGCCCTTTTTGTTCGCCCTGGGTTTCATTTTCCTGTTTATGATAGGCGGTCTTACAGGGCTCAGCCTCGGTTCCCTGGCAACAGATATCCACGTTCACGACACTGCCTATGTGGTGGCTCATTTCCACTATATAATATTCGGAGGTGTCGGATTTGCGTTTTTTGCTGCCCTGCATTATTGGTATCCCAAGATGTATGGCAGGATGTATAACTTCCGCAGGGCAAACATAGCATTCGGATTCCTCTTTGTAGGATTTAACCTATTGTATTTCCCCCAGTTCGTCATTGGTATTATGGGAATGCCCCGCAGGTATTTCGATTACCTCCCTCAGTTTACCCTGGGCCAGCAGATATCTGGTTTTGGCGGGCTCCTCCTTTTAATCGGGATTATCTTAATGATTGCTAACCTGGCCAGTAAAAGAGGAGCTAAAGCACCTGATAATCCCTGGGGAGGCAGCACCCTGGAATGGACCATACCTTCTCCACCCCCGGTTGAGAATTTTCATGAACTTCCGGTGATCACAGGAGAACCTTATAACTATGAATAACTGGTGACTGGTGACCTTAAAGAACATAAATGACTAAAAAATAAATCACATATATGGAAATGCACAGAGACGATCTTGGCGCGAAACTGGGAATGTGGATATTTATTTTCACCGAGATCCTACTTTTCGGAGGCCTCTTCCTGGTGTATGCCGTCATGCGCAGCCACTATTCAGATGAATTTCACCAGGCCGCCCATCAGCTCAATGCCTTCATCGGGACAGTAAACACGGTGGCCCTTCTGTTAAGTTCTGCAACAGTTGCCATGTCGATTACAGCCGTTCAGAAAGGAGAAAAGAGGAAGGCAGTACTATTTATCCTGATAACACTGATTTGTGCGGGGATCTTTCTGTTTAATAAATATTTTGAATGGGGACATAAGTTTTCAATCGGTTTATACCCGGGCTCAGACATGATGGTCGGCCTTAAGCATGGTTATATCCTCTTTTTCAGCCTGTATTTTTTTATGACCGGACTACATGTGTTTCATCTCATCGTGGGCAGCATTATTCTTACTATTATCATGGTTAAGATTCAAACCGGAAGCATTAATGCAGAGAAATATGTTCTCCTCGAAAATGGAGGTCTTTACTGGCATCTCGTTGACCTGATCTGGATATTTTTGTTCCCGCTGTTATATCTTATCACTTAGGTGGCGGGTTAGCAAAAACAGGTAGCGAGAAGCGAGGCAACGAAAAAGGATTGTATTAAAAAACAAAACTATGGAACATACAGAAACACATATAACTGATTACAGGGTTTATGGCTGGGTACTGCTGGCTTTACTTATATTTACAACCATCACCATTACAGTTACCTGGATCGATCTTTCGGCTTTGACAGTCATGGTTGCCCTGATCATAGCCTCAATTAAATCTTTCATCGTGCTTCGCTACTTCATGCATCTTAAATTTGAGTCGAAGCTGTTTACTGTTTTTGTTGTGATGGTACTCAGCATTTATGTGCTGGTCATTGCCCTTACATTTTTCGATTATCTGCTGAGGTAAGTTTTATAATAATTTCTAAAACACTGATATGTTGACGGAAGCTTCAAATTTTGCCGAAGGTGTGGATCTGGCGTTTAAAGTAATATTCGGGATCAGTCTTTGCTTCCTGGTTGGGATTACCACTGTAATGCTCTGGTTTGTGGTGAAATACCGCCGGTCAAAACACCCGAAAGCCGAACAGATTAAGGATAATACGACATTGGAAGTCACATGGACACTCATCCCTCTTGCCATCGCCCTGCTGATGTTTTATTACGGGTATGTCGCATTCCGGCCCCAGAGAGACTTTCCGAAGGATGCTATGAATGTGACCGTAGTCAGTAAAATGTGGTCCTGGTCATTTGTATATCCCGGGGATAAGGAATCTGATATGCTGGTCCTGCCTGTCAACAAACCGGTGATCCTTAATCTGACTTCCCTGGATGTGATACACAGCTTCTACGTACCTGCCTTCAGGCAGAAAGAAGACTGTGTGCCGGGGAAAACAAACCAGATGTGGTTTATTCCAACGATGGCCGGGGAATATTGGGTCCTTTGTGCCGAGTACTGCGGGATGAATCATTCCTACATGGAAGCTAAAGTCAAAGTCGTTCCACAAGCTGAATACGATACCTGGATCAACGGATTGGCCAGGAGGGCTGCCGAGCCCGAAGGTCTCACCATCATAAAAAAGAATGGCTGCAACGGATGTCATTCCATCGATGGCACCAAACTGGTAAGCACTTCGTTCAAGGGGATTTACGGGAAGAAAAGTATAGTAGTGACCGACGGGAAAGAACATTCAGTGACCGTGGATGATGCCTATATTAAGACTAGTATTTATGATCCCGACAAAGATGTTGTCAAGGGTCTGCCTAAAGGAGTGATGAAGTCATACAAAGGCCTTATCAGCGATAGCGAAACAGCAAAGATCATCGATTATTTCAAGTCCATTAAATAGTCCTCAAATACCAAGACCATTTGTCACTAAAATATTATTTTCAGCTGATCCGCCCCGGGGTTACCCTGGCGGTTACCTGTTCGGCCGTTGCATCAGCTGTTATCTGTTCTGGAGATTTGTCATTTGCATTGGCAGGTCCCCTGGCAGGTATTTTCCTCCTGGCAGCGGGTTCATCCGCCCTCAATCAATACCAGGAATGGGAATATGACGAAAAAATGGAGAGGACCAGGGGCAGGCCTATTCCTTCAAGACATCTTACAACTTCCGACGGACTCAGAACAGCGAACCTGTTTCTGATTTCCGGCTTTATCGTAATTATACTCTCGGGGAACCTTTTGTTGTTCGGTCTGGGTTTTTTTAACGTACTATGGTACAATGGAGTATATACCTTTCTGAAAAGAAAAACCGCTTTTGCCGTGATCCCCGGAGCTCTTACCGGGGCCATCCCGCTCATCATGGGATGGATAGCCGCAGGAGGAAATTTTAACGACCCTGTCCTGCTTTTTCTTTCGGTATTCATCTTTATCTGGCAGATGCCGCATTTCTGGCTGATCATGCTGAAATACAAAAATGAGTATAAAAATGCCGGATTTCCTGTACTTTCCGACATGTTTTCACCGGTTATGATGAAACTTACAATCCTTGTCTGGCTTATTGCTGCTTCTGTCATATCCATCTATTTCTCCTGGTTCGGCATAGTTAAATTTATAAACCTGCGTTATCTTCTTGCAGGTTTCAACCTGTTTATCATCCTCCTGGTTGCATATCAGCTTTTTATCTCCCGTAAAATCAGCTTCAGGCTGATTTTCCTGGTCGGGAACTTTTACATTTTTGTGGTATTTGCTTTCCTGATCATAGATAAAATATAAATTCCCCTCTTTTTTATATCACTTTTCTGCGGATGACGGATTAAGCTAAAAAGAGCTTATGACACAGACTAAAATATGGGTTCATGCTGTTTGGGGTGCAAGGGGACGGCATACCCTGTTTTCAAACGGATCGCGGCAGGAGTTTCTTGATCATCTCAAGGCAGCTGCAGTCAATAAGAATATCGAACTCGGAACCATCAACTGCTGGGTTGATCATATTCATTGCCTGGTACGCCTGAGGAGTGAACAAAGCCTCGAACAGGTTGTTAAGGAATTAAAACTGGAGGCAAGCCGGTGGATCAATTCAAAATCCATCACAGTAAAACGGTTCTGCTGGGATAAGGCATATTATGCAGCTTCAGTAAGTGAAGGGAACCTTCAGGGAGCAAAAAATTATATCCTGAGCCAGGAAAAACATCATGCCAACCGGACTTACCAGGATGAGGTTGCTGCATATTTTTCTCTTGACTTTCCGGTAAAAAACCAGTAGGTTTGTAGAAATTAATTGGAATGTCGGAATTGTATTCTCGCTACAAGCTGTTCTTTATACTGTTTTTTATTGGTGTAGTCGGCTTCCTGGTCTGGTATTTTTCCCAGATCGTAATTTTCATCATTGTAGCAATGGTGATTTCCATTATTGGCACTCCCCTGGTTGAGCTTCTTGGCAGGATCAGGATCGGGAAACTGAACTTCCCTCATAGCCTGAGCGTGGCGGTCACCCTGATCCTGATGATATTCATCGTATTCGGATTGTTTTCCTTTTTCATTCCCCTTGTCATGAGGGAAGCTTCAATGATCTCCCAGATCGATACTCAGAAGCTTATTGAACATTTTCAGGTCCAGATCAACTGGCTTCAAACCACAATGCTGCAGTATGGCATAATACCCAGGGGTTCAACCATTGAGTCTTCCCTTAAAACAATGGTCCTGAAAGTCATCGATTTTAACGTATTTTCCAATATTCTTTCCTCAGTGATATCCTTTACTGGCTCATTCTTTTTTAATGTGTTCTCAATTCTTTTTCTCTCGTTTTTCTTCTTATATGATAGCACGATGATGCCAAAGCTTATACTTCTTATCATTCCTGAAAAATATGAGGAACAAACCAGAAATGTAATGAGAAGGAGCAAGAAACTCCTTTCAAGATATTTTATCGGGATGATCATCCAGATCCTGGCCAATATTTTGACTTATTCAATAGCTCTTTTGATTGTGGGAGTAGAAGGAGCTCTTGTCATAGCTTTCTTTGCCGGGATCATTATCATTATCCCTTATCTTGGTGGAATCATCGCTGTAATCACCGGAGTTCTGCTTGGTCTCACCGGGGTAATCAGCACGGGGAATTATGATCAGATATGGCCTATGGCCATAAAGATCGCTATCGCTATGTTGCTGGTGCTGACGGTAGACAACAATGTATTTCAACCGCTGATCCAGGGGAAAAGTGTAAAAGCCCATCCGGTTGAAATATTCCTGGTCGTCATCGCCGCCGCCAGTCTGGGCGGCATCCCAGGTATGATCGTAGCTGTTCCCGCTTATGGTTTTCTAAAAATCGTAGCCACTGAATTTCTCAGTAATTTTCGCCTGATAAAAGAAATAAAAAATTAATCGTAAATAAAAAAACAACCATGGCTGGAAAGTCAAATATCCTTATCGCCGCGATAGCAGGGCTTGCGGTTGGTATCGGCATCGGCATGCTGATCGCCCCGGAAAAAGGATCAAAAACAAGAAGAAAGATCAAGGATAAGATCCTTGATCTTGCCGATAAGCTTGAAGAAGGTTTTCCTGCCAGCTTTGAAGAATTGAAAACGGTTCTTACTTCCGACAAAAGTGATGAAGAGTCAACAAAGCAAGGTCAGGAAGGAACACAGGATAAATGACAACTTCAGAAAAATAACCATACGATATTAACAGAATCACAATGGAATCAAACCGCATATCGGACAATTTCTCATCCCTGACGGAAAACATGAAGGATTACGTCAACCTGAGAATAGATTATATTAAACTGCTTTTAACCGAGAAGATCGCAAGGCTGGCTTCATTTTTCCTCATTTCTGTGATCTTTTTCATTCTTGGCATGTTTCTAATCCTGTTCATCTCCTTTGCCTTTGTTTTCTGGTACGGTGAAGAAGTAGGACCAACTTATGTGGGAGCCCTTATCATTGTTGGCTTTTATATCGTCCTGGGCCTTATTATTTATGGGATGAGATACAAATTTTTTATCAATCCAATGGTAAAACATCTAGCAAAAATCATTTTGGAGGAAGAGGATGAGAACTAGCGAACCCTTTAAGATCAGGCTGAATCATATCAACTCGCTGGAAGACCTGCAGCGCGAAAAGGAGAAACTGCAGATGGAGATCGTGAGGAGAGAAGAAGGTATTAAATATAATTACCAGAACCTTGTTCATTTGTTGTCGTTCAAGAATCTCCTGGGAACACTTATTGACGATGTAAGTACCACCACATCGGTGATTGGAAAGATAGTTTCAATCAGCAAGGACTTTCTGGCAAGAAGGAAAAAGAAAAAGAAAGTAAAACAGGAGCAGCAATCTAAACAGGAGGCCGGGGACGCTGAGCCGGCTGAATAAACATTTGCCGCCTTGAAAAGTTTCATTTTTGCGAGGATCCTCAACTTCATTAAACTTCTTTTCGGATATCTTTTGTCACGTTGTTTAAGGCGCCCTTTTCACTTCGGGATGCCTGCAACAGTTTCAATTGAACCGACTAATTATTGTAACCTTCATTGTCCCGAATGCCCCAGCGGGATGAAAGAACTCAGCCGGGCTTCAGGGAGTATGGACCTCAAACTGTTTCGTTTGGTTATTGATGCTCTTTCTCCTGAACTTTCATGGCTTACCTTGTATTTCCAGGGCGAGCCCTATATGAATTCCCTTCTTTTTAGCTTCATTGATTATGCCCGTTCAAAAGGGATTTATGTAAGTTCATCTACCAACGGCCATTTTCTTGGCGGCTTGAATGCTGCATCAACAGTTGCATCTGGTCTCAACCGTCTGATAATCTCAGTTGATGGAACAGACCAGCAGGCTTATGAATCTTACCGGAAAGGTGGATCGCTGAACACTGTGATCCAGGGGATACAAAATCTTGCCGATGCTAAACAAAGGGCAGGAAGCAGAACTCCGGAGATCATAATACAATTCCTTGTCCTCAGACCAAACCAGCACCAGATCAGGGATATCCGTAAAAAAGGACTTGAATGGGGAGGAAACAGGGTTGAGATCAAATCGGCCCAGTTTTATGATTTTGAGAACGGTAATCCCCTTATGCCGGATGAAGGAAGATTTAGCAGGTATAAAAGCAAGGGGCAATTCCGGATTAAAAACACGCTGCCAGGGCATTGTTTCAGAATGTGGACTGGCTGTGTTGTTACCTGGGACGGTAAAATTGTTCCCTGTTGTTTCGATAAAGATGCCAGTCATCTGCTTGGTGATATAAAAAATAACAGCTTCAGGGAGATCTGGAAAGGCCCTAAGTATAAAGATTTCCGCCGAATGATCCTGAAGGGAAGGAAAACCATAGATATCTGCAGGAATTGTACTGAAGGGATGGGGTTAAGCAGATGGTTTTAATGTTAATTCTGGTCATAATTCTATCTTTGCATACCAATTCGGGCTTTCAGCCCGGGAGATTTACCATTCATGAAAAAAATACTTGAAGCCTGCGTCAATTCGTCCGTCTCGGCGATATCGGCCAGGGATGGGGGCGCTGATCGTATTGAACTTTGTGAGAACATGATGGAAGGGGGTTGTACACCTTCTGCCGGGACCATCCTATTTACCAGGCAAAAACTGCAAATCCCTCTCATGGTGATGATTCGGCCCAGGGGAGCTGATTTTTTGTACAGCGACGAAGAATTTGAGATCATGAAACATGATATTCAAACTGCAAAGAAACTGGGTGCCGATGGTGTGGTTTTCGGGGTCCTCCTGCCCGACGGCAATGTGGATGTCTCACGTATGGGTATACTGACCGAAATTGCAAGGCCCATGCAAGTTACCTGCCACAGGGCGTTCGATATGACTACTGATCCTTTCAAAGCATTGGATGATCTGATGCTTATTAATATCGACCGGGTTTTGACCTCAGGGCAGAGTGACAACGCTCTGATTGGTGCTGACCTCATACACAAGCTGATACGATATGCCGGGAGCCGAATTACGGTCATGCCGGGTCACGGTATAAAAGAACATAACCTTAGTGAAGTTATTAAATCCACAGGGGCTTCAGAGTTTCACATGTACCTTACCAGGCCGGTTCCCAGTAAAATGAAGTTTATGAGGGAGGAAGTCAGAATGGGGAAACCCGAATTTCAGGAATACGTTCACGAAGTCGTCGACCAGGAAAGAATAAGGAGAGCAAAGGAAATATTAAACAGCTGAATCCGTCACTAGCTCACACCATCACAAAATAACATGATTGATATTCTTAAAATAGCAAAAGAATTCCGGATTGGTGGTATACCCATAAGCTATGAACATTTTGGTTCAGGACACATTAACGACTCTTACTGCATTTCAATGTCGCCGGAATCTTCCCCTGATTACCTCCTGCAAAGGATCAACCATCATATCTTTACCGATATTACACTTCTTACCGATAATATTCTAAAGGTCACAAAGTATATTTCGGAGAAGATATACTCTTCTGAAGCAGGAATCCCATTTGCCGAACTTCATCTGATCCCTGCATGCAGTTCTGGTTTCTTTTATAAGGATAGTGAAGGGAATTTCTGGAGGATGTATAATTTCATCAAGGGTAGCAGGAGCTTTGACCTCGTTCCGGGTCCAATGCTTGCCTATGAAGGCGGAAAAGCATTCGGCTTATTCCTCAACCTCACTTCAGGTATGGAGGCAAAAAGCCTTGAGGAAACATTGAAGAATTTTCACAATATAGAAACGAGACTGGAAGCTTTCCGTAAAATCCGGTCAGAAGACCCTTGCGGAAGAGTCGGAGAAACAGTCGCGGAGATTTCATTTATTGAAGACCGGGCAGATGAGATGCACACTATCCTCAGGTTAGGGAGGTCGGGACGGCTCCCTTTAAGAGTCACTCATAATGACACGAAATTTAACAACATTCTTTTCAACAGCAACAACAAGGCGATCTGCATTGTTGACCTGGATACGGTAATGCCCGGTTACAGCCTTTATGATTTCGGAGATGCAATCCGTACCGGTGCAAATACTGCAGCCGAGGATGAAAGTGAGCTTCAGAAAATAACTATCGACCTGGAACTTTTCAGCTCATACAGTAAAGGATTTCTTGAAACTGCAGGTGACATCCTTACTCATGATGAGAAAGCCCACCTTGCCTTTTCAGCCCGTTTTATGACCTTCATCATAGGGTTAAGATTCCTCACTGACTTCCTGGCCGGAGACACTTATTACAAGATCCGGTTCCCGGGTCATAACCTGCAAAGGGCCAGGGCTCAGTTCAGGCTATTACAATCAATGGAGGAAAATACCGACTCCATGAAAAAAATAATTTCTGATCTTTGTAAATTAACCTTCTGAAGAAACATTTATGTACAAAAAATCATTCGAATTACTGTTTTTCTTTTCACTGGTTTGTATTATTGCTGTAAAAGCTCCTGCCCAGAACGAAACGACCATCATCCCTAAACCTTTTTCCCTGAAGATGAAGCCCGGGACTTTCGAATTTAACCGGGGAACCACATTTTATATCCATTCTGTCGACAAGGAAACCGGACCGGTAGCAGGATTTATCAAACAACTCCTGGAGAAGGCCGGGTTAACGGGACTGAACGTCCTTGAAGAACCAGCAGATATCAGGAACATAAAAAATGCCGTAGTATTCAGACTAACCAATAAAGGGAAAATTCCGGCTGAAGGATATATCTTAACAGTATCTCCAGAACAAATCATTGTTGAAGCTCCTTGCGGTTCCGGGTTGTTTTATGGAATGCAAAGCCTCATTCAGCTTTTTCCTCCGGAGGTATATTCAGGGAAGAACGGATCTGAATCTCTGAAATTGAGTATCCCCTGCATTGAAATCAAGGACCATCCGAGGTTTGCTTATCGCGGGATGCACCTGGATGTTTCCCGTCATTTTTTTCCTAAAGAATTCATCAAGCAATATATTGACCTGATCGCGATGTATAAGATGAATGTTTTTCACTGGCATCTGACCGATGATAATGGTTGGCGCATTGAGATCAAAAAATATCCTAAGCTCACCAGCATCGGAGCCTGGAGGGTCGACCATGAAAATGAACCATGGGACACAAGGGCCAGGCAGAAACCGGGAGAAACTGCTACTTATGGAGGTTTTTATTCTCAGGATGAAATCCGCGAGATCGTGCAATATGCTGCCAGCCGGTATGTAACAATCATCCCCGAAATTGAAATGCCGGCACACTCGGTTGAAGTTCTTGCAGCCTATCCTGAACTTTCTTGCACAGGTGGTCCGTTTACTGTACCTCCGGGAACTTACTGGCCCAATAAAGATATTTTGTGCGCTGGGAACGATTCTGTATTTACTTTTCTTGAGAATGTACTGACTGAGGTCATGGAGCTTTTCCCATCAAGATACATTCACATTGGCGGAGACGAAGCGGATAAAACAAACTGGAAGACCTGTAAGAAATGCCAGGACAGGATCAAAGCCGAAGGCCTGAAAGACGAAAAGGAGTTGCAGAGTTATTTTATTAAACGAATAGAAAAATTCATCCTTTCAAAAAACCGCAGGCTTATCGGATGGGATGAGATCCTCGATGGCGGTATTGCTCCCGAGGCAACGGTGATGTCATGGCGGGGAGTGGAAGGCGGAATAGCTGCTGCCAGGCAGGGGCATGATGCTATTATGACTCCGGGTGATTACTGTTACTTTGACCATTACCAGGCTGACCCGGAGACGGAACCCAAAGCAATCGGAGGGTTTCTGACCCTGAAAAAAGTATATTCCTATGAACCTGTTCCTGAAGAACTTACTCAAGATGAGCAAAAACATATTCTTGGAGCCCAGGGAAATGTGTGGACCGAATTCATACCCTCGGTAAAACAGGTAGAGTATATGGCTCTGCCACGTATGATAGCCCTTGCCGAGGTGGACTGGTCCCCGAAGACCGCCCGGAATTTCGTGGAATTCAGGACCAGGCTGAATGTCCATCTCAAGAAACTTGATTTCATGAAAGTCACCTATTCCCCAGGTTCCTTTAAAGCTGACATTAACACCTTATTCGATAAGAAAACAGGGAAGGTGAAGGTCGTTCTTTCATCGGAGCAGCCCGGGTTCCCGATTTATTATACCCTTGATGGTAAAAATCCCAGCACGAAATCCGCAGTCTATACTGATCCGATTGATATCAGCGGTACTGTTGTAATCAAAGCAGGTATCTTCTCAGATGGCAAACTCAAAGAGAAGCTAAGCGAACGCAATTTCCTTTTCCATTTTGCGGTAGGCAAGAAGATCATTTATAAAACCAAATGCTCGGAGAGATATCCTGCAGGCGGACAAACTGCGCTGATTGACGGGTTAAGAGGGAGTAAAGATCATCATGATGGTTTATGGCAGGGATACCTTGGCAATGACCTTGATGTGATTATTGATTTTGGCAAGGATATTCCCGTAACATCGGTTATGCTGACCATGCTTCAGAATCAGAAAGCATGGATCTTTCTGCCGAAATTTGTGGAATATTCCCTTTCTTCGGATGGCAAAAAGTGGCATTCGGTCAATCAGGTATTGAATACGGTTTCCCCAAAGGAAGAAACGGCATTTATCCAGCCATTTACTCAGGCTTTTCCTGCCACGCCGGCAAGGTACCTGAGAGTGACTGCAAAGAATTACGGGGTATGCCCTGCATGGCATGAAGGTGCAGGCGAACCCAGCTGGATCTTTGCCGATGAAATAGTGGTTTATTAAGGCCTGCTGACTGCAAAGGGTTTTACAATTCGGCCTTCGGGACTGCTAAGGACGAGGTAATACAAACCCTGGGTCAAACCGCTCACGTTGAACTCAAAATCAGTATCGGGTGATATTCCCGGTTTAAAGGTTAAAACCTCCCTGCCGCTTATATCCATCACTTTAACAGTGGTAAGCTGGACATTTCCTGTAAACCTTACCTTCAACACATCCTGAACGGGATTCGGGAACAGAAAAGCAGACACCTGCAGGCCCTTACCATCATTGATCCCTGATGAATGTACTCTTGTGTCTACAGCGATGGCATCAGATGAAATTCCGGTGCGGTATGATGTTATGGAATCGCCGCTGAACGAAGTTACCTGGCATCTGCCGTTACTTACATAATCCCCAATATTGACATATAACCTTTCGTTAAGAGTATCGATTGCGGATGAAAGTATATAGGTATACACCGAAGAACCAGGATCAGCCAAAATCACCGGTTTTGAAACGGCCTGTGTGTTCAGATTGAAGGAACCAATCCCATAGTTTAATCCCAAATACAGAAGGCTGTCTTTAATTCCCGAACCTGCCGCCACCCTGTATGGTAGAAAGATATTGGTAAAAGTACGGGTTGAAGGAGTATATATGGTTATGCTTCCGGTATCCGAAACTCCGTATGGGGTTTTGTTCACTGTGAATATATTGCCGTTATAGACATAAAGGTCCCATATTCCAATAGCTTCATGACCAAAATTCACTTCTGCTTTCAATGTCCAGGAACCCGGGTCAACAACAGCAAGTTTGCCTTCGGTGCCCATATAACCACCGTTAACTGCAACATAAACTGTATCATTCACCTCGCATATACCTCCGCAGTCGCCTGAAATTCCCGGGACTTTTGCAATAAGGCTCAGGTTTGAAGTATCGAGGACTTCAAGAAAATATTGCTGGTTCGGATACTGTTTCGAAACAAGTAATTTACCCTTGTACATGGCAAGCCTGTTCAAACCTGAATCGGCAATAGCGGCTTTGCGCTCAAATGTGTACAGATCATACTTTATAATTGAATCCTGGGCAGTAAAGAAACCGAAACGCCCGCTTATCAGGATAGATTGTGCGGATTGGGTATATATCACTCCGAATTTATCGATCTGGCTGTTCTCGGGATTATAAGATTCAAGAAGTACATAATCGGTATAGGGAGGAAGATACTCAAATTTACCCGAGTTGGAAGTCAGTACCTGTTTTACATAAGGTCCTGTCTGAGTATAGGCAGGTTTCCAGGATGGCAGTAGCAGAATAGTCAAAGCAAGCAGAAGTAAATTTTTCAATTTCATGGTGGAGAGATTAGAAGTTTTTAAACGGTCTATCAACCTTTGACCCGAAGGTAATCAGAGAATAGACCCCCTGGTATGGTGCAAAAGTAAAAAAACTGCCTGAATATACAGGCAGAAAGGCTTAAGGATTTTTCTCGCAGCCCATGTTCTCAGCATACCGGCTGAGCTAGATACATGGTAACTAGGGATTTAATTGTCTCAAGCGAGACCCGGAATTATCCGATAAATAATCCTTCAATCCTCACTTTGAAACCTCCGTCTTTCAGTTTTGTGACGGCATTGACAAGCCCGCTATGCCTCCACTGCAGCATGCATCGTCGCGGCAGGAACCAGTAGCGCATGCCAAGTTTAATATCAACATTGGTTTCTTTAATGAGTCCTTCATAACCCTGGGCGACATAATAACCAATATCGATAAAACCCTGTAATCGGGGCTTTAATGGACCAGTTACACACCAGTTTATAACCCCATTCCGTGCATCAACACTGGTCACAACACCGCAATGGGTAACAGGGCATCCGCATGACATTCCCATGGGACGGCCAATCATAATGTCATCCTTTTTTACTCCCAGGTCCTTCACCAGGGCCGGATTATAAGGAAGAATCGTTTCACGGGGGCCTGGTTCATTATCAAATGAATCGAGTATGAAATCAAACTCTCTTTTCAGGTTGTCTTTCCAGCCTAGTTTCTCACCAAGGCCGGCATGATGGCAGCTTAGGCAGGCCACCGGGTCTGAAGCCTGCGGTTTCCTGCTTTCAATATGGATGCAAAGTTTAATGTCAGGGGGGTTCTTGGCCAGGTGGTTGCTGAAAAGTTCACATGTACGGAAACCGCATGCGCCGCAATCGAGGCCCGGAAGAGGCTTGATCAGATCTAACTGAAGGTTGTTTTCTTTAAACATAATATTGGTTTTAATGGTTATATTTTTTTCCAGCTCAGCTATGGTAAGGGGTTAAAATATCGGGTTAAGCTGTTTTACCTTTTCAGAAATGACATCCAGGAAACGATCAATTTCTTTCTGCGTTGTAAACCGGCCCAGGCTCAACCTGATTCCTCCCCTTGCCTGGAAGGGATCCAGGCCGATGGCCTGGAGGACATGCGAGGGATTTCCCCCATCGTTTGAGGAACAGGCAGACCCCGTGGATACACAAACTCCAGCCTCATCCAGCAGTAACTGAAGCCGTATCCCCTCCCCTTCCATTCCTTCAATACAGAAATTTATATTATGGGGAACCCGGGCACTGAGGGAACCATTGAAATAAACTCCATCAATTCTCTGCTTCAGGATGCATAATATATGCTCATGGAGACCTGTAACTCTCTTCGTTTCAGAATCCATCTCCCTGCAAGCTATTTCCGCAGCCATAACAAACCCTATTATTCCAGGAATATTTTCGGTGGATGAGCGTATGCCTTTTTCCTGCCCGCCCCCGTGAAGCAAGGGTTCAATGTTCACCCCCGACTTAATATATAAAGCGCCGACACCTTTTGGGCCGTGGAGTTTATGGGCATTCACTGTAAGCAGATCAGCATTAAGAGAAGCTGCATTCAATGGGATCTTCCCGAATGACTGGCAGGCATCGGAATGAAAATAAATATTTCTCTCCCTGCATAAATTACCAATCTCTTTCACAGGTTCAATGGTACCGATTTCGTTATTGACATGCATCATCGAAACCAAAATGGTCTTATCGGTAAAAGCATTCTCAAGAACCTGTACATCGACAAGCCCATGTTGGTCGACCGGAAGATAAGTGACGCTAAAACCCTGGCTTTCCAGCCAACGGGCAGCTTTCAGGACACAATCATGTTCGATTGCCGATACAATGATATGCCTGCCCCGGTGAGCATTGGCAAATGCCACCCCTTTCAAGGCAAGGTTATTGGCTTCGGTACCGCTTCCCGTGAAAATGATCTCATCAGGACTGGCCCCGATCAGTGAAGCGAGCCTTGCCCTTTCCTGATCAAGAATTTCATGGGCAATAGTCCCAACAGAATGCAGGCTGGAAGCATTCCCATAGTATTCCTTCGCTGCCATTTGCATAGCCCTGGAAACCTCCGGATCTATCGGGGTGGTTGCCGCATTGTCAAGATAAATGAGTGGACTATTCATATTGTTTGGATGCATATTAATTGGGATTGCGGATGTCATTCTCCAATATAAAAAAGATCATGTTCCATGGTGCGCAATACCCCGAAA
Source organism: Bacteroidota bacterium (assembly GCA_026391735.1). Lineage (GTDB taxonomy): Bacteria > Bacteroidota > Bacteroidia > Bacteroidales > FEN-979 > CAIRDP01. The sequence goes on along the minus strand of JAPLDL010000019.1, from coordinate 130,390 downwards.
TGGTTCTTGGCCCCAATTTCCTTCTTGCCAACACAGATGGTACAGGTCCCAACCGGAGGATTACCCCTTAAAAACATGGGTTGCTCAATCTCACCCGATCTTTCAATATGCTTAACAATAGGATCAATCCCGATCCCATATAAGGCATTGCTTTCCACAACGGTGATCTCTTTGGCAGCCTCGATGACCCTGTAACGGAAAACTTCACGTTCGGCCTGTGAGATCAGGTCGATCTTGGTGATTACCGCGATATCGGCAAGGGTGAGCATCGGGCCGATCTTATAAGGAAGATTCATCCCGCTGGTGGCTTCGAGAACCACTACACCCAGTGAGTTTTCAATGTATGGAGAACAGCGGAGGCATAACCCGGCTGTTTCCACAAACAGAAAATCACTACCCGATTTCTCAGCCCATTCCACCGCTTCATCCATTACCACGACATTGCAATGATCGGGGCATAATTCACCTGAATACAGCTTTTTTGCAGGTATACCGAACTCCTCACTAATGATTTTATCCTCATCGGCATACAATACATCTATTTTCAGGTAAGCAGGTTTGTGGCCTTTTTTAAGCATCCTTCGTATAACCTGTCTTATAACTGTGGTCTTCCCGCAGGTCGGGGGACCGGCAAATATTATCAGCTTCATATGTTAATTTGTTAGTTTCAATGTTTCCATTTGTTCTGCCATCATTTTTTCAGATATTTCCTGACCGCTTCTGATGTATGTCCTGAAATTCAGCATAAGGTTATCTATTTTGCCAAGTTCGCCGGCAACTTTTCTTTCTGCCGGATTAGTGCAGATAAGTTTCTCCATGGATCCGTTTTTCATGATAATCCGGTAATCCGACAGGAGAGCGATATGTGGATCATGAGTCACAAATACAAAAATCTTTTTAAACTGTTTAAGGAGTTCCAGGGCCCGGGACCTGTGAATCCCTGCATTTTCAATTTCATCCAGCAGTATTATGGGAGAATTGCCTATGATCACCGCATCGGCAATAAGTAATGAGCGGGTTTGTCCGCCCGAAAGTTCAGTCATTCCCGTCGTGGTTATAATTGCTTCACCAGTAAGCTGGTTGGCAAATTCCAGGGTTTCGCCAATCATCTGCTCAGGATTATCCCCTCCCCTTACCTTCGCATGTATCTTCAGGAATTCACCCACAGGGAGATCCGAAAGAAAATTTGTATGTTGGGATATGAGGGCAATCGGGTGTTTCCTGGGATCAAAAGTAAAATCTTCGGAAATGGGTTCACCGTTAATCATCACCAGTCTGTTGGATGGAGTATTTCGGTTTGCAAAGAGCTCAATATCGTTGATCAGGGTGGTTTTTCCGCAACCTGTAGGTCCGACAATACTTATAATGTCACCCATATTAAGTTCAAAGCGTTCCACTTTTTCGGGTTCCCCTGTTTTTCCAGTCCCACCCATTACACAAATTGATTGAATATCCATGTGATAAATTTTATAATAAAATCGGTTAATTTTTCGTGACAAAAGTAAAAGTATGTTGATTACCAATATTATAGTAAACGCTGAAAGAAAGTTTCCTTTTACCTGATGTGTTACATATTAAAAACTGCATTATTTCATCTTTGGATATATATAAATCAAGTACTTTTGTTGAAAATACAATATGGACCAGATCAATCACCAACGCTATTACGACTGTGACGATTGTCTTTTTAAGACAATCAGCTGTCAGTATATACAGAAGGAAGAGTTCGAAAAGCTGAGGTCGAAATCTGTGCAGCTTCGATATAAGAAAGGGGAAGTGATTTTAAAGCAGGGAGCCAAATCGACTCACTTCCTTTTTTTAAGGAAAGGCATTATTAAATTCAATTATGAGGACGAGAACGGTAAAAACCTCATTCTTTCAATTAACAAGGCACCTGCACTGATTGGGGGTGCGAACCTGGTGAATGCTGAGTTCAACCTGTTTTCGGTTTGTGCTATAGAAGAATGCGAAGGGTGTACGATTGATGTTGCACTTCTTACAAGAATCGCATTGGGAAATACCTTGTACCTTTTCAAGATGCTTCAATTCATTACGGATATCTTCCGCAGTTCTATTTTTAATTTTATAAGTCTTGCTCATAAACAGGTCAATGGAAGGATTGCGGATATCCTGATTTTCCTTTCCCAGAACATTTATCTGAGTAATTCTTTTGTGCTGTCGCTTTCACGCCAGGAGTTTGCTGAATTTGCAGGTTGTTCCAAAGAAAACGTAATCCATACTTTGCGGAAATTCCACAATGAAGGATTAATAACTCTGGAAGGGAAGAAAATAGTTTTGAATGACACTGAGCGCCTGTTGAAGATAAGCAAGCACGGTTGATAATCAAATTCGTTTTATGGACTGCAGTTTATGTTCAGCCATGTAAAGAGCGAAACCGTTATATCCTTCTTTTTTGATTTTATCAATACATGCCGCCCGGTCCGATTTAAACACCAGCGCAAAGAATTTCGAAAAGAAGTTATTGAATTTTTTGCAATCCATTGGATTGCTGAATTCCTTGCAGTCGGCACAACTCTGATAATTGTTCTGGATATTGCATGCTCTTACTTTACACCATCCAGCCTTATTATTCTCATGGCATCCGAGGCAGGTTCCCGAAATGTATTTCTTGCAGGCGCCGCAATATAACCCGCAATAAGCTATAAGAGACTGGTCAACGACGATTGGTTTCATGGTTTTAAACTGTCATAATATCTTTTTCCTTGATGTCAAGTATTTTGTCGACTTTGGATATGAATTCATCGGTTGCTTTCTGAATATCGCTTTCAAGTTTTTCAACTTCATCTTCGGGGATACCGTCTTTCTTCAGATTTTTAGCAGTTTCATTGGCATTGCGGCGGATGTTGCGGATGCTTATCTTGGCATTTTCTGCTTCGGCCCTGGCTTTCTTAACCAGGTCACGGCGACGTTCCTCGGTTAACGGAGGAACAACGATCCTGAGGATTTCGCCTTCATTTTTAGGATTAAAGCCGAGGTTTGCAGCCTGAATGGCTTTCTCTATCAGTCCAAGGACGCTTTTATCCCAGGGCTGGACTATGATTTGCCTGGCATCGGGCGAACTGATGTTGGCGGTCTGGTCAATTGCTGTCATCACACCGTAATAATCAATTTTAACCCCTTCCAGCATTTGCGGGCTGGCTTTCCCGGCGCGGAGCTTTTGAATTTCCTTTTCAAGATGGTGCAGGGCATTCTGCATGCCTTCCTTTGCTTCTTCGAGGGTAAATTCTATTTCTTCGTTCATGGTTCAGATTGTTTGAATCCGACTCAAAATTATAACTTTTGAACTATTGTTCCAATCTTCTTCCCTTGTATGAGTTTCAGCAGATTGCCTTTCTGGTTCATATTGAAGACAATGACAGGCAGGTCATTTTCCCTGCACAGAGTAAATGCAGTGAGATCCATGATCCTGAGGTTCTTTTTATAGGCTTCATCAAAACTCAGTGTATCATATTTTTTCGCCTTTTTATCTTTTTCAGGATCTGCCGTATAAACTCCGTCAACCCGGGTTCCCTTCAGGATAGCATCCGCTTTGATCTCAATAGCTCGTAATGCAGAGGCTGTATCGGTAGTGAAATAAGGGTTCCCTGTCCCGCCGCTGATCAAAACAACATACCCTTCTTCGAGGTAGCTTATTGCCTGGTTACGGCTCATCCGCCCGCAAACTGGATCAATCGCGATACCTCCGAGGTGCTTCACTTTCAAACCTGTTTTCTCAAGTGCGTCCTGCAATGCCATGCTGTTGATCACTGTGGCAAGCATACCCATATAATCACCCTGTACCCGGTCAACACCATAGCGGGTTCCCTGCAGTCCCCTGAAAATATTGCCTCCGCCGATAACAATGGCAATCTGTAAGCCTTTGGATGCAACCGATTTGATTTCCAAGGCATAATCAATCAACCGTTCCGGATCTATTCCGTAAGCCTGGTTTCCTTCAAGGGCTTCCCCGGAGAGTTTGAGAAGGATGCGTTTAAGTTTCATATTCTTTGATTTATGTGAAACATATCAGGTAGTGAAGTAGCGAGCTGTGAAATTATTTCGCTACCTATTATTGTGTCGCCCCATGGCAGTTCTTAAATTTTTTCCCGCTGCCGCAGGGACAGGGATCATTTCGTCCGACTTTCTTTTCAACCTTTACCGGCTGGGGACGTGACTTCTCCTGCGTATCGCTATTGGCCTGGGACAGCAAATCGGAACGTTCTTCCTTTAACCGGCCCCGGTCTGTCCTTTTTGGCAGCTGTGCTTCTTTAACATTCTCAACCTGGATAGGTACGTCGGCTTTAATGAGGAATGAAAGGATCTCCTTGTTTGTCCTCTGAACCATGGTTTTAAACAATTCGAAGGATTCGAATTTATAAATAAGAAGGGGATCTTTCTGCTCGTAGGCAGCATTCTGAACACTTTGTTTAAGGTCATCCATTTCGCGGAGATGTTCTTTCCACGCGTTGTCAATCATGGATAGAACAACGCCTTTTTCAATGGAAACGACAACCTCCTTCCCTTTGTCTTCAAAGGCTTTGCGCAGGTTTGTGACTACCTGCATAGTCTTCAGTCCGTCGGTAACCGGGATTGCGATATTTTCGTACCTGGGTTCATTTTCAAGCACATCCTTGATGACCGGGAAAGTCTTGGTGGCGATATGTTCTCCCTTGGTCTTATAACGCTTGTAAATATGGGCGAAGAGGGTCTCTGAGATTTGGGAGGCATTGTCCTGCTGAAATTTATCTTCATTCATAGGTGGTTCAGCAGCGAATTCCTTAATCAGGTCAAATTTGAAACCTACATAATCTCGGCCGTCATGGTGGTCAAGGACGATGGTTTCGCAAACATCATACATCATATTGGCAATGTCGACTGCAAGACGGTCCCCAAAGAGTGCATGGTGCCTTTTTTTATAAATGGCTTCACGCTGGATATTCATTACATCGTCATATTCCAGCAAACGTTTACGAATCCCAAAATTGTTCTCTTCGACTTTTTTCTGGGCTCTTTCGATCGACCTGGTGATCATCGAATGCTGGATCACCTCCCCTTCTTTGATCCCCAGGCTGTCCATGATCCTTGCAATGCGATCAGAGCCGAACATCCGCATGAGGTCATCCTCAAGGGAAACAAAAAACTGGGAACTGCCAGGATCACCCTGCCGCCCTGAACGGCCTCTCAGCTGACGGTCTACACGGCGTGATTCATGCCGTTCTGTACCTATGATCGCCAGACCGCCTGCATCCTTGACTCCGGGTCCAAGCTTGATATCAGTACCACGACCTGCCATATTGGTAGCGATGGTCACAGTGCCTGATTTACCGGCTTCGGCAACAATGTCGGCTTCTTTGGCATGCAGTTTCGCATTCAGCACGTTATGCGGGATATTAACCCTTTTAAGCATTCTGCTGAGCAGCTCCGAGGTTTCTACTGAGGTAGTACCCACAAGAACAGGCCTCCCTTTTTGGGTGAGATCCTGTATCTCCTGAATTACCGCGTTGAACTTTTCACGTTTTGTTTTATAAACCAGGTCTTCCCTATCGTCACGGATCACTTTGCGGTTTGTCGGTATCACGACCACATCCAGTTTATAAATATTCCATAGCTCGCCTGCTTCGGTTTCGGCAGTACCTGTCATACCGGCAAGCTTCTTGTACATCCTGAAATAGTTCTGAAGTGTGATCGTTGCATAGGTCTGGGTGGCGGCTTCCACTTTGACACTTTCCTTTGCTTCGATTGCCTGGTGCAAGCCTTCTGAATAACGTCGGCCTTCCAGGATGCGGCCGGTCTGTTCATCGACAATCTTGATTTTATTGTCCATGACAACATATTCCACATCCTTTTCAAACAGGGCATAGGCTTTAATAAGCTGGTTAACAGTGTGAACCCTTTCAGACTTGATCGAGTAATCAAGCATCAGGGCATCCTTCTTCTCTACTTTTTCGATATCTGATAATCCGGAGCGTTCAAGATCTGCTATTACAGCTCCCATATCGGGCAAAATATAGAAGGAGGAATCCTCGTATGATTCGGTAAGCAGGTCAATACCTTGTTCCGTCAATTCGATGGTATTATTTTTTTCATCGATGATAAAAAAGAGCTCATCGTCGACGATATGCATATTTTTTGACTGTTCCTGGAGGTAAAAGTTCTCTGTCTTCTGCATCAGGGCTCTCATTCCCTGTTCGCTGAGGAACTTGATCAGCGCTTTGTTCTTGGGAAGGCCATGATGGCAGCGCAAAATCTGCTCTCCTGCCTTCTTCATATTATCGGAATTGTTTGGATCGGAGGTCAGTTGTTTTGCTTCTGCAAGCAGTTTGGTCACCAGGTTTCTCTGGGCATTATAGAGTTTCACGACCTGAGGTTTGAGCTCTTCAAACAATTGGTCATCCCCTTTTGGAGTAGGTCCTGAAATTATCAAAGGCGTACGGGCATCATCGATAAGCACTGAGTCAACCTCATCCACAATAGCATAGTTGTGCGGCCGCTGCACCATTTCCTCCGGATTGCCTGTCATGTTATCACGGAGGTAATCAAAGCCGAACTCATTGTTCGTCCCGTAAGTGATATCCGCATTATAAGCATTGCGCCTGGCATTGGAGTTGGGTTCATGTTTATCTATACAATCAACCCTGAGCCCGTGGAACTCAAACAAGGTTCCCATCCATTCCGAGTCACGTTTAGCCAGGTAATCATTCACCGTGACGAGATGAACACCCCGCCCAGATAAGGCGTTCAGATAAACAGGTAAGGTAGCTACCAGGGTTTTCCCTTCACCGGTTGCCATTTCGGCAATCTTTCCTTCATGCAGAACCACACCACCTATGAGCTGGCAATCATAATGAACCATGTCCCAGCGTATTATATTGCCTCCGGCTGTCCAGGAAGTCCGGTACCTGGCAATGTCTCCTGCAATTTCAACACTGTTGCGGCGTGTTGCAAGTTCCCGGTCCATTTCCGTGGCAGTGACTTCCAACCATTCATTATCAACGAATCTCCTGGCTGTCTCCTTTACGACCGCAAAAGCTTCGGGAAGTATAGCCTTAAGTTCTTCCTGGATAAGATCGTATTCATCCTTCTCAAGCTTGTCGAGTTCCCGGTAAAGATCTTCCTTGGCATCAATAGGGACATCGTCGGAATTGAGCTTTAAACGAAGTTCTGAAATCTCCAGTTGCTTTGCTGTTATTTTTTCAATGATCCTCTGTTTAAACTCAAGTGTCTTAGCCCTGAGTTCATCGTTGCTCAAGCCACGGAATGCATCTCCGAATTCCAGGGCAGAATCCACCTGAGGATTGATGGTTTTAATATCCCTTGCTGATTTACTTCCCAGTATTTTTTTAAAAATTTCAAGCATAATTTTATTGTTGCCGGTATTTCAGCGGCAACCTATTTCGATGATTGTAATAACTGTTCTATTGAGTTCTCTAGACCGCTGCTAGGCAGTTCGGCAGGATATTTAACTATGTTGCCATCTTTATCAATGATCACAAACAATGGCAAAGAGCGCACATCATAGGCCTTCAACATATCTGTTTGGTCGCCGATATGAAGGAAATTCCATGTCCAGTCTTTTTTCTGATTAAGGAACAAAAGCATCCTGGTCCAGTAATATTCAGAGGAAACACTGACAAAAACCACCTTATCTTTGAATTTCTCAGCCATGGGCCTTATAAGCTCCATTTCATTGGTACACCCGGTACAATATGAAGTCCAGAAATTCATAACCACAATTTTTCCTTTAAGAGAATCCATTCTGACGCAGGCGGTGTTATCTTTCGTCCTGAGCTGGAACATTGGAGCCGGAGTTCCAGGCTGAAGATGTGTAAGAGTTTGTTTCAGGTTTGCAGCAATCACGCGGTTTTGGTTTGCATTGCTTTGCTGTTCAATTTTATTCAGAACCTCAATAATTTTTTTCTGATCGTCGGGCATTGAGCTATACATTTCCATCAGGCTTTTTAAAAGCACAAGTTCCCTGAGTTGTTCAGGTCTCAGGATGGAATCTGCTGTAAGCGCCTTCATCAATGCAGGATAAGGATCGGGAGCGGATAGAAGGGTATGATAGTCATTCTTTTTGAGTACCATGGAGGTAGCAGTAATGTACTTTGTAAAGTATGAGTTGAAGAAATCAATGTATTCAACATTATCATACAGCACTGGCCGGAAAGTAAAATAAGTGCGGCCGATCATGGCCTGGTTCATCGACTGGGTTAACTGGACCAGATTTGCCATTTTATATTCCATATAATACTTTATATAAGGATCCCCGGGTTCCCCTATCGTAGATGCGAGTTTGCCCTCCAAGGTGTCAATCAGCGCTTTATTACGGTCCCTGTAAAGTGCACTGAAATGATCAACCAGGAAGGTATTATATATTTCATCAAAAGCGCCGATGACATAGTTGACATCATCAACAGGAAGTTTTAATAGTTCAATCTGGAGATTGGTAGAATTTATGAACGGATTGAGTTCTTTCAGCTCATCATATTTATAAGGTAAGATGTTGATTTCGTATGTTTTACCTGGTGATATAAATATACCTGCACTATGAAACTGGATAGAGAGTTTTCCGACCTTTTCCTGATCAACAGTTGCCGAAAGTGTAAATTTACCGGCAGAGTCAATTTTCGTTTTGTTCAGTATTTGCTCAGTATTTGTCAAAGGGTCTGAAAAAATCGAAAGGGTTATCATTCTTCCTTCCGCTCCACGTGCAGTTCCCGTTATAGTCAGGGGTTGGGTAAATACCGTCCAACTGCTGATAAGAAATACTAATGTAAAGAATAATCGTTTCATATTTAATTCGGAATTACAGACTCTGTTTCTCTTTATTTATCCTGATTTTAATGATTAAATTTTCGTGTTAATGTTATTCCTGCAGGGATAAAGCGGTTTACATCTCCTCCATTTCGCAGGATATCCCTAACGATTGAAGAGCTTAGAGAAGCGTATTCAGGTTCGCAAAGCAGAAAAACCGTTTCAATGTCGGGCACCATCATTTTATTCATCTGGCCTATGCCGCGTTCAAATTCAAAATCGGCGCTGGTTCTCAGGCCTCTCAGAATATACTTTGCTCCTTTCTTCCTGCAAAATTCCACAGTAAGGCCGTCGTACCGGGCGATCTCAATTTTTTGCTCTCCGGCAAACAATTCATTGAGCCATCCTAGCCTTTCTTCAAGGCTGAAATAGGATTGTTTCCCGGAATTCTCCCCCAGGGCGATGATCAGCTTGTCGAAAAGGTTCACAGAACGCCGGATAATGGATTCATGTCCTTTGGTGACCGGATCAAAAGAACCGGGAAAAACCGCAATTCGTTCCATGATCAATTGATTTAAATGCAAAGATAAGAAAACCGCAGAAAGGCTTACTCAAAGGTAAAGCTCAGCTGGAAAATTTTGGAATTCAACTTAGCAATTGGATCCGTATAGATGTTATGTTCACGTTTGAGGATGTCCTGTATCCCATACATCATTTTTAGTTCGACTCCAAGTTTAAACCATTCATTATAAAAATCAAATCCAATCCCGGCCTCGATATAGAGATCGTTCTGGTTGAACTTGACGATCTTCTGGTCGGAGCTGCGCTGTTCCCTTTTCTTTGCCTGGGAAGCTAGGTCAATAGTATATTGTACCCCGGCCAGGAGATATGGGCGGAAGTTATCGTATCGCAACGCTTTATACTTAAATTCCAGCGGGAAATTTATATAGGTTGAAGGCACTTTCTTGGTAATTGTCATCAGGGTTGTATCAGTTTTACGATACACCAGGATTGAATAAATAAGATCCCTGTCGCCAAAACTAAGCGAAGGGATGAATCTCAGGTTGAATAATGGTCCAAGCCTCAAATCGCTTACGATACTGATGACAAAGCCAGGGGTTGGGCGTGATTCGATGCTCAATACCCTTGCGCCGACAGGCATTGGTAAAATATCAGGAATATAAGTAGAATCCCAAACGATATGTTGCATGTCAGAAACAGGTCGTATAGTAAGATAACTCATGTTGCCGCCGAGGACAAACCCGAAATGAATAATATCATCATCATACCTGGGGTTATTGATGATAATACTTTTCTGGCTTTTTGCAGGGAAGCTGAAAAAGAGAAAAACTAATAAGAAGGCAAAAGTAAAAATTGCTTTGTCTTTCAAATGAAGCAGGCCTTAAACTTAACTAACGAAATTCTTTTCTGTTTATTTTGCTGCAATAACCCGTCATTACAAGCTGAAGATGAATTAAACTGGTCTTGTTCCACTATAAATCGAGGCAATTCCGCCCGAGAGGCTTATATACCGGCAGCCTGTAAACCCGCAGCGAATCATTATATCCAGGAAAGCCATTCCTGAAGGGAAAGCTGCAACAGTATCGGGAAGATAACGGTAGGCTGAAGGATGGGAAGATATCATCCGCCCAATCAGAGGAATAATAAAACGGGAGTAGAAACCATAGAATTGTTTTAAAGGGAATGCCTGCGGATGAGAGAACTCCAGTATCATAACCTTTCCGCTTTTTTTTAGGACCCTATGCATTTCACCGATACCCTTTTCAAGGTTTTCAAAGTTTCTGACGCCGAAAGCGATCATGGCAGCATCAAAATTCTCATCGGGGAACTGCAGGTTTTCGGCATCGCCGCACTGTAATTCGATAAAATCGGAAAGTCCTGCTTTTGCGATCTTCTTTCTTCCGATCGCCATCATGTTTTCGGAGATATCCACTCCGGTGATCCGGAGGCCTCCCTTTCTGCGAAGTTCCAAAGCCAGGTCGGCAGTGCCCGTGGCCAGGTCCAGCACATGTGACGGATTTGACTTCAGAATTTCCTTTACAAGCCGTTTCCTCCAAAGCCTGTCAATACCAAAGGAAAGGAAGTGATTCAGAAAATCATAATTTCCCGAAATCTCATCGAACATTGTTTGAACTGATTCTTTCTGTGGCATAATAATAAAAACGGGATTATCCTACAACAAAGATAATCCCGTATTCTGTTATAAAGTAATTTTCTTAAGCACCCAGCTGAAGTCTCCTGAAACCAGTGACTTTCAGGTTCTTGTCATGATCTGCAAGGAATTGAGCGCAGGTCTTTTTGCTATCCTTGATATATTCCTGATTAAGAAGAGTGTTGTCCTTATAGAATTTATTGAGTTTCCCGTTTGCGATCTTTTCGAGCATGTCTTCAGGTTTGCCTTCCTGGCGTGCCTGTTCTTTGCCTATCTCAATCTCGCGGTCGATCACATTCTGGGGAACGTCATCTTTATCAATTGCAACCGGGTTCATGGCGGCAACCTGTTTTGCGAGTTCGTATGCGGCTTCCTCGGCATTTTTTCCGTCTTTGGGACTAATACCAAGAATTGTTGCAAGGCGGTTTCCAAAGTGATTGTAAGCCACGGTAACAGGTGCTTCGACCAATTCAAAGTGGGCAATCTGCATCTTTTCACCTGTTTTACCAAGCAGGTCATTCAACTTTGATTCTACGGTGGATGTTCCGATTGACAAGGGCATCAGTTCTGCAACTGAATGAGCTTTATTGTTCAGTCCTGCGTCGAGGACATCCTTGGCAAATTGTTTGAATTCTTCGGTTTTCCCCACGAAGTCAGTTTCACAATTTACCATGACCACTGCTGCATAGGTTTTATCATCTGAGGTTTTAGCAACAACAAACCCTTCATTTGCGTCCCGATCGGCACGTTTACCCGCGATTTTCTGTCCTTTTTTCCTCAGATTGTCAATTGCTTTCTCAAAATCGCCTTCTGATTCCTGGAGTGCTTTTTTGCAATCCATCATTCCGGCACCAGTCATTTGGCGAAGTTTATTTACATCCGCTGCTGTAATATTCATATATTCAATTCGATTAGTATATTAATATTTACTTTTTAGGTCTTCCTGCGGGCTTGTTGATTCTCTTTCTCTGAGATTTCTTTTCTTCAGTCTCACCAACAACACCAGTCTTCATCTTCTGAAGTTTTGCATCAGGTTCCTTGATTGCCAGTTTTATTCCGGCAACTTCTTCTTCGATTTCATCCTCTTTCATCCTGTCATCGAAATCCTCATCCTGTTCTCCCCTGTCTTCATCGGCAGCTTTTTTGTCCCGGTCGAGTTTGCGTTCAACAAGTCCTTCCTCAATAGCATTGACCATTGTTTCAATAATGATGCTGATCGATTTGGAAGCGTCGTCATTCGCAGGGATTGGGAAATCAACTTTACGCGGGTCCGAGTTGGTATCAACGATGGCAAAGGTCGGAATATTAAGCTTCTTTGCTTCGGCCAGGGAGATATGTTCCTTAAGGATATCCACGATAAAGATTGCGGCGGGCAAACGGTTAAGGTCAGCTATTGAACCTAGATTTTTCTCAAGTTTTGCACGCTCGCGTGTGATCGTCAACCGTTCCTTTTTGGAAAGATTATTATACGAAGGGCTGGTCATCAGTTTATCAATGGAAACCATTTTACGAACAGCTTTCCTGATTGTGGCGAAGTTGGTGAGCATACCACCAGGCCAGCGTTCTGTAACGTAAGGCATGTTCACCCGTTTGACCTGTTCGGCAACGATTTCCTTAGCCTGCTTTTTGGTTGCGACAAAAAGTATGCGCTTGCCTGATTTGGAAATTTGCTTCAGGGCTGCGGCAGCCTCATCGATCTTGGCAATGGTTTTATAAAGGTCGATAATATGGATGCCATTCCTTTCCATGAAAATGTAAGGAGCCATTGCCGGGTTCCATTTCCTTCTCAAGTGACCGAAATGGACACCGGCTTCCAATAATGAATCGAAATTTGTTCTGGACATGATAAATAATTGATAGTTCTTAAAATATTAACGTTTACTGAACTGGAATCTCTTACGTGCTTTCTTCTGGCCGAATTTCTTGCGCTCAACCATTCTCGGGTCGCGTGTCATAAATCCTTTGGCCTTGAGCAGGGGCTTGTATTCTTCGTTGATCTTAACCAATGCCCTTGAAAGTGCATGGGCTAAAGCTTCTGCCTGTCCCCTGACTCCACCCCCGTCGAGGTTAACCTGGATGTCGTATTGTCCCATGGTATTTGTGACTTCGAAAGGTTCAACAACCTTGAACTGCAATATAGGTGTTGGGAAGTATTCCTTGTAATCCCTGTCATTGACCGTGATTTTTCCCTGGCCTTCTTTCACGTAGATTCTTGCAACAGCAGTCTTCCTCCGGCCGATTGTGTTGATGATTTCCATATTACTTAATTGAGGTTAATTGAATCTGTTTTGGTTGCTGGGCCTGATGCGGATGCTCTGTTCCTGCATACACGTATAAATTGCGGAAGAGAACAGCTCCAAGCCGATTCTTCGGAAGCATGCCTTTTACGGCCTTTTCTACAACTTCTGTAGGCTTCTTAACGAATAATTCACGCGGAGTCCTGATCCTCTGACCTCCGGGATAACCGGTATGACGGACATAGTTCTTGTCATCCAGCTTTTTCCCGGTAAATAACACTTTTTCAGCGTTGATGATGATCACATTGTCGCCGCAATCGGCATGCGGGGTATAATTGGTTTTCATTTTACCCCGAAGCAGTTTTGCGACCTTGGAGGCCAAACGGCCAACTATCTGGCCTTCAGCATCAATCAACACCCATTCTTTTATAACGGTTTCCTTGTTGGCGCTGATTGTTTTGTAACTTAACGTATCCATATTCTTAATTGATTTCTTTTCAAAAAGGGGTGCAAAGGTATTGTTATTCTTCTGACCTGGCAAAGAATCTAATGATTATTTTTAAATAAAATGCGTTTATCCTATATTTTGTGACAATATTGTATAATTTTATACCCTATTCTATGGCAGAGATATATTTCGAAAGATCGGCATCAACCCAGTTGAATCACTGGAGAGAGGATCCCTCAACACCGGGACTTATTCTTTACGGAGCCAGGCAAACCGGGAAAACCTCCCTGGTCGATGAATTCTCTCGAAAGTTCAGGCAGTTTATCCATCTTGACCTGAAAGATCCCGGAGATCTGAAGATTTTCCGTCAATCCGGTTCAAGCGAAGATTTCCTCAATACTATTTTCCTGCTTAAAGGGAAAGATACAAATCCAAAGAAAACATTGATATTTTTTGATTGCACTTGCCGTGACCCGCAGGTTATTAATCTTGCCGAAGATATTATCAGCAGGCAGCCAGGCGTTAAAGTCATCATTTCCTGCGCAATCCAGCTGCCCCAGATACCCAGAGGGTTTACTTCTTTGTATATCAGACCTTTATCTTTTAATGAATTTCTGAGAGCCAATGGCAACTCTGAAGCCATTGAAGCCTTCAGTGAGGTTCCCTTCCCAGTCAGTGGGTTTCACACACTGCTTGGATTGTTTCACCAGTACAGCCTGATCGGCGGGATGCCGGCAGTAGTGAAAAAGTTTGTTCTATCAAGAAGTATGTCTTCTCTCAAACCTGTTTATGAAGGGATCCTTAAGGAATTCTATAACGACATAGAGAGCAGTTCGTTCAGGCAGAATAAAAAAGACCTTCTGACCATAACCCTTCAGAATGCATTCATGTACGCAGGAACGAGGATAAAATTCAATGCGTTTGGAAATGTTCCCTATGGAAGCAGGGAGATGTCAAATACGTTCCGCTACCTGGAGAATTCCATGCTGCTCAGCCTGAATTATCCCACCGTCGCAACCATACCTCCTCCTGAACCTGACATGAATAAATTTCCAAGGCTCCAGATGCTGGATACAGGCCTGATGACCTATTTCTCGGGAATCCAGAAACAGATGATCCTGGCCATGGACCTCAATGCATTATTTGAGGGACAGGTACTGAGGCATGTCGTGGGGCAGGAATTGTTGAGTGGAAAAACCGAAGGGCCTTCCAGTTTGGATTATTGGGTAAGGAGTAAAGCACAATCCTCTGCCGAACTTGATTATGTGATCCCATTTGAAAACCTCCTGATACCTGTTGTTGTCAAATCGGGAGAACCCGGCAGGCTCAGATCGCTGCATCAGTTTATTGATGAAGCCCCTCATTCATTTGCCATCCGTTTACATGCAGGCAATGTAAGCATACGCAAAGCGGAAACCTTAAAAGGCAAACCGTATTACCTTCTGTCATTGCCTTATTTCCTGGCTTACCGCATTCCCGAACACCTTAAAGGATTTATCAGATATGTTGAAAGCTGAAAAATTTTTCAGTAAATATTTGCTTTGCCCTTGCCCTTTTTATTATATTTATCCAAAATTCATTCAATGAACGCTATTCAAAACGTTTCAATATTAATGGAACTGGCGGTGACAATTCTTGGATTGCTTATCTGGCTTCAGAAGAAAAAATCATATGGGGCTTTTATCTTTCTCACCTTTCTTTTATATATGGTATATGATGCTTGCAAATTATGGACACTTGCAGTTCCTGAACTTATCCTGAGAATTATTTTTGTTGTTGCTTCCCTATCGATCCTCGTAGCTGTGTGGAAGTTATATAAAGCTGATTAAGCTGACCTGAAGTAAATAATCAAGCCTTCCTTTCTGTTCCGGAACCGATTCCGGGTTTTTTGTACTTTTGCACAACAAATAGCGAAATTGCGAAATCTCGAAAACACATTGTAAATCGTACATTTTCAATCATGTCCATATCAGTTAATAGCATCTCCAAAGTTTACGGAACCCAGAAAGCCCTTGATTCGGTATCAATCAATATCCATCCCGGAGAGATTGTTGGTCTGCTTGGACCTAATGGGGCAGGAAAGAGCACATTGATGAAAATCATCACCTGCTTCCTGCCTCCTACTTCCGGGGAAGCATCTGTTTGCGGTTTTGACGTTCTGGAACAATCTATTGAGGTCAGGAAAAAAGTAGGTTATTTGCCCGAGAACAATCCTCTTTACCTTGACCTCTATGTAAAGGAATTCCTGACATTTATTGCCGGAACACATAGATTAAAAGGATCAGTTAGAATCAGGGTGGATGAAATGATCTCACTTACCGGTCTACAGGATGAACAGCACAAGAAGATAGGCGCACTTTCAAAAGGATACCGGCAGAGGGTTGGACTCGCACAGGCCTTGATACATGATCCGGAAGTACTTATTCTTGACGAGCCCACTTCGGGACTTGATCCCAACCAGCTATCGGAAATCAGGCATCTTATAAAAGAGATAGGGAAAGAAAAGACCGTGATGTTATCGACACATATCATGCAGGAAGTTGAAGCCATCTGCGGCAGGGCCATCATTATACATAAAGGGAAAATTGTTGCCGATGATTCAACGGAAAACCTCCAGAAGATTACCGTTTCGAAAAACCTGATCCGTGTTGAGTTTTCGGCCCCCGTTAATTCGGAATTATTACATAATATTCCCGGTCTGAAGGGCATTCTTTTACCCGGCAACGAAGAACAGGTCGTGAAAACAGGGAAAAACCAGTTATCGACGCTATGGCTTCTGGAATCGGAACCCGGTAGAGATATACGTGCAGATGTGTTTAACTTCGCAGTAGGCAAAGGATTAACCGTGCTTTCAATGCAGAAGGAAGAACAAAAGCTTGAGGAAGTTTTCCAGGAACTAACTAAAAATTAACATTGAAGAAAAAAAGTTTATAACTTTGCCGCCGGAGTGGAAAGATTTGACTGATTGCAACCACTGGAAAAAAATGCTAAAACAACAGCTTCTCTCCTCAATCTTCAAATCACCAGAACAAAAGTTTAACTATTAAAACTCAAAATATGGGATATTTATTTACATCGGAGTCCGTTTCAGAGGGACATCCGGATAAAGTTGCCGATCAGATATCGGATGCATTATTAGATGAATTCATGCGCTGGGACCCTGAGTCGAAGGTGGCATGCGAAACTTTCGTCACCACAGGCCTTGTCGTCTGCGGAGGCGAGGTGAAGACAAACGGTTGGGTGGATGTCCAGGAAACCGCCCGCAAAATAATCCGCAATATAGGATATACTAAAGCTGAATACCGTTTTGACTGTGATTCCTGCGGTGTGGTTTCTACCATCCATGAACAGTCAGCCGACATTAACCAGGGGGTGGTGCGCGAGAAGAAGGAAGACCAGGGTGCCGGTGATCAGGGGATGATGTTTGGTTATGCATGCCGTGAAATGGACAACTTCATGCCTTTATCCAGTGAATTGGCACATATTCTTTTACAGGAACTTGCAGGGATCAGGCACGAAGGAAAGCAGATGAAGTATTTGAGGCCTGACAGTAAATCCCAAGTTACCGTGGAATATGATGATAATGGCCAACCTGTGCGAATCGATGCAATTGTTGTCAGCACTCAGCATGATGATTTTGTAAAGCCAAAAGACAAAACCATCAAAGCTGAAAAAGCTGCTGAGAAGGCGATGCAGGACAAGATCCGTGAAGATGTTCTGAAAATATTGATCCCAAAGGTCAAGAAGACCCTGCCTCCAAGGGTGCAGAAGCTTTTCGGAAAAGATTTCAAGCTGTTTGTAAACCCTACCGGAAAGTTTGTGATTGGTGGTCCCCACGGGGATACAGGACTGACCGGAAGAAAGATCATTGTTGACACTTACGGAGGACACGGTGCACACGGAGGCGGCGCTTTCTCGGGTAAGGATCCTTCCAAAGTGGACCGTTCAGCGGCATATGCTGCAAGGCATATTGCAAAGAATATGGTGGCAGCAGGTGTTGCAGACCAGGTACTGATCCAGGTAGCCTATGCCATCGGGGTCGCACAACCTGTTGGTCTATATGTTAACACTTACAATACTGCCAAGGTGACCGACAAAAAAGGCAACTTGCTCCATGACGGAGCGATCGCAGGAAAGATCAGCAAACTTTTCGATATGAGGCCTTATGCGATAGTTGAACGCTTCGGTCTTAAGAATCCGGTATTTGTCCCGACTGCCTCTTATGGCCATTTCGGACGCGATCCGTTTTCAGCAGAAGTGGAGGTTTATTATCCTGTGAAAGGCTCCAAACCGAAAAGTACCAATAGCAATGGCAAGGAAGTTTATCTCAAGAAAGTGGATTTTTTCGCATGGGAAAAACTGGATTACGTTGGTAAGATAAAGAAGGAGTTCGGGATTAAATAATTGGATGTCTTTATTCGTGTTTCATTGAAACACATACGCAATATCATGGCTCTTGAGATTGAAAGGAAATTCCTGGTTAACCCCATCCAATGGTCGGAACTTCCGAAACCACCGGGAACATTATACCGCCAGGGTTACCTGAGTGATGAACCTTTTAAAACCATAAGGGTTAGAGTTGCGGGAGAAAAAGGATTTCTCACTATCAAAGGGCCCTCAGTTCAAACGGTCAGGCAAGAGTTTGAATTTGAGGTTCCCCTGAGTGATGCAATCGAATTACTTGGATTGTTTTGTCCCGACCAGGTTGAAAAAGTGAGATACCGGATACTTTTTAATCAAAAGATCTGGGAAGTTGATGTGTTTGGAGGGCAGAACAAAGGTCTTATCCTGGCTGAAATCGAATTAAACCATGCCGGTGAAAGTTTCGGGATCCCCTCATGGATTGGCCGGGAGGTTACAGATGATCCAAGATATTATAACTCTTACCTTGCATCAAACCCGTTTTCCAGATGGGATCAGAAATGAAATAAAAATTGCATGAAAAAAGCCCTGGAAAAGGGCTTTTTTCATGCAATTAATTTGCAGAAGTATTAATGCTTCACCAGTAACTTTCGCGAAGACACAATTTTACCATTTACTATCAGTGAATAGACGTAGACACCTTCGGGAAGGGCGGAAACATTAAATTTCACTTGACCGGAACCTCCTGAAACTGTTTCTTCCCTGACTGGAGTCCCGAGAACATTCTGTAAAACCAGCCGGGCAGATCCTTCAGTATTCAGGCTGTAATCAACTGTTGCCTTCTCATTAGCGGGATTCGGAAATGCAAGGCCAAGCTCAGGCTTTGTGTTTGACAGGTCGCTCACCCCTAAACCCCATATTTCAGTTTGGATATAAATCCCGACAGTGTCGTTTGCATCCCTTGTATTGTAAAATTTGTAATATACTACAGAAGAACCTCTGTGCTTATTCGGCGTAATGTGCCCGCTGAAATTATTATCCTCCTGGCCGGCTGTTAGCATCAATGTAGTTGGAGAAATAATCGTTGTGTCACTGAAACACCCCCCGGCAAAGCAAAAATATGCTTTCTGTGAATCAGCAAGGCTCTTGACGACCTTCATTACTTTGTAATTCTGCGTCCCGGTTGAGATATTTTTTTGTTTCAACTCGAGAAAAACATCCGTGGTGGTATCACCAGCCATGGGCCATTTGAGTCCGACAGTTCCTCCATTGGGGATAACTGTGCCTGAAAGTGTTTGCAGTTGAAGGGTTTGAGCAAACAGGCTGGTGCCTACAATTGTTAGGATAAGTAAAAAGGTATAGATCTTTTTCATAGGAGTGATTATTGGATTTTGCTGCTGCAAAGATACGGAATTAACCTAACAACTCAGATGAACATTATCTATCATTTTTTTTCATGTTTCTTTTTTTTAGTACCTTGCGCCCAGTATTAACCAAAAAAACTGTATCATGAGGAGAATTACTTTCCTTTTGCTGCTATTTTGTTTTGCAGCAATGACCTCCATCGGAGGAGGCTACCAGGTTGGTTTGCACAGTACGCGAAATACCGGAATGGGTTTGATCGGGACTTCGCTGACATATGATGCAAGCAGTATTTTTTACAATCCTGGCGGCGTATCATTTATCAAGGACAAATGGAGTTTCTCGGGCGGCATAAGCCTGATCATGGCAAGGGTTACCTTCCAGGGCAAAGACGAAAATTACCAAACACACCTTGAACATCAACTGAACACCCCGTTTTATTTTTATGCTTCCTATAAAGCGACTGACAACCTGAGCATCGGGCTCGCAGTTAACACACCTTACGGAAATGGGCTTTCCTGGGGCGACAATTGGCAGGGACGTTATCTGATTCAGAACCTGAAATTCCAGGCCATTACCGTTCAGCCTACTATTTCTTATAAATTTAAAGATATAATCGGGATCGGTGTGGGCCTTGTCTGGGCTTACGGAGGGGTTAACCTGAATAAGGCTTTACCTATTGACTATTCCGGAGGTGAAGGCCAGCTAAATATCAAAGGCAATACAATCGGTTTTGGGTTCAACGCCGGTATACTCATCCATCCCGTAAAAGGACTTAATATCGGGATCGATTACCGTTCGAAAATCAATATGGACGTTCAGAACGCCAATGCCACATTCACTGTCCCAGCTGCAGTTCGTTCGCAGTTCCCCGACACTAAGGTTGAAGTTTCACTTCCCCTGCCAGCAAACCTTGACTTAGGTTTATCATACGATATCAACGAGAAATTAATGATCGGGATCAACCTTTGCTATGTATTCTGGAAACAATATGATTCCCTGGTATTCAACTTCAAAACTCAAACAGCATCCCTTGGCAGAACCGCCCAGCCTGCATTATACCAGAACAAGCTGATCCCCAGACTAGGGGCTCAATACAAAATCAATCCTACTGTGACCGTAAGGCTTGGTGCCTATTACGATCCTTCTCCCGTACCATCTGATTACCTTAATCCTCAAACACCCAGTTCAAATGAGATCGGACTTACTGCAGGTTTATCGGTATTTCCTTTCAAAGGGTTCAGTATTGATGCGGCATTCCTTTACCTGATGGGTACGAAACGCGATGGGACATACAGCCCGGAGAATTTTGCCGGCACATACTATTCGGCTTTTTACATCCCGGCCATCGGTTTATCATATAGTTTCTAACCTTAAAAACAGAACGAAATGAAAAAACTACTATTCATAATATTATCCCTTGCACTTTTCACCTCTTGTGAACGTAAAATCAGCGAATATGCCGCTGATAAAGGGACAGCCAACTTCACCACCTATATATCTGTCGGGAACTCACTTGTTGCCGGATATGCCGATGGCGCCTTATACCATGACGGACAAGTATATTCCTGTCCGAACCTGATCGCAGGCCAGTTGCAACTTGCCGGCGGCGGTGCATTTGTGCAGCCTATGGTTACCAGTAACTTCGGAGTAGCAGTATACCCCGGTGTTCAACCTAAACTTGTACTTGGATACACAGTCGACTGCCAGGGTGTTGTCGGTCTTGGTCCTTTAAGGACCGAAGGCGCAATGGATCCTTTTGCAAACGTAGGTTATGCAGTGAATAATTTCGGTATCCCCGGCGCCAAGTCATTCCACCTTATTGCGCCAGGTTATGCTCAAATGAACCCTTACTATGCACGATTTGCTACCAGCCTCACAGGCGCAGTCGTACAGGAGTTCAACAATGTTCATCCTACATTCTTCACAATGCAACTTGGTGATAATGACGTTTTAGCCTACGCACTTGCCGGAGGTTCGTATGATTCAATCACAAACCCCCAGCTGTTCTATTTTGCAATGAAAACAGTTTTAGGATCCCTTCTTGCAACCGGAGCACAAGGCGTCATGGCCAATATTCCCGACATTACCAGTATCCCGTTTTTTACTACCATACCTTATAACGGGCTTGTGTTGACCCGGCAAAGCCTTGTCGATTCGGTTAATTATGCAATGAGCCTCTACCAGTTACCATTCCATTATGTAGTTGGACAGAATCCTTTTCTTATAAAGGATCCTACTTCTCCTCATCCGTATTTTAAAGTCAGGCAGATGGTACCTGGTGAATATGTTCTGATGACGGTACCCCAGGACTCAATGAAATGCAGGGGAATGGGAATAATCAATGTTGCTACCCATGCTCCCTATCCCATTCCTGACCAGTATGTGCTGACCACTTCTGAAGTTGCAGAGATCCATGCCGCCACCAATATCTTTAATGCTATCATGGACACTATGGCTTCCAATCATCACGTGGGCCTGGTCGACATGAATTCCAAGCTGAAACAGCTGAATTCACAGTCTGGAATCGTTTGGGACGGAGTTCATCTCAATACTGATTTCGTAACAGGCGGCGCTTTCTCACTTGACGGGATACATCTCACCCCAAGAGGAAATGCACTTTCCGCCAATTTCTTTATTGAGGTAATAAATCAGCGTTTCGGGAGCAAAATCCCCTATGTTGATGTAACCAAATATAAAGGTGTGGTTTTCCCGTAAAAAGAATACACTCAAAAAAAATCCCGGCCAACCACCGGGATTTTTTTATTCAAGCCTGCTTAGAAACTGAAGCATTTTATGAACCGCTCTTCCCCGGTGGCTCAGACCGTTCTTCAGGTAAGCCGGCATCCCGGCAAAAGTTTGGGATTGTCCTTCAGGAATAAACACCGGATCATATCCGAAACCATCCTCACCCGACGGATCAAGGGTTATCTCACCATCAATTCGCCCTTCGAAAACAAATTCATTACCCTTGTAAATCAGGCAAATTACACAGCGGAAACAGGCTCTTCGGTCGTCCAAACCCTGCATTTCCTTAAGGACTTTGTTCACATTATCAGCAAACGAACATCCCTCACCTGCATACCGGGCCGAATAAACTCCGGGACGCCCTTCAAGAGCTGAAATCTCAAGCCCGGTATCGTCGGCAAAACAATCCATTCCCGTTTTTTCATAGATAAACCTTGCTTTTTGCCTTGCATTCCCTTCAATCGTAGGTTGTGTCTCGGGGATCTCAGAATCAAATCCGATGTCGGCTAAACTTTTGACAGTGAGAGTATTTCCTGTAATTTCCTGCAACTCTCTTAATTTGTGCAGGTTATTTGTAGCAAAGATCAGTGAGATCATAACAAAATATTGTAATTCAAATTATCTCATTCAATAAATTAGTGATCATTTCCGTGTAGGTCCAGCCATATGCTTTTGCCATTTTAGGAACAATACTGGCCGAGGTAATCCCCGGGACCGTATTGACTTCTAGGAAATAGAATTTTTTTCCTGTAAAAATATAATCAAAACGCACTATTCCTCGACAATTGAGCTTCCTGAAAAGATTCAGGGAAATTTCCCTGCATTTATCAGAGACATTCAAAGGCACTTCTGCAGGAACAACTTCCTCGGCCATTCCTCGTTGGTACTTGGCTTCGAAATCGAAAAATTCCTTTTTAGAAATAATCTCGGTGACCGGAAACGGTATGATCTTACCTTGTGACCTGATAACCCCGCAGGTCAGCTCCCTGCCTTTGATGAATTCCTCAACGATGATCTCATTATCCTCCTTAAAGGCTAATTCCAGTGCCTTCTTCAGGTCCTTTTTATGGTTAACTTTCGACATCCCTACGCTGGACCCTCCGCAGTTTGGCTTAACGAATACAGGCAGCTTCAACTTTTTTGTGACAGTACCCAAAGCTTCTTTGTCGCCAATATAAAAATGAACCGAGCGGGCCACATCAACCCCGTAACCGGCAACCACATCTTTGCAGAAACTCTTGTTAAATGAAAGGGCAGAAGTTGTCAGTCCGCAGGAAGTATATTTAATTCCAAGCATATCGAAATAACCCTGCAGCCTTCCATCCTCCCCGGGTGTCCCGTGAATTGCAACGAATACCGCGTCGAACCTTATCTTTCGTTTACCAATAGTCAGTGAAAAATCATTTTTATCAATAGGGAAAGACTTTGTTCCTATCTTATAGTTCCATTTCGCCCCCCTGATCTCAATAAGAAATGGTCTGAATTTCCCCAGGTCCATATTCAGTTCCACTTGCTTTCCGCTCTTCATGGAAATCCCATATTCCCCGGAGTCCCCGCCTGCAACTATTGCAATATTGTACATATGACTACATTAAATAAGCAAAATTAGCACAAAATCATGGTATTTTGCCGCAAAGGCATTTTTTCGTAAGTTTGTCCGGCTATTACAGGTACAATAAAATCATCTAATTCAGGTTAATAAGGTAAACGAAGGAATGGAATTTGTCCGTTTTCTATTTTCTAAACGATTTCTCAAGCATTTTCTTATTTCAATAGGAATTACTGCTTTTCTGCTCTGGGTCACTTTTTATTCTCTCTCATGGTATACTAAACACAGTGATTATATTGTCGTTCCTGATTTCCGCGGACAAAACATATCGGATATCATGCATGCCGACAGATCAGGCGATTTCAAATTCGCCATAAACGATAGTATTTTCGATCCCGACAAGCCAAAAGGCTCCATACTTTCACAGGATCCTTATCCTGGTTCAAGGGTTAAACATAATCGCATGGTATATCTGACCATCGTTTCGATTATTCCTGAAAAGACTGCAATGCCCGACCTGAAGGATCTGACGTTGAGACAAGCACAGTCAATGCTTGAGAGTTCCGGGCTTAAACTTGGAAAACTTATTTTTATCAAATCCTTTGATGAAGATGCTGTACAAAACCAGCTATTGGATAATAAAGTGATCGCCCCAGGAACTAAACTGGAGAAAGGGTCCGTTATTGATCTCCAGGTAGGTATGGGTGCAAAAGCAAGTCAGATGAAGAAAGATACAAACCAAATGGATAGCTTGTTGACGAAATAACTGGATAACTGGATAGCTGGATAACTGGATAGCTGGATAATTAGTTATAGAAATAAAAATTTGATGAATAGATTACTTACAGTATTTTTTTTATTTTTTTCTTTCGGCGGATGGGCACAGGAGGTCCTTACCGGCATGCAGACAAATCCTCTGGTCGGAGAGAAGTACCTTGAAAACCAGATGAGGGGCCATTTCAGCAAGGGAAGTGATACCATTCCTGCAATATTGCCCTTTTTTGATGATTTTTCATACGACAGCATCTACCCTGCCAGCAGCTTGTGGATTGACAATTATACTTTTGTCAATACCGATATCCCTCTTTATCCGCCCAACCGTGGAGCCGTCACCCTGGATGCTATCGATGAAAAAGGATTGATGTACACTAATGCCGAACAGGGCCCTACACCTTTTATTGCCGATCATCTGACATCACGGTTTATCAGGCTTGATTCGGTATTCTCACCCAGCCCCCGCAAGCTTACTGCCGGCGATTCGGTGTACCTCAGTTTTTATTACCAGCCACAGGGCCGGTCAAGGGACTTCCCCTTGAAACAGGATTCCCTCCTGCTCCGCTTTCTGATCTCCCCTGCTCACGACAGCGTACCAGATATCTGGAAAAAGGTATGGTTCAGCAAAGGCATGTCTCTCGACACGTTCAGGTATTACAATAATGAAAAATATTTCGTCCAGGTAATGATCCCCATTACCGATACCCTGCTTTTCTTCAAGAAAACATTCCGGTTCCAGTTCTATAATTATGTAAATTTCGCCGGTCCTCCTGAATATTCCTGGCAAAGTAACTGTGACCAATGGAATATCGATAATGTTTATCTTAATATTGGGAGAAACATGAATGATACTGTACGCTCCGAAATCCGTTTCATTGACAGGGCCCCGAGCATGCTCCGGAATTATGAATCCATGCCTTATCCGCAATACACCGCTGCCCCCGAACAGGAAATGGCCGATTCGGTCACCGTGATCTTCAGCAACAGGGATGTTGCTATACGTAATTGCCGTTATTCCTATAAAGTCACAAATGCTGAAGGTTCATTCACCAAAACTTATACCAGCCCTAATTTTAATCTGCCCCCTGTATATACAACGGGACCTTTCACTGAGCATCCTGCAGTTCCATGGTTTTACCCGATTACTCAGGCCGACAGCGCTACATTCAAAATGCAGCACATCATTAAAGACAATGCCGGCGGGTCCACCCTTGGTGATACCATAAACCGGAACCAGAACCTGTTCAACTATTTCGCTTATGATGACGGGACACCTGAAGCGTCCTACGGACTGACCCCTGCAGGTTCCATGCTCGCTTATCGCTTCAGCCTGAACAAACCCGACACCCTGAGGGCGATTCAGATGTTCTTTAACCGGGTCATGAATAATACCAGCCCCCCTTATTTTTATTTATGTGTTTGGAATGATGACGTAGGAACACCGGGCGATACGATTTACTGCAGGCTCAGATTGCCGAGATATGCAGATCAGCTGAATAAATTCGTCACATATCATATGCCTGCTCTTCCCGTCAGCGGGATCATCTATATTGGGTGGATACAGACAACGGCCGATAACCTCAGCCTTGGATTCGACGCGTACAATGATCATTCTGACCAGATCTTCTACAATACCACGGGGAAATGGTATCCCAGCGCATTTTCAGGCTCCCTGATGATCAGACCCATCGTGGGTAAGCCAATCCCTTTAGGCATGGAAGAACCCGGAACTTCTGCTCCTCAACTTGAGGTCTATCCCAATCCCTGCCGTGACGGTATTTTACACCTCAGTTTGAACAGCAACGGAACCTCATCCGCCGACAGGTATACATTAACCGTTACTAACCTGCTGGGACAGACGATGCTGAATGTGAAATATGCCGAAAGCCTTGATGTGAGTTCACTCAGGCAGGGAATCTACATCCTTTATCTCACCGACCGAAATGGCAGCAAAACTGCTATGCGGAAAATCATTATCACTCCCTGACGTTTTCAACCTCCTGTCGTATGAATGAGATGCCGGATATTCAGGAAGATGCGAGTGAATTATACGAGCATTTCAGGTTCGTCGCAGATAAAGGACAAGGGCAGCTTAGGATCGACAAATATCTTTTTGCCAAAATGGAGAATATTTCCAGAAGCAGGGTACAGAATTCGGCAAATGCCGGGAATATCCTGGTTAACGGCTTCGCGGTAAAACCAAACTATAAGGTCAAGCCCCTGGATGTTATCACTATCGTTCTCGCTCATCCTCCAAGGGATACAGAGGTCTATCCGGAGGATATCCCGGTGGATATTGTCTATGAAGACAAGGATATCATAGTAGTAAATAAAGCAGCCGGAATGGTTGTACATCCCGGGCACGGTAATTTTACTGGCACACTCCAGAACGCTCTGCTTTTCCACCTGCAGAAATCCGATCCTTCAGGAGTGACAAGGCCTTTCCTGGTCCACCGTATCGATAAAGACACCTCCGGCATCCTGCTGGTGGCTAAAAATGAGCTTGCACAAAGCATCCTGGCACGTCAGTTCTTCTATCATACAGTCGACCGAACCTATATTGCCCTGGTATGGGGCAACCTCCGTGAAGATGAAGGGACCATTACCGGAAACATTGGCAGGGATGTCAGAAACCGCCTTGTATTTACCGTGTATGCGGATGAGGATAAGGGTCGGGAAGCGATCACCCATTACAAGGTAATTGAACGCTTCGGCTACGTTTGTCTTGTGGAGTGCAGGCTCGAAACGGGACGCACACACCAGATTAGGGTTCATTTAAAGCATATCGGCCACCCCTTGTTCAATGACTCGGCTTACGGAGGCAGTGAGATCCTGAAAGGCACTACGTTTACGAAATATAAGCAATTCGTTCAAAATTGCTTCAGCATCATGCCCCGGCAGGCCCTTCATGCTAAATCGCTTGGATTCATTCACCCGGCCGACAGCCGGCCAATGCACTTCGACTCTGAATATCCTTCAGACCTGGCAACGGTCATTGAAAAATGGAGAAGTTACAGCCAGAATCAAAGTAATTATACATAGAAAGTATTGATTATGAATAAAATACTTCGATTCCTTTCTTCCTGCTATTTCTGGTTTGAGCTCTTTTTCATATCGGCTCTGCTTTTTCCTGTTTCTTTAGCGATTTTTATACTCACTTTTCTTTTTGACAGGAAACTGGTCCTGCTTCACCAATTTACCTGCGCCTGGTCATTTATCGTATTGAAAGCCAATTTTATGTGGAGGATCAGGGTGGTCGGGAGAGAAAAAATTGATAAACATGAAACCTATGTCATTGTCTCCAACCACCAGTCGGGAGCAGATATCATTGTTCTTTTCCTGTTATGGAACAATTATAAATGGGTCGCGAAAAAATCCCTTTATTCCTTTCCGTTTATTGGCTGGAATATGTGGTTGAACCGGTATATCGTCATCGACAGAGGGAAGAAGAGCAGCATGGTTAAAATGATGGAAGATGCATCAAAGACATTAAAATCGGGCAGTTCCGTCATGATTTTTCCAGAAGGGACCCGATCGAAGGACGGCAAGCTGCAGGCATTTAAAACAGGGGCATTTCACCTGGCTCTGCAGACCGGGAAACCTATTTTGCCCATTGTGATCTCAGGTACCTCCATGGCTATCAGGAAAGGCGGTTTCCTTGTAAACAAGAATCATCACATCCAGGCTAAAGTACTTACTCCGATACCTTATTCCAGCATACAGGGCATGGACCCAAAGAACGTAACCCAGATGGTTCACGAGATGATGCAGAAAGAATCAGAGAACAGGCCTGTAGTATGAGTCTCTTTCAACGGGTATCCGGCCTGCTTCCTCAATAAGTTGTTTCATTCCCGATACGGTCATCACAGGGCTTTGTTCCTCAGCTCCTGCAAGGGAGTAAATACGGGTTGAATCATTGATTGTCCCGTCCATATCGTCAACTCCGAACGAAAGTGAGACCTGGGCCATTTTTCTGCCCAATGCAGGCCAGTAGGCTTTCATATGGGGAAAATTATCAAGATAGACCCGTGAAATCGCATACATCCTCATATCCTCGATCACCGGTACTTCGAGGACATCTTTCATCTCATTGTTATACCTGTGGAATTTCAGAGGGATGAAGGCATTAAACCCCCCGGTTTCATTCTGCAGCTGCCTCAGCCTTTCCAGGTGGTCTACGCGATGAGAAAAAGTTTCCAAATGACCATAAAGCATAGTCGCATTTGAAGGCAGGCCCAGAATATGTGCAGCACGGTGGATGGCAAGCCAGTCGGCTGAACATGTTTTCATCCCGCATATTTTTTCCCTGATGGTCTCGTCGAATATCTCGGCACCACCGCCAGGAACTGAATCCAGTCCGCAGTCCTTCAGGTACTGTAACCCTGTGATGAAATCCAATCCGGCCTTTTTGATCATATAGTCGAGCTCGACGGCTGAATATGCTTTCACATGCAGTTTCGGCCTTCTGGCTTTTATCTTTTTAATAAGTTCTCCGTAATAAACAATATCCCGCTTCGGATGAACAGCTCCCGTTATATGTATCTCTCTCACGCTTTCATCCTGACTGTCAACTTTTGCGAGGATCTCATCCACCGAAAGCTCCCATTTTGATGCACTGAAATGGTGGGAGAAAGAGCAGAAGTTGCAGCGGTTAACACAAATGTTTGTAGGTTCTATATGAAAATTTCTGATGAACCAGGCCTTATCGCCGTTTTTCCTCTTTCTCACCACATCAGCCAGGATCCCGAGAAAACCCAGTTCTCCTTTTTCGAATAAAAGGATCCCGTCGGAAGTGCTCAGCGGGATGCCTGTTTTTACTTTCTCCGAGATGACAAAAAGCTCCTTTGAAAGGGACTTCTGAAGAATCTTAAGGGTATCTGCTTGTTCCTGCCGTTGCATCAGATCTTTACCAGTTTAAGGTAGCCAGGGTAATTTTGCCCTGTGACAATAATAATATATATCCCTGAAGGAAGGGAGTGTAAATCAACGATGTAATGCCCCGGGGATATCTCTGTAACAACAGGAGACGTAACAGGATTTCCAAGCATGCCAGTGATGGAAACATGTATTGCTCCGCCGGCCTGTAATCCACCTTCAAGGTCCAGGAAGGCTTTTTCATGTACAGGATTTGGATATAACCTGAGGCCTGTCTGGTATACCTGGTCATTAATCCCAAGGGACCATCCGCCCATATTTGTAACGCCTGTATTGTTCGGATCAAGCCAGTATTTCAGCATATGCGCCGAATCGCTTCCGTTTTTATCCCAGTGCCATGAGAACTGACCATAATAATCAGGCGAATTCAGCCAGCTTGTATCGCAACCTGAATCGCCACCGGTGAGTGTGCCTACAATCTGTCCGGATGAGTTAAATATCGGCGAACCGGAAGAACCTCCTTCCGTCACACCATGCCCGTGGGTAGTATAGTTCCAATAGACCCGCCAGTGGCATGTGTAAGGATTCCCGGGCCAGTTAGCAGGAACCAGAGGTGAATTATAAGTGGAAATCTTTTTTACATCTCCTGTCGGATGGTGGATGCCGGTTCCGTTCGGGCTGGCAACATCTTCGCGGCTCCAGCCATTAAAATAGACATGAAGGGAATCGGGTATTTTTTCGGTGAGCCTGACCAGATAAAAATCCGAGCCGGTTGTCTCCGTCCCTCCATGGGCTTTAAACACAGCCCCAAGCATGGAGGCAGGAGTAAGAGGCGTTGTTGCCGGACATCCCGGCATCTCATAATTGAAATAAAACAACCACTGGCTGAGGTCTACAGGCCTTGAAAACCTGCCGCAATGATCGGCAGTGAGAACGTAAGGGATTCCGTCATTGCTGGTATTATTTACCAAGGATCCCGAGCATTTCCTTGAAAAGCCGTTACTGTCCTTGACAATAATTTTTACCACTCCTCTTTTCTGCTTCTGCCAGTTATCTCCCTCCGAACAATTTACGTTGACCTCGCAACTGCCTGCAGATGGAATAGGGTCACTAAGCTCATAGTCAGAAACTCCCCTGAATGCATAAGAAAGTTCTGAAATATGCAGGTCTGGTAAAACGATTCCGGCGGGAGCATTGTATTCCAGCACAAGGGTTTCACCGGGGATTAAGGGAGAAGCAAATGTATTGAATGAATTCATATTTGCCGGGGTATAAGCCCCGTAAAGCAAAGTCCTTGAAGGATTGTAAACGAAGAGCTTCCCTCCTTCCGGAATTCCGAAGCTGTCGAAATACAGGATGAGAGCTTTAGCGCCAGCTGAGTGCAATGAAAGTCTCCATACCCGCTGACCGTCATTGAGAATCTCAGTAGTTCCTGATTTCGACATCGTTATATCAATGGGGAGATTCAGGGCGAATTTATAAGCAAGGGAGGATGTGGCTTCAATCTCACTGATCCGGCTTTGCGACGGACCTGAAATTTCGGCTGTGATGACCTTCAGGGGATCAAGGGCCCGGCCAAAGCTTAGAGGGACCCCACCAGCCTGGTACTGGCCTGAAACCAACAAAGGAGCAGCAACAGCAAAGAGAGTACAGGATATTAACAGCCTGAAACTGAGTGAAAAGGTCTTCATGGGCCGGAATTTATTGAATAACTAATTTTTGAACCAGCCTGCGGTTGCCAGCAGAAATTACCAGTGAATAAACGCCGGGGCTGAGGTCCTGAACATCCATCAATACAGAGCCATTGCTGCTTTCGAATTCCACTGAACGTTGGTTTTTCCCAAGCATGTTCACAAGAGAAGCTGTGATCATGGTTCCCGGCATATTGCCGCAATTGATGCTGATGAAATCATGAGCAGGATTAGGATAAACCGTTATGCTTATGCCTTGCTGATCCTCACCTATCCCGGCAATTGAATTAATATGAATATCATCCAACATGAAAATAAACTGGTTATCCGAAACACACTGAATGGCAATATATACTGTTTGGTTATTGTATGCATTCAGATCATACGAACGATGGGTCCATACTTCAGGGGCTGTTTCATAGACTGATGTCAGTGGAATAAAGCTTGAAGGGTTATTATCTGTGGTGGACACCGCAATATTGTAGCGTTCCAGACCATAGTTCTTGTTATATGTCATTACCCAGAGATCAATTACAGAATTTGTCCCAAGCGAAAGACGGGGAGAGATCAGCCATTTATCGTTCGGATTATTTGGCGCAATGGATGAAAAACAACAGCCCAGTTTATTCCCCGAATGCGGTTTCATATACTGCTCAGCTGGAGTTGTTTTAGCAGGATTAAAACAAATATAAGACATAGCTTGTCCGCTGTGAGGAAAATCTATTCCATTGATCGGCCAGGTCGCTCCTCCTTTGACATCAACAGTAGACCAGGGTGAGAGATCCAGTGAAAAATCAGCCAGGCCCTCAAAATCAAGTGAGGCAGCTGAAGGGTAACCACCAGCATGGATGTACCCCGTGATGGTTTTAGTATCGTTAGAAGACCCATTTCCAACGGTTAGTGTTACATCATAATTACCGGGGGTGTTATAGATTATACCCGAAGGATTTTTCACTGAAGACGAAGAGGGATTCCCGCCCTGAAAGGTCCATTGCCAGGTTGTGGGAAAACCGCCGGAAAGATCCTGGAAATTCACTGTTCCACCAACAGCTACCTGGGTGTTATCGGCTGTAAAATCAGCTTTAACAGTTCCCTGGGAGTTCAGAATAATCTCAATGTCGTCCACCATCAGGATAAAATGATCATTTGAGACACATTGGATAGCCAGATAAACATCTTTGTTATTATACGAAGAAAGGTCGAATGATTGCTGTGTCCAGGTTATCGGAGCCCTCAGGGGCAATGTCCCTGAAATAAAGGTGAAACTTGAAGGAGCCGAATCGGTGACAGAGATAAGTACCTTATACTCTTCAAGCTGATAAGCATCGGTATAGGATTTAACCCAGAACAGAAATTCAGCATAATTGCCAAGATGAACTTTTGGGGAGATAAGCCAATCATTGTTGGAAGGAGGTGTAGAAGAAAAACAGGCTCCGAATTTCAATCCACTGTGCGGCTGTATTCCCTGATCGGTCATAGGGGGAGTAACTGCCGAGGGGGTAAAACACATAAATGCTTTTGCAACGGTGTCATTCGGGAAACTGTGGTTCTGTATCCCGTAGGTAGAATGATGATCCAGGTCAATGTTTTGCCACGAAGGAATCACAAGTGAAAAATCGGGAATCGATTCGAAATTCAGCCTGAGAGTATCGGAGGAATCCGAGGTCAGGTTCGTTCCGGCCATAGATTTCAAGGGAAGAATAAATATCAAAAGAGCGCACAATATCAAAGTCCCGTTTTTCATTGTGTTTTAATTTGCAAATACAAAGGTATGGATTTT
The DNA here is from genome assembly GCA_026391735.1 of Bacteroidota bacterium. GTDB lineage: Bacteria > Bacteroidota > Bacteroidia > Bacteroidales > FEN-979 > CAIRDP01. The sequence continues at coordinate 97,637 of JAPLDL010000019.1, read as the reverse complement.
TTTGTTTGGCTTCCGGAGGCAAAGGAATTCACAGAAACCATAAATGGCAGTGGTTTCCATGAAGGATTCCTGTCTAATACCATGGATGGGAAATATGCAGGTCTACTGATCATATTCTTAATTGTATTACTTTTGGCAGCGGAGAATTTCACCTGAAAAGCCGGGGTTACGCGGCTTATGAAAAGAATAACATATAAATCCAATCATGACGCAAACAGTATTGACTAAAAGGCCCCCACCTGCCGCATTGCGCTGGATCGTATTGATTTTTATCAGCCTGGCGATGTTCGGGAACTATTATATCTACGACAGCATAAGTCCCCTTGCCGTTGCCCTTAAAACCCAGCTAAACTTTTCCGACAGCGACCTGGGTTTGCTTCAAGGGATCTACAGCTTTCCTAACATCATCATGGTCCTTATCGGGGGCCTTATCATCGACCGGATAGGTACAAAAAAAGCCGCCCTTATCTTCTCGCTGTTAGTATTCCTGGGAGCCTTTATCACAGTCCTTAAAGGAGATATCGTATTGATGGCAACCGGCAGGCTTATTTTCGGACTTGGAGCCGAAAGCATGATCGTCGCCATCACTACTGTCGTTGCACAATGGTTCAAAGGGAAACAGTTATCGTTCGCATTCGGGCTCAACCTTACCGTTGCACGACTGGGTTCATTCCTTGCGCTGAACTCTCAGACCTGGGGACATAGCCTTTACAACCACTGGCAGAATCCACTCTGGGTCTCGGTAGGCGCAGGCGTCATCAGCGTGCTGACCCTGGGCATATTTTACTTTATAGACAGTTATGCAAATAAAAACTACTCTTTAGCTCATGCAGGGGAACAGGACAAAGTGATCCTTTCGGATGTCTTTTCGTTTCTGAGAAACCGCATTATCACCTGTGCCATTCTTCTGGCCGCTGTTTTCGTCACCATCAATTACATTCTACATGCAGAGATTGAAATAATGCTTCAGATCGTGATCTATGTTCTGATCGTCGTTTTCTCCTTCTTGAATTTCAGGGCCTTCAGCAAATCATACTGGTTTATCGTCATGCTTTGCATAACATTCTATTCGGCCATGTTCCCTTTTCAGACTTTCGCCATCAAATTCTTCCAGGAAGCTCACCATGTGACCCCTGAATATGCCGGATTCCTTTCAAGCATCCTCACCCTTTCATCCATGATATTCACACCTCTGTTCGGATTGCTTTCCGATTTTATAGGTAAACGGTCCCTGCTTATGATGCTGGGCTCATTACTGATCATTCCTGTTTATGTCATGATGGGGTACACCGATATCAGCCTGGCCATCCCGATGAGTATAATGGGCCTGGCATTTTCACTGGTCCCTGCCGTAATGTGGCCCTCGGTGTCGCTGGTAACTCCGGCTTCGAAGCTTGGCACTGCATACGGACTGATGACCATGATACAGAATATCGGCTTATTTGGTTTCAATATCATTATCGGATGGGCCAATGATGTTTCCAAAGCCAGTGCCGAACATCCTCAGGGCTATCATATGGGTATGTGGATCTTCAGTACCCTTGGATTCTTTGGACTTCTGTTTGCATTTCTTCTGAGAAGGAACGAGACAGGACCCCACAAATACGGGCTGGAGTATGGAACGAACTTCAATAAAAGACCTGAATAAACATTTTACCCGATTCACAAGGTATTGTTGAATCCTGTTCTGTCATGAGAATACTTATCGTATCAGCAACCATAGCCGAAATAAGGCCTCTGTTACAGAGGCTTACCTTCACCGGTTCTGAGGGAGAATACCTTCAGCAATACTCTTTTCAGAAACACTCAATTGACCTCCTGGTCACAGGAATCGGCTTGACCCATACCGCATTTCACCTTGGGAGGCAGCTGAATAAACAGCATTACGACCTGGCCATGAATGTGGGCATTGCAGGGGCTTATTCCCGCAACACACGAATCGGAACCGTTTACCAGGTGAATGCCGAGATCTTCGGCCTGATGGGAATAGAAGATGAAGAAAATTATCTGTCTCTGTTCGACCTCGGATTGCTCGATCCTGATTCTTTTCCATATGAAGGCGGATGGCTGGTTAACAATGAACCGCCCGATTCGGCAATTTTAAAGAAACTCCCGGCAGCAAAGGGAGTTACGGTCAACATGATTTACACGCATACCGACACCATTGAAACCCTTAAACGCATATACCAGGCCGACCTGGAAAGCATGGAAGGCGCGGCATTTTTTTATGCCTGCCTGATCGGAAAAACACCTTTTGTGGAGATCCGTTCTGTGTCAAATTATGTTGCTGAACGGGATAAGTCACATTGGAATGTCCCCCTGGCCATTCAGAATCTTGACAACACTCTGGACCGGCTGTTAAGGGAACTTGCCCAGGTTAAAATCAATCTGTGATGATACGTCTTGCATTTTCCCCTTGCCCAAACGATACCTTCATTTTCGATGCCCTTGTTCATGGAAAGATCGACCTGGAAGGCCTGGATTTTGATTTCCGCATGGAAGACGTTGAAACCCTGAACCTGTTGGCTTTGAAAGGCCAGGCCGACATGATAAAAGTAAGTTACCACGCATACCTGTATTTGCAGCCATCGTTTGTGCTGCTTCAAAGCGGTAGCGCCCTGGGCCGCGGCAACGGTCCTCTCCTGATCGCTAAAAAAGATCTTTCGCATGAGGAAATCCCCTTACTTACAATCGCAATACCAGGTGAATATACTACGGCCCACCTGCTTTTCCGCCTTGCTTTTCCCGATGCGTTGCTCAGGAGGTTCATGGTCTTCAATCAGGTCGAAGAGGCTGTATTGAATAACAGGGTGGATGCCGGGGTGATCATTCATGAAAACAGGTTCACATACCAGGAGAAAGGGCTTAAAAAAATAGCTGATCTTGGAGAATTCTGGGAAAGCCTTACCCATGCCCCAATACCCCTCGGAGGAATTGTAGCCAAAAGGAGCCTGGGTTATGAAGTCATCAACAAACTCAACAGGATAATGCACCGGAGTGTGGAATATGCCATGGTCAACGGACCCGAAGCCATGCCCTTTGTTCGCGCCAACGCACAGGAGATGGATGAAAAGGTGATGATGAAACATATCGGACTGTATGTAAACAATTTTACTCTTCAGCTTGGGGATGAAGGTAAAGAAGCCGTATCAAAACTCCTGGAAAAAGCGAAGGAGAAAAAGTTAATTTCCTAAACATCTTGCTTTATGGAAAATCTGTCACCCGGTAAAATCTCATCCGCCTTCATTAAAGCATTAGAAAAAGGACTGGTACGTAAGGAAGACAGCGCCGTTATTTTCTATGACCTCACGTTTCTGACAGAAAGGCTTTCTTACCTCAAGTCTTGTTTCCCGTCAGGCACTTTACACGGACTGGCTGTGAAGGCTTGTCCGCTTGCCTCAGTAATGAAACTGACAAAAGAACTTGGATTCGGAGTGGAAGCAGCTTCCATGGGTGAAGTTAAACTTGCCCTTCACCTGGGTTTTAAACCGGAGATGATAGTGTATGATTCCCCGGCAAAAACCATAGAAGAGCTGGAATTTGCTTTACATCAAGGGATCCGGCTGAACCTGGATAATTTCTCCGAGTTAGAAAGGGTAAAAAATGAAATAGCGAAACAGCGGAAGAGCGAAAGAGCGGAAAAGCGGAAGATCGAAAGAGCGCTCGGTCAAGCTGAAATGAACATACCATTGAACTCAGCAATTAGAGCGAATAAATCAAGTATAGGTATCAGGATCAATCCTCAGATTGGTGAAGGGTCCATCCAGGAGTCAAGTGTTGCAGGGGAATATTCAAAGTTTGGCGTACCTCTCAGGTTTAAAAAGCAGGAATTGATAAATGCATTCATGGAAAATGATTTTCTGGCTGGGATGCATCTTCACGTCGGATCCCAGGGTTGTTCCCTGGAAATGCTTGCCGAAGGTACCGGCAGGCTGTATGACCTGATGCTGGAGATAAACAGTATGACCCTGGCCAACAAAGGAGTTGAGCAGATCACCACGTTTGATATCGGCGGAGGATTGCCGGTTTCGTATTTCAGCAGTAAGAAACCCGTTGAGATGCAGGACTATGTCAAAGCGCTCATTCACAGGGCTCCGACCCTGTTTTCGGGAAGAGGGAATGAAACCAGCAGCAAGATAAGACTCGTCACTGAATTTGGCCGCTGGATATACACCAATCCCGGTTTTACAGTCAGCCGGGTTGAATATGTCAAACATGATCCAGGCATCAATACTGCCATGATCCATGTGGGAGCCGACCTTTTCGTTCGCGAATGCCTGAACACCCGCGACTGGCTTCACGAGTACAGCCTTCTCGACAGCCGGGGCAACCTCAGGACAGGCGCCTCTGCAAACCTGTGGAACCTTGCAGGCCCCCTCTGCTTTTCGGGAGACATTCTGGCAAAAGGCGTATCTTTACCTGAAGTGCAGGAAGGAGACCATATCGTGATCCATGATACTGGGGGGTACACATTTTCAATGTGGTCGAGGTACAACAGCAGGTTTGCACCCAGGATCCTGGGATATTTTAATGAAGGCGAATCGTTTGTTGTACTGAAAGAACGGGAAGGAATGGAAGACATTATCAGATTCTGGACATGATACTTTGGATTATTTACGATTTACGATTTACGAAGGAATGAAAATTAGCAGGACATGATACTAGTAACAGGAGCTGCCGGGTTTATTGGAAGTTGCCTTGTGGGCAAACTGAATAACAAAGGATTCAAGGAAATTGTTATCGTTGATGATTTCTCCAGGGCTGAAAAGATCAATAACTATTCTCATAAGGTGTACCTCGGCAAAGTTGAGCGGAATGACCTGTTCAACTGGCTTCCATCGCATGCAAAGGAAATTGAGTTCGTTTTCCATATCGGTGCGCGTACCGACACTTCTGAATTTAACACGAGCATTTTCGACGAGCTGAATCTTTCGTACAGCAAAAAGGTATGGGCCTTCTGCAGTGAACATGACATACCCCTTGTTTATGCGTCCTCTGCTGCCACCTATGGGGATGGCTCCCTCGGGTATGACGACAGGCATGATCTCGTCTCCCTCCTTCAGCCTCTGAATCCTTACGGGGTTTCGAAAAATGAGTTTGATAAATGGGTTTTGAAGCAACCTTCGGCCCCCTCTGCCTGGTTTGGCCTCAAATTCTTCAACGTTTACGGCCCGAACGAATATCATAAAGGGCGGATGGCATCCGTGGTTTTTCATGCCTTTAACCAGATCAAGGCAAATGGCAAAGTGAAGCTGTTTCGCTCCCACCGTGCCGATTACCAGGACGGGAAACAGCTCCGCGATTTCATTTATGTAAAAGATGTGGTGGATGTATTGTTTTATTTATATGAACACCGCGGTAATCCCGGGATATACAATCTCGGGACCGGGCAGGCCCGCACTTTCCTGGATCTTGTGAGTTCGGTATTCCATGCTCTCGATCTGGAACCGGCAATTGAATTTATCGATACGCCAGCCGATATCCGTGACAAATACCAGTATTTCACGGAAGCAAAGATGGGCAAACTGATACAATCAGGCTATTCAAGGCCTTTTCGCAGTCTTGAAGACGGCATCACCGAATATGTACAGGCTTACCTGCAGTCGACAAGATATTTCTGAAATGAAGATCCGTTGGTCAAGGCATTCATTTTCACTTTTCCTCTTTCTATTCTGTATTTGTTTTCTATCACCTGATGCCCGTGCACAGTATTTCTCGACAGGTCAGGATCCTGCGTCGTTGAGTTGGAGACAGATAAAAACAGATAAATACAGGATCATATATCCCTCGTCTTATGAAACTCATGCACAATATGTGGCCAGGATCATGGACAAGGTGTGGAAATATGAGATAAAAACCCTGACAGCAAAACCTCCCAGGATCCCCATCATCATGCATACCCAATCAAGCCTTGCCAATGGGGTTACCGTATGGGCGCCAAAGCGGATTGAATTTTATCCGACCCCCGATCCGGATGCCTATGCCGAAGAATGGCTTGAACAGCTCGCGATCCATGAATACCGTCATGTTCTTCAGATAAATAAAATGAACAAAGGGTTTACCCGGGCATTATACTATATCCTGGGGGAACAGGCAACAGGTGGCATCCTTGGCGCTTTTGTTCCAACCTGGTTCCTGGAAGGGGATGCAACCGTGACCGAAACTGCCCTGACGAGAACAGGGCGGGGCCGGGTGAGCTGGTTTGAAGCAGTTTTGCGCGCCCAGCTTCTTGAAAAAGGAAGGTATAATTTCAATAAAGCGACCCTGGGCTCTTATAAAACTTTCATTCCAGATGCCTATGAACTCGGATATTATCTTGTAGGGATGGGCAGGAAGGACTATGGACCGGGATTATGGGATTACAGCCTCGATCATGTTGCAAAATATCCGTTCATGATTATTCCTTTTGCCGACGGCATTAAACGTACAACCGGGCTTACTAAGGTCAAATGGTATAAAAAATCCCTCTCCGAGTTGGACAGTATCTGGAAGAGACAAGACCAGGCCATACCAAAGACCGGATCAAGAATGTTAAGCAGGCGTGATCCGAAAAATTATAAAACATTCACACACCCATTGTACTTTAACGACAGCACTGTTATTGCCGAAAGGAGCAGCAATGAAGATGTGGATTGCTTTGTAAAGATCCTGCCGGGAGGGAAAGAGAAAAAGCTGTTTCAGATAGGAGCTTTCGAAGACGGCAGTAATTCCATATCAGGGAATCTGATTGCCTGGGCCGAACATGAGCCCGACATCCGCTGGGGGAACAGGGATTACTCCTGCATCAGGATAGTTGATATGAAGACCGGCAGGATACGCAATCTTACGCGGAGATCAAGGTATTTTGCACCGGTTCTTTCCCATGACGGCAGGATGATCGTAGCTGTAAGGATCTCCACAAACGGTGAATCATTCCTGGAGGTTCTGAGCACGGTCGACGGGAAGGTGCTTTTTTCTAAACAAGCTGAGGGCGCCGCCACGTTCCAATCCCCCGATTTCACAGATGACGACAGGCAGCTGGTTTACCTCTACATGAATGAAAAAGGCAAGACGATCGCAACCTGCAATATTGCATCCCGGGTAACGAAATATCATATTCCCTTCACATTCACAGGCATTGATGGCCCGTCTCATTTGCTTGGCAATTATATCATTTTCTCTTCTGATTACAGTGGGATAGAGAACCTGTATGCGGTAGATACGGTTTCGGATAACATATTCCAGGTCACTTCGGTCCCGTTTTCTGCCTTTGATCCTGATTTCACCTCCGACAAGTCAAAGCTGCTGTATTCCGATTACTGCAGTGACGGGCTGATGGTATCTGAAGCGAACCTGGATTCCTCAACATGGGTTCCTTTATCTTCAGTTGAGGATCATTCGTTCAAACTTTACGATTTCCTGGCCTGTCAGGAAGGGGTTAACCTTCAGGATACCCTGGCGAACGAAGGTCTTTTCAGGATGCTTCTTGACGAAGGGCAATCTCCGGATTCAGCGGGGTTATGCCATCCGCAGTTTACCTCAAAAAAATATTCAAAGATTACCCATCTCTTCAATATTCACTCCTGGGCGCCGGTTTCATTCAGCGTATCCAACATGAGCATACATCCCGGGATCATGGCATTATCGCAGAATGTACTTAGTTCTACTTTTGCAAGTGCAGGTTATGACTGGGATTATAATGAACGCCTGGGACAATTCTTCCTGAACCTGAGCTACCAGGGTCTTTTCCCCGTTTTTGACCTGAAAACTTCATATGGAAAGAGGGCGGGATATTATATTACCAGCAGCACATCTCCCAGGACAAGATTTACATGGAATGAACTTAAAATGAGCCTGACGGTTTCAGTACCTTTAAATTTCACCCATGGTAAATGGTTCAGGGGGCTGACTCCTGCAATTGGCGCATCGGTTATCGATGTGTTACACGACAATTCTACACCTGAACAGTTCACTTCAGGATGGATCAACACCTTGACCTATAGCTTGAGTTATTACCAGTACAGGCGTTCTAATTACCAGGATATGTATTACAGATGGGGACAGGATATTCAGTTCAGCCTTACCAACAGTCCGTTCGCTGTGAATGACCTGGGATCGATCTGGGCCGTTCAGACGAACCTGTATTTTCCGGGGATTTTAAGGCATCACGGGATCTGGCTTTACGGCGGCTACCAGCAGAGAAATGAAAAGCTTGTTTACGGATACAGTTATTCTGGCCTTATTTCATATCCCAGAGGATATTATAATGGGTATGACAACCATGTTTTCAGCTTCTCGGCAAATTATAAATTCCCTATGTTCTGTCCCGATTGGAGTGTTGGGGGAGTAGTTTATTTCAAACGATTCAAGTTGAATCTTTTTTACGACCAGGCGATGGGTGACGATGCGGCCGCGATCGACTGGAACCTGCCAAACCTATACCAGACCGTAGGTTCAGAGCTGACTTCCGAACTTCATATCGGGAGGTTTATTTATCCTTTTGAATTAGGCGTCCGGCCAATGTATTTTCCAACCGACAATACCTGGGGGTTCCAGTTTATTTACTCGGTGAGCCTCTGATCAGAAATCCACTTCCAGCAAAGTCGGACAATGGTCAGAATGCTTTGCATCGGGCAGGATGGCTGCTCTGAGCAGTTTTTTCTCAAGCGGGGGTGTTACGATCTGGTAGTCGATACGCCATCCCAGGTTCCGAGAACGGGCCCCGGCTCTGAAACTCCACCAAGTATAATGATGAGGATTCTGGTTGAAAACGCGGAAAGTATCGATATACCCGTTGTCGAAGAATCTCGTAAGCCATTCCCTTTCCTCAGGCAGGAATCCGCTGCTATTAGCATTTCTTACCGGGTCATGGATGTCAATAGCTTTATGGCAGATATTGAAATCCCCGCAGATGATCAGGTTTGGCCTGGTTTTGCGGAGTTCATTGGCATACCTGAGAAAATCTTCCAGCCAGATCATCTTAAAACCCTGCCGCTCTTCACCGGTCGTCCCTGAAGGATGGTAAACGCTCATTACAGTAGTATCCCCGTAGTGGGCCATGATTGTCCTTCCTTCATCATCATACTTCTGTATGTTCATTCCGAAGTCCACATGATCGGGCTTTACCTTTGAGAGAATCCCTACCCCGCTATACCCTTTTTTGACTGCTGAGAACCAGTAATGATGGTAACCAAGTGCCTCAAAAAGTTCAACAGGGATCTGGTCAGGCTGGGCCTTAGTTTCCTGGAAGCAGGCTATATCAGGATTTGCAGCACCTAGCCAGTCGGCAAGACCTTTGCTCACGGCCGATCTGATCCCGTTGAGATTATATGATATTATCCTTTTCATGTTCGGTTGTTTGTTCCAAAAGTAAGAATATACTATTACATTTGCATTATCATGTCACGACATTCGCTACTGGACAGGATCTATCTGTACCAATATAAAACCTTAAAGCCCCGGCAGTTCGTGCTGATACTTAGCCTGGTTGTTGGGATACTAAGCGGGCTTGCAGGAGTTGTACTGAAAAACACACTGTATTTCACAAACTTTTTCCTGACCAATGGGTTTACGTTTAAAGCCATCAATTTCTTATACCTGCTTTATCCTTTTTTCGGGCTTATCCTTACATGGTTCTTTGTAAAATATTTCGTAAAAGACAACATTAATCATGGGATCAGCAAAGTCCTCTATGGGATATCAAAAAACCAGAGCCAGATCAAACCCCACAACACCTGGAGTTCACTGGTTGCCTGTACGCTGACCCTGGGTTTTGGAGGATCAGTCGGGCCGGAGGCTCCCGGGGTTTTGACTGGTTCGGCTATAGGATCCAACCTGGCAAAATTGTTCAGGCAGGATTATAAAAATACTACTTTGTTGCTGGGTTGCGGTGCAGCCGGAGCCTTGGCAAGCCTCTTCTCCGCTCCCATTGCAGGGGTAGTGTTCGTGATCGAAGTGCTGCTCATGGACATGACAATGACAAATATTATTCCTCTTCTGATCTCGGCTGTAACCGGTTCCCTCGTTTCAACCCTTCTGATGGGGAAAGACGTAGCGTTTTCATTTGTACTCCTGTCCCCATTTCATTTTCATGAAACCGGGTTTTATATCCTCCTGGGAATTTTTACTGGGCTTGTTTCGGTTTATTTTATGCGGGGAAGTGCATGGATCGAACGAATGCTGGGAAAGATCCCTGCAACCGCCCGTCTTCCCCTGGCCGGAGCAGTGCTGGCTTCATTAATCTTTATTTATCCTTCCCTGTTCGGTGAAGGATATACCATACTTAAATCAGTACTTAACGGAAAAGCTGAGGCTATCGGCAATCCAGAATTCTTCGGATGGATGAAAGCCAGCCCTTATTTATTCCTGCTGATCATCTTCGGATTGATCATCTCAAAAGTCATTGCCATGTCGGTGACCCAGGGCAGCGGGGGGATTGGAGGGACCTTCGCGCCTGCCCTATTCGTCGGCGGGATCAGCGGGCTTTTTCTTTCCAGAGGTATTAACCTTGGTCTCAATTCTCATCTCCCCGAGAGCAATTTTGCCCTGGTTGGTATGGCGGGAATCATGACAGGAGTCATGCATGCACCCCTGACAGCTATCTTTCTTATAGCTGAAATTACAGGAGGATATGAACTATTAACACCTCTCATTATTTCCTCGACCGTTTCGTATCTCACCGTATATTATTTCGAGCCCCATTCCATTTATGCAAGGCAGCTTGCAACCCGTAAAGAACTTATAACTCATCATAAAGACAATGCCATCCTCACCATGATGGACCCTTCGTTACTGATCGAGACCAATTTTATCAAAGTCAACCCCGACGCCACGCTTGGCGACCTGGTAAAGATCATTTCAGCCTCAGTGAGGAACAGTTTTCCCGTGGTGGACGATACAGGTACGTTTTACGGGATTGTATCTCTGGACCATATCCGCAGCATCATGTTCGACCGTGAAATGTACGACCAGAAGTTCGTCAGGGATCTGATGTTCACGCCCCAGAATTACATCACCCCCGACGACGATATGGAAAAGATCGTGAACCTTTTCCAAAAGAACGACCGCTTTAATATTCCTGTATTAAAAGACGGAAAATATCTTGGGTTTATGAGCCGGGCTACCGTCTTTTCGGAGTACAGGAAACTGTTGAAAAAGTTCTCGGAAGAATAAGAAGTAATTTACGATTTACGATTTACGATTGAAGGAATTTAAATCGTAAATCGTAAATCGTAAATCGTAAACTATTTGTGGAACTTCCTTATAAAGTCCTCCACCTCAGGCACACCGCCCTGGTAGATCAGGTAACCGTTATACGGTTCCCGGGGGGTGATATCGCTGTTGATAGGGGTTAACATAATTTTTTTAACCTCTTCCAGGTCGGAGGTCTGACCAAGCGCCCAACCCAGTTTGATATAGGCGACTTCGGGAAGCATATTTTCGAGTGGGATCACACCTTTTGCCATTAAATCGCGTCCTGTATCATAAACAAACATCCCGACATATCCCCAAAGGGTTTGGACTGTCATATACACTGCGACACCTTTGTCACGTGCTCTTTCAATGGCCGGATAGAGTGGTTTGTTAACATGACCGAGGCCGGTGCCTATTATAATTATCCCTTTATACCCGTTTTCAACCAGTGAATCGATCATATCGGGCTGCATGTTCGTATAATAATAGATCATGGCAACCTTTTCCTCAAACACCGGTGTGATCTTTACATTACGATCGTTACGGCGTCTGTTATAATCATCCTTGATAGGAACAACGCCCTTGCGGCTTACTGTAGCAATAGGGGTATCTCCTATTGTCCGGAAAGTAGACCTGTAAGACGAGTGCATCTTGCGAACCCTTGTCCCACGGTGTAAAAACCCGTACTCATCCGAAGTAGGTCCAAACATACAAACCATTACTTCGGCAATATCGCCATGGCCTGCAGCCGTTGCTGCATGCATCAGGTTCAAAGCGGCATCCGAGCTCGGACGGTCACTGGAACGCTGGGAGCCTACAAGTACAATGGGGATTGGTGAATTCTGTACCATGAATGTAAGCGCAGCGGAAGTATAATGCATGGTATCGGTCCCATGTCCAATAATGATGCCCTGTATGCCTTTTTCTATCTCTTCGCCAATGGCGATAGCCAGTTTCCTGTATTGCTCGGGCCCCATGTTCTCGCTGAACACTGCAAAGATCTTTTCTGTGGTCAGATTGCAGATATCGGCTAATTCAGGCACTGCCCCGTATAATTCACCAGGGGAAAATGCGGGAATAACTGCTCCGGTGCGGTAATCAAGCCTTGATGCAATAGTACCTCCTGTGCCGAGCAACTTGACGCTCGGCAATCCCTTTGAATAAGGGAACTCTTTCTCGGGTATCTTGTAGACAGCTTTCTTATATCCCAGTTCGGTTATATTTGTAATTGTGTCAATATCAATTCCTATGTTATATCCTGTAAAGAACTTCATAACAAGGTGTTTGTCGTCTGTATTTTCGGCCCTGGGGAGGATGCTGCCTTCAAAAACGCCCCTGGTAGTATCGACTTTCACCTTAGCCCAGACCCGGGCATTGAATTTCTGCATTACTTCCAATGCACGTCCTTTATAACCCTGGAAAATATCTTCGCTCATAATAATAAAAGATCAGGTAGTGAATTAAAGTGAAATATGATCGTTAAGTTCCTTTAGTGAGATGTTGCCGAGGGCAATCTTATGCAGGTTTCCCATAATCCAGCGGTGGCCGGCCGAATTGTCATCCGACAACCTGGTTTCCTTGTATTTTTTTATCAGGAAGGGCAACTTCCCAAGGATCTCTTCCCTAGGGACTTCTTTATAATTTAGAGTAACCAGGATTGACTCAAAATCCATTTTCGGATGTTCATACAATACCCTGAGCATTTTTCCTGCAATGCCAAGGTCAAGCCCACGTTTCCTGATGAATTTCAGCAGTTCAAAAACCATATCGTTCCGGAATAACAGCAGGGCTTCAAATTTGCCGTGAAGGTGCTTCAGGGTATGCCCCAGGAGCGTGGCGCAGAACTTAGGGGCTATATCCAGTTCTTTGTTGATTTTCTCAATGAGAGGAATAAGGTTGTACTTTAACAGGAAAGTAAATGTATCCTTTGGAACTCCCCAGGCTGCGAGCTGGCTGTAACGTTCACAAATATCCGGGGGCAGGTCTTTCCTGAGTGTTTCAATGACCTCATCTTCTAAGGGAATAGGAGCTGAGTCCGTGTCGGGGTACATACGGTCGGCGCCTGGCAGCACTCTTTCGAAAATGGTTGTCCCGTCTTCAAATGATTTGCGGGTTTCATTGGGCACTCCAGTCAAAGCCATTTTACAGCGTTCTTCGATGGTCTCCAGGGCCGTTTTAATATCCGCTTCGGGTCCCCAGAAAATGATCTGTGCATCTTCTTCCCTGCTCCCCAAAAGGCTTTTCACTTTTACCCAGACCTTATCCCGGGCCATGTCTTCCAGCATCTCTGAATGTATCATATTCGGCAATTCGATACAAGCAATGACTTTCAGACGTTCGCTGATCTCATCAGCAAACATTTTGCCGGGCTGGGTAAAATGTGAAAGTATCCCCCTGAACCCGGGAAGGTTAACAATATATACCTTGACCGACTTATTTTCTTTATGAACAGACGGTAATTCTATCCTTATTTCTTTAAGGCTGACTTCCCTTGCAACAGGTTTCCAGGTGGCCGGATCTTTGATCAATCTGAGCAGCAGATCTTTGATCTGTAAGAGAGCCCATTGCCTGAAGGCCTCATTATGTGTGAGTTCAGGCATCCAGGAGGTATGTGCAACGCCTTTTATCTCAACCCTGGTTCCCCCCTTGCAACTTACGTTAACATCGGCCCTGGTAGAACCTATCCCTTGCCTCACTTTACCGGTGCTCCTGTTCAGGAAGCGGATGTAATCGGCTCCTTCTTTAACTTCATCAGGATTTGTAAAATCAGGATAGGTCACAGTTTCGATCAACGGCATGCCAAGGCGGTCGGTACGGTAAATCCTAACATGCCCTATATCAGACACCTCCCGGCATGAATCTTCTTCAAGACTGAGCTGGATCAGCCTTACTTTTTTATTCTTAAGCTGAATCTCGCCTTCCACCCCGATGATCGCAGTCCTCTGAAAACCAGTTGGTATACTTCCGTCAAGGTATTGTTTTCTAGTGATATGCACCTCACCTACGATCTTTAGTTTTGAAAGCACCGAGATCCCGATTGCGATATTCAGGGCTTCCCGGTTTAAAGGGAACGGAGGAGTGTCATCAACGTCATAAGTACAGGCAGTTTTATTGGATATCCTGTAAATGATCTCTTTCCTTGTCTTGAATTCCATCAGGGCAGTACCGTCATATTCTCCAAGTTCACTGAGCGTTGGTCTCATATGGCGGATGAGTTCAGCATTGTATTCATCGGGTTTTTGAAAAATACCAGCCGGACAGCGGCAAAATAGTTTTTGCTTGGTGTTCAGTTGCTGGTGGACTTCCAGTCCCGACATGAATCCAATACGGTCATAATCGGCCTGGGTTGCATCTTTGCGCCCGACATACCCGACTGCTTTACGGGTTTCTTCATAGTTGCGCTTAGGGTTAAATTGTTGTTTCATGTGTTGGCAGGGATAGATTCCAAAGAAGCCGCAAAATTAGATATTTCTGCCGGACTAGAAGCCGCAGTGTTAATTATTGTGAAAAACTTAAAGGAATGGAATGGTTTATGAACTGTCTGACAGGCTTTTCTGGGCCCGATTGAGATGAAAAAGATGAAAATCCGGGTTAAAAATAATAATAAATGTTAAAATATTAGGTTTATATTATAAACTGGTTTATATTTGCAACGAAATTTAATCATAAGCTGCGGACTCCTGCCGCGAGGGTTCATCACAGCTTAAAAAACAGGCGGTGAACCTTAAAAAAAATATATGGAAAATTTATTAAATGAAAAAGAAAGCCTTGAACTGATAGGGCAAATGATCAGTACAGCGAAAAACAACCTTCAAAAGGGTACAGGAAAGATTTTCCTTTTATGGGGGTACCTGGTTGCGGGGATCAGTTTTGGGACCGTTGTCCTGTCTATGATTCTGCCGAAAGAAACCGCTTATCATGCTTACCTTCTATGGTTCCTTATGTTTCTGGGCATGCCCGTTCATTTCTGGCTTCTTAAAAAACGTGAGCATGAAAGGCTGGTGATGACTTATATTGAGAAACTCATGAGATGGGTATGGATTGGTTTTACAATTTCCATCCTGGTCGTTGTTGTTGGAATGCTGCTTGATACGGTTATTCTTTCATATTTTGTCAGTGATGCGAAAGGGGATAATTTCGTCTACTGGTTTCAATGGCTCCTTCTGACTCCTATCATGCTTTGCCTTTATGGTTTTGCGCTCTTTGTTTCAGGCAAAGCATATGGATTCAAACCTCTTGTGATTGGAGGGATTGTCTGCTTTATCGGATCGTTTCTCCTGCTTTTCAGCATACATAAAACAGGGGTTGTGTATTTTCAGCAGTTGGTATTATGTGTTTCGGCTGTCGCCGGATTTGTGATCCCGGGTCATATGCTGAACAGGAAGGAGCGGAAAGATGTTTAAGGATCTTGACCCCCTGCTTCATTCCCAGCTCCGGCTGGGGGTTATGTCCATTCTGATCAGTGCCGTTGAGGCCGATTTTGTCTTTATCAGGGAGAAGACAAATTCTACGGCAGGCAACCTGAGTGTACAAATTGATAAACTTCGCGATGCCGGGTATATCAGTGTCGAGAAATCGTTCAAAGGGAAAATGCCCAGGACTACCTGCCGGATAACCCCTGAAGGTGTTACAGCTTTTGAGAAATATGTGGAGGACCTGAATAGCTATCTTCAGAAGAAATGAAATATCTTTGCAGAAAGTCAGGTCAATGTATAATCCCTTAACAGTCCTTCGGCTCCTTTTAGCTTGCTCTATTTTATTTGCGCCAGGTGTTTTGCACTCCCAGGACACCACTAAAATTCTTCTTGAGAAGGGTGACCGCTGGGATTACAATAAAGAGATAAGGCCTGATGCCCAGCGCATTATAGGGAATGTAATCCTGCGCCATGACTCAGCCCTTATGTATTGTGACAGCGCCTACCTGAATGAAGCTGCAAACACCGTTTTTTCATATGGAAATGTTCACATACACCTCAGCGATACACTGAACCTCTTTGGGGATTCGCTGAAGTACGATGGGAATACCAAGGAGGCCAGGGTCTGGAGCAATGTAAAACTTATCGATAACCAGACCACCCTTACTACCGACACCCTGATCTATGACCGCAGAACCCAGATAGCCAGGTATGATTACTGGGGTAAGATTGTGAACGACAAGAATATACTGATCAGCAAACATGGTTATTATTATACTGATAAAAAGGAATTCTTTTTCAAAGAGAAGGTTTTACTGCTGAATCCCGATTATACCATGAGGTCAGATACTTTGATGTATAATACAGTCACTTCGGTAGCATATTTTTTCGGTCCCTCCCATATCGTAAGCAAAGACAAAATAGATTCAATTTATACTGAGAACGGGTGGTACAATACACATAAAGATATTGCCAGCTTCAAGGAACGTGCCAGGATTTTTCATGAGGCCCAGTATCTTACCGGTGACAGCCTGTATTACGAGCGGAAGATCGGGTTCGGACAGGCAATCCGCCATGCTGTTTTATTCGATTCTGTCCAGAATATGATGCTTACCGGGAATTATGGCGAGATGCACAGGAAAACGGGTTATGCTTTTATGACAGATAGTGCTGTGGGCATCATGATCGATAAAAAAACATCGCTGTTTATGCATGGGGATTCGGTGAAAGCCTATTTTGACACCAACCAGAACATCCGCAGTGTATATGCATATTATAAAGTGAAATTCTTCAGACCCGACCTTCAGGGAATGTGCGACTCACTGGCATGGCACAGCAAAGATTCTTCCATGGTAATGTACCATGATCCGGTGATCTGGTCGGTCAAAAACCAGCTTACTGCCGACTCTATCAGGCTGGTCATGAAGAACGGGGTGATCGACACCATGGCATTATACAACTCGGCTTTCCTGATCTCACAGGATGATACGAATAAGTATAACCAGATCAAAGGCAGGGACATGGCGGGGTATTTTAAGAAGAATGAGTTATATAAAATCAAAGTCCTTGGGAACGCCGAAACCGTCTATTGGGCGAGGGAGGAAGATAAAACACTCATTGGCATCCAAAAGGCGATTTCAAGTGACATGCTGATCTTTATCACCAATAACCAGATTAAGAGCATTACCTATATCGGGATTACAACCGGCACAATTTTCCCTCAGAAAGATGTCAGTCCGTATGACCTGATTCTAAAGAATTTCAGATGGGTTGAAGACAGGCGGCCGAGAAAGAGGGAGGATATTTTTAAGTGGTGACATCTGACATCTGATATCAGAATACCGAAATCTTCAGGTATTTCTTGGGATTGGCTTTCAGGTCCTCGATGAGCAGGTTCAGGTTTCTTGCAGCATTTTCAAGGTCAATATAAAGCTTCTGGTCGTTGACCAGCATTCCCAATGAACCATCCCCATTATTTATTTTTTCAAGAGTGGTATTGAGGCTTTTAACTGCAAGGTTTACCTGCATAATGGTCGAGGGGATACGAGCCTTTGCAAGGGAATCGCTTACATTCGAAAGATTATTGATGATATTGGTGATCTTTTCGTTGTTTTGTTTCAGGTTTTTACTTATAGACTCAACATTAATGATTATCCCTGCAAGGTTCTTTCTCTGGGACGTTATCAGCGTATCCAGGTCAAAAGTTGCATGTGCGATATTAGACAATGCGTCCTTGACATGATCAATAGCCTGAACCAGGTTTTCCCTGGTATTCCTGTTCAGCACCAATTGTACAATCGTTACAACCGAATCTATTGAACTGATAAGATTTTCGGCTTTTCGCTTAAGCGGCAGCAGCTGTTTATTCACTTCTGAACCCAGGGATGCTTCGATTTCGGTCTGCAGAGTATCGCCGCTTTTTGCAGGAGAATTTGCATTCCCAAGAATTATCGCTACTTCCTTTGAGCCAAGCAGGCTCGAACTCCGGATCCTTGCAATAGAATTTTTTGGGAAAGGGAAATCCCCTTTAATATATAATTCGCAAATTATCTTGCCGTTATTTCGGGGATCAAATTGAAGGACATTGACCTGGCCAATCTGAAGTCCGTTTAATGTAACCGGATTGGAAACCACAAGACCATCAACATTTTCATAGACGGCATAGAATGTCCTGCTGGAAGTCAGCAACTCCAGTCCTTTAAGGTACATCAGCCCCCATATCAATACCAGTGTCGCAATGATAAAGACTGCACCGATCTTGATCTCCCGTTGATATTTTATAGTCATAATTTCTTACAAAGATAAAACTAAAATACGAAGAAATTATTTTACCGGTTAGCCGGCAAAGCTTCCTCTTTTGTTATCCGCATATCGTTTTTGAAGAAAACAATAAAAGCATCTTTAAATCCTTTGGCCTTAACCTGGGCCAGCAACTGTTCAGCTGCTTCCATGCTCGTTTCATCTCCGACGGTATATTTGTACATTCCGTTATGCTTGTATATCCTCACCCCTGAAAGGCCTGCAAATACCGGAGCAGAAGTTTCAACCTCCTTCGACATGGATGCGATTTGGACCCTGATTGAAACCCCACCCGGGAATGAAGATTTTGCAACGGGATCCTTTACAGGAGGTTGTGTGTTCCCGTTTTTTACAGGTTTGCCATATTGCTTTTGAGGAGATGAATCCGGGGCAGGTTTCCTGATTTGAGCTGTTTCGGGCTTAGGCAGGTATGATTTAGGATATTGCTGGTTGACCAACTGTTCAGGGTGTTCGACATTTTGTTTAAATGTTTTGAAAGCCCTGAAAATGGCTGATGAGATATATTCCTGTCCTTTATCGGTAACCATAAATGTTTCTTCCTGCGGATTGCTCAGGTACCCGGTTTCGACGAGTACGCTGGGCATAGTGGTTTTATAAAGCACAAGGAAACCGGCCTGCCTTACACCGCGGTCATTCATTCCTGTATGTTCTTCAAACTGTTTCTGGACTTCAGCAGCGAATTCCATACTTTGTTCAAGATAGGCATCCTGGAACATTGAAAAGGTAATGTAGGATTCATCAGAATTCGGGTTAAATCCGTTATAATGGTTGGCATAATCCGACTCCATCAGAATGGATGCATTTTCAGTTTTAGCTATTTCAAGATTTGCCTGGGTCTTGTGAAGCCCCATGACATATGTTTCGGCTCCCTTCAGTGAATGGTTGGTATTTGCATTACAGTGGATGGAAATAAACAGATCGGCTTTCAAATCATTTGCAAACTGGGCCCTGCGATTAAGTTCTACGAAAACATCTCGGTCGCGTGTAAAGATCACTTTAACATCCTTAAAATTCTTCTGGATCATATACCCCAGTTTCAGGGCAATAGCAAGCGCGACATTTTTTTCCTTGGCACGACGGCCAATGGTCCCCGGATCCTGGCCGCCATGACCGGCGTCAATAACCACCCTGTTGATGGCAACTTTTTTCTGAGCCGCAACCTGAACAGAAAGGTTTAAACTAAAGAGACAGGTAAAAAGCAAGCAGGCAGGTAAAAGGATTTTTATTTTTTTCATGTTGGGGCAGAACTCAGCACGAATTAAGTAAACGCCTGAAAGCCTTTGTTTTATTGTTAAAGATTCATAAAAAGTTCAATAAATCTAACTATTTTGATTAGTTTTGAACTTCGAAAAACAAGGATTTTCAAGTCATTAATCCAGTCTGTTTTCAAAACAAAGATATATTATAAACCTCAGAATCCGGAAGAGAAGTTGTTAACCAAATTATTAACAAAGACTACCTTCTTACTCCTTTTCATTTTTGCGGGGTTTAATCTGCATGCATTTTCTCCATACGACCAGGATACTCTGAAAAAAAAACCGGCTGATACCCTGCTGATCAGGGATTATATCAGGGAACTGTCGGCCGACAGTGCTTTTTCCGGCGATACTCTGCGGAGACAACAGGCAATAAGTCCGGCCCTGGATTCATTGAAAACAGGTTTAATTGCAGAAAGGGATTCTGCCATGCAAAAGCAGGATACACTCAAACCCGACAGCCTTTCAAAGAAGAAAAAACCCACCGTAGCATTAAAATCAAAAGTGGATTTCAAAGCAACCGATTCGCTGCGATTTGAGATTGACAAGCAAAAAGTATACATGTTCAAGGATGCAGATGTCAAGTATGAAGACATCGGCATTAAATCGGCTTACCTGGAAATCGATTTCCCTAAAAACGAGGTCTTTGCCGAAGGGGTGCCCGATTCAACCGGGAAAGATCAGGGTATTCCTGAATTTTCGCAGGGAGCATTATCCTTCAAGTCTAAACAGATGAGGTATAATTACAATTCAAAACGGGGATATATAAAAACCGTATTTACAAAGCAGGATGAAGGATACCTGCATGGAACCGTGGTTAAAAAGATGGAAAATGACGTGACCTATGTCAAAAGCGGGGCTTACACTACCTGCGACCGCCCTGAAGATCCCCACTATGCTTTTCGGTTTGGGAAAGCCAAGGTCATTCCAGGCAAGAGGGTAATCACAGGCCCCGCATTTATGGAAATAGCCGGGGTGTCAACACCCATTCTTGTCCCTTTCGGTTATTTCCCAAGCAAATCGGGCAGGCATTCAGGATTGATTCTGCCCACGTACGGAGAATCGGATACACGTGGTTTTTATTTTCAGAACCTGGGTTATTATTTTGCAATAAGTCAGTACATGGACCTTACTGTTGTAGGAGATATATACACTCACGGGAGCTGGGCAATCAGGCCATCCGCCCGTTATTCAAAACGTTACAAATATAACGGTAACGTCAGGTTTGGTTATGCCTATAACCGGATCGGATCGGAAAATGATCCGAATTTTCAGATAAAGAAAGATTTTGAATTTCACTGGTCCCATAGCCAGGATCCGAAAGCCCGCCCAAAATCCACTTTCACAGCCAATGTAAATATCGTCAGTAATACATACAACCAGTATAACCTTAGTGCAAGCCCACAGAACTATCTTTCCAATACATTTACATCAAGCGTTAACTATTCCACGAATTTCGGAGGCAAGGTTTTTTTGAACCTGAACCTGAACCATAACCAGAACACTCTTTCGAAAACGATTAACCTTACTCTGCCGCAGATTGCCTTATCAGTGAACCAGTTTTATCCGCTTCGACGTAAAAACCCGGTCGGCAACATCAAATGGTATGAAAATATCAGCATGAAATATAATCTGGATATTGAAAACAGGTATAATACCAAAGATACTCTGTTATTCAAGGGGAACTGGATCGACAGCCTCCAGAACGGCATAAGGCACACTATCCCGATAAGCGCCTCAATACGTGTACTGAAGTTTTTTACATGGACGAACTCCATCAATATGGTCGACCGGATGTATTTTAAGACCATCAGGAAGTACTACCAGAAGGATACGATTGTTGTTGCCCCTGGGGATACGATAAAACCTGGCTACAAAACAGAGCAGGTCAGCGGATTTGCTAATGCCTTTGATGCAAACTTTTCATCATCGATCAACACAAGAATATATGGGATGTACCAGTTTAAAAAGGGAGCTCTGATAGCTATCCGACATATGGTTACGCCGACTATCGGGTTTTCATACTCTCCCGATTTTTCAGGGGCCAAACTGGGATATTACCGGTATATCGAAAATGACACAAACACGAAAAATCCTCAGAAGTACTCTATTTTCGAACAGGGTATATATGGTTCCCCGAACCAGTATAAGGCGGGTGTTGTGAGTTTTGGTATTAGCAATAACCTTGAGATGAAAGTACGGAACAGAAAAGACACGGTCACTGGAACAAAGAAAATTCCACTGATCGATGATTTAACAATACGCATCTCCTACGACCTGGCAAAAGATTCCCTGAACTGGTCACCGCTGCAGCTTGGTGCAAGGAGTACTATTGTGAAAGGGCTTACAGTCCAGTATAATGCACAGTGGGACATGTATGCTCATGATTCACTGAACAGGCGAATAAATGAAACGACCCTGAAAGCTTATAACAAACTGCTAAAATTTGATAATTCAAGCGTTACCGTTGGATTTAATTACAGTCTTTCTTCAGATAAACTAAAGAAAAAGAAACCCGCAGCGGCAGGAGCACCTGCCACCGGGGTGACCCCTGCGACTATGAGCACCCAGGAAAAAATGGAAACTATGCCTGACTATGACTATTATGTGGATTTCGACATTCCCTGGCAATTCAGTGTTTCTTACAACTTTAGTTATATCAATCAGTATAATTCAACAGTCAAGCATAATACTGACCAGGTCACCCAAACACTTGGATTAAGCGGTCAGCTCAATATAACCCCCAAATGGAAGATCTCGTTAACAACAGGCTGGGATTTCACCCATGGTCAGTTATCCTACACTTCAATCGATGTTTATAGGGATCTTCATTGCTGGGAAATGAGGTTTGGGTGGGTTCCGAAGGGGGGGCAGCAAAACTGGAACTTTTCGATCAACATCAAAGCTTCCATGTTACAGGATATGAAACTTAATAAAAAGAAAGATTACAGGGATTATACGAACTAAGTAGCGAGAAGCGAAGCTGCGAAAACAAAATGACAAGTAACTTAAAAAAACCTTATGAAACGAATCATCTCAACCCCTGATGCACCTAAAGCTATTGCAACATACAGCCAGGCTGTAGAAGCAAATGGAATGTTATTTATTTCAGGGCAGATTGCTATTGATCCCAATACAGGCAAACTGGTTGGAGAAGGTATAGAAGATCAGACCCGGCAGGTTATGAAGAACATCGGGGCTATCCTTGAGGCAGCAGGATTCGAATACAAAGATGTGGTTAAAACAACCTGCCTTCTGAGCAATATGGCTAATTACGCCATTGTTAATTCAATTTACGGATCCTTCTTCCCTGAAAACCCACCGGCACGTGCTGCATATGCGGTTGCCGGACTCCCGATGGGATCTCTCATTGAGATAGAAACCATTGCCTGCCATTAAACCTTTTCACTGCCCCATTAAAACATAGGCTGCCCAGTTCACAGGCAATGAAGTGGAAGGCTCGGAGATCATTTCTATTTTTACCTGCTGCAATGCCTTACTGTATGACATTCCTGCAAGATAGTAACGGTAAAAATCCACCATAAAGCGGTCAGCCAGACGATCTGACACATTCCAAAGAGTGCATAAAACATTTCTCGCCCCCGCTTTCATAAAACAATCTGCACAGG
The DNA here is from genome assembly GCA_026391735.1 of Bacteroidota bacterium. Taxonomy (GTDB): domain Bacteria; phylum Bacteroidota; class Bacteroidia; order Bacteroidales; family FEN-979; genus CAIRDP01. The sequence goes on along the minus strand of JAPLDL010000019.1, from coordinate 74,345 downwards.
AATACCAGTCAAGGCCTATGGGACTTCTGATATTTGCCGATGCGCACGCATTCAACACAATCAGGTCGGCCGGAATCTGCAATTCGCATATTTCATGTATTGCAAGCAATCCATCATCCTGATCGGTGATCTGATCTGATCCGTATTCATGGAACAACAGACCGTTCATTTCCGGGAAGTCCTCATTGATTATGGTATGAGTGGCAATATGGATGATCTGGCAGAAACCGGCAATGGCTTTGAAATTGTATTCATTTGAATTCTCGTTAAATAAAACAACAGGAGTCTTACCCTTTTCACTGAACATACGTCCTATGGTGCTGATCTCATGATCAGTTTCCCGGAGCTCCTGAATACATTCATGAAATTCAAAATCGGAAGAAAAACCTGCAAAAACAAGATTGTTTTCAGCCGTACTCATATTACATATTTTACCACGGATCCTTGAACTCAGCCATTGGGCAATAGAATTATTATACACTATTTCTTTCCCCTCGATGAGATATTTTGAATTGTTTACGGTTTGTCCCATCCGGGATACAGGGTAAACAAGTGCCTCGAAAGGGAATCCATACAGGGCCGTATGAGGGATGATGATTGCTTTTGTCTTGCCCTTCAGCGAAGATGAAACCGTTCCAAGCAATATCTCACTGAGCGCTTCTGATTGATTTTTACAGTTTCTGGTATCGGCCAGCCGTATTTTTCTTTTAAATACTGTTATGTCCTTCCAGAACGCAGAGTTTATTTTCAATGTGAAGATACTTGTGAACTCTCTGGTTATTGCAATTGTAAAAATCATCGTGTCAGAAGGGAAATACTCCAGGATTACTTCCTGCCTTGAAAGCAGGCCCTGGATCATAATGAGCATGGAAGGGTTATAAACAGGGATGCCGTTTGATGTAAAGAAAGGGTCTTTGAATGAGGAATCGGGTATATCGGGTTTCCGGCACTTCTCATTTATTGCCAAATCACTACCAGCGAGGTGTAAAGGTGAAAAGCCCAGGTTGATATTTCTATGGGGTGAACCTATCTCCGACAATAAACCTTCTATTTCCTGAACCTGGGCCATGGCAATTGTGAAAAACCGGGGTATCACCAGGAGAAAAAACATTATATAAACAGCGATTCTGGGGTCCATAGGATTTAATATATTGAAATACTTCCAATAGTAATAATTTCATCTCCGGTAGTAATTTTATAATAATACAAACCCCTGGCCCAGTGTTTGGTATTAAGCGCGTAACCAAGGTCTGTGAGCTGCATATAATTCAAAACGACATGTCCTAGATTATCAGTAATTTCAAGGTTCAATGGCATGGGTCCGGCCAGCCATCTCCAGCTGAAATAAATGGTACTGTCGACCCTGCTTTTAACGCGTGGCATTGGCGAGATTACGAATACTGAAACATCCCTTGTCACAGTTCCAACCAGAAATTCGAATTCCGGCCTTGGTGTATAGGAGTCAGGTTTTTGACCGTATTGAATAATAGCCCTTCGTTGCACTGGTGTTAAAGCCCCTACACGATTATCGCTGCCCGGGATTAAACCGAAAAAGTCCTTCGATTTAAGAATTGCCTCGTGAGCAAGTAAGGCATGCCTGTACCCGTGATTTGAATAATTAATGACGAACCCTGCAAGACCGGCCAGGGTTATCAGAATAATTACTGAAGCTGCGATCTTCAGGTATACCGGTGTCCTAACTTTGTTTCTTTCATGTATTATGGTTTTCCGGATAGTTTCCGATAACAGGAACACTTCAGGATCGGAAAACAACTCGTTCAGATCATTATCAAGCCTGAGTTCGTTCCGGAGCAACGGGTTATACGAAGCCTGAAAAATAAGACTGTTTTCCTCCTCGGCAGTCAGTTCCTTATCGGTAAATTTTCCTATCCAGTGGCTGTAAGATAAAAAATCATTCATAGTTCATAAATTGCTTGCACTCCGGGTCATTGAGAATTTTTTTCCGGAGCAGGTTTTTACAATAATATTTACGCGCCTTGACATATTCAGCGTCCTTATAGTTCATTATTCTAGCAATCTCTTCCAGTGGTGTTTTTAAAATATAATGGGTTAGAAGTTCCCTGCAGAATTCCGGCATCTGGGCGAAGTTCTTTTTATACAATCGAAACTTTTCTGAACTTTCTTCTTCCTGGCTTTCTTCGGTGTCACAGATGTCTGTTTCACTGATGTATGTATCTGCGGCATACAGCAGCCTGTATTTCCTTTCAAGCCGTCTTTTCCAAAGGTTCTTGCAAACCGAGTACAGGTAAGTCTTCAAAGTACTGTTCAGTGTAAACTTATTGTTTTTCAGCCGATTATGTACAATGATCAAGCCGTCATGGAAAATATCCTCAGCATCTTCGAGGTTCCCGTTCCTGGCACTTACAATTGATCTTACCATTGGGAAATATTCCCGGTAGATATATTTAACGCAGGGTTCCCTGCCTTCCATAAAGCCCCTAACCAGCTTTTCGTTTGTATACAGTAGTATCATAACTTATGAGCTACCCCTCTTAATCCGGGGAAAATGAAAAAGTGATATGTTTTTAAAGATTTTTTTTACACAGGCTTAGGCCAGGTCGCCTGTTGTCATAGGAATGACAGGACTAAATCAGGAACAGTTGCGTGAAGAAAAAAAAAATCAGAAAAAAAATTCCGATGATCAGGGCTTCATTTCAAGCTGGTAGAAAACAAAGGACCAGAGGTCTGTTGCTTCATCAATAGACTTTGACAAAGGCTTTCCGGCACCGTGCCCGGCTTTTGAGTCAATCCTCACGAGGATTGGGTTCTGACCTCTGTTTTTTTCCTGCAATGTAGCCATAAACTTGAATGTATGGGCGGGAACGACCCGGTCGTCGTGGTCTGCAGTAAATGCAAGTGTTGCCGGGTAATTAACCCCATCTTTAATATTTTGGAGTGGGGAATATTTAAACAGATAGCTGAAACCCTCTTTTGTCTCGCTGGTTCCGTAATCGCTGGCCCACGCCCATCCGATGGTAAACCTGTGGTATCTCAGCATATCCATCACTCCGACCTGCGGTATTGCTACTTTCATAAGATCAGGTCTTTGTGTCATTACTGCACCAATCAGCAGTCCTCCGTTAGAACCGCCCATGATAGCCAGTTTCTCCGGACTTGTATATTTTTCCTTAAAAAGATATTCTGCAGCAGCAATGAAGTCATCAAATACGTTTTGCTTCTTTTCTTTTATACCAGCCTTATGCCACTCCTCACCGTATTCTCCTCCCCCGCGGATATTGGGCACAGCATAAACGCCCCCGCTTTGCATGAATAACAGGCGGCTTATACTGAAACTTGGGGTCAAACTTACATTGAACCCACCGTAACCATATAGCAGGGTCGGGTTTTTCCCATTCAATACTATATCCTTCCTATGAACGATGAACATTCGCACAGGGGTCTTGTCCTTACTGAGGAACGACACCTGCTTTACTTCAAAATCATCGGGGTTGATCCCTGTTTCAGGCCGCGTATACACCTCGGAAGTATTCTTTGTGACATTAAATTTATATACCGTCAGAGGAAATGTAAATGATGTATAACCAAAGAAAGCGATACTATCTCCCTTTTTACTGTTAAATCCGGCAAGAGTGCCAAGGCCCGGCAAGCTCATCTCATGAAGGAATTTTCCTTCCATGTTATAGATATAAGCTTTGGAAACTGCATTCTGCATGTATGTCGACAACAACACCTGACCGCAAAGGTCAACCGACTCCAGAACATCCTCCCGCTCAGGGATAATCGTTTTCCAGTTATCAGGCGAAGGTTTTTCCGGATCCATCAGGATCAGCTTTTTCTTGGGCGATTTATAATTCGTAACTACAAGGAGCTTATTTTCAATATTATCCACGACTCCATATTCATATTCAAATCCTTCGGCCAGGAGTTTAAAGGGAGCTTCTTTTTTAGTCAGATCCCTGTAATACATTGCTGTTCCACTGGTTGATTCGGATTCGTACAGGATCAGGAATTTCTCATCTTCGGTGGTCGAAGCCCCGTAATTTCTCAGGGGATATTTAGGGTTCTGATATATAAGCCTGTCATCCTTCTGAGAAGTTCCGACTTTGTGATAAAACACTTTATGGTTTTCATTCTTTTTCGACAGTTCCATCCCCTTCCTGGGTTCATCATAACGACTATAATAAAATCCGTTGCCCTGCCACGACATTCCCGAGAATTTCACCCATTTAAGCGTATCCATCAACTTCTTCCCGCTGGCAATTTCTAAAACCTGTATTTCATTCCAATCCGATCCGCTGCCGGCAAGACTGTACGCAATGTATTTGCCGTCATGGGAAACCGAAGTACCTGCCAAAGCAATTGTACCATCAGCTGAGAGTTTGTTGGGGTCTAACAATACCCGGGGTTCTCCGTCAATACCGGTTTTGTAATACATAACCGACTGATTTTGCAGGCCATCGTTCTTAAAATAGAAATAATACGGACCCTGCCTGAACGGTACTCCATACCGGGGATAATTCCACATTTTGGTAAGCTTCTCGCGGATCTTTTCCCTGAAAGGTATCTGTGCCAGGTATCCTGAGGTTACTACGTTTTCGGCTTTAACCCATTCAGCTGTTTCAGTTGAAGTATCGTTTTCAAGCCAGCGATAAGGATCAGGGACTCTTGTCCCAAAATAATTATCAGCAGAATCTACTTTCCTGGCTACCGGATATTTCACTTTGATTTCGTGTTTGCATGAATAACATAGTATGATCATACAGGTAAGCACGAATAGGGAAAAGCGTTTCATGATACGTTTTTTTTATGGCAGTAAAGTTAGGATAATTTCAGGGTAAAATCAACTATGCAGTTGATTTTCGTAAGAAATTTGTCCAATTTACTTATTTGCAGTACGTTTGTAACTTCAAACTTTTGAATTATCTCCGATTATTGTTTCAAAACATTTTCCCGATGAAGAAAATCTCCCTCCCCGGTTTGTTTATTTGCGCTGTTATACTTTCCTGTTTCATCTGCGGATGTTCCGGCACCCAGTACAACCGAAGTAACGGGAATAAACTCATCACTGCCGATTTTCTCTGTAAACAGATTAAATACCTTGCTTCAGATTCCATGAAAGGGAGAAATACACCCAGTCCGCAGCTTGACTCGGCAGCCTCATATATTGCCGGGAACTTCAGGGACTGGGGCATTAAACCCTGGAATGGAAGTTACTTCCAGGAAGTCCCCATATGCGTTGATCAGCTTGGCGACAGCAATGAACTGGCTGTCGTGAAAAACGGGGCAAGTTTTGAACTGACAATAAAATCAGATTATGTTCCCTATGATTTCTCTTCAGCAGCTTCAGTGACAGCTCCCGTAGTCTTTGCCGGTTATGGAATTACAGCACCAGAGTTCAATTATGATGATTATAAAGGGATTGATGCTAAAGGCAGGATAGTGGTCATTTTCAGGAATGAACCCCAGAAAGATGATTCCAATTCAGTATTTAATGGCAAGGAAGATTCAAAATACATCTCCCTTAAAGACAAAATGAAAAATGCGATAACGCATGGAGCAACCGGAATGCTCATTGTTAACGGGCCTTTGCAGTATAGTTCGGTCAAAGCCCGCGGTTACCCATGGCCTTCCCTGTCCAAAGTGATCCCAAAAGATGCCGTTCCCCTGCATTTGTGCATGGATAACGAGGATCTGATCCCGGCTATGCATATCGGTGAGGAAATGGTAAGGATGCTTTTCGGCAGCATAGATTCCCTTAAAAATCTTCAAGCCAGAATTGAAAAAGATCTTTCCTGTGTTTCCTTCGAATTACCAGGTATCAAGGTAAGCATGCATGCGAACATCCGCACAACAGTGCTCAATGCGAAGAATGTGGTAGGATTTATCGAAGGGAGCGACCCGGTGTTAAATAAACAGCTTGTTATAATCGGTGCCCATTATGACCATGTTGGATATAAAAAAGAGCATAAAGCAGATGAAGATTATATTTTCAATGGCGCCGACGACAATGCTTCAGGAACTTCAGGCGTAATGTCTGTCGCTTATGCTTTCAGCCAACTTAAGAAAAAACCGAAACGCAGTATGATGTTCATCCTGTTTGCCGGTGAAGAAAAGGGGTTATTCGGATCCCGGTATTACACAACTCATCCGCTTCATCCACTGGCTTCAACCGTAGCAATGCTGAACCTTGATATGATAAGCAGGAATTCCCCCGATTCACTTTACCTGGAAGGGGCAAAGCAAAGTCCCGACATCACTGAAATCATTAAAAATGAAAACAAAAAGACCAAATTCAAACTGGTAGTTAAAAACAGCGATTTTCTGGGCGGCAGCGACCACTATTACTTCTACAAACACAATGTCCCCTTTATATTTTACTTTACCGGGCTGCATAAGGATTACCACCAGGTGAGCGATAATCCCGACAAATCGGACTGCAATAAAGCTGCAAGGGTATCCAGGCTGGTATTTTATACTGCCGGAAAAATTTCCAATGAAAATATACGATATAGCATCAACCCGGTCGAAGGCGATGCTCCCGTTGGTCAATGAAATTAATCAGAAAACATTTTATCCCATAAATCTGAAAAAAATGAAAACCAAAGTAATTATGATGATCGTCACCGTTGTTCTTGTGATGGTTAATGTTCAGGTAAGAGCCCAGGAGAAATTCAATCTCAGTTACAAAATGGAGAAAGGAAAAACATACAGGTATTCCCAGGATAATAACATTGAGACCACCCAGGAGATGGGCGGACAGGAGATGAAAATGAATACCAGCGCACATTCAATGCTAAAATATGACATTGAAAGCGTTTCGGCAGATGGTACGATGAGTCTGGTCTATTCCTATGACGAAGTGAACTTTCATATGAAAGGAATGGGAAGGGACACAACCATGGACATGAAGGATAAAGCAAACAAACCTGTGTGGGCCAAGCTGACAAACCTCGGAAAGCTTACCAAAGAACCCTCCAAAGACACTGCAAAAGCAGGAAAATCTTCAATTTCCATGGGGACCCTTGCTACTGTGAATTTCACAAAACTTCCCGATCATGAAGTAGGGATAGGTGAAAAATGGTCCAGGGTTTCCACCGATACCAACGACATGGGAGAAGGCCAGATCGTGTATAAAAAAAATATTGAGTATGTTTTGACGGGAAAGGAGAAAAAAGGGACTCACGACTGTGTTAAGATAGAATATAAAGGCTCGATGGAAATTACAGGTAAAATGAAGCAAATGGGCATGGACCTGGCGATGGAAGGCAGCGGGGATATGTCGGGCACTGTTTGGTTTGATCCGGCTCTGGGGCTGATGATCGATGAACTTGACATGAATACCATGGATCTGACCATGGCAATCACGGGGCAAACCCAGATGACGATCCCGATGACACAAAAAATGACCACTACCCAAAGTCTCAAAGAATAAATGCGTTTCGGAGGTTTTTTTCTTGTTTTCTGGCTGATGACATTGTTTGTTTATGGTCAGGATTGTGAAAGACCGGGCAGCAGTAAGGCCGATATCCTTGCCCGCCGAACCCGTTTGCTGAGCCTGATGGATTCCACTTCAGCTCTCGTTATGAAAGCGGCCGATGCTGATTATGATGTCGATATAGACCCTTACCGCCAAAGCCCGGATTTCTTCAATCTTACGGGTATTGATGAATCAGGATACAAGGTGATCTTCACCCCGAAAGGTTATAGCTTTGGATCAGGAATTAAGCATGTTTTGATCTTCACCTACACCGAACAGATCCCAGAGCCGCTTATACTGTCGGCCACCGATACGCTTCTCAACGAAAAACTCTTTGAGCCTTTATTGGCCGAAATTGCCAGGGGGATCAAAACACTGTATTATTTTCCTTTACCCAAACTATCCAACGACTGGCTTAACGATAAAACCGTCATCTCTGAGCGCGAGACTAAAAAAACTTTCGAGCTGGCTCATCCCGGAGTAAAGCTTAAACCCGCGAATAAATTATTCACAGCCCTGAGGCAGATCAAAACAGAGCGGGAGATTGAACTTACTACAAAAGCTATTTCCATGACCGGCAATGGGATCATCGCTGCGATGAAACAATGCAAACCCGGTATGTTTGAATATGAACTCCAGGCCATCATTGAGTATGAAGCAAAGCGCCAGGGATCCCAAAGCATGGCGTTTGCTTCAATCATTGGTTCGGGGACGAACAGCCTGATCCCTCATTACGATAAAAATGTTTGCCGTATGAGCAAAGGAGACCTGGTAGTGATGGATGTTGGAGCCAGGTACGGGGAATTCTGCGCAGATATCACCCGGACAATTCCTGTTTCCGGCAAGTTCACTCCGGAACAGACGGTTATTTACCAGGCTGTTCTCAATATTCAGAAATCTGTGATCGATAGGATAAGGCCAGGAATAACCCTGAGCGACCTGGATAAAATGACTACACAGCTGACACGGAAAGCCGGGTACCTCAAGTATATGCTTCACGGGGTAACGCATCCTGTAGGGCTCATCGTTCATGACGTGGCAGCCGGTGACACCCTTCGCCAGGGTATGATCATTACAGTGGAACCCGGTATTTATATCCCGGTCAACGACACTGTTCAGCCTGCTGCAGGAAGGGGTTTCGGAGTCCGTATTGAAGATGATATTCTTGTGACTGCCGATGGCCACGAAGTGCTGTCAAAGGGAATCCCAAAGGAAATTGCAGAGATCGCCAGGCTGATGCGAAAGAAAAAATGATCGGATGCGGCGGCAACAATCCTTTGTTTCAGAACAGGTTGATGAGCAATGAATCCTGGACTTTGTTGGGCAGAGTAACCTGTAATTCGGGATTTTCATCCATCGCCCGTTTAATGGCAAAAACGGCTTCATCATTGCGGGCCCACGCCCTTCTCGAGATTCCGTTATTCACGTCCCAGTAAAGCATGGAGCGCAGACGGCGGTCAGCATCGTCGGAACCATCAAGCAACATGCCAAACCCCCCGTTGATGACCTCTCCCCAGCCCACTCCTCCGCCATTATGCAGCGAAACCCAGGTTGCTCCCCTGAAACTGTCGCCTATCACATTCTGTACCGCCATATCCGCAGTAAACGCAGAACCGTCATAGATATTGGAAGTTTCACGGTACGGGGAGTCGGTACCCGAAACATCATGATGGTCTCTTCCAAGAACAACAGGTGCTGATATTTTTCCAAGCCTGATGGCTTCATTGAATGCAGCTGCTATTTTAGTTCGCCCTTCGCAATCGGCATACAATATCCTGGCCTGGGAACCCACGACCATCCTGTTTTTCCCGGCTTCACGGATCCAGTGAATATTATCCTTCATCTGCAATCGAATTTCTTCTGGAGAAGTGCCTTCGATCTTTTCCATGACATCACCGGCAATTCTGTCGGTGATCTCAAGGTCGGCCGGGTTTCCTGAAGTGCAAACCCATCGGAAAGGTCCGAACCCGTAATCGAAAAACAAGGGGCCCATGATATCCTGGACATATGAAGGGTAAATGAATGTGCCGTCGGCTTTCATCACGTCGGCCCCTGCCCTGCCGGCTTCCAGAAGGAAGGCGTTGCCATAATCCCAGAAATACATCCCGTTCACTGTCATACTGTTTATCGCTGCAACCTGTCGGCGGAGGGATTTCTGAACTTCTTCCCTGAACATGGGAGGATCTTTGACCATAAGCACATTGGATTCTTCCATAGTAAGTCCTGCCGGGTAATAGCCACCTGCCCAGGGGTTATGCAGGGAAGTTTGGTCGGAACCCATTTCAATACGGACCTTTTTCTCAACCAGCTTCTCCCAGAGGTCAACGATATTACCCTGGTATGCCATGGAGACAGCTTCTTTACGCTGCCTTGCTTCCAGCATTCTTTGGATCAGCTGATCCAGGTCGGTATACACTTCGTCGACCCATCCCTGGGAATGGCGTTTTTGAACGGCCCGGGGATTGATCTCAGCCACAACGCCGATAGCCCCGGCAATAACCGAAGCTTTGGCCTGGGCACCGCTCATCCCTCCAAGTCCTGATGTAACAAAGATCTTTCCCCTGATATCTCCGGAAGCCTGCCGGCGGGCTGCATTCAGGACAGTGATTGTTGTACCGTGTACTATCCCCTGGGGGCCGATGTACATATATGAACCGGCAGTCATTTGTCCGTATTGCGTTACTCCCAAAGCATTAAACCTCTCCCAGTCATCGGGTTTGCTATAATTTGGAACCATCATACCATTGGTAACAACTACCCTTGGGGCATCTTTATGGGAAGGGAAAAGTCCCATAGGATGACCTGAGTATATGGCCAGGGTTTGTCCGGATGTCATGGAAGCCAGGTATTTCATGGTAAGCAGGTACTGCGCCCAGTTCTGAAAAACCGAACCATTTCCGCCATAAGTGATGAGTTCGTGGGGATGTTGAGCAACAGCAGGGTCAAGGTTGTTCTGGATCATCAGCATCACTGCTGCAGCTTGCTGGCAGGTACAGGGATATTCGCTTATATTGCGGGCATGCATGGCATATGCCGGCCGGAAGCGGTACATATAGATGCGGCCATATTTCTGCAACTCATCGGCAAATTCCCTGGCAAGTATCTTGTGAAAATGAGCCGGGAAATATCGCAATGCATTCCTGACGGCCAGTTTCTTCTCCTCCGCGTTTAATATGTCTTTCCTTACAGGGGCATGGTTAACACTTGGATCATAAGGCAAGGGTTCCGGTAATTCAGCCGGGATCCCTTGAAGTATTTGCTGTTTGAAGTCCATAGTTATGGTAAAATGTTCTTCATCACGTTCATATCTTATCTTGCGAATCTTTCAGGATCTCGTAAAGAAGTTCGCGGGCTCTGAACAACTGGGCCTTTACGGTACCCAGAGGAAGGTCAAGCGAGGAAGCGATCTCTTCATAAGACCATTCTTTGAAATAACGCATCTCGATCAGCTGGCGGTAATGCGGTTTCAGCTTTTCCACCACTTCGTGCATCAGCTTTATCTTTTGCTTGGCTATGATATTCTCTTCCGGATCGGGTGTGGAGGCAGGGATATTTGAGGAAAGGTTAGCAGAATCTTCCTCATCTCCCCACTCAAAATCGGTAAACTGTATCCTCCTGCTTTTCCTCAGAAAATCAATGCAGTTATTGGCGCCAATCTTAAACAGCCAGGTGCTGAAAGCATAATCGGGAGTGTATTGAGCCAGGTTCCTGAATGCCTTGCCAAATGCCTCGATAGTAAGGTCCTCTGCATCAACCGGGTTACCAGTCATCTTGAGCATCATAAAATATAGTGAATCCCTGTAATTATTTAGCAGTTCAGCATATGCTTTCTGATCTCCCTCCTGCCGCGCAAGCTGAACCAGGCGAAAATCCCGCTGCCCTTTATCGGTAAGATGGTTTGCTATTTCCATTTATTGGGTCGGCTGAACAGGTTCGAGATGCCAATACCGGCATTCAGCAACAAAAGTACAATTTCCAGTAATGGAATGAATAGGATGATGTCTTTTTCGTTCAGCTTTCTGAAACAGGATGAGAAGATCAGGTATTGCGCTCCCATTCTCAGAACAAAAAGTCCCAGGACGACAAAAATGGAGTAATTCAGAGCGAGCATCAGGACAAGCATGATATAAAAACAAAACAGGCTATAGGAATAAGTCCCGAGCAGGAACTTGGTTATAAACCGGTAATGAACCGAAGTGGTCAGATGGCGTCGTTTCTGGGTTACCCACTGCCCGAATGTCATCTTTGGCTCAGAGATCGTATAACTGTCGGGGTTCACTACTATGGTGGTATTCGATTTTTTAGCCACCCTGTTTATAAACAGGTCATCATCACCCGACGTGACCCTGTAATGGGGTATAAATCCCTTGTTATCATAAAACAAGGATTTCAGGTATGAAAGATTCCTTCCAACACCCATATAGGGCAGTCCTGCCAGCGCATAGGAGAGATATTGGATAGCGACATGGGCTGTATCGAAACGGATGAGCCGGTTCAGCAAGCCTTTTCTGCTGGAGTATGGACTATATCCAAGAACGACTTTGATCCCCTGGCTGTATGCCGACTGCATTGAAGCGATCCAGTTTGGTGATGAGGGTTTGCAATCGGCATCGGTGAGCAGTATCTTTTCATATTTTGCCGATTTGATCCCGATAGCCAAAGGGAATTTCTTCCCAGTGAAAAAATTAAGGTCTTCCTGGATTTCTATTTTTGCGAGTTTCGGATATTCCCTTTGCATATCAGAGAGGAAGTAGGAGGTCTCATCATCGGAGGCATGGTTCACAACCAAGACTTCGAATTCGGGATAGTCCTGTGCAAGAATAAGCGGAAGGTTTACTTTCAGATTGTGATATTCATTATGGGCGCAAATAACTACAGAGACTCCGTTTTCTGACAAAGATGGGGCCGGTCCCTTATACCTGGCGAGTCTGAGAAAGATGATCAGGTAATACATCATCTGGATAATGAAAAAGGAGGCGAGTATGATCAGAAGCGTCAATGGCAGAGTATCAGTATTTACAAGCCTGTCAAGCATTTAACATGTTTTTAGTTTGGGTACCGGCAAAGATATTCAGAATCCGTTATAAAAACCTACCTTTGTCGATAAATAGGCAGCTTGGTTAATATTACTGATGAATTTCAGTCTTGAACATCGTGATCCCGGAAGTTCAGCCAGGGCCGGGTCTCTGATCACTGATCATGGTTTGGTTCACACCCCTTTTTTTATGCCGGTTGGCACGGCCGGGGCGGTGAAAGCCTTACATATAAAGGACCTCAGGGAGGAAATAAGGGCTGAGATCATGCTCAGCAACACTTACCATCTTTACCTTCGCCCGGGGACCAGGATTATCGAAGAAGCCGGCGGCTTGCATAAGTTCAATGGCTGGGACAGGCCAATACTGACCGACAGCGGCGGGTTCCAGATCTATTCACTCACCGATATCAGGAAGATCACCAACGATGGAGTCGTTTTCCAGTCACATATAGACGGATCCCGTCATCATTTCACCCCCGAATCGGCCGTTGATATCCAGCGTTCGCTTGGAGCAGATATCATTATGGCTTTTGATGAATGCACCCCTTTCCCCTGCGAATATGAATATGCAAAAAAATCACTGAACCGGACACATAAGTGGCTCGACCGATGTCTGGAGCATTTTAATAACACCGAATGCCCTTATGCTTATTCCCAGGCTCTTTTCCCCATTATACAGGGAAGTACGTTTGAGGACCTGAGGATTCAATCCGCAGAATATATCGCATCAAAGGATGCAGCAGGTTATGCCATCGGTGGGTTGAGCGTTGGTGAGCCGGCTGAAATAATGTATTCTATTACAGGCCGGGTATGCAATATCCTGCCGCAGGAAAAACCACGGTATCTTATGGGTGTAGGAACACCGGCCAACATCCTGGAATGCATCGCCCTGGGCATTGATATGTTCGATTGCGTGATACCCACCAGGAATGGCCGCAACGGAATGCTGTTTACAAGGGACGGGATCATCAATATCAAGAATGAAAAGTGGAAAGACGATTTCTCTCCTGTTGAAGCCGCAGGTGATGTATATTCCGATATACAGTATTCAAAGGCATTTCTAAGGCATCTTTTCATTTCAGGGGAGATGCTGTCGGCCATGATTGCCACCATGCATAATCTCGGCTTTTATATCTGGCTGATGAAGGAGGCCCGTAAACACATTCTTGACGGAGATTTTGCGAAATGGAAACAGGAAATGGTTGTGAAACTGATGTGCAGGCTATAAATCAGATGTCAGATGTCAGATGTCAGATGTCAGATGTCAGATGTCGGATGTCAGATATCAGATGTCAGATGTCAGATTCAGAGCATGAACTATGATAAACGAAGTTAAATACAACAAACGCATATTGCTGGGCCTGCTTCTCGGCTGGATGGTCATCAATTTCATCCAGGCTGCGCTTACCGGCTTGTTCGACGATGAGGCCCTGTTCTGGATGTACGGACAGCATCCTGCGTGGGGGTATTATGAGCATCCACCTATGGTTGGCATCCTGATCAGGGCTGGATATATCTTGTTCCATAATGAATTCGGGGTAAGATTCTTTTTTGTGATCATCAACACCCTGTCGTTTTACCTGGTAGCCAGGCTATCCGGGGTAAAAGACCCTGTTTTGTTTGCGGCGCTGGGCTTTACTACAGTGATCGCGCAGGTTGGAGGATTTATGGCAGCTCCCGATGTAGCCCTGTTGTTTTTCACTATTTTGTTTTTCCTGGTCTATAAAAATCTGCTTGAAAAGGACAGTATCCTTATGGCCGTGCTCTGGGGAATGATCATGGCTGCTATGATATACAGCAAGTACAATGGCATCCTGGTCATATTGTTCACGATCATGTCGAATTTCAGGATCCTGAAAAGCAGATCGTTTTATATTGCCGTGGCAAGCGGGATCCTTTGCATGGTTCCGCATATTATATGGTCCTTCCAAAACGATCATCCTACAGTATATTATCATCTTTTTGAACGGAGTTTTGAACAGTTCAACCTGCTTAAATATTTCAGCGAGTATTTCGTCGGCCAATTCCTTATCTATGGCCCGTTCATGGCTTTCGTGTTTTTCTGGGCGATGATCGTGTTCAGACCAAAAAACATTTTTGATAAAAGTTTAAAATTCACCGCCATTGGATTTATCCTATTTTTCATGGCATATACCTTCAGGGGAAAAGTCGAGCCAAACTGGACCGTTCCGGCTTTCGCGCCGCTTCTGATCATGGCCTACAGCAAATCCGCCGAAAAAATTAAACTAAGAAAATGGATAATGCCTCTGGCCTTGATCAGCCTTCTATTTGCTGCCGGACTCAGGGTCTACCTGGTGTATGATTATTTAAAATTTCCACGCAGCCTTGTGAACCTCAGTGAGTTATACGGGTGGAAGGAATGGTCTGAGGAAGTTGCGGCAAAAGCCGGCGACAGGCCTGTATTGTTCCTGAACTCCTATCAAAGAACCTCCAAGTACATTTTTTATACCGGGAAACCGGCGTATACCATGGAGGATTATTCGGGACACAGAACCCAGTATTATTACTGGAGCGACATTGAGAAAAGCCTGCAGGGGAAGGATATCATGGTCATCGATTTTCTGCCATGGCGCTGGCTGCCCGACCGGAAAGAATTTACAGGCAGCAACGGCATCACAACCTATTACGGTTTTTGGGGAAATTTCAGGTCCCATTATAAGCTGGGCCTTAAATTTAAATTGCAAAACCTTCGTTTTCCTGTAAACTCATCGGTCACTTTGCCGATTACTATACTCAATCCTTACCATGACACGGTGAGGTTCAACGAGAATAAGTGGATGCCGGGCTGGCTGGTTTACCATATCCACTATAAGGACAAGTTTTTAGCCCAGATGGTTCCTTCGACCGATATTACCAATATGGTCATCGCGGGAGCTACCAGGGATACCAGTATACGTTTCATGACACCTTCACAACCTGGGAATTATTACTTTTGGGTCTCCGTTTCCAACGGCTGGGTGCCCCCGGCCAGGAACATGAATTATCAAATGATGGAAATATACTGATGCGAACGATTGACTTGTATATCATCCGTAAGTTCCTGGGGACATTCTTCTTCACGTTGATCCTCCTTATCTTTATCGTGGTGATCTTTGATATTTCTGAGAGGATCGACGATTTCCTGCGTACCAAACCTCCGCTTACTGCAATTATTGTCGATTACTATTTCAACTTCATCCCCTATTTCATCAACTTATTCAGCTATCTTCTCACCTTCATCGCCGTTATCTTTTTTACTTCAAAGATGGCTTCGAATTCAGAGATCATTGCGATCCTGGCAAGCGGTGTTAGCTTTCGGAGGCTGCTGCTTCCGTATATTACCTCGGCACTGATCCTAGCATTTCTCTCATTTATGCTCGCCAATTTCATTATCCCTTATACCAACCAGGGAATGTTCGCTTTTGAAAAGAAATATATTAAAGACCCCAAAGAGTTCAACGATATGAATATCCACAGGCAGATAAGCCCCGGGACATTCATTTACCTTGAGAACTTCAATATCAAGACAAAAAGCGGGTGGAAATTCACAATTGAAAAGTTCGAAAAAAAGGAGTTAATTTATAAGCTGAAAGCCGAACGTCTCGATTGGGACAGCGTAAAGCAACATTGGATCATTTCAAGTTTTTACGAAAGAAGGCTTAATGGTCTTAAAGAAAGCATTCGTAAAGGCATTAAGCTGGATACCATGCTGCCTTTGCAGCCGGCCGATTTCACTGAGGACATTGAAGAGGTCAAGATCATGAATTATTTTGTACTCAAGGAACATATTAAAAAGAAGGAACTCCGCGGCGACCCCGACGTGATGAAATATAAAGTCAAAGGATACAGCAGGATTTCCGACCCCTTTGCAACCCTGATCCTTACGCTGATCGCGGTTGCTGTGTCTTCAAGAAAAGTCAGGGGCGGAATCGGTTTGCATCTCGGTTTTGGACTGGCCCTTACTTTTCTCTATATCCTGTTTATGCAGATCTCGACCGTTTTTGCAACTTTCGGGAACCTTCAACCCTTTGTGGCTGTATGGATTCCGAATGTGATCTTCGGTGTTATCGCATTTGTATTGCTCAGGATTGCGCCGAAATAAGCCGGAAGCCGGCACCCGGAAGTCAAATGCCAGCTGCCAACAGCTGACTGCCGGCTACCTCCCCGAAATCCAGACAAAGCATCCCGGGAACAATCCTTCGACCGCAGGAATTTCGGTAAACAAACCGTATACCGCTGAACCACTGCCGCTCATGGAGGCATATACTGCTCCTTTTTCGTACAGGAGGTCTTTAATCTTGCTTATTAATGGGAACCTCTGGAAGACAGGTCCTTCAAAATCATTGAACATATTGTCTTTCCATTGGCTCACGGGCAGTTTAATGATCTCTTTAAGGGATGCTGCAGGCCTCGCCGGCTGCATCATCGCATAGGCTTCCGCAGTGCTCATATGGACCTGAGGGTTCACGAGCAAGATATAATATTCTGACAGGTCAAGGTGAATTTTCTCAAGCAGTTCTCCCCTTCCTTTTGCAAATGCAGGTGAATTCTCAATAAAAAAAGTGCAATCGCTGCCCAGCCGTGATGCAAAGGCTTTAAGTTGGACAGCTCCAAGTCCGAGTCTGAACAGATCATTTAGGGCTTTGAGGACAAATGCCCCGTCGGAAGAGCCACCTCCAAGGCCTGACCCCATTGGGATGTTCTTCTGAAGCTGAATATCGGCACCGGGTATCTGAAAATGTTCTTTCAGAAGTTCAAAGGCTTTGACGCAAAGGTTTGAGGCTGTATCTCCGGGGATCTTTAACCCTGATGATGCATACCGGAACACGCCATCCGCAGACACATTAACATCAATTATATCACAAAGCCCAAGAGGATAGAATACCGTTTCTATGTCGTGATATTCATCGACCCGCTTTCGCACGACATTCAGTCCGAGGTTTATTTTGGAATTCGCTTTAACGATCATGGTTTATTCCTGTTTCTCTCCGGGCAGTCTGGCCGGCCTGGCAAAGGTAGTATTTGTTACAAAACTGCTGTCGGTAAGCGTTAGTATGAAATCTTTCAGATCCGATTTCTGGGAAGGGGTCAGTTGTACCCCATGAGTCATAACATGGTGCATCAGCGGACTTATACTTGGCGACCAGACCACGCCCGAGCTATAGAAATCAATCACCTCCTCCAGGGTTTTAAACCTGCCGTCATGCATATAGGGAGCCGTAAATACCACATTTCTCAAGGTTGGTGCCACGTACACACCAATATCCATAGTGTTGCCCGTAAAACCGTACCGGTCATTCAAATCGGTAAATACACTGTCCATCCCGTTGTTGTAAAACAGGTTGGTAGTAAACAGCGGGTTACCTTCCCCTCCGTGGCAGTGGAAACAATCCCCCCCGGTTTCGGTCATGAACAGGACATAGCCCCTGCGTTCCTTTTCATTGAGCTGGACTTTCCCTTCGAGGAAGCGGTCGAACTTTGAATTTGCCGAGATCAGGGTCCTTACAAACTGGGCAATCGCCCTGCCCATATTCTTAACAGTGACAGTCTTGCTGCCAAAGGCCTTCTCAAACATCTCAGGGTATCCGCTGATACTCTGGATGAGAGCTTTGGAACGGTTTGTGTCACCAATCATTTCGTGGGGAGCCACAATCGCCATCCAGCACATATCTTCAAGCCCGCGTTTTGCCTCAAGGGGATTAGCCGGCGCCAGGGCCCCATTCCACAGATACCCGTTATTTACCCAAACCAGGTTGATCATGGGTAGCATGAAATGAGGAGTTGGGATCCCTGTAAGTCCATGCGGACGCCCGCCGGGGAAGCGGGGATTATCCAGTCCGCAGACAAATGAATGTGACTGAATATGGCAGGTCGAACAACACATCATGGAATCGGGATCAGTGCGGCCCGATATCCTGCCGTCATGAAACAGCGCCCGCCCAAGTTCAACCCCTTCAACTGTCATCGGGTTATCGGCCGGGATATTCAATTCTGTAGGAAAATATTTCGGTATCCTGATGACGTAAGGCGTTGCCTTAGCCGTTGCGGTATCCTGTGAACTCTTAGTGCATGAGGCTGAGATGATGAGCAGGGATGCAAGATACAGGATGCAGGATGCAGGATGCAGAATCCAGGACCCAGGACCCGATTTTTTATATAAAGCTTTATGTTCAATTTTCATCCCGCTATCCAGTTATCCAGTTATCCAGCTATCCAGCTATCCAGCTATCCCGCTATCCAGTTATCCAGTTATCCAGCTATCCAGTTATCCAGCTATCCAGCTATCCCGCTATCCAGCTATCCAGCTATCCAGCTATCCAGCATCCCGTTCCTCATTCCCCCCCGCTGGTAAACCTGACTGTAAACGCATTCCTTCCATTCATGCAGGCATTATTCATAGCTGTTTGGTTTTGCATCATCATATTGGGGTAATTCGCAAAATCAAAGTCATTATCACCGCTGAACCAGTTATTCAGATTCATCGTGATGACAATATATATTACCTGTCCCTGGCCGATTGAAAACCCGGATGATGGTAACTTCACGTAAAAGAAATTCTGCACATAACGCAGGATTGAATCGGTATTGACGACATTCCCTTTATAGATCTGCCCGATCCCGAGATGGAAATTGAACGGGTACGACCGGTTCATACCGGCTTTCTTCCACATCAGGTTCATTTTCATATAGTGATATCCTCCTCCCAAAATCTCCGGCCAGTTCATATCCCGTTCGGGCGGATTCAGGTACCGGTAGGAATAATTCTTTTCCGCATTAATTCCAAAAGTGAAAGAGATTGAATCAAAGGATCCGGAAGGAACTGAGCTGTTAATGATCCATAGTAAACTTGAAGGCAGCCTTGAATCAATATAATGAATCCCATTGTTATTGGTCGATGTAAATGCTGATCCGTCGTTTTTATGGAGTGTGATATCCGAGATGAAATACTGCAGGTCGGTCACCTCATAAAAGTCGTTTGATGAATTCTTATACATCATTGAATCCAGTATAAGCGGGAGCGTATCTACCTTGTTTTCAAACCTGATGATCAGGGTGGTGGGATTGACTGCCCCATCTTCAGTTACCCCCGATTTATGGCATGAGGTGAAAATTATAACACCTGTTGCCACAAAGGTTATAAAAACAATAATGGCTGTTTTTTTACTTATGAGCATAGCGATTGTATTCATTCCAACCTCCAGTCGATCTCCTGTTTACCCATTTGCCTGAGCAACTCATTGATGCGGGAAAAATGCCTGCAGCCGAAAAAACCTCTATTGGCCGAGAATGGCGACGGATGCGGGGCCGACAGGATAAAATGCTTTGAAGCATCGATCAACCCGGTCTTAGCTCCAGCGAATTTCCCCCAAAGCACAAAGATAAGACCTTCGCGCCGGGCCGAAAGTTGCCTGATAGCTTCGTCGGTAAAAGATTCCCAGCCTTTGTTCTGATGAGATCCTGCCAGGTTTTCCCTGACTGTAAGTGTAGCATTCAGCAACAACACTCCTTGCCGGGCCCAGGCAGTGAGGTTGCCATTCTTTGGCTGTTTGATCCCGAGGTCATTTTCAATCTCTTTGAAAATATTGACCAGCGATGGGGGTTTTGTTATCCCTTCAAGTACCGAAAAACATAATCCGTGAGCTTCACCATAACCATGATAGGGATCCTGCCCAAGGATCACCACTTTTACATCATTAAATGGCGTCTGATTAAACGCATTGAAAATTAATGATCCCGGTGGAAAGACCCGGTATTTTTTTTTCGCATCCACGAGAAATGCCTTCAGCTCAGCCATATATGGCTTCACGAATTCATCCTGCAAGACGATCTTCCAACTCTCTTCAACAGAAGGGTTTAGCTGTTCAGACATAGTCTTAATGTTATGAACTTGAGATCGTTAATAACTTTAAACAATAATGTAGTCAAACTGGAGTTTATTATTTAATATTGCGTATCTTTGCAAAACTTTATAAATCCGGGTTTATAAAATGAAAAAAATAGCTGTTTTATTACTTTCAGTAATCCTTTTAGGTATTGTTTCTTCATGCACCTCCAACAGGGGATGCGCTGCTTACGGTGAAAAGCAAAGATACCAAATGGAACGTCGCTGATAAGCTTTTATAAGGAATTTTAAGGCTGCTCCTTTCCTATTAAGGGCAGCCTTTTTATTTTTCATAAATTTGCTTTGTCTTTCTGATGGAAATGAAAAAGGTCGCCTGCCTGTTATCTTTCATGATCTTGATGCCTTGCCTTCTCCAGGCCCAGGAAACATTTCACAATTACAGTGATTCGGTGCCCGACAACGTGCTGTTTGAACGTCAGTGGAGCCTGGGGGCCATGCTGCATTCCAACGGATGGGGGCTCAAATTCCGGAAAGGTTATAACCTTACAGCCCTTAAACAATTCATGTGGGAGATCGAATGGTCGACCTACAAATCGGCCAAGGAAGTGAAGGTCGTCAATCCCTACTATTCCAATTCCAGGCCTTATTTTTTCGGAAAACTTAATTACGTATCCTTTTTAAGAGGAGGCGTTGGCCTGAACTACATCTTCAACCGCAAACCCTATTGGGGAGGAGTGCAGGTAAGTGGAATTTTATACGGCGGATTAAGTGTCGGGATCACCAAACCTGCCTATGTTTTTGTGGCATACCAGACGACCGGTTCCAATTATGAATTAAGGGAACAGAAATATTCCCCCGAGATCAACCCCGATTATATTTATGGACGCGGTTCTTTCCTTGCAGGTATCCTGGAGCTTAATTTTTTTCCCGGGCTTTACACGAAAACCGGACTGGATTTCGAATTCGGAAGCCAGAATAAAATGATCTCTTCACTGGAAGTCGGGGCAACACTTGATTACAGCCCCGTCGCAATAGCCATCATGGCCCTTAATCCCAAACAAAATCTTTTCCTTACTGTATATGTTAGCGTGATGTTCGGGAAACGATATAACAGGTAGAGTGATCAGAAACTGGTGAACAGTGAACAGTGACTGATAACTTTTCACCAGTCACCGGTTACCTGTCACTTCATGACAACTTCCCCATGGCTGAACTTTTGCAGAACGCCATCCGAAGTCAAAACACATAACCTTCCATTTTCATCGACTGACTGGATGCGACCTGTGAAAGAGGAACCTGATGCTGTAAAAACCAGGTCCTTCCCCGATCCGTAAAGGCTTGCGTCGTATTCGGAAACAATTTCGTCACATTTAGTACTGCTGAGACGGTAATATTCTCCTGCCAGGTTTGAGATGGATTGCTCAAGAATGCTCCGTTGTTCATACTGTTTCCCGGTAAGCTGAAGTAATGAAACGGGATTTGGGATCCCGGCCGGAAATTCTACCTGGTTCAGGTTGATACCGACCCCGATCACCGTATGCTTGATTGCGGTTCCAAGAATTGTATGTTCTATTAGTATCCCGGCGATTTTTCGGTCGCCGGCATAAATATCGTTGGGCCACTTGATTGAAACCTGGATCCCGCCAGCAATTTCATGATGTATTGTATGTAAAACAGCCAGGGCAACCGCTTTGTTTAGACAGAACAAATTATCGGGCTGAAGAAACAGGGGTTCAAGGATGAGGCTGAAGGTCAGGTTCAGTCCGGGCGGTGAATGCCAGGTGTTTTCACCCAGTCCTCGCCCTGCATACTGATCCCCGGCCCATATAACTGTTCCCTCTCCTGCCGAAGATCCATTGAGGAGCTTTTTTGCATAGGCATTTGTGGAATCGACGCGTTCGAGAAATATGATATCAAATTTCATTGCAAGGGAATTTCATCTGCAAACATAAAAATAATTGAATAAAGATATCACTTTCGGCGGATGGGCGGATTAAGAAGAAACAAAAGGATGGATAATTACATTAACCATATCCCGATCAATCAATGGGCCGAAGACGACAGACCCAGGGAAAAACTTGAAATGAAGGGCCGCCATGCTCTTAGCGACACGGAATTGCTGGCTATTCTCATCAGTACCGGCACCCGGCATGAATCGGCCGTGGATCTTTCGAAGAATTTGTTGAAGAGAGCGGGAAACAACCTCATTGAATTATCCAAATTATGTCTAAGCGACCTTACGAAAGAGAAAGGCATAGGCAAGGCCAAAGCCCTCACCATTATGGCTGCGCTTGAACTCGGCCGCAGGAGAAACGAAGCCGGGGCTGTGAGTCTCGACAAGATCACCCAAAGCCGCCAGGCATATGAGATTTTCAGCAGCCTTATGGGAGATCATTTATACGAACAGTTCTGGATGCTGTTGCTGAACCGGGGGAACAAACTGCTTAGAAAGATACAGATCAGCGAAGGAGGAATATCAGGAACTGTGGTTGATCCTAAAAAAATCTTTAATATCGTTCTGGAATTCCATGCTTCTTCAATTATCCTCGGGCATAACCATCCTTCGGGCAACCTGGAACCCAGTGAAGCGGATAAGAAGCTTACAAGGAAGATAAGGGATGCGGGACTGCTGCTGGATATCGATGTGCTGGATCATATTATCGTTGGAGATGACAATTATTACAGTTTTGCCGATATGGGGGAGATGTAGGAGAAATGTACAATGTAAAATGTACAATGTAAAATGTACAATGTACAAATTAGTTCAATTGTACATTGAAATTTGTAATTTGTACATCATCACAGCTTTTCATTTAGCATCTCAAATCCGTAGCCCTTTTTAAGGGCATGATCAATGAACCTCGGCAGGGCATAAAGCATCTTTTCCCTTGCCTTAATGGAATCGTGAAAGACTATGATTGCGCCAGGGCTCAGATTATCGGTGGCATTGCGAAGGCATTGTTCAGGGCTGACAGCATGGTGGTAGTCCATAGTGAGGATAGACCAGAGCACGAAACGGAAATCATTTTTCAGCACAAGGTACTGCCCGGGTGTGAACCTTCCGTGAGGCGGCCTGAAGAGTTTGCTTTCGAAGAATTCCCGGCACTTCATCACATTGTTGTAATAAGCTCCGGGCGACATTTTCCATCCACTCAGATGGTTGAAGGTATGGTTCCCGACTGCATGCCCATCCGCAGTAATACGATCAAAAATATCCTTATATTTTCTTACATTATCACCTACGCAAAAAAAACTTGCTTTGATGTGAAATCTCGCCAAAATATCCAGGACCTCAGGTGTAGCTTCAGGAACAGGGCCATCATCAAAAGTGAGATAAGCCACTTTGTTCCTGCAGGGTACCTTGCAAAGCAAGTATTTCGGGCTGAGCAGCCTGTAGAACCAGGGGGGAGTTACTGCGTACATGAGCTATTCGGGCTTGTATACTTTGTTTACGTAGATCTCATAATATTTCGTAAGGTTCTGATCGGCCAGTTTGGCCAGTTCTTCCTGTCCGGCATTCTTTGTGCAAACCCCTGTTTTCTGCAAAGTGAATAAACTTTCCTGCATGGGGAGTTCCATTTCCTTAAGGTCTTTATCGGGAAAAGAAAAATAGTATGCCAGTTTATCCGTCGCAGACTGAATAAGTTTTTCAACGATCGCGTTGGCTTTTTTCACCTGGCCTGTCTTATAGAGCCCGTCGGCAAGGGAGACTACAAAATAATCAAACGGTACAGCGCTATCGGGCATTTCTTTAAGGCAGCGTTCGATCACTTTAAGGGCCGAATCCTTTTTACCTTCGGCCAGAAGCGCGGCTGAAAGACGAGAATAAACAGAACGGATGTTCATCACCATATGCATATTGGTTTCATCAATATAAACATGGGGATTATTCATTCCGCCGAATATGAACTTGTTCATCAGGTTGTCGTACATCACCGGGGTATTGACATCGCCCAGCTCCCCTTCGGTGACAGTTGCCCTCACAGGAAGCAGCCGGTAAGCCAGCCCTTCCTGGTGGAAATATTTATCCAGCCCGAGGTAAGTCTCCTGGCCTGAAGTGACCACAAAATATACCGGGCGTTTCCAGTTATTCGTTGCCAGCAGGTCAAGTATCATCAGGTTGGCTTTTTCAATGCCTTCCCTTTTGATCTCCCATGCAAGGTTTTCAATTCTTCCGGCATACTTTGCAGGTACTGCGCCGCTTCTGATAAGCTGCGCCGAATCGGAAGGAAGGATGAATTTGCGGGTGGGAAAGAAGTCGATCAGACCTTCATTACCGCCCGGGTTCATCTTGAGCTTGCTGTCATCGGTATTTATGATTTCAAATAACTGGCGGATGTCGATGTACTGATCTTTAAACGAAGGGTCTTCGAGCAGATAAGTCACGTCGTGACTGCCCTGACGGTATTTATCCTGGGTCATGGAAAAAGGAACCGGGTCCGAATCATAGGCTTTACGCTTCATCTGGTCTATATACCAGTCCATATTCAGAAGGCTTAAATTTACAACCCGCACATCGGTTCGGATCTTTTCAACTTCCTGGGCGTACCATAAGGGGAATGTATCGTTATCTCCGTTCGTAAACAGTATTGCGTTTGGGGCACAGGAATTCAGGTAGTCCTCGGCCATGGCGAGGGCGGTATAGCGGCCTGAACGGTCATGATCGTTCCATCCCTGCTGACCCATCACCCCAACAGTGATCAATCCCAGAACCACAGATAGTATCAGGGCTACATTTGATTTCATCCATTTCCCCAATGTTTCAGCCAGGAAAACAATACCTAACCCGATCCAGAAGGCAAAGGCATAGAAAGATCCTGCGAAGGCATAATCCCTTTCCCTTGGTTGGGGGGAATACTGGTTCAGGTAGATTACGATGGCAAGCCCTGTCATCAGAAACAGTAATCCGATGATAATAAATGACTTATAATCTTTTTTCACTGTCAGGTAAATCCCCAGTAGCCCGAGGATCAGAGGCAGAAAATAAAAACTGTTATCCCCTTTATTCTTCCTGCTGGGCGGTATATCCTGGTTGCCCAGTCTCCATTGATCAATAAACCTGATCCCGCTTTTCCAGTTCCCGTCTATTTTATTTCCAATCCCCTGAATATCGTTTTGCTTGCCGGCGAAATTCCACATGAAGTAGCGGAAATACATATGGATGAACTGGTAGTTCCACATGAAGGTAAGGTTCTCTCCGAAAGTAGGTTTCATCAAGGTCTCCGTTTGGTCGCCTCGCTGTACCTGAACCGGCACACCATGCACATTTCCCCAGCGTACATACTCCCTTGCATGCCGTCCTTCCCGGTTCGACCACATCCTCGGGAAGAGCGTAGTAAACCTGGAATCATAAACCGGTTCCACTTTTTCTTTCTTATCGGTGATCACATATCGATGGGTCTTTTTATCCTTGGTAAAGACCGGATTTCCATTGACATGATCGGTCACCGGTGCATTATAATACGGACCGCTGAGGATAGGCCAGTCCCCGTATTGTTCGCGGTTTAGGTAGGCAAGCAGGTACATTGCATTCTCGGGGTTGTTTTCGTCGATGGGTGTATCGGCATTACTGCGGATGACCAGCATGAAAAAGGACGAATACCCGATAAGTATGAACGAAAAAGCAAGAACCACTGCATTCACAGCGGGCTTAAGTTTGAGTGACGAATAACGCAATCCGAAAATTATTGACACGATAAGGATGACAAAGAAAATGATGGTCCCTATATTGAAAGGCATCCTGAGGGAATTCACTGTGAACAATTCAAACCATGCGGCAAGTTTAAGGACTCCCGGTATGATGACCGACATCACTGTTCCCAGTATAAGCACTGAAACGATCAGGGCAAGCAGTATCCCTTTCCAGTTAGGGTTATTGTATTTTTTGAAATACCATATCATGACCATGGCCGGTATGGTGAGCAGGTTGAGCATATGAACGCCTATCGAGAGCCCCATCAGGTAAGCAATGAGGATAAGCCAGCGGTAGTTGTGCGACTCGGTGGCATGCTCTTCCCATTTGAGCATGGCCCAGAACACGATAGCCGTGAAGAAGGACGACATGGCGTACACCTCGCCTTCCACGGCCGAGAACCAGAAAGAATCAGTGAAGGTATATGCAAGTGAACCAATTAATCCGGCAGCAAAAATCAAATGCATCTTTGCCCTGGTTATTTCTTCATTGCGCAGAACTATTTTTTTGGCCAGCATGGTGATACTCCAGAAGAGAAACAAAATAGTAAGTCCGCTGGAAAGTGCACTCATGGTGTTAACCATACGGGCGACTTTAGTCACATCACCGCCGGCAAACAATGAAAAGAACCGGCCGATCATCTGGAACAAAGGCGCTCCGGGTGAATGGCCTACCTCCAGTTTATAGCTGGTTGAGATATATTCTCCGCAATCCCAGTAACTCATGGTAGGTTCGGAAGTCAGGATGTAAACGGCGGAGGCTATTACGAATACCATCCAGCCAAGAATGTTGTTCAGTCGCTTGTATTGCTGCATAATAAGTATCTTGGGAGGTCCAAAGGTATGGAAAATGCAGATTATTTTATACTTTTGCTGCATAACCACAATCTCTTAACTACCATGAACAAGCTCGTATTAATCCGCCACGGTGAAAGCATCTGGAACAAAGAAAACCGTTTTACCGGCTGGACCGATGTAGACCTCTCTGAACGCGGCATCAGGGAAGCAACAGAAGCAGGACAGACTCTTAAAAAAGAAGGGTTTAACTTCAAAGTAGCCTATACATCCTATCTTACCAGGGCTATACGCACACTCTGGCTGATCCAGGAGCAGATGGACAGTTTATGGATCCCTGTTTACAAAACATGGAGGTTGAATGAAAAACATTACGGCAATCTGCAGGGGCTTAACAAGACCGAAATGGTTGAGAAATACGGTGACAAGCAGGTGCTTATCTGGAGAAGAAGTTACGACGTTGCTCCTCCTCCCCTGCCTGAAGACGATCCCCGTCATCCGAAACATGATCCCCGTTACCGTGACCTTGACCCTAAAGATATTCCTGCAACCGAAGCCCTTAAAAACACGGTGGAACGGATAGTCCCCTATTGGAAGGACGAGATGGAACCCAATCTGATCGTTCATAAGGAAATCCTGGTGGCAGCTCATGGCAACAGCCTTCGCGGTATCGTGAAGTACCTTAAGAACATCTCGGATGAGGATATCGTCGGCCTTAATCTGCCTACCGGCATTCCATATGTATTTGAATTTGACGATAATATGAGCCTGCTTAAGGATTACTTCCTGGGTGATCCGGAAGTTATTCAAAAGCTGATGGACGAAGTTGCCAACCAGGGAAAGAAAAAGTAAGATGCCGAAGCGCTGGGTGATCCCCGATATCCATGGTTGTTCAAAAACACTCAAAGCACTGGTTATTGACCTGATCAGGCCTACGAGGAATGACGAACTGTATTTTCTGGGAGATTATGTTGACCGTGGACCCGATTCAAAAGGGGTCATCGATTTTATAAGGGACCTGGAGAATGACCAGTATAATGTGACTGCGCTAAAGGGGAACCATGAAGACTTCATGGTGGAGCTTTACGATGCCGAAATGAAAACCAAAAACACCTGGTGGCACCGCCTGGGCGACAGGAAACATAAGGTTTGGATGGATATTGGCGGAAAATCAACACTTGAAAGTTTTGATGCTGACAGTATCCGCCGGGTCCCTGGTGGATATATAGAATGGATGCGCGGTTTGAGGTATTATGTTCCTCTTGAGAAATTCGTCCTGGTCCATGCCGGTCTGAATTTTAAAAATGAAGATCCGTTCCAAGACCAGAGGGCCATGCTCTGGCTTCGCGACTATGAGATCAGACCTGATAAAATAGGCAACCGCAGGATCATCCATGGCCACGTACCGGTCAATATGGAATTGATAGTGCTGTCGGTAAAGAGCAAGGTCTACAAGTTCATCGATCTGGACAACGGGCCCTATATTTCAGGGAAGGAAGGGTTCGGGAACCTGGTGGCCATGGATCTGGATTCGATGGAGATAGTGATTCAAAATAACCTGGATTTGTAGCGAAAAGTGAAATTCACTCGCATACTCACAGCGCCGCTGCGGTCGCTGCGTCGCTTATACCTGGGGATTCCTGATACAAAATCACTTTTGAAACGCTCCTCGCGCCCAAGGCGGCTTATGTGAGATGCTTCGTTTTAAAATTTCACTTTTCGTAACTTCCGATCCCTTTAATGTCCTGTTTCAATTTCTCTTCAACAGGTAAATAATTGAATTTTGCCCAAAATGCTTCGTCGGCCTGGCCAACAAGCTGGTCCCAGCGCTGGTTTATACCGGCCTTTTTATCACCTTTGAAATTGCGAAGATGCTGCGGCTCGCGGGTAACATCCGTAATGACCAGATCATTCTTATAACCCAGTCTTATCTTTTGCCCGGTAGATGGCAGTGTGAACGTTATCCACTGTTCGTCGCGAATTGAACTGAGGTACCATCCGTTGTCCCTGTTCGAATAATTCAGGGTTTCATTGATCAGCGGCATTTCGGCAATCCATCCGGGAATGTTATTGATCGTATAGGTTTTACGATATTTTTCCTTTTCATATTTATAAAATGCCATGTAACTTATGCTGCGCTTAATTTTCATGACAGCAAAAGAATTTCCGTCTATGAACAGTTCACCTTTATACCCCCTCTGATTTTTGTTAGATTGGTCAAACCATATATGATAGATCCTGCCACCTTCGGATCTTCCCAATTCCTCCATTTTCAGTGTATACGTTCTGAATGTCTCTTCATCAAGTATGGTATGGTATGAAAATTCGACCATGTCCTTCATGAAAATACATCCAAGGCAACCTGCCGCTTTTCCGACGTCTCCCATTGAATTCACCAGAGCCGTATCGGAAACAACCCTTCCTTTAACCAGGTGAGTAAAATTTGACCTGGAATATGCTTCCTGGATCTCCTTCATGGTATTCTGATGGAAGTAGCCGGCTTTTAAATCTTCAATAACGGCTTCTGCATATTCGGCAAGCTTATTTCCTGCGAATTTCTGTGAACGATAGAATGCAGTCAGCAGTACTGAATCCCTTCCGTAATTTTCTGGTATTCTCATGAATGCCCTCTTTAAAACCTCTTCGGGCGTCAGGGCAACCACCTCTACTTCCTTTAAAAGGACTTCTTTGGGTTTTAGGCGGATGAGGTTCTCACTATTAACCAGCGCTGAAACTGCTTGTCTGGCCATTTCGTAGCCCAGGTAGCTGATGTATAACGTATCCATCTCATGGCCCGGCGGGATTTGCAGGAAGAATTGACCATCCTCATTCGTCACCGTGCCTGTTGTGGAATTGCTTAAAGCAATCTGGGCAAACATAAGCGGCAGGTTAGTTTTCCCATCGATCACACGGCCCGAAAAACTAACTGTTTCCTGGGCCCTTAAAAACAGGTTCAGGCAGAACATGAAGATGAGGGTAATGGCCGCAGTAGCCGTCAAATGATGTTTGTGAAGAATCATTGTGTAAATCTAATTAAATTCTTTGGTCGGGCCACGGCTCATTGTGATTCTTAACTTTGCATTATGAAGAACGTGACCTTATTTTTATTGCTTCTGTGTTTCCCCTGGGTGGGATCTCATCCGCAGACAATTAAAAAAGTGCTGTTTATAGGTAACAGTTACACTTTTGTGAATGCCCTTCCCGGCCTGACCGCACAAATTGCATCATCCAAAGGGGATTCACTGTATCATGAACAAAGCACACCTGGCGGGTATACCTTCCTGCTGCATTCGCAGAACCAGGCAACCAGGGCAGCCATTAATTCGCTTGCCTGGGATGTAGTTGTTTTACAGGAGCAAAGCCAACTTCCGGCCCTGGACCCTGATTCGGTCGCCGTAACAACTTATCCTTATGCCGATACGCTCAACCGTCTCATCAAAGAGAACAACAGTTCAACAACGACTCTTTTTTACATGACATGGGGGCGCAAATACGGCGACACCGATTATTGCCCTGTATATCCTCCTGTTTGCACTTATGAAGGCATGCAGGCCAGGCTTACCGAAAGTTACGATGAAATGGGACAGATGTTTACTGCGGCTGTGGCTCCTGTTGGCGTGGCCTGGGAAACTGTTCGTGAGTCAAACCCTAACATCGAATTATATATCAGCGACAACAGCCACCCGAGCCTCAACGGGAGCTACCTTGCGGCATGCGTATTTTACGCCGAAATATTTAACAAAAGCCCTGTCGGCGGCTTCGTCCCTGCCGGTATGAGCCAGGAAACAGCGGATACATTGCAGATCATTGCATATAATACTGTATTCAGCTGCCTTGGTGTTCCCGATGTTCTTTCACATGATTTGCGTATATACCCAAATCCTGCAAAGAGACTGGTGAACATAGGCATCCCCGGAGAACGGCCGGGTACGACCGCCTTGCTGAAGGTGTATTCAACAGACGGGAACCTTATAAGGCAGGCCAGTATAGGCGCCCCGTTCACTCTGGATGTTTCAGGGCTGAAGGATGGACTGTACAATATTATTTTCCGTTACCGGGGACAACAATTCACCTCGAGACTGTTGATCATAAGATAATACGGGAGGATTCTCTGATGGGAACAGTGATGGTCAGAACGATACTGTATATTTTCATTTTTATTTTTCCGGGACTATACTCCCCGGGCGCCTTTTCGCAGGGATCCTGGAATCCACCGGGAGCCGACCTCAGTTATCCGCGGACCCTTCTTGACACCAACTCAATTGAGGAGATAAGGGGTACGCTATCCGCCCCCCTTATTACAGATCTTTACCATTCGATCTGGAACACTGCAAACCTTGCCATCCCTGCCGGGGATTCAACCGACGGCGATCGTTTCACCCGTGCTTTGATGGCCAGGGAGGCAGCTTTCGTTGTGCTTATGGACAGGAAATGGGAAAACGGGAATATCGTGAACCTGCTGCCAGCCGAGAGAGACTCATTGGTCTCAAAAACCCAATTCCTGCTGAACACCATGAATACAAAAGTCGGTTACCAGAGCGGCTGGGTGTTTTACCAGGAGTGGCAGCACCGTTCCAAGGAACTCATCTTTTACCTCACAGCTTATGACCTTCTGAAAGGGGTTGGTCTGCAAGAACCGACATCCCGTGATTCACTTATTCACTTCACCGGGAACCTATACTCAAGGGCGATGGCGACCTATACCATTTACTATATCCAGTTTAAATTTTTCGATTTCCAGTTCGACAACCACAGCATCATGACCGCTTCCGCCCTGGGATTGGCAGCCGTTGTCCTGAACGACCATGAGGATGCCAATCCAAATTACCAGCCTCAGAACTGGATCAATGCGGGATTATGGAATCTTGACAATACCTTATGGATTGAAAACGGGGCCTATCCGAGAGTTTCGGAGCCTGATACCCTGGCCGGTTATGCCGAAGGGCCGGGCTATTTCAATTATGCCTTCCAGAACGCTTTCCCGTTTATACGCTCCTTATATAATTTTCTGGCGGATGACAGTATCTCGGTAACTTTTAATACCCAGGCACGGATGATTCGTAATCCCTGGTATGATGAGCGCTATTATCGTATCTATGACTGGATGAACAAAATTATGATGCCCGACGGAAGCGAACCGGCCATACACGACAGCCCTATCGGTTTCGGCACTCATCTCATGGCTTTATCGGGCAAATCTGAATTCAACCTCCCAAATCCCGGGTTTTCTTATGACGATCCCTTTGTGCGTACACAATATATCGCTACCAATGTTGCACAGGGTGTGAGGACCGACAGTCTTTTCCAGGCCTTGCCGGCAGCCGGCAGCCTGGTGTTCCGTTCATCCTGGGATAAGGATGCCGTTTTCATGCATTTTATAGGCAAACACGGGATTGCACTTACCGGGGCCAAATCGCACCACCAGGGTGATGCATCAAGCTTTTCAATGATGGCTTACGGACGACTTTTTGCTGTTGATCCAGGGTATCCCGGCGCTCCCGAAAGCAATTTCGTGAACAAGGCGACTAACCATAACTGCATCCTCGTGAACGGGGGAGGTCCCCAGCCTCCCATCGGGGAATTTGTCAATACCGCATCAAACACTGCATTTATTGAAGATTACTTTCATATCCCAAACCTTACATATGGCGAAGTCAGAACGTCATACTGGGGCGACAGTATCATCCGCTGCAACCTCTTTATCAGGAACCGTTACTTTATTCTGAATGACCTGTGCTCCGCCCCAGCTAAAAGGGATTACTCATTCCAGTTCCATGGGAATGGATTATACGGGAGCAACCCTGCTTCGGTTGAAGGGGCATTCATACCCGGCTTTGGCAATTTCAGGGGTATTTACAAACGCGATACTGTATCCTTGCTGGTACAGGTGTTAAGTGACGTAAACTCCCCATCGTTTTCCTTTGAAACAGATTCGCTGGCGACAGGTTCTTCATCCTACAGGCGATACAGCAAAATGCTTGTTCACCCAGATTCGGCTGCTAATGCTTGCTTCCAAACAGTGATGTTCCCATATACCTCCGATTCGGCAGTTTGTATCCCATTGCCAGGTATATCGGGAGCCAGCGCTTCTGTTCTGAACTACCATTCGTGCAAGGATTTTATTTTAACCCAGTCGGGCAATTCTAATCAAACCGTATCAGCCGCCCAAAGCGGGCTTTCTGAAGCAATCAGCTGTAACGGGCAAATCAATTATATCGGTGCGGATGCTTCTAACCATGTTACCAGTGTACTGATTCGTGGCGAGGGCCAGATCAAATACGGCAACCAGGTCGTACTTTCTGCAAGTCATCCCATACTGGCAGCCTGGAGCGAAGTACAGTTGGGAATAATTGAAGGCTACAGCGGAGACAGCGGAAAGGTTTCAGTATATAGCTCTATCGCCCTAAGAGCCGTGCTGGGGAACATCAGTTCGGTGACCTACGACATCAGCTTAAAACTTAATATTATTGAATTCACAGGCAAAGGTCGGTTCAGGCTGGAACCCTCCAATGGCATCTCCCCTTTACCGCAAAATGAACCTGTTACCATCACCGCCTGTCCAAACCCATCATCCAACGGCATTTTCACAATTATTCTGAATTCAGGGAACATGAAATCCGCAGTCATAAACATCACAGATCAGAGCGGAAAACTTGTGCAAAGCAGGGATTTAGCTATAAACCCGGGTGAGACTTCATTTCAATGCAATCTCTCGGGTTTGCCTGCCGGAGTCTACATCCTTAATTTATCAGATACGAACAAAAAAACATCGATTAACCTGATAAAAAGCCGTTGACTATTCAGGCTTGAAAACCACACCATAGTTTCTCTTGCCATCGATCTCGATACGGATGGGTCTTTCAAAGTGAATATGTCTGATAAATTCGTCTTCGAAAAACGCGGGCTGGTTGCTGAGATATTCAAGGTTATAGTATCCTTCGTTGATAAACGGATTGATAGTAAAATACCCTACGCGGAAAGAGGTCAGGTTCTGAAAGAAATGAGTACCCTGGCTGGGATCTATACGGTATTTATCAAGGCCCGATTCAACAATCACCCTGGAATTTGAGATCTGGGGCCAGCGAACGGGCACTCCAAGCCAGGGATCGCTGGATCCCCACCGGCCGGGGCCCACAAGTATATAATATTTTTTTTCGGCCTGAAACCAGTCGTTACGCTTTTCAAGCCTCAGGGCAATCTCCTGGGTTTTCGAGGCATCCCAGGCCGAAGGCTTTACATAAACAAAATCGTGAATATTGTTGATAATCCCGTTCCCAAGCGCAGTAGTGGAAATCAGTAGGGTGTTGTCATGAGTGACCCTTGTCTCGTCGATATGAATGGTTTCATCCCTTCCTGCGATCGGCCTGATCTGCAGCAGGCTGAATACTTTCGGTTCATTGGCCGGGGCATCGAGGTTCACTGCAAACTCAATTTCCACAGGCTTGTTCATTTCCTTTTGTCCGATCTCAAGAACCTCCTTCAGTATCTCAGCCAGAGGGAAAGTGTCATGCGAAAGCTGCCGTGAAAAAGTGATGAGGCGCTTTCCACTATGCATGATTCCTTCCTTGAGCTGGTGGCTGTCATAGTCGAAGGTGGAAGCAACCAGCCTGAGTACAGGATCATCTTCGGCATCCTTGATCTTGAGCTTTAGCAGGTTTATTGTGTCATCCGTATCGGGGGAAAAACTCTCAGGTTTGAGGTCGAGTGCAAAAAAGAATTTCTGGGTCTCACTCAAAGCCAGCTCGGGCGTTGAAAGTTGCAATATTTTCCGCGGATATTTCGGCGAAAATCTCAGACCGTTTCCCCCGTCAACAATGTATTTGCCCAATCCGAAGGCGATGTTCGCAATACCATCCTCAGGTTTTTCAGGTGCAATAGGATAAAAATTAATGGAGCGGGCAACGCCAGAGATTGCGGGGTAGAACCGTTCATTGTAACGGTTACCTATAACTTCCTGCAGTACCACCCCCATTTTCTCCTCGTCGATCATATTCAGGGTAGCTGTCATGTATGACTTGCTGTCCTTGAAATACACCGAGGCATACACCATCTTGATCGCCTCGGTGAGCTTTTCTATCATGAGCCGTTCATTGGATTTTATATTGGGGATCATGTATGTAGAATAGATCCCCGCGAAAGGCTGGTAATGGGAATCTTCAAGAAGGCTGGAAGAGCGGATGGCGACAGGTGTATTGATGCAGGAAACGAAAGCGTAAAGGTCCTCATGAATGCGGTATGGCAGGCGCGCTTTGATAAAACGTGCAAGAATATCTGCATCGGCACGGTCACTAAGAGCAATCTCATACAGGTTGTTCTCTTCCATGAATTCATCGAAAATATCGGTCCCTATAACAACAGTTCGTGGAATGGAAATAGTAACATCGGGGTATTTATAGGACAGCCGGTTCCTCTTGATCAATGAATCAAGAAAGGCCAGTCCGCGAGCCTTCCCCCCTATGGAACCCTCCCCAATCCTTGCAAACTGCAGGTATTCATCGTAGCGCTCCCTGTCAAAATCAGCAATGACGCCTTTGGCTTTGTTGATCCTGAAAGCCGTGATACCGTCGAAGATGTAGCGTTTTGCCTCATCCATATCGGCAAACTCAGAGAAGGACACTTCCCTGAACATTTCGGCAATCGGGAAAAGGGCCCGGGCATTGAGCCATTTTGAGAAATGGTTCCTCTCCATATGATATTTGAGAGAATCGTCGGGTATCTCGAAGATCTTGTCCTGCATATCCTTCAGATCGACAACCCTTGTAATTTCACGTCCCGACCTGGGGTCAATGAAAATGAAATCCCCGAATGAGAAGTGCTCATTGATATAATTCCTCAGCTCGATGCTGAGGGTTTTGGAGTTTTTATTGAGGAAACCCACTCCCATCTTCTGAGCAAGGTCTTCGTATTCAATGTCGGTAGATTGAAACAGGATAGGCATGAATTCGTCTTCAGCCTTTACTTTTTCCACGAACCTAATACCGGCTTGTTTATCGTTTTCGCCCTGTCGCGGGAAACTGATATCAGTGATGATCCCCAGGAGGTTATTTTTATATCTTTCCCAAAGGTTGACAGCCTCCTCGTAATTCGTGGCCAGCAGGATCTTTGTGCGGCCCCTCATCCGCAACATTTTATTATGCTCATTCAAACCTTCGGTCATAAAGGTCTTGGATTGTTTGAGCATGATCTTATACATGTTCGGCAGGTAGCTTGAGTAAAACCTGATAGAATCCTCGACCAGTAGGATCGCCTGAACACCCTGCTTGACATCGGAAGGCATGTTCATCTTATCCTCTATAAGCTTGATAATTGCCAGGAGGATATCGGCATTTCCAAGCCATGAGAACACATAATCTATTGCAGCAAGGTTCTTCTCTGCCAGCTTAAGGTTGACTTCCCTCGAAAATGGAGTCAATACCACGATCGGAATCCTGGGGTATTTGTTCTTGATCTGCACGGCCAGGTCAAACGTGTCGGTCTGCTCAATGTTAAGCATGGAGATGACCAGCTCTATATTCTTGTCTTCAAGGACTTCGAACGCTTCTTTTTCGGATGTGACTTTTATGAACTGGGGCGGATAACGGAGGTTGAGCGAAACATACTCCATGAAAATAGTTTCATCGATCCTCCCGTCCTCCTCCAGCATGAACGAATCATATGTGCTTGAAATTAGCAGGATCTGGTATATCCTGCGTTTCATCATCAGGTTGAATGATGTATCGATGAAGTAATACTTCTTCGGGTTTAAAGCGTTTTGCTTAACCGTCATATCTTAAGCGGAAATTTGCACTAAGTTACGGAAATCAGTTTTCTTTGAAAACCATATCGTCATATTCGATCTCAAATCTCAGCTTATGTCTGGATTCTTCCATAGCCAGCGACTGGAGAAGCTGTTTAACCGAAGGGTCTTCGGCTTGTGCGGCAAGGGCCGAATACATGCGGAATGCAGCCTTCTCTTTTTTCATGGCCAGGGTGAGCGCTTCCTGGTAGTCCATATTGGCAGAAGGTTTCACATCGACCAGGTATTCGCTGATCTTCAGGTCCTTTACTTTTTCATCACTCAGTCGAAGCATTCCGTTCTCCTTTATTTTAGTAAGATTGGCCTTATGACGCATTTCCTCCTCGGCGAAATCATGAAAGGACCTGCGGGTTTCATCGCTTTTTGATTGTGCTGCCAGCAATAAGTAAAAATCTACGGCTGACTGTTCTTCTCCTATGGCGAAATCAAGGATCTCGTTTATATTTTTAAACTCTTTCATAAGTTGGTTATATGTTCTGATATTTTTGTTTCAAACTCCTCCTCAAACCTCTTCATGACGGCATCACAGCCATAATTGTACTTCCGCTGGTGATTATCCTTTTCGGTAATATGTAATTGCAGCTTTTGCTCACCGTTTTTTTCAGGGAACAGGGTGACCACTTCCATGAAAGCATCAATGGGGTTTCCGCTTACATGATGGCCGAAGGCAGCAAGCAATCCTGCCAATTGCTGTAAATTGGTAAGTTCAATCTTCGGTTTGATCTCGGCCTGGAACTGCTGAATCGTTTTCTGTGAATTCGTATATGAACCTCCTCCTTCCGCAGGCAGTGAGGAAGGGAGGATCAGATCGGCTCTCAAAGCGGTCTCCGTCATAAAATAATCCTGGACCACAAGGAATTCAACCTTCTTAAACAAAGGCTCTACCAGGGATTTATCAATTGCGCAACCAACAGGATCCTCTCCGAAAATAAACATATTCCTGATCTTCCCGTCGCGGACTTGGCCATGCAGGCAATCGGTTTCGGAAGAGGCTGTTTCCGCAGCCTTCCATTTATCTTTTATCCTGGCGATATATTTCTCATCCGAAAGCTCCTGCCCACCAATACCGAAATGCGGGCTTACCCCCATGTCGAACAACCCCTGTGAATTGTTCTTTTCCCTGAATGAAACCAGCCCGCTCGCTGTCTTGCCCAGTTTTCCTGTGATCATTGCCAGGTTGAAAAGCTCACTGGAGGCGACGCCGGAGATCTCCTTTTCGGAGAACAGGATCACTGCATTCATTTCATTATTGTACAATTCGGCAAAGGCCTTCAGCTCTCCAGCACCAATGCCTGCTTCGCTGAGGAGTTCATTAAAGCTAAGCCCGAGCAGATGCTTCTTATAATCTTCAAATCCCTGCACCCTGTCGCGAAGAAAGAGTGGATTTTCAAGGCCTTTCGAAAGGATGTAATGATTCACGGCCTTTATGAAATAGTAATAGGATTTGATCTTCAGTTCATGGTTTACCTTATGTGAAAGGCTGTTACTTCCCTTCACTGTCACCAGAACCTGGGGGATCTTTTTCAGGAAATGGGCATTCTGAGCCATAAATCCGGCTACAGCATGGTCGCGGTTGATCTCGGTACCGATGAAACAGATCAGGCTGGCATCCTTTATCTCTCCGAAAGGCACATTATATTCACAGTTTTTCCTGTAGCCCTCCCCTCTTCCAAGATAATGGAAACTGCCTGCATTATTGGTCTTTACAGCAAGCCTGGCCAGTTTATGTATAAGGTACATTTCCTCGTTGGTGAGCCTGGCTCCCCCGAAAAATGCATTATCGTTCGGAAGGACCGCGGTGATCTTTTCTTTTATAAGGCTAAAAGCCTTCACAAAACTGATCGGTTCAAACTTCCCGTTCACCTTCAGCAAGGGAGTAGTAATGCGGGATGTATCATTGAGGTAGTTGTACCCGAATTTTGCATAACGGCAAATGTTTCCGTCGGTATTTACCAGGCCTGGCCTTCCTGTAACACCATAAGTAAATCCATTTACTGTTTGCAGGCTGATCGCACAGCCCACTGAGCAATAGGTGCAAATGCTTTCAACCGCTCTGGATTTCACAGGTCCCGGTTTAAAGATCACGTTTTCGGTGATGGCTCCCGTAGGGCAGGCCGAGATACACATTCCGCAGGATTCGCAGGATGTATCCTGGAGTGCGTCTCCCATGGAAGGCGCGACATAGGTATCGAAGCCGCGGTTGATGAGGCCAAGGGCATTGGCCCCTACAACTTCCCGGCAAATTCGCACACAACGGGCGCAGAGGATACATTTGTTGTTGTCGATCTCGATATAGGGATGACGGAAATCAACCTGGTATTCCCTGAATTCTCCCTCGAAAGCTTTTTGCCGGGCACCATATTCAGTGGAATATTTCTGAAGATCGCAGTTGAAGAAAGCCGTGCATCCGCATTCAAGACAGCGCTGGGTTTCATGGTAAGCCACTTCAGATCCTGCATAGCCAAGCTCGACTTCACTGAAATTCATTCGTTCCCCGGCTGGAAGAGTCGGCATTTCCTCCCTGAGCTGTTTCATGTATTTATCAAGGTAATCCTGTGCCAACTGATTTTTGAAATTATCCTTTTTGCTTGTAAAGGGTTTCTGCAGCGGTTTTAAAGGCAAGCCCATCACGTACTGGTGAGCGCTGTTGGAAGCAATCCTCGCCTGTGCGATGGCTTCAATGATGGTGGCTGGTCCGGTCACCCCGTCCCCGGCAGCAAACACGGAAGGTATTCCTGTTTGAAGGGTGTTTTTATCTGCATCAAGGTCTCCCCACTTATTAATTTGCAACTTCCCTCCATCAGCAAACATATTGATATCATCAATGAAGTTCACATCGGTCTTTTGTCCGATCGCTGCAAGCACATAATCCACCTTAAGGTCGAAATCGGAACCGTCGACAGGCACCGGCCTGCGACGGCCCGAAGCATCGGGTTCTCCGAGTTCCATTTTTATACATGTAATGGACTCAACTTCACCCTTTTCATTTTTATTTATCTTCTTGGGAAGGGTCAGGAACATGTATTCCACCCCTTCAAGTTTGGATTCATGTATTTCGATAGGATTTGCAGGCATCTCCTTCTCGGTACGGCGATAGATCACGTAAACCTTGTCGGCATTGCAGCGCTTCGAAGTACGGCAACAATCCATGGCGGTGTTTCCCCCGCCAACAACGGCAATGGTTTTTCCTTTGAAATTGTACCTCTGCTGGGTTACCTCCATGTTCTTCAGGAAGTCAATGCCGGAGTATACATTCCCTGCATCATCACCATCACAGCCGACACCAGTCCCTTTCTGGGAACCAATTGTCAGGACCAGGGCATCATACTTCGCTTTGATCTCTTTATAACTAAGGTTTTCTCCGAATTTTTTATTGTAAAAGATGTTAACTCCCAGGTCGGTGATATTCTTCACTTCCTTATCCAGTATGTCGTTGGGCAACCTGTATTCGGGGATCCCGTAGCGAAGCCATCCTCCTGATTTCGGAGCGGCTTCAAAGATATCGACCTGGTGTCCTTCGATCTGCATGAAATGGCCAACCGACAAACCTCCTGGACCTGCACCGATCACAGCTATTTTTTTGCCTGTGGATTTCTTTACATCGGGGATATATTTATCGGGTGATTCAAGGTCATGATCCGACGCATACCGCTTCAGGTAATCGATGCCAACCGGAGCACCTTCATCCAGGAAGTTCCTGCGGCATTCCTTCTCGCAGGGCCTTACGCAAACTCGTCCGC
This sequence comes from Bacteroidota bacterium, assembly GCA_026391735.1. Lineage (GTDB taxonomy): Bacteria > Bacteroidota > Bacteroidia > Bacteroidales > FEN-979 > CAIRDP01. The sequence goes on along the minus strand of JAPLDL010000019.1, from coordinate 33,986 downwards.
AGATCGCCGGCAGGGGGTTGGTCTCCTTGATCAGAGCTACGGCATCGCTGTAAAGTCCTTTTTCAATCAGCGAGATATAACCCTGTACATCCACTCCGGCCGGACAGGTCTGTTTGCAGGGGCCAAGACAGTCGGCGTAATGATTACTGAGCATCAGCTCCAACGCCATTTTTCTTGACCTGGAGATTCCTTCACTGTCAGTGATGATCTTCATCCCCTCTGCCAGCTTTGTGGAACATGCCGGCTGATGGCCGCGCATGCCTTCCACTTCCACCACGCAAACATAGCATGAAGTAAATGGCTCAAGCCGGTCATCATTGCAGAGAGTGGGTATTTCGATCCCGTTCCGGTTTGCAAGCTGAAGAATGGTTTCTCCCGGGTATCCTTTTACAATGGTTCCGTTTAAAATGATGTTTAATGAGTTGTCGGACATGATGAGTATTATTTTCTATGTAACATTTTCTTTTGATGTACAATGTACTATGTACTATGTACAAATTATTTTGAAGTCAGAGTTCTTTGCATTTGTACATTGTAAATTGTACATCGTACATTGCATTGATTTTTCAAATTATGTCAGCACTATACTTTCAAATTTGCACTTCGAGAAGCAGACCCCGCATTTTGTGCAGAGGTCCTGGTTGATCAGGTGGAGTTTCTTGCGTTCCCCTGTGATCGCTTTAGCCGGACAGTTTTTCAGGCATACCATGCAACCGGTACACTTTTCTTCGTCAACAGTATACGTAAGCAACGGACGGCAAACTTTAGCGGGACATTTTTTATGGCCGATATGAGCTTCATATTCGTCCCTGAAATACCTGATGGTTGTAAGAACGGGATTCGGTGCGGTTTGGCCAAGTCCGCATAGTGAATTATCCTTGATCTGGTAAGCCAGCTCCTCAAGCCGTTCGATATCGGTTTCTTGTCCTTTTCCATTGGTGATCCGCTCGAGGATCTCAAGCATTCGCATAGTGCCCACGCGGCAGAAAGTACATTTTCCGCAGCTTTCTTTTCGGGTGAAATCAAGAAAGAACTTGGCCACGTCGACCATGCAGGTGGTTTCGTCCATAACGACCATACCTCCCGAGCCCATGATGGCGCCGGTTGCATTTACCGAATCATAATCAACGATAGTATCTGACAAGTATTCGGGTATGCAACCACCGGAAGGACCTCCCAGCTGAACAGCCTTGAACCGTTTGTTATTTTTGATCCCACCTCCGAGTTTAAAGATCACATCCTTGATGGTCATCCCCATGGGAACCTCAACCAGTCCTGAGCGCCGGATCTTGCCCGCGAGTGCGAAAACCTTGGTTCCTTTGCTCTTTTCAGTGCCATACTTTGCATAAGCAGCAGACCCGTTAAGAATGATCCAGGGGACATTGGCATAGGTTTCGACATTGTTTATGTTGGTCGGGTTTTTCCAGAGCCCCGAAACGGCAGGGAATGGCGGGCGTTTCCTGGGCATGCCTCGTTCGCCTTCTATTGAGGCGATAAGGGCAGTCTCCTCCCCGCAAACGAAAGCCCCTGCACCTTCTTTAATGTAAATGTCGAAATCCCAACCTCTGATCCCGAAACTGTTTTTCCCGAGATATCCATTTTCATGAGCCTGTTTGATGGCAATATTGAGTCTCTTGATCGCCAGAGGATATTCGGCCCTGCAATAGATGACTCCTCCCGTGGCTTCAATTGCATAAGCGGCAATGATCATCCCCTCAAGCACTGAATGAGGGTCTCCCTCAAGCACAGAACGATCCATGAAGGCGCCGGGATCTCCCTCATCAGCATTACAAATCACATATTTTTGTTCTGATTTACTGGCATTGGCAAATTTCCATTTCATACCTGTAGGAAATCCACCACCTCCGCGGCCCCGAAGCCCTGAATCCAGGATCGTTTTGATCACATCTTCACGGGACAGCTTTTCCATCACTATCGTTTTCATGGCTGTATAACCATGCCTCTGTTCATAGTCGGTGATAGATTCAGGATCTATGTACCCGCAGTTTCTCAGTACAATTTTGACCTGGGACTGTATGAAATCATTCTCGGCTGCTTCAAACAGATCGGTATAAACAATGTACTCCCTGATCGGGTCATGCTGGTTGATATGCTTTTCGATCACTTCTACGGCCCGGTCTTCATTCACATCCCCGTAGATATATGTTCCTGTATCATCGGTGATCTCTACCAGGGGTTCCCGGTAGCACATCCCGATACAGGAAGTCTTCTGAAGTTCAAAAGGCAGGTTTTCCTGTTCCTTCATCGCTTTTATCTTTTCAAAGGTCTTGCCTGCTCCCGCCGCGATACCGCAACTTCCGAGGCCGACTGTTACTGTAGTTATCATAGCTTCTTTTTTTTATGTACAATGTTCAATGTACCATGTACAAATTTTTTCAAGTTCAACATTTGTACATTGTACATCGGAATTTGTACATTCCTTAATTGTTTTCCGAAAGTTTGATATTCTTTATGATCTTCACCGCCTCATTCCCCGTGAGTTTGCCATAGGTCTGGTCACCTATCATCATCACCGGTGCAAGGGAACAGCAGCCAAGGCAAGCAACCGATTCGAGGGTATAAAAACGGTCTTCGGTGGTTTCACCATCTTTGATCCTGAGCGATTCTTCAATCGCTTCAGATATCTCCTTGGCGTTCTGCACATGGCAGGCGGTTCCATGGCATACCTTGATGATATGTTTTCCAACCGGCTGCAGCCTGAACTGGGCATAGAATGTTGCCACACCGAACATGTCACTGAGCGAGATCCCGCATTCATCGCTTAGTTTCCCGAAAACCTCCCGGGGAATATACCCATAGAGGTCCTGAGCACCCTGCAAAAGGGGGATAAGATTTCCCTTTTTTGCCTTGTTTTTTTCAATCAAGGGGTCAAGAAGCCTGAGATCAACAGCTTCAGCTTTTGTTTCAGTTTGTTTTGAATTTAACCTAGTTATTCGCATATCAGATTAATTGTTCTTGTTATTTATCACGTTTCCAGGTGATCACCGAAATCCTCTGTTTCCCATCCATACGGATGGTCAGGGGCTGTTCAAAATGAGCTACGCTGAAATATTCTGTTTTCCTTATATTTTTCTGTTGTTTCAGGACTTCAAAACGAATAAAGCTATCCGACATCTCCGGCTGGATGCAGAAATAACCAACATTCATAGAGGTCACATTATGGAAAAAATGGGATCCGGATGATGCATCAAGCGGAAATCCTTCCAGACTGGTTTCTACAATGATTTTAGCTGAACTTATCTGCGGCCATGCTACGGGTATGCCTATCCAGCGGTCGCGTGTACCCCATCGGCCCGGACCGATAAGGACATATTTTTTCCCGTCCTTAAAAAATTCATGGTTAATATGGTTGATCTCCTCGGCCATTTCCATGGTTTTGGTTTTATCAAACGTATCAGGATCAACAAAAACCACATCATGAATGTCTTCAATAATGCCATTACCCATTTCCTTGTCGGCATACAGAAGGATCTCGGCAGGGTTGATCTTGTTCATATCGACGTTATAATCGGTCACATTTCCAATAAGAGGTTTGATCTGAAGGAGGTAGAATGACGCACGGTTCTCATTGTCCTTTTCAAGATCCACTGCAAATTCGATCTCAACGGGAGTACCCAGGGCTTCCTTGACCACATCAAGCACAACCTCGACGGTCTTGGCCAGGGGTGCATAGTTGTATTTAAGGATGTCGGCAAAATTGATAACCCTTGGGCCGGCTTGGTTGAGGCCGGGGGTGATCCGGTTGTTTTCAAGAGAATATACCGAAGCCAGATGTTTAAGAGTCCCATGGGTTTCTGCCTCGTCAATATCAAGCATCCTCAGTCCGGCATCTTCACCCTCCAGGAGGTTCACATTTTCCTTCTTCAGGTCGACAGCATAAAAATGCAGCTGGGAGCCTTTGTACTGGTCCTTGGGGGTGTTGATCTCAAGAGTAGGGTATTTGGGTGAGAAACGGAATGCCTTTTCCCCCTCCACGACATAACGACCGAGACCAAGCGCGATAACTGCAAAACCTTCCTCGGGCTTCATATGGGCAAAAGGATAATAATTATATGATTGGGCCACTCCACTGATGTGTGGATAGAATACTTCTCCATGCCTGTGGCCGACAACTTCCTGGATAACAACAGCCATTTTTTCCTGCTCTATCCTGTAATTTACTGCTTCAATATATCCTTTGGCAACCGGTGAGTATACCGAAGCATAAACCAGTTTGATGGCGTCCATAAGTTGTGCCAGCCGCACATTGGGGTCAGGATGGTTGTTCGGGATGAGATATGTTTCGAAGATCCCGGCGAAAGGCTGGTTCAGTGAATCTTCGAAGAGCCCGGAAGACCTGATGGCCAGTGGATTCTTGATCAGTTTAATGACAGATTTAAGTTTTCTTATAAGTGTTTCCGTGAGCTTGCCGTTCATAAACCTGTGCCTAAGGAGGCTGTAGTCGTTTTCAAGCAAGGCCTGCTCCCTGAGCTTATTCCTGTCGAGAAAATACTCAAACTCCTCTGTCCCGATAATAGAGGTCTTTGGAGTACGTATATTGATATTCGGGATGATCTGCGAAAAATCGTAATTGTAGATCAGGGTGTTTACGAATGCAAGTCCTCTTCCCTTACCTCCGAGTGCGCCTTCGGTAAGGGCAACGATATTGCGCTCATCAGTTATGGCATCTTCCTCGAAAGGAATGACTTTTCCAATATTCTGTTCATTCCTGAAATGCTGGATCACCGTGATAAGGTGTTCTCTTAATTCAGAAGGGTTCTTAAAATCTGTGACCTTGGCCGGGTTGAGTATCTTGGCGGCCTGGACCTCTCCCCTGGCCATCAGCCATAAAGAGAAATGATCTTTTCGGGCATGATACAATAATGACTCCTCCGGTATGGTCTTCAGAAATTCTTCAAATTCTTTCAGGGATTTTGCCACCGCGATCTGGCTGCCACCCGTGTCACGGTAAATGAAATTGCCGAATCCGAGATAGTGCGTTATAAAACTCCTGAAATCGGCAAGCAGTGTTTCGGAATTCTTATTGATGAATGATGTTTTAAGCTCGTAGGCCTGCTGTGCATTTAAATTATCTGATGACTGAAGAATGATAGGCAATTCCCTGAGGTCCTTCCTGGTTTGTTTCACCAGGCTGAATCCGGCTGTCTCATTCATCCTGCCATCCTTTTTAAACCGGATATCCGAAATCAGGCAGAGTATATATTCCTTATATTTATTAAATATGTAAAGTGCTTCCTCATACGTGGATGCCAGCAGGATCTTGGGCCGGGCCTTAAGGCGGAGAATGCGGTAAAGCTCATCGGTAGTCACATCTTCAATAATGGTCTTGGTCTGCTCAAGAACGATGTTATATAACATCGGGAGGTAAAGTGAATAATAATCCGGTGCATCTTCAACCAGGAGGATTACCCTGACCATCCCGATATTGGTGTCGTTTTCCACGTTCACCTTATCTTCCAGGTAGTTTATCATGGCGAAGAATATCTTGGAATCCCCATTCCAGACAAACACCCTGTCGATCCAGGTAAGTCGCTCAGGGGTGGCTTCGAAAAGTGCCGTGTCGGTATTGCTGTTAAGCAAAAGAAAAACCGGAATATACTGGTAAAGATCTTTGATCTTTTTGCTCAATTCAACCGGGAACTGCTTGTCGACACCCATCATGATGATTACCAGGTCATAATGTTTGGAACCAAGTTGTTCCATGACTTCCTCGGTACTGGAAACCCCTGTGATCCTTGGCATTGTTGAAAGGCTTAGCTGGTAAAATTCGCCAAGCACATGCTCCGAAAACCGGCCTTCCTTTTCAATACTGTAGGCATCATACAGGTTTGCAACCAGTAAAATCTCCCTAACCTTGAAGGGCATCAGGTCATGATACAGGTCGCGGTTGTAATTCATGCGGTTCAGAAAGGTCTGAAGGAGTTTACGGCTCGCTTTGGTTTCCTGTTCCCCACCTGGTTTCGGCCCCTGGGTGTCGGCATAGCCGCTTTTTCTGAGGATCGCTTTTCCCTTTATGCTGTTCAGATAGCCTGTAATCAGATTTGCAAGGTTGATGATCAGAAAACGTTCTTCTTCCAGGAAGGGTCCCTCAAAAGCAAGGGGAAACGCTTTAAGGTAATAGATCTCGATGGAACCGACCTGGCTGTCGATAGTTTCAAATAGCTGTCGCTGGCCCCATTTGGTTTCCCTGAAATTCTGGGATTTAATCTCTATTTTCCCGTATTTGATGCAGCAAACTGCATATTCGGGAAACTGCCAGGCCGAGGGCAGTATCATACAAATCTGGTGCAGGGCTTCCTCAACCGGTTTGCCTGCCCTCAGGATATTCGTGGTCTGGTTGATGGCCGACAACTCCTTGAGCCTTTCCCTTGTAATGTATCTGCCTTCGCGACCTTTGACCCCATTGAGAAAACCCTCGATAAGGCTGGCCAGGTTCATGATCAGATCCCTTTCTTCCTTAAGGAAAGGACCCTCATAAGCATGGGGAAATTCCCGGGTGTAAAATATTTCTATCGTACCACTGAGCCCGTCAATGCATTCAAATTCCTGCTTTTGGCTCCATCGGGTTTCGGTAAACTCCGTTGTGGTTACCTCCATCTCATCGAACTTTATCCGGGCTACCGTGTGCTCCGGGTATTGCCAGGCAGGTGGGATGATATTACATACATCGAAAAGGGTTTCCTGGATGGATTTGCCCTTTTTCAGAATTGAGGTAGTGGCATTAAGTGCAGCTAATTCCTTCAGCCTTTCCCGGTTGTCGTATACCAGCTTGTCAAGGTTGATATTCTCGGCTCTGATGTCTTTTTTCTCTTCCCCCGGGTTAGCCATAAACTGCCTTGTTTTACCGCTCAAAGTTAGAGAAAACTTCCATCCTTTTTGAAGCGAAACCCGCAATTTTAGAACATTACGGAATATCCTTAGATCCGGTACGTGTTTCCCTTATCAGGAATCAGTAAACCAACTGTTTTATGTAAAAAATATGAATTTATTTTTAAGGGGGCGGATTTCGGGTTGAGGAGGCTCTTACATTTGTGCATTCTTGTGAAATTATTAACATTCATACATTAATTAAAATCAAAAACTATGGCAAACGCTTATCAGAAACTCGTTGATGAATTCATGGCAAAATTGATCGCCAAGAATCCAAATGAAAAAGAATTCCATCAGGCAGTAATGGAGGTAGTTGAATCTCTGATCCCGTTCGTGGAAGAGAATCCGAAATACAAGGCAGCAAAGATCCTTGAACGGATGTGCGAACCTGAACGCACCATTTTGTTCCGCGTTCCCTGGACAGACGACAAAGGCGAAATCCAGATCAACAAAGGATATCGTATCGAGATGAACAGCGCCATCGGCCCTTACAAAGGCGGTCTGCGTTTCCACCCGACTGTAAACCTTGGTATTCTTAAATTCCTGGCTTTCGAGCAGGTATTGAAGAATTCACTCACAACCCTTCCTATGGGCGGTGGTAAAGGTGGCAGCGATTTCGATCCTAAAGGAAAGAGCGACAATGAAGTGATGCGTTTCTGCCAGAGTTTCATGACCGAACTTCAGCGTCATATTGGCGCCGATACTGATGTTCCTGCAGGTGACATCGGAGTAGGTGGCCGTGAAATCGGTTTCATGTTTGGACAGTACAAACGTCTCCGTAATGAATTCGTTGGCGTTCTCACAGGCAAAGGCCTTGAGTGGGGTGGTTCACTGATCCGTCCCGAAGCAACAGGTTACGGCCAGGTATATTTCGCAGCAGAAATGCTGAAAACCCGCGGTCTTGATTTCAAAGGCAAGATCGTTTGTGTATCCGGTTCAGGGAACGTTGCTCAGTATGCTACTGAAAAAGCTACCATGCTTGGTGGTAAAGTTGTTACCCTCAGCGACAGCGAAGGGTACATCTACGATCCTAAGGGAATCGATGCTGAAAAACTCGCTTTCGTGATGAATCTGAAGAACGTGAAACGCGGACGTATCAAGGAATATTGCGACAAATATCCCGAAGCTAAATTTGTTGCCGGAAAACGCCCCTGGGAAGTAAAATGCGATGTTGCATTACCGAGCGCAACCCAGAACGAAATCAACGGTGATGATGCAAAGATGCTCGTTGCCAACGGTTGCTATTGTGTATCAGAAGGTGCTAACATGCCTTCGACACCCGAAGCTATCGAAGTATACATCGACAAGAAGATCCTTTACGGACCTGGAAAAGCTGCAAATGCAGGCGGTGTTGCCACTTCGGGACTTGAAATGTCACAGAACTCAATGCGCCTCAGCTGGACCCGCGAAGAAGTCGACCAGAGGCTGCATAATATCATGATCAACATTCACAAAAATTGTGTGAAATACGGAACTGAAAGCGACGGATTCATCAACTACGTAAAAGGCGCTAATATCGGCGGTTTTGTAAAAGTTGCTGAAGCCATGCTGGCTCAAGGACTCGTTTAAACTACCAGATGTTCATTTTGATTCGGACAAAGGCGCTTTCGGGCGCCTTTGTTGTTTTCGTCAGGTTCAAACCGTGAAACGGTTTGAACCTGACGAAAACAATATGATGTTGAAGAATGCATACCACACCACCCCGGCCTGGGTTTCGAACATGGATTCTACCATGATATTCAGAAGGAACAACAGGATGAAACTGAAATAAAGATAGTTGCGTTTGCGGAAAGCTGAGAACAGGGGCAGTATCAGCATCAGAAGAAGCGTTGTGATGCCGGGAATTCCAAGGGTCACAAAGGTCTGCAGATACTGGTTATGGGCATTGAGTTTCAGTTCCAAAGCCTCTTCAACCCCAGTCTCTTTGTATTTGTCTATCAGAACATCCTTGACATCGCCTGTCCCTACACCGATCCACACATTGGATTTAATGATCTCGAGAGATACTTTCCATATGTCCAAACGGTCTGAAGTGCTCCTGGATGTCTTCTGAGGTACAGAGCCTGTAAGTGCTTCTGTAGTCTGCATGACCCGGTCAGAGGTACCCGAGAACACATGGAGGCCGGCCCTCACAAACATCAGAAAAACTATGATCAGGCCTATTCCGAGAAATGTCTTTTTTCGCCTGAAAATAAGCTCAGCAGCTCCGAGAACGGCAATCAGGACCATGCAGATGAGCCCCATCTTTGAGCTCAGGAGAAATATAAAAACGAAGAACCAGGATAATAAAAAGAAGTAAGTGATGAATACCCTTGGGGAAAGTCGTGTTGAATGACGTAATGAAAAACGTGCAATAAGTTCTATTATAATGAAAGCCATAGCGAAGTTCAGGTACATGGCAAAATAAGCTGAATGGAAATACCAGCTCAGTTTCATATAATAAAATGCACCCGGTACTCCTTCCCTCCAGAGCGTGAACGCATGACCCAGAAGGAGGAGTGAACCAACCAAACATCCGGCCAGGTAAACATGCATGAGGAGCCGGATATGTTTTGAATTCAGGAACCCGATATCCGCAGTCGAAAAAATCAGAGGAAAAATCAAAAGTGAAAGTTTAACCTCCAGGTCAAACCTTGCATATATAAAATCGCTGGTATAACAGAGTCCAAGCAGGTATAAAATATACAAACCTGAGAATAACAGGGTATGACGCCGGTTTTTATTACTGAACAGGGTGGGGATAGTGTGAATATAATCGGCTGAGACCAGCCAGTTGAGAATGAAGATCACGATGAGGGTGGGAACCAGCTTTCCCCAGACCGGCAGCATGAATGCAATGCCGAGGCAGCAATACCAGAAGATCTTTTGATGGATTTGTTTACGCATGGATCAGGTTCCAGAATTCATTAACGATAAGTTCGGGGTTGAACTCCTTAAGCAGGTAATCGTAGCCGTTTTTCCCGAATTCTTTTCTCTCATTTTCATGAGTATACAAATATAAGACCTTGGCAGCCAAATCGGCAGGATCTTCAGGTGTAAATGCAAGTCCCGCCTTCCCGTTTTCAATGAGCAATTCTTTTGCTTCTCCTTCAACACCGAGCAGGACAGGCTTTTGGAGGGCAAGGTTTTCGAATATCTTAGAAGGGATTGCTCCTTTGAACAAGTCCAGCTTTTTTAAAGGGATCACCGCTGCATCGGAGGCATGAATGAACGGGATGACCTCCTTCTTAGGACGGCTGTCAAAGAAAATCACGTTTCCAAGTTCCTTGCTTTCCTTGATTTTCAATAACTTCTCCTTCTCGGGTCCGCTACCCATGATCAGGAACCGTATTGCAGGCTCAGACTTAAGCAATTCTGCGGCTTCAAGTATGACCTCAAGGCCCTGGGCGTATCCGATGATACCGGCATAAAGCAAAAGAAAATCACCGGGTTTAAACCCAAGTTTTTCCCTCAGGTCCCTGTCGAATTCAATGGCTTCAAGTTCCCTCACATCAGCTCCGTTTTTAAACCAGAATACCTTTTTTTGCGGAAACCGGGAGGAAATATTCTGAACGATCCCCCGGGTTTGACCTGTGATGAGAAATGATTTTCGATACATGAATTTTTCCAGGGAAGTGGCCAATCGCAATATGAAACGGTTGGTGACCAGTCCCAGTTTCTCAGCACTTTCGGGCCACAGATCTGAAACATTGAAAATAAGCCTGGCTCCTTTGAAAACCTTTAAGAGATAAGCCGAGATCCCCAGGAACAATGGAGGGGATTCGCAAAACACGTAATCATAGTTGCCCGTGCGGAACAGGCCAACCATGAGAGAAGTAAAAACGAAGCTGAAATAATTCGCCAGCCTCGGCATGATCGCCTTGCTTGAACCTGCATAGATCCAGGCCCTGTGAATCCTGATATCCTGGATTGTTTCAGTAAAATAAAACCTGCCCTTATATGCAGGGTGTATCTTCATTTCGGGGTAGTTGGGCATGGCCGTAAGAACTTCAACCGTGTCGCCTTTGAGGCTCAATAACCGGGCCCATTGAAAAAGCCGGTTCTGGGGAGCCCCTGTCTCCGGAATGAAATACTGGCTGATGATCAGGATTCTCATTACATCTCGGTTATCTGGTCAGCCTGAACAACAGGGATATACTTAAAAAGCTCCTTCAGGTTGTTCCTGTGGCATCTTGAACCCTTTTGAAAAATAGGGTTTCGGCCTTAATATCTTGTTGAATGAAAAGTACTGGATGAGAACGAAGTCTTTCCCGCCGTTCACAAGGGCATAAAGCCGGTCGGGATCATAAGGCAGAATACGTCCTGTAAAATCTTTCTGGCCAAAGAGGTTGGGCTTATGATACGTTTTAACAATTTTTGTTTTGTTGAGTGTATCTGACAGAGTGATAATGATGAATGGCTTAGATGCAAGCACTGAATCCTTCGTATGCTTGTCCATGTCATTCAGGAAAGCTTCAAAATTTACATTCCTGAAGCCCGAGAGGAAGTTCAGTACTTTCAGCGTATCAAGATCGGGCATGGGTTTGTTGTCGGAAAGTGACAAGAAGCTCTTCAACCTTCCTCTATCCAGCCTCACTTCAAAGGAATACTCAGGGGTTTCGGGTACTTCCAGTTTGACCGAGCTGATATCTTCGATATTGTACCTGAACACGGAAAGGTCCCTCCAGTAGCGTTCAATAGTACTGTAACGCGGGGTTACAAAACCTCTCAAACCCGGCAGGTAAATGACATAAGGCTCCTCCGAATTTTCCATCAGCGCATAACATGCCTGGTTATCGGGAGTGGCGCCGCCTATATAATAAACCTTTGTGAGTTTTTCATGGGGAAACCACCTGATGCCCATAAAGTCGACACGATATACCATTTGGTAGATCTCGACTTTTACTCCGTTCACAGCCAGATGTTTTACAATAGTGTTATGAGCAGCCAGGGCCACCGGTGCCTTGACCTGAATATCGGTCATGGTCTTAAGCATCAGGTCTATGTTGAACTTTAGCGCCTGGTAACTGTCGTTAAGCACCCAGGATCCGGTTTCCTTTCTGGACAGTTTAACCGAGTTGTTGTTCTTGTCGCTCATGAAGATCTTGGTAACCGTAGAGGTATCAGCCACGGCAAAATCGCTCATAGAGCGTCTGAACGTCGTGGTTGAATTGGTAAGGACGAGGACCAGGGCAACAACAGCCAGCAGGACCACAAGTATGATGATGTATTTATTCTTCTTCATTTCAAAGAAACATGTCTTGGTTAAACTGATTTACGGGCATACTTCATCCGGCGGATCCTGAACCAGATAAAGGAAAAGGCAAGGATAAGGAGCACGGGAAGGATAATGTTCAGGAGTTTCCAGAACAACCCTTCATTTTCGACTTTTTTCATATCCAGCAACCTCATCTTAAGCTCTCTTGAACGCACTGTGATCAGCCCTGTTTCGTCGCAGAGAAAATTCATTGCATTCAGAATGAAATCGCGGTTACCGAATGTCTCCTGGGTCCATTGATCATACCCCATAGGTAAAGGATACCCCTGTTTCATATTAAACTGGTTCTTTACGATATCCCCGTCGGCAACGATCAGCATTTTGGTAGGTTTGCTTTTTTTTCTGAATTCAAGTCCTTTGTTTTCGGCAAGTTCAGGAGGTATCCGGTAGAGGTATGACGACATGAATTCTCCTTCGAGCAGCACTGCTACAGGAAAGGGGCCTCTGGTAAATTGTCTTTCATCGGGTTGTTGTCTCAGCATCTCCAGGTCGACCAGGGCAGGGACGTTGACCACCTGGGAATAGGAGGAAGAAGTAAGAATGATTTGTTTTTTAATTCCCGGTGCTTCCACGGTGTCGATCGTGCTGATGAACTCGCTTTTAATTGCATTCAGTCCATGAACGATGGGATGATTGATAGTAGGAGTAAGCAGCGGAAAATAATACCATCTGAAGAAGGTGAACTGCGGCTGGTTGCCTATCTGGCCGGTCTTCAATGGGATCGGCATTGCATTCAGGTCCATCACCAGGTTGGTATTAAGCCTTGCCCCATAAGTATAGAGCATATCCTCCAGGTTGATGTCATTGGCCACTCCCATGGTCGAATTATACTTTTCCAGGCTGTCCCAGGGAGTATAAACCGGGTCGATGAGCCAAAGTGTTTTCCCACCCCGCATGATGAACTGGTCAATCAGGAACTTATCTTTCTCATCAAACGGTTTGCTTGGTTTTGCTATGATGAGGGCCTTATATTTATTTGCCAGCCTGTCGTGCAGAGAATCCAGTTTTACCCTGATCGTGAGTGCATTGATCTTATGGTTAAGGGTCACGCGGTCAACATTATAAAACTGGGTAAGAGAACGTTCCAGGTCATAGGTTTCCATTGCAGAGAGCTCGCCCTGTCCTTCAAGAATGGCTATCCTGGGTTTTGTGATCTTTGTGAGAACCTCCATTGCACTGGCAAGGTTGTACTCCAGGGACTGGATCGAGTTGTTGAGGACTTTGTTCGGATCTTCACCCATGCTGGAGCCCGAAAGCAGCTGGACTGGGGTTTCGTGGCCCCTGTATGTCACTATCGCTCCTGGGAAAATAATCAGCTGGGATGATTGTCCCTTGTTATTCATTCTTAATGTTGTTCGCTGAAGTCCTTTCTCTGCAAGGCTTTTGTAAGCGAAGTCCCTGTCCTTTTCATTGGAAATGGCAGAGAGGTCCACAAACTGGTATTGCACGAAATCGCTGTATGCCCTGAATTCATCGAGCATCTCCCTGGTTTCATTGGCCAGGCGTTGAAATGCGGGAGGCAGGTCGCCCGAAAGGTAAACCCTGAAAAACATCACATCATCAAGTTTTTTCACGACCTTTTTCGTAGCCGGGGCAAGGGAATACCGTTTTTCGGAAGTCAGATCAAACCGTGTGAAAATATAAGCGGAGATGATATTAAGAAGGATCACTACCACCAGGACAAGGAGGAGCTGAACAATATTGTTCTTTTTAATATTCTTCTTCGATTCGTTTACTTTCTCCATGAGTTTACCATTTACGGCTTTCCAGCGAAAGTTTAGTGAAGAATATAAACAAAGCAGTGACGGAGAAGAAGTAGATGAGATCACGGGTATCGATCACCCCTCTGCTCATCGAAGAGTAATGGGCATTCAATCCGAGACCCTGCACCATAAGCCCGGTCTTACCAGAGAGGATGAACATATAGAGAAAATCAAATCCGAGGTAAAGAAAAAAACAGATGATCAGCGACAGCACGAAAGCGACAACCTGGTTATCGGTAAGCGAGGAAGAGAAGATACCGATAGATACAAAACTCATCCCAAGCAGCATCAGGCCGGTATAGGAACCCCAGATACCGCCCGAATCAAGGTTTCCCGGGGGCATCCCCAGCTTGTACACCGAAAAATAATATATCAGGGTGGGTAGCAGGGAAAATATCACGAGGACAAATCCTGCCAGGAATTTTGCAAGTATGATCTGAAGATCTGTCAGGGGTTGGGTCATGAGAAGTTCCAGGGTCCCGCTTTTCTTTTCGTCGGCAAAAGAACGCATGGTTATTGCCGGGATCAGGAAAAGGAAGACAAACGGGCCCAGGATGAACAATCCGTCAAGGTTGGCATATCCAAAATCGAGGATATTGAACTGCATGGGAAAGACCCAGAGAAAAAGGCCTGTCATCAGCAGAAACACCACAATAACAATGTACCCGATCAGGGAACTGAGAAAACCGTTGATTTCTTTCTTGAACAGAGTAAACATTGTACCTGCTTTGAGGGCTGCAAAGTTACATTTTTTTCACATTTTTCTTACATTTGGCAGATGAAAAGCCTTATCCGACGAAAACCGGGCAAACCAAATCATCCAAAACCGCCTCATCAGCCCGGCCCTTGCGAGAACTGCGGAACCTATTTAGATGTCAATGAACAGTTTTGTCCGCAATGCGGACAAAAGCGACTTGAGCACGATGACATGTCGTTCAGCCACCTCATCGGGGAGTCATTCCTGGATTACTTTCACTTCGATTCCAAATTCTTCCGCACTATCATTCCTCTGATCTTTAAACCCGGCTGGCTTACCCTGCAGTTCATGAAGGGTAAGCGTAAGTCATATGTTGAACCGTTCAAGCTGTTCCTGGTGATCAGCGTCATTTACTTTCTTCTGTTACCCATGAGCAAAGAAAGTATAAATACAGAAGTTAATCCTGTTCAGTTCGATTCTGCCGATTTGAATCTAAAAAATGGAAAAGCCGAATTGGACAAGACACAATTCACTATCGAAGGCGTAAGTATTTCACGTTCAAAGCAGGATTCCATGCGGCGGGAAATCGAGACAAGCAGTGTGAAAGCGTATGTTGACAAGCATTATTCCAAGCAAGGGCCGGCTGGGAAATTCATCATCCGGCAGGTAATCAAGATTATGGTCTCCAAAGGACAATCCCTTACGACCATACTTGAGCACACAGCTTCCAAGCTCATTTTTCTCCTGATCCCCGTATTTGCTTTGCTTTTGAAACTTTTTTATTTAAGGCGGAAGAGGTTGTACTTTGAACACCTGATATTCTCCCTTCATCTTCACGCTTTCTTTTTCCTTTTCCTGATCCTTTGTCTGATCACTGAATTTTTCATCCCGATAAGCTTTTCCCTGATCCTGATCATATTCCTGGTATATGGTTTTATCGCCCTGAAACAATATTACAGGCAGTCATTTGCGAAGTCTCTGCTGAAGATGTTACTGATCACGATTTCTTACGTGATCATCGGGCTTCCAGTATTTTTCATATTACTGGGGCTGGTCGCTTTACTTTCGTTTTAAACGGCTGAGGTGAGATTTTAAAGAAAGAGGATGGTTCAGCTCAGCTCAATATTCACCGGCTGGTCGAGGTACAGGCCGAGAAGACCTGCTGCATTTCCCTTATTCATGGCAATTTCGAGATAGCCGCTGCTGCTGAACAGGGCAAGCATCTCTCCTTCGGGAACATCCTGGTAAGATTTGCTTATCTGGGTGATGCGGTTTGTGGCTGAGCGGAATGTAATTGTGAATTTCCGGCCTTTTGTAGCCGATTTAAACAGGCTTTCGGTGATGTTGGTGATGGCATTTTCGTAATTATCTACATATATCACCTGTCCCTTGATGAGGTCGCCCTGTATCACCGGCTTGAAAGCGATCTTCTGTAACACTTCCTTCTTGATATGGCCGAGTTTCTCGGCCGGCTTTCCTGCAGCAATATGGCAGGCCACCTTTGCAAACACATCCCGGGTGGGAAATGTGAAATAATCCGAATCCTGTATGACGTCCAGGTCGATGACCAGTTCGGGTTTATCATCAAAGATCAGTGAGAAAATACCGTTATCCGCCCCAATAAACCAATGTCCTTCATATTTTACCAGGGTATGCGGATGACGTATGGAGGCCTCAGTGTTTACTGCCAGTATGTGAATACTGCCTTCAGGGAAGTTCTTATAAAAGTTACGTATCAGGAAGGCAGCCTGGTTGAGGTCAAACGGGGGAATGGTGTGGGAGATATCGACGATGGTAGCATCGGGGAGCTGCCGCAGAATAGTACCCTTAACGGCTCCAACATAGTGGTCTTTAATGCCCCAGTCACTGGTGAGCGTAATGATAGCCATCGAAATATTTGTACTTTTGCGTATTCAAAGGTACGCATTTTTTAATGAGTGAAAAAATCATCCATATTGAGTCGGCCCATCCACTCGATATATTCGGCCCCACCGACCAGAACCTGGAGATCGTCCGTAACCGTTTTCCCAAGCTGAAGATCCTGAGCCGTGACAATTACGTTAAAGCTTTGGGTGAGGAAACAGACCTTCTTGATTTTGAAGAAAAGTTCACTTCCCTTCTGGTTCATTTTGAGAAATTCGGCAGGCTAAGCAAGGATGATATCACTTCCTTGCTGGATGCTTCGGATGCATCGCTTGTCCTGGCCCCTGAGACCAGTCCTGAAGTTTTGGTTCATGGCAAGAACGGCATGCTTATCCGTGCCCGCACGGCAAACCAGCGACGTATGGTTGAAAGCTGCGACCGTAATGATCTGGTGTTTGCCATCGGGCCGGCAGGTACAGGTAAGACATATACCGCTGTTGCCCTGGCAGTGCGTGCTTTAAAGAACCGTCAGGTAAACCGGATCATCCTGACCCGCCCGGCAGTCGAAGCCGGTGAAAACCTTGGTTTCCTTCCCGGCGATCTGAAAGAAAAACTCGACCCGTATCTCCAGCCTTTGTATGATGCTCTCAGGGATATGCTACCTCCCCAGAAACTTCTTCAATACATCGAAGACCGCACTATCGAGATCGCACCCCTGGCTTTTATGCGTGGCCGTACCCTGAACAACGCCTTTGCCATCCTCGACGAAGCCCAGAACACTACCCCCGGCCAGCTTAAGATGTTCCTTACACGGATGGGGGCATCAGCCAAATTTATCGTGACCGGCGATATCACGCAGGTTGACCTTCCAAAACACCAGGTCTCCGGACTTATCCATGTACAATCGGTGCTCAACGAGGTTCAGGGAATAGAATTTATTTACCTCGACAACACGGATATCATCCGCCATAAACTTGTAAGCAGGATAATCAATGCATACGGAGAAAAATCATGAAAATTAACTCTTATGAGAAAGCTGTACATGATTCTGTCATTTGCTTTTTTTTCAAGCGGAGCATTTTCCCAGTGGACCTGGCAAAATCCCTATCCCCAGGGGAACCCTTTGACCTCGGTTTATTTTATTGATCCCAATACGGGATTTGCTGTCGGCGTCGACGGAACTATCATCAAAACCAATAATGGTGGAGCTGACTGGAGCGTTATCAGAAGCGGGATTTCCGATTCACTAAATTCGGTTTTCTTTACCGATCAGGGAACAGGTTACGCAGCCGGCACCTATGGTACCATTATAAAAACTACGGATGGAGGCGCTACCTGGACCGTATTGCATAGCGGGACAACAAAGTATTTGTCGTCAGTATGTTTTACTGACCCAAATACAGGGTATGTAGCAGGGGATGGCGGACTGCTCCTGAAAACCACAGACGGAGGTTCCAGCTGGAATGTATTGCAAAGCGGCACATCCGGATTGCTGTTTTCATTATATTTTACTGATCAAAATACAGGGTACGCAGCAGGTGAAAACGGGAAAATTCTGAAAACCACAGATGCCGGCAGTACCTGGGCTGCAGTAACGATCTCAGGCGTTTATTGGTTCAGCTCGGTCTTTTTTCCCGACCCGAATACGGGGTATGCCGTTGGTACAAACGGGACTATTGTAAAAACAAACGATGCCGGTGCAAGCTGGACAAAACTCTCAAGTGGAACGGAATGGACTCTGAATTCGGTATGTTTTTCTGATGTAAACACAGGATACGTGACAGGTGGTTGGGGAACCATTTTGAAAACCACCAACGGGGGTTCGACCTGGACACCCTTATCATGCGGCTCAGACCATAACCTGAAAAGTATTTACTTCCCGGATCCAAATACCGGGTATGTGGTCGGAGGTGATGTATATAATGTAGGACCCGTTCTCAAAACAACCGACGCAGGTTCCACCTGGACCCAGCAAATGAAGGGAAATACAGCTTCCCTTCGCTCCCTTGTTCATACTTCTTCGAATTGTCTTATCGCCGCAGGTGACAAGGGGACTATCCTGATTTCTACCGATGAAGGCAACAACTGGGCCACATTGGAAACCGGACAAGATTATTCATTAAGATCGGTTTTCTTTACTAATGCCTATAAAGGATATGCTGCAGGTAAACAACAATCCAATAATTCAATCATACTAAGGACATTGGACGGAGGCAGGAACTGGATCACTGTGTGGGCTGAGCAGTACAATTGGTTGAATTCAATTTTCTTCCCCGATGAGGAAACAGGATATGCGGTGGGTGCTGTTAAAACCGGAAAAGGAATTATTTTAAAAACGGGTAACGGGGGAGCAAACTGGTCTATAATTTCCAATGGAACGTATGACTGGCTGAACTCGGTTTTCTTCACAGATAACCATACCGGGTATGCTGTGGGCGATAACGGAACCATCATAAAAACAACCGATGGAGGTACAAGCTGGACAGTTCTACCGAGTGGAACTCAAACCTGGCTGGGATCGGTTCTCTTTACAGATGATGCGACAGGCTATGCTGCAGGGGATTCAGGTATAATTCTCAAAACGGTTAATGCAGGCTTATCATGGTCCCGCTTGCCAACCAGGACAGCCAACCCCCTTGTTTCTCTTTGCTTTACAGATGCCAACACAGGGTTTGCAGCAGGAAATGAGGGTACCATCATAAAAACTCTGAACGGAGGTGATACCTGGACAGTGTTATGGAGCGGAACACATGAATGGTTCGGATCGGTTGTATTCACCGATTCTAATACAGGTTACGCGGTTGGAGAAAACGGGACTATCATGAAAACCACGAACGGAGGAGGTGATTTTATTCAGGAAAACATACTGCCCCAGACAAGATACACTTTGTATCCAAACCCTGCAAACACCAGGATCACAATTAAAGACAATAAAAAACTAACCGAAGAGGCAAGTATCAGTATTGTCAATCTTGCCGGGCAACAACTTTTACATGGAATCAAACCAGGGCATCAGGCAGCTTTTGAACTGGACGTTAGCAGGCTGTCGACAGGTTTTTACTTGGTTAAAATCCAAGCCAAAGAAGGAATGGAGGTTAAAAAGCTGGTAATTGAGTAAGCCCGTCGATTATCGTCAATAAGACAGGATCCCGGATTCCTGACCCAGACCGCTAATACAGAATTCAGTTTATATTTCTTATTTTTGTTTCAAATATTCCAAAATATGCAGAACGTACTGACGAAAACCAGCTTCAGCTTTCCGGGACAGAAATCCCTGTACAAAGGGAAGGTCCGCGATGTGTACAATATAAACGATAAATACCTGGTGATGGTTGCCAGCGACAGGATCTCGGCTTTCGACGTGGTACTGCCGAAAGGTATTCCTTACAAAGGACAGGTTCTGAACCAGATCGCGTCGAAATTCCTTGATGCCACAGCCGATATTTGTCCGAACTGGAAGATAGATAGCCCTGATCCGAATGTGACCATTGG
The DNA here is from genome assembly GCA_026391735.1 of Bacteroidota bacterium. Taxonomy (GTDB): domain Bacteria; phylum Bacteroidota; class Bacteroidia; order Bacteroidales; family FEN-979; genus CAIRDP01. The sequence goes on along the minus strand of JAPLDL010000019.1, from coordinate 14,023 downwards.
AAAGTTTTGCAAGATATATCCTGTTGAGATGATCATCCGCGGATATCTTACGGGCAGTTCGTGGCGTACATACCAGAAAGGAGCAAGGCATATCTGCGGAGTGCCCGTTCCCGACGGCATGAAGGAACATCAGCGTTTCCCCGAACCTATCATTACTCCCACAACCAAAGCAGTGGCAGGCCATGACGAGGATATTACCGAAGAAGAACTTCTGGCGAAAGGACTTATTCCGAAGGAAGAGTATGACCTGATCAAAAAATACACTTACGCCATTTTCAAACGAGGCACAGAAATAGCAGCAAAACACGGCCTGATCCTGGTTGATACGAAATATGAGTTCGGCAAAGGCCCCGATGGCAGGATCTACCTTTGCGACGAGATCCATACACCTGATTCTTCAAGGTATTTCTACCTCGAGGGATATGAAGAGCGCCAGGCTAAAGGCCAACAGCAGAGGCAGCTTTCCAAGGAATTCGTCAGGGAATGGCTTATGGCCAACCACTTCATGGGCAACAAAGGCGAAACTGTTCCCGACATGCCCGATACTTTCGTGAACGAGATCACCGAACGCTATATCGAACTCTACGAGATGATCACGGGAGAAAAGTTTGTACGCTCCGACACGTCTGAGATAGAAAAGAGGATAGAGAAGAACATCTTGAAATTTTTAAATAGTTAAACCGACTGATCACATGTACAATGTACAATGTACAATGTACAAATCGTAAATCCTAAATCAGACAATGATCCCCTTCTCCCCTCCCCGCATGGACCAGCGCATTGTCGACGAAGTCGTCGATACCCTGTATTCAGGCTGGATCACCACGGGACCTAAAACAAAGAGGTTTGAGAAACTGCTTACCGGGTACGGGGGACAAAAGTCCACACTCTGCCTGAATTCGGCAACGGCCGGACTGGAGCTGGTACTGCATTGGTTCGGGGTCGGACCCGGAGACGAGGTCATCGTCCCTGCGTATACTTACAATGCCACCGCCAACGTGGTGGTACACTGCGGTGCAACCCTTGTCTTTGTAGACTCCTGCGAGGATTTCAATATAAATGTCAGGGCCATCGAAAAAGCCATCAGCAGTAAAACTAAAGTGATCATACCTGTTGATATCGGCGGATGGCCCTGTGATTATGATCCGATCAACGTTTTGGTGAGGAGAGATGACATCCGCAGTCAATTTAAAGCATCAACAAAGGAGCAGGAGCAACTGGGACGTATCCTGGTTTTATCCGATGCCGCCCATTCGATAGGAGGGAAATATAAAGGGAAGATGGTTGGCAACCTCACCGATATCACCGTGTATTCCTTCCATGCCGTGAAAAACCTCACAACCGCCGAGGGCGGCGCAATCTGTTTCAACCTTCCCGAACCTTTCGACAACCTGCAGATCTACCAGAGGCTGAATATCAAGTCACTGCACGGACAAACCAAAGACGCACTGGCCAAGAACCAGATCGGCAACTGGCGCTATGACATTGTTGAAGCCGGGTATAAATGTAACATGACCGACATCCAGGCTTCCATGGGCCTGGTCGAGATACAACGCTATGATGAGGATATGCTGGTGAGGAGGAAACATATCCTTGACCGGTATAAAGCCGCTTTATCAAAATACTCCTGGGCTCAAATCCCGGTTTATGAAACCGATGATTGTAAGTCTTCCTATCATCTTTTTTTACTGCGGATAACAGAGATCAATGAAAGCCAGCGGGACTCTATAATACAAGAGATATTCAAACAGGAAGTGGCTGTGAACGTGCATTTCGTGCCCCTCCCCCTGATGACTTTTTACAAAGGATTGGGGTATCGTATGGAGGACTATCCTGTGGCTTACGATAATTACTCCCGGGAGATCACTTTGCCTGTGTATTACGATCTTACCGATGAAATGGTAGATGAGGTAGTGATGGCAGTAGTAGCTGCGGTGGAAAGCTTGATCCGGGATCCGGGATCCGGGAATCGTAAACCAAGATGATACGTTTTTTCGATATACTTTTTTCAGTCTGCGGATTAGTTCTCTGCCTTCCTTTATTCATTGTTATTGCCATGGGTATTTCTCTTGATTCAAGAGGTGGAGTTTTTTATTACCAGCTCAGAGTTGGCAGGAATAATAAGGATTTCAGGCTGCTGAAGTTTCGCTCCATGCGAACCAATAGCGACAAAAAGATCGGGCTCACGATTGGCAGCCGCGACAGCCGGATCACCAGGGTTGGTTTTTACCTGAGGCGGCTGAAGCTCGATGAACTTCCCCAACTATTCAATGTTTTAACAGGTGAGATGAGCCTCGTTGGTCCGCGACCTGAGATAAGAAAGTATGTTGACCTGTATACTTCAGAACAAAAAAGGGTTTTGAGTGTTAAACCCGGCATCACCGATTATGCCTCGCTTGAATATATCAACGAGAACGAGATACTGGGGAAATCGGCCCATCCCGAAAAGGTTTATATTGAAAGTATCATGCCGGCCAAGATAGATCTAAACATGCGGTTTATCAATGATCCCAGCCTTGCAAATTATTTCCGGGTTCTTGCGCTGACTCTGAAAAAGATAATTTGATACTGAGATATCGGGATCAGGAATAACTCAATGCTGTTTTAAGAGCAATCGAGGTTCCCTCGCTCCCAAAAGAATGGATTCTGAACATGGTATCGCCAGCCCTGTATTCTCATTCCGCCCCTGGAGAATATACCTGGGCATGGGATCATTCATCTGATCGACCGCCTGCCTGCACAGCTTTCCGATTTCTCCGCCTTTAACCCTGTTCCAGATCAGGCTGAGTTTGGTTCCCTGAAATTCGGTGAACATAGCAACATCCCCATCGCTGTCGCCGGCCGTAAACAAGGGATCCCAATTCCTTCCAAGCCCCGATTTGATCTTCCTGTTCACAGCCTCGACTTTACCATGTTTGTAGGTTTGAACCCAGCCTTTTTTGTATTCGGGGATGATCCTGCCGTCCTTTCCTGTCTCTAGGTCCATCGCGATCACATGGTCGGGCGGTAGATTGTAACCATACGCCCCGATACCCGAAAACGCTTCAACAACCGGCTTGTAACTTGCCGAGACAATAAACACCTCTATGCCATGGCTTTGCAAGGCCGAGAAAAGATCCTGTATTTCGGGGATTACACGCAGACCCGTCCGGTGCGGACAGCTCACATTACCTGATCTCGTTTTCAAAGCCGGAGGGGACTGCAGGGTTTCCTCACCTATCCTGTTGGCAAGTTCGGATGAAACGGCTTCTCCAGACATCAGTTTGACTTCATCAGCTGTGAATCCTGTAAACAGGTAGATAACCCAGACCAATGCATATTCATCCCCGATTCCGGGTGTCGCTGCATATCCCTCGAACAGGAATAACATCCGGGCAATGAAATCCCGGTACTGCGGGCTCATGCGAATCTCTTCAAGGCTTTTGTTGCCGGCCATTCCCGAGAAATTATCATAAATGAAATTGTAATCGTCGCAAAGATTCTGGTTGATATTGGCCAGGCGAATATTTTTAAAATCGTCATTCAGCTGTTTCACTCCATCAATCTCATCTCTGAGTAATCCCCTGAACTGCTCCCTGTTCATCTTATATCTCAGATTGAACATCTGGAAGCGCATCAGGGCCTCTTCCACATCGAAATGAGCGCAGGTCTGGTCCCAGTCGAAAACAGCATAGGGGGTTTTGTTTTTATCATAATATTTCCCACCAATACCATAATCGAGGATCAGGCGGTTCAACACATGGAAATTTTTCTCTGACCAGTTCAGCCTGTCCAGGGGATCATTTGCTGAAGGCTTATTATCCCGGCAATGGCAGGAGACTAAAAGTAATCCGGTGATCAGAACCGGCAGGAATCCTATTTTCATTTTCATTTTCTAAAAATAATTTCTTGACAAATTGATCCAGTCAATTAATCAAAATTAAATAATATTCCGGTTTTTCTATTCCGAAATTATTCTCAATCTTTGTTCCATGAACATTGAGATCATTAACATAGGTGACGAACTGCTCATCGGACAGGTCGTCAATACCAATGCCTCATGGATGGGCGAACAACTGAGCCTGGAAGGGTTTACAGTGAACCAGTTCACGATCATCGGCGATACCCGCGAACACATCCTGAATGCCTTGTGGAAAGCAGGAGAGCGTTCCGAAGTGGTTCTTATCTCGGGCGGGATTGGTCCTACCAAAGACGATATCACCAAGACTACCTTATGTGATTTTTTTGGCACCCGACTGGTGTTTAACGAAGAAGCCTTCAACGATGTCGAAGAACTTTTCGCCCGCAGGGGTTACCAGGTCACCGAACTGAACCAGCAGCAGGCTTATCTTCCCGAGGATTGCATCAGTATCCCCAATAAAGTGGGTACTGCAAGGGGAATGTGGTTTGAGAAAGATATCCCGGTTCCGGGGCGGTCGGGTAAAACCATCTTCGTTTCCATGCCCGGAGTTCCCTTCGAGATGCAGGCTATGATGAAAGATCACATCATACCTGAGCTGAAAACGAGATTTCATCCGAAGTCAATTTATCATAAGACCATACTGACCCAGGGCATTGGCGAATCTTTTCTTGCGAAGATCATTGAAGAATGGGAGAACAACCTGCCTGCGACAATCAGGCTGGCCTATCTGCCCCAGCCCGGTATCGTTCGTTTGCGCCTTACAGGAACCGGGGAGGATGAAACTGCTGTAAGGGCTCTTGTCGATAAGGAAGTTGAAAAGCTGTATGTCTTAATTCCTGAATATATTTTTGGGGCGGATGACGACCGTCTTGAGGTCCTGGTAGGGAAACTGCTAAAAGAAAAGAAATGCACCCTGGGGACAGCCGAAAGCTGCACCGGAGGGTATATTGCCCATCTTCTCACCAGCGTTTCCGGAAGTTCCGCTTACTACAAAGGATCAATCATTGCTTACGACAATGAAGTGAAGGAACAGATGCTTGGCATCATGCCCGAAACCCTTGAAGAGTTCGGTGCGGTGAGTTCCGAAGTTGTAACCGAGATGGCCATTGGCGCGCAGCATCACCTCAATGTCGATTATGTGATCGCCATTTCAGGTATCGCCGGCCCCGACGGAGGGTCTGAGGAAAAACCTGTGGGCACGACCTGGATCGCTATCGCGACCCCCGACGAGGTCTTTGCAAAACAGTTTCTTTTCGGTGACAGCCGTGACCGGAATATAAGGCGTGCTGCGCTCCAGGCTTTGAACATGCTGAGGAAAAACCTTCTTTCGTGAGCCTTGGACTGCGAATAATAAATCCTTAATCAGGCTTCGCAATTCAATAATCCATTAGTTTTCATTTAATCCTCGTATTTCTAAACGATTTGTATTGTATTTGCCTTGGAATTACGCTTATAAAGTTAACTTCTGCAAAATCCCAGGATCAGATTTTACTTAGTACAACCTTGTATCCTTCTGGTGTGTACATTTGTACTATGACAATGGATGGAAAACTTATCGAAAATCAAAAATTTCTCATTGTTAAATAGTATATTGAAATGACTATTATTAATTGTTAATGGATCATGAAAAGAATACACTTACTTGCTTTTATATTAATACTTCCATTTTCTCTCAAATGTCAGACATGGTTGAGGATTTTTCAATCGACCTTAAATTCTCATTCAGATTATGTAATTGAGAATTATGATAAAGGGTATGTCCTGGTGGGTGATATTAATTATAAATATCTCTGGATGATTAAAACGGATATTAATGGGAATATGCTATGGAATAAAAAATTCGGGAAGGGTTCTATTGGTTATGATTTTATTCCGGTGAATATTGAACAAACCAATGATCATGGGTATATTATCGGGGCAAATACCTCGAAATATTCCACCAATGATGCCTGCATCCTTAAATTAAACAGTTGCGGAGAAGTGCAGTGGTGTAATGTGATCTACACTCCCGGGTTTGCTTATGATTATGGCGGACAGGTGAAACCAACTTCAGATGGCGGATATATTTTTTACCGACTGGATCAAAAATACAATACTAACCGATCAAATCTCTATAAATTTAACTCTGTCGGACAATTGCTTTGGCATCAACAAATAGCATCCGATTCTCTTGAATTTGGCGAAGATGTTTCTAATCTGATTGTTGATTCTACCGGAATTCTATTAAATGGAAATTGTTATTATCCTGACCCCGGCCAAACAATAGGTGTTGAGCGTTTTTACCTTGTAAAAACTGACACTTCAGGACAAAAACTATGGGGTACGGTGTATGGAGATTCAAGTTACTATTATGGAGAAAATTATACTTCATTAGTTGGTTTGCATGATGATTATTATGCCTTTGGTGACCATTTTGATACGGCATCATCTCATTTTTTCCCTCCATTAATTAAAGTTCTAAAGAATGGGATTCCTTCATATAACCATGATATTTTTAACAATTCTTCTGGCGGTATTAGTACAGCAGCCTGGTTGAATGATACTATCATTATACTTGGTGGCATACTTTTATTAAATAGTAATACTTCACAGGTAATAATGTTAAAAGCTGATACTTTAGGGAATTTTAGCTCAGTAGTTCCCTTTCTTCAGATTTCAAATTACCTTATGAATACATATAAAACTTTTGATAAAAAATTTGTCAGTACAGGATTCATGTGGCAAACCAATAAAAATGTCATTTACCTGATCAAAGTGAATTCCGATTTACAATACGATACACTTTATACTCATCCCTTTACATACGATAGCCTTTGTTCTCATCCTATTGTTTCAGATACCATCGATCCCGATTGCGGCCTGATAGTCAATGTTGAGGAACCCTTCTCCAAACCTGAAACCCATCAATTGAAAGTTTTTCCCAATCCGACAACAACGCAGATAAGCATTGTTTTCCCTCAATATTTAATGGTTGAGAATAATTCTGGTGTTATTAAAACAACAACTGTCTATCATCAATGGAAATCCACTTTCCTGGAAGTTTATAATCTCAATGGAGAGCGGTTATTTCAAAAGGAAATTCCCAAAGACCAAACCCGGCTTGAACTGGATGTTTCCTCCTGGCCCAAGGGCATGTACTTGCTCAGGCTGATTTACAATAAGCAAACCGTTGCCGGAGAAAAGGTGATTATAAAATGAATCAGAAGAACTCGTTTTTTACACCTATGCGGAAATTTCTGTTAATATTATTTTGTTTTTTGTCACTTTTCTCTTCTGCCCAACAATGGATGAAAACCTATGGCCCTGGTTATTGGGCAGATTGGGTAATTGAATATTATGATAAAGGGTATGTTATTTTAGGTACCAAGTCTGGTAGTGCAGGATATTGCTGGGTCATTAAAACAGATATAAATGGCAACATGTTATGGAATAAAAAAATCGGTAATGGAATTGATGTGATGTTTGGAAATAACATCGAACAAACTACTGATAATGGATTAATTATTGCCGGCACTACATCTAAATATGGCAATCAACAGGACGCTTATATTCTTAAGTTGAATTCATGCGGAAATTTGGAATGGTGTAGTGATATTTATACTCCTACCATCCCATGGGATTTGGGTTGGAGAGTGAAGCCGACAAGTGACAACGGGTATTTATTGCTTGGATTATATAATAGTCCAAACGAGAATCTTAGAACAAACCTTTTCAAATTTGACGCATTGGGGAATCTTCTCTGGCACCAGGCATATCTACCCGATAGCGCTGCATTTGAAGATGACGCCCAGGATATCCTGGTTAATAGTTCCTCTTATTATATAACAGCAGTAGTCTATTACCCTGATCCAGGACAGGGGGGGGGGTGGGAGCGATTTTACTCCATTTGTACAGATACTGCAGGTAATAAAATATGGAGTAATATTTACGGGCTAACTAATTATTACCATGGATTTCCAAGTACTACATTACGTAATAATAAAGGGGATTATTATTCATTCGGCTGTCATGATATAAATGGAACAAATTACACCGATCCCTGCATTGTTAAAGTATTATCTGATGGATCATCTTCCTATAATAAGGATATTTTAACAAATGTCTATGGAGGTGGTATAGGTACTGGAGATTGGTTGAATGAGAATACTTTAATCCTAGGAGGAGGATGGGCCCTGAATGCTAACAGTGCCGTAGATGCATTATTTGAAACCGATACTCTTGGTAACCTCTTACAGAGTATTATTCTTGATACCATTTCAACTGGTATAACAAATACTGCAAAAACCTTTGATAATAAATTCATCAGTATTGCTACCGATTGTCCCACAACCTGTCATATAGTTGCCTATAAAGTCAATTCTGATCTTCAATATGATTCGGTATATACCCGGCATTTTACTTATGATAGTCTGTGCCCCCATCCTGTTGTCTCAGATACGATTGATCCTGTTTGCGGGCTCATCGTAAATGTCGAAGAACCATTCTCCAAACCTGAAACCCGCCAATTGAAAGTGTTCCCAAATCCGGCCTCAGGTATGTTGACTGTGATATTTCCGCAGTATCTGATGGTTTCGGATAACAATGGTCCGGTCAAATCAAAAACCGTTTATCATCAATGGAAATCCACTTTCCTGGAAATTTATAATCTCAATGGAGAGCGGTTATTCCAAAAGGAAATTCCCAAAGACCAAACCCGGCTTGAACTGGATGTTTCCTCCTGGCCCAAAGGAATGTACTTGTTCAGGCTGATTTACAATAAGCAAACCGTTGCCGGTGAAAAAGTGATTATAAAATGAAAAGGTGCAAAGTTTTTTTTAGATCAATAGTAAGAAATTGATTCTGAAAAAATTATCATCATTCAATGATAGTATGAAAAAACTGTTAGGATTTATTTTTACAATCTGTCTGTTTATTTCACCCATCCTTGCTCAAACCTGGCCAAAGACATATACTACCATGGAGGCTGGTGCCTTATGGGTTATACAAAATTATGATAAAGGGTACTTGATTCTTGGATCAAAATTTAACTTTAAATTAGGATGGATTATTAAGACAGACATTAATGGTAATATGTTATGGAATAAAAAAATTGGTAATGGGCAATATGAGATATTTGTAAAAAACATCGAACAAACCCATGATAATGGATATATTATTAGCGGCACTACTAAACAAAACGGAAACCAGGAGGATGCTTTTATATTAAAACTAAATTCATGCGGAGAGCTTGAATGGTGCAAAATTATTTATACTCCTTCGATTCCATATGATCAAGGGTGGCGCGTAAAACCGACACTTGATGGCGGGTATATGTTACTTGGACTGTATAATGATTCAAATCCAAAATTCAAATCCAAAAAACCGTATACATCTATTTCGTTTTGATGGAGATGGGCGCTTATTATGGCATTATTTTTATCCACCAGTAGATTATTTGTTTGTTGAAGATGCAAATGATATTCTTGTTGATTCTGATGGCTTTTTGTTGACCGGATCAGGATATTATCCCGGACCTGGGGTCCCTCCTGGTTATGGTGCTATAAGACCATATTTTATAAAAACAGACACATCGGGCATTACTTTATGGAAAACTGTTTATGGGGCAAATACTTATTTTTGGGGTGATGCATTTACATCCATTAGAAAAGGTTATACTTATTATAGTGCCTCACGGCATATGGATACAACAGGGAATGATCATCCGGCTCTGACCAAACTGTTTCATAATGGCGATACATCTTATAGCGTTAATTTGACGCAGAATTCGTATCTGGGAATTGCTACAACTATTAACTTGCATGATGATACGACCCTAATTCTAGGCATTGCCTGGTCGCCGGTTAATGGCCCAGGGCCAGTAGGATTAATTAAATCCGATACTCTTGGTAACATCAAGCAAAGTATCACGTTCATGACTTCATCTAGCACTATTTCATCTACGACGCAGACCTTTGATGGAAAGTATATAAGTGTGATGACAAGATGTACAACGAACTGTAATATTTTTGCATGTAAAGTGAATTCAAATTTAGAATATGATAGTGCGTATTCATATCCGTTCGTTTATGATAGCCTTTGCCCGCAAGCAATAGTTTCAGATACTATATTGATGAATTGCGATCTTATTGTTGATGTTCAGGAACCCATGGATAATCCTGAGACAACCTGTATGAAGATTTTTCCCAATCCGGCTTCCACTCATGTAAGCATAGAATTCCCAAAATACCTTACCCTAAACAGCGGCCTTTCGAATTTTCAATCAACTACCATTTACCATCAATGGAAATCCACTTTCCTGGAAGTTTATAATCTCAATGGAGAGCGGTTATTCCAAAAGGAAATTCCCAAAGACCAAACCCGGCTTGAACTGGATGTTTCCTCCTGGCCCAAGGGCATGTACTTGTTCAGGCTGATTTACAATAAGCAAACCGTTGCCGGGGAGAAGGTTGTCATAAAATAGGCCTGGTTTTCATGGAAGTGGGCATCATTTAATTCAGAAGGTACAATTTTTCATCCTTCCTTTTGCAGATTCAAAAAGTATTCCTACCTTTGCACTCCCATTTGAAAATCAATAATATCATCAGGCCATGGCAAGAACTTGTGAAATAACTGGAAAAGGCGCAATCAGAGGCAATAAGGTTTCGCACTCAAACCACAGGACTAAACGGGTGTTCAGCCCGAATCTTCAGACAAAGAAATTCTTTGTTCCTGAAGAAAATAAAGAAATTACTCTCAGGGTTTCTGCTGAAGGGATCAGGCATATCAATAAAAACGGTGTGTACGCTTCCATCAAGAAAGCAAGAGAGAAAGGGTATACCACAAAATAAGTATTTTCAAAGGCTGATCAAGGCTGTCACATGTTTCATGCGACAGCCTTTTTCTTTTAGCACATTCGCCAGCAGCCGGAAATAAATTCGACGAAAGCTCGTTATCTTTAATACCTGAATCTCCTATCTGCGCATGATCCTAAGGACATTTATTCTGACACTTGCCATTGTTTTTGCCGGCAGCGGGATAAATCTTTATGCCCAGACGAAGACCGGTGAGGAAAAACTGGTACAATTTTCGGGCATCACTATCACAGCCGACAGTCTTAACCCGGTTCCCTACACGAAAGTCCTGGTAAAGAATTCCAATTACGGCACAGCCAGCGATGTCTATGGTTTCTTTTCGTTCGTGGCCCATCAGAGAGATACGGTGCTTTTTACCGCTATCGGTTTCAGGCCGGCATCCTTCATCATCCCCGATACGATCACCCAGAAAAAATACTCCCTCATCCAATTGATGACGAACGATACTCTCACTCTCTCGGCCGCTGTTATTTTTCCCTGGCCAACCCTGGAGGATTTCAAGAGAGCATTCATAGAAACCAAGATCCCCGATGATGATTACGAGATCGCCAGGAAAAACCTGGATGTCTATAACCTTCGCCTCGCAGCCCTGGACTACCCTATGGATGCCCGGATGAACTATAATAACTATATCGAGAACACCACATCCAAATTGTATTACTTCGGGCAGCAACAGCCTTTTAATATTTTCAATCCGTTTGCCTGGGCGCAATTCATAAAAGCATGGAAAGACGGGAAGTTTAAAAAGAAAGAAGAACGGCTTAAAGAACCATAATGAAAGTTCTCAGGAATCTGTTTACCGGTTTTCTGCTGCTTCTCCCTGCCATACTTTTAGCACAGGAAGCCAAAGTCCATGGCTTTCTGAGTGATCCTGACGGCAAGCCGCTGGAGTTCGCCAATGTAGCTGTTAAAGGGACGACCAACGGGACGGCGACATCCGCCAACGGTTCTTATGAATTAAAGGTTCCTGCAGGGAAAGACGTAATCCTGTTATTCACCAGCGTTGGTTTCAGCAAAGATTCGGTAAGGATAAACCTTAAAAAAGGGGAAAACAAACTACTCAACCGCCAATTGAAACTTTCCGAAACCCAGCTCTCCACTATTGAAGTAAAAGACCAGCAATTAAAAACCAACGCGTTCAGCCGCCTCGATCCCAAGGCGATCACCTATATACCCACGATCAATGCCAGCGTGGAAGATCTTATAAAGACCATGCCGGGGGTGAGCTCCCGCAATGAACTCAGCTCCCAGTATTCGGTACGCGGGGGTAACTTTGACGAAAACCTGGTATTTGTAAACGATATAGAGATCTACCGTCCGTACCTTGTAAGAGCAGGGCAACAGGAAGGTCAGAGTTTCCTGAATCCCGACCTGGTTTCGGGGATCAGCTTCTCGGCCGGCGGGTTTGACTCAAAATACGGGGATAAAATGTCGTCGGTACTTGATATAAAGTACAAGAAACCATCTCAGTTTGCGGCTTCCTTCGAAGCCAGCCTGCTTGGAGCCACAGCGCATGTCGAAGGAAAGATCACCCGGAAACTGGCTTATTTGCTTGGAGTAAGGTATAAAACCAACACTTATCTTCTGAAATCCCTGGATACAAAAGGGAACTATAAACCCAGGTTTTTCGATGTTCAGGGGATGTTGTACTACGATTTCAGCAGCAAATGGGAATTATCGGTCTTTGGAAGCTATACTGCAAATTCATTCAAGCTTATCCCTGAAAGCCAGACAACGACCTTTGGAAGCGACGCAATTACAGCATACCAGGTGAAGATCTTTTTTGACGGACAGGAGAATGACAGCTACGATAACTGGCTTACGGCAGCTACACTGACTTTCAAACCCAACGACCATTTGCGCCTCAAGCTGATAGGATCAGCATACCAAACGCATGAAGCCCAAACCTATGACATCTCGGGTGAATACTGGTTGGGGCAGGTGGAGCTTACAGGCAATAATGCGGGCAACCTCATCCAGCTTCTGGGCGTGGGGGCCTACCTTGATCATGCAAGGGATTACCTTGACGGTACTGTCTACAACCTTGAGCACCGGGGCAGCTATGAAAAAGGGAAAAGCCAGATGGCTTGGGGGATCAAATACCAGCATGATCTGTTCAATTATACTATGAATGAATGGCAGATGCTTGATTCGGCAGGATATTCCCTCCCACGACCCCATGACTCCCTGGGGCAAAATCCTCCGCCACATACTGATCTTTATCTAAACGATGTTCTCAAAGCCAACGGTGGAATGAGCAGCAACAAGGGAGATGCTTTCATCCAGAATACCTGGACATTCAAGAATGAGAAGAATGATATCGGACTCACTGCGGGGGCAAGATTTATATATTCTGATTATAACTCACAGTTCCTGTTCAATCCCAGGCTGAATGTCTCACTCAAACCTCATTGGAAAAAAGAAATGGTATTCCGCCTCTCAGGGGGAGTATATTCCCAACCGCCTACGTTCAGGGAAATGACCGATCTCCGTGGAATTATTGTCCCCGGCCTCAAAGCACAGACGTCCTACCAGGCTGTCCTGGGAAGCGACCTGTACTTCAGTCTCTGGCACCGTCCTTTTAAATTCGTCACCGAGGTCTATTATAAATACATCCAGGACCTGATCCCTTATGAGATCGACAACCTCAGGATACGATATTACGGCACCAACGACGCACATGGCTATGCTGCAGGCATTGACTTCCGTATTAACGGCGAATTTGTGAAAGGAGCCGAATCATGGGCCAGCATTTCCTTCATGAGCACCGAAGAATATTTCCAGGATCACTGGATACCACGCCCGACCGACCAGAGGTTCAACCTGGCCATTTTTTTCCAGGATTATATTCCCGGGTTCCCGACCTGGAAAGTGGCGATCACTTTGGTATATGGATCCGGTTTGCCCTATGGCGCTCCCGATTCCCCAAGGTATCTCCAGACTTTCAGAATGCCTCCTTACCGCCGGGTCGATATCGGATTGTCAAAACAACTTATCGGGGAATACACGCATTTCTCAGGTAAAAATCCGCTGCGTGCATTCAAGTCACTATGGATAGGACTTGATATTTTTAACCTGTTTGATTTCGCTAACACTGTATCCTACCAATGGATCACCGACGTTCAGGGAAGGCAGTACAATGTTCCGAATTACCTTACTCCGCGGCTTTTCAATCTCAAGCTGGTAGCGGGATTCTGAACGGGGAACGGGGAACGGGGAGCAGGGAACGGGGAGCAGGGAACGGGGAACCGGTTCTAAGTCACCATTCACT
>JAPLDL010000017.1 GCA_026391735.1 Bacteroidota bacterium | reverse complement strand
TGCGGAATTCACCATGAATGAACTCGCGTTGATCTTTACAGGCTGGAAGAGGGGGATTGATTTTGTCAACGGCGGACTGAACCATGCACCGAAATTCCCTTTGCCCGTCAGCCTGGAGTTTTTGCTGCATTACCATTTTCTCAACGGGGATGCCGATGCCCTGGCAGCTGTGACTACCACCCTGGATAAAATGGCTGGTGGCGGGATCTATGACCAGATTGGAGGCGGATTCGCCCGATATTCTACCGATGCTTTCTGGAAAGTCCCCCATTTTGAAAAAATGCTGTATGATAACGCCCAGCTGGTAAGCCTGTATTCAAATGCCTCCAGGGTGACCAAAAACCCGTCTTATAAAGCTGTGGTTTTTGAAACCCTCGCATTTGTCAAACGGGAACTGACATCCGCCGAAGGCGCATTTTATTCTTCACTGGATGCTGACAGCGAGGGGGAGGAAGGCAGGTTTTATGTGTGGAAATACGATGAATTGAGAAAACTATTGAATGATGATGCAGCATTGGTTGCCGAGTACTACAGTGCAACGGCAGAGGGCAACTGGGAGAAGGGTAAAAATATTCTTTACAGATCAGCGCCTGAAATCAACATCGCCGCCAGGCATAATCTCACGCTGGAAGAACTGGGGGATAAGATATCCGCAGTAAAGGAAATCCTGCTGTATGAACGAAGCAAAAGAACCCGTCCTGCCCTGGATGATAAAATACTTACTTCCTGGAATGCCATGATGCTCAAGGCTTATGTGGATGCATACAGGACCTTCGATGAACAGGGATTCCTGTTATCCGCAGTAAAAAATGCTGAATTTATCCTTCAAAACCTTAAAAAACATGATCATCACAGGACCTTCGATGAACAGGGATTCCTGTTATCCGCAGTAAAAAATGCTGAATTTATCCTTCAAAACCTTAAAAAACATGATCATCGCCTGGACAGGAATTTCAAAAACGGCAGGTCTTCGATCAATGGCTTCCTGGATGATTATGCTTTTACCATAGATGCCTTTATTGGCCTGTACCAGGCTACATTCGATGAGAAATGGCTGATCGAAGCGCAGCATCTGACAACTTATGTAATGGCTCATTTTTACGATGCCCGCAGCGGTATGTTTTATTATACTTCTGATCTTGACCCTGCTTTGGTTGCAAGGAAAATGGAAATTACCGATACAGTAATCCCTTCCGCAAATTCAGCAATGGCAAAAAATCTATTCATCCTGGGGCGGTTTTTCTATAATGATGATTACCTCGAGAAATCGAAAAGAATGCTTAATAATGTAAAGCAGGATGCGCTCAGGGGAGGTGCATATTATGCCAACTGGGACATCCTGATGGCTTGGTATGCAAGCGACCCGTATGATGTTGTCATTGCAGGGGAGAACTGTTTTTCGAAACGCATCGAGCTTGACAGGCACTTTTTACCGAATGTATTTTTATGCGGGGGCAGCAAAGAGGGGAGCATCCCTCTTCTGAAAGGCAGGTTCATTTCGGGGCAAACAACCATTTACGCATGCCGCGACAAGGTGTGTAAAATGCCGGTGACCGAAGTTGCCGGCCTCAAGGGGATAATTTTTTAACTTTGTAAGTAACGGTACAAGAACCTAAAAAAAGTATTATGAAAACGATGTACATTTTTCTGCTTGCAGGATTAATGCTTATCCTGTCGTTCAATGATTCCTGGTCCTGCACGGTCTTCAGCATGAAAGCAAAGGACGGCAATATCACGGTTGCCCGTTCAATGGAATTCGGGGTTGACCTGAAGTATGACCTTATTGTGGTTCCCAGGAACCAGCCGTATTTCAGCCCGTCGCCTGTGAGCAAAGCCGGGTTGAAGTGGGTCAACAAGAACGGCTTCGTTGGCGTCGCCTGCATGGGCCTGAACTTCGGGGTCACCGACGGGATGAACGAAAAAGGCTTATGCGTAAGCCTGCTATGGTACGAGGCTGACATGCAGTACCAGACCGTTTTGCCTGCCGACAGCAGCAAAGCCCTTGCGCAGATCATGTTTGGAGACTGGGTGCTGGGGAATTTCTCAACAGTGGATGAGGTCAGGGCGGCAACCGCGAACGTGAAGGTTTTCTTTTATTCCGATAAGGATAAGGTGAATATGCCCGTAACCCTGCATTTCATCGTGTATGACGCGAAGGGCGGCTGCATCGTGATCGAATACGACAAGGGGCAGTGCAATATCAATGACAGTCCGCTCGGGATCATGACCAATTCACCTTCGCTTCCATGGCAGTATACCAACCTCAGGCAGTACCTGGGCATGGATGCTACGAATCCCATTCCAGTCAAGGTTGGCGCATTAAGCCTGAATCCTACCGGCCATGGGGACGGGATGATAGGCCTCCCCGGCGATTATTCACCCCCCAGCCGTTTCGTAAGGCTTGCCATGTTTGAAAAGTATACGACCATACAGCCCGATGCGGCATCTAACCTGCTGCTTTGCGAGCATGTCATCAATACGTTCACGATCCCGTTTGGTGTCATCGTCGACAAGGATGCAAAGGGAAACGTTGTTTCAAGCGAATCCACGCAATGGGTCACTTTCAGGGACATCACGAACAGGATACTGTATTTCAAGACATACGATAATCCGACTTTAAGAAAGATCGACCTGAAAAATATTGACTTCGGCCAGAAGGGAATCAGGAGGATCGCAATGTACGGGACCGGCCAGACTATTGTCGATCTGACAAAATAAAACCTGATCACCCTCTGTCCGTCAGCCTTTTGAATAGACCCTCGCAGCTGCAGCTTCAACAAAACCGTTCATCTGCCGCTTCACTTTTGCCACGGGAAGCAATGATCTTTCCTTTTGATCTTTTGCTGCATCTTTGACTGCGGATGACATTCCTCTTTTCCCCTGGATTTTACCCAATACGACTATCAGTTCGTCGATATCCTTCCTGCTGTTTTGGATGCCGAAGCTGATACGTAAAAGTCCGGGTAGGTTGATCATCGGGAACAGGGTCACTATGGTGCGCTGTATCCTTGCCAAGGTCGGTGTGAAATGCAGAAGGTGCTTGATAATAAGGTGGGCGCAATGGCAGCCGGCCCTTGTTCCTATCCCTCCCTGGATTGCAAGTTCTTTGGCCAGCTTATTAGCCATGATACCCTTCAGGGCAAACATGATGACCCCGCCTTTCCGGCTGAAAAGCTCTGAAGCGGGATCTTTGATGCCGAAAATCGTTATCCCGGGTATTTGCGTCAAGGCATGCAACGCATACTTCGTCAGGGCCTGTTCTTCCTCAAGGACCAGGTCCAGCCCTATCCTGTCAAGCAGGATCAGCGCCTTTCCCAGCGCAGCTATCCCAGCGGCGTTTTCTTCACCCGAAGACCTGATCATTTCCGTTTCGGCAGGACTGAAACCCGGCAGACCTTTTTTAACAACAAGCACCCCTGTCCCGAAAGGTGCATACACTTTATGGGCCGAGAAGGCGAGGTAGTCGAAGCCTCCCGCCTGAATGACAACTTTGCGGTGAGCCACCATCTGCGCGGCATCCACAAGCAGTCGGGCCCCGTAACGGTGGACGATGCCGCTGATCTCCTCCAGCTTGTTATAATTGCCGAGAACGTTTGAAGCCCCGCTTACGGCCATCAGCCTGATGCGCTTTGTCCCGTGAAGGCCGTCAAGGTTGTATGCGCGCATAAGCGCCTCCAGTTCGTTCAGATCCAGCATGCCCTCATTGTCGACACCTATCCTGATCATCGAAGGACCGGGGAATATGCGCCAGGGAAGGTCGTTGGAGGAGTGTTCGAGGAGTGTGGTGAGTATCACGGTTTCGGTCCCCGGGAAGGATTCAAGGCTCAGTTTTTCGGCCGCAAGGTTAATTGCTTCGGTGGCGTTTGAAGTAAAGATCAGATCGTACTTGTCAGGCGGTGCGCCGAGAAACTTTGAGCAAACCTTCCTGGTTTCTTCAACGACCTCCTTCTGAACCTCCAAAGGCTGGCTCCATGTCCTGCAGACTGCCTCCCACACGGGTTCAAAGCTTGGAGTGCTTGCCGCGTTATCGAGATTGATAAAAGGCCTTTCGCCTTGGGTGGTGGGCACAAGGGTGTTCCTGCCAATCAGCGTCTGCCTTAGCTTGCCGAGCAGTTCACGGCCTGAATATCCCTCCAGTTCATCATGGTAAAGTATTTTTTCTGCGGATAGCTTTTCTCCCGTATGATCAGAAAAAGGTATGTTTTTCTGATTTCGGACCATGCTGAGCGCTTTGGCAAAGGCGATGATATTGATAATGGCTGGCGTTCCGGCTTCGAACTTGTCGGGGGCACCGGCCCATTTAACCCAATCCGGACCGACAAGTTTTGCAGTTCCTCCGCCTGCCTGGAAAGGGACTCCTTTGGGAAGGGCTTTCTTTTTGACAGCGATTGCGCTTACGCCTAAACAAAGGCCCGTATCATGGCTTGACACAATAGTATAACTTCCCGGTTCAAGCTTTGCCCTCAAAACAGATGCCCTTGCGGGGCTGCAAAAGATGACTGTGTATTTGCGCTTGTCCAGCTCCAGGCATTCAAGAATAATGTCCCTGGCCTTTTCGAACAGGGCAGTGGATGCCTTAGAGAAATGCCCGCTGCCGCGGTGAACATTCGAATAGGTCTCAAGTGCCGCACGTACAGCCTGTTCCAGCTCTGTAAAATTACCGTGTACCGAATTCATCCGTAAAAATTAAAATTCTCAGGATCAGACGAGATAATCAGCCCGGGGTTACAACCGCATCATGAAATAACCGGCAAGCTGTGAGCCCTTCACGGGGCTAAATTAAACCAACAACGCTATCCGCAGTCACCTTATAAACCGGAATTTTTCAACCACTCTTGCTTTTCGCTTCCTGATTCCTTACCTTTACTCTACAATATATATCCTTCTTTCATATACAAATATAATTTTCCACCCCCATGAAATCAATAAAGACATTGGCCTGTATGCTGCTTTTCGCCTTGCCTGCCTTCATTTGCGCGCCTGCCCGTGGCCATAGCACCTTACCCACGAACCCCCTCGACACCCTTTATCCGCCTCTGAATTTTCAAGGTACCACAATAGAAACTACTGCATATCTGCAGTGGCAAAAACCTCAGAAACCCGACGGGACCACTCCTGCAGGATTAGTGGGGTATTATTTGTACCGCGAAGGGATTTTGATCTCGTATATCAATAACCCGGACTCACTTTTTTATTATGACTTTAGCCTTTGGTACGGAACGTATTCCTATACTCTTACAGCTAATTACGACCTTACTTACTATGGTTCTCCCGGACAGTTCGGGACATCTCTGCCCGCCGGCCCTGTTATCATCGATTTGTATTGCAGTTGCCCGCTGCCATTTTTTGAAACCTGGGACCAGGGCACCTTTGCATTCAGGAACTGGACATTCGTCCCGAATCAGTCTAACTGGAACATCCGGGTAACTGAAGGAAACCCTCCTCCAAGCGCAGTCTTCAATGGAAGCCCTTCCCTGCAGAATTATGATATTAAGCTCAAGGCGATGGTACTTGATTCACGTCCATGGGTCTGCGCCAATATGTACCTTGATTTTGATTACCAGCTTACTGATATTTCCGCCGGTGGAACAGAACTGCTCACCGCAGGTTATTTTAACGACTCGGGATGGCACCCTGTTTACGAAATTCCCAACCAGGGGAACACCGGATGGGTTCATAAGAAAATAGATTTTTCGGCTGCAATGGGTCCGGGAATTCAGATTGGTTTCAAAGTAAGTGGCGTCAACAGCCTAAATATTGAAAAATGGGCGATTGACAACATCAATCTTTATCCGGTATGCAAAGGGCCAACTGCCTGCAGCCACACCCAGAACGGAAAGGTCGTTCATCTCTCCTGGCAGAAGCCCGATTGTGACAGTGTGCAGGAGGTTGTAGGGTATAATATATACAGGAGCCAATGGACGCCTGATCTGTTCTCAAAGCTGAACGCATCTCCGGTTATAACGCTTGAGTATTTTGACAACCTGCCTCCAAATGACACATGCAGCATTTACTACTATTTCATTACGGCCATTCATTATGATCTTTTAAGCAATACGTTCCTGTGCGAGGCTCCTTGCGATACCATGCTGGTCAACCTGTCAGCGGGCATCGAAGCGCTAAGTAATAACGGGATACGGGTATTCCCAAATCCTGCAACTGATCTTCTGACAGTCCAAAGCAGCACCGACCTTGAATCGGCCGAACTGATCAATATTACAGGACAAATAGTTTTTGAAGTGACGACGGGTATGAAAAAGGAGTTCAGCATCCCTCTTTCTGCAATTCCATCAGGGATTTACATTATCAGGATAATAAACAGGACCGGGACAATCCTGAAAAAGATCACTGTGGTACATTAGTTTACCGCCCGTAAGTTCCGGGGCCTGAATGCTGCTTCTACTTCGTAGTCGTGAATGTATCGAACAACGTGTAGGTCCCATGGTAACCCCTGTAACTGTTAACATTTACAGTACTGCTGGTCAGTGGAGAAAACAGGTCTTTCCATGCCTGAAAAGTGTAATTGGGTTTTCTGCCTGTTTTAGTGTAAATATCCTAAAATTGTGAAATATGATAATAGCTTTAATCGTTTAGAATGGTAACATATGATTCACTGTGGTAAATGAAACCTAAACTCCTGCGGATTCTCGGTATTTCTTTGATCCTGATATCATGGATCATCTGGGGAGTGATCATCATCCTGCCATTTTTAAAACTTACCATAAGGCAATACGCCCTTGCCTATCCCGTTCTTTTTGCTGCAACAAGTATCTTCTGGGTTGGCGCTGCCCTGGTCGGGAAAGAACTTATTCAAAAATACAATCTCCTGCCTAAAATTAAAAAGTGGTTTAAAAGATCCGGGGATAATTAGACTTTGTAATGTAAATGCAAAACGGTAATTATGGGAACAAAAATGAAAATACGAAAGCTTGGGAAAAACGGGCCGGAAGTTTCGGCTCTCGGCCTCGGCTGCATGGGAATGAGTTATTCTTACGGTCAGCCGGGAGATAAGAAGGAAATGATCTCTTTACTGCGGACTGCAGTTGAGCGCGGTGTTACATTTTTCGATACTGCGGAAGTCTACGGACCATTCATCAACGAGGAACTGCTTGGCGAAGCGCTTGCTCCCCTCCGCAAGCAAGTCGTGATCGCCACCAAGTTCGGGTTCAAGCTGGATCCCGCGGGCGGGCCGAAATGGATTGGGCTTGACAGCCATCCAAAACATATCAAAGAGGTTGCCGAGGCTTCACTTAAACGGCTGAGGACCGATGTCATTGACCTGTTCTACCAGCACAGGGTTGATCCCAATATCCCGATGGAAGATGTGGCCGGGGCGGTGAAAGACCTGATCAGTGAAGGCAAAGTGAAATATTTCGGGCTTTCAGAGGCGAGTGTGAAATCGATCCGCCAGGCACATGCTGAACAGGAGGTCACCGCCCTGCAAAGCGAATACTCATTATGGTGGAGGGAACCTGAGGCTGAAATTTTACCGGCGGTTGAAGAGCTCGGGATCGGCTTCGTGCCATACAGCCCGCTGGGCCGTGGTTTCCTCACAGGCAAGATCGACGTCAATACTACCTTCGATGCGAACGATTTTCGTGCCAACCTGCCGCGTTTCACGCCCGAAGCCCGCAAGGCAAACCAGGTGCTTGTTGATCTGTTGGCCGGGATAGCGATACGCAAGAATGCAACCCCCGCACAGATCGCGCTTGCATGGCTGCTTGCCCAAAAACCATGGATCGTGCCAATTCCGGGCACGAAGAAACCGGAGCTTTTTGAAGAAAATATCGCTGCGGTGGAAATAGAATTGACTGCGGATGACCTTAGCGAAATAGCTGAAGCCTCCTCGAAGATCATTATACAGGGCGGAAGGTACCCCGAAAACCTGCAGAAAATGACAGGGAAGTGAGCAAAATTAGTATGTTCCTGAGAGGGAAGTGATCCTCATAATGTCTTTGAAAACACCAGGATTTCAGTCCTGGGCTCGCAGCCGATCTTTTTGTAGAATGCCTGTGCTTCGGTATTATCCTTCAGCACCATCATATGGCATTTGCTCACATTGATCTCTTTGAAGGACTGAAAACATCGATCCATCAGTTCCTTCCCGATATTTTTTTTCCTGAAGTCTTCATGAACGGCAAGATGATAAATATATCCCCGCCGACCGTCAAACCCGCCCAGGACAGTGCCGATTAATTGCGCATCCGACATCGCGACAAAATTATGCCTGGAGTTCATGTTAACATGATCCGACAGATCCCTGATATTGTCAGAACCCCGGATTGCCAATCCTTCCATGTTTTTCCATAATTCAATGGAAGCCTGGATATCAGGTACTTCCATTATCCTGATCGTTATGTTCATGGGATTGATGATTTACCTGCATCAAAAGTAATAATTTTGAAACCTTTTCACCTGATCTGCATCTAATCATTAAATTTGTACCATGTCCCTCTGGAGAGTCATCCTTTGTATTATATTTCCTCCCCTTGCTGTTATTGACAAAGGCTGCGGTTCGGTGCTCCTGGTCCTTATCCTCACTTGCTGCGGATGGGTTCCCGGGGTGATCGCAGCGCTATTGATTACCACCAGATCGTGAGCCGTACTTCATAAAAAGTAAATCGTAAATTTCTATCTTTGCAGCCCGTCATCCGCAGTAAATAAACATATTATAAACACACAACATTATGTCATTCAATCTGAGAAACAGAAATTTTTTAAAGGAGTTGGATTTTACTCCCCAGGAACTTCGCTTTTTGCTGAACCTGGCGATCGACCTTAAGAAGGCAAAATATACTGGTACCGAAGTCCAGACGCTGAAGGGGAAGAACATCGCCCTGATCTTTGAAAAGGCTTCAACCCGCACACGCTGTGCATTCGAAACCGCCGCATTCGACCAGGGAGCCCGCGTCACTTACCTCGGCCCGGAGGGTTCACATATCGGGAAGAAGGAAACTATGAAAGACACTGCCCGCGTTCTCGGACGCATGTACGACGGGATCGAATACCGCGGTTTCGGGCAGAAGATCGTGGAGGAACTTGCTGAATATGCAGGAGTCCCGGTTTGGAACGGGCTCACCAACGAATTCCACCCGACCCAGATCCTGGCCGATTTTATGACGATGATGGAGCATAGCGACAAACCCCTGAACCAGGTGGCTTTTGTGTATTGCGGAGATGCGCGCAATAACATGGGGAACTCGCTCATGGTGGGCGCTGCGAAAATGGGGATGGATTTCAGGGCCTTCGCACCTAAAAAGTTCTGGCCCGAAGAAAGCCTGGTGAAGATCTGCAAAGAGATTGCCAAGTCAACAGGCGCCAAGATCACGCTTACCGAAAAGCTGAATGAAGCAGTGAAAAGCGTTGATTTTGTATATACCGATGTATGGGTTTCCATGGGTGAATCCAAGGAGGCATGGGACGAACGTATAAAGCTGATGCTGCCTTACCAGGTAAATGCAAAACTGATGAAGGCTACGGGCAACCCCAAAGTTAAGTTCATGCATTGCCTGCCGGCTTTCCATAACAAGGACACTGAAGTTGGCCTGGATATTTACAAAAAGTATAAACTCGACGGACTGGAAGTTACCGAGGATGTATTTGAATCAGAGGCTTCCATCGTGTTTGATGAAGCCGAAAACCGCCTGCATACGATCAAAGCGGTTATGGTATCGACGCTGGGAGCGTGATGATTGTGATGGCGTAATGGGCGTGAGCCACCTGATAAAGGTGAGGACTCATTCTTTATTGCTGAACTAAATTTTGACCCCTCTCAGTACATATCTTTAATGCAACGCACCGAAAGGCCGTGGCTTTTAAAGGTCGTGAACCTGTATACACCCTGGTCCTCATCGTTAATGCTGCGGTATATGGCAAGAGTGTCTACTTGGGTGGCTGTCCAGTACAGGGCATTCCTGAGAAGGCTTTGAAAACTGCCGTGGGTATTTCTGTATCCTCCTGGTAAGACCGTGAAACCGCTGGAGTTGCTGCAATTCGTGTCGTTGGTCCAGCCAAGGGTGGACTTCAGCTTTTTCCCAACTTCTCCTGAGTTTCTTAAAAAAACCGAGTCTGCTTCATGCTGATCCATCCCAAGTGTGGTCTCAAGAAGTTTCCAGTCCTCGTCATACGGCAGATGCCATCCCGAAGGACAAACATCCTGTGTACTGTTCCCTGATTGTAGTTTATTGCCAGGTGCATTCATTGCAGCCGGCCAATTATATAGGACCCCGTAAAGCTTGTAGTTTTCGGTGTTTTTAGAAGCAGCAACAATGCTGTCTTCATACCCGTAAACATAATAAAACTTTAAAGAATCGGATCCCTTCGAGGAGGGCATCACCGATGGCAGCCAGGCAAGATTTTCGGCCATCCAGGTCTGGTTGCCTATTTTAACAACTGCATAATTCTTTCCGTCACTGTCCCTGCAAAGAACAAATTCGACAATATATTTCTTTGAAGCAGCGGGCGAATCGGTAATGATGGTGATATAATTACCGCCCCTGCACCTGTACAGAAGTACGTCCCCGATCTTATACCCAAGGTTGTAGGTTTTAATCCCCTTTAAAGCCGTGTTTGCGGATGCAGTGCCGGCCCCAAGGTATATGACCCGGTCAGCCCCGGCTGAGGTTTCGGTGCATACAGCCTTGAATCCCGATCTGCCCTGGCTGGTCGTAAGGTTAACCATATACACCCCTGTTTTTGAAAGGAAGAGTTCGAAACGGGCAGAACCGGCCCGGACCCAGGCACTTGTTTGTGCTACTTTTTGTCCGGCGAGGTTATATACATCCACAGTTACATTCTGGGCTTCGGGCAAACTTGTGACAAAGCTTGTTCTGCCCGAAAACGGGTTGGGGAAGATACTTCCGTTCTGATTCGTCTTGCCCGGGTCTGAAATACCATCATTCACGTTAAGTTCCAGGGTGTCGCTGCCCGGCAGGGTAACATTCTCATTGGTCCTGAGATTGGTGGCTTTCACACTGTCCACGGCATTGGCTGCACCTGATGCCGTGAATGTCATGTAGAGGGTTTGCCCGTCAAGGAACAAAGCGCTCAACAAAAATACCGAGAGAATAATTTGTGTTTTCATCAGTACCCGTCTATGCTGTAATTAACTAAACCTGTATCAGGATCTATGTTAGGGATCTCATCAGTCATGATGATCTGAACTGTAGGATCACCCTCTGGAATGGTATGGGCCTCATCCTGCCATTTCCAGTAAAGCGGAGTGTTCACGCTATCGGGAGGAGGACTTGGTGGATAAAAGGCATAGGGTGAAACCAGGGCACGCCTCTGGAGAATCCGGGATGCCGAGACATTGATCACCATGAAATCTGAAGCAAAAGCAAGTTCACCCACAGGTGCATGGTTCCTCACACTCCTGATGGCCGATGTGATGGTATCGTCTTCGGCCTGGAAATGGGTTGCAACTGTAAGCCTGGGTGGGGGCGTGATCTGGCTCATGATATAGCCGAAAGCACCCTGTGGTGTATGGGAGCTGTTCTGCACTTCCAGTGCATAATCATAGGCCTGCTCGTAACCCGAATCCCCGGGTTTCAGCCCTGAATTCTTTTGAGCCCAAACCGCGGCAGGCATCACCATTTCATGGATCAGCACGTCTATTCCCTTGGCATGGGAAAGCATTTCCTGGTTGGGTTTGGAATCACCGCTGAATATCATCGACAATCCCTTCCAGTCCAGCCTGTAACTAATCGATCCCCTCCTGGTATGGATGGCCGGGAAATGAGTGATCCTTACTTGGGTAGTGGGATTGTCATACGCTACGTTATCCCCCGGGACCTTACCGAAATTATTCCAGTTGAGTTCAATGGGATAAATGCAGAACCCATCATCGAAATTGTCGTCCGAGACTTTGGAGAGGGGAGCCGGCAAGCCCCATTCTTCCTGCTTGGGGAGCTGATATCCCGGGAGGCTGGTCACCCCGAAGCTGAAACTTTCGGTATGCCAGCGGTTCATCTCCCTGAAATTTTCGCAAAACGCCCTTGTCCCGTCATTATAGGGCCCTCTCTGATTCCCATTGGGATCATAATAGGTCCAGCCTGAATCCATTGGGCCGAAAATGAACAAAGGCGATTTACGGTCTTCGGCTGGTCCGAAACCATAAATGTGAGTCAGGTCACTGGTGTGATCGGCATGCAGATGGGTAAAGAATATCTTGTCCATCTTGCTCATGGGTATCCCCATAGCATTGTATTTTGCAGCCACGCCGGTACCGCAGTCAAAAACGAACTGGTCCCCAGTACCAACTTCTACATAAACGCTGGTGCATTCCTGCGAAAGACGGGGTATACATGATGACCCGAGAATGGTGATCCGCATCTCGTCAGGAGCCAGGGCTTCAGGAGGAGTGAACGTCGGCAAGGCATTGAAATAGGAATTGGTTTGGGAGGGATCTGAACTTTTTGTTTCGGGCGGGCTGTTCCCCAGTGCATTGATAGAGGGGCCCAGCGCAAGACTTCCAAGGGAGGCCCCTGAAAGTTTTAACATTGCTCTTCTGCTCAGTTTCATAAGTGGATCTGGATTTATATCATTATGAAAAGGGTTTGAATGGCAGGTGAAAACAGCTTGCCTTCATATATTTTAAATGTAAAGATAATACATTGTTAATGCGGATGCAAATTCATAGTTTAAAGATTTTTAATGGCTCCTGTCTTCAGACAGCAAGGATCAGTTTTTCTTCAAGTCTCCCTGTTCAATCTCGGGATGCCTGATCTTGCCTCCTGTTGTACCAACCTGGTATGCAAAAACCAGGAGTACTATTGAAAGGATCAAGGCTGCAATGTTGATTTTTTTCAGCAGAATGCCATTTTTCCTGGAAAACCATAAAGCTGCCAGTGAACCTGCGCCAACTGCAATAAGCCCGTAAAAGAAAATGTAACCCCATGTTTCATGGTATTCAATTGCATCGTTGCTGACTCCCGGATAGGTTTTAACGATCTCACCGGCTCCATCACCTGTGAAAATCGCTAAAACAGATAACAGCCCGATCAGAATGTAAAACCAACAGGAAAGCCTGATCAGCTCTTCATTTTTCCTAATAATGGCAACAAGATTGAATAGGATGGCAAAACCGAGCCCAACGATTGATAAATGGTTGAACATCAAATGGAAATGAGCGGCATTCATGAGTTTTTGTTTTTGTTTGTAAAGTTACAAAGTTCCCTGTGGTGACTGACGCAAATAACAATTGTATTTTTTCTATTTTTACTGATGGTTAATCCATGCTGCCGGTTCCTCCCCCGGTAAGCTGAGTGTGGTAATCCCTTATCCGCAGTCAAAAAAATCCTTATTTTAGCTTATCAAAAATCAAACAGCCATGAAAAGACATTTTATTTATCTGAGTTTTGTGCTTCCGGGACTGCTTATGTCATGCCTGGGAACGCAAAAGAAACAGGAATCTTCAGTACCTGATGCTGATTCTTTACTGATGACGGCCAAGAATATCTTTCAGCCGCTTCCTGGACAGGCTGTGAATCCCGCCAACACTATAACTCCCGAAAAGGTTGCTCTTGGGAAACAACTTTATTATGATAACAGGCTTTCGATGCATAATACCGAGAGTTGCAATACCTGCCATAACCTGGCTACTGCAGGGGTTGACAACAAACCGACCAGCCCGGGCGACAACGGGAAGAACGGGACAAGGAATTCCCCCACGACCCTGAATGCCGCCCTGCATTTTGTTCAGTTTTGGGATGGGCGGATGAAGGACGTGGAAGAGCAAGCGGGTGGACCTGTAATGAATCCGGCCGAAATGAGCATGCCAAATGAGAAGGAGGTAGTTGCAAGGCTTGTAACGACAGAGGGATATAAAAAGTTATTTGCTGCAGCATTCCCCGGCGAGAAGAATCCCGTGACGTTTGAGAATATACGAAAGGCGATCGCAGCTTTTGAACGGACCCTCATCACTCCCGGGAAATTTGATAAATTCCTTGCAGGCGATAAAACTGCCCTCGATACTGCGGAACTTAGAGGATTGAAAACTTTTATGGATTACAGCTGTACAGCATGTCACCACGGACCTTTGCTGGGAGGCACTATGTTCCAGAAATATCCCATGTTAGGCAAACATAAAGATTATACCGGCAGTGCCACAGATGACCCCGGCCGGATGCAGTTCACGAAAAACGAAGGAGACCGGTATATCTTTAAAGTGCCTTCGCTGAGGAATATTGCTGAAACCGCCCCGTATTTCCATGATGGAAGTGTAAATGACCTGGGAAAAACCATTCAGATCATGGGTAAAGCCCAGCTAAATAAAGACCTTACTCCGGCCCAGGTTGCTGATTTGACTGCTTTTATGAAAGCTCTGAGCGGTGAGATACCGGCAGATGCGAAACAGGTGCCGGCGGCTCTCTAGAAGATGACTAGTAACCATTCAGCCAGCTCCTGGCTCCCTTCCCCTGGCTTCCGATTTACGGAAGACTGGTTGGGATCACTTTCCCATTTTCGCACATCAGCATGCGGGCAGGGTATTTGTCAATAAGTCCGTAATTATGCGTGGCTACAACGACAGCCCTCCCGGTTCTGCTGATATCCATGAGCAGGCTGATGATGCCTTCAGAGCTTTCAGGGTCGAGGTTGCCTGTTGGTTCATCGGCCAGGATTATTTCAGGATCGTTCACCAGGGCCCGGGCGATAGCGACCCTCTGTTGTTCACCTCCGCTCAGCTGGTGAGGCATCTTACTGCCTTTATTTCCCAGGCTCGATTTGGCTAAAACTTCCATCAGCCGTTTCTGCATCTGGCGTTTGTCTTTCCAGCCAGTGGCCCGCATTACAAACAAGAGGTTCTCATTCACGGTGCGGTCGGTGAGCAACTGGAAATCCTGGAACACAATCCCCAGCTTCCTTCTTAAAAAAGGAACTTCATTGTAATGGAGGCGTCTTAAATCATAACCAACAACCCTTGCAGTTCCATTGCGCATGGGAAGTTCAGCATAAATGGTCTTGAGCAGGCTGCTCTTTCCGCTGCCAGTCTTCCCGATAAGGTAAACGAATTCGCCTTTGCTTACACTCAGGCTCACATTCGCAAGTATAAGGTTCTCGTTGTGGTAAACCGAAACCTTGTCAAGTTCTATTGTCCGCTCCGAAAATGGCTGATTCATGAAATTCCAAATTAATGTGCCGGTAAAACTACTCCTTCAATTTTCTTATACTCCGCCTCGTCTTTCAGTGAAATGTAATCCACCTTCATATCATCAATAAAAATAGGAAGATACTTTGCCGGGTTGTAAAAATATACTTTCGCGACGGCATCTTTCGGGAGACCGCCGGGAACATAAAATGCAACCTGTACCCTGACCCATTTATCGGCCTGGACAAAGGTTTGCAGGTAAAACGGATTGTAGCTGATTCCTTTTCCTGCCGAGCTGAAATCGGTAACCAGGGTAGCATCGGTGCGTTCCCGGGGCGACAGCACCATGGCTGTAACTCGTATCAGCCGGTTGGCCGTAGTGAACAAACTGTCGGCTTTCACCTCCATCCCCGTGCTGTAAGGCAACACTGTATCGGCTTTGGAAGACCAGCTCCCGCTGTATGATACAAGGTTAGTGCGGCTTTTATTATTCATCCAGGGCAGCTCCTTTTCCAGGTCGTTTGTGAATGATCTTTCAGCAATAATAGCCTCTATGGGGATATAAGCCCTGGCTGTTTTCTCGGTGCTGAAGAAAGAATCCCAGAATATCTCCGATGTGATATTATATGGGGGAAAAATCCACTTTATATGCTGGTTGTACTGGAAAATATTCAGGGCTGTAAGTGCTATAAGCAGAACGGTTATTGTGCGGCGGACAATAACCGATCTGAAGTTCCCGTAAAGGAAGACCAGCAGCAACCCAACCACAGCATAAACATCAATGAAGATCCTTTGTCCGCATTTGGAGGCGTAATACCATACCCACCAGCTTGAGGCCACATACGTGAACATGACCAGGAAAATCAGTAATACCAAAGCATGGAACCAGCTTTTGCGGAATAGGCCGATGAACCCGAATACTGAAACAAAAGCAATGGGTGTATAAACGAACCAGCCCCGGTTATAGCTCCCGAGAATGCTGAAGAAATACGGTTTAAGGAATTGAAAACCCTCATCCCCGTATGAGTAAACGATCCACTTGCCGCACTGAAGCTTCCATAATAAAAAGGGAATGAACATCAGCAGTAAAAACAATATTACTCCTTTTATGACGGATGACTTATTGGCTTTGAGCCGGTCTAATGTCTCTTCAAGCCTTTGCCGGCTTCCAGTTACGAATGGAACAAGCAGCAACACCAAGGCATTGGTAGGACGTATCAGTATGATCAGAGCCAGAAGGAACGCCGAAATCCCAAACCATTTTGTTTTTTGTGTGTGAGTAAGGTTATAGGTCGTGAGCAGGAAACTCGTGATGAGGGCGAATGAATACACATGAGTCATCGAACCTTCGGAGATAGTATAATAGATCAGGTTCGTTCCAAGGGTGATCACAGCAGCAATAAATGCTGCATTTTTCTCTGATGAACCGAATTTGACAAGCAACCTCATCAGGGTTCTGGCACCCAGCCACAAAAAGAACAGTGAAGCCAGGGCTATCATATACTGGTAGGGTGGAGAATACCCGTCGAGAGGGAACAGTTCCAGGTAAGCAACGAAATGGGCGGTTAAAAAGAAGGGGGTCCAAACCAAAGCCATTCCGGGAAAAGTTTTGTTGACAACCCCGTTCCCCGCTTTCATCCTGAATTCCTTGAATGCGGCCTTGTCGTGAGGGTAATACACCCATTCGTAATCCTCAACGAATTTGTACTGGAGGTCGTGTTGGATGAAAATGGCCGGAAGGTAAGCGTAGTATGCCTTGCCGTCGCTGTTTATGACACGGTCCCAGGGCTTTTCGGGGCCTTTGAAACCGAAAAAAAGAAAGACGTAAAGCAATAAAATGATTTCCGGTGTAAATCGGTATAAATACTTCATTCAGCTAAATTGTTACGTTGACGGATGACTTCATACAACAGCACTCCCGCTGCAACGGAAACATTAAGTGAAGAGATGTCGCCCATGATGGGAATGCTCACCTGCTCATCGGCAAATTTAAGGTACTCTGCTGAAATGCCTTTGTCTTCCGATCCCATTATGATGGCCACAGGACCTGTAAACTTTGCTTCGGTGTAATTTGTCTCAGCTTTCTCGGTGGCTGCAACGATCGTAAGCCCGCTTTCCTTCAGGAATTTCAGGCTGTCCTTGAGGTTGGCCGATCTTACAACAGGAAGTGTATACAACGCCCCTGCCGAAGTCTTCACCGCATCGGAATTGAGCTGGGCCGAACCAAATGAAGAGATCACCATCGCATCGGTTCCCGAACAGGCTGCCGTACGGGCAATCGCCCCGGCATTGCGAACATCGGTCACCTGGTCAAGAATCAGGATCAATGGAGTGCGGCCGTGTTCGAAAATAAAGGGGATCAAATCCTCCAGCCTCTGGTACACGATCTCCGTAAGATACGCGATCACCCCCTGGTGGTTTTGCTTCGACTGCCTGTTCAGCTTCTCAACCGGCACGAACTGGTAGGGGATCTCCACTTCCTTTACCAGGGCGAACAATTCGTGAAAACCCGGTCCCTTGAGCCCGTTCTGAATAAGAAGTTTGTCGACCTGTTTCCCGGCCCTGATCGCTTCAATCGCCGGCCGTATCCCGTATATATATTGTTCTTTTGGCATGTCTTTTATATATTTACGATTGACGAATTACGAATTACGATTTAAACGACCTTCATTCGTAAATCGTAAATCGTTTATTCTGTGTCATCAGTATCCGATTTGTCCAGCAGGTTCCTGGGTATATCCTTACTGGGTTTCGCCCCCAGTTCCTTTATTTTCTCTGCACGGCGGATGAGATTTCCCTTACCCGTTTTGAGTTTGTTCATTGAAGCATCAAAACTCAGCCTGGTTGACTCCAGTTTACGCCCAACATCTTCCAGGTCCTCAAGGAAACCTACGAATTTATCGAGCAGGTCTCCGCTCTGCCTGGCAATCTCAACGGCGTTCTTGTTCTGGTATTCAACCCTCCAGAGGTTGGAGATCATCCGCAGAACAGCGATGAGGTTCGTAGGACTAATCAGCAGCACCCTGCGTTCATAGGCATAGGACCATATATCAGGTTCGGCCTGCATGGCAATGAGATAAGCTGGTTCAACCGGCATAAACAGGATCACGAAATCGAGGCCTTTGAGCTGGTATAGGTCCTGGTAGTTTTTTGAGCTGAGTTCTGCAATATGGGTCCTAACCGAAAGCAGGTGATCCTTCAGCGCTTTATCCTGTTCTTCCTTGGTCTCGGACGAAGAAAACCGTTCATATGCCAGCAATGATACCTTGGAATCCACGACCAGGCTGCGATCCCCGGGATATGCAATGATCACGTCGGGCTGCAGCCGTTTTCCCTGTTCGTTGGTATAGCTGGATTGAACGAAGTATTCGCGGTCACGCACCAGTCCTGATTTTTCAAGAATGCTTTCAAGGATGATCTCACCCCAGTTTCCCTGGGTCTTGGTTTGTCCCTTAAGCGCGTGGGTCAGATTACTGGCTTCCTTGCTGATCTGCTGGTTGAGCTCGGCAAGGTTTTTTATCTCTTTTTCAAGGGAGAACCTTTGTTTGGATTCTTTGTCGTAAGTATCCTCAACTTTCTTCTCAAACTCCCTGATTTTTTCGCTCAGGGGTTTGAGTATCTCATCGAGTTTGGTCCTGTTCTGCTCGGTGAATTTTTTTGTTTTCTCTTCAAGAATGTCGTTGGCCAGGTTCTTGAACTCATTCCTGAAATTTTCCTGCAGGCTCTCCAGGTCTTTTTTCAAGGTCGACAGCTTCTCGTTTAATCCCTCGTTCTCGGTGGTTTTGCGCGATAGTTGTGAATTCAGCTCATTGATCAGGGCTTCTTTTTCCTTCAGTTGCTGATGGATGGCCGTGTTCTGCTGCTCCAGCATCCTGCTCCTCTCCTCAGCCATAATCTTCGCAGAATTCAATGCTTCAGCCTGTTTGCGTATTATTTCAATATCATTTGCGGATGCATCCAGCACTCTGGGCTTTAACCTGAGAAATAAAATTACAAATCCTGCAATGAGGATCAGGCCAAGAACGATTATTAGTATTTCCTGCATAAAGTAAGTTGTAAAAATGAATTCTGCGAACATTTTACATAAGCCGCATCAGGTGCAAGGAGCCTCTGAAGCTATGGCTTAGCATACCGTAACATCGCTCCGCTGCACCGTAGCGGCGGTGTAAAGATGTGAGCGGGATGCGTTTCCCTGTCGCGAGGAATGCATTTTTAATGTTGTAAAAGTAACAATTCCCGCTGTGATATTAACGCCGTAATCGTACTTTTGAGCCCCAGTTTTCAACAATCATGATCAGCATAGGAATAATCTCCGACACTCACGGCAGGCTGCTGCCGAAAATCGCGGCATTTCTTGCGGGAGTGGATGAGATCTGGCATGCAGGCGACATCGGTTCTGAAGAAGTGATCTTTGAGTTGCAGAAGCTGAAACCCCTGAGGGCTGTCTATGGCAACATCGACGGGACAAAGATCAGGTCTCTCTGCCCCGAAACACTTCTTTTTGAGGTCGAAAAGCTGAAGGTCCTCATGACACATATCGGCGGATACCCGGGAAGATATCATCCGCAGTCAAAAAAAATAATTGAACTGGAAAAGCCCGGCTTGTTCGTATGCGGGCATTCTCACATCCTAAAGGTGATCTATGATCAGAAGCATTCACTGCTCCATATCAACCCTGGTGCAGCCGGAAATTACGGGATGCACCACTCCATTACGGCAGTGAGGCTTAAGATTGAGGGAAAAGAAATGAAAGACCTGGAAGTGCTGGATATTCCCAGGTAAGTTTACCTGAGCCTGTCGGCCGACCTCACCAGGCTTTCGTCTTTGCGGATGAACCGGTTGGCAAGGATCAGGAAGATCAGGTTGATGAGGGGGCAAAAGGCGCCGAACTGGTATTCGGGTTTAATGCCTGTAAGTTTTTCCACCGAATTCATGTAGAACAGCAGTATCGTGATTACAAGGACTATGGTAATGAGGATG
This sequence comes from Bacteroidota bacterium, assembly GCA_026391735.1. GTDB lineage: Bacteria > Bacteroidota > Bacteroidia > Bacteroidales > FEN-979 > CAIRDP01. Next base: position 57,423 of record JAPLDL010000017.1, on the reverse strand, counting down.
TTAAACGCCAGCAGCTTTATCTGCAGGGGCCGGTTTTTATACCGGAAAATGGTTAGAAGAGAAAGTGCAGCGGAACCCAGGATAAATACCAGCATCGGGGCGCTGAACCAAAAGGAAGTGTGGATCTTAGGATCGGGATCCATGCATTTAAGTCCGGTGGCAAGAAGCTTATAATTTCCCAAGGTCTCGCTGTAGAAATCGGCCACAGGGAAGAAAAACATCAGGACAGCGGCGGCTGCTGCGATGGCAAGGAACAGGCTTTGAATACGTTGGATCATAAATAAATCTGATTTTAATACAGGGCAAAGGTCGGCATTTTTTGTAAAATGAGGGAATTTTTTTTGACTTTGGTAATTTAATATGTATCTTTGTAGCCGATATCGTTCCCATCAGTCAATTATTTTTTATTCAAGGAACAACTCTTTAAACACAATTCCATCCATTTGATTTAATGGTAATTCTAAAACCAAATTCATTTTTACATGTATGATATTATTTCACTCGACAGCAAAGAGCTGAACGAGTTAAGGGAAATTGGACGCCAGTTGAATATTCCCAAAGTTGATAAACTGGAAAAGCAGGATCTTGTTTATAAAATCCTCGACCACCAGGCTCTCAATCCCACCCAGGACATCCTGGAACAGGAGCAAAACCAGGTCAGACGTTTCCGCGGCAGGCCCAAGAAAAACCCTGACCAGCCCCGACAGGAAAAACCCGTTGTACCCCAAACCGATCAACCGGTAACCCCTCAGGGAGAGAAGCCGGCCTTCGTTCCAAAGGAAAAACCGAATTTTGTTCCCAGGGAAAAACAAAACTTTGTCCGTAAGGATAAACCTGGTTTTGTACCCCGGGAAAAACGTAATTTTACACCCAAGGATCGTCCTGTGAATCAGGTAAATCCAGGCCAGGTAAATCCAGTCCAGGAAAGCCAGCCTCAGGAGACAAAGCCTGAGGTTGCAAAACCTGTTGGAGAAAATTTTGATTATGTTCCTGTACCTGAACCTGTAAGTCTTTTCGAACAATTTTCGGAGCCGAATAATGAAGTGCCCAAGACCGAGACCACGGTTGTTGCGCCCGAAAACCAGAGCGAAGTCACAGAAACCCCCGGAGGCCAGGAAGCCCAGACCCAGTCCTCACAGGAAGAACGCCGCGGAAGGGATTTTCAAAGAAAGTTTCCCAGGGAGCAAAGGGATCAGAGGGATCAGAGGGAACCCAGGGAAGCCAGGGAAGCCAGGGAAACCCGTGAACCCCGTGAACCGAAGGAAGAATATTCCTGGGAATTCGAAGGGATCATTACCAGCGAAGGAGTTCTTGAGATCATGGCCGATGGCTATGGTTTTCTCCGTTCTTCAGATTATAATTATCTGAATTCGCCGGATGATATCTATGTTTCCCAGTCACAGATCAAGCTTTTCGGTTTGAAAACCGGTGACTCGGTGAGAGGTACTATTCGTCCGCCAAAGGAAGGTGAAAAATATTTCCCTCTTATTAAAGTTGAGCTGATCAACGGACGCAGTCCCGAAGAAGTGCGAGACAGGATACCTTTTGATTTCCTTACGCCACTTTTCCCAATGAAGAAATTCAAGCTTACCGGTCATCCCGAATGTACCCAGTCGACGCGTATTATAGATATGTTCGCCCCGATCGGATTCGGGCAGCGCGGACTCATCGTAGCTCAGCCGAAGACCGGTAAAACAGTGCTTCTGAAGGAAATCGCCAATGCTATCGCCGCCAACCATCCCGATGTTTATATGATCGTATTGCTTATCGATGAGCGTCCGGAGGAAGTTACTGATATGCAGAGAAGTGTCAGGGCAGAGGTTATTGCTTCAACGTTTGACGAACCTGCCGACAGGCATGCGCGTATTTCCAATATCGTGCTCGAAAAAGCCAAAAGGCTGGTAGAATGCGGCCATGACGTGGTCATCCTGCTTGACTCAATTACTCGTCTGGCAAGGGCTTACAATACTGTTGCCCCTGCTTCAGGCAAAGTGCTTTCGGGGGGCGTTGAAGCTAATGCGCTTCAGAAACCCAAACGTTTCTTCGGAGCTGCAAGGCAGATCGAGAACGGAGGATCGCTTACCATCATCGCAACGGCACTTATTGAAACAGGATCGAAGATGGACGAAGTGATCTTTGAAGAATTCAAAGGCACCGGCAACATGGAACTCCAGCTCGACAGGAAACTCTCCAACAAGCGGATCTGGCCTGCCGTGGATATCGTTGCTTCCAGCACAAGGCGTGAAGACCTCCTGTTAGACAAGGATGTACTCGGCCGGATCTGGATACTTCGCAACCACCTGGCCGATATGAATCCGATTGAAGCTATGGAATTTCTGAAAGAGAAGATGAAATTCACCGATACAAATGAGGAGTTCCTTATTTCGATGAACGGATGACGCGAGCATTTCGTATTTTGTACATTCATTCTCCAACTATCTGCTTAGCTAGTTGCGCTATGTCCATCCCGTCATAGTCGCCGCTGCTCATGAGAAGCAGGACCGTATTTTCCCTTTTAATCGAAAGCATCTTCGACTGCAGGGCTTGTGAATCTGTAAAAACTTCGAGCCGGGAATTACTGAAACCTTCTTTTACTTCTTCTTCTGTTAATTGAGGAAGGCGTTTCAGTTGTATCGCGTGCTGGTTGAAATAAACAATGGGTACATCAGCTTTGTCGAGGCTGCCTGTATACTGTGCCAGAAATGCCTTGCTCAGGCTGCTGTAAGTATGAAGTTCCAGGCAGGCTACAACCTGTTTCCCGGGGTATTGTTCCCTGACAGCCTCAAGGGTAGCCTTAACTTTGGAAGGGGCATGTGCAAAATCTTTATACACCTTGGTGTGTGAATTCCCCGCAATTAATTCAAGCCTTTTTGAAGCACCTTTAAAGGATTTGATTGAACTCATGAACTGCTCGTCAGAAACTCCCAGTTCACGGCATATCAGGCGGGCTCCGTTAAGGTTCATGAGGTTATGCCGGCCGAAGATCTTTAAAGTATAAGTATTCCCGTTTTGAATCATTGAACTTACTCCATCCGAAACAGTATATTCAGGAACCGAATAGGGGATAAGCCTTATATCAGTCCGCGCACCAGGGCAGATCCGGCCAAGGGTGTCATCATCTGAACACCAGATAAGGGTTCCTCCCGGAGTGATCAGCCTGATAAACTCCCTGAACTGTTCTACATAAATGTCAAAGGTGGGAAAAACGTTGATATGATCCCAGGCAATCCCGCTGATCAATGCTATATCGGGTTTGTAAAGGTGGAATTTGGGCCGGCTGTCAATAGGGGAGGTCAGGTATTCATCTCCTTCAAATATCATGATGCCGGTGTTTTCGCTGAGCCTTACCATCACATCGAATCCTTCAAGCTGGGCTCCTACCATGTAGTCGCAGTCGATGCCTGCTATGCGCAAAACATGAAGGATCATAGCTGTGATGGTGGTCTTGCCATGGCTGCCCCCTATCACAACCCTTTTTTTGTCTTTTGACTGTTCATACAGGAATTCAGGGTAAGAAAAGATCTTTAATCCTAACTCCTTCGCCTTTAAAAGCTCGGGATTGTCGGCTTTTGCATGCATTCCTAAAATTACCGCGTCAAGGCCAGTCGTGATCCGGGAAACATCCCAGCCTTCGGTTGCAGGCAGCAGGCCAAGCTTCTGAAGACGGCTCTTTGAAGGTTCAAAGATCTCGTCGTCGCTTCCGCTCACCAGGTACCCTTTTGTATGTAGCGCGATTGCAAGGTTATGCATCGCACTTCCCCCTATGGCAATGAAATGAACCCTCATAAATCGTAGTTTTTTCAAAAATACATTTTATTATTATGTCAGAATTTGTTTTCAGCACGGGATTTTCATAATTTCACATTCTGAAATCCGTTTTCCGGGTAAAAATGAAAGAATTTCTCGAACAATATAATAACGATCTGTCTTCGGCTTCTCCCGAAGAAGCCTTGCGTTATTTTAACAATCTTTTCCCCGGACAGTGTATTTTCTCGACCAGCCTGGGAGCAGAAGACCAGGTTCTAACAGAGATCATCTCAACTGGTTATCCCTCCATCCGGATTTTTACCCTTGACACGGGCAGGCTGTTTCAGGAGACCTGCGATCTCATCCGCATTACAGAACAGAAATACAATATTAAGATTGAAATCTTTTTTCCGGATCACTTTTCGGTGGAAAACATGGTGAATTCCAAAGGGATCAACCTGTTTTATGATAGTGTTGAAAACCGCAAGGAGTGCTGTCATATTCGAAAAATTGAACCGCTTACCCGGGCGCTGAAGGGGATGAAGGTTTGGATCACCGGCTTGCGAAGGGAGCAATCTGCAGCACGATCGGGTGTCGGGATGGTGAATTTTGATGAAACCCAGTCGATCCTGAAGCTGAATCCCCTCATCAACTGGAAAGAAGAGGAAGTTTGGTCGGTGATACGGTCAAAGAAAATTCCATACAACAGCCTTCATGATAAGGGATTTCCGAGTATAGGATGCCTACCCTGCACCAGGGCGATCCTGCCTGGTGAGGATTTCAGGGCTGGCCGGTGGTGGTGGGAGGATGGGTCGAAAAAAGAATGCGGCCTGCATAACAATGAAACATAATGGACTATGAGCAATACAGTGAATCTTGCTGAATTCAGCAAAAATTTTGATGAAATGACGGAGCGACCTACTCCGTTATACCAGAATGAGCACCATGCGGTTTACTGGCTGGGAACTCCCGAGGACTCGGCATTCCGATGCAATACCTACCTGATAACCGATGGGGACGAGGCTATAATTGTAGATCCCGGTGGTGCCGAAGTGTTCGACTTTATCAGGCGCAGGGTTGAGCAGATCATAGTACCTGCCCATGTTTCGGCACAGATCTTATGCCACCAGGACCCGGATGTGGCCGGGTCGATGGTGAGGTGGCTCGAGGTGAACCCCGAAATGAAAGTAATTACCAGCACGCGGACAAATATTCTGCTTTCACATTACGGAAGGGATGATTACAACTTTTTTAATATCACCGAATTTTCTTCCTATACGTTTTCATCAGGGCGAAATATACGATTTATTGAATCTCCTTTCCTGCATTTCCCGGGCGCTTTTACAACCTATGACGAAACATCACAATATTTGTTTTCAGGCGACATCTGGGCAGCGATCGATATGGACTGGAAACTGGTGATCAGCGACTTTCACAATCATGAGTTCAAGATGAACCTCTTTCACCTGGATTATATGGCCGGGAACATTGCCACCAGGGGGTATGTTGACCGTTTAAAGGGCATCACGATCGAAGCCATCCTTCCCCAGCACGGGTCGGTGATCCCGAAAGCCTTTGTGGAAGATGCATTGCGCTACCTATCGAACCTGCGTTGCGGACTGGATATCCTTTATCCCGATAAAAAAAGAAGATAATTAAGCTTATATAAAGCGATTGACCCATGTCAGAAGATTTGAAGAAAAGAATACAACAGCTTGAATCTAAACTCAAAGTTGTGAGGCTTGCTTCCATGCAATGGGAAGAGATACAGCGAACCTACCAGAAATCGAACGACCGGCTTCAGCAGGTATTTGGTGATCTGAACCAGGTCAATGAGAGACTGACGATGGCGTTTGAGGCCAGCCAGATGGCTTGGTGGGACTGGGATTTCAAAAGCGGTAAAATGGAATACAGCGGGAATATGGCTTTGCTGCTGGGTCTGAAACAGGAAGCGCTACCTTCAACCTTTTCGGCCTTCCTTGAGCTCATCCACCCTGATGATGCTGCAGAAGTTAATGAAAACCTTGACCGGCACCTTAACGGGTCAACGCCTTTTTTTGAATCAGAGTATCGCCTTAAAACCTCCATGGATGACTGGAAGTGGGTGTTCGACAAAGGAAAGATCGTTGAAAAGGATATCATTGGAAAACCTTTAAGGCTGCTCGGTGTGACAATGGACGTGGAGAGGAAGAAAGTCCATGAGAAAAACCTGCTGAGCGAATTTGAAAAAGCCGATGAGGCAAACAAGGCAAAAAGTTCTTTCCTGGCTACCATGGCCCACGAGATCTACACCCCTCTCTCGGGCGTTGTAGGTATGGCGGAGATCCTTAAGCAATCAGAGCTTTCGCCGGAACAAATGGAATACCTTGAAATTATAGTCGATTCAGCCACAAACCTCCTGTCGGTCTTCAACACGATCATGGATTTCCTGAAAATTGAGGCAAACCAGATAGAGCTTAACAGCGGTATGTTCAGCGTATTTGAACTGATGGAAGACCTGGTCTCGACAATTATCCCTGAAGCAAGGGAAAAGGAACTGGAAGTGATTTCTTCTGTCGACCCGAACATCCCCCTCCAGGTCAGAGGTGATTATGCAAGATTGAAGCAGGTACTCAGGGTGTTTGCCGATAACGGTGTTAAATTCACCGAAAATGGAGAGATCACAATCATGGCCAATTTCCTTTCCTGGGATGAAGAGACAGTAAATCTCGAGTTCAGGGTTACCGATACCGGTATTGGGATCTCGGAAGAGGCATTGAAACGTATCTTCACTTCATTCACCCGCATCAGTCCTTCAACCGGCAAGTACGGAGGGAGCGGACTGGGTCTTGCCATAGCAAGACACCTTATTATCAAAATGAAAGGGGAGGTTCATGTCGACAGTGCTCCGGGAAAAGGTTCTTCATTCACATTCAATGTCATTCTTGATAAAGTTGCAGGTTCGGCCCCCCCCGTGATCGATCAGAAGATCAAGGGAATGAAAGTAATGATCATTGATCCTTCGCCAACCAGGGCGATGATCCTGCTGGATTTTCTAAACCGGCTGGATTGCGAAGCCGAACATTTTTCGACTCTGACCGACGGCTACATGGAAATATCCCACAGGCATAATATCAAAAAGCCATTGGATCTTGTGATCGTTGATTACGAGGCTGCAGAACCGGCGCAGGGTTCATTTGAACCCGGACCGGCCTGGACGGAGGTCGGCAAGATCCTGCTTTATTACCAGGGAACCATCGTGGGACAAAAGGTAATTGAAATGGGGTTCGGCTGCATGCTGAAACGACCCTTCATCCCATCCCAGTTTGCTGAAACTTTTCACAACCTGATAAGCAATACAACACCTGAACCTTTTGCAGGCTTGGTTGAGAAACCTGTTGCCAGGCACGAGGTAAGGAAACTGAGAATATTACTTGCTGAGGATAATCTTATAAATCAGAAAGTTGCAATGGTTACTCTGAGCAAACTAGGTCACCAGATCGACATCGCCGAGAATGGGCAGGTTGCGGTATCCATGTTTAAAAAGAACAAATACGACCTCATACTGATGGACATTTTTATGCCGGAGCAGGATGGGCTTGAAGCCAGCAGGGAGATCAGGCAGATTGAACAGTCCGATCCTTCAAAAGGAACAATCCATATCTGTGCACTCACAGCCAATGCCGATAAAGATGATGAAGAAAAATGTTATGAGGCCGGGATTAACAGTTATATAACCAAGCCGTTCAAGCTGGATGAACTTATAGAAATACTTGACAGCGTATGATAAGTCTATCCCCGGCCGGCAACCAATTGCTTTCTGCATTGTCTTTATAAAATATTAATACCCCCCTGTCAGGGTTGCGATAATATTTTTTATACCTTTGTGTTCCATTTTTTCAACCTACAAATAATATAAATAATATGCAGAAAATTTTGCTTTCAGTCCTGTTTGTCATCTTTGCTGCTTTTGCAGTAAATGCTCAGGAAACAGCCCAGCAGCCTCCGGTTAACCCGAATGCCCCTGAAATTTCTTTCGATCAGCTGGTTCATGATTATGGCACTATCTTCCAGGGTGCCGACGGCGCTTGTGAATTCAAGTTCACAAACACAGGAAAAGAGCCGCTGATCCTTTCAAAACCTATGACCTCGTGCGGATGTACAACCTCTTCATGGCCCCAGGAGCCTGTTCTCCCAGGGAAAAGCGATGTGATCAAAGTGACTTACAACACAAATAACATCGGCCCCATCAACAAGACAGTTACCGTGAATTCAAATGCCAAAACCTCTACTATCAGGTTGACTATCAAGGGAACTGTTGTTGCAAAGCCGGTTAGTACAACACCCGAAAAACAGAATGAACAGGGAGCAACTCCTGTCAGCAAGTAAATACTATTATAACCCAAGCAGTCCAGCCAGCCAAAAGCTGGCTTTCCTGCTTTAGATAATACCTGTAATTATGCCAACTATTTCAAACCGTGGACAGCTCTGTCCTCCCTCGCCGATCCGCAAACTCGTTCCCTTTTCAGATGAAGCAAAAAAAAGAGGCATCAAAGTCTTTCATCTTAATATCGGGCAACCCGACATCCCCACTCCTGAAAATGTAATGGACAAGATCAGGAATACCGACCTTAAGGTGATTGAATACAGCCATTCAGCAGGGATACCTTCTTACAGGAAAAAACTTGCCGAATATTATAAAAAATGTGGTATTGAAGTCAGCCCCGAAGAAATGATTGTGACCACCGGAGGCAGCGAGGCGATCATGTTTGCCATGTTCACCTGCCTTAATCCTGGTGATGAAATTATAATACCCGAACCTTTTTATGCAAATTATAACGGGTTCTCTGTTGCAGCAGGCGTAAACGTTATCCCGATAGATTCAATCATTGAGAACGGTTTTGCATTGCCCCCGATGTCAGCCTTCGAAAAAGCCATCACTCCGAATACCAAAGCTATCATGGTCTGCAACCCCAATAATCCGACCGGTTACCTTTATTCCCGGGAAGAGCTGGAACTGCTTAAGGAAATTGTCCTTAAACATGATCTGTTTTTGTTTGCGGACGAGGTTTACCGTGAATTCGTTTATGACGGCAAAGAACATTATTCGGTAATGAACCTGAAAGGGATCGAGCAGAATGTGGTGTTGCTCGACTCTATTTCAAAACGATACAGCGCCTGCGGAGCCAGGATAGGGGTTATGATTTCCCACAACAAGGATGTGATGTCCACTGCCATGAAATTTGCCCAGGCACGGCTAAGCCCGCCTACCTTCGGACAGATTGCCGGGGAAGAAGCTATAAATACCCCTGATTCTTATATCAAAGGGGTACTCGACGAATACCTTCAGCGCCGCAATGTGGTTGTGGAATCAATCAATAAAATGGAGGGTTGTTTCTGTCCTGTTCCCGGAGGAGCGTTTTATGCAATGGCCAGGCTGCCTATCGATGATTCGGATAAATTCTGCCAGTGGCTGTTGGAGGGTTTCAGTTGGCAAGGCAAAACCGTAATGCTTGCTCCGGGGACAGGATTCTATTCCACCAAAGGACGCGGTATCGATGAAGTCAGGATAAGCTATGTGCTTAACGTGAACGATTTACGCGAATCCATGAAATGCCTGGAAGCAGCACTCAAAGTTTATCCCGGCAGGGAATAAACGAATTACGAGTGAACTTTACAATTGACAAATGAAAAAACCGTAATTCGTAAATCGTAATTCGTAAATCGTAAATCCTAACGGCTGCTACGGATACAGTAAATACTTTTCCCTTATCTTTTTAAACGCTTCAATGCCGGCTTTCCAGCTGCTGCGTATATCTTCCTCTTTCATACCTTTTACAATCTGTTCCTGCAGTTTTGATGTACCTGCCAGCTGGTCGAAATAGGGATTGAAAAAATCGGGTTTGCTTCCCAGATTCTGAAATGCCCTGATTAGCCAGGAAAGGGTTATCCTGCCTTTATCGGCTGGATGCAACTCGTAATACTTCTGCAGGTTCTCACCATAACAGGTTTTGTCCTTATACATGGGTCTGGAATCCATCCCTTTAATAACCACAGGTGTAAAATTAAAGGAATATCCCTGCAACCCGGGATGGCCGTATACCTCGAAAGGTGCAGATGTGCCTCTCCCTACACTGATCACGGTGCCTTCAAAAAAGCAAAGTGAAGGATACAGCAGGATGGAGTTTGCATCAGGCAGGTTCGGAGAAGGTCTTGTTTGGGGGAACCAGGCTGTCTGGTGAGTATAATTCTCCACGGGCAAAACACTCAGTTCGCAGCTGACTCCGTCTTTTAACCAGCCTTCCCCGTTCACCATTTTCGCGTACTCTCCGATTGTCATACCATACACGACCGGCACCGGGTGCATCCCAACGAATGATTTGTATTTCGGATCCAGCACAGGTCCGTCAATGTAAAATGCATTTGGATTGGGTCTGTCAAGCACAAGAACACCTATTTTATTCTCTGCACAGGCCTCCATTACCAGGCTTAATGTGCTGATATAAGTGTAGAAACGGGCCCCGACGTCCTGTATGTCAAAAACGACCATATCGATCCCCGAAAGGTCCATTTCAGCTGGTTTTTTCTTGAGACCATAAAGAGAAATGATACGAAGCCCGGTATCAGGGTCAGTATAATCAGTTGACTGCTGCCCTGCATCATCCTTTAGTTTGAAGCCATGCTCGGGCGAAAACACCACTTTAACATCAATTCCGCTCCTTAGAAGAGTGTCAACAATATTTGTTTGGCCAACAACGGAAGAGGCATTGGCTACCACGCCTATTTTCTTTCCATGCAGGATCCTGAGATACTTCTCGGTTTGAAAGGAAGCAGGCTTTACCTGGGAAAATACAATCAGGCTGCAATACGAAATAAGCAGGAAAGTAAAGATAAGTTGGAGTTTGATTCTGCTAAGCATGGAATAAGTTTTCTATTTTTGTAAAGATAACTCAATTTGATTGAACACCGATCTCTTTATAGCACACAGGATGATAAAAGGGAGCAGGGGGAATTATTCCCGCCCCGTGATCCGCATATCCATACTGGCCATTACCTTGAGCCTTACGATCATGTTTGTCTCGATTGCCATCCTGACCGGATTTCAGAAGGAAATCCGCGATAAAGTTATTGGATTTACAGGACATATCCAGGTCACAAGATTTTCTGAAAACACGAACCTTGTACCCTTCCCGGTTGAGAAGCAACAATCTTTCCTGCCTTCCCTGCGCCTCCATCCGAAGATAAAACATATCCAGGTTTATGCTAGTAAAGCCGGAATTATCAGGACTTCCGACCAGATACAGGGAGTGGTTCTCAAAGGGGTGGGCGAAGATTATGACTGGGAATTCTTCAGCAAGAGGATGAAAGAAGGCAGGATCCCCGATTATTCCGATTCCTCCCGGAAGAATGATGTGATAATTTCCAGGGCGCTGGCCGACCTGCTGAATCTTAAGATCAATGATCCCTTGCGGATGTATTTCATTTATGGGGAACATACGATTGGCAGGAAGTTCAGGATCTCAGGGATTTTTGAAACGGGTCTTGAGGAGTTTGACAAGCTGTATGTGATCGGGAATATCATCCATATACAGAAGATCAATGGTTGGAATAACGGTCAGGTTGGCGGGTTTGAAGTGATACTTAAAGATTTCAGGGATGTTGATGAAATGGGGAAATACGTGTATCACCAGATCGGGTTTCAGCTTGATGCATCCACGATTTACCAGTTATATCCCCAGATCTTCGACTGGCTTGCCTTGCAGGATATGAATGTGGTCATTATACTGTCGCTGATGATAGCAGTTTCGGCAATTACCATGATCTCCACATTGCTGATCCTTATCCTGGAAAGGACATCCATGATAGGTGTGCTTAAGGCCCTTGGCCTTGCAAACCGCCGGATCCGTAAAATATTTGTATACCATGCCCTGTATATCCTTGGATGGGGTATTGGCCTTGGCAATTTAATCGGGTTTGCCCTATGTATGATTCAACTGCAATGGGGGGTCATACGTTTGCCCCAGGAGTCCTATTATGTCCCTGTTGTGCCGATCCATCTGGATCTTTTTAACATATTCATCCTTAATGTGCTGGCAGTCACTGCATGCTATCTTATGCTGATCATTCCTTCGCTGATCATCACCCGGATCAACCCGGTCAAAGCGATCCGGTTCTCATAAAAAATGTTAAATTTGCTGAGCCTTAGGGTCGAATGCTGAATGTTGGAAATTGATTGCAGGATTTTCCATACCTTTGCACCTTCATTAAAAATTCCCGCTATTGACTGAAATAACTCAGAAAATTAAGGAATTGGACGGCAAGCAGCTTTACCACTCATTTCTTGCCGGTGCCCAAAGGATCTTCGAGCAGCAGAAGCTGTTAAATAAAATTAATGTCTTTCCTGTCGCGGATGCCGATACTGGTACCAACCTGGCTTCCACTATGCGTTCAATCATGGATGCAATAATCCCCACCGACAATCTGAAACAGACGGCTGTGGCAATGGCCGACGCAGCATTGAGCGGGGCAAGAGGAAATTCAGGTATTATTTTTGCACAATTTCTATATGGTTTCAGCAATGAACTCAATGAGGGTCAACCACTTGATATCAAGTCCTTTGCTGAGAGTATGAAAAAGGCGGTTGCCTATGCTTATGATGCAATAGCCAACCCGGTGGAAGGAACGATTCTTACTGTCATAAAGGAATGGGCTGAGCATCTGGACAAGATCAAGGACAGGATTGATGATTTTATCAAATTACTGGTAGAGGCATATAACAAAGCCCTTGAAGCTCTTGCCGGAACGACAAAGAAACTGGAAGTACTTGCCAAAGCACATGTGGTGGATGCCGGGGCCAAAGGTTTTGTTTATTTTCTTGAAGGGATTAAAGATTTTTTCACACTGGGTCAGCCCGAAACAGCCATTACTGCCCATGCCGATGAATCGGCGGGTGAAGAGGTTGAAGTTCAGCATGATGTTATAACATTCCGGTTTTGCACCGAAGCCCTTATCAACGGACAGAATCTTGATCAGAAGAAAATCCGTTCTTTTCTCGAGAATTCAGGGGATTCACTGGTTGTGGCAGGTTCTCGAAGTAAAATGAGGGTTCATATCCATACCGATCATCCGATCGAGGTAATGTCCCAGCTTCACCGTTTTGGAGAGATCAGCTACCAGAAAGTCGATGATATGATCTTTCAGAACTCGATTCTGCTGGATCGAAGATCGGATGTGGCCCTGATGACTGATTCGACTTGTGACCTTCCTCGTGAATTCACCGACCGCTACCAGATCCATGTTGTTCCTCTCAACGTTCATTTCGGAGAAACCTATTACCTCGACCGCCTTACCATCAATCCCGAAAAGTTTTACGACAGACTGGAACAATCGGAAGTAAGTCCGACTACCTCCCAGCCATCGGCTAAGGATTTCCAGAATAAATTTGAATACCTGAGCACTCAGTATAAAAATATTATAGGTATCCATCTTTCCAGCGGCCTTAGCGGAACATACAGCAATGCAGAAATAGCAGGCAGGGAAGTAGCCAAACGCTCATCCAGACTTATTGAGGTTATTGATTCCAAGGTGCTTACCGGGGCCCTGGGCCTTATCCTGGTTCGGGCCGCGAGAGCGCTTGAAGAAGGCATGTCCCACTTTGAACTTTCAGCCAGGATCAAGGAATGGATCCCTAAAGCGGGCATCCGGGTCAGCGTTCAAACCCTGAAATATATTATCCGTTCGGGCAGGGTCAGCCCGATGAAAAGTTTTATTGCCCGTTTTCTCGACCTCAAACCTATCATTGCATTGGATGAGCTGGGCAAAGCCGTGCTGTTCAGCAAATCCTTTACCGAAAAAGGCTGTACCGCCAAAGTTATCCGCGATTTTGAGCGGATGTTTCGTAAAAACAAAATATGGGAATATGCCATTACCCATGCCGCCAACCCGGAAACAGCAAATTATCTCGCCACGGAAATGGAAAGACTTACAGGTAAGAAACCGCTTTACCTGGAACATGCTTCACCTGTACTGGTTGCTCATGCAGGACCTGGCATAGTTTGTATCTCCTACTTGCTGGAATAATTTTCCTACCTTTGGTTCATTAAAATTCCCTTAAAGCCTGGTAGTATGTTTACCGAAATAGCATTGCTGATCCTGATTTATATGTCTCTTGTTTTTGTCCTGGCGCAGATCGCCAAAGACAATTCCATCGTGGATATTTTCTGGGGCCTGGGTTTTATCCTGATCGCCATTTATTCATTCATCCAGGATATGGAACCTGACCTGAGGAAATGGATCGTGACTTTTCTTGTTGCCTTATGGGGCCTGAGGCTCTCGGTTCATGTGTTTTTGAGGAACAGGGGCCGTGGAGAGGATTTCAGGTACCGGCAATGGAGGGAGACCTGGAAGTATTTTATTCTGAGAAGCTATTTTCAGATATTCCTTCTGCAGGGTTTGTTTATGTTCTTAATAGCTTTGCCGGTTTATTATATAAACTTTAATTCAAAACAAGTTCTCGGTTTCTGGGATACATTGGGGCTTGTTATTTTCGGGACCGGTTTCCTGTTCGAGGCGGTTGCTGATTACCAGCTTGCAGAATTTAAAAAGAAACCTGAGAACAAGGGCAGGATTATAACTACCGGTCTCTGGGAATTGTGCCGTCACCCAAATTATTTCGGGGAAGCCCTGGTATGGTGGGGATTCAGCTTCTACGCAATGAGCCTTCCAAACGGTTGGATAACCCTGATCAGCCCTGTGATCATCACCTTGTTGCTGCGCTTTGTTTCAGGAGTCCCGATGCTCGAGAAGAAATACAGCGGCCGGCCCGACTGGGAGGATTATAAACGAAAGACTGCTGCTTTTGTACCCTTTGTCAAATTCTTATAATACTATTTATGCTACACAAAACCTTGTTGCATCCCGAAAGCATTGTTGTTGTCGGTGGATCAAATGATACCCAAAAACCGGGAGGAGCCATCCTCCGCAACCTTATCGAGAACAGGTTTAAAGGTCGCTTGTATGTGACTAATCCCAAAGAATCAGAGGTTCAGGGGATCCGCTGCTACCAGGACCCGGCCCAGCTACCCGATGTGGACCTGGCGATAATGGCTATCGCTGCTAAGTATATTCCCGAAACTGCAGCGCTGCTTGCACGACAGAAAAACACCCGGTCGTTTATCGTGATTTCTGCAGGGTTCAGCGAAGAAGGCCATGAAGGCAAAGAACTCGAGGATAAACTGGTTGCTATTGTTAACAGCGTTAACGGTACATTAATAGGCCCTAACTGTATAGGTGTTCTTTCCCCGGATTATACTGGGGTGTTTACCAAACCTATCCCTAAACTCGATCCAAAAGGTTGCGACTTTATATCCGGTTCGGGTGCCACCGCTTGTTTTATCATGGAAGCAGGGATCCCCAGCGGACTCACTTTTGCCAATGTCTTTTCGGTCGGAAACAGCGCACAGGTGGGAGTAGAGGAGATACTCGCCTACCTTGACGAAAATTTTGACTCCGAAAGAAGTTCCAGGATCAAGCTGCTATATGTTGAGAATATCTCGAAACCTGAAATGCTCCTGAAACATGCATCTTCCCTGATTCGAAAAGGTTGCCGTATTGCAGCTATTAAAGCTGGATCCTCCGAAGCCGGAAGCAGGGCAGCTTCATCCCATACCGGAGCTCTGGCCTCCCCTGATGTTGCCGTGAATGCTCTGTTCCGTAAAGCCGGGATTGTGAGATGTTACGGACGTGAAGACCTGATCAGTGTGGCCTGCATTTTCACCTATCCTCAACTTAAAGGTAAAAATCTTGCAGTGATCACACATGCAGGCGGACCGGCTGTGATGCTTACCGATGCCTTGTCTGATAATGGATTGGCAGTTCCAAGGATTGACGATCCGGCATCAAAGGAACTGCTGTCAAAACTTTTACCGGGTTCTTCGGTCGCCAATCCGATTGATTTTCTGGCCACCGGCACTGCCGAACAACTGGGTACCATTATTGACTATTGCGACAAAAGGTTCGAGGATATCGACGGCATCGCTGTGATCTTTGGTACCCCCGGCCTAACCAGGGTGTTTGACGTTTATAATGTTCTGGATGGAAAAATGATGACCTCCAGAAAACCAATTTACCCAATACTTCCTTCGGTTATGACTGCCAAAGAGGAGATCTCAGAATTCCTGCAAAAGAATAAAACGTTTTTTCCCGATGAAGTGACCTTTGGAAAAGCCCTTTCACGGGTATATTATACTCCCGGGCCTGCTCCTTCCGATCCCAAACTTCCTGCCGTTAAAACAGCAGCGATCCGCAAAATCATCAGCGGTTCGTCTGATGGGTATCTCCCCCCTGCAGCCATACAGGGACTGATGGATGCAAGTGGTATTCCCAGGGTCGGGGAAGCTGTGGTGAAAACCAGGGAAGATGCCGCCAGGTCGGCAGTCAGGCTTGGATTCCCTGTCGTGATGAAAGTTGTTGGCCCTGTGCACAAATCTGACGTCGGAGGCGTCGCCCTCAATGTTAAGGACGAGGCTTCGGTAATGAATGTGTTCGATAAAATGATAAAGATCAGGGAAACGTCTGCCATCCTTATTCAACCGATGCTTTCGGGGACGGAACTTTTTGCCGGTGCGAAATTTGAACCCAAATTCGGGCATATGATCCTTTGCGGTTTGGGAGGCATCTTTATCGAAGTCCTTAAAGATGTGGCAGCTGCCCTTTCCCCACTTTCGAAGGAAGAAGCCCTGGCCATGATCCGCTCACTTAAAAGTTATAAGATCATTCAGGGTGTCAGAGGGCAAAAAGGGGTAAGCGAAGAAGCTTTTTCAGGTATCCTTTTACGGCTTTCAGCTTTGCTTCAGGCAGCTCCCGAAATAGTAGAACTCGATTTCAATCCTCTGCTCGGAAAAGGAGAAACTATCCTTGCAGTGGATGCCAGGATCAGGATAGAACATCAAAATTTGAAACTCTGAATCGGAAATTGACCAATAACTAATTACGGTCTTCCCTGCTCCTGTAACGGAGCCTGTTTGGTGTAATCAATCTCGGAGCCTAAAACCGAATGAGGGATCAGGTAAACGACAAGGAACACGATTGCGGCTACCACAGGCCAGGTGCGGTTTCCGGGTTTACGGTACTGTACGATCAGGGCAATGACCCAGAAAATAAGCCCCAGAAGGGTTTTATTGTCGGTGAGATCATGGCCGAAAGGCCATCCGGTCCAATAAGCATCGAAAGCATATTTCTGTACAACCGGCCCCAAAATACATCCGCCGGCAATAAAAAAGATCACTGTAAGCCAGGTATAGGTTAACATGTGCTTCCCTTTGAAAATGGCCTGCAGCCCAGTCACGGTTGATAGGAGCATAGCACTGAATATCACGAAGATATGAAAAATCAGAACGCCTAAGGGAACGCTCCTTTTGAAGCGTATCACAATATCGTGATCATTACTCAGAGGAAACTTCTCACTTCCCTTAAGCAGGGTCACTTTATATTCCACTTTGCCGGCCATAGGCTGTTGGGGAACGGAAGCAGTCAGGTATTCTCTTTCACGCATCATGGGAACAGTAGTCCATGAATCATTGCTTTTATAACGTTTGAAAGTGAATTCCCCGTGAACCGAAGTATCGGGAATTTTGATCTTAACAGCTTCGTCTTTTCCGCAGGTTCCCGATCTGGAAAGTTCATATTTCACAACAGTCGTACCTACCATTATCTTGTCTTTAACAGGATACGTAGGACCTGTCGAACGCTGATAATGGGCAAACGCGGCAGTGAACAGGATAGCAAATATCCAAATGCACAGGTTTTGATATTTCTTCATTAATTTTTCGGTTTTTTGGTTTGCCGGCAAAGGTAACTATTTGATCCCAAACTTTTCAAAGAGATCATATACAGCCTGCTGTATATTTGTCCGGATGTTCATATCCCGGAGTTTTTGGTTTACTGCAGACGGACAGACCCGGTTGGAGAGAAAGACATAAACCAGTCCGTTTGCCGGATCGGCCCAAGTATACGTTCCGGTAAACCCGCTGTGTCCGAAACTTTCAGGGGAAGCGCTTTTACAGCATGGGCTGTCGGGCCTGTAGGTAAACAGAGGCTTGTCAAATCCCAAAGCTCGCCGGTTCCCGCTTCCAGGGAACTGACAGCTTGTAAAGGTTCTTACGGTGGATGGCGAGAAATACTGTTTCCCTCCGTAGCTGCCCTGGTTGATCAACATCTGCATGATCACACCAAGTTCCAGAGCGTTGGTGAACAAGCCTGCATGTCCCGAGATACCTCCCAGCATGGCGGCCCCGGGGTCATGTACATAACCCCTGATAAGCTGCCGCCTGAAATCAGTATCGTTTTCGGTAGGCATAATCACTTCCAGGGGGAATAGCCTGTACGGATTAAAACAGGTGTGATGCAGGCCCAACGGACTATAAAACGATTCGTCCAGGAATGCTTCAAAGGGTCTGCCGCTTAGTTTTTCCACTACCAGCCTGAGAAGGTAAAATCCCAGGTCGCTGTAAAGGTATTTCCCTTTTTCACCCAGTGGCGACCTTGCAATATACTTATACATGCTATCCTGATATGCCGTATTGATAAATAAATTTGCTGCAACCCTTACAGGGAAAGCAGCACCCGAGTCCCTGCTGAAAACTTTGTCATTATAACCGTTGGCGGTCACAACCGTTTTGTAAAAAGGAATCCAGGATTGCAGCCCCGCCCTGTGGGTCATGATGTTGCGGATACTCATCGTAGATTTATCGGATCCGCTGAGAAAATGCAGAAACTTACCCAGGCTGTCATCAGGATTCAGTTTTCCCTGGTCGAAAAGTTTCATGATCGCAAGGGTGGTCGCTGCTATTTTTGTCACAGAAGCTATATCATAGATATCATTCGTGCTCACCATAAGCGTATCATTATACTGCGGATGGCCGAATGCTTTGTTATAGAAGACTTTCCCGTCTTTTGCAAGCAGCACCTGGCAGCCGGGATAGGCTCCCTTTGCAATGCCATCAGAAGCGATGGAATCAATAATGCTGAGTGAAGCTTCTGTAAGTCCGATCTCTTCGGGCATGACAAAAGAGTTCCTGGTTTTATCGGTTTCCTCGCCTGTGCCGTAAGCGAAACCTGCTGAACTGACCGGCAGATGACCAATTGAAGCTATCCCACCGAAAAGAACCTCTGCAGCCAGGAGCTGTGTAACGGGGAAATCCTGGTAGGCCACAACGACAGATTCGGTTTTCAGAGGTTTTGGGAGTAAACGCAAAGAATATGGATTACCGAAAACCACAAGGACCGTCCTGCTTATCTTTGCAAGAGTATCAGCCATGTGCAAGGCCGGCTTTGAAAGGTTGAAACTATCGGCAGGATAGCCGGTCATATTGTGAAGTCCGATGATGACTACTTCGAACCTCTTCAGCAAAGAAACCATGCTGTCCTGTTCTGTTTTCCCTGATCTGCGCGGAAGGTAAAATGAGCTTACCCTTGCATAGGTGTTAAGCGCGTCAGAAAAACCCCTGCCCGGTTTATCTCCTATACCCAGGTAGGCAATATGTCTTTTATCCAGGGAGATCAGCGGGATGAGGCCCAGTTCGTTCCTGACCACTGTTACAGCCGAAGCAAAACCCTCTTTCTGCAATGCCAGTGATGCCCTGGAGTTCAGATCTTTGTAGAGATCTTGTGTCACTATTGGCCCTTTGTTTACTCCAAGGCCGCTTTTCAACATCAGAATGCGGAAACATTTTTTATCGATATCAGCCCAGGAAACAAGATTACTGTCTGCTGCCATTTTAATGACTTTTATGGCTTCTTCAATATTCTGGGGAAGAAGCAGGATGTCATTACCGGCCTGCAATGCTTTAAGCTCAATTTCTCCCGGCTTAAAGTATTTGGCAACTCCCTGCATGTCGAGAGCATCGGTGATCACAAACCCTTTGAACCCCAGTTTCCCTTTCAGTAGATCGCTTACGACCGGCTTTGAAAGAGTAGCGGCTGCATTGGGAGCGGAATCGTAACAGGGAAGGTAAAGATGGGCAATCATGATCCCCTGCAGGCCATTGCTGATAAGCGCTTTGAATGGATACAACTCCATCGTATCCATCCTTTCCCTGGAATGGGTTATTATGGGCAGGGTGAGGTGGGAATCAGCATCTGTATCGCCATGGCCGGGAAAATGTTTTGCCACCGCCATTACCCCGTTATCCTGAAGCCCTCTTGTAAACTGAAGACTTTTGGATGTTACCCTGAACTTGTTTTCGCCAAAAGATCTGAAATTGATGACCGGGTTATCGGGATTACAATTGATATCAGCAACAGGTGCAAAATTGATATGAATGCCAAGCCTTCTGCAGTCGGCTGCAATCCTCGATGCAATCAGGTAGACCAGGGTGTCGTTCGAAACAGCGCCCAGGGTTATCGGCCGAGGAAAAGCGATCGTGCTGTCGAGCCGCATTCCGAGACCCCATTCGGCATCTATTGCAACCAGCATGGGTACTTTGCTTGCATTTTGAAGACGGTTTGTGAAAATCGCCTGGGCATAAGGCATGCCTTTGAAAAAACAGACTCCTCCCGGCTGATTCTTAATAATAACCGAAGTAAGGCTATCCTTGTAGGTGGAGTCTTTATAAGACCAGGCCCTGATCATAAACAGTTGGGCTATCTTTTGCTCGGGGCTCAGCTGCCTGAATACCGAATCGGCCCATAGGCTGTCTGACCTCTGTATGCCCTGTGCATGCATCATATGGCCTATCAGGCAAAAAGCAAAAAATAATAGGATCAACTGTCTCACACTGGGTTAAGATTAATGCCATACCTATCCGGCAAAACAAAAGAACTCAAAAATGCCGTGATGTATATGAAATCTTATCCAATTTTATTAACATTAACCTGACATGGAGTAGGGATTCACATACCTTTGGCCGGTAATAGTAAATTAAATCTATAAGATGCCTGCAACAGAAGAACTCCGGAGAATATCCTCACAGGTAAGAAGGGATATTATCAGGATGGTTAACGGGGCCTCTTCGGGTCATCCAGGCGGATCCCTTGGAGTAGCCGATTTTTTGACTGTACTGTACTTTGAGGTGATGCGCCCTGATCCATTAAAGTTTGATATGAACGGTAAGAATGAAGATATTTTTTTCCTTTCAAACGGGCATGTTTGTCCTGCCTGGTACAGCGTCATGGCAAGGTACGGTTTCTTCCCGGTCAAAGAATTAGGTACCTTCCGCAAACTTGGCAGCCGACTGCAGGGCCATCCTGCAACCATCGAGAGACTTCCGGGAGTCCGTATAGCTTCAGGTTCACTGGGGCAAGGCCTTTCAGTTTCCATCGGCGCAGCGATTGCAAAAAAAATGAATGGGGACAGTCACCTTGTATATGCACTCTGTGGAGACGGTGAGCTCCAGGAAGGCTCCAACTGGGAAGCCCTTATGTTTGCCCCTGCAAAAAAAATAGACAATCTGATCGCCGTTGTGGATTATAACGGAAAACAGATTGATGGACCTGTGGATAAAGTTATGCCTCTCGGGAACCTCCGGGCCAAATTTGAAGCTTTCGGCTGGATCGTGACCGATATGGATGGGAATAATATTGAAGATATAATAACCGTTCTCAATAAAGTAAAAGCCGGAGCAGGTAAGGGAAAACCCAATATGATCATTATGCATACACATATGGGTTACGGTGTGGATTTTATGACAGACAACCATGAATGGCATGGTGTTCCTCCAAACAACGACCAGGCTGCCAGGGCCCTTGGCCAGCTTCAGGAAACCCTGGGCGATTATTAAATAACATGCAGAACCAGTTGAAAAATTATACGTGCCGGATGAATTTCATGTACAGGTCAGCTGCATTGTTACTGCTTTTAAGCCTGATCTTCTCTTTTCAGTCTGTTTTCGGCCAGGTTCGTAAAGAACCTGAAAAACCTAAACCCGTTACCCGTATTCTTTTTGTGTTCGACGCTTCCCAGAGTATGTATGGACGATGGCAAAGCGATACAAAATTCAATATTGCTACACGCCTGCTTTCAGGGCTTCTTGACAGTCTGCGCAATGTCCCGGATCTTGAACTTGCCTTAAGGGTGTACGGGCATCAGAAGCCATTTCCGCCCCAGGACTGCAGTGATTCAAGGCTTGAAGTTCCGTTTGCTAAAGATAATACTGCCAGGATAAAACATGTGTTGAAGATAATAAGTCCCAATGGTACTACTCCTATTGCATATTCTCTTTCACTGGCTGCAAAAGATTTCACTCCCTGCGACCATTGCCGTAATGTGATCATCCTCATCACCGACGGGCTGGAAGAATGCGGAGGAGACCCATGTGCAGCCTCGGCTGAACTGCAGCAAAAAGGTATTGCCCTTAAACCTTTTATCGTGGGGTTGGGCAAAAACTTCAAAGACCAGTTTGATTGTGTGGGTACCTATTTTGATGCCAGCAATGAAAAGGAATTTACTAATGCACTCAAAGTGATCATCAGCCGCACACTCAACCCGACCACCATGCAGGTTAATCTTCTTGACCAGAATCACGACCCTACCGAAACGAATGTGGCAATGACATTTTATGACAGTAAAAGCTCACTGATCAAATATAATTTCATCCATTCGCTGAATGCCAAAGGTCTTCCCGATACGCTCGACGTGGACCCTTTGGTTACCTATAACCTCGTAGTCCATACGATACCGCCTGTGTTTAAGGATTCCATCAAACTTACCCCCGGCAAGCATACTATTGTGGGCGTTGATGCACCCCAGGGGAACCTCACGTTTAAGGCAGGAGGAAATGCAACACTAAAATATTTGCCTTGTATTATCAGGAGATCAGGTCAGGCCCAAACCCTCAATGTACAGCAGTTTGACCAGGTGGAAAAATATCTGGTAGGTAAATATGATATTGAAATACTTTGTATGCCCAGGATCATTGTAAAAGATGTTGAAGTGACCCAAAGCCACACCACATTCGTGGAAATTCCGACCCCTGGCATTGCAGTCATTCAGAGGGCGACAAATGGTTACGGCAGCCTTTACATTGAAGAGAAAAAGGGTCTTACATGGTTATACAATCTTAAAGATAACCAGCAGCAGCAGGAAACACTTTACCTGCAACCGGGAAATTACAGGGTGGTATTCAGACCAAAATATTCCAACTCATCCTCCTATACCGAAGAGAAGTCGTTTAAAGTGGAATCAGGACAGACCACGAATGTGAAGATGTACTCGAACTGACATCTTACGTAGGATGTCAGATAATTGAAATAAGCAAATTTGTTAAAGCCATGACAGATTATACTAATTCCGGTTCTAAAGATACCCGTTCGGGATTTGGTGAAGCCATGCAGGAACTTGGTAGAACGAACCCCGATGTGGTGGTCCTTTGTGCCGACCTGACTCCTTCCATGAAACTGGAATCATTTGCCAGGGAGTTCCCCGAAAGATTTATCCAGACAGGCATTGCAGAGGCAAATATGATCTGTATTGCGGCAGGACTTACCATAGGCGGAAAGATCCCGTTTACCGGGACTTTTGCAAATTTCTCTACAGGCAGGGTTTATGACCAGATCAGGCAATCTGTTGCTTATTCCGGGAAGAACGTCAAGATCTGTGCTTCCCATGCAGGCATTACTCTTGGAGAGGACGGGGCGACGCATCAGAATATGGAAGATATCGGGATGATGAAGATGTTGCCTGATATGACAGTCATAAACCCCTGTGATTTCAACCAGACAAAAGCTGCAACTCTCGCGGTATCCCATCATAACGGCCCTGTTTATTTGAGGTTTGGCCGCCCCAAAGTCCCGAATTTTACTCCGGCCGGCCAGACGTTCGAAATCGGGAAAGCCTTATTGCTCAGCGAAGGCAGGGATGTAAGTATTTTTGCTACAGGCCATCTGGTGTGGAAAGCTCTTGAAGCCTGCCGTTTGCTTGAACAGGAGGGGATTTCATCAGAAGTCATCAATATACATACCATAAAACCCCTCGACGAAGAGGCAGTGATTGCTTCGGTTCGCAGGACAGGATGTGCGGTCACAGCCGAAGAACATGAGAGGAATGGCGGACTTGGCGACAGCATTGCCCAGCTGTTGGTGAGAAAATATCCTGTACCAATTGAAATGGTGGCGGTTGATGATTCCTTTGGTGAAAGCGGAACTCCCGAAGAGCTTTTGAAGAAATTCGGGTTGGATACCCCCGACGTGGTAAATGCAGTTAAAGCAGTACTGGCAAGAAAGAGATCCTGAGATCAGCCCTTCTTTTTGAATAAATTCTGAATAAAAGCCACGATCATCGGTAAAAGCGAAATGAAAATGATGGCGAGAATAGCCACCGTGAAATTGTTTTTAATGAACGTGATATTGCCGAAAAAGTAACCTGCCAGGGTAAATAGAATAACCCAAAGCACATTCCCGAAGATACTGAAGCTGATAAACCGTATGTAAGTCATTCGGCCAACTCCTGCAACAAAAGGGGCGAAGGTCCTGATGATAGGCATGAACCTGGCGATGATCAGGGTTTTACCCCCGTGTTTTTCATAGAAGGCATGCGTTTTGTCAAGATATTCCCGCTTGATCAGGCGGTAGTTTTTATCATATACCTTTTGTCCAAGGAACCTGCCAATGAAATAATTCGTGTTGTCTCCCCCGAAAGCAGCGCAGATGAGCAGAATGATCAAAGGCAGCATCTGCAAGGGTTCGCCTGGCATGGCCGCTATTGTCCCTGCTGCAAATAAAAGGGAGTCACCCGGAAGGAAAGGTGTGACCACCAGTCCGGTCTCCATGAAAATTATAAGAAAAAGGATCAGGTATGCCCAGGTCTGGTAATCAGTTACAATTTTCAGCAAGTGCTGATCGATATGAAGTATAAAATCGATTAAATGCCTGATCAGTTCCATTGGCCGTAAGTTTAATTAGGTGGGCAAAGGTAGTCGTTTTTTTATTTTCGGTTTAGGGGCTGGCTGTTTTCTCGATACGGAGAAAGGCATCCTTCAATAGCAAAGGTGTGATGATGGTGGTAAGCAGGGCCATTACGACAAGGATAGAAAAGGTAGGGACGTCGATGAAGCCTTTCTGCAGGGCAATGTTAGCTATCACCAGTTCCATGATGCCGCGGGCATTAAGCCCCAAGCCTATTGTGATTGATTTTACGTTGTCAAATCCGGCAAGCCTTGAACCGAAATATCCCCCCAGGATCTTACTCAGGAACGATGCAATAAGCACAACAGTAAGAAGTAACCCGTTTGTAAGCGCTGTTGCATCAAACTGAACCCCCATAATGGCAAAAAATATCGGAGCAAGAAAACCCATGGTAAAACTTGAAGTGGAATGTTTTACCTGTTCAAACTTTTCTTTTTGGAACAAGGCTCTAGGAAAGAGCAAAGCCCCGAAAAATGCCCCGACGATGAAATGAAGTCCAAGCAGGTCGGCAATGCTTGAAAAAATAAGAACGAAAAGTATTACTAATGCAAATAAGCTTTCCTTTCCTTTCAGGTAATGCAGGAACTTCTCGATCTTGGGATTGAGGGTGTTTACCCTTTTCTTGGAAATACCGATAAGCCTGTATGCTGTAACCAGGAAGAATATAAATAATATCATTTTCCCGCTGGTGAAAAGTATCGAGAATGTAACATCCCTAAGGTTGCCGGAGGCTCCGTTGTAATCGAGAATCACCCCCAGTACCATAAGCGAAACGATATCATTGAATATGGCGGCAGAGATTATCCTTTGTCCCACATCGGTCTGAAGTTTGCCAAGGTCCATGAGAATCCTGACGCTTACAGGCAGAGCCGTAATAGCAATACACAACCCCAGAAAAATCGTGAAAATATTACTGAAATGAAAGACGTGACCAATCAGAAGTCCGCTCCCCAAAGGAATTATAAAACCAAGCAAAGCGATCCATAGATTCTTCCCCCTTATTGAGTTCCTGATCTCTTCAGCTTCAATTTCCATTCCAGCCATGAAGATCAGTAGGAAAACACCCAGGTCGGCAATAGGTTTAATGTCACCCACAACAGGGATTATATTGAACAGCGAAGGACCAAGGATCACCCCGGCCAATACCTCGCCTATCATTGCAGGCTGTCCGAAACGTTCAGCTACTTCTCCCAGGATTTTTGCCGACAATAAAAGGACCAGCAGATTAACGATAAACGGCAGCTGGGTGTGGAAAAGATGGAACATACTATAACATGGTCCTTACGGTTTGCAAAATTAGTCTTTTCTGATTTGCAAACCGCTGTATTAATTTACCTTTGCCCGGTGAACCAGGATTTTTTGATCAATTTCGGGATATTTCAGGCCTCGGTTGTTGAACTTTCAGCCGTGTTATCCGGACTGGTCAGTGTATGGCTTGTTAAAAAAGAAAATGTTTGGGCTTTCCCCATCGGCGGAGTCAGCGTACTACTTTCGGCCTACATCTATTTTAAGGGAAATATTTATGCCAATGCAGGAATAAACGTTTTCTACTTCATCATGAATATTTATGGCTGGTACAACTGGCTCAGGAAGGTGGGGGGCGAAAAACATATCATGATTACATCATGCAGCCGGAAGGAAATGCTTGCATACGCTGCCCTGATAATCCTTCTTTTCCTTGGCCTGTGGTACATTCTCGGGAAAATGCATAATAATGAATATGTCCTTTACGACTCGTTTACATCTGCACTCTACGCAGTTGCCATGTGGCTCATGGCCAGGAAGAAAATTCAGCACTGGCCTCTCTGGATCATCGGGGATGTGATCATGATCGTACTATGTATCTTATTGAAGTGGTATTTTATAGGCTTTCAGTACCTGGTGTATACTGTTATTGCTGTATTGGGATGGATGGAATGGAAATATAAAATCAAAGGCACCCAAGCTTACTGATCTGTTGGACAAACTCAGGAAAATAGCGATCACAGGCCCGGAATCAACAGGTAAATCAATGCTTGCCGAACAGCTTGCAGGATATTATAAGACTGTTTGGGTCCCTGAGTATGCCAGGGAATACCTTAATGTGTACGGACCCTCCTATAATGAAAAGGATATCCTCACTATTGCGCAGGGACAACTTGAATGTGAAATGAAAGCCATGGTGTTGGCTTCGGGATACCTGTTCTGTGATACCGAATTCATTGTTACCAAGATATGGAGTGAAGTAAAATACGGAAGCTGCCACCCCTGGATAAAGCAACAGGTAGAGAGGCATATCTATGATCTTTACCTGCTTTGTGATATCGACCTGCCCTGGGAATTTGATCCTCTCAGGGAGCATCCCGGGCTGAGGAAAGAACTTTTTGAGCTATATTGCGCTGAATTGAATTCCCGGGGATATCCCTTTCATGTGATCAGAGGGCTGGGCCGGGACCGACTCGATAATGCAATTTCAGTCATCAGTGAAAAATTTGAAAATCAAATCGTTAACACAGATTAAATTCAAGGTCGTTGGATAGAGTTCTGAAAATCCTGTTTGTCCCCCGATGGTATCCGAGCCGGATTGACCCGATGCCAGGGCTCTTTATTCAACGACAAGCTGAAGCTCTTGCGAAAGAACATTCTGTTCAGGTTATTTCTGTTCACCCTGATCCTTTAGTTAAAAAAAACTATGAGATCGTTCATACTCTTGAAAATTCAGTCAATGTATGCCGTGTATATTATAAAATCGCTCCCGGCCTTGATTTGATCTCAAAACTGATCAATACCGGCCGGTATATCAGGGCACATCATCATGGGTATATGAGCCTGATGCCATTCAGTGTGGATGTCGTTCACGGGCATATTCTCACCAGGGAGATCTTTTTTACCTGGTTTATGGCCCGTAAACAAGGGCGGCCTTATCTGATCTCAGAACACTGGTCAAGATATTTTCAGGAGAACGGAACATACAGGGGCGTAATAAGGAAATGGCTAACACGTTTTCTTCTTAACAGGTCTGCTGGGCTTATCGTAGTCAGCAAACCTCTGGCCGAAGCAATGAAGGCAGTACATCTTGTTCATCCAAAAACATTTATTGTCCCTAATGTTGTCGATGTTTCGGCATTCGTGCCTCTTGAAAAAAAACCTGTAACTGATAAAGCATTGATTTTACATGTTTCGTGTTTTGAAGAAAAATCAAAAAATATCAAAGTATTCCTGGATGCCATTGCGAGGTTATTAAAAAAGAGGGACGATTTCAGGGTTCGGCTGGTAGGTGAGGGGCCCGATCACCTTGAACTGCTCAGCTACGCCGGGAAACTGGGACTTTGTCATCCGCAGACAGAATTTACAGGAATAAAAATCAATGGAGAGCTGATCAGGTTGTACCAGACCTCTTCTTTCCTGGTTCAGACAAGCCGTTATGAGACTTTTGGCACTGTCATTATCGAAGCCCTGGCCTGTGGTATTCCGGTTGTTTCTACAAGGACAGGAATAGCCGATTCAGTCATCGGTGAGGACAATGGAATACTTATTCAACAACCTTCTGTTGATCAAATTATGGAGGGGATCGAAAAAATGCTGGATATTTATCCTACCTTTGATTATAATAAACTGCATGAATCCGTTGCCGGTTCGTTTTCTGATGTTGCGATATCGGGAGAACTTACGGGAATTTATAATGAAATCATTAAAACATGGCAGAAGGATTGACATTCGGGGTCATGTGCTCCGGGACATCGTTTCAGAAGTGGCAATCGGAGGCCATTCGCCTGTTGATTCAAAACGGTCACAGTCCGGCCCTTTTAATTATGGACGGTCGCTATGCAGGGGTGCAGAAGGAACCTAAACCGGCTTTCAAACCCCAAAAGTATTCCCTGCTTTGGAGAGCTTCTGTAAGGCTGTTATTCAAACACGGTCAGAAAACCCTGGTTGATATGGAACCTGAACTTCGCAGCGTTCAGCGCAGGGTTTGCACTGTAACAGCAGAGCATTTTGCGGAATATTTTTCTGCAGAAGATCTGGATGCGATAAAATCAGCTCATCTTGATTTTATTCTTCGTTTTGGTTTTAATATCCTTCGCGGTGAGATACTGAATGCGGCAAAATATGGTATATGGTCGTTCCATCATGATGATGAAGAAAAATACCGCGGGGGCCCACCGGGTTTCTGGCCTATTTATAAGAATGACACCGTTAGTGCCGCTATGATGCAGCGGCTGACCGACAAACTTGATGCCGGAATAGTGTTGAAGAAGGCATGGATGAAGACATTATTTCATTCCTACAAGACCAACCTGGATGTATTGCTTCTTATTTCTTCGGCCTGGCCTGCCGATATGGCAAACCAGATAGCATCCCTGGGATATAAACCCGGTCTTCCTTCCACAACTTCCGCAGCTGTTTATAAAGTGCCGGGAAACCTGAAAATGTTCTATTTCCTGCTCAAACTGATCAGGAACAGGATAGCGTTTTACTGGAATGACCTGTTCAGGGCCGAACGATGGAATATAGGTATTATCAATACTTCGGTTCAGGAACTTGTTTTCTCGGATAAACCGGTTGGACCTGAAGATGTGTTGTGGATGAGGGAGAGAAGTTCCAGGAATTATTTTGCCGATCCGGCCGGATTTATAGAGGAGAACAAAGTTCATATTCTTATGGAGGACTATTCTTATGCTGATAATAAAGCAAATATCTCCGAATCGGTTTTTGATCCTCATTCCAATACGTTTTCGGTACCCCTTAAATCAATAGAAAGCAAGGAACATCTTTCGTATCCTTTTATTTTTGTCCACGGAGAGAATATTTACTGTTTGCCCGAGTCTTATCGATATGGGTATATAGGATTGTATAAGCGCAATTATTCGGAAGGCATTTTTGTTGAGGACCATGTTCTGCTTGACCAAATTGATGCCGTTGATCCCACCCTGATCAATCATCATGATAAATGGTGGTTG
Organism: Bacteroidota bacterium; assembly: GCA_026391735.1. Lineage (GTDB taxonomy): Bacteria > Bacteroidota > Bacteroidia > Bacteroidales > FEN-979 > CAIRDP01. The sequence goes on along the minus strand of JAPLDL010000017.1, from coordinate 27,859 downwards.
TTTTTTACCCTAAGAAAATATTCCAATACACATCTTTATATCTATTTTGCGGATGAGCTTGAAGGGGAATACAAACCTCATCCCTGCAACCCGGTGAAAATGGATATCAGATCGTCAAGACCTGCTGGATTACCTTTTATTCATGAGGGTGAACTATACCGGCCTGCCCAGGACTGTTCGAAGACATATGGAGGAAGAATTGCGATCAACAGGATCATTACACTCACCGAAACGGAATTCTCTGAAGAGTTTGTTAACTATGTTGGTCCGTTAGCAAATACAAGATATTCCAAAGGATTCCATACTGTCTTTGGCCTGGGAAGGTATACTCTGGTTGATTCAAAACGGACCAAATTCAATTTCTCCCATTTTGGTCGCCAGGCCCGCCATAAATTTCGGAAACACTAAAATTCCCGATGTTCAGAAAAATCATTGGTACAATCGGGACCCGGGTAATCAGTGCATTCCTGACGCTTCTGATCAGTTTCCTTAATGCCAGATTCCTTGGCCCTGTTAACCTCGGTACCATTACCTTGATCACGCTCTCGGTAACATTTATTCAACTGTTCAATAACTTTATCGGCGGAGGGGCCCTGGTTTATATGACTCCCAGGGCCGGTTTTTTTAAGCTGTTTGTCTCCAGTTATGCCTGGACCTTTGGCATTACCATCATTGCAACATTCTTTTTTGAATTTACAGGGACTATTTCAAAACAGCTGGAAGTCATACCTCACGGTTATTTCCCGCAGGTTCTGGTGCTCGCTTTAGTAATGTCCTTCACTTCGGCCAACTATATGCTGCTACTCGGGAAAGAGAAGGTGAAGACGTATAACATACTTACCATAATTCAGATCATTGTTCTCGTCATCTGCCTGTTAACAGCTGTTTTTATTTTTCAGGTAAGGACCGTCATGGCATACTACTGGGCTATCCTCATTTCCTACCTTATTTCTTTCGTTTTCAGTTTTATCCCGATGTGGAAGTATATGAAAGTGGAAGCCCTCATCGGGTTGAAACCAATATTCAGGGAAATGTTCCGCTTTGGTACCTATTCCCAGTTTGCCAATATCTTTCAGCTGATGAACTACCGTATCGGTTATTACATGGTTGATTTCTGGTTTGGCAGGGCTGCGCTTGGAGTCATGGGATTAGGGTTCAGTATTTCGGAAGGACTCTGGATCATAAGCCGCAGCCTGGCTATGGTCCAGTTCACCCGCATTTCCAACGCCATGGATTTTGATTACAGCGTCAGGCTGACACTTATTCTTTCGAAAATAACCATCGTTGTAACTACCCTGGCAGTCTTATGCCTGGTTGCACTGCCTGAATTTGTTTTCAGGATGATCTTCGGACCGGAATTCGGGATGATCAGAATTGTCATCGCCTGCCTTGGAGCCGGGATCATTGCCCTTAGTTTTTCCATGATCCTGAGCCACTTCTTCTCGGGTATCAATAAACCCTATCATAATACAATAAGTTCAGCAATCGGACTGGTATTTACTCTTGGACTGGGTTTTCTCCTGGTTCCCAGGTATGGTATTATAGGCGCGTCAATTACTGCATCGGTGTCCTACATTATTTCAACGATTTACCTGTTTATTGTATTTTCCAGGATGACCCGTTTAACGGCCAGGGACTTTCTCCTTAAACGAAGCGAAATAAAACTGCTGCTGGGCGAAGTAAGGAATTTAAGCTGGAAGGGCAGCGAAAGCGAATCTAATTAATGATCAGTGATTTCCTGGCAAGCACCTGTTGGCCGGAGGTAAGAACTAACCAATAATTTCCCGACGACAGTTTGCCTCTTGAGAACCTGATCCTGGAATCTTTCTCATTTGAAAAATCCAATGCCAGGTGCCTGACGGCATTTCCCTTTACATCAAACAAATCGGTGCTGACCTGGTCTTTAATCCTGAGGTGCATTACAATATCGGCCTCATCCCTTACCGGATTAGGGATAATGAGGATCTCCGGTTCCGAATCCATATTTAATTCCGGCCCTCCTGTCCAGATAGTACTTAATGGCGAAAGCAGGCTTGCATTCGGACCTCCGTATGCGCCTATATCATTCCTCAGTAAGCCGTTGGAAGGGAATTTAGCCAACGAAGGATTAACCGGATCGGCCAGATCATTATATACTGAGGTTGAATCTCCTTTATCGATGCATGGAGATGTGCCGGAGAGGTAATAATTGATCAAATCGAATTCAGGGTTCATGTTGATATTTCCGGTCCCGCTGTATCCGTCCTGGATGTCATTGTACCTCACTGTAACACTGCCTCCAGTTGCAAATATCTGTTTGCCCTGAGAGGCTGTATTTCCCCAGAGGATATTGTTGGTAACAGTCATCGTGGTGCTCCATGCCCTGATGCCGCCTCCGGCACCGGTCGCATAATTGTAAATGATCGTATTATTGGTGACCAGCCTAGGCGAACCCTGCGAATTCACACCCAGGATCCATAAGCCGCTTCCTCCAAAATCCTGCCCTCCTGTATTGTGGGCAATGAGATTGTTCCTTATAATTCCACCACAGTAATTAAAAACAATCCCTGCTCCGTATTTGCCCTGGTTGTTGTCGATTACATTATTTTCTATCAGCGGATTGCTGTCCCCGCAACGGATGCCGCCTCCTCCTGCGCTGGCCATACCTCCGCTAACGTCAGTCGCATGATTTAAAGTAATCCGGTTGTGAAGTATCCTGGGCGACAAATACTGGACAAGAATGCCGCCGCCTTCATGGTAGATGGTCCCCTGGTTATGCTCATCATCCCACTTAGTGCCTGTTCCTCCAGTGATTTTAAATCCAATAAGCATTGCAGTGGTGTCCAAAGCAGTCGAGGGATTCTTGCTTGCAATGATAACACAACTGGCCGAATCGGGATTCAATGGCTGGCTGCCATCGATTATCGTTGTGCCTATCGTTGACGTGTCATGAGTGAAGATATATGTACTGGTTACAACAATGCCCTTTGCTCTGAAGTTGATATTCTCGTAATAGGTCCCCGGCGATACAAGGACTGTATCATGAACGGATGCAGCATTGATGGCTGCCTGAATACTTGCATATTGCGAAGGTACCAAAAGCCTTGTTGCATTCACAAGTGGTAAAAATACAATAACGGATATTGCCAGGAGTAAGGTTTTTTTCATGCTTTCTGGGATTTTACATAAAAGTAGACCAAAGATCCTTCTGACTAAAATTTTTTCGGTAAAACCACTATAATAATCCGTCACTCACCTATAAAGATCGGCTTTCTCTTCTCATAAAAAGACCTTATTCCTTCGATATAGTCAGTGCTGGTACCGGCTTTGCCCCTGAGCATGTCAATATGCTCAAACACGCTGGGTGAGATCGGTAAAGAATTTCCTAAAATGTTCAGCTGTTCTTTTATGACCTGAATACTGAGAGGGGAATTGGCTATGATCCTGTTGGCAATGTTAACTGTGAAGTTTTCAAGTTCTTCCTTCTCTACAATATGATTGATGATCCCCAGGCTTAGCGCTCTTTCAGCCGATATAGGCTCTGCAGTGAAGAACATTTCCTTTGCAATATGGGAGCCCATGATATCGAGGAACTGCAGGATCCCTGAAGTGTTGTATGGCACCCCGATCTTCGCCGGAGTTATTGCAAGGCAGGTATCTTTAGTGCCGATAACCATGTCGCAAACAATGGCAACGTTGCACGCCCCTCCCCAGATACTGCCTTCGGCCATAGCGATCACCGGCACAGGGATGCGCATGATGGCCCGGATCACCTTTTGAAGGGGATTATCGTAGGCCAGAGGGTCGCTCCCATCACGGGGCAGTTCGTCGATGTTAAAACCTGAGGACCATACTTTTGCACCTTTGTTTGCTCTAAGGATGATAACCCTTACTTTATGCGTTTCCATCTCATGCAAAGCGTCGAGCAACTCGTTTAAAAGAGCACGGCTTAATGCATTCCGTTTTGCATCATGGTTGAGTGTGATCCACCCTATCGAGTCAATGATGTCAATTTTTATAAGTTCCATATGTGCTAGATCAGATTGTTACTGGATGCAAAGTAACGGAATTCCTTTTCTTGTGAATAACTTTCCGATAAGATTTGGTAAATCCGTCAATTCCGACAAGGAGTTTCGGTTATATTTGCGCATTCAAAAAAATCCAGATCCAATGCATACACGGATGAAACGCCAGGTATGCTTTTTCTTAAAAATCAATCGTCGGTATGTTCAAGGAAGAAGCCTATAATGAAGATAGTATTCGCTCCCTGGAATGGAAGGAACATATCCGACTGCGACCCGGTATGTATATCGGCAAACTTGGCGACGGTTCTTCTCCGGATGATGGGATTTATGTGCTTATCAAAGAGATCGTTGATAATGCCATCGATGAATATGTCATGGGATATGGCAAAACGATTGAAATAACAATCAAGGATCAGCAGGTTTGCGTTCGTGACTATGGCCGTGGCATCCCTCTGGGCAAACTCGTTGAGTGCGTTTCAAAGATAAACACCGGAGCCAAATATGATTCAAAGGTGTTTAAAAAAGCTGTAGGGCTTAACGGGGTGGGAGCGAAAGCGGTTAACGGACTTTCTTCATATTTTAAAGTACAAGCTATTCGTGATGGCCATACAAGGGTTGTGGAATTCAACAGGGGCGAACTTATCCATGACGATCACGACAAGCCATGTGACCTGAGGGCGGGGACCATAGTGACTTTTACTCCCGATGAAGACCTTTTCGGTAAATATCATTTTATTCCTGACTATATCCAGAAAATGCTCTGGAATTATGCATTCCTGAATAATGGCCTCACCCTGATCTTTAATGGTGAACGCTATTACTCCCAGAACGGGCTTATGGACCTTCTGAATTCCTATATCGATACCCCGAAATTATACCCCGTTGTCCATCTTAAGGAGGGTGATTTTGAATTCGCGTTTACACATTGTGAGATGTACGGGGAAGAATATTATTCTTTTGTAAACGGACAGCATACAACACAGGGAGGAACTCACCAGGCTGCCTTCCGCGAAGCCCTGGTCAGAACAATACGTGAATTTTATAAAAAGGATTTTGATACCAACGATATTAAAGCTTCGCTCATTGTGGCTTTAAGTATCAAGGTGCAGGATCCTGTGTTCGAATCCCAGACAAAGACCAAACTGGGATCTCTCTATATTGAGCCCGACGGACAAACGATTCGCAATTATATTATGGATATTGTCAAGAAGCATCTTGATAATTACCTGTATATGAATACTGAAACGGCTGAAGCCCTGCTCAGAAAGATCCTGCAGTCCGAAAAAGAACGAAAGGAATGGGCCAATATTAAAAAAATTGCCAAAGAAAGCGTTAAAAAGGTAAGCCTCCACAATAAAAAGCTTAGAGATTGCAGGATACATTATAATAACCATGATGACCGCCGGTACGAATCGACCATCTTTATCACCGAAGGTGATTCTGCCAGCGGTTCGATAACCAAAGCCAGGGACGTAAACACCCAGGCAGTTTTCAGCCTTAAAGGAAAACCGCTGAACTGTTTCGGCCTTAGCAAAAGGGTAGTCTATGAAAATGAGGAGTTTAACCTTTTGCAATCTGCACTTAATATTGAGGAAGGGCTCGAAAATCTCAGGTACAATTATGTCGTGGTTGCCACCGATGCCGATGTTGACGGGATGCATATCCGTTTATTGATGCTGACCTTTTTCCTGCAATTCTATCCTGACCTGGTTAGGAATAACCACCTGTTTATCCTTCAAACACCGCTTTTCAGGGTCAGGAACAAACAGAAGACCATGTACTGTTATTCGGAAGGAGAGAAAAGGTCGGCTATTGAGAAATTGGGAGGAAATCCTGAGATCACACGATTTAAAGGCCTGGGTGAAATCTCCCCTGATGAGTTTAAATTTTTTATTGGTGGTAATATGCGCCTTGATCCGGTGATCCTTACAAAAGACTCATCTTTCCAGGAAGTTCTGAATTTCTATATGGGGAAAAATACACCGGATCGCCAGAATTTCATCATTGACAACCTGAAAGTCGAAGAGGATGTGATCAGGGAGACTGCCCTGGCTTAGCTGTGCTTTTTGTGGAAAGGCCAGCCTAAGGGCGTGAATCTGAGCAAGGCTTCCCTTCGGTGCAGCAGATCTTCCAGTTCATACAGCATATTCCGGTTGACCTGTTCTGCCATTGGAATCACCCACTTTTTGGTTTCATTAAGATAACGGTGGATAAACTCCTTGTCGAAAATGTCGGGATGAAGATCGGTAAGGTTACTTATACGGTCGGCACATTTTAGGGTTTTTGCATTCTCGCTGCCTTTTTTCAGAAGCCTTTCAAGGTACTGGTCTTTGGTTTCATCCTTCTTTTTCGTCACCTCAAGTACTAAAACCAATACTGCAGGTCCGTCCGAATCCAGGTTCATGATCTCCTCCCGAGACACACATTTTACATCTTCAAAAAGATCATGGATCACTGAAGCCTTTAGTAAGACCTGATCAACATAATGATAATCAATAAGTATAGCATAAGTGCTTAATGCGTGCCGGAACTGGTTCCCCCCAACATGACGTTTAATCCCACGTAATGCTGTGGCTTTCTGAACATAGGGTGCTATAACCATGTTCACTAATTGTTCTCTTTCAGAATTTTCCATATAATGTTTGAAATGCTTTTCCTATATACTTTATGATATCTCCCGAGATCAGCGCTTCCTCGCCGGTTTCGGCGCAGGCAAGGTCTCCTGCCAGTCCGTGGAGAAACACTCCGAGCAAACAGGCATCCAGCGAGGAATAACCCCTGGCTTTTAATCCTGTGATCATTCCCGTAAGCACATCACCACTTCCGCCAGTTGCCATTCCAGGGTTCCCGGTGGAATTGAAGTAACATTCCCCTTCGGGTGTCGTTATCGCGGTATGTGCACCTTTTAACACTACATAAACCTTGTGCCTGAATGAAAATTCGCGCTGAAGCTTTATCCTGTCATAATCATCCTTATGCTTGCCGATAAGCCTGTGGAACTCTTTCGGATGAGGAGTGAAAATACTCTCCCCGGGAATAAAACCTAACCAGGTTTTATTTTCTGAAATGATGTTAATAGCATCGGCGTCAAAAACAAGACCTTGACCTGCTTCTTGTATCAGCAACTTTAAGGCATTCTGTGTTTGCAGGTCCATTCCTATACCGCAACCCACCCCAATCGCTGTAAACGCTGAAAGATCGGGGACCATGCTAAAGCTTCTTTCATTATTATCTATGCTCATCATTGCCTCAGGAGCAGCCGTTTGCAGTATAGTGTTCCCACAAGATGGTGCGTGCACTGTAACAAGCCCTGCCCCTGAGCGAAGAGCGGCATTTGCCGACAGTATTCCAGCCCCCATTTTTCCATACCCGCCGCATACCAGCAGAGCATGACCAAAAGTCCCCTTGTGGTCAAACTTGTTCCGTTTTCTTAATTTCCCAAGCAGCATCTGGCTGTCAAGCAGATAATTCCTTACACTTGTTTTTTCTATAAAATCCTGTGAGATACCAATATCAAGCAGATGCCAATTGCCCAGATAAACATCATTCTCGGGAAATAAAAAGGCCAGTTTTGGGGGAGAGAACGATAGAGTGTAATCAGCTTCAATAATTGAAGGGCTTTCAGCAGTTTTATATGAACTGTCACAAAAAAGGCCCGAAGGAACATCGATAGAGATCACCAAGGCATCGTGTTTATTGATGTGCCGGATAACTGCAGCAATGAACCCACCCGCAGGTCTGGTCAAACCACTGCCGAACAGACTGTCAATAACAACATCTCCCTGATCTAACCCGGGGAGTTTATTTCCCTCAACCAGGAAACTGATGCTCTTTGGGGTAATATTTTTAAATCGCTCGAAGTTTGTACGGCATGAAGCAGAAAGATTCTCAACAGGCCCAACCATAAACACCTGTACCGGAAAATGGTGAAGATGCAACATCCTGGCAATTGCCAGTCCGTCCCCTCCGTTATTCCCGGTCCCTGCAAAAACGCAGATGGTTCTTTTCTCTTTAAGATTCCCGGTAATCCAGCTGAAACATGAGGCCGCTGCCCTTTCCATCAGGTCGATGTCAGAAATAGGCTCGTTAGCAATAGTATATGCATCAGCCTCACGAATCTTTTCAACAGGGAGTATCTTCATAATTTATCTGATCATACCCCAGAAAGGAAGTGTAGCAAGAAATCCGATAAGAAACAAAGTGGCTAGAACAAAGATCACAATCGATATGATCAGACCTATAATTGCGCACGTCCTACCTGTTTTGACATTGTTCAGAGAACTTAAAGTGTATTTCTGGGGAGCCGAAGTGTAGACTGCTATTTCACGTTTTGCAAGGACCAGGGTTATTATCCCCATGACGATTCCTATAAATGAGACCAGGTGCCACCAACAGAAGACTATTGAAAGTATACCCAACACCAGGATGGTATTTGAATTCGGAAGGTTCTGCTGGAATAGAGTGTTGTTGGCGTTTTCTGCCTGTGTGCTTGAATTAAAGGCTTGCTCTCCCATAAAAGATGGATTATATCAAAAAGTAAAGTTACAACAATTGATTTAATAATACAGTGGATAGAACCTGAATTTTCCCAATGTGTTATATTCGATAGCCGGTGCCGGTATCTTGATGAAACTCAACACTGTGAAAACTCCTTTTAGCAATTTGGAATGCGTTGGAATCCTGGTCAGGTCAACATCCACCGACAACATAAACCTACGGTAACGATCCTGCGGAGGAATATTCGGATCGGTGGAATTTGCTGAAGCTCCGGTCATCCCGTTTGCACCATATCCGAACGCGATATTCAACCATTTCGGAAAACGACTGCTTTTCGGAAGGAAAGTGCTGATATTCCCTGAGAACCAATAGCTCTGACCGTTATAATCCTTCAGGATCTGGCTCATCCAGCTTGAACCAAGCAGGTTGGGATTGTATACCGGGTAAGTTGTCTGGTGATATGAGAATTTAAGCCTGAACCTCTGCTCATCCCAGATCAGTTGCTGGCTTACAAACATGGCAGCCCCCAAGGTATTGGCGGTGAAATCACCCATCGAAAATCCCCATTCAGCCGAAAACCCGTCTAGTATCTCGATGTTCAGCATGTAGGCTTCGGCAAGCAACCCACCAAACCAGGCTGACTGTTTTTTACTCAGGCCGGCCCATCGGTAGGACCAGTTTCCGATCATACTGATATAATAAGACGTCGTGGCATGACCACATTTATCCATCTGCAGCCATTCATTGTTGTCATTGAAAAAATGGAATGAGGATTGGGGATAATCTTTGTACCAGAGGAAATATAGACCTCCCAGGCTGCCCAGGTAAAGAGCACCCTGTACAGTTAAAACTCCTATTAGCCTTCCTTTGTGAATACCTGATGTGTCGGCTCTTAGACTGTGGTATGATGAACTGTCCTGACCGTAAACAGTAAAGGATAACACCAGCCCTAAAATCAACAACCGGATCCGCATACCTTTGGTCTTGTGAGTGCTGTTTACTTAATATTCAGGTTATCCAGGGCGTTTTGATATTTTCTCGCATTCCTTCCATGCTCGGCGCCGGTTACAGCAAAATTATGATATCCCGAGAAATCCTCCCTGGCACAGAAATACATATACCTGTGATCTCTGAAATGCAGAACGGCATCTATCGAACTGATCGAAGGAATGCAGATCGGGCCGGGAGGAAGCCCCGTATGAAGATATGTATTGTATGGTGAGTCTATTTTCAGGTGTTTTGATGTAAGTCTTCTGATACTGTAATCCTGCCATGCATAAATGATAGTCGGATCGGCTTGCAAAGGCCACCCCTTGTGCAGCCTGTTTATATATACTCCAGCAATATCAGGCTTCTCAGGGTCTTTGTTCGTCTCTTTCTCAACAATTGAAGCAAGTGTTACAAGCTGTTGTATGGTCAAACCTGCAGAATCAAGCAACTTCCTGCGTTTTACATCCCAAAAAGATTGTTGCTCCGTACTCATTTTACTCAAAAGCTGTTTTGCCGAAATATTCCAAAAGACCTGGTATGAATTCGGGATAAAAAGTACAAAGATGTTTTCAGGATTGATCCCGAATTGCTTCAGATAGGACCCGTCTTTAAATAGTTTCATCAGGCTTGCAGAATCTGCTTCGACCTGGTGGCTCAGCTTCCCTGCAAGCTCACGTACAGTCCTGATATTCTGAAAACTAAGCAGAACAGGCTCCTGCCGACCCAACCTTAACTGGTTAATTAGCTCGTTGTTACTTATCCCGTTCTGAATCCTGTACTTTCCGGGTTTGACCCTTTTCTGATAATGCTTCCTCTCACTGATAAAAATGAAACTCTTCTCATTCTTCAAAATGGACCTGTGGTTAAGAATCTTCACGAGACCAGCGAAATCAGTACTGGTTGGAATATAAAGAATTGTAAAAGCCTTGCCTTTCAGATCTACATTGGGTGATTTTAAATAAAAATAAAACCTGGCTGAGAAACAAAAGAAAAGGATTAATGTAATGGAAGTGACTGTGAACGGGGCAATACAGCTTTGTCTTCTCTGGCTAAGCAGACCAAGTCTCGATGGCTTCATTCGTTAACTGGATTGTGGTATTTGTTCATAACGATGAATCAGTTGGAACATCCATTCTTCAAGCCAGCTGCTGCCAGTCCTGATCCAATCTTTTTTTATGCCGCAACGTTCAAACCCATGCTTTTCAAATAAGGAAATACTAGCTGTGTTTTCAGGTGTTACGTTGCTATATAACTGTCTTAAATTTAATACATTAAATGCATAGCGGATGAGCAGTTCCAAAGCTTCTGAGGCGTACCCGCTTTTCCTGAATTCCGACCTGACAAGGATACCGATTCCTGCCCTCAGGTGAAAGGGGTCGAATTCAAAAAGATCAATTGCACCAATCGCTTTCTCTTGAATTTCACCGCTTAGTCCGACAATCATAAGCCTTAACTGCCGGGTAGAATAAATATCGTTTTGTACATTCATAACATACTCTTCAATTTGAAACCGTGAATAAGGAGTTAAGGTATTGCTCACCTTCCAGATTGAAGGGTCATTCTCCCACTGATAAAGAGTATCGATATCAGACGGCTCTACCGCCCTTAGCTTTAATCTGTTGCTGGCAAGGATTTGGTTCTGCATAGTTTAAACTGTTATTTCTCCTTTAAATACAAAGGCTGCCGGTCCTTCAAGATATACTTCTATAAATTCGTCCCCCGACAAATGAAAGAAAACCTTAAACTCTCCTCCTTTAGTCCTGATCCTGAAGAATCCCTTGTTATCGCTATGCGTCAAGGCGGTTACCAGGGCTGCGGCAGTGACCCCCGTGCCACATGAAAGGGTCTCATTCTCCACCCCTCGTTCATAGGTCCTTACCCACAGCACTTCAGGCTTAATTTCCACAAAATTTACATTGCACCCCCCCGGGGTGAATCGCTTATCATAACGCAAAGCTCTGCCTTCACCCATAATGTCTATTGAATCAACATCAGGAACGAACCTGACAAAATGGGGCGAGCCGGTATCAATCAAATATCCGTCAGCAAATTCCTCCCGGAGCTGTGTGTCTTTCATTTTTAACCTCACCATATAACCTATACCAGGATGCTCAAAAATTTCTGATTCATGAGGGCCGTCTATGGCAATAAATCCTGCCTTTTTATTAATTATACCCAGAGAGTTTGCAAATGCAGTAATACAGCGTCCTCCATTTCCGCACATGGTACTTTCATACCCGTCGGAATTAAAATATCTAAGCGAAAAATCAAATCCCTCTCTGTTTTCAAGCAACATGAGACCATCGGCTCCGATGCCGAAATGCCTGTCGCACATAGCGGCTATTTGAGCTGAACTCAAATTGACCTGGTTTAAACGATTATCGAGAATAATAAAATCATTCCCGTTGCCATGGTATTTAGAAAATTCCATTTTCGCCTGCTTCAATATGTCGCAAAGCTATGAACAAATCTTCATTTTAAAAGTATCCTGACCCGAATTCGTCGGGCCTTTTCCGATGTTTGTCGATTTAGTCTTTAACTTGCCTCAAAATCAGAATACTTTTGCTTCCAGAAAATCACTAATTTTAACAACGAATACTATGGACCCAAATCCCGAAAATAAAACTCATTACGATAATTACCGGAAAAAAGGAATGCTGGGTATTATCGTGATTCTTGCTGGACTTGCTTTACTGCTTTTCAATACTGGATTTCTCCCGTATTACTTCAGGCATATCATTATTTCATGGCCTATGCTATTGGTCGCCATTGGTATAGTCAGTCTGATGGGTGCCGAAAACAGGGTGCCCGGTATCATTCTCATCGTAGTCGGAGGATTTTTCCTCTTTCCCAGGATCTTTGATCTTGATATAAATTTTGCACATCTTTTCTGGCCATTAATACTCATATCAATCGGAGTTCTTATCCTGTTCCGTAAATTCCCGCATCCGAGGGACTGGAAGCACCGTATGGGCCCTTCGAGCCAAAATTCTGCTGCAGCCAGCGATCAGGGTTATATTTTTGAAGATCATATTTTCAGCGGTACCGAAAAAAGGATTATCAATAAGGATTTTAAAGGCGGCAGAGTTAATGTAATCTTCGGAGGAGTCAAGATCGACCTCACCCAGGCTACCCTGGCTGAAGGCTCAAATGAACTGGAGGTCAATGTCGTTTTTGGAGGTGCAACAATTATTGTTCCCTGCGAATGGAAAATTCAACTTAAAAATACCAGTATTTTTGGTGGGTTCTCTGATAAACGCTTTTGTTTAAAAGAAGCAGCAGACCCCTCCAGAGTACTGATTATTAAAGCTTCTGCAGTTTTTGGTGGTGGTGAGATCAAAACATATTAAAATAAAACCTGGGGATAGAGAATGATACATCCGGTCTTTCAAAATCTCAGGTCCATATCCGTGTATTTTGGAACGTGGATCCTCCTTGCGGGGATCCACTTTTCCATTTTATTTTTCCAGTTTCGCCTCCCTCTGAACATTGCTTTGACCGACAGCCTGATTTTCAATGCAATTTTTTGCATGATAGGAATAGCAATCTGGTATGTTATCAGATATTCAATGCCTGGTAATAATGCAAACATCAGCTTTATCTTCAATCATTTAACCTCTCTATTGCTCTTACTGGTATTCTGGCTTGGTGCCGGGTATGCCTCAATGAGCCTGTTGTTCAGGAATAATGGCGTCTTTATGAACTTTCTGGGCCTTTCGATCCCGTATCGCTTTGTTGAGGGGTTCTTCCTTTATGCCTTTATAGGGTTGGCCTATTTCCTGATAATGCTTTACCGCGACCTGCAGGATAAAGCTAAAGCAGAGACCCGGCTGAATGAACTCCTGAAAGAGTCGGAACTGAATATGCTTAAATCCCAGATCAACCCTCATTTCCTGTTTAACAGTCTTAATTCCATCAGTTCACTCACGATTACAGATCCCGGGAAAGCCCAGGAAATGGTAGTTAAGCTTTCTGAATTTCTGCGCTACAGCGTCTCGTCAAATATCAATTCATTTACAACATTGGATAAGGAGATGCAGAATATTCAGAGATATCTGGAAATTGAAAAAATAAGATTCGGGGAAAAACTTGTTTTTGAATTTGCCATGGGACCCCATTGCGCCTCCAGGAACATCCCTGTCATGATCCTTCAGCCTTTATATGAAAATGCAATTAAACATGGTGTTTACGAAAGTACCGAACCGGTAAAAGTTCTTACCAGCTGTGATACCTTTACGGATTATTTTGAAATCAGGATCACCAATGATTTCGATCCGTCGGCGCCTGCCCGCAAAGGTGCAGGTATTGGATTGAGAAATATCAGGGAAAGATTAAGGCTTATGTTCAGGAATGATTCTCTGCTGCGAACCACAGTTGATCATAATGTATTTCAGGTGGTATTGACAATCCCGAATAAACCAGTTGAAAATAATCTCAAGCAATGACATACAAAGCAATTATCATTGATGATGAAAAACCCGCCAGGGATATCATCAGGACTTTTCTGAAAGACATTTCCGATATTGAAGTGATTGCTGAATGTTCAGATGGATTTGCCGGACTGAAAGCGATTCAGGATATGAAACCCGATCTGGTCTTTCTGGATATCCAGATGCCAAAGCTTACAGGGTTCGAAGTACTTGAACTCCTTGACAATCCGCCCCTGATAATCTTTAGCACTGCTTATGACCAATATGCCATCAAAGCATTTGAGATGAATGCGATGGATTACATCCTCAAACCATATTCCAGGGAAAGGTTTCTCCAGGCGGCTGGCAAAGCGGTCTCAAGGCTGCAGAGCGGTGTTTCGGTTCAGCCTGAATTACAAAAGATAATCCAGTCTGCGGATGAGAAAGAGGAGCTGCTTCAACGTATTGCTGTTAAAACAAGGCATAAAGTCCATGTGATCGGAGTTGGAGAAATTTTATACCTTGAAGCCGAAGGGGATTATGTCATGATCCATACCAAGGAAGGTAATTATCTTAAGGAGAAGACAATGAAATATTTTGAATCCCATCTTGACCCTGAAAAATTTATCCGTATACACAGGTCTTTCATTGTCAATGCAGAAGCCATCGAGAGAATTGAACTTTACGATAAGGAGAGTTATTCGGTATTGCTTAAAAATGGTGCCAGCTTGAAAGCCAGCACCAGCGGGTATAAGCTGCTTAAGCAGATACTGCATATGTAAGCCTCATTTTTTTCCTGTCTGTTACCCTTCTCCGGGGAATTTGTCTTATATTTACATTCAGACAAATACCATATCATTTGAAAACCCTATTATCAAATCCGGTCATTTATGAGATAAACACCCTGGTATGGCTGGAAGAAATAAGCAGGCAGAGCCAGGCTGACATTACGCTTGCAAATGTCCCTGATTATAAATGGGATGAAATTTCCCAGCTTAAAATCCAGGCAGTTTGGTTAATGGGGGTCTGGGAAAGAAGCCCTGAATGTATTAAAATATCAAATGCTGATCCCGGGAACCTTTCTGAATTTAAAAGGGCACTCAGTGATTTCACCCTTGACGATAATACAGGATCCCCTTATTCTGTCAGAAACTATAAGGTTGATCAGAAGCTGGGCGGTAACCATGGATTGGCGATCGCACGCGAAAAGTT
Source organism: Bacteroidota bacterium (assembly GCA_026391735.1). Taxonomy (GTDB): domain Bacteria; phylum Bacteroidota; class Bacteroidia; order Bacteroidales; family FEN-979; genus CAIRDP01. The sequence goes on along the minus strand of JAPLDL010000017.1, from coordinate 12,747 downwards.
ATCTGAAAGAAACATAGCATTATTGCTGGATTTTGTTCCGAACCATCTTGCTTTCGATCATCCCTGGGTAGATTCAAATCCTGAATTTTTTATTCATGGTACTGTCGAAGACCTTGCCAAAGACCCTGTGACATTTAAATGCTATGGATCAGACATCTTTGCCTGCGGTAAAGATCCATATTACCCTGCCTGGGAGGATGTAGTTCAGGTCAATGCCTTTAATCCTCTGTTAAGGCTTGAAGTAACCAGAGTCTTAAGAGACATCGCAAGCATGTGCGACGGAGTACGCTGCGATATGGCTATGCTGATGCTGAACAGTGTATTTCTTAAAACATGGGGCTCATTGGCCGGCGAAGCCCTTTCAGAGGAATACTGGATGTATGTAATAAGCGAAGTGAAGAAAGAATTCCCTGATTTCATTTTTATTGCAGAAGTATACTGGGATATGGAATATATCCTGCAGCAAAACGGGTTTGATTATTGCTATGACAAACGGCTCTATGACAGGCTGAAAGGAGAGGATGCTGAATCTATCCGCGATCATCTTCAAGCCCCGCTAAGCTATCAGTCAAAATTGATACGATTTATTGAAAACCATGATGAGGACAGAGCCATATCAATTTTCAATCCTGATAAAGAGAAAGCTGCTGCTCTGATCAGCCTTTCCCTCCCCGGCGCAAAGCTGATCCATGAAGGTCAGCTGGAGGGAAGAGTCATCCGCTTACCTGTTTTTCTCAGGAGAAGGCCGGAGGAAACACTCAATGCCTTTGTCAGGAATTTCTATGAAAACATTTTGGAAATTACAGCAATGGCAGAGCTTCATAAAGGCGAATGGATGCTCTGCCCTGTAAGTGGTTGGGACGATAACCAGAGTTGCCGGCATATTCTTTCATGGTACTGGAAATATGAAAACAAAATCTGCCTTATTGCTGTCAATTACTGCCCAAATCCTTCCCAGGGGTTCGTTCTTATTCCTGACTGTGAGCTGGCTGGCCATGACTGGCGGCTGGTTGACCTTTTTACTCAGGCTCATTTTATCAGGAACGGAGATGAATTAGCAGTAAGCGGACTTTATGTGGGGCTTGAATCCTGGGGATTTCATCTATTCCAGATGTACCGGATGGTATAAGTAATCAGGCAAAGCAATAAAGACCTGTAAATAGTTCAACATAGGCCTATGAAAAGAAAGATTAACATGCTGACTTTGCCGGCAGCGATTGTTTTTATGATCTCCTGTGCAACTTATCCGGCTTTGGATTCCAGGCTGGAGGAAGACTTGGTTGACATCACGAAATATGATGTCGGTACTGATTTCACCCAATTCGTAACATTCTCAATTGTTGATTCTGTTTTGGTGATCAAAGGAAACGACAGTTCAAAGATCCTGGATCCCAAGGCAGATGCACTTCTCAACCAGATCAAAGAAAACATGCAGGCCAGGGGATACACCCTGGTGAACCGTAAAACCGGCCATCCTGACCTCGGGATCAATGTGGGTGTAGTAAAAGTCACGAACATCTCGATTTATTACCCTGGTTGGTACTGGGATTATGGATATTATAATCCATACTATTGGGGGTATCCGTCATACAATTACTGGTATCCTTATTATCCACCTGAAATAAGCAGTTACACAACAGGGACAATTATTATCGACCTGGTCGACCTGAAAAATGCCCCGAGCCATAATAACAAGCTTTATGTGGTATGGGTTGCCATTATACGGGGACTCATGACCGGGTATCATACAACCCAGGAAGTACTTGATAATGTCGACCAGTGCTTTGAACAGACGCCCCAGATCAGGGCGAGCCAGGTAAAGGGATACCCGCTTGAGGTAGAACACCAGCGTTCTCATTGATAAAGAATTGACGATGAAAAAGATATTTAAGGCAGTTATACCGGTTCTTTTCCTCTCATTAACGATTCAGGCTCAGGAGAAATCTGCTGAGGGTTATTCCCCGACTTCACTCTACACCCTTTCATGGACTCTTAGCTTACCCCTGGGTAGTTTCAGCAATTTTATCAATAATGTAAGTCCTGCAGGAGGCAATTTCGCAGGACGTTATTTCCTGAAAAATGGGTTTGCTGCTGGTTTTGAATTCGGATGGAATAATTTTTACAAGAAGTATGACCGGATGACATACTATGGTGATGACGGATTAGCCATAACAGGGATCCATTATACCTATGCTTTTATCGTTCCCTGGAAGGCAGGAGCTTATTATTATTTCTTGCCACCGGCAATTGCTGATCCTTATGTTGGCCTTTCTTTTGGTGGTGATTATATGGAAGAACATATCATGATACAGGAGTATGATATTTATAATACCCAATGGGGATTTACCCTATCTCCTGAAGCAGGGGTACTCATCAAGTTCGGAAAATATTCACATTGGGGGGCTAACGTTAGCGCACAATACTGGTTCAATACCAACTCATTTGACTTTTCAGGGAATAACAAATACAGTACGATGCAGGGGCTGAATTTCAATATCGGCCTTACTTACCTCATGAGATAAATGGATTTCTCATCATCCAGATGGCTTTCATGTGAACCCTGGCAGTCTTTTACACTTTATAAGGTATGGATTTTTAAGCAATTGGTTCCTCCGGGTATGTTTGGAGGGATGCCTGCGATCACAATAATTTTTTCTCCCGGATTTGTTGGCTGATGGTCTCTTATGTTTGTTTCGGCAAGCAAGATCATTTCATCAAAAGACTTGCATTTATGCCGGATAAGGATTGGATGTATCCCCCAGAGTAAATTAAGTCCATGATATACAATAGGATCGTCGGTCAAGGCGTATATAGGTGCTTTAGGACGGCCTGCAGCGATGAACTTTGCGCTTCTTCCGCTGGATGTAAGTACGGCAATGGCAGAAACAGCTATTACTTTTTCAATCCGGTTTACCGCTTCGCAAATGGCCCCGATCTCTGAATGCTCATGGGCAGGGTAGGTCCTGAACTCTATATTCGATTCAACCTCGATGGCAATCCGGTTCATCATTTCAACAGCTTTTACGGGATATTCTCCAACAGCTGATTCTCCGGAGAGCATCGTGCAGTCTGTTCCATCAATGATGGCATTTGCAACATCATTGGCCTCGGCTCTGGTGGGACGGGGCTCATGGATCATCGACTCCAGCATCTGGGTAGCCGTTATAACCGGTTTGCTCATGCGGTTGCATTGCTCAATAATACGTTTCTGCAGCAGGGGAACCTTTTCGGGGCTCATCTCAACGCCGAGATCGCCTCTGGCCACCATGACCCCATCAGTCACTTCTATGATCGCGTCGAGATGTTCAATAGCCTGGGGTTTTTCAATTTTTGCAATCAGTGGTTTCCTGTATCCCGCTTTTATAATAAAATCCCTGAGTTCAACGATGTCATCCGAAGAACGAACAAAGCTGAGGGAAACCCAGTCTACCCCATGTTCCAACCCGAACATCAGATCCTGTTTGTCTTTATCGGTAAGAGAAGGGAGCTTTAACTTCAGATTCGGAAAATTAACGCCTTTCCGGTTTTTCAGGATCCCTCCGTCAACGACCTTACATACCAGGGCATTCCCCTGGATCCCGGTGATTTCCAGCGAAAGAAGTCCATCGTCCAGCAGTATACTCATTCCCTTAACAGCTTCTTCTGCTGCATGCGGATAATCGATCGGGATAAGGCCGGGCAGTCCGGTATATTCTTCCAGGGGGATCATCCTTACCGTATCGCCTTTTGTCAGCTGTATCTGATCGCCCGGCAATTTACCAACCCTTATCTTTGGCCCCTGGAGGTCCTGAAGCAGAGTGACAGGGGTATCCATCTCGTCGGAAATACTCCTGAGATAGGTTATTACCTTTGCATGGTCATCATAGCTTCCGTGAGAGAAATTCAACCGGGCTACATTCATTCCTGCGCTGATCATCTTACGTATCATTTCAGGCGTGTTGCTTGCCGGGCCAATAGTAGCTATAATTTTCGTCCTGCGTATCGGATCATTCATCTTGAACTTGTTTTGGAGTTGAAAACTGAAGATCAAAGCTAACATTTTTACCTTTACTTAATCTGCCTCTTGTGAAGATTCCTGAATATTAATACTTTTGGAACCTGAATTTATACTATGAGGAAACACATGATCAACTGGACAGGGAAACACATTCTTATTGTTGAGGATGACCCTATGAATTTCAGTTATCTTGATATTCTGTTGAGGCCGACACAAGCAGTCATCATGCATGCTGACAATGGTCAGAAGGCAGTTGAACTCTGCATGAAGCATATGGGGATCAATATTGTCCTTATGGACATCAGGATGCCGGTATTGGATGGTCTTGAAGCCACCAGGCAGATATTAACGATTCGTTCGGGCCTTCCCGTGATTGCACAAACCGCTTATGCTGATGAAAGTGACAGGGAGGCTGCAATCAAAGCAGGCTGTTGCGAATTCCTGGCAAAGCCGATAAGGGCCAATGAAATGCTGGACCTTATAAAAAAATATCTTGATTAAGAGCCGGGTAAGCCGCTTCTGTTCCGTAAAGCTCCTTGATTTTTGCGCCGAGCGCGGTCCTTGGACCGTTTTCTCCATGTATCAAAACCAACTTCGGCCTGACAGGGGCAAGATGAGAAAACCAATCGAGCAGATCCTTTTGCCCGGCATGTGCACTGAACCCCCCAAGCGTATGGATCTTCGCTTTAACGGATATCTCATCTCCGAAGATCCTGACCTTTTCTGCACCTTCAACCAGCATTCTTCCCAAAGTACCTGATCCCTGATAACCGACGATGATCACGTGGGTCTCGGGTTTCCAGAGGTTATATTTCAGGTGGTGAAGAATGCGTCCTGCATTGCACATTCCTGCGCCTGCAAGCACCATCATTGGGCCAGGAATATTGTTGATAGCTATGGAATCCTCAGATGTCGGACACATTTTCAGGGTTTTAAGGTCTTCCATCATAGGTTTTTGCCTGATAAACTCAAGCAGCTCTTCATCATACAGTTCCTTATGATTGAAATAGATCTTTGAAGCTTCAATTGCCATTGGACTGTCGAGAAATATAGGGAACAGAGGGACATGACCGACCCTGAACATGGACGCCAGAATTGAGATCATGAGCTGGGCCCTACCGACAGCGAACGTAGGGATCAGGATTTTACCTTTATCTGCCACAGCTGTTTGAACTATCCCGATAAATTCATTCACGGTTTCATTCAGCGGTTTGTGATCCCGGTCCCCGTATGTTGTTTCCATGAAAACTGCGTCAGCAGTGTGAAGTTCCTCGAAATCTTTAAGGATTGGCGCTCCTTTTGGGCCCAGGTCGCCGGAGAAAATCACTTTCTTTACACTGCCTTTGTCCTCAATACTAAGCTGTATGCATGAAGAGCCCAGCATATGTCCGGCTTCAGCGAAGCTGGCTTTTATGCCTGTGGCAACCGGCAAATCTCTGTCGTATGGCAATGCAATGAGCCTGCCGATGATGTCTTCCGTATCTTCATGGGAGACCAGGGGCTGTATTGCTTTCATACCGGCCCTCTGCCTTTTCCTGTTAAGCCGGTTGGTATCCATCTCCTGTACGTGGGCCGAATCCCTGAGAATGAGGGATGTGAGTTCCAGTGTTGCCTGGGTGCAGAATACAGGAGCAGGTACTCTCATTTTACTTAGTAATGGCAGTCGTCCGGTATGGTCCAGGTGAGCGTGAGTGATTAAAACCGCGTCAAGGTTTGAAACATCCTTCAGGTCGAACCGATTAAGCCCTTCCACCTTCTTTCCACCCTGGAAAATACCGCAATCGACCAATACCCTGGCATGATCGGTCTCAACGAGATAAGCAGAGCCGGTGACTTCACCGCCACCGGCTCCGAGCACTTTAATTCTCATAAATCAGGGCCTCATTAAAACTTCAACAACATTATCCTGGCCAAGGGCTTTTTTAGCAAAATCCTGGACGGCTTTTGTGTTAAGGGCTTTCACCTTAGTTTCATAACCACTCAGGTAATCAAGTTTATTGGTATAATACTCCTGGACAATCGAATTCCACCAGTTATTCTCTTTCATATCCTCCGGCCTTTGTTTCAGGGCGTATTCCTTGAATTTCTGAAGATCTGCATCGGCTGGGCCATTCTTCAGGATCTTTTCAACTTCGGCATGGACGATACCTATCAGCTTATCCGCTTTAAGCGGGTCGGTTTCAAAAGTGACAATGAAACTGAATGAAGGGTCAGGCAGTTTGGCAGTGTTGAATGTAACCCGAACACTGTAGGCTCCGCCCTCATCTTCACGGATCCGCTCGATATAGCGCAATTCAAGAATATGCCTCATAGCGGCACCAAGCAACCTGCTATCCGCAGTGTAATCGCATTTGCCATTGAAATTCACATAAATTGAAGTTCTGGGGGTTGTGCTTTTGCGCTGGAAATCGCGTTTTGCATGACCCTTCGGAGGCCTGATGCCCCTGTCAACATAAGAATCCTTCTGTGCAACATTGGGCAGGGAAGCCAGGTATTTTTCAACCAGGGGTTTTACAGCCTCGGGATTGACTTTACCGGTAAACAGCAACGTGAAGTTGCCGGGATCTGAAAACCGCTGTTTGAAAACCTTTTGAAGAAGGTCAAAGGATATCTTGTCGAGTGATTTGTAAGTAACAGGCTGAACACGTTTATTATGACTGGCAACCATAACTTCGATCGTATCAGAGAAGGCTTTTCTGGGCTCGGCATCAGCATTGATGAGCGATTCTTTTAATTTATCGTACCAGGTTTTATAATCCGTTTCATTCCACCGGGGGGAAGTAAAACTCAGGTACATCAGTTGTAGTGCGGTTTCCAGGTCTTTCGGAGAAGTGCGTGCAGAAACCATATCCTGTTCGTCGGAAATCATAAAAGAAACACCTGCCCGTTTGCCGGCAAGCAGTTTGGTAAGGTCATTCCTTGAAAAACTGCCCAGGCCCATGGCCGATAATGCATCTCCCATAACATCTGCTGCCAGTAAATCTTCATCCTTCAATGCCGAGGCTCCACCCTCTGCCCAGCCGGTTATATTAAGCTCATCTTCTTTTATATCGGTAGGTTTGAAGATGACCTTCATACCATTCGAAAGAGTCCATTCAGTTGTTCCGAACAGGGGGTTCGAGGCAGTGGAAGTCACTTTTCCCGGAGAGGGTTCCTTCTCAATAAGTTTTTTGCCGGCGATATTGTCAACATAAGGAGTGATTTTAGCTCCCAGCGCAGCGGTCATCGCCGACCCGATCTCGGTAACAGCAGGAAGCGTTATCCCTTCCTTTTCAGGACCGGTAATGGTAACTATCATATTATTATCGGTGACAAAGCTTTTAGCCACAGCATTGATCTCTTCCAGGCTGATGCCTGTGATCTCTGCTTTATCAAAAGCATATTCATAATCAATACCCGGATTGGGCGAATTCGTAAGGAAGAAGCTTGTTATAGGGCGCACCAGTTCCCGGTTCTTACGCTTGTCGCGATCCATGTAACGGGACTCCAGGCTGCGCATGAACTCGGCTTTTGCACGATCATATTCACCCGGGTTAAAACCGTAAAGCTTCATTCGCTGCACTTCAGTAACCAGGGCCGAAAGCGCTTTGAGGGAGTTGTTCTCCTTAGCCTGAGCCATGCAATTGAAAGCATCCCGGGTTGAAGTATAACGGCTGTAACTGCCTCTTGCAAACATAAACGGAGGATTTTCATTGCGTGCAAGCTCCATCAGACGCATGCTCAGCATGACATTCACGAAAGTCCTCACCAGCTGGGTTCTCATATAACCCAGGTTCTTTTCGGCATCGGGGATAGCATCATGCTTGTAAGTAAGGGTCACCATGGTATTCGTGGCTTCTTTATCAGTTGCTGTACCTATGAGTGGTTCCTGGTTGTCGGCCAGTGGAAAAAGTACCTTGGGTTTGGCATTTGCAATTATTGGGATCTCACTGAAAATTTCTTTGATCTTCGCTTCAACCCTGTTCACGTCAAAATCCCCCACAATAATGATTGCCTGCAGGTCGGGACGGTACCAGGTATGGTAAAAGTCCTTAATCGTCTGGTATTTGAAGTGCTTTATTACAGCCGTATCACCTATGACATTGCGGTCGGCGTATTTTGACCCTTTATAGATAACAGGCGCCAGCTTATTGCTCATTCTTTCGGAAGCGCTGCCATACATCCTCCATTCCTCAAGAATAACGCCCCTCTCCAGGTCGATTTCGGTATCCTCGAACGCTACGTAATGAGCCCAGTCACGGAGTATTAAAAGGCAGGAATCAGTGATGGTTTCACGAGTCAGGGGAACATTCGAAAGGTTGAAAACGGTTTGCTCCAGTCCTGTGGAAGCATTGACATTGGTACCGAATTTAACGCCGATGGTAGCCAGGTAATCCAGGATCCCCTTTTTGGGGAAATGGCCTGTACCGTTAAAAGACATATGTTCGGTAAAATGTGCAAGACCATTCTGGTCATCATTTTCCTGGATGGCGCCAATATTATTAGCAATATAAAATTCACCCCGTTTCTCAGGCAGGCTGTTTGCCCTGATAAAGTAATGCATGCCATTGGCAAGAACACCGGCTCTGACTTTGGGATCCAGGGGAGGCATATCTTTGAGATTGTAATTCTGTGCCTGGACTGAAATGGTCCATGTCAGCATCAATGCCACGATCAGCAAGAGCTTTTGGAATTGTTTTTTCATACCGTTTGAATTTGTTGTTTGTTGAAGATTAACGGGACGGCAATCAAAACCTCCTGTCCCGGCTCAGCTTGTAAATATATTGAGAATAATTCTGGAACTGAAGCTTGTGAAGAAGAAATTAGACAAGAGGCGGGGTTTTGCCGACTAATGAGACCGTAAGGGGGGTGAAACAGGCGTCCTTTAAAACTGTAGAACGTGAGAATAATTTGGAATCCGCCGATTCTTAGACTACCTTTATGGGTTCTAAAGTGTTGAGATTCAAAAAACAGCATCCATAAATTCAGACAGCAATTCAGACAATGATGTTAATTAAATGTTAAGATTACGAACCTTGCAGAATATTTAAAGGAAGTTTTGGTTATAAAGTAAAGCAGTTTTATCTGTTTCTATAACCAGCCATCTACTAATTCAGATACAATGAAAGCAATTCATAATATATCGACAAATGATGTCATTGATAACAGGTTGAGCTTATCAAACCATCACCGGAGAGTTCCAAAATCAAACCTTTCAACGGGGTCAGTAATAGGTAAATATCCGATAATACTCGATGGGGGCAGGACAATTATTTATGTCACCGATAAAAGCAAAGAAGATGAGATAAGGTCGAAGTATGCCTTGCGAAAATACTAATGCGAATCGGGATAGTAATTAATGGGTAAATTCACGAAAAAATTAAATAGTAAAGTAAAATTCATGTTTCTAAATCAAGAAAGGAGAAATGCCTTGTCGGGTAAACTAAAGATCAAATTCGCCGCTATTACTTTGCTGATCTTTGTTATAGCGATGCTGGGTGGTTGCAAGAAAAGCAGTTCGGATCAACAGAATACAACAGGTGAAACGCTTCGTTTTGTCTGGCTGGCCGACAGCCGGGGTGAAACTCTTCCACATCCGGTGAATACCGAAGTGCTGAATACCATCATCAGCCAGATTGCCACGTTGTCTCCCAAACCGTCATTTGTGATATTTGGCGGCGACGGATCCTACAGGGGCTGTATCAACCATATATACACCTTCCAGGCATTTAAAGACCTCTTCGCACCCATCACCAGCCAGGGAATACCCCTATACACCGCTGTCGGCAATCATGAGCTGTATTACGAGCACTCTGATTCCGGTTTCATTCTCAGTAACCAGCAGCAGTTCCAGCAGGTGTTTTCTGAGAACCCAGCCAATGGGCCAGCCGGCTATGAGCACCTGGCCTATTCCTTCACCTCTCCGGGAGGAAGCTGCTTTTTCGCGACTTTGGATCCCTACTTCCTGACCCATGACTCTGTCCCCGAGGGCCTGGGGGGCAACATCGAAGGCCCCCAGATGTCATGGTTAAGAGCACAGGTGGCCCAGACCAAGGCAACCCACAAATTCCTTTTTATACATACACCCTATTACTATGTCTCAAACGACACGGCCGAACCATCCACTGTAAGCCAGTCCTTTACAAGGCTCTGGTCTTTCCTTGACTCCAACAAATTCGACTTTTATGCCTGCGGACATTCGCATCTTTTTGCCCGCCGGACAATTGACAGTAGCATACCCCCGAATCCCCAGACCTTACCACAGACTCCAGCATGGCAGAACAATGTTGTTCAGCTTCTCAATGGCACCTGCGGCGCCGGTGGAGGCGGCGGCAACATCGATCCGGCCGTCAGAGCCGCCTGGAACGTACACAATTCAGTCAAAACCTATTACTTCAGTGTTGTAGACATCAACGGTGGCAGCGTAACGGTAAACAGTTACAGCGGCTACACCGGGACCTATAGCGTGTTCGATACGTTCACCATTAATAGGTAGAGAAAACGATATATAATCGATTTTGAAAGGACCATGATGTTTTTTTTACCTATAAATCCTAAATATCGATTTTCGGTTATTAGCTATAGGCAACAATTTAGGCAAATCTGCCTGTAAAAGTTATTAACAGGTTGTTTTCAGATGTAAACGACTGTAAAAGAAAAACCGCCATATGAGGCGGTTTCATTGGAGATTCAGTGATTTTCCGGATTTTTATTGTGGGATGTGAGGGATTCGAACCCACTCATAGCCCTATTGATTTTATTGTACTTTCATTAGCACCCTCGATTTTACAGGCAGGCTTCTTAGGCGGATTTCTTTTGCATTTTCTCTATGTTCCTGTTCTGGCCTACCTTGGGTCAGAGGATCGAATATTTAATCTTCTTTCTTTCAATCCCAAATTTAAAAGTATTCCAAATACTTTTATAAACACCTCTTGTTGACAAGCTTCTGAATAACGTGTTTATCCATTGTTTACTCCTTGTTTATATTTTGTTTATCAGCTGTTTATTTGGGATTTAACTGTTTGTAACTAGGTCTTTTTTTATAACCTTTCCTTGATACTTTTGCTGCCGTAAAACTTATTAAAAATGGCAATAGAAAAGTCAATAATTGAAAAACCTGTTACAGCACATTATATCTGTAAAATGATTGGAGTGAGCCGACCTGCACTTCATAAGTGGAGTAAGGCCGGAATTGTCCGTTCACATAAACTTGGTGGCAAGTTGTTTTTCTTTGAAAGTGAGGTCATGGAGGATCTGAAGAAATGCTGACGACAAACTGTTGTTTTCAATCCGTTTCCACCAGATTGAATTTCTAACCACTTTTACTTTAATGGCTATATTGTGATCAAAAAAATGACTAAAAACTAATCAACACTAAAATTCCATGAAAATCAGCTATGAATCCCTGGCGATACTCCGAGATAACCTTCCACGGGGAAGTGTTTCAACCATCAGAGAAAGACTTAGGGAAAAAAACTTTACGTTTTCCCATCAGTACATTTATCGTTGTCTTGACCCGGAAAGTGCAGCGTACAATTCAATAATCATCGATGAGGCAATCCTGTTCTGCGAAGAAATCAAAAGAGACACAGAACTACAGGAAGAAAGAGTATTGAATTTAAACAATCCCAGTGCGTGAAAACATTCTCTTTCATGTCGGTTCCGGATAAAAGGCTGACAATGCAGGCATACCTATTATTATTGGAAAAATTGCAGGCCGCAGCGAATTCGTCCATTTCAAAGCCAGCAACTTCTAAAGACAAACTGCTACATCAGACGCTTCGCCTCAAACAATTAATTGAAGCTCTTGAGGCGGAAATATTAGCGGAATAGTTAAATCGGACTGAATCCCAATTTTTCTGAAGTGAGTAAAGAAAGCCAGATCTCCCATAGCTTTTATGAATCTGCCCCGGAATTGCTCCTTGACAAGATCGCCGAGGTCAATAGCATCCTTGCCAAACAAAAGGCAAAGACCGGCGTGACCGAATCTTACCGGTTCTGGACCCACGTGGCTGATGTGATGAAGTTCGCCTGGGATTATACCCAGGATATTCAGTGGATATTGCGAAAGAACCAAATCCTTGAGGCTGAAAGTAAGTTCCTTAAAGATTGGAATATTCAACTGGTAAAACGGCTTGAGGCATACGAACTGGTCCGGGAAATGAAGATTAACGGACGGTTTGAAGAAATTGTCAGAAGCGTGGATGAAATGCTCATAAGAAAGGATGAGCAGATGAACCATTTTAAACCAACCATGACTGATGAATGAGTTACCCGATACCAATGGAATTGAATTACCAAATATTGAGATCCTCAACGAAGAAGAAGTACTTCTGTTTGCAGATACAGCCCTGGTAGAGGCCGGTAAAAACCTGACCCGCCGTGGTGAAGTAATCAATCAGATTTGCGATCTGATCTTTAAAATGGACGATCCTGTAAGGCAAAGCATATTTGTTGACGATATCTCAAAGCGACATAAAATCTCCAAAAAGGCAATCACCGACCGGATAAAAACCTTGAAGGATTCGGTCACTGTAATCAAGCAAGATAGCAAGGATGAATTTGAGGGTTTCGGCGACATTGACAGAAAGACGGCACGGAAACTGGGATTCTTTGAACATCACAATTGCTTTTACTTTTTAACGAAGGATGGTCCATTCAGGGCGTCAAATTTCATCATTCGCCCCCTATTCCATATTTATTCAAAGACCGATAATAAACGCCTGGTGGAGATCATCAATGAGGACGATTACCATAGAACTATTGACATA
>JAPLDL010000010.1 GCA_026391735.1 Bacteroidota bacterium | reverse complement strand
CCTGAACCCGAAACGAAGCCTGGTCTTTATAATGATCCAGTTCATTGTGCTCATACCCCAGTTCCTTTACTGGAAATACCTTTCGGGGCATTTTGTTTACTATTCCTATCCCGGGGAGGTCTTCTACTGGGCACATCCCATGCTGCTACAGATCTGGTTCTCCCCGTTTAACGGATTGTTCCCGTATCATCCGGTTTGGTTTCTGTTCATTGCAGGGATGTTTGTTATGGTTAGGCAGCGAAAATCGAACACCTGGATTTCGATCTTTTTTTTCCTGCTGGCATCGTATATATTTTCAAGTTGGCATTGCTGGTTTTACGGGGGATCCTTTGGCTTTCGCCCGCTTGCCGAGTTCGCCGTTTTCATCGCCCTACCGTTGGGTTATCTGCTGCTTGCAATTATCCGCTGGAAAAATCTTTTCCTGAGATCCGTCATGGTTGTCGTTTTCCTCCTGTTGGGTTATGGCAACCTGATGATGTTCTACCATTATAATATTTTCACCGGGGGCATGTGGTCCTGGGACGATTATTTCATCAAGCTTAAGGATTTTGAGCTAGTTGATTTTCCGCAGAAAACCTATACCTGGAATACCGATTTTTCCAATAATTTCGGTTACGAACCGGTGATCCTCACCAACGAGCATGTCCGTTCACGGGTAACCGCTTCTTACTGCAACAAAGACATCGCAGATAATGTGCATTACCGGCGAACGTTATCCAAGATCCTGGACCATCCGGTAAGTAGGGTCAGCATGAGTGTGTGGGTTTATCCTGCCTTAGCTGATTCCATGCATGCAGTCTGGGTTTGCTCCGTGGAAAAGAACGGGAAAATGATCTATTATAAGGATATACCGTTTGACAAATTTCCTGCAAGAAAAGGAGTTTACGGTAACATCCGGGATACTATCGAGATCCCCGAATGGGTGGACCAGAACAGTGAGATACATTGTTTTATCTGGAATCCCAAAGGCAGGGAATTCTATTTTGACGACATGAGCATAAAATTCGAATAACATGGAAATGGAAAAAAAGCTGCCTTCCTGGTTTGAGACTGTTTTTTTTATCGTCATCCTTGGACTGGCGCTCTTTCTTTCGTTCAATTTTCATTCGGGGAAAGGATATTTTAACTGGAAAAGTGAGATCTGGAGCGACCGCGCAGGATATTATATATATCTCCCGGCTACATTTTATTATCACTGGGACCTCAGCAAGGTTCCACCTAAAATAGATGAAAAAACAGGTTACGGTTTCAGGTATGATACTGTAAACCATAAGATTCTTACCGATAACACTTACGGCATCGCCCTTTTACTTTCTCCGTTTTTTATAGGGGTGCATGTGATCACAAAGGTTTTTCATGTCCCCCAGGACTGGGCTTTTGCGCCGGTTTATCATCATATGGCTGATTTCGCAGCGGTATTTTACCTGCTGCTGGGGCTGATCTTATTGAGAAGATTTCTTGCTCACTATGTTTCGAATCAGGCTTCATTTCTCGCGGTTTTCTTTTTATTTACAGGGACCGGATTGTTTTACTATTCCGTTGCCTCTACCCTCATGCCCCCGGTGTACACATTTTTTCTGTCGGCTGTATTTATATTTTTTCTGAAAAAGTTTTTAAATGAATCAGGGAAGTACCTGTATTTCCTGATCTTTTCATTCGTCCTGTCGCTGGAGATACTGATCAGTCCGGCTGCAGCACTCCTGCTTTTTGTCGTATTTTTAATGGATGTTGCAAGCCTTGGACAGTTCAAGGAAAGGGTAAAAAAATTACTCAAACCTAGGTGTTCCCTCGTATTCCTTTTGATTCTGGTTCTTGTGTTTTGTCCGCAGATGGCTTACTGGAAATACAGCAGCGGTGCGTATTTTGCAAGCAAGCCAAATGCTTTATGGTTTACGAACCTGCTTTCACCGCACCTCCCGGAAGTATGGTTTTCAACTTTGAACGGACTGTTTATCTACGCTCCCCTGATGTTCTTTATGATCGGAGGGATGATCATGATGATCAGAAAAAAGGCTGTTAATGGCTGGTTAAACCTGGGTCTGTTCCTTTTCCTGAGTTATTTGTTATCTTCCTGGTGGTGCTGGTATTTTGGTTGTTCTTACGGGCAACCAGTATTCATCGGTTTTCTGCCCCTGTTCGGACTTCCGCTTGCATTTCTTCTGCAGGATAAATTATCGGAGAAAAATCATCCGCAGACTATACTTCTTATAACACTGATGTTGTTTTGCTCGGCATACACCTCCAGGCTCAGTTATACCTACGAGGAATGTTTTTTCGGATCCAGCTGGGACTGGAACCAGTTTGGCAGGATGCTGAATACGGCGAAAATTTTGCCTGTAAAACCGGGGTATTCCTATCGTAACGATTTTGAGAACGGGGCTATGAACAATGGAGCTTCAACGACACGGCTGGTTTCCAGGTCGGGAGATTACAGCCTGTTATTTGACCGGGAGCATGAATACAACGTAACCTATTTTGAATACCTTAATAACCTCAAAAAGGCCTCGAAGCCTGTAAAACTGCAGGTCACTTATCGTATGTTTAAAACCGGCAGTTCGGCCACCGGGGCTGTTATCGTTTGCGATATCAAAAAGGACGGGAATCAGGTATATTATGAATCAAGGCCTTTGGATGTGCCCATGTCGGCCACCCGGCAGTGGTATGCTGTGCCTGCAAATTTTGATATCCCGGCAACCATTGATCCCTGGGCGGAAGTGAGGGTGTATATCTGGAATAAGGGGAAAACGACGTTTTACGTGGATGATCTTGAAATCAATGTCGAATAGATGATCGCGAAGAAGCTGCTTTTCGTAATGGTACTGATCCTTCTCTGCGTATTCGCGGTTCAGAAGAAGACCGGGTTGATTCACAGCAAAGGACTTGAAGGGTTTGTGCCAAAAGATTCGGTGCCCTTGTTAACGAAGAACAGCTGGATGGAAGGGACATTCCAATCCGCCTACAGCACACATATCAATAATACTCTTGGTTTCCGCACCGACCTCGTGAGGCTTTACAACCAGATCGATTTTTCGCTGTTCGGGGTTCCTCATGCAAACAAGATCGTTATTGGGAAAGGGAATTATCTCATTGCGCAGCAATATATCGAGGCTTCGCTGGGCTATGATTTTGCAGGGAAAGCTGAGATCGACCGCATTGTGGAGCTGATGAAAGCCTTGCAGGACAAGCTGGAGCAGACGGCGAAGGTGCATTTCCTGGTGTTGTTTGTCCCCGACAAAGGCACGTTCTACCCCGAAATCATTCCGCAGAGATTCCTGAAAACGAAACAGCCTCTCACGAACTATGCATATTATGTTGAGCGTTGCAAGGCAGCCGGCGTGAATTTCATTGATTACAACGCCTGGTTTTTGAAGATGAAGGATACTTCGAGGTACATCCTTTACCCCAAGACGGGTATTCACTGGAGTACTTACGGATCGACCATCGCGATCGATTCCATGATGAATTATCTGCGGATCAGATTCGGAATGAATATTCCCCGGGTTGCCATTGACAGTATTATCGTAAGCCCGAAGGCGAGGTATGAGGATGATGATATAGGCCGAACCCTTAACCTGATCAAACCCCTCTCATATCCTCCCCTTGCTTATCCCGCATTCCATTTTGTCGCCGATACCACAAAACCCAAGCCCAGGGCTTTGTTCGTGGGTGACAGCTTTTACTGGCAGCTGTATTATCCGGGATTTATCACGAACATGTTCAGCAATAATGAGTTCTGGTATTACAACAAAGACGTATACCCTGAGACCTTCAATGCCCCTAAATCAACCAGCCAGCTGAACTACATACAAGAGATCCTGAGCCAGGACCTGGTAGTGCTCATCCAGACCAATGCAGGTTATGGGAATGTAGGATATGGTTTCGTTCAGCAGGCCTGGCAGGGATTGAATTCCGACAGGGACCGGGTAAAAGAATTTGAGAAGAGCATCCGCAATACCCCCGACTGGCTTGAGAAAGTAAAGCAGAAAGCGGCGAAAAACGGGATCTCCCTGGATGAGCAGGTCCATCGCGATGCGGTATTTATGGCTGAACAGGAGATCATGAACAGCAAAAAGAAATAATATGGCATTCAGCAGCAGTCTATTCCTAATGTATTTCCTGCCGGCATTCCTGCTCCTGCTATTGCTGTTCGGCCATAAGTACAGGAATTACTGGATACTTTTCGCGAGTATTGCTTTTTATGCCTGGGGTGCGCCCTTGTTTTTGCCTGTATTGCTGGGTTCGGTGCTTGTCGATTTCT
Source organism: Bacteroidota bacterium (assembly GCA_026391735.1). GTDB lineage: Bacteria > Bacteroidota > Bacteroidia > Bacteroidales > FEN-979 > CAIRDP01. Next base: position 33,861 of record JAPLDL010000010.1, on the reverse strand, counting down.
ACCTGGTAGGGCGGATGTCGCGAATGGAGGGTGAGACTCGCCAACTGCTGTTTTGGGTCCTTGTGGTACTCAATCTGGGTTTGCTGCTTTACTTCAAGTACATGAACTTTTTCATAGAGCAGCTTGATATTTTCTTCGGACATTTTGGTGCCAATCCCTCGCCCTGGATGAAAATTGCGCTGCCCCTGGGCATCTCGTTCATCACCTTCCAGAAGCTTGCTTACACTCTCGATGTGTACAAGAGGCAGTTTGCTCCTTTTAAGAAGCTGGAGCATTACGCAATGTATATTCTGATGTTTCCGCAACTGTTATCGGGCCCCATTGTGAGGCCGGGTCAGATCGCAGCACAGATAACCGACCGCCGCAGTAATGAAACCCTTGATGACCGTTTGACGGGCTTTTTCAGGTTTGCAATAGGGTTGGCTAAAAAAGTGTTGATTGCCGATGTGCTGGGAGAGCAGGTGAATATAATCTTCTCCATGGACACCTTGCAGCTTTCCAGCGGGATTGCCTGGATAGGAGCTATCGCCTACACCTTCCAGATCTATTTCGATTTCAGCGGGTATACCGATATGGCGCTGGGCCTGGCACGAATGATGGGCTTTAAGCTGCCCGAGAATTTCAACAGTCCGTACGTTTCAGGATCCATTACCGAATTCTGGAAACGATGGCATATGACCCTGGGTAGCTGGTTCCGCGATTACGTTTTCCTGCCTTTAGCTTATTCAACTTCAAGGAAGCTGCCAAAGGAAAAATATCTGGGGATACGTGCCGACAAAGTGATCTATCTCATCGCAACTTCGGTTACCTTCCTTTTATGCGGGTTCTGGCACGGGGCAGCATGGACCTTTATACTATGGGGTGTTTACCAGGGGATCTTCCTGATCTTTGATCGTTTATTCCTTTTGAAATATTATAAGAAGGCAGGGCGGATCGCCAGTGTGATCCTGACATTTTTTATCACGGTTTTAGGATGGGTGTTATTTCGCAGCGAGAGTCTGGATTCATTCGGGTTTTACATCCGCCGTATGTTTGCTTTCAGGGGAGGGGATAATGATCTTTGGCTGAGTCCGAAGTTCTGGACGATACTGGTTATCGCTATGTTATTTTCATTCATTGGATTCAACAAGAAGATCGAAAGCTGGCAGAACAGACTTTACGACAAGCCTGGAAATGTGCTGATAATTAGCTTTACCATTTTTGCCATGCTGCTGTTCTTATTGTCGGTTTCGGCGATTACTTCCACGGGTTTCAGTCCGTTTATTTACTTCAGGTTCTGATGCGTTGTGAGTTTTGTCGCTCGCAACCTTACATCGCGGCTGCGCCTTCTGCGTCGCTCACAATTGCAATTAACAGATTAGAAATTTTTCACAAGTTCGCTCCTTGAAGCCAATGCCGCTTATGTAAGTTGCTTCGCTTTCAATACCAAGGCGACTTTTGCGATATATTTCGCTTCAGGTAGCAAGGTCGCTTGTGCGAGATACTTCGCTCCTTAAAGCATGTCGGAAGGTGCTGCGAAATGAAAGGAACGCTCAGAGTGCCTTAGGAAATTTGCGTGAAAAAAAACAAGCGATGAGCCGTAAAAATTCCTCCTCTTCGAGACCTGCGAAGCAGGGCGGTATAGGAATTTTAGGCGAAGAGCGAAGGTTTTTAGCAAATTTACGTCAGCACGAAGAGCGTTCCTTTCATTGAACAAGTCACAAGCAGCAGCGGTATGATGAGGCGCAGCGATAATACGATGATTACCTCAGCAGCATCACCGTGCCATGCGCCTTGCCTGCAGACCCTGCAGCATCGGATAATTCATACGTTGCGATGTAAGAATATTCGCCTGCGGGACAAAGTCCGCCTTTGCAGCTGCCGTCCCAGCCTCGTTCCTGGTCATTGGTGGTAAAGACCTGTTGTCCCCAGCGGTCAAAAATAGTGAGGGTGAATTTTGCAAGCGTGGGGCCCATGGGATGGAAAAAATCGTTTAAACCGTCTCCGTTCGGGGTAAAGGCCCCGGGAAAAAATATCTCACTGGAGCAATCATGTACCATGGAAGTATCCTGGACAGCGCAGCTGTCACGGCTGACCCTCACCCAGTAGACCCCGGGCTCCGTTACGGTGAAAAGCGAATCCCTTGATCCGTCCTGCCATTGATATGTTGCTCCCGGCACTGTGGCATGAAGAATAACGGAGGCCTTGGAACATACCATGGTATCCTTTACAAGGTTTACGTTGATGGCTGGTTTTACCTTTATTTTCACAGTATCTGCCCCCGTGCAGTTGTTACTGTCGAGAGTATGCACCCAATACTGTCCGCCGACAATAATTTTAAGAGTTGAGGAAGTGTCGCCGGTACTCCAGATGAGCGACTTGAAATTTTTCCCGGGATTCAATATGTAGATCTGTCCCTGGCAGAGGGTGGTATCGGGCTTTAGTTTCGTTGGATGATATGGATACACATTCAGGTTAACCGTATCGCTTCCCCAGCATCCGAATTTGTTTACCCTGACCCAATAAGTTCCCGGCTGGTTGACTTTTATTGTTCGCGTTGTATCGCCGGTAGACCAGATGATCGTGTCGCAGTTTGGTCCAGCATCGAGATTCCCGTTCTGACCCTGGCAGATGGTGCGGTCGGGACCAAGGTTAACCGGAGGCTTGTCTACAACCACTATATGTTTACAGATGTTCTGCTGATCGGGATTGCCTTCATTAACCGTTAATCGTACATTATATGTGCCTGCGGTATCATATCTGAAAGGAGGCGGAGTGAACAGGGTGGATGAAGGAATGGAAGAATTCGTGCATGTGACAAAACTCAGGCGTGTGATCGTTGTTGAGGTTTGGTTGCAAAGAAAGGTATACACGGTATCTCGCACCCGGGTGATCTCCGAGAATTGCTGAGGTTTGTTGAGGGTTCCAATATTACCCATACTGACAGTTGATGCGGGTCCGGTTATCCCTTGGGGCATCAGCAGCCTGAACAGGATATTTCCGGCGTTGACAAAACGGGACATGAACCCGTTAGTCTGCTCGCAATCCCTGATCAGCATGATCCCCAGGGCGTCGGAGCCGCAGACTTTTCCAAGGTTGGTCCAAACAGGAGTGTTGAGCAGGGAAGATCCGAAATTTCCCCTTGCAAGGCTGCTGTTTGCAGAGTTAACGACGAAACAGTAATAATCAGTTCCTTCCTGCACCAGACTCAGGGGTCCGGGGTGGCTGAAAGAAAATCCCTGTGTAATATCTGTAATGACCGGTGTACTGGAAAGACTGCCGCCGAAATCCAATCGAAATACTTTATTTCCGACCGAACTGCTTGAAATCCCGATCCAGCGCTGGTTGTTCTCGTGCATGATGATCAATCCGTGAAGGCTGGATGCCAGGGGTGAGGTGCCAAAAAACATAAATGCGGGGTCGTTCGATAGCGAATTCCCGAAATCCATCCTTAACAGCACATCGTCGGCTACCATAAATCCATACCAGTTCCCGTTATCGTTTTTGACCTGGATTCCCTGTGCGCTGTCAGTTTTAACGGAGGAGCTCAGAGGGATCATTTTTCCGGAAACCGGGTCGTTTCTGAAACTGTTCCCGTGGAAGAACTGAGTGACTGCATGATTAAAATGGTTTGAGACGAAGCTGTAACAGTTCTGCCCGTCCTGGGCAACGGTGATATAAGCGGGCCCGCCAAGATATCCCGAGGTATTCAGGACTACCGACCCTATAGGATCAACGGAAGTATTGCCTGAACAGAAACTCCAGTAAAAAGTAGATCCTCCGGTAGTCAGGTTGGTAATATAGATATCCTTATTAACACATATGGTGTCGGGTATTTTAAAATCAGCTATCACCTGGGAGTGAGCTGCTGCGCAGGAAAAGAGGAGGATTATTATCCAAAAGTTAAGTCTCATGTTTCATCACGATTATCACGTTCATCACGCCATCACGATCTACCATTCCCCCATTGAAGACAAGGGTCGCTGGGGAAGGTTTGCTACATCAAAGTGCAGGAACGCGAAGAGTGACTGGAATCCCAGGATGATCGGGAGCCCGGCAAGGATCACGGTACCGGCGGTTGCAGGGTGGGAAGTGATAATACTTTCAGACCATTTATAGGTTCCGAAGATCACGCCGAACACAATAAATACAAACGCCAGGATCAGTTCCAGGGAACCTATGTTAAAATCGCGGAGGTAATAGTTATAAAAGATCCGTTTGAACATACGGCTCAGATATTTGAAAGGGAACTGGAACGCGACCCTGTGAACCTTCAGGTTGCTTTTCTCATCCCCGTAAACAGCGCGCATCGGCATTTCTGAGACCATCGCTCTGATGGTGTTGAGGCGGAATAACATATCGCTCTCAAAAAAGAACCTCTTGTCGATGCGGTCGAGGGGCAGGCTTTCAAGGGCTAGACGGTGGATTGCGGTGAAGCCGTTGCTGGGATCCATGATGTTCCAGTAGCCGCTGGCGGCTTTGTTCATAAACGATACTCCTGAATTCCCAAGTTTACGCAGGAAAGGCATCTGGCGGAGGAAATCGAGATCATAGAACCTGTTTCCTTTAACATAATCGGCCTGGTTGGTACGAAGAGGCTCGATGAGTTTTGGGATCAGTGAGGCGTCCATTTGTCCATCCCCGTCGAGCTTCACAACAATCCTGGCTTTGTCGGCAAGAGCCTGTTTGTACCCGGTGATGGTGGCTCCTCCTACACCCTGGTTTATGGTGTGAAACAGCACCTTTACCCTTGCGTCCGTGCAATTTGCTTTTACATACTCACCTGAGAGCTCGGGACAATGGTCATCCACCACATAAATACGCTCTACTTCCGGTCCAATACCTGCGATGACTTTCAGGATGTGGTCCTTTACCTTATAACTTGGAATAACAACTGCAACCATATGCCTCCTTGTTTACCTGCTATCCTTTCGTGTAGCTAAGATATCAATAATAAAGTCATCAATGATAAGTTCTGCTTTCCCCCTGTGCCAAACGTATACTTTAATAACATCATTCTTTGATTTTATTTTCGGAAGGTCGGCATCCAGTGAGACGTTTCCCCATTTCCCGCTTTCGATAAGGGATTTATCAAAATACACTGCTTTATAGCCATAGGCTCCTTTGCTGTCTTCCAGGGAGATGACCAGTGCAGATTGGTTATCGGTGAAAGGAACAGCTGAAAACACTTCAACGCTGGCTTTAACGCGAACCTTTCCTTCAAGAGACATCAGGTCGCTGCAGTGAAACTCAAGTCCGGGGCTGAACTCCGTTTTGCCATCCATGAGGTAGGCCTGTTTACCCGAAGCCTTATTACGGCTTGTGTACCGTGAATCGACATCCGCAGAGCCGGATTCAAAATCAAAGACTTTTCTTAAGACCGGAGTCAGGGCAAGGTCTTCCTTTTCAAGGAATGTTTTCGTGATAAAATAATTGTCGTATTCATTTGCCACAGGGTTTTTCTTAAAAACATACACCTCATATGGTTTGCCCCCCAGTGTAAGTATCTCCGATTGAGGCCTGAACAGTCTGATGAGTCTCATATAAGGATCTCTCATGACTGTATCAAGCGGGATCCGGCATTCATTCGGACCAAAATGCGAATCCCAGATATAGACCGAGCCCATGGGGATATTTTTCACAGAGGAGGGGCCCCATATCTGGAGGCTTTTTTGAGGGCTGTATGGATCTGTGTCGAGGAAATAGGGAACGTTGAAATCGTTATACATCACCAGGGGCATAGGGTTGTAACTTGATTTAACCCAAACAGCCGACTGTTTGATCAGTTTCTCCTCTTCCCCAAGGGGTACCGGAAACCGGAAGGTTTTAAAATTAAAGAAAACAAGAATGAGGATGAACAAAGTGATAAACACCGAACGAAGCCACTGTCGATTGCCTGCCAGCCGGGTAAAGAGAGAAAATCCAAACAATGAAATGATGGTGGTAAGGGGAATGATAGCGGCCATAACCCTGATAAATCCCAGGGAACCCGCCCAACCTTTAGAATACATGAAAGAATGAAAGAAGTAATATCCGAATACCGGCAAAAGGAACAACAGGATGATCTCCATTGCGTTGACACGTTTATCGCGGCTTTCCGAAAACAAGCCAAGCACGAGTACGATCATTCCCAAACAAAGCAGGACCAGGTTGGGGACCCCGAAAGTGACATCCGCCTGCTTAATAAACGTCCAGAAATCACCCGGGGTATGATATACCGGATGGATGAGGGGATATGGATTATTGCGGATGACCCAGAGCAGATCCTTATACTGGTAAGCCCCGAGTATGGAAAAGACAAGAAACCCTGATGCAAGGAAGGGGATTGCTTTCCATTGTTTTCTCCAGATGAGGGCAAGAAAGACTACAGGGATCATAAAGTAACCTTCCGAGCGGGCGAAGGGCAGAAAGGAAATGACAATAGCTGAAACGATGTAACGCTTTTTGAAGAACAGGTAAATGCTCCAGATGAAGACGAAACTGAACAGGATCTCGGTCATGGCAGTAAACAGCATCACCATATACAAGGGGGTGAAACATAGCATGATGGCTGCCATCCATGAAGGGTTCGTTTTGAGTTCCTTTGCGGTTTTCATCACCAGCCACGCACTGAGTGTACCCAGGATAACGTTGAAAACCTTGATCCCCTGAAACCCGAATTGTGCGAAGGGCGAGCTCAGGATGGTAAACAGGGGACGGCCCCAGGGGTTCAGAAAAAGTTTCGGATAGGTAAACGCATAGCGTGAAAGGAAGTAATGGTTGATATTGTCGGTCCCCCCGTAATATCCCTGGGAGAGGAATGACAAGACAAGCAGCAAAATGAACACACCCGCAAGGATAAACGATTCGGGATGCGGGATTCTGATAATTTTCATGCCGGGGGTCTGGTTGGGAATTTGAACAGGTAAATTTACCGAACATCTTTAAACCGATGAAGAAAAACTTTAAGTTTGTGGCTGAAAAGCGGCAGCAGTAATGAAAAGCAAAGGAAGGCTTTACAGAAATTTTTTTATTACCGGCCTGATTTTCCTTCTCATAGCCGGACTGGTATACCGCTACGTACCTTTCAGGAAGATCATCAGGATCCCGGGAAGCAGGGAGCTTTCGTTCAGCAAACCTGTTGAAAATGGTTCCGGTGCGCCCAACAGCATTGCTTTTGACTTTGAAGTGGAACGGGGCAAGGAAGTTCCCAACGGTATCCTGATGGGGAATGCCCATTCGGGGAATTACGCGGCTAAAGCCTTTGGGAAGAATTCGTTCACGCCTGCTATGGAGAGGCTGGCCGGGGAACTGGGTACCGGGAAACTGAAATATATCTCCGTTTCGGCCTGGGTGTTTGTGAAACCCGGCGTCGATCCTGTGAACACCGCATTGGTGCTGGCCGCTTCAAACGAGGTAGGAGTCAATATCTGCTGGAAAGGCATTGGTCTTAAGGATCCTCTGGTACCCCGGGGCAAATGGTTCAAGATGAGCGGACAGTTTGACCTCAGCGAGGTGAAATTCAGCAATGATACACGGCTGCAGATGTATTTCTGGAATAACAGCAATACCGATATCCTTATCGATGATTATTACATGGTTTACGGAGGGCCGCAGGCGCGCCGCGGGGATACAACATACGTGGACCTGACCAAAGGGCCGTACCAGCCCAGGTTCAATTACCCTCCTTTTCCTGTTTGTTGTCTGCGGATGTCAACAATCGGCGGCATGGAGGGCATCAATCTCATCCTGCCGTCCGATCCCATGATCAGTGGTATGTTTTTAGCCGGCAATGGAGGGAAGGACGTGCTTTTTGTGATCCCTCCTTCCGGAAAGCCAGCTATCTACAGCTACTGCAGCGAAGCCAACATGTTCAGGAGATCGTTGGTGGAATTTCCCATGGCTTTGCCCCAGCCTGGTTTCGGAAAGCAGTATCTGCTTAAAGGTAAGTTCATCAGCGGGGAATGTGAACAGCTTTTGTACATCAGCGAGAAAATCTGCATGGTATGCAAATTCAACTGCAAAGGCGGAACCTGCAAAGAAGAAAATACAGCAGGAGCTGAACTCCTATGGCATTCGGAGAAGTTCGAAAACATTGTCTTCAATTTTGACAATCCGATTCTGGCATCGGATTTTGATGGGGACGGGGTCACTGAATTATTATCGGTGAATGATAACGGGACATGGAAGCTTATGAAGTTCCGGCCTGACAACACTTCAGGGTCCTGGGTCGTTCTCGCCGAAGGAACAGAACCGATTGATGACTGGAAGTTTATTCAGAACAGGATGAGTTTGAATGCGGGACATTTCTTACCAGGACGGGCCCAGGCAGGTGTTCTGGCCGTTGAAGAGAACTTAAAGACAAAAAAAGATTCATATTCAATCAGATTTTACAATCCGGGCCGGAAACAATTCATCCCGTTTTTTGCGGAAAAAAGCAGAGGGTATGGAAAGATCTCAGGCCTTGATACCCTTAAGCCTTCCGACATTTATTTCTGCGGAAATTTCGGCGAAAACGGAAGTCCGATGGTGATGTGGTATAACCGCGACTGGAGGTTCGACCTCAAGGAAATCGCTTTCAGCGATTCAACGTATCATATTCTGAATAATATTGATTTTACAGGTTATACCGCAGATCATAATCCGAAGTATTACGAAGTGCTGAAGCTGGTACCCGGACAGTTTACAGGCAAACAGTGTTCTTTCATAGTCATCGGGCGTAATGCTAAAAATAAGGATTATGATGGCAGGGATTGCAGCGAATACGAAGACCTGCCTGAGCTTCCGAATTTTATTTCCCTTTATTCTTTTAAAAGCAGATGACCGGGATACGCAACATATTGTTAATTCTTCTCACCGGCTGTGTGGTTTGCCTTGCAGCCCTCACAGGTTGTAAACACGGAACGAAGACATCCGAAGTCAAAGCAGAAGATTTTGCGGTGCGTGATTTTAATCCGGCCACAAACTGGGATTTGAGGCAGGAGCTTAATCTTGATTACGAAGATGCGATACAGAACGGGTTTATTATTCCTACGGTAAGGCAGACAGGAGATGGTTTTTTTGATGTGGAATTCTCGATAAAAAACACTGCTGGCGCAGCAGGAAAATTCGCCTACAAGATCTATTACCAGAATGAATCATACAAATTCCCTGAATTTGATCCTGCAGATACGACGAGGCAGGCAGAAAATTCCTGGGAGAATTTTTACGGCAGCTGGGAGGATACCCTGAGCGGGTTCAGGGAAACGGAAGTTATTGCAAGCGACAACAAGTATCATAAAGTAACAACGCAGATAAGGATAGTTGGAAATCCACGAAGCGAAAAACTGTATTTCAATGGACCCTGGAACGATCGCTGGAAGAGGAATCCCAGGGTAGGGGAATACAGTTTCATGCTGGTGGTTACAAGCCCGTTGAACCTGAGTCAAAAGCTTATTCCTGATTTTATTCAATACATCAACCAGAAGGATAAAGGAGAATTCATCAACCCGTATTTCTTTTTCCTTTATGGGCCGGGGAAGAGGTTAACAAACACTATGGTGAGTGTTTCACCTTCCAGGCTCAAGGTTATGGCGAATCCTGATCCTGGAGCGGGGATCTATATTCACCCAGTTCATTTCAAGAAGGAGTTCGTTGATAAGTATGCCACAAGCTGTTGCGGCCAGGATGACAAACTATTTAAAAAAGCAGCTTTTGAGCAATTCATCCATTTTATTGATGCTTCCACCAAACTGAAGAACATTCCCGTGATAGAGGATGTGCTGGGCGATAATTATTCGAAGATAGATTACAACTGGAACAGCAGGTTTTACAGGAAGGAGGAGCTGATCGCTTCTACTTCGCTTACAGCGCCCGAACCCTGCCAGACTGTTGTTTCGGATGCAGTAAACCATAAGATCACCATGTTCAATCCGAAAGCGGAGTTCGGGAAATGGCAAAAGCAGAATGTAGGGGTTATTACGAGGCATCCTTTTACATATGGCAGGTGGACCGTGAAATGCAAGCTAACCGAGTTGCTGAATAAAAACAATATGTGGAACGGCCTTACGAATGCGGTTTGGCTGATCACCCAGGACCAGGCCGAATGGAATTTCCGCAGGGAATGCAAAAAGGGCGGGTATATGGCGAATTATTACGGCGGACAGCAGGATGTAAGGATTAAACAGGTGGGGTATTCGGAGATCGATTTCGAGATACTGAAAACGGTACCTTATTGTCCGCAATGGCTCATGCCCCCTGCATACAACAACGGGCTCGACAGGCAGTACGATGTTCCCGCATGGAATGTGCCTTTCCCCGAAGAGGTGGTGGCCGATGACGATAAGATCACAGTTTCCTGCACCAACTGGGATATGGCCTGCTGGGACCCTTCGAAGTTCAAAGACGGATGCCAGACAATAGATTACCAGGGACAGACTTTCTGGGCTCACCGATGGGATAAGAATTACAGGGCCATTACTGAGAAAACTCCCGAACCTGATGACGAGTTGTTTGCATCTCCTTTCTATTATTTTCAGATAGACTGGAGGCCAACCGAGATTATATGGAGGATTGGTCCGTCGAAAGATAAATTAAGGGTTGTTGGGTATGTTAACAATACTATGACCTGCATCCCAAATAATTCAATGCTGCTGATCGTGACTCAGGAATTCCACAATACCAAATGGTGGGTGGGGTCGCAGTATCAACAGGAGAATATTCCTTTCCCGGGGAAGAATATTGTTGGGGAGATTTACGAGGTTACAATTGAATAGGAGCTTTATTCTCTTATTAGCTTACCTGTATAGACTTTATCGCCGCTGACAAGTTTTACAAAATATAAACCTTGTGGAAGAGAGCTGATATTCAGAAGAGCCTTGTTGCCGCTGATGTTTTGCCTGATAAGATCTTCGCCTCTCACATCCGACACAGTGATGATCCCCCTGGAGATCGTTGAAAGGAATTCAACAGTGATATTATCGGCTGAAGGCACTGGGTAAATTGTAAGTTTGGATGAAAGATCCTGCTCCTTAGCTGTTCCGACTATGGCATTATTCCAGGTGAGCCCGGCATCGGTGGTTCTCAGGATGGTTTCATGGGTTCCAACGGCAAATCCCGTATCGGGACTTGAAAAAGTGATTGACAAAAGCCATTGGTCGGTTCCGGTATTCAATGCGGTCCAACTGCCGCCCCCGTCGGTTGTTTTCATGATGCTTCCAGCTTCGCCGCATATATATCCTGTAGAATCCGAGGTAAACCATACCGACCCAAGTGACTTTTGAGGCAGGCCGGTTGGAATATTGTTCCAGCTGATCCCGCTGTTTGATGTTTTCACCACAATGCCGTCAAGTGAAACTGCGTAGGCAATACCAGGATGCGGGGAATGTACTGAAATAATGGTGGATGGAGGGCTGAATCCATAGGAAATCCATCCTGAACCATTAGTTGCCATGCATGTTGAATTTTCTCCCACCACGTAACCCGTATCGGCTGAGGGGAAATAAACATAATAAAGGGTATTCATGGAGCCTTGCCAGTAATCAATAGTCCAGGAGATGCCGGCATCAATGCTTTTGATTATTTCCCCGCAGGGCCATGTCGCTCCGGGAGGCAAGCAATTCTGTTGATATCCAACAGCATAAACCGTATTTGGACCGGTTGCACAAAGCGAGAAAGCGGCTGTGACTACTAATGCAGACCGGTCGGCCCAATGTCTGCCACCGTCAGCGGTATATATGATCTTATTAGGACTGCAGGCTATATATCCTGAATCAGGATTGATAAAACTAACCGAATACAACTCAGCAGAACCCTGGGGATTTAATTTGAAGAAGCTTCCCCCCCCGTTCACCGATTTAAGCAGGGTCCCCGAGTCGCCTACGATATACAATGTATGCGACCCTGCATAGCAAATATTGTTATAAGTTATACCTGATAAAGCTGATACGGGCAGTTTGGGTTTCTGGGCTAGGGCAGGGAGGGAAATTAATAATGCCAGCAAAAAAACGGTAATGTTTTTCATGGCTGAAAGTGATTGGTACTAACAAATATACAGATTACCAGGATTTATATGCTAATATCAGGGTTTCCTGAAAATCTTCATGTTTACCAGGCCGAGTTTCTGGAAGGCATAACCCCAGGCAGTGGTCATCACGCCAATGCCATAGATCAGACTCCTTCTGAAATTTATGGAGGAGGCTTCGGGAAAATATTTCGTGGGACAGGTCACTTCGGCGATCTCAAACCCTGCAAAGCAGATCTGGGCCAGCATCTGGTTGTCGAAGACAAAGTCGTCGGAGTTTGCCTGGTAATTGATAGCCAGAAGCACTTCACGGGAAAATGCCCTGTAGCCTGTATGATATTCAGATAATTTCTGACCCATCAGGATGTTCTGGATGAGCGTAAGCAAGCGGTTGAAATAATATTTGTAGACCGGCATACCTCCTTTTTTAGCGCCCCTTCCCAATATTCTGGAGCCAAGTACAACTGTATACAGCCCCTGTGCAATAAGGGACGACATCGCGGGAATCAATTTCGGAGTGTACTGATAGTCGGGATGAAGCATAATGACAATATCGGCATTAAGTTCAAGGGCTTTGTCATAGCAGGATTTCTGATTTCCTCCGTACCCCTTGTTGTTGTCATGTGTTATGATATGCCTTATCCCAATGTTCTTTGCAACATCTACAGTGCGGTCACGGCTGCAGTCATCCACCAGAATAACCTCATCAACGATATCGAAAGGGATCTCAGAATAGGTCATTTCCAGGGTTTTTTCTGCATTATATGCAGGAAGAACTACAACTATTTTTTTATTATTCAGCACTTCGGTTAAATTTGTATTGTCAAAAATACTTATTAAATCAGTATGGAAAAGAAGATTTTAGTCCTGGGCGCAGGAATGGTTGGGGGCGCAATGGCTTTAGACCTCTCAAAAGATGAACGGTTTGAAGTAACGGTTGTTGATTATAATGCAGAAGCTCTTGCAAAAGTGGCTGCTGCGGGGAAAGTACAGGTACTTCACCGTGACCTTAAAGATCCTGCAACCGTTCGTGAATTAGCGGGAGCTTTCGATATGGTTGTAAATGCGGTTCCGGGCTTTATGGGGTTTCAGACTTTCAAAGCGGTTATTCAAGCAGGCAGGGATATCGTGGACATTTCTTTTTTTATTGAAGATCCCTTTACGGCGGATGAGATGGCCCGTGAGCAAAACGTTACAGCTGTCATGGACTGCGGTGTGGCCCCCGGCATGTGCAATGTGCTCATTGGGGATGCACATCATCTGCTTGATACGACCGAAAATGTGGTGTATTATGTGGGCGGATTACCCGAGCTTCGCGAATGGCCCTACGAATATAAGGCAGTATTTTCACCTGTAGATGTGCTTGAGGAATACACCCGTCCCGCACGCTTTATCGTTGGCGGAACCACGGTGGTTAAACCCGCATTGAGCGATCCGGAACTGATGAATTTTCCTGGGGTAGGTACCCTGGAAGCGTTTAATACCGATGGACTTCGTTCGTTTACGGGAAACCGGTTTCTTTTCAAAGGAGGAGGTCACTGTTGGCGGAGTCAGGATACGTCCTATCGATCTTACTTCCAGCCTGCTGTTCCCGAGCTGGAAATTCACCGAAAATGACGTGGACATCACAGTGATGAAGGTGGTGGTGGAAGGGATCAAAGACGGGAAACATACCCGTTTCACCTGGGACCTCTACGACCGGAAAGACCCTGTATCAGGCATTCATTCCATGGCCCGCTGCACCGGCTATACGGCGACCGTGGCTTTGCGCATGATATCCGACGGGGTGTTCACCCAAAAAGGCGTGATTGTTCCGGAGTACTTCGGCTCCCAGCCAAAATGCGTAGATTATTTACTCAAAGGCCTTCGCGAACGTGGGGTTGTATATAAAGAAAAAGTGGAGGAATTTTAATTTACGATTTCAGATTTACGATTTACGATTGCTGATTTTATTCGTTATTCGTAAATCGTAAATCGTAATTCGTAATCCGTAGTTCGTAGTTCGTAGTTCGTAAATCGTAATTCGTAATTTGTACATTGTAATTTGTACATCAGAATTCATCGGTATCGATCACCGTCTTTTTCTTCTTTTTCTTCACCTCTTTATTCGTGCCGGGGCTGGCAATTGCATTTTCCTCATCGCCGCAGTCGAATTCTACTTCAAGACCTTTTTTCGGGTGTTCGAAATCCTTATACTTAACAATATGCAGGTTTGGATCGGCATAAACCTGCTGCATGTATAAGGCCCATACGGGTAAAGCCGTATTGGCGCCCTGTCCGAGGGCGAGAGTACGGAAATGCGCTGAACGGTCTTCACATCCTACCCAAACTCCGCTTACCAGGTCAGGGGTGATGCCCATGAACCAACCGTCGCTCTGGTTCTGCGTTGTGCCTGTTTTTCCAGCAACCGGATTGTCGAAGCCGTATTTGTATTTCAGCCTGATCCCCGTGCCGTAATTCACAACGCCCTGCATCAGCTGAAGCATGAGAAAGGCTGTTTCTTCGCTGATGGCTTCCTGCTTTTTAGGTTTGAAGTCCTGGATGAGGTTCCCGTCCTTATCTTCAATCCTGGTGATGAAAATCGGTTCGGTAAAAACCCCTTTGTTGGCAAATACGCTCATTGCGCCAACCATTTCATACAGGGAGATATCGCAGGAGCCGAGTGCAATGGAGTATACTGCCGGAATACTGCTGGTGACACCCATTTTATGGGCCATAGCCACCACTGCTGCCGGTGAATATTTTCGTATAAGCTGTCCGGATATCCAGTTGTTGGAATTAGCCAGTGCCCATTTGAGTGTAACCTGTTCGCCCCGCCTTTCCTCGCTGGTATTTTCCGGCGCCCAAACGGTTCCGTTGTCGAGTTCGATCACCGGCTGAACATTGGGATAGCGGGCACAGGGTGATTCGCCTTCCTGCATTGCAAGGGTATAAAGGAAAGGTTTAAACGTGGATCCAACCTGGCGTTTTGCGAATTTCACATGATCATACTGGAAATGGAGATAATCGATCCCTCCCACATAGGCTTTCACAAAGCCGGAATGCGGGTCCATGGACATCAGCCCGCATTGAAGAAAAAATTTATAATACCGTATAGAGTCAAACGGGGTCATGATCGTATCCCTCTCACCTCTCCAGGTGAATACTTTCATCCGGGTCTTTGTCTTGAATTCATTGATGATATCGGGTTCCTTGAATCCGGCTGTTTTCATGCTTGCATAACGGTCGGTGCGCCTCATGGCCGACAGGAGGAGGTTGTTGATCTCTTTCCTTTCATCGGCCTTTTCGAACACAAAAGGAGCAGTTGGGATGCCTTTCCAGTGTGCATAAAAAGCGGGCTGGAGTTCTTTGCCAAGATAAGCGGCTACAGCTTTTTCGGCATACTCCTGCATCTTGTAATTGATGGTAGTATGCACCCTGAGCCCGTCGCGGTATAGGCTGTACTCGGTTCCGTCTTCTTTCTTATGGCTATTGCACCAATCGGTAAGATAGCCACGGAGGTATTCCCTGAAATACGTGGCAAGGCCCGTGGTATGATCCTGGATACGGTAGTTTTCCATATTCAGGGGTACTGCACGCAGGGAGTCATATTCGCTTTTGCTGAGGTATTCATACCTCTGCATCTGGTAAAGCACGGTATTCCTTCGTTCTATAGCCCTGGCCGGGTTCCTTACAGGGCTGAAATAGGTTGGTGCTTTGAGTATCCCGATCAGGACGGCTGCTTCTTCGGGATTCAGCTGATCGGGTTCCTTGTTGAAATACGTCTTGGCTGCCGATTTAATGCCGAAACTCTGGGATCCGAAATCCACCGTATTCAGATACATGGCCAGGATCTCTTCCTTGGAATAATTACGTTCAAGTTTGATGGCGGTGATCCATTCCTTGAATTTGATCATCACCGTTTCCCCGAATGTGCGGTTTGGTTTGCGGGGGAACAGATTTTTGGCAAGCTGCTGGGTGATGGTGCTTCCCCCTCCCTTGGACGTGCCGGTAGCCATACCCCACACAACGCGGAAGATAGCCCTGAAATCGATCCCCGAATGTTCATAGAAACGTGCGTCCTCGGTAGCAATGAGAGCGTTGATCACATTGGGCGAGAGTTCCTGGAAATGGGTGTTGGTACGGTTTTCAAAATAATATTTCCCGAGCAGTTTTCCGTCTTCACTAAGGATCTCGGTAGCCAGGCTGCTTTTCGGGTTTTCGAGTTCTTCGAAAGTGGGCATGGCGCCGAACAAACCCAGGGTGACTCCGATAAAAAACAATACAACCAGGGTAATGCCAACGACATAAGCGATCCAGAAGTATTTGATAAATTTCTTAGGATCCAAAGGCTTTGGCATTACTTCTTTGTCTTTTAAAATAGGAATATGATCTATCCCACTCATAGTTCGATTTCCAGTCCGACATCCCTGATCCCTTTCAATTCGCTGGTGCGCATAGCCTGTTCAAAGCTGAAGGTATATTGTCCTTTCTGTTTGAATTTTACCCCTTTCTGGAACAGAAAGCGGTTTTGTTTGATGCTGCCTGAGCCGGTGCCTAGCCATCGCCCGTCATAATCGGCCAGCTGGCATTCAACGGTATCCCTGGCGATGCGGCCATCGGGGAAACGGGTATCAAGGAACATGAATATATTGGCAAACGGATAATCCACATCATTCCGTATATCGATATAGAATGAAAACCGTTTTGAAGTATCGGGTATATTGACCGAAAAACTCACTTTATCCTTAGTGTCCCAGTTGCCGTCGGGGATACGGTGTGTTTCACGGTAGAAGCGGTTTGTATTGCAGGAAACAGAAATCAGGATGATCCCGGTGATTAACGATAAGGAAGGAAGGGAAAGACGCATATCTGGGGCCGGTATTATAAATGATCGAAACGGGTCAGGTCATCCTGTCCCCCGAGACCGTTGTCAAACTCACGTTTTTGTTCAGTAATATTTGCAAAATCTTCCAGTTTTTCGGGTATACGCCCGGCATTGTTCTCTTCAATGATCTCAAGAACCTTATCAAGCGGGATTGCGAGCAGGTTCTGCTGATCATTCACATAGGAGTACCACATTATTTTTCCGAAGATATCGGATTTCTGGTGAATGGCATCCCCGTTTTTGGTTTTCAGGCGGACATCAGTATTTGGGAATTCCTTGATGGCATCCATATAGGTATCGTATTCGTAGTTCAGGCAGCATTTCAGTTTACCGCACTGGCCTGCAAGTTTCTGGGGGTTGAGGGAAAGTTGTTGCACCCTGGCTGTGTTGGTGGAGACCGAGCAGAATTCGCTGAGCCAGGTGGAGCAGCAGAGTTCTCTTCCGCATGTCCCCAGACCACCGAGGCGGCTTGCTTCCTGGCGTGCGCCAATCTGGCGCATCTCTATCCTCACGTGGAATTCTTCGGCCAGCACTTTGATCAGCTCGCGGAAATCGACCCTGTCATCCGCAGTATAATAAAAAATAGCTTTTGTGTTATCGCCCTGGTATTCAACATCGTTAATCTTCATCTGGAGGTTGAGCCTGTCGGCTATCTCCCTGGAGCGGAACATGGTTGTGGATTCTGTTTCCACGGCCGAAACCCACTTCTCGATGTCGGCGAGGCGAGCTCTGCGGTATACTTTCCTGATATCCTGGGAACCGGGGTCTATACCTTTGATCTTCAGCTGGAAACGGATCAGTTCACCGGAGATGGAGACAATGCCGATATCATGCCCGGGGGAAGCTTCTACAGCAACGATGTCGCCTGTTTCAATTTCCATATCAGCAGGGATGCGGTAGAAGTCTTTACGGCTGTTCTTGAACCTCACCTCGACGATATCCACAGGTATATAGCCGGGAGGAAGCGGGATGGATTTGATCCAGTCGAAGGTGTCGAATTTGCTGCAGCGGTGCTGGTAAACGCCATTGCTTTTCTGGTGAGGGGCAGGTGCTCCGCAACAGCCGCGGCTAAGGAATGGGTTTTTGGAAGAGTCGTAGGTGGAGCCTCCGAATTCAATTTCAGGTTCGGTGCCGGGCACAGTGTCGACCGGAGGCTGTCCTGCTCCTTCACGGTACACCGGATGGTATTCTTCCTGAGAAGTAACCTCTTCAGGCTGTTCGTCCTGATCGGGTTCCGGGTTCAGTTCCTCCAGAGGGGTTTCGTTAAGGGTATCTTCCATTTCCTTTAATTCCACTACAAAGGTACGAAATTCGGTTTAAAAAGGCGGACAATTTTGAGGGAGAGGTCGAGGAACAAGGCAGGGGCATACGCATTGCGTTCTACGTGGTATATCGCGATGTTGAACAGATCGTGGAAGGAGGACAGGCCGGCAGCGTTGATGATAGGTGCAAAGTTTGCAAGAAAGGCAGCTTCTTCAGGATCATTGCTGATCCGGGCGGACTGGCCGTAAGCAACGGCCGGACAAAGTTCCAGAATATGAAGGCCATAATGCAGGAAGGACTTTTGCTTTTCCCTTCCAGATTTCGCGATCTCGGCCGAAAAGCTGATCAGTTCCGGTACTTTCAGAGAATAGCAGTTGCGCATCCAGGTTGTAAAAGTCTTCAGGTACTGGTTTTCGCGAGCCTCCTCATCGGACCTGGCAATTCTTTTATCGGGAGGGATCCTCACCATAAGGCATCGTGACCTGATGGTGCTAATGATCTGGTCGGGATCTTCGGTCACCAGTAGGAACAGTGTCTTTTCGGGCGGTTCTTCAAGGATCTTAAGGATCTTGGGGGCGGCTGAGTGAAAGAGCTTCTCAACCATCCAGATGATCATAACCTTGTATTCCGATTCATAGCTTTTATAGCTCAGGGTAGAAATGATCTCATTACAGTCTTCGGCATTGATGATCCCCTGTTTATTCTCTATGCCGATAAAATCAAACCAGTCCTGGAGATTCACCGGAAATGGCTTTTGAAGGAAAAATTTTCTCCAGTCCTCGGCAAACAACTTGCTTTGAGGCTTTTTGGTGACTTTACGGGTGGTAGCAACCGGGTAGATAAAATGAAGGTCGGGGTGGATTAGCTTTTGGTATTTGACACAGGAAGGGCATACACCGCAGGAGTCGGCAACGGGGAACGGGGAGCCGGGAGCCGGGAATGGGGATAGGGGAACGGGGAACGGAGAGTCGTGATTCGGAGCTTCCTGTTTCCTGTTTCCTGTTTCCTGTTTCCTGTTTTTACAGTTGATATACTGTGCATAGGCGATAGCTAACGCTAATTTGGCGGAGCTTTCGGGGCCATAAAAAAGCTGGGCGTGGCTCACCCGTTGTTCGGTGACCGTACGAATGAGTTTTTCTTTTATCGCCTGCTGGCCGGGAATTTCGCTGAAGCGCATAGAAATATTATTCTTTCGGGTTGGTTTTCAATTTGAATTCTGACCTAAGGTCCAGTCGTTTTACTTAATGATTTTACCGCTCGCTAAAATAATCAATTTCATGGCAGGATTAATCCTTCTGGCTGTTATAAAGACCAAACGGGATAACCAGTCCGAATGTGATCCGCCGGCCCATGTTATAAATGCCCACTTCCTTCAGCCTGCTCAGGTGATCGAAGTATTTCTCATCCAAAACATTTTTCCCGCTGATATACAATGTCCAGATCTGGTTTTTGACTTTAAGTTTTGTCCCGATATTAAAGTTCAGAAGGACATACCCGGGTGTAACGGTCTCGAATACATCAATCCTGTCCTGGGTAAAATGAGTTTCCAACTCGAGCTGGATATAGGGCTGTTTTAAAGCGCTTGTTTTATGTGTTTTAAAGGTCCATTTCACCTGGTCGGTAAGGTGAAGGGCCGGGATGAATGGAAGCGGAATCCCTGTTGAGAGGTTTTCTCCCCAAACGTAATCCAGGTTATTGTCGAAATGCAGGGCTTCAATCGGGTGGATGTCAAGCTCCACTTCAAAACCTTTAAGCAGTGAATTGCCCTGGACGTAACGGTAAACAGGGTACCATACCCCGTTCACTTCTTTTTTCTCCCCATTGAGATTCCTGTAGTAAATGAAATTGTCAATGATATTGTAATACCCGTTAAATGAAAGGTTCAGGAATTTTGTTTCCCAGGAGATCTCACCATCGATCTGCAGACTGGTTTCGGGGTTCAGGTCGGGGTTCCCGATCTCGTATCTGAAGGTACCTTCATGCAGGCCATTGGCAATGAGTTCGGAAATGTTGGGTGCACGAAATCCGCGCCCTACATTAAATTTAAAATTGACCGATTTGTTCAGCCTGAACGTCATCCCCGTGGATCCTGTAAAAGCCGAGAAGTCCCGGCTGAATCCTTTGAACAATGTATCGCCGGCCGTAGCGGCATGGCCAAGTGTATCAAGGTAGAGAGAATAGCTTTTAATATGACGGTAGTCATATCTCAAACCCAGGTTGAAGGTAAATTTTTCCCAAGTTTTTTTCATGTATACAAACCCGCCCAGGTCCTGCAGGTCGTAATCGGGGATAAGGTATTGGGTTCCGTGGTTACGGTTGAACTGGGTCATCCCGGAAATTCCGCCCACCAGTTCAAGCGACTCGAACAGAAGCCGTGTATATCTCACATCATAGGTCCAGGTGTCAAGATGAAAAAACAGCCCGGGTTCATCGGCGTTTTCACCGAACTCTTTTCTGTTGTTCCACTGGTAGCCCAGGCTGATCTTGAGTTGGTTGTCATTGAGAAGCAGATTGGTGACGGATGAGATCTTGTTGTGGTTCACCACCTGGAAAGGGACTTCGATACTCCGGCTTTTTGCTGTTTGTTCCGAAACGATATTTCCCTGGTAATCGATAAACTGTCCTGTTGCCGAATCACGGGTTCCGTCGATCATCCCGATTTTTGTATTGAAGGAGCTGAAGTGCAGGTGGGAGTAGCCCCAGTGTTTAACGATACCCGCTGTGAGAGAATAGTTTTTTTCATAAAATCCCGAATTATACACCCATTCGGTTGGAGTGCGGTATGAAGCTGCGGTTTTATACGTTCCCCTGGCTCTCCAGATCCACCCCTTCTGGTTGCCTTCGACCATCAGGGAATTACTTAAAAGGCGGTCGTTTGTCGATGCCTGCGAAACCCATTCACCATCAATTGAGCCTGGACGTGCGGGAGTTTGTTCGAGTATATTGATAACTCCTCCCATGGCATCGGAACCATAGAACAGGGAGGCAGGGCCTTTCAGGACCTCGATGCGGTCGGCCGAAAACTGGTCGATTTCTATGCCATGTTCATCTCCCCATTGGTTTCCTTCCTGCCTGACTCCTTCATTCAGTGTCACGATTCGATTGTATCCAAGCCCGCGGATTACCGGTTTGGATATCTCACCCCCGGTGGTGATCTCTGAAACACCGGGCACTGTAGAAATTGAATTTATGAGGTTGGTGGATGGCATTGTAAGCAACATGTCTTTGTTGATGGGAGTGACCGAGATACTGCTCCGGTCATTATCGCTCGATAATGCGTTCCCTGTCACGACTACTTCTTTGGCTTCGATTGCCGAAGGACTGAGCTGGAAATCACGGGAATGGATTTCGCCCAGATCTATTTTCAATACTTCTGCCTTATACCCGATAAAGCTAACCTGGACCACAATATTGGAATTCGGCAGATCGCGGAGTTTGTAAAATCCATCCTTATCGGTTGTGGTGCCCGATTTCAGGTCGGGCAGGTAAACTGTGGCTCCCGGAAGGGATTCCCCTGTTTCCTTGTCGGTAACATGTCCGCTGAGTGCCCTTTGTCCGAAGGCCAGGGATGCACAAAGCAAAAGACATAGAAAAAGTAAATAATGGGCTGGTCTTTTCATCATAACCGGCTGCAAAGATAAGCTCATTCGCAATATGGGAAGCCTTAAGCTATTGCATAAAGATCTCGGGTATCATCAGGGTGCGCTCCTGTTCTACTTTTTCAAGGTCATTTTCAGGGATTAGGATCCAGGATTTCACGGGTATCTCTTTATGGATCTTGTCTTTGCGGCAAATGAAACAGACTTTCGACTCGATTTCATAAGCGATGAAACGAATAATAGGATGCATGGGGAATTTTATTACTTAATCCGCCATGGAGGGAAAAGTGATACAAAAATTTACGAAATTTTAACAATAGTCAATTTGCACAAGCTGCCAAGGTATTGAAAGTGAAGCATCTCACACAAGCTGCCTTGGCTTCAAGGAGCGAACTTGTGCAAAGATTCAAACTTGGTGAATGCCAGTGTGAGCAACGCAGAAGGCGCAGCAGCGGTGTGATGATGCGAGTGGCTACTCCCAGGATGCCTTTGCGCAAATAAACTCCAGGTTCATCCTGGCGATATTCGAACGGGAGATGCTCTTGGGGCATTCGGCTTCGCAGGCATAGGTGTTGGTGCAGTTGCCAAAGCCGAGATCATCCATCATTTTCACCATTTTCATGACTCTTTCGCTGGCTTCAGGGCGGCCTTGGGGGAGAAGGGCAAACTGAGAGATCTTTGCCGAGACGAAGAGCATGGCTGAAGCGTTCTTACAGGCTGCCACGCAGGCTCCGCAACCGATACATGCAGCGGCATCCATTGAAAGTTCAGCGGCCGGTTTGGGGATCAGGATATGATTGGCTTCCATAGCCCCTCCGGTATTCACCGAGATATATCCACCTGCCTGGATGATCTTGTCAAAGGCGGTTCGGTCTACCATCAGGTCTTTGATCACCGGGAAAGGTTTGGCGCGCCATGGCTCTACAGTAATAGTGTCACCGTCTTTGAATTTTCTCATATGAAGCTGGCAGGCGGTCACGGCATCATCTGGACCGTGTGGACGGCCATTGATATAGAGGCTGCACATTCCGCAGATACCTTCGCGGCAGTCATGGTCAAACACAACAGGTTCTTCATTTTTCTGAATAAGGCTCTCATTAAGAATATCAAGCATCTCCAGGAAAGAACAGTTCGGGGAAATATTCTCAAGCGTATAAGTCACGAATTTTCCCTTTGACTTGGCATCTTTCTGCCTCCAGATCTTAAGCGTAAGGTTCATAGAATGTTTATTAATACTTTATCTGACATCTGGCATCTGATATCAGATATCTGATATCAGATATCTGATGTCGGATGATTATTTGTAATTTCTTGCTTTCACTTCAGTTTCTTCGTATACAAGCTGTTCTTTGTGTAACCTGAATTCACCTTCGGCGACATATTCCCAGGCGGCGACATATTTATAGTTCTCATCGTCGCGCAGGCATTCGCCTTCGGGGGTCTGGTATTCCTCGCGGAAATGACCTCCGCAGCTTTCGTTGCGGTTCAGTGCGTCCAGAGCCAGAAGTTCGCCCATTTCTAGGAAATCGGCAACGCGGTTTGCTTTTTCAAGTTCTACGTTCAGTTCATCGGGTTTTCCCGGGATGCGCACATCGCTCCAGAATTTTTTACGAAGTTCGCGAATGAGGGCTATGCCTTGGGTGAGGCCTTCTTTGGTACGTCCCATCCCGACATGCTCCCACATGATCTTTCCCAGTTCCTTGTGGAAATGGTCAACACTTTTGGAACCCTGGATTGACATCAGTTTTGCCATGCGGTCCTGAACCCTTTTTTCGGCTTCTTCAAATTCCTTTTTGTCGGTAGACATTCTAGGGGTCTTGATCTCTGCTGATAAGTAGTTTTGAACCGTATAAGGAAGAACGAAATAGCCGTCGGCCAGGCCCTGCATGAGGGCTGATGCCCCCAGGCGGTTGGCACCGTGATCAGAAAAGTTGGCTTCTCCAGCCACAAACAACCCGGTAATGGTTGACTGCAGCTCGTAATCCACCCACAATCCACCCATGGCATAATGAACGGCAGGGTAGATCATCATCGGGTTTTCGTAGGGATTTTCATCCACGATTTTTTCATACATCTGGAAGAGGTTGCCATAGCGCTCTTCTATCACATGCTTGCCGAGGCGTTTGATGGATTCCTTGAAATCGAGGTAAACTGCCAGTCCCGTGGGGCCTACTCCGAAGCCTGCATCGCAGCGTTCTTTGGCAGCGCGTGATGCAACATCGCGGGGGACCAGGTTCCCGAAAGCAGGGTATCTCCTTTCGAGGTAATAATCGCGGTCTTCTTCGGGGATATCATTTCCTTTGAGCAGGCCCTGCCTGTTCTTTTCCGCATCTTCCTTTTTCCTTGGCACCCAGATACGGCCGTCGTTCCTGAGGCTTTCACTCATCAGGGTGAGTTTCGACTGGTAGTCGCCGTGAACAGGTATGCAGGTGGGGTGGATCTGTGTGAAACAGGGATTTGCAAAGTAAGCCCCTTGTTTCATCGCCTGCCAGAGAGCGCTGGTGTTTGAGCCCATGGCATTGGTCGAAAGGTAAAACACGTTCCCGTAACCGCCGGTCGCAAGGATCACCGCGTGGCCGAAATAGCGTTCAAGCTTGCCGGTGATAAGGTCACGGGCAATGATACCGCGTGCTTTGCCATCCACCATGACCAGATCCATCATTTCATGGCGGTTATACATCGTTACCATACCCAGTTTGATCTGCCGGCTCAAAGCTGAATAGGCTCCAAGCAGGAGCTGCTGGCCTGTTTGTCCGCGTGCAAAAAAGGTTCTGGAGACCTGAGCCCCGCCAAACGAACGGTTTTCAAGTGAGCCGCCGTATTCGCGTGCAAAAGGAACCCCCTGGGCAACACATTGATCTATGATCGCGTTGCTAACTTCGGCCAGGCGGTACACATTGGCTTCCCGGGCGCGGTAATCGCCTCCTTTGAGAGTGTCGTAATACAAGCGGTATACGCTGTCGCCGTCGTTCGGATAATTCTTCGCTGCATTGATACCTCCCTGGGCGGCTATACTGTGGGCACGCCTGGGACTATCCTGGTAACAGAAAATTTTTACATTGAACCCCAGTTCGCCAAATGAAGCTGCCGCAGAAGCGCCTGCCAGCCCTGTGCCTACAACGATAATATCGAGTTTACGTTTATTTGACGGATTGACCAGGTTCTGGTGAGCCTTATAATTGCTCCACTTCTGGGCCACCGGCCCTTTCGGGATTTTTGAATTCAATTCAGTCATAATGCCGAATGGATAAGTAAAAAGTAAATGGGTATGATAATAAAGCCCAGAGGGACAACAATGGAATATACAATGCCAAAGCGCTCAATGCACCTGGAGTATTTTGTGAAATTCAGGCCCAGGCTCTGGAAAGCTGCCTGGAATGCATGGTTCAGGTGGAAACCTAAAACGATGAAAAGCAGAATGTAACCCAGGGAATACACAGGCTGACTGAAAAGGTCAACAGCCCTCTGGTAAAAATTGGGTTCACCATCTATAAACCGAGGGCCACTGGCCCATCCAAGCTTGATGATATAAAAGTTAGTAAGGTGAATTACAAGGAAAAGCAGAATGATCCCGCCTGTCCAGATCATGTATTTCGAGAGGAACGGCGTCGTAGACTTATTGTTCACTGCATATCTGACAGGACGTGACATCCAGTTCTGAACCTGCAAGATGATGCCCAGGGCCACATGCAGGATGAAACCAGCAAAAAGCACGATCTCGAAGACTTTCACGACATAGTTCGTACCCATGAAATGAGCTGCATCATTGAACCACCTTGGGTCGCTGCGCAGCAGGCAGAGGTTAATACTCAGATGAACCACCAGGAAGATCAACAGGAAGATCCCAAGCAATGCCATCCAGATCTTTTTCGTAATGGATGAGAATCGTAATAATGATGCGCTCATAACCCTGACTTAAAAATGTTTGTCAAATAGATGAAGTAAAAGGAATTTGCTGTTAATTTGTCAAATGAATTAACACGAACCGAACAAAATTAGATTTTATTTTTTTTAAAAAGGAATAATCAACACTATATTTTAATAATTCAAAACCAGTCTAAATTATGTTCCCCTCAACGATTTACTCAGAAAGAAGAAAAAAGCTCCGTTCAGAGCTTCCCGGAGGTATAGCATTATTTTTAGGAAATACTGATATCGCCTTTAACTATCCGGCAAACCAGTATACTTTCAGGCAGGATAGCAATTTTTCCTATTTCTTCGGATTGGATCATCCCGATCTTGCCGGCCTGATCGACCTTGATGAAGGGAAAGACATTATCTTCGGAAATGATTTGGATATCAGCGACATCATCTGGATGGGGAAACAGCCTACCATAGCGGAACAGGCTGCCAAGGCAGGTGTCTCGGTGACTTTCCCCCTGATAGAACTGATCGAATATATTGGGATTGCTGTTGCCAAAGGGCGGAGGATACATTTTGTGCCAACATACAGGGCCGAAACCCGGATTCAGCTGGCCGGACTTCTTGCAAATGATCATCTCAAAATACAAGACAAGGCATCCCCCGAGCTTATCCGTGCCATTGTGAAACTCAGGATGGTCAAGGATGAACCTGAAGTGAAAGAGATAGAAAAAATGATCGATGTGGCGTATATCATGCACACAACAGCAATGAAAATGGCCAAGCCGGGGGTTGTTGAGCAGCAGATCGCCGGAACTATCGAAGGCATAGCGCTGGCTAATGCCGGACCGGTTTCTTTCCCGGTGATCCTGACAGTCAACGGACAAACACTTCACAATCATTACCATGGAAACATTCTGAACGAAGGGCGAATGATGGTCATCGATGCAGGATGTGAGAACGATCTTCATTATGCGTCGGATATTACCCGTACTGTCCCGGTGGGAGGGAAGTTCTCACAGCGCCAGATGGAAATTTACGAGATCGTTCTGAAAGCCAATATGGAGGCAATAAATGCAGTTAAACCAGGAGTCCCCTTTAAAGACATTCACCTGCTTGCGGCCAGAGTGATTGCTAAAGGACTGACCGGGCTGGGGCTGATGAAAGGCGAACCTGATGAAGCTGTAGCAAAAGGTGCACACACTTTGTTCTTTCCACACGGCTTAGGCCATCCCCTGGGTCTTGATGTACATGACCTGGAAGGTATGGGAGAGAACTATGTAGGATATGACAACGAAGTGCAGCGTTCCAAAGAATTCGGACTGGCATACCTGCGGTTCGGCCGCAAGCTTCAGCCTGGATTTGTCATGACTATTGAACCCGGCATCTATTTCATTCCCGAACTTTTCGAGATCTGGAAAAATGAAAACAGGCATGCCGAATTCATCAATTATGATAAGGTGGAGCAGTATCTTGATTTCGGCGGTATCCGTATTGAAGATGATGTTCTTGTGACTGCGGATGGCGTGAGGGTGCTGGGCAGGCCGATTCCGAAGACAGTCAGTGAGATAGAAGAAATGATGGCGGGATAGCTGGATGACGGGATAACGAGATAACGAGATAACGAGATAACGGGATACCTGGATAACTGGATATCCAGGTATCCAGTAATCCAGTCATCACTGCGCTGCGCATTACCTGTAAAAATTCATCTCATCAATATACTTCCACACCTTTTCGGGCAGGAAATACCTCATGTCGCGGCCTTCTTTAATGCCCTTGCGGATAAATGAAGACGAGACTGTGATAAGCGGTGCATCAACCCTGATCAGGGAGGGATGGTGGTCGAACTGACTGGGGGCGGAGCCGGGACGGGGATAAATGTAAAAAATATATTGGGAGAGCAGGGCTTCCCAATTTTTCCATTTATGCAAGGATGGCAGGTTGTCGGATCCCAGTATAGGGACGAACTGCTTCCCGGGGTATTTCTCTGAAAGATAGGTCAGGGTATCGATGGTATAAGATGGCCTGGGAAGTTTGAATTCGATGTTGGATGATTTGAAGCGGGGATCGTCTTCAATAGCCAGGTTTACCATGACCAGGCGGTGGTTATCGGCCAGGAGCGTCGATTTTTCTTTCAGGGGATTATGAGGCGATACTACAAACCACACCTGGCCGAGGCCGGCATATTCCACCATATAGGAAGCGATCATCAGGTGGCCGTTGTGAATGGGATTGAATGACCCGAAAAACAGTCCGGTTTTACCTTCGTTGCTCATCGCTGGTTTAGAAATTGTGTAATGGCATCAACTGAATCACTGCAGGCCTGTTCAAGAGATTCATTGATTATGGCGATATCGAAATTGTTTGCAAACCCGAGCTCAAATTCGGCCCGTTCAAGTCGTTTCCTGAGGGTTTCCTCAGTTTCAGTCCCCCGTTTCCTCAACCTGCTTTCAAGGGCTTCGATGGATGGGGGCTTTATATAAATGGCGAGGGCATTGGAGCCGAAATAGGTTTTAAGGCTGATGCCGCCTTTCACATCAACATCGAAAACCGGGCTTTTACCACCTCTCCATATCCGCTCAAGTTCCGACTTCAGTGTGCCATAATAGCTCCCCGGGTAAACTTCCTCCCATTCGACAAAGTCACCATGATTGATCCTGGAGCGGAACTCATCCGCAGTCAGAAAATAGTAATCTTTACCATGGATTTCGTTTTCGCGTTTCGGACGGCTGCAGGCTGAAATTGAAAAGGATAAGCCGGAAAGAGTATCTAAAAGATGCTTTACGATGCTGGTTTTTCCAGCACCGGACGGGGCGCATACGATGATCGCTTTATGGCTCATAGGATATTCATGAGTTGTTCCTTGATCTTTTCAAGTTCATCTTTCATCTGAACAACTATCTTCTGGATATCGGCCTGGTTCGCTTTGGATCCCAGCGTATTTATCTCGCGGCCAATCTCCTGGGTGATGAAACCCAGTTTTTTACCCTGGGAAACTCCTTCGTCCATGGTGTCGAGGAAATAGTCGCAATGCTTTTTAAGGCGGATTTGTTCTTCGGTAATATCCAATCGTTCAAGGTAATAGATCATCTCCTGTTCAAAACGGTTCTGATCGGGTGCGGAGCCGTTGAAATCCGATTTATAGGTTGAAAAATCCCTGATCATTTTCTCCCTGATGTCGTTCATCCGCTTTTGTTCAAAAGGTTCAACTTCAAGCAGGTATTGAGTGATCAGCTGTATTCTTTTACTGATATCGTCGCAGAGTATTTTCCCTTCTCCGCTGCGGAATTCATCTACAAGGGCCAGTGCATGTTCAATGCCTGTGCGGACCAGCAGCCAATCATTTTCATTCAGTTCATCTTTGGCCGACTGGATTACATCGGGCATTTTCAGGATCAGGGGAAGAAGCCCGTCTGGACAATCTTCTTTGAGTTCAAGCTGCAGCGATTTAAGTGAGGAATGATACTTTTTCGCCAGTTCATGGTTGATGGATATGCCGGAGGTTTCCCCGGTAAGCTCAGTGGCGATGAGAAGGTCCACTTTGCCGCGTTCAAGTTTCTGGGAGATAAGGTTTCTCACTTCGGCTTCCTTTTCGCGGAACATAGCAGGGAGCCTGAGTGCCAGGTCAAGTTGCTTGCTGTTCAGGCTTTTCACTTCTATGCTCAGTTTCCGGTCTCCGAACTCTGCAATAGCTTTACCGTACCCGGTCATCGATTTGATCATGATGCTTGGATTTATGCTGGTAAAGATAAGAAAAGCCGGAAATCTGCCATCTGCCATCTGACATCTGATATCTGATATCGGATGTCAGATGGCGGATGTCAGATGTCAGATATCAGATATCAGATATCAGATATCAGATATCTTGTATCTTTGTCTGATGCAGTACCGGCTCATCGACGATACTTTCCAGCTTTATAACCTGATGCTGAATGATATAGCGGAGGCGAAGGAATATATCCTTCTGGAGACCTATAAATTCGCCAACGACCATATGGGTGAACGCTTTCGTGATGCCCTTACAAAAAAAGCCAGGGAAGGTGTTAAAATCCGCATTCTCATCGATTCATGGGGCAAAGGGCCTGTGAGCGAGGATTTCTTTACCGAACTGATCCGGTATAAAGGGGAGGTGAAGTTTTTCGAAAAGATCAAGATCAATTCCGACCTGTTTACCCGGGGCCACCGTCGCGACCACCGGAAGATACTTATCATTGACGATGCCGTCTGTTACCTTGGTTCGGCCAACATTACAGGATACAACCTTAACTGGAGGGAGCTTGCGCTGAGGGCCGAAGGAGACCTGGCACTTGCGCTTAAGAAAGTTTTTACTGAAACATTCGAGGCATTCAACCCTTATATCATTTCCAACAAGCTGACTTTCACCAGAACCATTTTCCATGGTGATTTCGAGATCATCAGGGATGTGCCTTCCCTGCCATTACAGAGGATTCGCAAGAAATATGCCCAAATGATCAAACAGGCGAAGAAATCGGTGGTCATCGAAACACCCTATTTCCTTCCAGGTTATAATCTGAGGAAAGCTTTAATGGATGCAAGCAGGAGAAAGGTTGACGTGAAGATCATCATGCCTAAGAATTCAGATGTAAGGATGATCGATATATTGCGGAATAAGTACCTTGGATTGCTTGACAGGAGTAATGTTAAAATCTTCTTTTACGGGCCTTACAACCTGCATGCGAAAATGCTGATGGTTGATGATTCGCTGTTTTCAATCTCTTCGGCCAATTTTGATTACCGCAGTTTCCGCTTTCAGTATGAGGTTGCGCTGATCGGAAGTGAGCAAAGCATTATTGAGCAGTTGCAAAACCATGTCAATGAAACATTAAAGTCGTCGGAACCATTTATCTATGAAGTATGGAGAAGAAGATCCTGGATAGAAAAGTTCTTTGAGTGGTTACTCACCCCCTTCCGTCACCTCCTTTAATTTTTCTTTTTTCGAACCGCTGTTAACCAGGGCTACTCCGCTGAATATCAATAGTGCGGCCAGGATTTTGGTCCAGGTGATCGTCCCGCTTCCAACCGTAACCGAAGCTGCGGCGGCAATAAACGGCTGCAGGTAAGTATAATAGCTTACGACACTGGGCATGACCCTTTCCAGGGCATAATTTACCAGGAAATACGCTACGAAAGTATTAATCAGGATAACATAAAGCACCCAAAGCCAATCGGTTAAAGAAATAGCAGAAAAATTGATCTGCAAGGCAGGTTTGATAGAGAACGGGATGATGAAAATGAAACCGAAAAGGGAGACCCACTTGAGTATAGTAGCTGTTTTGTATTTTGCAGTGAGGGGTTTTACAAGTACCAGGTATAGAGCGTAACAAATCATGTTCAGGATGATCATCAGGTTTCCGAGGGCATGGTTCCCGCTGAAGCTAAGTCCGCTGCTGTAAAAAATAAGCAGCAGGGCACCGCTACTTCCAAGGGCAATACCTCCAGTTTTCCTGATAGTTACCTTTTCGCCAATGAGCAGGCTCGAAAAGATCAGGACAAGGATCGGGTTGATCACATGAAGTATTGAGGCATCCACCGGGGAAGTGAATGCGAGCCCGGCATAAAACAAGGTTTGATTCAGTCCGAACCCTATGATCCCGAGAAAAGCCAGCATGATCAGGTCTTTGCGTGCAACCTTTTCATGCACAAACAGTTTTTGAAAAATATAAAAGCAGATCATCCCTCCGAGCAGGCGAAGGAATATCAGCTGGAGAGGGCTGAAGATCCCCGTTAAAAGGTATTTGGAAATAGTATAATTGAGTCCCCAGATAAAGGCGGTAGCCAGTAAGGCTACATGAGCTCGTTGATTTTGGGAGGGGGCTTTCATCAGGAGGACAAAGGTACGAAAATCGGGAGCCGGCTCCCGATTTTCGATTCCCGGCTCCCAGCACCTGGTTTCCGGTTAGGAGATTTTTATCTCCTTCTTTGTTTCCAGCTTTGCTTCTTCGCGCTTCGGCATGATAACTTTAAGAACGCCTTCCTGGTAATCAGCTTTAATAGCGTCAAGATCAATTGTCTTTGGCAGGGTGAAGGAGCGGCTGAAAGAACCATAGTAAAATTCCTTGCGGGTGTAGTTCTTGCCTTCTTCTTTCTTTTCATCTTCAATTTCTGCGGAAATTGTGAGAACGCTGTTTTCAAGGTGGATCTTGAAATCATCTTTTTTCATTCCGGGAGCAGCGATCTCCAGCAGGAACGATTCGTTCTGCTCAACGATGTTTGCAGCCGGATCGGTGATACGTTTTCCGAAAAAATCACCCAGCTCGTTTTCAAAAAAGTTACTCATCATATCCCCTAAGGGGTTTCTCTGATGCCATCTGATAAGTGTCATGGTGTACCTCCTTTTTTTATGTTGTTTTTATATTTGCTGATGAGGGATGTTCAATTTTTATGCCAACATGAAAACCAGCGCGCATACTGACAAAATGGCCGTTATCGCTAAGGTTTAAGCGACATTTTGGCGTTTGATTTGCTGAGTCTATAGCGAAGCATCTCACACAAGCTGCCTTGGCTGTGAGTAGCGAAATATATCGCAAAAGTCGCCTTGGTATTGAAAGCGAAGCAACTTACATGAGCGGCCTTGGCTTCAAGGAGCGACCGTCTACCCGCAATGCAGGAAGGTATTCACCAGCTTCAGTATCTCTTTCTCATTATCCTTGATAGATTCACGCAGGAACTCATCATTATAGCTGCGGAGCTTCTTGATGATACCGTCGATCACAAGGGGAGGGAATACCCCGTCTTTTTCGTAGATCGCCCTTTGTTTCTGCAAAATGCCGGCGCTTTTCCAGCAGGAATCGGGAAGGTGCTGAAGGTCTTTCACTCTTTGTTTGTTCTTCTCATCAAAAATATTGATGTCGACATAAGTCTTTTCGGCATATTCCAGCGCATCCTTCATCTTCAGGCCATGCCTTGCAGCGACTGTAAGCCCTGCGAACAGGAGGTAGATATCCGCAGACCCGTCGGGACACCTGAATTCAACGGTTTGCCTGCTGCCAAAACCTTTCTGAGTATCTTTTTCAAACGGGTTGGCATCGGTGATCATGTCGTGCTTACTGCCCCAGCCAAGGGGTACTCTCACCAGTACCGAACGGTTGCGGTCGCCCCAGCAGATGTTGGTAGGAGCTTCCTGGTGGGGTACCAGCCTGAAATAGGAGGTGGGGATGGTATTTCCGAAGGCGGTGAGGGACTGCGAAAGGTCGAGGTACCCGGCAATAGCCCGGCGGGCGGTATCGGACAGCTTTCCGTCATCGAGCATCTGGCTTTTATCGTTTTTCATCAGGCGGGTATGCACATGCAATCCGCTCCCTGCCTTGCCCGAAGTGATCTTGGGCGCAAAAGTAACTGTGACTCCGTATTTATAGGCCAGTGACCTGATGATCCATTTCGCAATAAGGATCTGTTCAGCGGCATCTTCCAGTTTAACGGGAATAAATTCAATTTCATTCTGTTCGAAGCTCAACCCGGTTTCGGTGAAATTCCCTACTTCGGAATGCCCGTATTTGATATAGCCCCCGCAATTTGCTATGGCCCTCATGGCTTCAAGCCTGAGGTTTTCCCATTTGCAGAACGGTGCCGATTCATGGTAGCCTTTCTGGTCGGCCGCTTCGAAGAGGGTGTTTTTCTCGGAAATTACGTAATATTCAAGCTCCCCCATGACCTCAAACGCCAGGCCCGTTTCCTTTTTCAGGGCTTCATGCGACTTGCGCAAAATATACTCGGGCGAATTGGCAAAGGGCAGTCCGTCCTTATCATAATAGGAACACATAATATCAATAGCCGGAAACTGCGAAAACGGGTTCACAAAAGCTGTTCTGTAACGGGGAATTACATATAGATCAGAAGATCCTGCCTCTACATAATGCGGGAAGAGGCTGGAGCCGTCGACACGCTCCCCGGCGCTGAGGATGCTATCTAGGTGCTTGCGACTTTTGATCATGAAGTTCAGGGTCTTCAAACGGCCGTCGCCGCCTGCATAGCGAAAATTCAGCATGCCTACGCCCTTGGCTTCGATAAACCTGATGAGGTCGCTTTTTGTAAATTCTTCGGATGGCTTGTCGAGGAAACTGATGAGTGGATTGGGATTCAGGACTACCGCTTCGTTCATGTCAATCGGGTTTAGATAAAGTAATCAGAGACTTGCAAAAGTAAGAATTTTCCGTAAATTTGATACATCATCAACACATGCTGAACCACTATGTCATTAAACCTTAACGAGCTCATTTTTTTCTCCTCTTTTCTGGTCTTTATTTTACTCATGCTGCTGCTCGACCTGGGGGTTTTTCAGAAACATTCCC
>JAPLDL010000015.1 GCA_026391735.1 Bacteroidota bacterium | reverse complement strand
GTGTTTGCCTCATCCCGGATACAATGGATCAATAAAAATATTTCAGCGATCAGGGATCTTCCTGAGATGCCATTTCTGTCAGTGGCAGCAAATTCAAGGAAAATTTATCGCTTTGAGAAGAAAACCAGTAAATCGATTATTATTATTACTTCCCTGCAAGTGCAACGGACGGGATCTTCAGGGATGAAGGCCGAAAACGGCGGTGTTTTTGTTGAACTCAATATAGAGTCGTTACGTAAAGAATTATCAGCATCAATTTTATGGATGACTTTGGGATTATTGCTTTCAACTTCTATCGTGGCGCTAATCATCTTCCTTATCATAAGCCGTGTTATTCTGCACCCGGCTGATACTATTATTCACGCTATGATTCGCCGTTCAAACGGGGACGCCACGAGCCGTGTGCCTTTTCTTTCTAATGATAAGATTGGGGCAATTGCCCTGTCCCTGAATGAGATGCTGGATGAGCTGGAACTTGAGTCTTCAAAGCGGAATCTCATAGAACTGCAGATCAGGGATTCGGAAGCAAAACTGCGTGAGCTCAATGCAAACAAGAATACTTTTTTTCCCATCATTGCCCATGATTTAAAAAGCCCTTTCAATTCAATTCTTGGATTTTCAAAATTACTTCAGGATGAATATGATTCCTTCACTCCTGAGGAACATAAGAGGTTCATCAAAAGGATTAATGACGGGCTGCTTAACGTCTTTAAATTGCTTGAGAATTTACTGGAATGGTCAAGGGTGCAATTGGGGAGAAGTGAGTTTAATCAGGAAGATGTTGATATTGGATTGTTGAGTTTTGAAATTATCAATGCCCATAAATTAATCTTTGAAAAAAAACACCAGCAAGTCAGCATTCAAATCCCCGACAACACCATGGTTCATGCCGACCAGAACATGTTACGCACCATAATCCGTAACCTGGTTTCAAACGCGGTTAAATTCTCAGGGGAAAATAAAACCATCCGGATAAATACCCTGGCCACTGCATCCGCCAACAAGGTGCCCCCGGGCTTTATCGGCATCAGGGTGACCGATGAAGGGGTCGGGATAAAGGAGGAAGATCTTGGTTTGCTCTTCCGTATTGATTCGGGTTATCGTCAAAAAGGAACTGCCATGGAAGGTGGCACAGGGCTGGGACTTATACTTTGCAAAGAATTTGTTGAGAAACACAAGGGTATTATCTGGGTCGAAAGCGAAGCAGGCAAGGGCAGCAGTTTTACCTTCACTGTCCCGTTGGCCTGAAATAATTTATCTGATGTACTTATTCTTCTAAGTTTCGATTCGGTCTTTATTTGCGACAGATACTAACTTACTCATAACTTTTACCAAGTATTGATTTTTCTACCATCATAAGTACCATATATTTGCCTACCAAAATCATCCGCAATGAAAACCTTGTCAAACAAACGATTTACAATAATGAATGTTTTGATCCCGGGAATTATCCTGATGGTCATTTTCCTGTCTGCCTGTCACAAAAGCAGCAGTACAGACGATTCTTCACCAAAACCGATCGATCAGATTCCTTTCCCTGCAAATTTTGACTGGGCTACAGCCAGGGATGTGAATTTCCAGATAACAGCCCTGGATAATGCCGACCAGCCGTTGAATGCAGTAAGGTTTGATGTTTATACCAAAAGTCCTGAAGAAGGCGGTATTTTACTGTACACCGGCGTTACCGGTTCAGACGGGGTTCTTTCATTTACAAGGCCTGTTCCAACCTATCTCACAGAGCTTACAGTCACCAATAAATATGTTGGTTTGCTATATCAAAAGACCGTTCCGGTTACCTCGAACTCGGTCGTCGTTTCCTTTGGAGGCAAGACTCCAAATCCTGTCAACATGAAATCCTCTCAAAGCCTGATCCCTACCGGTATTCCGAAAGTGTGGGTTCTGGGTACATATACATCGCTTGGCTGTCCCAATTATCTTATGGGTACCAATGATGTTATCCCTGGTTCGCTGCTGAACGACATCAATGCTTCCCTTCCAGAAGCTCAGAATGTAGCCAATCATCATCCGCAGTACCTGACCAGTTCCAATGAGACTAACCTGCCCCTGCAGGAACAATGCGACGTATGGATTACCTATATAAGTTCATACTGCGGATTTCACAATATTGTGGGCTTTTTTTCCTATCCGACAAATAATCCACCCACATCGGCCAGCCAGATCGATTCGATCAAGGTGATCTGGCCCAATGTGGCGTTGACCGGTAATAACGGAGGACTGGCTTCCGGGAATAAAGTATATCTGGGCAGGTATCCTGCAGGCAGGTCGCTTGGCTGGGTCATCTTTGCAAATGGCTGGAATGGTTCAACGATTACCACCGGCCAGTGGATATTCTATTCGATCGATAACCTTAACCCTGAAACGAACCCCAGCCTCAAACGCCATACGATTTTGTTGAGGGATCCCGGACGTCACGAGATTTTATTTTCCTGGGAAGACTGGAAGCGGGATGAAGGGTCTGACTCTGATTTCAATGATAACGTGTTTTCTGTGACCGCCACACCGGTCTCAGGCGTCAATACCGATAACATGCCGAACTGCGACAATACACGACCCGATCGTGACCATGATGGCGTTTGTGACCTGGACGATGATTTTCCTGATGATGCAACAAAAAGTTTTCATAATTATTATCCCAGCAGCACAGGTTTCGGCTCTCTCGCCTTTGAGGACCTTTGGCCTTCAAAAGGTGATTATGACCTGAATGACCTTGTAATCAGTTACCGTTTCGACCAGATCACGAATAATCTGAATAAAGTGGTCGAAATCAAGGCAATTTTAACAACTGAAGCCATGGGCGCTTATTATCATAACGGTTTTGGTATTATGCTGCCGATTCCATGGAACAAAGTTGCCAGTGTAACAGGAACATCACTGCGACATGGCGCTATCACTTTGAACCAGAATAATACCGAGGCCGGCCAGACTAATGCTGTCATTATTGTGTATGATGATGCCTATGACAGACTTCCTCCAGCAGACCCGGGCTGCGGGGTCGGCTCTAATACTACCATCGGCTGTCCTTATGTGACTCCTGATGTGATCAACCTTGACATAACTCTTACCGAACCCGTAACTGTGGCGACCATAGGAACTCCCCCATACAATCCGTTCATTTATGTGAACCAGGTAAGGAGCCGTGAAGTTCATCTTCAGGATAAGGCGCCAACAGCCAAAGCGAATCTTGCTGATTTCGGGACCGGGGATGATAACAGTAACCCTGCAACAGGAAGATATTATAAAACTGCAAACAACCTTCCCTGGGCTTTCAATCTGGCCGAAAAGTTTTCCTATCCGACCGAAAGAAGCCCTGTGAACACTGCTTATCTTCATTTTGTTGAATGGGCCCAGAGCAGCGGAGCGTCTTTTACCGACTGGTATAAGAACACCGCTTCGGGCTACAGAGATAATTCGAAGATTTACACTCACTGAAACCAGGTAATTGAATACCCACCACTGAAGACTCTCAGGCCTTGCAGTTGTATAACCATTCCCAGTCGGGTATCAAACAAAACTGGAGAGATGAAAGCTTTGATATAGTGGGAAGTTTCTACCCGTTCCGGCTGATCTGTTGAAGGATTTCCAGGTCTTTGATTTTAACCATTCTTTCGTCCAATGAAAGTATACCGTCTTCTTTTAGCTTCAGCAGTACCCTGGTTGCACTTTCTCTTGATATCCCTATCAAATCGGCCAGTTCCTGCCTTGTGAATGGGATCTCAAACTCCAGATTCTCATATATTATCCGGGAAAAATAAAGCATTGCATCGGCAACTTTTCCATAAGTCTTTTTTTGCGACTGGCTCATGAACCTATGGAAATTATTCAGGCTGTCGCGTGAAACGGAAACAAGTATTTCATAAGCAAACTCGCCGTTTTCTTTGATCAGTTTTTTAAACATTGCTATGTCAATGTAACAGACTTTGATATCCTCAAGGGCAGCATAGGAATAATGGTTGACCCTGTCACCAAAAAGTGATGGCAACCCCAGATAACTGTATTTTTTTACGATCTGCAATATTTGTTCTTTTTCGTTGGAAGCCTTTACATACTCCTTTACTAAACCAGATTTAAGGTAAATAATATTAGAGTTGAGCGAACCTTCATGAATAATAATATCACCTTTTCTAAACTCAGCCTCCCTGCTGTTTTCATTAACCTGGTCTAGCTCACCTGGAGCGAGGACTGCTGCAGCACAGGATTTTTCTTTGCAATCCCGACAATGGGTTTTATATGGTAGTGGGTCTGGGAACATCGGTAAGAAGATAAGTTGGTTAACATTTTGCCCACAAAGTTGCGGATATTTTCACTGCAATCATGTGACTATTATCACATCTTTATATGTTTTTGAACAAATATACATATGTGTATGATCACTTATTTATACTGCTAAATGCTCATCTATTCGTAATCAGTATCACCTCCACTTATTCTCAAACTGCACATGGTATTGGTAATTTTGACCGCATGATTTCAGAGTGCCGTTGATTTGAATAAAAAGCGGGAATCTGAGTAAAGACATTATCTATGAAAGCAGCTATTCCAACCAATGACGGATTATTTATGGCATCTTCCTTCGAGGATGCAAAGGGGTTTCTCGTAATGAATATTGAGTTAGGTAAAGTTATTAAAGAAGAGATGATAGGGAGCAAACCGGGGAGAAATTCAACAGCCGGAAATGTTTTTGACCTGTTAAAAGATTGCACTGCGGTTCTTACGGGCAAAATAACTGATGTTTCAAAATCAATTCTTGAGAAAAGGAATATTTCAGTCATTGCCAGCCACGATAGTATCATCACTAACGTCATCATGAATTACCTTGAACATGAGGTCGGAAAAACAGCAGACAATTGTTGTTGTCCGTGATGATATACCCTTAATATGAACCTGGAATCCTATTTTAAACCATTTCGAAGTAATACCATTGGTAACGAGCATAGGTACGTTACCCAGTATGGTCTGCAAAAGATGGTTTACGCCGACTGGATAGCCAGCGGACGTTTATACTGGCCCATCGAAAATATTATTACTAACCTGATCGGTCCTTTTGTTGGCAATACTCATACCGAGACCAGCGAAAACGGTAAACTTATGACCCTTGCATACCGCAAGGCACATCAAAATATCAAGAAACATGTCAATGCCGGACCAAACGATGTGATAATCACTACGGGTTTCGGTATGACTGGTGCAGTGGTAAAGTTCCAAAGGCTCCTGGGGTTGAAACCATTCGGTTCATTTTCTGATGAGAAATGCCTGAAAGAAATCGAGAGACCAGTTGTTTTCATCACACATATGGAACATCACTCAAATCAAACATCATGGTACGAGACAGTTGCTGATGTGGTAGTGATCAAGCCAGGAAAGGATCTTTTATTTGACCTCAACCACCTTGAGGATGCATTGAAATTATACAACAAAGACAGAAAGCTAATTGGCTCTTTCACAGCCTGTTCTAATGTGACCGGTGTACGAACGCCAATTCATGAAATGGCTGCATTAATGCATAAATACGGCGGAAAAGTGTTCGTCGATTACGCTGCTTCAGCTCCCTATGAAGGAATCAATATGCATCCCGGTGATCCAATGCAGGACCTTGATGCCGTGTATTTTTCACCGCATAAATTTCTTGGAGGGCCTGGTTCTTCCGGAGTTTTAATTTTCAATTCCGACTTATACAACAACAAAGTCCCCGATCAACCAGGTGGAGGAACAGTTGACTGGACCAATCCCTGGGGTGAGTATAAATTCATTGATGATATAGAATTAAGGGAAGACGGTGGAACTCCTGGATTCCTGCAGGCAATAAGGGCTGCCCTCAGCATGGATCTTAAAACAAAAATGGGGGTTGCCAATATTCATGAACAGGAAAAACATTTGCTGAATC
Organism: Bacteroidota bacterium; assembly: GCA_026391735.1. GTDB lineage: Bacteria > Bacteroidota > Bacteroidia > Bacteroidales > FEN-979 > CAIRDP01. Next base: position 280,350 of record JAPLDL010000015.1, on the reverse strand, counting down.
TTGCTTTCCTGGAACTGGCTTCTGTAAAAGGTCTTCATATCCTTGCCGATAATGTCACCGACAGGCTTGGAGTGATTTCATTTTATATTGATTCGATTCATTATAACCTGGTAGTTTCCTTCTTAAGCGATCGCTTCGGGATACAAGTCAGGGGTGGATGTGCGTGTGCCGGAACCTATGGGCATTATCTCCTGGATGTGAGCTATGAAAAATCTCAGAAAATAACGAACAGTATTTCCAGTGGTGATCTGTCTGAAAAACCAGGTTGGGTGAGGCTTTCCCTGCATCCCACTATGACAGACCAGGAAGTGGTTTATATTGCTGATGCATTACGTCAGATTTCAAAAAACCACAAAGAATGGAGCAATGATTATACTTACAACAAACATACTAATGAATTCCGGCTGATCAGAGAACAGCGCGGAGGCCAGGATATTAATGCATGGTTAACTCTACAATAATAAAATATGGCAACACTTGAAATAGAAGGAAAAGCTTTTACGGTTGATGGTGATGGTTTTCTTACCACACCGGAGCTGTGGAATGAGGAGGTGGCAAAGACTTTTGCCCGTTACGACGGAATAACCGAAATGAATGAGAAACATTGGGCAGTGGTCAAGCTGATCCGCCGTACCTGGGAGGAGAAAGCAATGGCACCCATGGTCAGGGTATTATGCCAGGAAACCGGACTTAAACTCCGCGAGATTTATGAGCTTTTTCCATTAGGACCTGCAAGAGGTGCCTGCCGGGTCGCAGGCCTGCCTAAACCCGATGGTTGTGTGTAAACCATAAGGAACATGACCTGGTATACCTTGTTTTTCCTGATTTCCTTGCTGATTTGCCTGGCTAATCTTACTTATCACCTTATATTTCTTTTAAAATCAGGAAATACTCCTGATTATGCACCTCCATCGGGGAGCATTCCCTCAGGAATCCAATACTCCTTCACGGGGGCCATGAGCCCTGTAAAAAAGGAATCCGCCTTTCTGCATCTTCCGACATATACAGCTGGGATTATCTATCACCTGGGAACATTTCTTTCGGTTTTTCTTATTTTTTTCATGCTGGCGGATGTGATCTTCCCTCCTGCCCTGTCATGGGGTCTTGCCTCATTCCTGCTGGTGTCAGCTCTTTGCGGTATTGGTATCCTGGTTAAAAGAATGATAAAAAAAGGGCTGAGAGAACTTTCAAACCCTGATGATTATATCTCAAATATCCTGGTTACTGCTTTTCAGATCCTGATGGGGCTTGCACTGGTTGTTAGTAACATATTCACTCCCTGGCTTTTTCTGGCAGCAGGGCTGCTATTATTATATATCCCGCTTGGGAAATTAAAACACCTGTTGTACTTCTTCGCGGCAAGATGGCAACTTGGGATTTTCTATGGCCGGAGAGGCGTATGGCCTCCCTTTAAAAACCAAAAAACCTGAGCCATGGAAAAAACTGTCATTGATAAAGGGCTTAAAGTTTTTGAAAACGGGGGAGGCGCAAAACTCATCACCCACCTTAACAGCTGTGTTCACTGCGGATTATGCGCCGAAAGTTGTATTTATTACAAAGCCACCGGCGATGACCGCTTTACCCCGGCACGAAAAGTCGATCTTGTTGCTTCCGTTTACCGCAGGTACTATACATTCGCAGGAAAGTACATGCCTGCACTGGTGAGTGCAAGGGATCTCAATGAAGATACAGCAAATGAAATGGTGGATTTGCTTTTCGGTGCCTGCACTATGTGCGGCAGGTGCACCATGCATTGTTCCATAGGAGTCGATATAGCCTACCTGGTAAAGATGGGCCGGACCTTACTTTCTGAAATGGGAATGGTTCCCGCTTCCCTTCAGTCGACTGTAAAAGCAGCCGTTGAAACCGGCAATAATATGGGTATCCCCACCCAGGAATTTGTGGATACGATTAAATGGATGGAAGATGAATTGGCCGATGAACTAAATACAAAAGAAGCTCAAATCCCAATTGATGTGAAAGGGAAGAAAGTGATGTACACTCTTAATCCAAGAGAGCCCAAGTTTTTCCCGCTTTCCATTTCGGCCATGGCAAAGATCTTTTATGCAGCCGGTGAAAGCTGGACTCTTTCATCCAATATGTATGACATCACCAACTATGCCTACTTCTCAGGGAATATGGATGAAGCCCGGCTTATTGCAAAACGGATGTGGGATGAGATGGACAAACTGGGCACATCGACATTGGTACTTGCCGAATGTGGGCACGGATCAAGAGCCCTTAGGTGGGAATCCCCTAATTATCTAAAGCAAGCGTTTCCTTTCAAAGTAAAAACATCCGTAGAAATTATTGCAGATTACCTCCGTGAGGGGAAGATCAAGCTGGATAAGGAAAAATTCAAAGAAGCTGTTACCCTGCATGACCCTTGCAACCTTGTAAGAAGTGGTGGAATATGCATGGAACAAAGATATATTCTGAATGAATTTATAGAAGATTTCAGGGAAATGACACCCCATGGGATCGACAACTATTGTTGCGGTGGAGGGGGTGGACAACTTGCCATGAGTGAATACAATGAACGCAGGATGAAGACTGCTGAAGTTAAAGCAGATCAAATAAGGAAAACCGGAGCTAAGATCGTCGTATCACCCTGCCATAACTGCGTGGACCAGTTAACCCAGATCAATTTTTCATTTAAACTGAATTTACAGGTAAAAACAATGGCAGAGCTCGTTGCTGACGCCATCATCTTATAATTATTCTATGAGCAAACTGATCTATTTCGACAATTCTGCCACAACCTTTCCCAAGCCCGAAGTGGTATATACCTTCATGTGTGACTTTTATCGTGAACATGGCGTGAATCCAGGGCGTTCAGGTTTTGATGCAGCCCTTGAGACGGAAGAAGTGATCATGGCAACCCGCAAAATGCTCACAGAACTCTTTAACGGAGGCGATTACAACCGCTTAACATTCAGTTACAATGCCAGTGACTCTCTTAATATGATCATACAGGGGCTGGCTGAGCAGGGCGATCATGTGATTACAACAAAGCTGGAACATAATTCTGTTCTAAGACCATTATATCATCTTGAACAGGATAATCGAATTGAGGTTACCCATGTGTCATTTGATTCACAAGGTTACGTAGACCCTGAGGATATACGTAAAGCCATCCGCAGTAACACAAAATTTGCAGTAATAAATCATTGTTCAAATGTCATAGGGACCATCCAGCCTGTCGAAGAAATAGGAAGAATATGCAAGGAAGCAGGTATTTACTTAGTCGTTGATGGCAGCCAGAGTGCAGGGGCAGTTCCAATCGATATGAAAAAAATGAATATTGACGTGTTTGTCTTCACCGGTCATAAATGTCTCATGGGGCCAACTGGCATAGGCGGTTCTTACGTGATGGATGGTGTTCCGGTGAAGCTTACACGCTTTGGAGGTACCGGGGTTCGCTCAGCACAAAGAACCCACCTGGAGGAATATCCTTATCATCTTGAATGCGGGACTCTCAACCTGGTTGGAATTGCAGGACTGAATGCAGGTGTGAAATGGATAATTGAGCGGGGAATCGATAACCTGCATAACCAGGAAATCATGCTCTGGGACCGACTTAGAAAAGGTGTGCAAAGGCTGGATAATGTAACCACCTATTGCGCTCAAAATAGTATACATAAAAATCCAGTTTTAAGCCTGAACATTAAAGGATTTGATTCGGGTGATGTAGGCACCATGCTCGACGTGGACTACAACATTGCCTGCCGCACCGGCCTGCAGTGCGCTCCACTCGTTCATGAAGTCTTAGGAACCGACAAGATCCACGGCACCGTTAGATTAAGCATCGGGCCTTTCAATACCGTGGAACATATCGATGCAGCGGTGAATGCAATAACAGAGATTGCCTCAATAAGGAAATAGACCATTATATACTCAATCCTCAGGTTCGTGTGATATATATCACACGAACCTGAGATATATTTACTGAGATTTAAGCGCTTTAATATTAGGCCGGCTTTTACCTTTGTACACATCTATTTATCTACATTTTTACATCTAACAAAAATTCTATGGGCACAGAACTCGAGAATCAGATCGCTGATTTAAAAAAGCAAGTAAACCAACTCAAAGAAGGCACTAAAGACCAGCTTTCCATGGTCGTCTTCTCAGGCGACATGGACAAGATCCTTGCTGCTATGATTATCGCTACAGGGGCAGCCGCATTTGACATGAAGGTGAAACTTTTCTTTACTTTCTGGGCAATCTCAGCCTTGCGTGACCCGGCAAAAACCGGGAAAGGCAAAAACTTCATCGAAAAAATGTTTGGCATGATGCTTCCGAAAGGAAGTCCCAAACTGAAACTTTCAAACATGAACATGGGGGGTATGGGTACCGCCATGATCAAAGGGATTATGAAGAAACACAAGGTAGCATCCATCGAAGAGATGCTGAAGACAGCCGGCGAATTAGGCATTGAAATCAATATTTGCGAAATGTCGATGAACCTGATGGGATTTAAAAAGGAAGAGATGATTGATTATCCAAACATGACCATTTGCGGAGTAGCCACCTTCCTCACCGATGCAGCAGAAAGTAAAATTCAATTATTCATATAATTAACAAACAGGAGATAATACAATGAGCACAGAAGAACTCAAAAAAATCAAATCGAACACAATCGTTGATGCCCGCGGAACTGCTTGTCCGGGCCCATTATTAGCTGCAAAGAAAGCCATAGGAGAGATTGAATCAGGAGAAATCATGGAGATCTACTCTTCGGATGAAGGAACCAAGAATGACATTCCTAAATGGTGTAATAAAATGACCCATGAATTTTTGGGAATTGTTGAAGAAGACAGCTATACACGGTTATTTTTGAAGAAAGCTTAAACCACAGCCCCGGAAGAACCATTCCGACTACACTTACGATTCAACACACTGATTTGAAGACCGATCAAAGGTCTTCCGGGGACAGGTTTACCTAATCAAGACAAACATGGAAACAAAAAAATCGCCCAGGATCCTGGTATTCTCTACCGATAAGATCTCCGATCCCGGAATTGACCAGGCCGGGTTAAGGAAAATCCATTATTCGCCAACGGTATACACAATAAGTCTCCCATGTTCATCGGGTATCAAGCCCCGCTGGGTCATGCGTGCATTTGAACAGGGCTTCGACGGTGTGTTCATCGCTGCCGACGGACATGAATGCTCTTACAGTTCACGTTGCCCTGAGTTTACCAATAAGATCATAGAAGAATGCCAGAAGCAAATGACTGAAAAAGGAATAAGCCCAAAACGGATCAGGATGGCGGCTATCTGTTCGGTATGTGCAGAACCCTTTGCCAGCCATATGGCCAATTTTACAAAAATCTTAGCTGAACTTTCATGAGAACAGAAGAAAAAAAGTACGATGTAATGGTCATCGGGGGTGGCATTGCAGGGCAGGAAGCAGCTTTATCCCTTGCCAACATGGATTATAAAGTATTGCTTGTCGAGAAAGGTTTATCCATTGGAGGCAAGATGATACAGCTGAGCAAGGTATTTCCGACCCTGGACTGTGCAGCATGTATCACTACACCGAAAATGTCGGAAACGGCAAGGCATTCAAACATTACCTTGTTATTGAATTCCGAAATTGACAGTATAAAACGGAATGAAAAAGGCTTTCATCTTGAGATCAATAAAAATCCCAGGTATGTGAAGCCTGAAGCCTGCACCGGCTGCCAGGAATGTGAAATGGCATGCCCTGAAGTTCGTTCCGATGAATACAATGCCCATCTTGCAGGCCGTAAAGTGGCTTATATACCCTTCAGCCTTGCTAATCCAAGGATTGCTGTTATTGAGCGGCAGGACACATCGGCTCCGTGTATCGCAGCCTGCCCTGGTGGAGTAAAACCATATGGGTATATTTCGCTGGTGCGCAATGGTCAGTACGAAGAGGCAATGCATCTGCACATGGAAGACATTCCTATTCCCGGAAGCCTGGGACGGGCCTGTTATTCACCCTGCCAGGGGGAATGCACCCGCGCCAGTCTCGAAGCCACGGTCGACATCCGCAGGATAAAAAGATTTTTTGCAGAAGATTTTTATTTAAAATACCCCGAATCTCCCCCAAGACTTATCGAAAAGAACAGCGGCAAGAAAATTGCCATAGTGGGTTCAGGTCCTGCAGGCCTCACCGCAGCTTACCACCTGGCATTGGCCGGCCATAAAGTGAAGATTTTTGAAGCAGCCCCTGAAGCCGGTGGCATGTTAAAACTTACCCTTCCGGCTTACCGTCTTCCAAACACCGTTGTGGACCGCGATATTGAAAACATCACCTCCTTAGGTGTTGAAATAGAATGCAACCATCCTGTAGGCAGCCTGCACAAGATCAAAGAACAGAACTATGATGCAGTGTTTGTTGCAGTTGGAACGCATAAAACCAGCAAGATGAACATCCCCGGCTCAGATCTTAAAGGGGTTGTTTCCTGTCTTGATTTCTTAAGGGAATCGAAGATTAGGTTAAAGACCGATCTTACAGGCAAAAAGGTGATGGTTATCGGTGGAGGAAACACCGCCATGGATTCGGCCCGCACCGCGCTGAGGCTGGGAGCATCAATAGTCTCAATCATATACCGCCGCAGCCGGGAAGAAATGCCTGCCTGGAAAGACGAAATTCATGAAGCTGAAGAAGAAGGAATACATTTTGAATTGCTCCGGAACCCTGTAAAATTTGCTGGCGCAGATGGCAGGATCAGCCAGGTTATCCTTATCAAGATGGCCCTGGGTGAACCGGATGCAAGCGGCCGCAGGAAACCAATAGAATTACAAGGCTCGGAATATACCGAGGACGTTGATTTTGTTATTGAAGCCATAGGGCTCTCCCCCACCACATCCGCCTTCAGTAAAGAACTTGAACTGGAAAAGGACGGCAGGATAAAAACCGATTCCAATACCTTGCAAACAGCTGTTCCATGGCTTTTTGCCGGGGGCGACTCGGTAAGCGGGTCAAGCACGATCATTGAAGCAGCCGGACAGGGAAAACGTGCAGCCTTTTATATGGACAAATACCTGCAGGGACTTGAGTTGGAAAATTTCGAGTTCGGAGATAAACTTCCTGCAGTGGACAAAAAGAAAATCCTGGCCAGGCCAGACATTAAATTGAAACCTGCACTGGATGAAAAAGTAAGGCCGGTTGCAGAACGAATTAAAGACTTCAATGAAGTTGAATTTACATTCACTGAAGAAGAAGTTCACCAGAGCGCCGACCGCTGCCTCGATTGCAGCAATTGCCGTGAATGCCATCAATGTGTTACAGCCTGCCCTGCTTATGCAATAGACTTTTCCCAGAAAAAGGAAATTGTAAATGCATATGCAAGCTCTGTGATCATTGCATCGGGCTTCAATCTTTTCAACGCGGCATATAAGCCACAATATTTGTTCAACCAGCTTCCGAATGTAATAGATGCCATGCAGATGGACCGGCTCATCGCCCCTACCCGCCCCTACAATAATGTACTCAGGCCGGGTGACGGGAAAACACCGGGAAATATTGCCTATGTATTGTGCACAGGTTCCAGGGATTCAAGCCTTGAAAACTTCCGTTCCTGTTCGGTTGCAGCAACCAATAACCCTATTTGTTCACAGATATGCTGCATGTATTCGCTTAAGCAGGCCCAGCTTCTTATGGGAGCCTTGCCGATGGCGGATATCACCATCTATTATATGGACATTCGTGCTTTTGGCAAGGGTTACGAGGAATTTTACCAGCAATCGAAATCAATGGGTGTTAACCTGGTGAAAGCCAAAGTTGCCAGGATCAAAGGCAAGGAAGACGGCAAGGGAGATGTAGTTCTGAGGATTGAGGATGTGGAGACCGGACAGGTTAAGGAAATGAACCATGACCTGGTGGTTCTCTCGGTAGGCATGATGCCCGAGAATGCAGTACTTAAGTCCTTTAAAGACAGTAGCCCTGCTCTTGACCAGTTTAATTACATCAAACAGACCGACCTCTTGCTGAATCCCAGCAGGACCAGCGTGGAAGGAGTTTTTGTAGCCGGCACTTCAGCAGCGCCAATGGATATTCCCGATTCGATTTTATCAGCAGGCGCAGCAGCGAGCGAGGTGGCAGCTTATTTGAATCAGCAATAAAGAATGTACAATGTACCATGTACAATGTACAAATACAATTGAAAAATGGAAGAGAAACAGAAAAAACAGAGAATAGGCGTTTACATCTGCCATTGCGGGGGTAATATCTCCGATTATGTAGATGTTGAGCAGCTTCGCGATATAGTGGGCCAGGAAGAGAACGTGGCAGTTTCAAAAAATGTGATGTTTGCCTGTGCCGATTCCAACCAGAAGGAAATGATCAAAGACATACAGGAGAAGCATCTCGATGGCATAGTAGTGGCTTCCTGTTCTCCCAAACTTCACCTGCACACCTTCCGTGGTGTGGCTGAACGCGCGGGGTTAAATCCCTATAATTACGTCCAGGTGAACGTGCGTGAGCAGTGCTCATGGGCCCATTCAGACCATCCGGACCAGGCATCTTATAAAGCTGCCGGACTGATCCGGGCAGGAATCCGCAGGGTTTCAAGTTCCGAAGCTCTCACAAATATTGAAGTTAAAGCCACAAAGTCGGTCGTCGTGATTGGCGCCGGGCTTGCCGGAATGCGGGCCTCTATTGACCTTGCAAGGATGGGCAACCAGGTGGTGCTTGTGGAGAAAGAGCCGGTTGCAGGCGGACAAATGGCCGGTAAAGGCCCGGTATTCCCTACAAACCAAAAAGGACAGGAACTGGTGAATACACTTCTTGGAGAGATCCGGAAATTGCCGAAGATCACCCTGTTCACCTCGGCTACCGTGGATAAAGTCACTGGCAGCATAGGAAATTTCAAGGTAGATATAAAAGTGAACGGTACGCCCGGTGAAGTTATGAGCTTCCCTGCAGGCGCTATCCTTGTAACTACCGGTTATGAATCCTATATCCCCAAGGAGGGAGAATATGGTTTCACCGAAGGTGGAAGAGTGATCACCATGAAAGAATTTGAAAAGATGGTTGATTCCTCAAACAGCAGTCTTTCATATAAGGGTAAACCTGTAAAAACCATTGCATACATCTATTGTGTAGGCATGAGGCAGACCAAGGGAGAGAATAAATACTGCTCGAGGAGCTGCTGTACTGCAGCCATCCATTCCTCCATCATGGTGCATGAAAAATTCAAGGGAATAAAAGCGTTTCATTTGTACCGCGACATCCGCACTTATGGAAAAAATGAAATACTGTACGAAAAGTCATCAAGGTTAGGAGATACTTTCCTGATGTACCAGGAGAAAGAACCCCCTTCAGTGGTCCAGGGAAAAAATATTGTCAATGTAAAGATCAAGGACTCCCTCACAAAGAAAAGGGAGCTTGAACTTGATGCCGACCTGGTCGTTCTGGTCACCGGCATGGTGCCACGTAATGACAGCCAGGATATTGCCAACAAACTTAAAATCCCCATCGGGAACGACAAATTTTTTAATGAAATTCACCCGAAACTACGACCGGTTGAAACGGTGATCAACTGGGTGTTCCTTGGCGGAAGTTGCCAGGGACCTAAAAATATAACCGAATCGGTGCAGTCGGCAATGGCAGCTTCGGCAAAGATCAATGCAATTATACGCAAAGACACGCTGGAGCTTGAGCCCATTGTTGCCCGTATTGATGCTGAAGCATGTACCTGGTGCGGGAAATGCCAGGAAGTATGCGAATACGATGCAATTTTCCAGATTGAAACTAACGGCAAAGTCGTGGCGTCGGTGAACGATCCTGTTTGTAAGGGCTGCGGGATCTGTGCCCCAATATGCCCTGCCGACGCCATTGACATTGCCCAATATACCAATGCTGAAATCGAAGGGATGATAGATGGATTTTCCCAACAGGTAGACCTGAATATAGAAAAAGGGAAATCAGGACAAGAGGGAGATGCTGGAGGTATGAAAGATTTTCCCCAAATCTGGAAATCCATTATGGAAAACCTTTCGGAAGAACCAAAAACAATTCCACAGATTGCAGCTGGCATACAACAGCCTTCGGAACTTGTAACCTGGCATTTGATGACAATGAACAAATATTATATTGTAGAATCGGCCGGTATTGATGATAATGATGAATACTTCCTCTACAAACTTAAAAACCAGGCGAAATGACCAAGATAGATCCACATTTTGCAGATGAACTTAAAAAATACGGTGCAAAAGATTTCGATGCCTGCTTCAACTGCGGCAATTGTTCGGCAGTTTGCAGCCATAGCGAGAAGAATGTCAGTTTCCCCCGCCTGACGGTAAGGTTGGGAGTACTGGGACTCCAAAAAGAGATACTCAGCAGCGTGGAACCCTGGCTTTGCTATTCCTGCGGAGACTGTACAGAAACCTGTCCTCGACAAGCCGGTCCGGGCCAGTACCTTGCAGCTGTGAGGCGGTATGCAATATCGGAATATGAACCGACGGGTCTTACAAAACTGATGTTCAAGAGCCCGCCTACCTTTGTAGCGGTTACAATGCTGGTTGCGGTTTTTCTTGGGTTCTTCCTGTTCACACTTAAGCCTGAACATGAGCTTTCACGCTGGATATTTAACTGGTTGCCCTATGAAGTGATCCATAATATGGGTCTTGTAATATTCAGCTTCACAGGTCTTTCCATGGTATGGGGTGTTCTTTCAATGAGCATACGTTTCAACCGCAACAGAAAAAAAGGTGCAAAATCAACAGTCGGCTTTTTCAAAGCAGTATGGATGGTGCTCAGTGAAGCTGGTACCATGGACCGTTACAAAGACTGCGATGCCGAGGAAGATTCCCATTGGAGGGGCAAACCCTGGTATACCCAGCCCTGGTTTGTGCATTGGTCCATCATGTGGGGTTTCATAGGTCTATTGGTGGCAACGTGCCTTGATTTCATACTTAAAGATCCTGCATCCGACATCTGGTATCCCAGCAGGATACTCGGCACTCTTGCTGGAATACTTATGATCTTCGGCACCAGCCAGGCTATTAATTACCGATGGAAAAAAGTAACCCTGATCTATAGCGAAACCAGCCCGGCTGACTGGACCTTCCTTTGGTTCCTCTGGATTGCCGGGATCACCGGGTTCTGGCTGGAAGTTTCAGTTGCCTTTGGAGCAAACAATATCATAAACCAGTTCGTTTTCCTGGTTCACACCATCATTTCAATGGAGCTTGTACTTCTGTTTGCATTTTCAAAATTTGCACATGCGTTTTACCGGCCATTGGCATTATTTTTCCATTATCGGAATCAGGCATAGAAAATGTATCAGCTCATGATGGAGATACGAATTTTCATCAGGGATTTGATCCTGAGAAATTTACTGTAAAGCAAATCTAGAAGGGTTTGTTAAACATGGTCTTCCTGGAATATCGGTGTAAAAGCCCGACAGGGCCGGGAAGTCTGATCCCCTTTTCAGAGATCAGAAGGTATGTTTTTTTGTACTGGTTTAATTATAGTCTGTCATTTAAACGTGTAAGTCGGGGAACGCTTAAATCAAAGCAATTCCATAGGACATTGGAATTTTAAAATTCGTTTTGTCTTGAAAACCCTTTATCCTGTTTATTGAAACCTCGCCCTGTAGTTTCACTTTTTGATAGAGCTCTTCATAATCATGAAAAAACTGGAAGGTATCGAATTTCTGAATTTTCTTAACTGGGAATGAGTTAAGCGCTTCCCAGCTTTTAATGATTTTCTGATCCTCATCACCAAAGAATGCCCATTGCGAATCGGGCCAATGATCTAAGACGAGTATACCAGGCGCCATGGTTAAGGCATGTTTCAAAGCAGAGAGCGGGTCTTCCATCTCATGAAGACAGAATTCGAACATCACAACATCACCTTTAACAACTGAAAGGTTAAAATCAGAATGAACCAGTTCAAATTTATCATCAAGGCCTGATTTCACCAGATTTACTTTTAGTTTGTCGAGAGCATCACGGTCATAGTCAACCGCGACCACCTTTTTTGAAACACGGCCGTATTCAATAAGTTGTCCTCCCCCCGCGCCGACAGTGATGATAGTTTTATTGTTAAAATCATAAAATTCAAGGAGATTCTTGATTATTATATTTATATCAGCAGCCATAGGCGGGGTTTATTTGATAATTCTATCAGGTGAGGCGGACGGGTACTGTTGTATTGTATTGGCCGAAAATCGTAATAAAGGTAGCTTCTTGGAAAAACGGATTGCGCGGTCCTTGATTTCGTTCCAGCTAAGTGCCATTGGGAGTCGTCATCTGCAAGGCTAAAATAAGATTTTTTACATTTACGAAAGAGGCAGTCTGTATGTAAAAATCATTTTGAGCGCAAGTTTTCAGAGTTCTGTTCGTCTAATTAACAAACACTGAATTTAAACCATATAAATAACAAGATTATGAAAACTGTAAAAAGGCTCAATGTACTACTGGCCGTCCTGCTTTTCGCATCTTACCAGGGGTTCTCTCAGAACACAACAGGAAAGCAAAATGATGCCCAAGCTACGGCTAAAGTCACCCCGGGGAAATTTGTGGACGCCAATAAAAATGGGGTTTGTGATAACTACCAGGCAAGAGTGAATTCAGGCAGGGGAGCAAATTTCGTTGATAAAAACGGAGATGGTATTTGCGATAATCGCGGGAGCGGAGGAATTGGAAGAGGTAAAGGGAATGGCTGCGGAATGGGCTATCAGAGAGGTCCTGGAAATTGCTGCGGAGGAGGATTTGGGTATCAGCACGGTCAAGGACAAGGTCGTGGAAATTGTTGCGGAAGAGGGAACGGATATCAACACCGGCACGGACAGGTGAACTAAAGTTTACTCTCATTCCTGAATAAATCCAGGAAAACTCATGACCAGGGAAGCCGGATTATTTCTAAATTTAAGAAATATTTCAGCTTCCTTTCTTATCCTCAAAGGCATTAAAGAATGACTGAACCGGAATTGGTTGAAGGGCTTATCAATCAAGACAAGAGAGCAATTCAATACCTTGTTGACCATTATCAGAAAGATGTCATTAAAACTGCATACTATTTTGTAGCTGTTATGGAGGATGCTGAGGATCTATCACAGGAGGTTTTTCTTGAAGTATTGAGGTCAATAAGCCGGTATAAAAAGAACGCTTCGCTGGCCACCTGGATTTACCGCATCACAGTGAATAAATCTCTTGACCATTTGAGAAGACAAAAACGAAGAAACATTTTTAACCAGGTGAAATCGTTTATCCAGGTTTCTCATGACAGGACAAATACAGTTGTTAAAGATCCGCCAACTTTGGATACCCGAAATGAGGATAACGAAAAAAGACAAATCCTGGACAAGGCCGTTAATTCGCTACCAGAGAACCAGAGAATAGCATTTGTTTTGAATAAATATGAGGAAATAGCTTATAAAGACATAGCTGAGATTATGAATCTTTCGGTTTCATCGGTTGAATCACTTCTTCACCGGGCCAAACTGAACCTTCAAAAGAAATTAGTCAATTATTTTTCGGAATATGCAAAAACCAATACATAATATGGACTGCTCTTTCATTCGAAGCAATCTTTTTTCTTACCAGGAACATAAGCTTTCAGATAAGGACATTAAGGAATTTGAAGCCCATCTTAATTCCTGCGCGGAGTGCTCCAGGATTGTTTCAGAATTCCAATCCGTTACATCAGTCATTGATTTAAGAAAAAATGCTGAGCTGAATCCATTTGCAGGTACTCGTATAATTCAAAGGCTGGAGTCTGAAATGGAGAGTACTAAGGAAAAGAGGGAGCCCGTCTTTATAAGAATTCTTCAACCTCTGGCCGTTGCTGCAATTCTGGTCATCGCTATGATTATAGGTTTTTCAATTGTCAAACAGAGGGAACCGGGGATATCTGCAATTATTAATCATCAACAGGATATCCAGGCCATACAATCTGATCTTAATATTCCGGATTTCGTTGATGAGGATGAAACGTTTTTTGCAAATAAATAACCATAACGCCATGAACTTTTTTTCGAAAAATAAATTGGTATTCTGGTTGCTGATCTTTCTTGTGGTCATCAACCTCACGGTATTAATCACATTCCTTGTGATGTATTCCCGAAAATCCGATGCAGTGAGTCAGCAAATGCCAGAGAAACCAGGATTGGTGTTACAAAAAGAACTAACGTTAACGCCCTCCCAATCAGAACATTTAGACCTTATACTTGCTGATTACAGGAAAGTAACCGAACCTGTCGCCGAAAATATACGTGGATACAGGGCCAGTATACTCGATGAGCTCGCAAGTGATAAACCAGATACTACTAAAATAAACCAGTATGCAGATTCTATTTGCTACATGCAACGGAAGATGCAAAAAGCCTCGGTTAAACAATACCTGTCATTGAAACAGATATGTAATCCTGCTCAATGCAAGAGACTATCCTCACTGTACTTTGAATTATACGGGTTCCAGGGTCAGGGTAAGGGAATGGGTCAGGGAAAAGGGATGAGGCACAGGTGGGGACAGAGCACTAATGGCCGTTGAAGATGCTATAGTTCTATGGTCATTCCGTATTACTTGAATATAGAATATCAATCTCTCCCTTTTCGGAAACACATTCCATCAACTTGTTCTTTAATTTCCAGCAGGTCATTTGGCGAATCGTCATTTTACGGGCTAATTCATATGAAGATATAGCTGGTTCATTGCATACCATATGCATAATTCGGAAAGCTTCGGGCAGATGTATCCTGCAGCGATGAAAAATCGTATGGGCTGTAGCAGATTCCTCGTGCTTGCAGCGTGTGCAACGACGGGCATATGGTGTTTTACCTTTGCAATAATTTGTATTTCCGCAATTCCGGCAGGTATATCCGCCAGCCCACTTCTGATCTGCAATTAAGGCCAAACATGCCTCCTCGGTAACCAATGATTTTATTTCAAGTTTAGCAAAGGGTATTTTCATATTAGGATTGATTTTCAATGCAAAATTAAGAAAATAGTGATAGTTAAGCGCTTTATTGTAAAATTATTTTTATCTTTGCAGCGAAATTTAAATCAAACTCGCTATGAAAAAATTATCAATTATCTCAGCTACTCTTTTTATAATGGTATTTAGCTCATGTAACACTATTGGCGGTAATAACACAGGAAGCTCAACTTCAGACATCAAAGAAGGTGTTGTTAATCAGATGAGCACTGAAGCCTTCAAAAAACTGGTTTACAACTACCAGAAAAATCCGAATAACTGGGTATATGAAGGGAATCAGCCCTGTGTCATTGATTTTTACGCTGACTGGTGCAGGCCTTGCAAAATGGTTTCTCCAATCATGGATGAACTTGCAAAAGAATATAAGGGAAAAGTTGTATTCTACAGAATCAACACAGACCAGGAAAGGGAACTTTCGCAAACATTTAACATTAGTTCGATCCCGGCTATTCTATATGTTCCAAAGAACGGGAAGCCTCAGATGGCGGTAGGTCTTGCCAGTAAAGAAGACTATATTCAACAAATAAAAACACTGCTGTTCCAAACAACGGCAAATAAATAAACGAGCAATAATTAAAAAACGAATTTTATCCAAATAATCATATTATGGCACTTGAACATTTAACAAAACAGGTATTTCTTGATAAGGTATTTAATTACGAAGTAAATCAGGATTGGAAATTTGAAGGAGATCTGCCTTGTCTTATCGATTTTTACGCCGATTGGTGCGGTCCATGTAAGATGGTGGCTCCAATACTGGAAGAACTTTCAAAAGAATATTCCGGCAAGATCAATATCTACAAGATAGATACTGAGGCTGAACAGGAACTCGCCTCAGCTTTTGGAATCAGAAGCATTCCTTCCATGCTTTTCTGTCCGAAAAACGGGCAGCCTCAAATGGCCGTAGGTGCATTACCCAAGGAATCGATGAAGGAAGCAATCAATGATATTTTGCTGAAAGAACAGAATTAATAGAAATCAAGAATGTCCTTTGACGACCATTCTCATGATCTGGAGATTAAGCCTGAAAAATTTGTATACCTGGTATGGAAAATTCGATCTCCAGAATTTTGTTCCCCTGGTAGGAATAGGTGGATAAAACTCATCCTTATATGCCTTTGATAACTTGTTTTCGCTCATTTTTATCAAAATTTAAAATGGTAAACCGGGATCACTCGGGTAACAGCCACCAGAACGGATAGCCCTTAGCCTTATGCAGGAACATGTAATGGAGGAATAACTTTATCCAGTGCCCGGCCAGCCCTATCTCCCCTACTGTTGCATTGATATCGCGCCCCCAGTCGGGATATTTTTCCCAATCAGGAACGACTGGTGAAACCGTCATCGTAGCGCCAAGACCTTTAGTCATACTGAAACCGGCAGAAACAATACAGGCTGCCCCCATACGTCCCATATTTGCAAGATGGGGGTGATTGGTTCCACCCTTTTTAATGATTTCAGAGATATTTTCGGCAACAATCTTTCCAATTACCCCGGAAGGCATCCCGGTTCGTGGAGGAGACGGGAATATCTCCGTTCCATTGGGGCTTTTCATGGGTTTTGAAATAGAATGAGGAGGCGCAAAGGCGATGCCTGTAGCATAAATATTAGAATATGCAGGACTTTGATAACGCTCAGGCCAATCCCTGATACTCCATTCTTCAAACGGTTTTGATGAATAATCAGCATCAACCAGCATGAATCCACTGGCCGCAAAAAGCCTGGGAGTAATGTCTTCACCGGTTTTTGCGTAGGCTTTTATACCCTGACCTGCAAACGCAGGGATCAGCATGGCAAAATCAAATTCAATCGAACTGATCTTTCCATCCAGGGTTTCATAATGCGCTACACCAGAATCCACCTTTGTAATGCCGGCCCGTTTGATCCAGTTGATATTATTTTCGGCCAGTACTGATTCGGTAAAAACCTTAGTAGAAGTGATATATCCTCCCCTTTTAATAAAAGCTCCCCCCATCCCGAAATCCCCGACTTCGTATTCGTTGGATATCCAGGTTATATCGGCAAGGTGGCTAAGTTTCCTCCGTTTAAACTCAAATGCAAGGTTCAGGGCATATTCAAAAGCAGCGCCCTGGCAGGTAGCTTTTGGATGACCTGTTCCTATAAGGAAACGCTGTTTCTTCCCCTGTTTCATCAGGTCGATTGCTTTTTGCAATTCACTCCAGGTATGTTCAGCATGATCACAGGAACAAACCGAAAGCGAATTCTTACCGGGCCCTAAACCTGGTGTAGCCTCGAAGTTAAGCTTCGGTCCCGTTGAGTTCACAAGAAAATCATAGGGGACTTTCTCTTTTTGTCCCGTATTTCCTTCGGATGTGTATTCAATGGAAACGAATCCCGATTTGATTTGATCGTCACCTTCGGGATGTAATGAGATAGCTTTTGCCTGTTTGAATATGATACCCCAGCGATTGTAAACCTCTGGAAGTTTAAACCTGACCTGATCGACCGTCATTCTACCCACCCCAACCCATATATTTGAAGGTATCCATTGATAATACTGGCTGGGTGAAACCACGATCACCTCATGTTGCCGGCCGAGTTTTTTCTTGAGAAATGCGGCAGCCGTATGGCCTGAAATTCCTGCGCCAAGTACTACTACTTTCATATTTACGTTTTGAAATAAGTTCTTACGAGAATTGATGTAAATTTATAGAAAATATTCTCCTAACCTAACAAGATGAATGAATTTGATTTAAAAGCAAAAGACTGGGACATGAACCCGGTTCATATAGAAAGATCAAAGGCTATTGCCGAACAAATGATAAGGATTCTCCCCTTATCAGACAAAATGAGGGCCCTTGAGTTCGGAGCAGGTACGGGAGTACTCAGTTTTTTACTCAAAGACCGGTTTTCGGAAATCACCTTGCTGGACAGCTCAAGGGAAATGCTTAAAAAAGCAGAGGAAAAGATTGAGGACAGTGAGCGTTCGAAGTTCAGGACTTTTTTTCTTGATCTTGAGAATGAAGAATACTCAGGAGATCCTTTTGATATTATTTACAGCCAGATGGTTCTGCATCATATCAAAGATACGACTGCCATATTCAATAAATTTTACAATCTGCTAAAGCCGGGAGGGATACTGGCTATTGCTGATCTTTATCTTGAAGATGGCTCGTTTCATGATGGGGATACAAGTGTTCACTTCGGATTTGATCCTGAAAAACTCGCGGAGGCTCTTCATCTGCAAGGTTTTTCCAAGACTACAATCACCCCTTGCTTTATGATGCGTAAAGTATTATCCGCAGATAAAACAAAAGAATACCCTATATTTTTACTTACAGCTGTTAAACCTTGATCTTTTTAATCGGAATGCTTAGTGTCGCATCCTTCATGCTGATGACAGGTCAGGTTATTATCTGTAATGTTTCCCTGCAAATATTCGGTAACTACATCTTCGGCAAGGCCGGAACAGCCTCGTACAACTTCAATACCATTGGTATACAGATGTTGAATCGCCCCTGCACCAATATTCCCCGCAAGCATGATAGTGACGCCATGAGTAGCAAGAACTTCAGCAATCCCGGAGCGGCATCCGCAACCTTCGTTTGCTTTAATATTTTCAGCATGAATGATCTTGTTTTCCTGTGAAATAGAAAAAACAGAATAGGTATCTGAATGGCCAAAATGGTCGTTTACAAATCCGTTGTGAACGGGAACAGCAATTTTCATTTATTTGTTTTTACGGTTTAATAATTCTATAATTTCCGAAACCGGGACTCGGGTATCCGGGTGAATAATCATTTGAATATGGTTTTTGTTCAGCAGTTGTTGAACCTTTGTACCAAAATCACCTGCAACCACACTTTTTACATTTTTAGCAATCAGCTGATCTACAATAACATCGCCTTTACATCCCTTAATACCCTGTGCCGGATTTTCTATCACCTCGGTATGCCTGCTTGAATCATCATAAATATGGAAATGAGAACATTTACCAAAATGTTTATCAATTAATGTTTCAGAGCTTGAGTTCTGAGATGCAATTGCTGTTTTCATTTCAATTTGTTGTTATTTCTTCAAGATTTTTTGATTGGCAGAGAGGACATCCTATGGATGACAATTCCATCTCAGGGGCCGTAAAGAAAATATTGCAGGCACGGCAATTATACCAGTCATTACTAAAATAAGCCCTGCCTTTTTCGACTTCAATAGGACGAGCCTCGGCGAGAGCCAATGCGATTTTTCGCCTGGCACTTTCATACAATCGGGTAAACGTAGGTCTCGAAATATTCATTGTTTGGGCCGCCTGTGACTGTGTCATCAATTCGTAATCGCTTAACTTCAATGCGGAATATTCCTCAAAAAGAAGAAACACCGGTTCATTATCTCCGGCATAATACCCGTATGGTTTATACCCTTTGAACTTCGGAGGGTCAAATACGGTACGGTTATTTTTTGGACGAGGGGACATAAATATTTATCTGAGCACAAAATTACGAAATATTTGGTTTATTATGAACAAAAGTTCATTATTTTTGTAAAACGAATCTTTACTGACCATAGGGAAGTGTTTTTTATGGAATCTATCTATCAACATTTATCTCATGATATCCGTTTTCAGGAAGGGCTGAAAGCCTGCATCAGTTGCGGCACCTGTACTGCCATATGCCCGGCTGCCCAGGTGTCGGATTATGACCCCCGAATGCTTGTGGAGATGGTTCAAACCCGCGATGAAGAAGTTTTGATTGAATTGCTGAGCGGAGACACCATCTGGCGTTGTGGCGAATGTTTGTCTTGTAAAACTCGGTGTCCGCGTGGGAATACGCCTGGTTATATTATACAAGCATTTCGCGCATTATCCATTAAAACGGGCTTATTTGCCGATTCCAAACAAGGAAATCTGCAGCTGGAAATAAAACGAACTGTAGGTGAACATATCCTGAAATATGGCTACTGCGTGCACATTGATGAGATAGATATCGGCAAATACCCAGAACAGGGACCGGTTTGGGAATGGTATAGAGAAAATCGGGAATCTGTACTTGCACGGCTGGGTTCTAATTACAACCATGAAGGTGCGGGGACATTGAGAAAAATTTCGGCTCGTTCGCTGGAGGATTTACAAGCGATTTTTATTGAGACCGGTGCAATGGAAAGATTTCAGCAGATTGAATCCGGAACTGCTAAAAAAGCAAACGATGAAAAATAAGAACCAGCGCTGGTTGTCCTATCAGAAAGAGATAGCCGATGATCACTATTATTTCGCACGCTCCTGCATACGACAGAACTTCTTTCCGGCTTCGGAAACCATCTTTCTTAAAATATTAAAAGAAGAGCTTGGGAAGGAAATCTTTGATGATCCCGAACAAACTACCTGTACGGGTATTGCATACCATTCGGGCATCATTCCCCTTGAAACAACCATGACTGTCGTGGCAAGGCAATTCGCACTAATGACCAGGGCAGGATACGAAAATTTTGTGTGTTCCTGTGTAACATCTTTTGGTATTTATATTGAAGTACTCGAAACGTGGAAGCATTTTCCTGAAGAAGAAAAAAAAACCAGGGAAGCGCTATATAAAGCTACCGGACTGGAATTTAACATTCCGGCAAACCTGGTTCATACCAGTGACATAATATACAAATTCAGGGATCAGATTGCTGCAAAGACCAGTTTAAAACTGGTTAACTGCATCGATGGGAATCCATTAAAAATTGTTGATCATGTTGGCTGCCATTATGCTAAAATATTTCCGGATAAAGGGATAGGAGGCGCTGAGTATCCATATGTTCTAGCAGGTCTGATCGATACCTGGGGTGGTGAGCAGGTAGATTATCCTGAACGCAGACATTGCTGCGGGTTCGGATTCAGACAATACCTGATCAAAGAAAACCGTGGATACTCTGTTACCAATTCAAAAATCAAGTTTGAATCCATGAAACCCTATCATCCTGATATGATCATTGCCAATTGTCCGGGATGCACATTCTTTCTTGATCGCTGGCAATACGTGATCAGTGAGATGGAAAATAAAACCTATGATAATGAAGGTTACGGGATCCCGGTATTAACTTATGAAGAAGTGGCAGGCCTTGTTCTGGGGTATAATCCCTGGGATCTGGGTTTACAACTGCACCAGGTAGATGTGGAGCCGCTTCTGATTAAATTAGGAGTGAGCTATTCACAAGAAGATAAATTTAAAGGTATGAATGGTGAGGAATTAGGGAAACCGGTGAAACCCCAATTTTTAAAAACTCTCTAACCCCGCCCTGTACTGATAAGCCTTTTAGGGTTGCCGGCATCGTCAACGGCAGCAAAGATGAACTTGCCTTCTACCGCTTTTAAACTGCCAGGTTCTTTGTTAACATCCAGCCATATTTCAGCATTAATAACCAATTTGACCGGACCAACTGAAAGAATTTCAGTCCTTACTTTCACAATAGAACCAAGAGGAATAGCGAGTAAATATTTTACTCTTTCAACTGAAACCGTTACCACCCGCTGACCAGTATATCTTGTGGCTGCAATATAAGCCACTTCATCCATCCTTTTCATGGCATTTCCACCAAAAAGGTTGCCATGATCGTTAACAAATTCGTGAAATACAAACCTCTCTTGCCTGACTTCAAATGATGAATAATCCTTATTTATACTCATAACTCATAACCTGAATTTTCACTTACTCGCAATAATTTTTCAAAAGTAAACAAATTATGAACAAATGTTCATTACATTTGCAATCTTTATTATTATAGCTCAAAATAAAGTCAATGAAAGAAGAGAAATCCGGTTTTAACACCAAACTTATCCATTCAGGCGGCATCGATGATCAATTTCATTCAGCAACCGTTCCCATTTATCAAACATCTACTTTTTCCTTTGACAGTGCCGATGAAGGGGCACGCTGTTTCGCAGGTGAAAGTGACGGTTATATATACACACGCATCGGGAATCCTACGATCAATGCACTTGAAAAACAACTCACCATTCTTGAGAATGGATATGGAGCTATTGCTGTGAGCTCTGGGATGGCAGCAGCAACTACTATTTGTCTGGGGCTAATGAGCCAGGGAGATCAGATTATCAGTACTGATGCCATCTATGGTCCCGCCAGGGGTGTCATGGAAAAACAGTTTACACGTTTTGGGTTTCAATCAACATACATCAACACAACAGATGCTGCGCAGATTGAAAAAGCAATTAAACCCAATTCTAAAATTTTATACATAGAAACTCCGGCAAATCCAACGATGGACATAACCGACCTGGTTGCATGCGCCGAGATTGCCTATAGGCATAAGTTGTTGCTCGTTGTTGATAATACGTTTTGCAGTCCTTACTTACAAAACCCATTGGATCTGGGAGCCGACATTGTATTTCATTCGATGACCAAATTCATCAACGGCCATGCAGATATCGTAGCCGGGATTATCATCCCGAAAGAAAAAGCAATGTACGATAAACTCAGGAACATGATGATCAACCTGGGATGTAATATGGATCCTCACCAGGCATATATGGTGCTGCGAGGATTAAAAACCCTCGGTATCAGGATCGACAGGGCTCAACAGAGTGCACTTGAAGTCGCAAAATTCCTTGAATCCCATCCACAAGTGGCATGGATCAGATATCCCGGGCTGCAATCACATCCCCAGTTTGAACTTGCAAAACAACAGATGAAAGGAAGCGGTTCGATGATCAGTTTCGGCCTTAAAGGAGGTTATAATGCCGCAAAAAAATTACTGGACAATGTTAAACTTGCACTACTGGCTGTTTCGCTGGGCGGGGTTGAAACTTTAATCCAGCACCCTGCTTCAATGACACATTCCAAAGTTTCGGCAGAAGATAAAGAAAAAGCAGGTATTTCTGATGACCTTATACGGCTGGCTATAGGGATAGAAGACGTTGAGGATATTATTCAAGACCTGAACAAGGCTTTATCACTATGATCTGAGCTTAATCAACCCCAATTCATACTTTGAAGTCACAATTCAGAGTAACAATGATCAATTTGCATATTTTTTATTTGAAGCGCATAAATATCACTAAAATTTATTATTTTTGCCGCTGATTGGTGATAATTATGCGCTTCAATTGATTTCTATGCGAAACTTTAGCAAATTCCTTATTAATAAAAGGATGATCATCTTTGCCGTTTCAGGTATTTCACTTTACCTGGCTATTTCATATTTGCATATTTCCTTATGGTGGATATTACTTGCAGGTATTATCACCGGGCTGATATTTGGCAAGGTATTCTGCCGATGGATATGTCCTATGGGATTGAGCAGGGAACTTCTTATTGGAATGAGCCCCGAAGGCAAAATCAAACAGATGTATATGTATCATAAGGTAGGCTGTCCGATAGCATGGATCTCAGGATGGCTGAACAAATACTCACTTTTCAGGATCAAATTGAATGACGAAACCTGTAAAAACTGCGGTATTTGCGATAAAAAATGTTATATCGTAACCATGGAGCCTAAACAATTCAGTTTATACAAACCGGGTCTCAGTAAACCCGGTGATAGTTATACTTGCTCCAAATGTCTGCTTTGCGTGGAATCCTGTCCGAACGGTAGTCTGAAGTACAAGGTTAATACATAGGATTTATATAATGGCAATCACTGCAAACTATGCTAAAACGATATTGTTGTTCAAAATAATTAGTGATACTTAAGCGATTTAAGAAAAATATTTTCTACCTTTGCACCATCTTAAAAATTACTATCTAAAACAACCTGGAAAGATATAAAACGCTGAAGGTTTTATAGCTTTATAAATACATCAAAAAAAATGGAAGTAAAAGAGATAAACAACAGGTACAGTGAACTCGCAGAATCGGAATGCTGCCTTTCCTGCGGTGGAGCAATAAATTATGCTGAACCCAAAACCGGTGAGGTCTGCGTGGACCTGGGGAGCGGTCGTGGGGCTGATGTATTGCGTATGGCCGAATCGGTAGGAGAAACAGGTTTTGTTTATGGTGTTGACATATCGGATGGGATGCTTGAAAAAGCCCGCCGGAATGCAGAAAAATTTGGAGTGACCAACGTAAGATTTGTCCAAAGCGAACTTGAAAAACTTGATCTTCCTGATAAGGTAGCAGACCTGGTTATCTCTAATTGCACCCTAAACCATGCCGGCGATAAACAGGCTGTATGGAACGAGATCCACCGTATCCTGAAAAAAGGAGGAAGGTTTGTGATCAGCGATATTTATGCAACTAAACCGATTGCCGAAGAATACAGAAATGACCCTGTGGCTGTAGCCGAATGCTGGGCAGGTTCCGTAACCCGTTCTGAATATATGGGACACCTGGAAAATGCTGGTTTTGCCTCCATTGAAATTATAGAAGAATCAGCTCCCTACCAGAAAGGAAATGCTGAAGTCGTCAGCTTTACGATTGCGGGGAAGAAGGATGCCTGTGCATGCGGGAATTGACCTGATATGATGTTGAACAAATCCTTGAGCGATCAAAGATAGAAAACTGAAATAATATTCATTTATAAACAATAAAAACAGAACTATGAAAAGTCTGATTAAAAAGAAGATTGCAGTTAAAATTGAAGTAAAAAAAACCAACACAAAAAAGGTGGCCCAATGCTGTGCCAAAACCTCTAAGACCATTGTTGGTTGCCATGATTAAGAAGCAAGGATCTCATGGTTTATTCAAAACACAATATTTTTTCAAAGATTACCGGGTCGGATAACTTTTTTATAGTTAATCTGCTGAGCGGCAGCGCCGACATTTTGAATCCACAAGAAGGGCATATGCTTCATGATCTTCTTAATGGGAAAATGACTGCGGATGACTTTCGTGAAAACCTTATACAAAAAGGGTACCTTGTGGATGAGAAAGAGGAAATGAAGCTGTATCGAAGCAAGTATCTCGATTTCATAGACGGCCGAGATGAGGATGAGGTACAACTATTTTTTGTGCCCAACTACAGTTGTAACTTCGCATGCACCTATTGTTACCAGGATGAGTATGCCCCTGCAAAGCAGGAGCTGACAACTGAGATAATTGATGCATTCTTCAGATACATCAGTCGTGAATTTGCAGGACAAAAAAAATACCTTACGGTTTTTGGTGGTGAACCTTTACTCAATTCTCCGAAACAAAAAGAACTCATCGCATACCTTCTTGAACAGGCCACTCAAGCAAATCTTGAAGTCTGCCTTGTAACAAATGGATATTCACTTACCGGGTATATCGATATCCTGAAAACAGCAAGAATCAGGGAAATCCAGGTTACACTCGACGGCGTTGGCAATGTTCATGATGCACGTCGTTTCCTGAAAGGCGGGGGAGCGACTTTTGAAAAGATCGTAGAAGGGATAGATGCCTGCCTCGACAGCCAATTGCCGGTAAACCTGCGAATGGTAATTGATAAGGAAAACATTGATCGTCTTCCTGAAATGGCGCAATTTGCAATTGATAAAGGCTGGACAAAAAATGAGCTTTTTAAAACTCAACTTGGTCGTAATTATGAGTTGCATCATTGCCAGGTGACTTCCGAAAAACTTTTTAGCCGTATCTCGCTTTACGAAACCATATATCAACAGGTAAAGCAGCATCCGCATATCCTTGAATTTTATAAGCCGGCCTATTCCGTTTCGAAATTCCTGTTTGAAAACGGCAGCCTTCCCGATCCCCTGTTCGATGCATGCCCTGCCTGTAAAACGGAATGGGCCTTCGATTATACCGGTCAGATATTTTCGTGTACAGCTACTGTTGGAAAAGCAGATGAATCTCTGGGCACCTTCTACCCTGAAGTTTCACGCAGGAATGAAATGATCTCTGCCTGGGAAAACCGTGATGTCACTACTATCTCAGAATGTTTTACCTGCAGCGTGCAATTAGCATGCGGCGGAGGATGCGGATCAGTTGCCAAGAACCGCACCGGCAACATCTGCACAACCGATTGCCGCCCTGCAAAGGAATTGCTGGAACTTGGTTTTTCGGCTTATTTTGAAAGTAACAAATAAATAATGGATTGTATTAAGTGTAACACGAAAATTTGCCGTACCACGGAATCATGCCACGCTCAGAAGTTTGAAGCTGATGAGCTGATGGTGACTTACCATTTGCCTGAAAATGTGAAAATTATTCAGGCAGCTGCTCAGCTTGTTGACAATGGGAGAGCCGGAACTTTATCACGTTTGCAGGAAGTCATTGAATTTTCTAAAAGCATGAATTTTCAGCGGATCGGAATTGCTTATTGTTACGGAATGGAGATTGAAGCTGCTCTTATAACGACAATTTTCAGGGAGTCAGGATTTAAGTTATATCCTGTGTCCTGTACCACCGGAGGATTTAAACAATCAGAGGTAAATCCCGGGAGTAAGATAGAGAAAGTTTCATGCAACCCATTGGCCCAGGCCACACAATTAAACAGTGAATCCGTTGATTTTACAATAACGGTGGGACTTTGCCTGGGACATGATATTCTTTTCACTAAGCATGTAAAATCATACACCACAACATTAATAGTAAAGGACAGGATTCATAATCATAATCCCGGAGATGCCTTAAAAAATTAAAAAATAATGAAAGAAATTACCTCATCTGAATTTGAAGCAGAAGTACTTAAAGGTGGAAAAGTTGTACTTGACTTTTATTCCACCGAATGTCCTCCTTGTGAGGCTTTGGCCCCCAAGTTTGAAGGACTGGCCGCACTTTATGGCCAGGACATTAAGTTTTATAAAATGTTCCGTCAGCAAAATAAACCATTGGCCGAGAGTCTAGGAGTAAGATCCTCCCCTACCCTTTTGTTTTTTGAAAACGGAGTTCAATCTCCGGTAACATTTTCCGGTGGAATCAAGCGGAGCGATATAATTCATCAGCTCGATGCCATGTTATCTGTGGAAAGAGTTCAGGAGATCAAGAAAGAGATTAAACCGACTGTTTCTGAATTCGATGTTCTGGTTCTTGGAGCAGGCCCTGCAGGGCTTACAGCAGGATTGTACCTCTGTCAGGCAAAAGTAAATACAGTACTGATAGATATTGCACTTCCGGGAGGACAGGTTTCAACAACGCATGAAGTGTCAAATTACCCTGGATTCATTGATCCCCAGCCCGGTTATATGCTCTCTCACAATATGTCGGAGCAGACCAAA
The DNA here is from genome assembly GCA_026391735.1 of Bacteroidota bacterium. Classification (GTDB taxonomy): domain Bacteria; phylum Bacteroidota; class Bacteroidia; order Bacteroidales; family FEN-979; genus CAIRDP01. The sequence continues at coordinate 253,347 of JAPLDL010000015.1, read as the reverse complement.
TTATGCGGAACCATTTATAAGGTGGCAGTCGATGTAACTAACATTGACCTTGAGAAAAAAGAAGTCGTGATAGATGAATTCGAAACAGTCAAGGCTGAGAAAATCATCATAGCAACCGGCACATCTCCCAACCTCATGGGCATACCCGGCGAGAAAGAATTGAAGGGAAAAGGGATCTCCTATTGTGCCACCTGCGATGCCAAGTATTATGGCGACAAGGAAGTGGTGGTGATCGGAGGCGGGAATTCGGCCGTGGAGGAAGCAGATTTTATAAGCCGGTTTGCAAGTAAAATTACCATGGTTCACCAGTTTGATGCTTTAACTGCCAATAAGCAGGCCCAGGAGAAATTGCTGGCAAATCCTAGAATCAAGGTTCTTTTCTCACATGAGCCAAGGTCTTTTGTACGTGAGGGTGATAAAATGATCACCGAAATAGAAGATTTGAAAACCAAAACCAGGACTAAACTGGTTAGCGACGGCGTATTCGTTTTTATCGGAATGAAGCCCAATATTGATCTTTTCAGGGATAAACTGGAACTTGATAAATGGGGATATATAAAGACGAATGAAGACATGCAAACAAGTTTGCCCGATATATATGCTGTGGGCGACGTAATCAGTAAAAAATACAGGCAAATTACCACAGCTGTGGCTGATGGAACCATTGCTGCCATTGCCATTGCAAAAGAATTGAATTAATCACATAAACCTGAGTGATATGAGTACAAACCAATTGATCATCGAACATGTAAGCCCTTTTAACGTACCCGTTACTGTTGAAAAGCTTATAGAAGTTGCCAAACTCAAAGGATGGCAGAATCCTGCTGTACACAATCTTCAGCAATCACTTGCTAAATCAGGCAAAGATGTGTTGCCTGTTGAAGTTGTTGAGATTTGCAAACCTGATTATTCAGGTAGTATGCTTGAAAAAAATGATGAGCGCATTGTTTCGGTTTTAATGCCTTGCCGGATTTCGGTTTACGAAAAAAATGACGGTAAAACCTACGTTGCATTATTGGACATGTCGCAATTGACGGATGGGATGACTCAAACAGCGACAAAAGCTGTACACGCTGCATCTGATGAGTCCTTTGAGATCGTTAAATCGGTCGTAGGAGCGTTTTGACAAGATGAAGAAAGTTCTTGTTCTTGGCGGCGGATTTGCGGGTTTGCAAACAGCTATTGAATTGCAAAAAAAGGGCAGCTTTGATATTACCCTGGTCTCTGATCGGGACTACCTGTACTTATATCCCATTTCTATCTGGGTTCCGGTTCGACTGAAGGAATTCGGAGATGTAAAAGTGCCTTTGGAAAAAATCCGGAAAAAATACCCCTTCAAGCTTATTTTGGATAAAGTCACTGAGATTCATGCGGCTGACAAAAAGGTGATTTGTGAAAATCAGATTTTGTACTATGATTATCTGGTTGTAGCTTTCGGAGCAGAAAAATTACAGCATAAGGGAATAAATCACACCCTCTCGATTTGCGGTAAGCCGGAGATGGCGATGGAAATCCGCAACAAAATTGATGCGTTAGTTCAAAAAGGCAGCGGTAAAATCGCTATCGGTTTTGGGGGAAATCCAAAGGATAAATCGGCTGTTCGCGGCGGACCGGCATTTGAACTTATTTTCAACATTCACAATTATTTGAAATCCAAAAAACTGAGAGATAAGTTTGAACTGACGTTTTTTGCACCTATGGACGAGCCGGGAGCCAGGATGGGAAAAGGCGCCCTTGCGATGATGGATAAAATGTTTACTCAATATGGCATAGGCAAACGATTTGGTAAAAAGATCGCAGAATTTGTGAACGACGGAGTGATCTTTGAAGATAATTCAAAATTAGATTCCGATTTTACGATGTTTATTTCAGCCGGGACCGGGCCTGCAGTGCTGAAAAATTCAGATCTTACTCTTTCGGAAGCCGGGTTTATTAAAATTGACAATTCCGGACAGGTGTCTGGACATCCTAATGTTTTTGCAATTGGTGATATTGCCGCTCTTGAAGGCCCTGAATGGATTGCGAAACAAGGCCATATTGCCGAGCTCATGGGACGTAATGCTGCCTACAATATTATTCAAATGGATAAAGGAAGCAGCAAACGAAAAGGCTACCAGGAACATCTGAATATTCTTTGTGTGATGGATACCGGTAACGGAGCTGCATTTGTTTTCAGAAACGGAACAAAAGCATTTATGATCCCTATGCCAGTTGTGGGGCATTGGTTGAAGAATGGCTGGGGTATTTATTCGAGACTGTCAAAGATCGGAAAGTTCCCAAGATTGCCTGGATTGTAAATCCTCTTTTTACTACCATTAACTCTGGCCAAACGAAAGTTTAACATTTAAACTTCAGTGACAATGAAAGGTAACTTTGATACGATAATACAGGATCCGCGTCCTGTTATTGTTGACTTTCATGCCTTGTGGTGTAGTCCCTGCAAAGTCCAGTCACCAATTTTATCAGAAATAGCAGCAGAATTCGGGGACCGTTTGAGGGTGATAAAAATTGACGTGGATAAAAACCCTATAATAGCAAGTAAATACAATATTCAGGGCGTCCCTACAGTGATACTGTTTAAAAATGGTCAGTTGGTCTGGAGGCAATCAGGAGTCGCAGGTAAAAGCCAATTGCATGAGGTTATAATGCAACATATTTAAAAGGAATCTACTAAGAACGATGATGAAATTCCTGATTCTTATTGCCCTTTGGACGGCCATTTAAGCATTTAATCTACAACACCAGCTTGCTTGGAAAAAATCAGACGGAGGGCGGTAAGCAGAAGAAAAATGCCAAATATCTTTTTCATGAGATTTTCAGGAAGTTTTAATGCGATCATTGAGCCGAAGTAACCGCCAATCATAAATGTCACTGCAATAATAACAGCATACCATATATTTACCTGGCCAGCTTTATAATAGTTATATGCTGCAAAAAGTCCGATCGGTGGCAACATGACTGCCAGACTTGTTCCCTGAGCAGTATGCTGATCCACCCCTAAAAAATACACTAAGGCCGGGATCATTACTACTGCGCCTCCTACACCAAACATTCCACCAAAAACCCCTGCCATCAATCCAATGATAATCAGGGTTAAAACTGTCGATACACTCATAATTGCATATTCTGATATAAGTATAACTGCTCATACGACATCATAGTATTTTGATTGGCAAAATTTTAATAAAGAAAATACCTCAAACTAATTTTACGTATTCATCATAAGTTTAACTTTGGAATTGATTGTCAAATTACCAGTTGAAGGTCCGGATTATGAAAACAAATACTGCACACATATCGAACATATCTGCTTTGTTGATCATTTTTACAGAATGTTTCTTTATCATCTCCTGTACAAATGAAAATATTAAAAACAGCCTCACGGAACAAAATCTGAATGGCAGAGTTAAATCCTTGACTGAAACAACATATCCAGTGGATAGTTTAGGAAAGATTATAGACAGTAACTTTCTTGAACAGATTATGTACAGATATAACAGTAAAGGAAATAAAATTGAAGAAATCCATTATCACCCCGACAGCATGGATGAACTGGCCACCTTTAAATATAATACCAATGGCAAGAAAATCGAGAAAAGGTGGAGGGATACTAATAATGAGATGGACCATCTTGCGACCTTCAAGTATGATAAAAAGGGGAACAATATTGAAAAAAGATGGAGTGAAACGGATGGGAGTCTGATGAAGAAAGAAATCTACTTATATGATGAAAATGGAAATAAAACCGCAGAAGAGATTATTTCGATTGAAGACACCTCAAGTGAGAGGAGGACATTTAGTTTTGATAAGCATCATAACCTAATTGAAGAAATAAGATATAGTTCCGACGACAGCATTCCCCGAAGATATTCTTATAAATACCTTGAATTTGATAAAGAGGGGAATTGGTTGAAGCGGATGCAATACCAAAAAAAGCTTCCTTTAACGATTACCGTGCGTTTAATAGAATATTGATAAAGCCTGATGATTGGAATATTTTATAAAGAAAATCGGAACAGGAATTAAAACTTTACAACAGGGATTATAAATACAAAAGATGCCTGGTGACTTTTACCAACCCAATAAAATTCAAATATTTTCTACTATGAAAAGAATGACATTGCTACTTGCAATTTTCACGATTTCCTGTATTACTCTTGCTCAAACCACCAGTAATTGCGGAGGGAATATGACATCGCCCGACAAAAAGGGGATGAAGATAGGCATAGTTATATACTCCAACGATGCAGAAACTGTATGGAATGCTTTCAGACTGGCAAATTTTTCGATTGCCAAAGGTGATTCAATTTCTGTTTTTCTACTCGGGAAAGGGGTTGAAGCACAGAAAATATCAACAAAGGATTTTGACGTTCAAGGTCAGATCGATGATTTCTCAGCAGCCGGAGGAAAAATATTTGCCTGTGGTACCTGCCTGAGACTAAGGAATCAGGAAGGTTCGAAACAATGTCCGGTATCTTCGTTGAATGATTTATATGAGATAATAAAAACGAGTGAGAAAGTTTTAACTTTTTAGCTGATCGAATGTAGGATTACAAACAATGAACTCAACGATATCAACACCCAAAGAAACACACCGAGTATCATAGGCCGGAAGCTCACAGTTTTCAAAGCTTCCCTGGTAAGACCTGCGCCAATCAGGAACAATGTCAGAGTAAGGCCTCGTTTGGCCAGTAGAACAATGACCCGATCTGCCTGAAGCAACTTTGGCAGGAAGGTATTTGCAAGCATTGCCAGGACAAAAAATAAAATAAACCAGGGAAGCTTCACTTTGTTTTTACTGCTTTTAAATGCGATGGCCATTATAAATGAAACAGGAATAATCCAAAGGGCTCTTTCCAATTTTACCGTTGTGGCAATTTGTAATGCCTGAGCGCCGAATTTATGCGCGGCGCCCACCACTGAACTGGTATCATGAATAGCGATTGCTGCCCATAAGCCGAATTGTGACTGGCTTAAATGAAGCCATAGCCCAATCAAGGGAAAAAGCACCAGGGCAATGGAATTCAGGATAAATACGGTAGCTAATGAAACCGATATCTCGTTTTCTTTTGCGCCGATCACAGGGGCTACAGCAGCGATAGCACTGCCGCCGCAGATTGCTGTGCCCGTGGATATCAGGATTGATGTTTTCTTGCCTACAACCATTAGCCTGCCGGCGATCAAGCCAATTATTAAAGTCAGGCTTATCGAGGCAACAGTAAACAAGATTCCTTGCTTCCCTGCTTTTGCAGCTTCGAATGCATTCATGCCAAAACCCAGCCCAACCACTGAAATCTTCAACAATAAACTGGTCGCCTTATTATTATATTTTTCGTACGGATGGCCGATTACCTGTGATAAAACAATCCCCATGAACAAGGCGACAGGAGGCTCAATCCAGGGTGTTAGGCATGCAGCTGCAGTGAGTAAAAAAATAAGTTTAGGTACAATTTCTTTTTGATTCATTTGCCAGTCCTTTTTGAATTAATGCGGACTGCAAATGTCGGGACATCCGGGGCGTTGCCCCAGACATAAAAATTTATGCTTAATTACTTTTGGTTATAATGGCGGAGGGCGAAATGCATGAAAGTATCCGCAAGTCCATCTGATTTTCCATGAAGATGGACAAAATAAAACGTCCGGGGTATATCGAGTTGCGGTATATCGATGATCTTAAACTCGCCATTCGCGATTTCTTTTGCCAAGGCTGCAATAGAAATAAAACCCAGGCAATTGGAATTGGCTAAAAAAGACTTAATGCTTTCGGTGCTGCCCAGGTACATTGCTACTTTCAGTTCTGATAACTGAATTTTATGAGAAGCAAGCTCGTGCTCAATAACCTCAAGGCTTCCGGATCCTCTTTCCCTGAATACTATCGGAATCTGCTTTAATTCCTCTAATTTTATTTCATTACGCCTTGCTAATGGCTGGCTGGTATGAACAACAGGAACCAGCTCATCTTTAATAAAAGGAATATACTTGAGATCCTTGTTCTTTGTCCTGCCTTCAACCATTCCCAGCTGGATCCGTTTATCAATTAATGCCGTTTCAATCTTTTCAGTATTATCATTGATCAACGACAGTTTGATCTGCGGGAACCTCTGATAAAATCTGGCAAGTACGGGCGGCAGTACATATTGTCCTATGGTTGTACTTGCACCTAATTGAAGACTGCCCGAAAATTTCTTTTTAAGGATACTGAAATCAAACTCTATTTGCTTGTAAACACCAACGATCTGATTGGTATAGTTTAACAGGATATGCCCCGCCGGAGTCAGGATGATTTTACTTCCTTTCCGCTCAAATAAGCGAATGTCAAACTCTTTCTCAAGCTCCTGGATGTTCTTTGTGACGGCAGGTTGTGTTATATACAACTCTGCAGCTGCTTTTGTAAAACTCAGGTGAGAGGCAACAGAATGAAAAACCTTTAACCGAAAATCAGGCATAATCTAAAAAAATGGCCACCCGAAATTACTAAACTTTATGGGAACCTGAATATCCTGACGCAGGCGATGAAGTAACCAAATAACCATGGAATAATAAAAACATATGAAGAATTTTAACTATGACCGCAAGTTTTAATCTTTCTCTTCGTCTATTAATAAAGTAGCTACCAGAATATCATTTAACAAGAACTGTCAGTCGGCAACATTTAATTCAAATAACCACTTTAAAACACTTACCATGAAGAAAAGAGAAAAATTAGCAGGCGGAATGATACTTATAATGAGCTTATCATTTGTGATATTATCATTGAACGGATGTACAAAAGACAACAATGCTTCGGCATCCAAAGGAAACTCTCAAAACAAGGATGCTTTAATGAGTTATAATTATTCCGATACTACCCTAGCGGGTTGCAATTATTGTATCGATTCATTGCCTGTTGAACCCTTGAATACATCTGAAACAGAGGCCCTGGTCATCATGAGAGAAGAAGAACTTCTTGCTCATGATGTATATTATACATTAAGCCAGTTATACACTAAGCCTGTCTTCAGAAACATCAGTAAAAGCGAACAACGTCATACCGATATGATCAAAGCCCTGATAGGTAAATACGGACTAGAGGATCCTGCTGCAAATCATGTAACCGGAACATTCACCAATCAAAGCCTGCAAAATTTGTACAATAATTTAGTGAGTACAGGTTCGATTTCATTAATTAATGGACTGATTGTAGGTGCTACTATCGAAGATCTTGATTTAAAAGATCTCAAAGACCATCTGCTGAACATTGACAACCAGGATATCACCTGTGTATTTACAAATCTCATGCGCGGATCAAGGAATCATTTAAGATCCTTTTATGCCAATATTTTGTTTCACGGTGGGACATATACTTTTCAATACCTGACCCAGGATGAGTTTGACTTAATAGTAAACTCAGAACATGAAACTGGCTCTGGAAGCTGCCATTGCAATTAATTGTAAAAACAGGAAAGAAGCTGGGACAAATGAATTATCACTTGTCCCGGTCTTTTTTTGGTTTATACTTGTTGAACAAATAAAGAAAGCTGTAATCGACCTGGTTTACAACACTACTTTTAACGCAATGGTGCGCAATTCCGATTATCTTGTCGAGCGGTTTAACAAATCCTACCCATATCTTTCCACTCTGTTCTTAAAGCATGAAAACACTTCATTGGAAAAAATTACCATTCAGTGCAAAATTGAAAAAGCGAAGGAACTGATCAAATATGACGAATTTACCCTAAGCGAGATTGCCTTTATGATGGGTTACAGCAGCGCACAGTATTTATCGACCCAATTTAAAGCAGTGACCGGAATTTCAGTCACTGAATATAAGGTCAAAATTTCGAAAAAAAAGCTAACAGAATGGGGTTCAGCAGGCACAGGGGCGATTGACCAAAAAGTACCCGAGAAACCCACCGAACGCAATACTGGCATATGGGTTGCTGGTAATTGCACAGGTGCCCGAGGCACAGCCAACGAAGCGGTAATATAAAAAACCACCCAGTCCTCCCAAAGCAGTAAACATGATGGGCTTCCAGAAGTCCCAGGTTTTGAGTCTTTCCTTAAATGGAAGCAGCTCCTTTTTAGTATCGCATGAATCTGACATGTTCAAAATATTTTTGCAAAGTAACGAATAAAAATTCAATTAGTGATATTTATGCGCTTTATTTTGGCATAGTTTTTGACACATGTAGAAAAAGACATATAAAAATTCAAAGCTATGCTACAAACAAAAGTAACCGTAGTACATCAGTTTGACAATTTCCAGGCCTATGAACATGCTATTGAAGAAGCGCATAATAATCCAAAAATTCATTTTATACTGAATTCAACGCTTACAGGATTTCATGGTACTGAAAGTATAAATTCAGTAGATATTAAAAACCTGAAGTCCGGTGAAATCCAGGAATTTAAAACCGACGGGGCATTTATATTTATTGGCTATCTGCCAAATACTGAATTTCTCCAGGACAAACTTGAACTGAATGAACGTGGCGAAATCATAGCTGATTCCGGGATGGAAACATCAATCCCCGGGGTATTTGCCGCCGGAGATTGCATTGCCAATCGCTACCGCCAGGTAACAACTGCCGTGGGAGATGGGACAATTGCTGCACTTTCGGCACTGAATCATATACATAAGACAATGAAAGAAACAGGCAATTAACCTTAAATTCAACCTTTCAGAGGAGATACAAATTCACTAAAGATAAGCTTCTTGATTATCAGCAATTTTTATATAATTTTACTTAGTATTAACCGAAAAATCAGAACGTCATGAAAAAGAACATGGGAACTATCGATATTGTGGTCAGAATTCTAATTGCAATCCTGATTGCAGTATTATTTTTTACCAAAATTATTACAGGAGTCTTAGGAATTGTTTTACTGGTATTGGCCGGTATCTTTATTCTTACAAGTCTGCTCGGATTTTGTCCTTTATATCTTCCATTTGGGATCAATACTAAAGGGAAGGAATAAGTAAGAGAAATAAATTAACCCGGGGGGGTGAGGTATCAATACCCGGTACATTTCTGGCGCACTACCTATAAAGCCGAAGTTGAGTTTGTGATTGATCGGGGTAAAGACCTGATTGGGAATGAACTCAGGTTTGTTTTGTTTTTCAATCTGCCAGAACTTTTGAAAGATCTCATCAGTTCAATAGAAACCAATTATCAAGTTCAGGAAAGGAAGTTCGCATACAGGTTTCAGCGAAGTAAAAAATAATCAAAATCCTGAATAATGATTGGTGAAATGAGAAATAAGGAGTTAAAGGAAATTTTTCTGCTTAAGGGGAGTTATCACCCTGATCATGTGTCAATTTAGATAGGATAAATACCGTACTTTTGTATTTATAAAGGGTAATTATATGGAACTGAAACAAATGAATTTTACTGCCGTTTTTGTTGAAGAACCTGCAGGTGGATATTCAGCTTATATTGAAGAAATTCCAGGTGCAAATTCTCAAGGTGAAACTATTGAAGAAGCAAAAGTAAACCTTACTGAAGCTTTGCGAATGGTTCTCGAGACAAATAAAATTCTATCTCAGAAAAACCAATCACAGGGACAAAAAAGCTACAGGGAACCATTAACCTTTGCTTAATGAAAAGGAGTAAATTAATCAGACACCTTGAAAAAAACGGCTGTTATCTTTTAAGGGAGGGCAGCAGCCATAGTTTATTTTTTAATCCGCACAATAACGCTATCTCTACCGTGCCACGGCATAGTGAAGTTAAGAAATTCACTTCGCAGAAAATCTGCAAAGACCTTGGTATTGCAATGCCTCATGAAAATTAAGAAGTTTAAAATCATTACCTTCGTATCATGGCTGAAGTAAAAAAACCGCTATTTAACAAACGGATCTTCTGGGATGTGAATTTTGAGGCTCTTGATTATGACCTCAGGGCCAATTTTGTGATCGAGAGGGTATTTGAGAGGGGCGATGTTGACGATATAAGACAATGCCGGAGATATTATGGTGATGAAAAAGTAACGGAGGCTTTACTGAAGGCCAAGTTTCTGCCTGTACATAGAATACACCTCGCAAGCGCTGTTATTGATAAACCTTTGCAAGAATTCAGATGTTACATATTGAGACAGTTGAACCCGGAACTTTTTCCTTATTGAAAAGGTTGATGGATCTGCCATCACTTTCATCTTTTTCACTGGTTGGAGGGACTACAATGGCGCTTCGATATGGTCACCGGAGCTCCGTGGATCTTGACTTATTCTTTCACGAGAAATTTGATCACTTGACCATTGAAGATGAGTTGAGGCAGGTTTTCGGAAATAATTTCTTTTATGAATCAGGGCATAAGCAGTTTGGTATTTTCTGTTATATTCAAAAGGTTAAAGTTGATATCGTTTATTTCCCACATTTGCCTATTGCAGGCATTGATGTGCAAGATGGAATAAGAATGTATAGTAGCGAAGATATTGGCGCCATGAAGATTCAAGCGATGCTCGGGAGAGGACGAAAAAAGGATTTCTGGGATTTATTTGAATTATTGCAGCACTATTCATTGGAACAAATCATTGGATTTCATAAAAAGAAATATCCAAACCAAATGCTTGCAATCAGCATTCCAAATGCAATTACTTATTTTGTGGATGCAGAGGAATCCGAAACTCCGGTAAGTTTCAAAAAGCAAACCTGGGAAGGAGTTAAAAAAGGAATTTCAAAAGCCGTAAGGGATTATCTGAGCTGAAATATTCTTCCTGGATCTGAAAAAATTCTGTTATCAGGGCTTTCTCCCGATAGTCTGGCTTACGAACAGCACATCTTCCCTGCCCGATGCCCGGGTCTGCGCGGTATCGCAGTAATCCAGTATCTGCTGTTTCAACTCCTTTGACCATAAACCCGGTTCAACGGCGCTATACAGGTTTGCATAACTCCGGATTACATCATAAAACTCACGGTGTCCCACCGTGGCCGGGGAAACATGCCTGAGAACGGATTCCACACCGAAAAAACCCTGGTCTTTCAAATATTTCGGCAATGCCATGGAAATCCTGGGATGAGACTTGATGTTGTGGTAGAACTCAAGTTCCTTATCCCTGAAAAGTTTCCAGGTACTGTTGCCGGCATAGCTGGTATCTATGAAATACTCGGTGATCATCAATAGTCCTCCAATCCTGAGTTTTGTGTAAGCATCCGAGATAAACTCGGGAACATCCTTCATATGCTCTACCGCGAATCTGGCCGTGATCAGATCAAAATTTCCTGATGGGAAAGAATGGTCAAACAGCATATTCTCAAACGACAGGTTTGCTGCGCTGTGTTTCTCCCGGGCAGATGAGATCAGCTCAGGATCAGCATCAACTGCTTTATACATCACTGATGGAGTCAACCCGGCCAGCCCCGAGATAAAATTCCCCTCTCCCGTTCCCACATCAAGAACGGCTGTAATATTGTTTTTCAGGATCAGTTCCTTCAGGTAGTCGTATTCAAAAACAGAAAAGGCCCTGGTTTGTGCCTCGTAACAACCCCTCACAAAATCAATGATCCCGAGGATACGTTCATTTACATTGCTCATTTATCAACTTAACGACATTAAAACGGTCTATTTTCCATCTTTTCGATTACCTGTCGTATGTTCTGCGGAATGGTGAGTTTTTTCCCCTTTCTGAAATCATACATAACTATGACATCCTGAGCTTCGGCACATATCCGGCCTTGTTTGTCGATGACCTGGTGCGAGATGCCAAAGCTGGTGTTCCTTATAAAGGTAACGCTTGACTGAATCGTGATCTGGCCGGGATAAAACAAGGGGTGCCTGAAATCGCATTTGCATGACGCAAGAATAGGGCCTGTATTGAGTTCCTGTTGATCCACAGCCAGGCCTATTTTATTCAGATATTCGACTCTAGAGGACTGGACATATTTAAAAATGGAAATATTGTTGACATGGCCCAGGTAATCAAGCTCGCTCCAGTCAATCCGGAGGTTCAGTTTCATAGGATAAGTCAGATCTGCCATTACCAGGTTGGCGTTATCGTATTTGATTGAGTTCTATTTCAGCATTCTCCAGGAGGCTTTTAACCATTTCAACCTCCCATATACTTCCGGCATAAACTTCAACCGGAAAGATTTCATCCTCTGATTTCATTTTCCTTGACAATTTATAACACTGTGCGTGTACAGCCTGAACATCGCAAAATCTGAAACCAGCACGTATTTTGGCTTCGGCCCGTTCGCTTGCATCACCTGCCCATTCCTTGGAGAAACGGATTGCTCGGTCCTTGATTTCATTCCAACTTAGAGCCATTGTAGATTGTCATCTGCAAGGCTAAAATAAGATTTTTTTACATACGCGTAAGGGGCACAAAATGAATTGTATAAAAGATAATCAATCAAAATTTGTCGGTTTTACTTACAGTGATGCGGCATATATAATATTTTGCCCTGTCGGTCCGTTCAATACGAATTGTTTCATTTCCTTTCATTTGGCTTTAGTTTAGTGATCGTGACTTGAACCGTACTTTAATACAACTATTACATTACTACTTACAATGCCGTTAAAACGCCATTAAATCACTATCAAAGCGTATTTCAGGTATAGTCTATTGATTATAACAGCCCCAAGTAATCGGGGTCCATTTGACATTGTAATATAAACGTGATTCTTGCCATAATATGCTGTAAAAATACAAAGGAGTTACGAGAGGAGTTACAAGAGGAGTTACATCTCGACGAAAAAAAAACACTTGAAAAACGGTCTAACTATCATAAAACAAGTAGAAAACCCACAAAAAAGACTATAAACAAGGGGGTAACTATACAGGCAATATATAATAGAAACAATATAAACAGTTTAATAAAGGGCAGAAATATAGCAAGTTAACAGATAAATATCCGAAAAATCTATTAAAAATGCGTGTGGAGATAATACAATTATTATCTCCAGGGATTTTATTGCCCTCATCCAAACTAACCAGCTTTCTTTTTTTGCCCGTTATGAATCGCTTCGTGTTCATCATTGCGGGAGGACAATAGCTCTATTTGTTTAGCTTGAGTTTTAGTTAATAGTTTCAAGACTTCGATTGTCTCATCCTTTTGTGTGCACAAATCACATTTCGGGGTAGCACGATATGCTGATTTGTCTTCTATCACCTCCAGCGATCTGCCATTCCTAATGTCATTAATCAATAGATCATTCAGGGAAACTCCAAATATATTGGACAATTTCAAGGATACGATTACATCTGGAGTGGAAATACCTTGCTCCCAATTCGAAATTGCGGTGTTAGTAAGTCCCAATTCCTTAGCTAAATCGTCCTGTGTGAGCTTCTTTAACTTCCTGAGATACTTTATGTTGGCAGAAAATTCCATTAATAGTTGAAAAAATATTACATTTTACTTGGAATATCCATTTAACTTGTATTATATTTGCGGCATGAACAGCACAAAAGTACAACCCGAAAACGGAAAAGTCAAATATTTATACGATTACCCCGAAAATAGAAGGGTTTCGCAATATCTGACCGCAGAGGATAAGCAATTAATATCCTTTAAAACTGGCTTCTCGATGAACTATGTCCGCAATTGGTGCCAGGGAACACGTAAAAATAAACGCATCGAGGAATGGGCCATGAAGATCTACCGACTCAATCTTGCCAAGCTTCGCAAACTCAATAATCAAGATAAGTGTGGTAATAAAATCACATCTGCAATTTAGGTATTCTTAGTCTTATTATGCCATTCACCAGATTTATAAACGAGATCAATTTCACCCAAAATATCAATCAATGGACCATCTGAATCATCCCACGCCATCCGATGTGCAATGTCATGAAAGTAAAAGTAACCCTCAAGAGCGTTTATTGCCAGACATGCATCATAAGGAGATGTTGGCAAGGTTACGTAAAAAGAATCAGCCCATCGTGGTGAGCCAATTAAGTCAAGCTCAAAGAAACGGCATAGCCGGTGTAGGTCGCTGGTCTGCTTCTTCAAATGCTTCACGTCCTTGTAAATTAGAATCTGGACTTTAAAGTACCACATATAGCTTACGATTTAAGGTTTGACAACGTAAATGTAAGCATCCTCCCGGAGAAGAGCAAGAGCAGCTGGATCGAATCAGCCTCCGGGACCCAAAAACACCAATGGAATATTTTAACAACATATTCTGTATTTCTAAGCCTGACTTAACGGACGGAAATCCCAAGTCAGACAGTCTTAAAGAAAGACCTGTCATGAGTGAAGATGCCTTACATATGTACTTACACCGGTTTCCCCAGGTGCGCGTGCGCAAAGGAGGCGGTCCTGGATGCCCTGCTTTATTAAATTATGACCTTCTTCGCAGCGATATTAAACAGAGACTGCAGGATAAGTATGGAGATCTCCACCAGGCTTCCAAGCGTAACAAGCTCATTGAGCTGATCCAGCCTGATTTCAAAGCGTCCACCTTCTTTTCGGAATACCTTTTTGATGATGGTACCTCAATTAAACCCGATCGCCAAGTGGAATACAACGCAAACGCCAGTATTCTTAATGCAGTAGGGCATTTTGTAGGTGAAAAGTCTGCACGGCGCCGTGGCCTTGGTGGAAAGACCACTGGGATCTGGCAAGCGGTCAGCGAAGCGGTCAATAACCTGGATAAAAACAAATATCAGCACACACTGCCATCCAATGCGCTGCGCCTGAAGGAAAAGTACCGCAATTACGGAGAGCACGGTTATATACACCTTATACACAAGGGAATTGGCAACTGCAATGCCCGCAAGATGAACGATGCGGCTGAGCGGCTGATTATATCCATATACTGCCAGGATAATCTGCCCTTTGGTGCCTGGGTGTACGATACCTACCTGCAGTTTATCTATGGCCACACTTCAATCGTTGATCGGGAGACCGGTTCGATGTTTAACCGTGAAGATTTTTTCGATAATAAACGAGGTACGTACATCGTAATCAGCAAGTCGACCGTATGGAACATCATCAATAATCCTGCCAACGCGATCATTATTGACCGGATGCGCAATAACCGCATTGATCACATCACCAAGAATACTCCTTACAACCATCGTAAAGCGCCTCAGTACTCCCTGAGCAAAATATCGATGGACGACCGCACGCTGAGTAGGAAAACAAGTGATGGCAAGTGGTTAAATGCTTACCTGGCCTTTGATGTGCTGAGTGATTCCATTTTGTCCTGTGTTTATACCACCGGTGGCCCGGATTTGAATTTAGTTTGGGAATGTTTCCGGGAAATGTACCGTAACCTGAATACAAATTGCCTGATGTGGCCTGGTGAGGTTGAAGTTGAGAACCATCTGATGAAGGATATAGAGCATGAATTGAACGCTATGTTCTCATACGTCACCTTCTGCGCTCCTGGTCTCTCCAGGTCAAAGCGTGCAGAGCATAAGATCAGGAGTAAAAAGTACGGTGACGAAAAGAAAAACCAGGTCGGCATTGGACGTTGGAACGGGAAAGGGGCCTATAAAACTAAGAGCGAAAACAAGGACGAGGATTACAAGCAGCCGAGGATCCCCGTTGAACAATTGATCGAAGAGGACCGCCAGAGTATCCAGCGTTTCAATAGTGAATTACATCCGAATCAAAAACTTTTCCCTGGGAAAACCCGCTGGCAGGTCCTTCTTGAGAATCAGAACCCGGATCTGGGTCGTCCGCAGAAACATAAACTGTTCAGGTACCTGGGAATCCAAACTAAGACCTCCATCCGAAACAACGACTTTGCCCAAGTGATGTACGGTAAATATGCTATTGACAATCAGAACGCGATCATACGATTAAAGCCCAATAACTATACCGTCCAGGCATACTACGTCCCGGAACATGACGGCGGGATCCCGGAAGTGTATTTATACCAGGATGACACCTTTATTACCCGCGCCACCAAGATCGAGGAGTACAATGAAGCTAAGATTGAGCGCACCGATCGTGATGAACAGATCCGCACGGAACAGGCAAAGCGCCAGGCTCATTTTTTCAAGGTTGAGAAGGATGGCCTTGCCGAAAAGGTTACACGTAAGCTGGCGATCATTAAGACCAGTGACCTGGAGGAGATACCTGCGATTGTTGAGACCGTCCCTTCAACAGCCAGTGTCCCCACGGAAGAGAATATCGAGGATATGATCGCTCAGTACAACAACGGATGGGAATCTGAACGCGCTTTAGAAAGCATTTAAACACCATATAAATAAACATAAAACACCAAAACACCATGATGACAACTGAATTAAAACAGCGTATTTTGACGGCCCTGGCCCTCAGGCGCGAGAACTTCGCCGGAAGCGATGCGAAGTTTGCAGTATCAATCGGGATCAATAACGCCCAGTACTCCCGCATTAAGAACGGGGAGACCGAGCGGGTCCTATCGGATCAGAACTGGATCTCCCTGGCTCGTACCATGGAGATTGCCATCGGGAATACTCCGGTTTGGCAAACTGCATCCACTCCGGTATTCAACTTCATCTCCACACAGCTTCAGTTCTGCCAGCAAAACGCTGCCAGCCGCCTGCTGTGTGATATGGCCGATATCGGCAAAACGTTTACCGCAAAGCATTTTGTTAAAGTCAACAAAAACGCCATTTACGTTGACTGCAGCCAGGTCAAGACCCGGCAGAAGTTGGTGCGATTTATTGCCAAAGAGTTTGGAGTAGGGCACACGGGAAAGTACAGCGATGTATACGCAGATTTGGTGTTTTATCTGCGTTCCCTGCCCTCTCCATTAATTATCCTGGATGAAGCCGGAGATCTGGATTATCCCGCCTTCCTTGAGTTAAAAGCGCTCTGGAATGCTACGGAACGTTGCACCGGCTGGTACATGATGGGAGCCGATGGCCTGAAGGAGAAGATCCGCCGCTCGATCGACCATAAGAAGGTAGGTTACACCGAACTGTTCAGCCGCTACGGATCCCGATATCAGAAAGCCACGCCGGACTCGGGTGAAGATCTGCGCAAATTCCGTCAGGTACATGCCGCAATGATCATCAAGGCCAATGCACCGGCAGAAATCGACATCCAGAAGCTGATGCGCCAGACGGATTACTCTTTGCGCAGGATCCAGGACGAACTTCGTAAGATCGCTTAACATGAAGGAAAGAAGAGCAGTCACCATGCACCGGTTATTCAAGACAAACTTGAACTGTCTTGAATTTACCGGCGCTTGGCTCCAGGCGATCGGTCGCCCTGAGGTCACCGGCACCTGGCTCATCTGGGGAAAATCGGGCAATGGGAAAACCCGCTTCGCTCTCCAGGTGGCAAAATACCTCGCTTCACTCGGAAAAAAAGTGGCCTACGACTCCCTGGAGGAAGGCGTGTCACTGTCTATGAAAAACGCCCTGATCGATTGCAATATGCAGGAAGTGTCACGCCGCTTTATGCTCCTGGACAAAGAACCGATCGACGAACTGATCGTTCGGCTTACGCGTCCACGCTCTCCTCAGGTGATCATCATCGATTCAATTCAATATACAGGACTCAATTATGCACAGTACAAAATCCTTCGCGACACATTTCGCAATAAACTCTTCATCCTGATCAGCCATGCCGATGGCAAGGAACCTTCAGGCCGCGTAGCCCGCTCGATCCGTTTTGACGCCTTTGTCAAGGTTTGGATTGAAGGGTACAAAGCCTTTCCGGTTTCTCGATATGGAGGTGGAGAGCCTTACACGATATGGGAGGAAGGTGCAGAAACCTACATTCATGTCAGTAAAATTTAATGCCTTATGAAAGACAGCGCAAAAGCACGGTTAAAGGCCAGGCAAGAAATGCTTAAAAACAACATCTTGCTGATGACCGGTATGACCGAGAACCATCTGTCACAGATGATTTTCAAAACAGCAATCAATTATATGAAAACGACCGGCATGTCCGATGAATGGTTGCAGCAGTTCCTTAAGGAACAGCTATTCTGGGCCTGGTGGCGAGGGCAATGGAACCTGGTGGACCAGGAGTTCTATTATCATTACAGCAGCTTTAAGAATGAGCCCAAGTGTCGCAAAGAACTCAGGCATATCTATGCCACGATGCACATCTCAATTGATGCGTTCCCGGACAACGTCATTTATGAAGAGATCCACAACTCGTATAATAAAACTTCTCAGCAGATCCTCAAGAAACTCAGTGAAACCACAAGTCATTAACATTAAACAAGTATAGTATGATTCAGAAATTAGAAAACAAAGTATGGAAAGACGAAACCGGCCAGGATGTGCCGGTTGAATACATTTCCCTGGGCACGCGCCTGAAAGAACGCAGTAGCGCATCACTGCTCAAAGAGGCTGAGCTGATCAACTCAAAATTGATGAGCTTTAAAAAGCGCATGGAAAAGCTTTGCGAGGATGTGTACCGTAAGGCCATGGAGGAATACAAAGCAAAACCGGATGGCAAAGGAAACTTCACCTGGTTCAACTTCGACCGCTCCATCAAGATCGAGGTTTCTATCTCGGATCGCATCACATTCGACGACCTGGCCATCCAGGCATCCAAGGAAAAACTTGATTCTTTCCTGAGCGAGAACCTCGATTCAAAAATGGAGTTCGTCAAGGACCTGGTGATCGATGCGTTTTCAACCACCCGTGGCAAGATCGACGCAAAGAAGGTATTTGCCCTGATGAAATACCGCACGAAAATCAGCCACCCGCTGTTCCAGGAGGCGTTAAATGTCCTAAGCGATGGATTACGCCATCCGGGATCAAAAACCTATTTCAGGTTATGGAAAAGGGAAGAGGACGGAAGCTATAAACTCATTGAATTGAACTTTTCAGCTCTGTAGAGGATGGACATTCAACTTCATATCTCCGCTGATGCGGCATCTATTATGAAAATCCTCGAGTGGATTAAAAATGATGAGATGAGTGTTAATGCCGCACTCTTCAATGGCGAACTCAAGGTTCGTGAACTCACTCCAATCGTGGAGGAAACAGCAAGTCCTCAACCAGGTGAACAATCGTCCATACCTGAGGAACAATCCTTCCCGGTGGTAACTCACATTACCACTACGGATCATGTAAAATTCACGGACTCATACACTCGGGGAGAGAAGCGTAAAATGATCTGTTGGCAGTGTAAAGAGGAATTTCTTACCGTAAGTCGCCATGTGAAGTACTGCTCGAAAAAGTGTAAGAATGCTTCCAAGTATGATGCCAAGAAAAAGACAAAACCCGACACCGGCCGTAAATGTATGCACTGTGGTAATCCGACCAAGGGCAAACATGGATGGAATGCGAATTTTTGTACCCTTAAATGTCGACAGGCGCACTTGATAGCATTTACAATTCCTGAGCCCCGTGAGTTTTCAATTCCTGAGCAGAAGGAGATCGGTACGGTTAAAGAGCACGACTTGCAGCTGAAGGCAAAGCTGGAAAAGATCAAAGAGACCTGCCCCCCCCCCCAGCAGAGACCCAACATTAAACGATCCCTAATTTCATAAGCATGGAAAGACTTTTTGAAGAAAATAAGATCCGCACCTTCACCGGCAAATTTATCGATCCCCTGGATCCGGATCCTTCGCTGATCAATATCATAGACATTGCACACGCACTTGCAAAACAATGCCGGTTCTCCGGGCACATTAACCAGTTCTACAGCGTTGCCGAACATTCAATGTTCGTATCCAACCTTATGCAGAGCGATCACGACAAACTCTGCGGCTTATTGCACGATGCCGCTGAAGCCTACCTGATCGACATGCCTCGTCCGATTAAGCACCGCCTGGCTAATTTCTGTGAGATTGAGGATAACCTTCACCGGGTCATTGCTTCCGTATTCAGGATTCAATACCCGTTTCCCGATACAGTTAAGGAAGCGGATAATTTTGCTCTGCGTTGGGAGTGGGTCAACATGGTGATCAACGATCGTAACACAGGATTGGATCATAAGTTTGCTAAACGTTCATTTCTGGGCACCTATGAACTCCTGGCTACAAGAATCGGAAGTCTTACTGAAAATGTTTAAACAAATATCATGATATCAAATCCATTAGCCATGTTCATTACCTGCTGTACGGTAATCGGAGTTTTTCTGTGCTTTGGCGTGTTGTTAATGGCCATTGGTAAATGGATCAATGGCATTTTTGATGATCAGGACAAAGAAGAAACAATGTATTAACCCTAATAAACATCTACCATGGGTAAGATAGGTTATTTAGTTGAATACATTTCCACAACTGGTGAAAAACAAAGAGGCATCATTCATCGCGATGAACAGACGGTCGAATTTAAGAGTTTGAATAAATGCCTGGTCAGATTGGTAAATGACGATTCAACTATTAAATTGGATGAAAAAGGGAACCAGATCAAGGTTCTCAAGAGTTCAGATTTATTGAACGTAATTGGATACGTAGATTAATATGAATCATTCCCTCCAGCGGCACCGCAGATTATATTCTCTGTTCCGGGAAACCGGCACAGACAAATACCGGCACGACCTGGTATTCAGTTTTTCCAATGGAAGAACTGAGAACTCTGCGGATCTTACCGACCTTGAGGCTCAGGCGCTGATAAAACACCTGGAGGAGCAACTCGGACCCGGCGCCGTGGGATCCCACACTAAATCTCAGACAATTTTTGAGGGACAGAAGATGCGCCGCAGGATCCTTTCGCTTTGTTATACGATGGGATGGACCACCTGGAACAAAGACAAGGCTAAATCGGAAGTAGATTTTGAGCGATTGAATAGTTGGATGAAGCATTATTCGTATTTGCATAAACCGCTCAACGATTATTCCTATAATGAACTGCAACGTCTTGTGAAACAGTTTGAGCATGTAGCAAAAGAAACTCTATCCCAACCTCATGAAAGCTGAACGGACCTTCTCGCTTACTTCTCAGCAGTTCACCGGCGAAGTGATCCTGAAATTTGATGAAAATGGATTCCTGGTGATGTATAATTCATCCGGGGCCCAGCTGAACCAGGCACAGATGAAATGGCTCATTGGTGAAATGCCCAAGACGGTGGATGAAATAGAAAGGATCCTGGGCACTTCGAAAACGGCAAAGCTTACCGAGTTTACCGAGGAGGTTACTTTCCAGATGTTCTGGGACCGATATGACGATAAAATGAGATCTTCGAAGAAACGGGCCATCGCCAAATGGAATAAAATGAGCAAGACCGATCAAATTAAAGCCTACCGCTTTATTTCACGATATGAGGGGAACATTCTACCAGGCACTGCGAAAAAGTTCGTAGAAACGTATTTAAACGCCGAATTATGGAACAATTAACTCAGTTTAATGGCCGAGAAATGATGCAGACGAGTCGAGGCCGCATGATCGAGATCGCGATGCTGAGAAAAAAGATTGAGATCCGCCTGGGTCAATCCCAGTTCGAATCCTTCGACCGGCTGATGGTTCTTTACCTGGCCACAACTTGTTTTAATGGAGATTTATTTGAGAAAGCAAATTATTTCATCGTGCACCAGGTGTATGAAAAGAAAATCCGTCCAAAGCATATGGATCTCAAACCAATGTTCAAACTCCTGTTTACTGTTGCAGAGGCTGCGGCCATCCATCACATGCTTTATATTCTGAATATCCCCACTGAATCCATTTATGAAAATACACTTCGTAAATTAATCCACTCCGAAATTGACCATCAAACGGCATAACTATGGGATATAACAGGCTTAATCATTTACGCCGAATGCATGATATTGTAGAAGTTTATTGCCGCGAAAAGAAGCCAGGAGTGTCCACCGCCTACGTGTATAAAAACTTCATCAAACCCCGCTTTCATATCTCCCTGGGCACGCTCTACACCTACCTTTCCACGCCAATTGAAAGACAGATCAAAGAGGAACAGCAGAAAATGTGTAAATGCCTGGAGGAGATCCAAACATAATTTTACCTAATTTTAATTCCCAATTAAAACCACACGGCCATGAGAACAATTGCATTATTAACCATTATGACATTATCCTTTTTAGGAAATGCCCAGGATTACACCTGGTTCATCTGTAAAACCGAAAAGGAAATCAGGAACTTGTCGGATAGTATTGCATTAAATGCAAAAAGGGATTTCAAGTTCGACACAATGCAATTTTCACATCTTGAGACAACTGCATTTATTGTTACTTATTCAGACACTAAAGACACCATCGAGCACACAAAGTTAAATGTAGCCTTCGTTAAATATATGAAAGGAGAAAATAAAGATTTAGAGATTCCCGGCGTTCCTGAATATCGGTTTACTTCTGTCAGGGGTAGATATCTCGATCTTTTTCCTTTTTGGCAGAAGTTTATTAATCCAAAAGCTAACATGCAAAATATTTCTGAGAAGAAATTCGATGAGATAAAAATATCACTGCCAGAAAAGAAATTCATGACTTTTCGATTCTCAGTTACTCAGGATCTATGGAGAATCAGAATGATTCAATATTAATAAATGAATCCCCTAACAGAATACCCCGCCACAAGCGGGGTTTTTCGTTTAAATTAAGCCAGGGGTTAAATCATTTCAGCGGTGATGTTCAGTCCGGCTGCCACGATCCTCTTCTTTGAAGGAACCTTGCGTGCGCTGTCATCGGTGATCTCTACGGTGTAGATCAATTCCACCTCCCGGATCCCGTCGTCTCGCTTTACTTTTCGGTACATCCTACGTGTTAACGGGCCGTTGTTATTGGCTCCGCTCCACCCATGAAGCTTCTGATGAATGTACATTACCAGGTCAAAGAAGGCCAGGGCTTTTGTTTTCTGGGCGGTCGGGGCCTTGACGTTCGTATTGGAGAGCCGCTGATCAGCGACGCGGATGGAGACGCTGGCGATGCCGATCTGAACCAGTTTGCCTTCATCGCTCCAGGGAACCTGGTCGATATCCACCAGGGCACAAGGAAACTTAACCGGAGGAGAATTGCTGTAATAATCCAGCTGTCCCCAGTCCTCATCAATGGTTTTGAGCTGCGTAACGGCGCTCAGTCGCGTTTTGATATCGTCGATTAATTCTTTCATGGCTTTAATTGTTTTTTAACCATCATTTCATGGAAGTTTAAAGTTTGTTGAAATACCTTGTCGACCACCTGATCAATTCTCTCGTGATGCCCGATGAACTGCCGTTTGGGGATCTTGATCCTGGATCCGACTTTCTTCAGGGCCATCGCCTTGAAGAATTCAGCCTCACCGGTAAGATTGCTGCTTTTCCTTCCACCTGCAGCCTTCTTGTACATGGCCCAGAAATAGCGTTTCATTTTGGTGCTTACCGTGATCTCTCCGCCATCATTATGGATCGAGGCATAAGGAAGGGAGGAAAAGAAGCGAATGCTGTTGCCCTGGGGTGTCGACTGCAGAGATCTCCGCAATGCACCCGTTCGCATGAGCAGGGAGCCGCGATTCATGACCCGGCGTGTATCTGGCCACTTCTCATCGAAAAAGCCTTTACGCTCGAAATTGCGATCGAACTCGTCGGTTATTTCAACCCTCAGATCCTCGATGAACTGGTGGATGTAATTCACTACTTCACGTTTTTAGTAACGGTTTCCTTCACTTTGTAATACGGATGCGAGGGCGGGAATATCACCTGCTGCTTGCCGGGATTAAAGCGGAACATCTCGGAGCGGTTGTTTCCCTGAGCATCGATCTCTGTGGTTGCGATCTCTCCCAGGGTGATTGACTGATCTGAATCGCTCTGCGGGTATTTTCCTTTACGAACCTGAATAGCTGTGCACCGGCAGCGCCATCCATTGGGAGGATAGTACTGGTCCCAGAATGAATCCCCTGCAGGCAGGGTGATGTTGGATAGTCTGCGATGCGTTTCCCGTACCCGGCTGTCCCCTGCCGTGCGATACTGTAAATCGTAACGGTCTTCACTCTGGGCCACATCAGCCCAACGGGCAGCCATCTGGGCGCTGGAGGTTGCAAAGACATATTCTGCCTCGAGGTAATTCTCATTATACTGCCGGTGTAACTCCGTGGCTTTTTGCTTAAACTCGCTCATCGGGGTGACCTTACCCTGATCATTCAACAGCATGGAGGAAAGTTCCTTCAGCTGGATATGAGTTTTGCAGGCAGAGAAAACAAAGACATCACTTCTTAAACTATCGGTCATCTGCTGAGGCGGCTCATTATCGCTCAGTCCGGATTGCATGCCATCGTCCAGGATCCGCTGCGTCTCACCGATTACGGCCTTGACCGGTTTATCCTTAAGCATCTTGGCCGAATAAGTTCCGGATTTGCGGATATGATTCACGGCTGCATTCCAGATCCTCACCGAGAAGGCCGGTACTTTTTTATCCTTGGCCCCCAGGGCGACGCCTGTGGCTTCATCCTCATGGCGGTGGTATATGAGCCCCAGTCGGCTATGGAGCCCCTCAAAGGGGCTTAATCGAAAAAACTGGAAAGCTGCGCCTTGGCCGGGGTCGCTTTAATGCCGGTAACCTGGATGCCGAATTTCTCTTTCACCCACACCGGGTCCACTTCCATATAAGGCAGGACCTCCTTAGTCATAGACCAGAGCAGGGTAATGTTTTCCTGGGGATCGTAGGTGTAATGCAGGTTATCAGGGATCAATCCGATACGCACCAGGGCGGGCAGAACCAGGTCGTTGAAATAGCTTTCAATCCGGCGTTTGTCCGAGTCCACCAGGCGTGAGAGCATTCCAATTGAAATCGTCTCTTTGCTTTCGTTGCCGTTCTTGGTATCCTGTCCAATGATGGCCCCGCACACTAATAACGAATTTTCATTGTTGCAAAGGCGGATCAGGTTGCTATATACATCGCCATTGCTGTCGGCACCTTTGGCAAACTCGAAAGTTTCGCTCTCGTCAATGATGAACCAGGCAGCGGCACCCATGTCTCGCATCATCTGTTCACCGCGTGAGAGCATCGTGGGATCCTGGGTATTGGTCTTGAGTACTCGGGGCGGCATCCCGTAAATCTCGCAAAGTTCACTCCAGCATGACTGGGCAAAGCGTTTGAAGAGTACATGCGGAATAGCACGGTTAAATAACCCGAGGTCGTCCGCTTCTCCGAACTCCAGGATCCAGGTATTAAATTCCTTCAGCTCCCGGTATGGGATCCCGGTGGTGTCGTTCTCATCAACAAGGAACAGTCCTTCTTTGGGTTCGATGTTATTGCGGGGAATGGTTACAACCTTCACTCCTGAGGCATCGTTAAGAATCTCCACCACCGTGGGGCCCCAATAAATTGAGTCGAGGATATTACGTACCAGGTCGTAATAGAATTTGCTGTCCTTGAGAGTTGCAGTAGCCTCTTCATTGATCTTTCCGCCCTGATCACGAAGTGAAAAAGTCGCAGCCAGGGATTGTAGGACACGGTTCTCGATCTGGGAGGATAAGTGTGCATCGATGGCGATATCCTTATACAAGTTCTGCAAGCGGGCACGGCGTGGCATCAGGATAGCCAGCGCCTGTCGTACGGCCATCTTCCATGTCGCAATATCGTTTCGGGCCTGGCTGATCGCCTTGGGCTGAACTTTCATTGCATACCCGTCAGCTCTCTTTTTACCCGTTGTTTTTTTCTTATCCATTGTTCTAAAGTGTTTATTCGTGGTTGAACTTCTCCCTGGATCCAAAGCGGAAGGGAACGTTTTCCGGAGTGTCCTCCAGGGTGAGTATGGGCAGATTTGGCGTGATCGCGGGACCATCGGCATACTTTCCGATACCGGCAACCTTCTCGAGCCAGTCAATGGCCCGGTCGTACCGTGCCTTAACTTTCTCCTCGATGATGTCCACGTTCGACAGGCGGCAGATGTAATACAGTGCGATGCTCTTGGCGAATTCCAGGATCAGGGGATTACGTGCGGTGCCGGTGGCTGCAAAGATCACCGCGGTATTATATCGGTTGCGGCCATCGATCCAGTGGCCCTGGTTATTTGGGTTGAGATAGGACTTCATCTCTTCCACAGCGGCATCAATAGCCATCACCACGATATCTTCGTTGGTGGTATTTCCGGTGGTAATTTCCACGATATCGTTGAGCTGGTATTCATAGATCACCGATTTAAGTTCTGCTTTGGTAAGGAACATGGTGTTTATGATTTATAAAGTGACATCTTTTCAAGTTGTGCGATAGTAACTCCCTTTTTGTATAAGGCCCGACGTTTGATCAGATCCTTCAGGTGAGACTTCATAAAGACTCTTGGACGTCCGTTGAAGGGAATGACCAGGTGAGTCTTATTAAATAGTTTCGCCCGGCGTTTGCAGGCTTTGATTGCAAAATAAAGCTGAATATCAAAAAGGACTTTCCTAAGATCAATGTACCATTTAGCAATTTTAAGAATCATATGTGCAGTGGATTAATAGTGTCGATTTTCTCTTGCTCCGGAAACGTACCTTGCATCCGAGGACCGGGTACGTTGTGACAGGATCCAGGTACCACCCTCGAGAGCATCCGGAGCATCATCATGTGCACGGCTGCCCCGTTCGAACATCAGCAGCTGATCCTTCAGGACCATCATGCCAGGTGACTCCTTTTCCTTTTCATTGAAGATAAACATACCTCGCTCAAACAGGGGCTGCAGAGCTTCAATACGTGCAAACTTATCGGGCTTCTTTCGCAAGTCACCTCGGATAGGGATCTGATGCGATGCAATGATCCCTACTTTTTTGAACTCATCGAGCAGCAGCTCCTGCAGGAAATTACTTTCCATATAATACAGGACCGGAACCCTGCCATCGACGAAGGACATGACCTGATAATGCCAGGATACCATCGTTGTTACCGTGCACTGATCAGCAAATGCTTTGAGCACATGATAATACCCCTGTGGCGTTTTCCCCAGTAATATCGTTGCCTTGAAGTCCGCAGTGGCAGAATTCTTGAATGATGGATCTGTGTAACAAATGAGAGTTTTATATGCTTTCAGATCCAGCATGGGACCGTATCTGATATCCTTCTCCTTAAAGACAGTCCCCTCGGTGATGGGGTTATTCATGTACTCCTTCTGGAAGCGGCGCTCTCCCACGAACTCGCGCATTTTGCGAATCTCATCCAAGGTGTAGTTCTCTCCCCAGGAAGGAAGTCCTTTTTTGTCCAGGGTATTGACGATCACATGATGCACACCCGGTCTTTCAGCGTAGCGGCTCAGCACGCTGTCCTTGCCAATGCGATTACCAACCATTACGAACCGGCCGCGGCCCATGGCCATGGTACCGGAGAGGGCCGTAAGGCACCAGTCCAGGGATTCCCCCACGCGGCGTGGATTACGGATCATCTCATCATCATCAATATCATCGATGACAATATAATCCGGGCGCTTACCACGATCCTTCAGTCCCCTGGGGCTTTGTCCGCGCCCCAGAGCCACGAACAAACAGCCATCGGTGGTATGAAATTCACCATCGGCCCAGGAACCTTTGGCTACCTGCTCTCCGAAGTCTTCCTTGAATGCCTGGTTGTATTGTAATTCAGCCTGCAGGTCGGCCAGCAGCCGAACGGCCATATCCTCTGACTTGCTTACCAGGATCATCACATTGAGCTGGCGTGGATCCTGGATCTTGAGCCACAGGGGAATCATCAGAGAAAGATGTGAGCTCTTGGCGTGACCACGCGCCCACTCGAACAGCGCACGCGTATCGAAATTCTTAAGAAGGTAGAGGGCCGCATCCAACTGGAATTTGCCGCACTTCTTTGTTGCCAGGTGAGGGAAATATGTATCGACAAAGAACTGGTAATCGCGCCTTGCACGGCCTATGCGCCTCTGCTTTTCCTCGAGGGAATCCGTAATACGGAATGTCTGGGAGAGGATCCACTGCACGCGGTTCTGCCAGCGCAGCTGCAGTTCTTTGTTCTTACGAAAGTTTGCCATTCCCTAAACGGAATTGAATGAAGATGTCCTGGAACTTGGTCACCATTTTGATAAAGGAGTCGGTGATATCGTATTCACTGCGCTTCTGGATAAGGAAATCCTGAAAGGCCATAAAGCAATAAATATCGTCGTCGATGGTATTGGTGGTCTTGAGTTCTTTAAGCTGCTTGACAGCCTTTGCAAAGGAATCGGCGTTGAACGGCTCCTTACTGTCCAGGATTTCATTGACCCTTTTCAGAGCTTTCTGCATGAGATCATCCAGGGAGATCGTGCGTGATGCACGCTTATCCTCCCAGGCGCCTGAGTCTTTCCATGATTTAAGGGTGGGAGCCGTGACGCCTACTCGCTTGCAGATATCCTCCTGAGAAACACGCTGCATGAAAAGCAGGTAAGCGTATTCTTCTTTCTCGGGATTGCGGGATCTAACCTTTTTAAGGGCCATTGTTTTTCTGCAAAAATGGATGATAAAGGTCATTTTGTAAAGAAAGCTTCTAAGCCTTAGAAGGAACCTTCTAACCCTTGGAAGCTTTGTTGTTTCTGGGAAACTATGAATGTATGTTTGCCCGCTCAACTGATCAGGAAACTGCCCAAAGTACAGTTAAAAGATTATAAAACATGGCTAAACCCTTTGTATTTAATGATGAAACGAGAGTCAATGATCGTGGATTCATATTGCTTAATGCAGGCATCGACCTTTCCCGGTTCAAGGACAACCCGGTGATGCTGCACCAACATGATCCTGAAAAGGTCATTGGCCGCTGGGATAATGTTCGCATTGAAGGAACCCGTCTGTTGGCAGATCCCGTTTTTGATGATGCAGACGAGGAGGCCAAGAAGATCATGGGACAGGTGGACCGCAATTTCATCCGTGGGGCATCGCCCTGGATCGTTCCCCTGGAGGCCGAGCTGAGAGAAGTTCCTACCCTGGGCTTTATCGCTGTAGTGACCAAAAGTGAACTGATGGAAGGAAGCGTGGTTTCTGTTCCCAGCAATGCTCTTTCGCTTCGTCTTTCATCCCGCGACGGTAAGCTGCTGGAAACAGGCGCCGACATCAAACTTGCAATTGACCAGATAACAATCAATAAAAACGAACCCGAAACAATGAATAAAATCATTTTAACGGCCGAGGCTGCAGCAGCTTTAGCCGTGAGTACCGAGCCTGAAGGCCCGGCTCTGAGCGCCGCTATCATGAAGCTGGCTGCCGAGAAAAAGACCGCAGAGGATGCCCTGAAGGCTCACCTCACCGCTCAGGCAACCACCCTGGTGGAAGGTGCCATTACCGAAGGACGCCTCACGGCTGACAAAAAGGAATCCTTCTTGAAGCTTGCCGAAAGCGACCTGGCCCAGGCTAAGGACCTGATTTCGGCGATGCCGGTTAAAACAGTCCTCTCCACCCAGGTAAAACCTGCCGGTGATCCCAAAGCAGAAGACCGCACTTCATGGGATTACATGAAATGGAGCAAGGAAGATCCCAGGGGCCTTCAGAAACTTGCCGCTGAAAAGCCGCAGGAATTTGAAGCACTGAAAAAAGCGTATAAACCCAAACACTCATAACCCCAATGAAAGCAAAGAAACTCAATTTTTCGAACCTGTTGTTCAACACGCTTGTCGCACTGACCGCAGCGCTGTTGTTTGCCATCACACCCGCCCTGGCCCTCGGAGCCTCGATCGTCGGGGGCACATTACTTTCCTTCTCCAATAACGGATCAGTCCTCATGGCCGGTCTGCAGAAGGAGATCTGGACCGACATCCTGCTGGAGAAGTTTTATCCTGAGAATTCATTCATCTCTGAGGCGAGGGATATGTCTTCCCTGGTAGAGTTCAACAAGATCAACCTGGCCGAGGTTGGGGCGAATCCTACCGTTTTGATCGATAATACATCCTATCCCATTGCCGTGACATCCCGTACTGACGTACCGAAGGAACTCGCACTGAAGACCCTTGATACTACTTCCACGGTTGTCCGCAATGTAGAGGCGATGGAGTTATCCTACGACAAGATGTCCTCGGTGATCTACGGGCATAAACAGGAACTGCTGAAAACTGCCTGTAAACTGGCCGCATGGAACTGGGCACCCTCTTCGAATGCAACCTTAACTCCGGTATTACCCACAACCGGCAAGGCCAATGCCCTTGGAAAGAAATCCATGAGTTTCATGGACGTCATCGCTCTGATGGTCAAGTTTAACGATCTTGATATTCCTGCCGATGGAAGAATCCTTGTGCTTAATCCAAAACACGAGGCTGATCTGATCGCCGAGGATCTTACCATGTACCGCAGTGCCATGGTCAATGGCATGCTGTTCGGATTCAAACTATACCGCACTTCAGCAACGCCGGTTTATAACGTGTCTACCGGTGTTAAAGCAGCCTATGCGGCCGTAGCGGCTGAGACTGATACGCATTCATCCTTTGCCTATCATAAAGACGAGGTGATGAAAGCCATGGGAACAACTGAAATGTTCGCAAAATACGCCGATCCTGATAACAAGGGCGACGTGATCAACTTCCAGATGCGGTATTGTGCCCTTCCGCTTCGTGCAACAGCCATAGCAGCTATTTATTCAGCCGACGCAACTTCATAGATAACCCGTGTGCAGCGCGAACCAGGTGAAACCTTTGCGGGAGTAACCTGGTTCTATTTACTCAAACAGCAACACTAAAGTAAATTCAGAATGACCGAGCGGGACTTAAAAAACCTTAAACGTTGGATGGTGTTCATACCCCTGATCTCAGTGGTGGCTGCTATCCTGATCCAGTGGGGATCCTTAACGGCCAATTCTGCCAATATTCAGAAGAATCTTGACCAGCAGCGACTCGAATGTGAACGCCGGTTTGAAAAGGTGGAACGTGAAAAAGCCGACATGGATGTGGTTGAACTCAAATTCAACAGTGTGGACTGGAAGCTCGATCTGATCATGAAGAATTTTAACATACCCTATACCGCTCCTCCACAACCGGTAAAGAAATAATAAGCGATGAGCGATCGATTCAATAAACTCATACCGTTTATCCTCAAGGTCGAGGGTGGTTTCGTCAACGATCCGGATGATCCTGGCGGAGCAACCAAGTTGGGTGTGTCGCTCCGGTTCCTCAAGTCACTTGGTGATATCAAGTGGGACCTGGATCACGATGGGGATATTGACATCGACGATATCCGCGCGCTCACTCCCGAGCTGGCCAAAGAGATCTACAGGGAAAGGTTTTATGCTCCCCTGCAGCTGGATGCTTTAAAGGATGAAAAACTCGCCCTGCAGGTCCTGGATCATGCAGTAAATGCCGGAACTCGATCGGCAGTAAAGATTCTGCAGCACATTTCAGGATGTAAAGAGGATGGTTTGATCGGGCCTAAAACCATTGCAGCAGCTAATACTTTCCGCGATAACATCGCCCTGAGATATCAGCAGGGACGCTATCTGTTTTATGAAGACCTGGTGGAAGTAAAAGCAAAGTTCGCAAAGTACCTCCCAGGATGGATCAACCGTGTCAAACACATATACGAAACAGCATGCCAATTTTAGATAAAATCATCAGCCTTTTAGGTGGTAACCTGATCGGCCAGGTCGGTGGGATCATCGATAAGTTTGTCACCACCGATGCCGAGCGTGAAGCGGCAAAGAAAGAGCTAACCGACGTTCTGCTGCAGGCCGAACAGGCTGCCCAGGATGAACTCACCGAGCGTCAACGCATCGATATGAATTCCGACTCATGGTTGGCCAAGAACATCCGCCCCCTGGTGCTGGTGTTTATCCTGGTGATGTACTCGCTGCTTTCGCTTATCGACGGGAATATGGGTCGGGAAGTCATTAACGGGGTTATCGTACCGACCTTCAAAATTAACTCTGCATACGTAGAACTCTTAGGTCAGTGGGGAATGCTGATCATGTCGTTTTATTTTGGGTCTCGTGGTATTGAAAAGATCATCGAGACCATGGGTAAATATCAAATGGGAACTAAAAAGGATAAATAATATGTCAACAAAAAAACAGCCCAAAGGGAAAGTAACTTCCACGGCAAAAGCAAAGAACAGTGCAGCTCCCGGATCTAATCCTGAAGCCGAAACAACGAATAAGCCTCCTGCAGATACTGCCCCTGAGGCAACTGCTAACCCTCCAGCTGAGGGCGCAGCGCCTGTTGAAGAAAAGGCCCCTGGTGCAGCTGAGGCTCAGGTAGTAAAAGCGCCTGAAAAGGCCCCGAAGGAATCCAAGAAAGACAGCCGACTCAGTCCAATGCTCGAGCGTGCAAAAAAGGTCTTCGCCCAGCATGCGGTGGATACACTGTATTTTACCTCAGACAACACGGCTTTTCTGGAACCTCAGTATGCCAGGATCCACTCAGAGAGCTTAACGTCTCAGGAAGTCACAACCATTGAAAGAAAGGAGATCCTGTAAATGTTACCACGCGTTAAAATATTCTTTGAAAACGGCGCACTTGGATCGGTCATACCGAGCCCTGATGGCGTTCTGGGCCTGGTCATCACCGGTGCTGCAGTGAGTGAAAAGTTTGCCCTGGGCACGGCCTATATTCTTCGCAAATTTGAGGACCTGGAAACCAACCTGGGCATTACCACAGTCAATAATGCCAACGTCGTAAGAGTCGTGAGTGACTTTTATAAAGTGGCTCCTGAAGGGACCGAACTCTGGATCCTTGGATGTGCAAACACCGTCACTATGGAAGACATGTGTGATAAGGAAGAGAGCTATGGCAAGACCCTGATCACTGCCAGCAATGGCCGTGTTCGTGGATTGCTCGTTTCCCGGACTCCTGCAACGGAATATGTCCCGGTCATCACCCACGGTATTGATGCCGATGTGGAGGCCGCTTTGGTGACTGCTCAGGCACTGGCCGAGTGGGCCACGGTTTCACGGTTCGCACCGGTATTTGTGATCCTCGAAGGTCGCAGCTTCAGCGGTACGGCAACTGCACTTACGGACCTTACCTTATCGCAATATAACCGCGTGGGCGTACTCATCGGTGATACGGTGAAAGACTCCGGCAATGCTTGCATGGGCCTTCTGGGGGGGCGTATCGCATCCATCCCGGTCCAGCGTAATCTGGCCCGTGTGAAAGATGGCGCTATTCCATCGCTTACCGCTTTTATCAAGGACAAAGCGATTGAAGTGGCCGACGTGGAAAGCATCCATGACAAAGGATATATTACCCTTCGCACCTTCGTTGGAAAGAACGGGTATTTCTACAGCGATGATTACCTCGCTACCAAGGTGATCGATGATTACCGCAGCCTCACGGCCCGCAGGACCATCGATAAAGCCTACCGCATTGCCTACAATACCCTGCTGGAGCAATTGCTCGATGAGATCCCCGTCAATGACGATGGAACCATGCAGTATCCCATGATCAAGAGCTGGCAGGGACTGGTTGAAAGCGCCATCGCCCTGCAGATGACTGCCAACGGTGAACTTTCGGCTGATGTTACCAACCCGAAAGACCGCGGTGTGCAGTGTTTCATTGATCCCACGCAGAACATCGTCAGCACCTCCAGGATCAATATCAAGGTCCGCGTCCGTCCCTTCGGTTATGGAAGGTATATCGACGTGTACCTGGGATTCAAGACCGTTACTGTTTAATATTCATTTAACCCTCATTTAAATCATGAAAAAGTTAATCAGCCTTTTTGCAATTGTGATGCTCTTCGCAGTATCAGTTCCCGCTCAGCGTGTGGTCATGGCCAGCTATGCAGATACCCTGTCGGGATCACAAACCAAGTATTACCCTGCAGCCGCCATGCCTGATCTCGCCTACGGCTCGTTCCAGGCATACGTTGATCACCTCACCGGGACCAGCGATAGTACCTACGTATACCTGCAGGGATCCACTGATAATGTCATCTGGAACAACCTTCAGCTGGTAACCTACGCGGGAAGTGTTGCATCGACCACCTCCATGGCAACCGATTTTAAGTGTGTGCGATTTTCAGATACTGACGCCGGGTTTCTTTGGCATCTATCGGCCGTGCTCACCCTGCCTTATTACAGGTTCGCGGTGACGCATTATGCGACCGGCACGGTGCGCTTCAAGGGCTACCTCTACAAGAAAAAGTAACCATTAAACCCCTTCCTGATGTTCAATTCAAAAGAATACGAATTCGCCGATGTCACGCTTTTCATTGGAAACAAGGATATCACCGGTATCCGCAGTATCAAGTACAGTGAAAAGGCAGAACGTGAAGCCCTGTACGGCAAAGGCCGATATCCCCATTCCATCCAGACCGGGAATATCGCCTTCGAAGGAGAGATCGGAGTGACCCAGAGTGAGCTTGAAATCCTCACGGCTGCCGGTCAGGGATCTGTCCTGAACCTGGTCACCGACGCCGTGATCTCTTACGGTAACCCTTCCAATGGTGACACCCTGATCACCGACTCGATGATCGGGATCCAGTTCACCGAATCAGCAAAGGACATTAAGCAGGGTGCAAAGTTCATGGAGATCACTCTCCCGTTCATCGCCCTGCGCAAAATCAATCAAATCAGTTAACATATGCCTAAAATTATCGGCGAGGCCACGCCCGAACAATTGGCCGAGTGGAAAAAGAAGCACGGGGTTGGTAAGCGTTTTGAATCGGACGGTCATGTCTGTTACTTACGCTACCCCACCCGGACCGAGGTATCGTTCGTGAACACCATCACCGATGGTATTAAGAGTAACGCGAAGCTGCTTGAAACGATCTGGCTCGGTGGAAGTGAGGAATTCAAAACAAACGACCGGTTCTTCTTTGCGATTGCCGCAGAA
This sequence comes from Bacteroidota bacterium, assembly GCA_026391735.1. Lineage (GTDB taxonomy): Bacteria > Bacteroidota > Bacteroidia > Bacteroidales > FEN-979 > CAIRDP01. The sequence goes on along the minus strand of JAPLDL010000015.1, from coordinate 218,895 downwards.
CTCAAGAAGATGATCACCACCAAGGAAGTCCAGGTCGAGGATTTTTAAACCAAGCCCAGGGATCGATCGACGAAAACCAGATAGGCTATATCAACACCATGATGGAATACTATCTGCATATTGATCCTGAACCCTTGACGGATGAAGCCTGGGCGCAGAAATTCAAACAACTGGCCGATATCAGAAAAAGAGAGAAAGACAGCACCTAACAACGCATTGCCCAGTCCATGAGTAGTACAACGACCTATACCATCAATGTTGCCGGCAATGCTACTGAAGGCTTAAACGCGATAAGTTCTACTGCCGCAGCTGCAGCGAAGTCTACCACTTCGCTGCAGTCTGCTGTTCAGAAGGTCGGCATGGCAGCCTTCGCAGCCAATAACATCAAAAGTGCAATCGATAGTGTCTCTACCGCCCTGGACTCGGCCATTGAGCCGGGAGTAAAACTCAACAGCGCAATGGCTGACCTTTCGGCCATCACCGGGGTCACCGGGGATAAACTCAAGGAGATTGAAGGCTATGCCAGGGAGAATGCAAAGATCTTCGGCGGCTCTGCAGCAAAAGGAGTTGAATCCTATAAACTCATCCTTTCTCAATTAGGACCCGATATCGCTAAGACCCCTGCAGCTCTTAAGGCCATGGGGGAATCGGTATCAACCCTGAGCAAAACGATGGGAGGTGACACCACCGGTGCCACCGAGGTACTCACCACGGCCATGAATCAGTTCCAGGTCTCCCTGGACGATCCAACCGTAGCAGCTGCAGAAATGGCCAAGATGATGAACGTGATGGCTGCTGCAGCGAAAGAAGGATCTGCCGAGCTCCCTGCGATTAAAGCCGCTCTGGAAAACTCCGGGATGGCCGCGAAGATGGCGGGAGTGTCTTTTGAGGAGCTCAATGCAGCAATCCAGGTATTGGATAAAGCAGGGAAGAAGGGCGCTGAAGGCGGCGTGGCCATACGAAATGTTCTGGCTACTCTCTCTGAAGGAAGGTTTCTTCCTCCCGAGACGCAGAAGGCCCTGGCCAAGGCTGGTGTGGATTTGAATGCCCTGGGAAACACATCCCTAAGCTTCCGCGACCGGCTGAACCAACTTAAACCGGCTATGAATGATGCTGCACTGATCACCAAGCTCTTTGGGAAAGAAAACCAGAATGCAGCCCTTGCACTGATCAGCGGCACGGATGAGATAGGCAGGTATACTACGGTCATATCCGGCACCAAATCCGCCCAGGAACAGGCGGGCATCGTAATGGGCAGCTTCTCTGAAAAAATGGGCCGTGTAAAGGCCAGCGTTGAAGACTGGGGAATCAGCCTGTTTAATATGACCAAAGGAGCGCTGCCTGCGTTTAAAATAGGCGTGATGGCCATTCAGGGTGTCGTTGGACTGGTTACCCTGGTGAGCATGCAGGCCACCATCGCAGAGGGAGTGGCAGCAGCTGCAACCGGCGTGTGGACAGCAGCACAGTGGTTACTCAATGCAGCATTCATCGCCTCGCCCATCGGCTGGATTGTGCTTGGCATTGGCGCCCTGGTTGCAGGAGTGGTGTATGCTTGGAATAAATTCGAAGGCTTCCGTAATGCGGTGAAATCGGTATGGGAGGTAATGAAAGGGTTCGGCGGGATCCTGAAGGATTTCGTCCTGGATCGTATCAAGGGGATCATCTCCGGGATAGGATCCCTGGGATCTGCCATTTATAAACTGTTTACAGGTGATTTCAAAGGCGCATGGAAAGATGCTAAACAGGGCGCCCTGGATCTATCAGGGGTCACCGCGGTAACTAATGCAGCCAGTGCGGCCAAGGAGGTTGTAAAAACAGCCTTTACCCCTGAAACGGTGGCAAAAGCATCCTATTCGAAATACGTAAGCGCACCCACCAGTGAGAAACCTCTGAATGCTCCATTCATGCCGGGAGCCTACGTGCCTGGTGCAACCATCGAACCCCCGGAACTTCCCGGAGCGAAAACGAAGAAAACACAAGCAGGTCCATCCAGCAGTAAGTCATCTTCCGATACGGTGGTAACCGGTGGTAGTAAGAATGTAAACAATACGTTCAATTTAAAGGATTTGATCGGGACGCTTAATATCAGCTCGAAAGAAACATTTACCGAATCAATCGAAGAGATGCAGACCAAGATTTTAGATTCATTAAACAGGGCCATGGCCTTAGCGCAAGCAAACTCGTAATGGAATTTATTATTAACCAGGTACGGATCAATCTCAATGAAGGCAATAGCGCGGATGTGACATTGCTTGCTTCAGCCAGTGATTCCACTGACGATAAGCCCAGTAATGGAAATGGCTTTGCAATGGTGATGCCGTTGAAGTTGGGCTTACATGAGAAAGAGTTATGGACTGTGCCGGTGGAACCCCTGGTGAGCATTTCGGGAGGGAATGTAATTGCAAAACGAACTGTTTCAAAGGGCAAGGGACGCGGCACAATCAAAGAGCGCTGGTCTCAGGACGATTACCAGGTAACGATTGAAGGCGTGCTGATCAACCTTAAGGATGCGAATGTTTACCCTGAAGATGATGTAAGGAAGTTGAGAGAACTCTGCGAAGCGAAAGAAGCCCTTGATGTGGAATGCGACTTGTTGAAGATTCATGATATTACCCGGATAACGATCGTGTCCTGGGATATTCCTTTTACCAAAGGAGAAGCGAATCAGCGCTTTACTATCTCAGCCTTGTCCGATGATCTGTTTGATTTGCTGGTTGAAGACGTTAAACCCTTAACCGCTCAGTAATGTTTGAAATGAACTGGAAAATACAACTGGGGAAATACCTGCTCAAGCTTCTCGATAATGTAGAGATCGTTGAGTCGGTTGATGTTCTTTCGGATGTGGCTACGATCAAACTGCCCGGTTCAGCATTGAACAAGCAGCTGGAAATTGAGAGCAAGATTAAACGAGGGGATCCGGTTGAAATCTCAATCGGTTATGATAAGGATGTAAAGAGTGTATTCAAAGGATTCATCGAGCGTATTTCTACGGACGATTTCTCCATCAGCATCGTTTGTGAAGATGGCATCTTTTTAACCCGCGTGGCGGTGAAGGACAAGGAAATGAAGAATTGCACTTCCAAGCAGATCGCTCAATATGTGGTCGACCAGGTGAATCTCTCATTGCCTGCAGATCAGAAACTGTCCCTGAATTGCGACTACGAACTTAAATACGATAAGTTCGTCATCCGGAAGGCCAACGGCAGGGATGTCTTGAACAAACTCCACGAAGATACCAAAGGGAATATTTACATCAAGGACCGGGTGCTGCACTTTCATCCGGCATACATTGAAAAGTTCGGGGATGTAACTTACGACTTCGCCGTTAATATTGAAAAGAGTGACCTGCAATACCGACGCGCCGATGAGCGGCAGTATGAAGTTGAGGTAGAAGGGATCTCCCTGGATAACAAACGCACAATCATTACTCTTGGAACTACCGGTGGAGAAAAGCGATCGATCAAGATATCCGGGGTTACCGATAAAGAAACCCTGAAGAAACGCGGCGAAGAAGAATTGAAGTACCTGGTGTTTGACGGGTATGAAGGATCCATAACCTCATGGCTGGTACCTGAAGTTCATCCAGGGTACTCCGCTAAGATCACCGATAAGGACTATGAGTATAAGACCGGGACCTATTACGTGGTTTCGGTAACTACGAATTTCTCTCAGGCCGGTGGCGTGAAAAAAGTACAAATAGGAAGGAAGCTCTCATAATGGATCAAATAGCAAAATTTGTGGAAGCCTTCAGAAGGCTTAAGAAAAAAGGAGACTGCTTTTTTTATGCAACCGTGACAGAGATCACCGGAAATACCTGCAGTGCGAAACTTGGAGATCTGGAACTTACCGATATCAAGCTCAAGGCAACCACCCGCGACGATGAGGATAAATTGATTTTGACTCCGAAGGTCGGCTCCAGTGTGATCCTTGGATGCAATGATGAAGATTTGCGCGATGTCATGATTATCAAGGTCGATGATCCGGAGAAGATTTTCTATAAGCATAAAGATATCACGATCGACATCGATGGATCCAGCGGCAACATAGTAATCAATAAAGGGGATAACGGTGGTCTGATCAACATTGAAAAACTGGTGGATCGCCTGAATTCAATAGAGGACTATGTTAAGCAGTTCAGAACTAAATACGACTCTCACACTCATCCTGAAACCGGTACGGCTACGTCACCTCCATTATCGACTGGATTAATGAATATTGATCCTACTAAATCAGAACGTGATCCATTGGAAGATAAAAAGGTAAAACACTAATGCCAACTGATATACTCATCGATATCGTGACAAACGATCTGGCCAGTGAGGATGGAGACTTCGCCATAGGAGATTCCACTCGTCAGCACCAGGTGGATCTCCTTGTGGCCAATGAAGGTGAGTATAAACAATTTCCTGTCACCGGGGTAGGTATAGAGGGTTTTTTACTGGATGAAGACAAGACCGACATGATACGAAAGATAAGATCTCAGTTCACCCGCGATGGCATGAGCGTTCTGAAAGTAACGGCCATAGGTGGGATCAACATAAACGCGCAGTATAAATGAAAACTGTAACCGCAATCGCAAACCAGACCGTTTGGGATATCGCTCTTCAGGAAATGGGAGACGCATCCGGAGCCTTCGAAATTATGGGCATAAATGCGTTTATCCGCCCCGACATGGCTTTATCAGTTGGCCAGCCGGTGTTAGTACCGGACACGGTCATTAACGCCCCTGTGGTTGATTATTACACGCGGAATAACAGTAAGCCCGTCTCCGGGTTGGGAGAAGCCATTGAATTAACAATTATTGACATGATCAACGTGACGCAAAATATTGCATACGACTTCGGTGACGGGAATGAGCAGTTTGCCGGGGTTCGTCTGTCCAACATGGGAGATGAATTAAGCCTTCAGCTCAATTATACTGACTTAATTGGCGATGTTATCGTCTATGTTGAACAGTCCTTGGATGGAGTTAACTACTCACCCATTACAGGAGCATTCTATGAATTGGATCCCTCTGAGGATTCTCATACGTTCAATTTCGTTGACCTGGTAACCAACTTCTGCAGGGTCCGCCTCGAGGCTGCAGGTGGAGCAACCGGTACCCTGGACACAATTACCTGGAGGACATAATATGGCTCGTAAGATCTCCGAAATATTTGATTCTCTGAATGTGGTTAAATCCACCTTCCAGGAGTTGCATGATTATGTAGTGGACGCTAATAACTCACACAGCATTCAGGATACCTGGGATACCCTTCTTTCGGATATCAACTCATCCAGTAAGGTGGCTGTATGGCGACTATTCATGTGGCTGTTTGCCACTGGATCCTGGATCGTTGAAACCTTGTTCGATAAACATACTGAGGAAATCACCGATATCTTATCCGCCAAAAAACCACACACTCGCAGGTGGTATGCTGAGGAGAGCAAGAAATTCCAGTATGGTTATGCGATGATCTGGAAGGATGGCCAATACCAGTATGCCCGAATTGATGAGGACGCAAAGGTGGTCAAGTATGCAGCTGCATCAGAAAAGAATGGTAAGGTGATTTTGAAGGTCGCCAAGGAATCAGGTGCACAGAAAGTTCCTTTGAGCATAAACGAGAAAGCTGCATTTACTGAATTCTGGGCTCAGTGGAAAGACGCCGGTGTTCGCCTTGAAATCGTTTCCCAGGCTGCAGACATTTTAAAGATCGACATCAAGATCATCCGGGATCGCCTGGTGTTAAACGGAAATAATTCACTACTCAGGGATGCCAGTGTGTTTCCGATCGATAACGCAATTACTGCATACGGGAATAGTTTGGAGTTTGACGGAATCATTACGCTCTCCACCCTGGTCAACTTGATCAAGGCAGCGGAAGGTGTAAAGGATGTGAAACTCAATTCCGCACAACACAAAGCAGCCGGAGGCACCTTTGCCACTGTCGACATGAGTGTTGAGTCCGTGTCCGGGCATTTTGTGATTGACCAGGCATCGTCCAGTTTTACTTATCAGGATTACATACAAGTATCGGTTGAATAATGTGGAACTTCTCGCTATATAAGCTTATTCAGATCCTGCTGCCCTTTCGCCGCAGGACACCCCGGTTTATTGCCTGGGCAAAGGTATTTGTGAGCGACCTGGTGATGATTCATAACCGCTTGATGCAACTGCGTCAGCGTGCGCTTACAGAGGCACGCATGACTCCCCAGGTGTGTTATTTGGAAAAGTTTTTAAACGAGCGGTGGGGTACAACAGAGATACGAATCGTTGAAGGTTACGAGCTCGGTCCCTGGGTATGGCATGGAGTTCCACCTTCAGGAGAGGTTGATTTATTCATGTACGAACCCGATAATTATGTGTACAGTAACAATGATGAGGTAACGGTTGATTTCGTGGTAAAAGTACCGAGCGCTTTGTCTGATTTCTGTAATGTAATCGCCGCGGATGTTAACAAATTCAAGCTGTTTAGTAAGGTTTTTATCATACAACTCATTTAATATGGATAGATTATTAAGCCTTGGAGGCGCACAGCCACTGAGATCCGCAGACTGGGAATTGATCCAGAATGTGGAAAAAGCATTGCTAAAGGCCATTTTAACGGGTCTGTTGCCTGAGGAAACCTCATTCATCGTCTGTGGAATGGTACTGACTGTAAACACCAATGTAGATGTTACCGAAGGCTGGTTCTTTGATGGTGACGAGATCTGCTATGTCCCGGCTTCAAGTTTCGTGGCCCACGATGAGGGGTATGGTCTCTACCTGGTACCTGATATCACTACCTCTGAGAACCGCACCTTCAAAGATACAACCACACACAATGTATGGGAATTGCGTCGCTACGAAATGGCTTATGAAAGCAGCCAGCCAGGTGGGAGCATCGCGTTTAATTCCATCCCGTTAATTGGCAAGCTTACGAGTCTTATCCTCTCACAGATCACCCTGAATTCGAATCTGCTGAATCTTTATACCCTCAGTTATCTGACTGGATTTGGCGCAGCAACCGGTCTCGATGGCCTAAAGCTTGAAAAGAACACCATGGGCTGGTATATGCTCCTGGGCGCGTTTAACGCAACCGTAACTGCAGGTAAGATAACAACCCTTCCTTCAGGACATCGTCCCAGTGGTGACCTGGTTGCCCCGTTCTTCAACGACTCTGTGACACCTGGTGTACTCAAGATCAAGAAGAATGGCGATGTATATGTATCGGGCGCTTCAATTACGGCCACGAACTATATCTCATTTCAATACCTGATAAACTTCCAGGATCCCGTCAACTGGGGATTACCCACAAGTGGTGGCTCAGCTCCTCCTGAAGGCGATGCTTAATTTAAAAACCGTTTAAATCCTATAACAATGTCACTCATAAACCAAAAACCAGATTATTCGATTGCCGATGGCAATCACAATTTCGATGCCCAGCAGGTCGATTCCAATAACGCCATGATCCAGGTCGACTACACGGATCTTGTAGCGGATGATGTTACCTTGTCCCTCGAGCAGGCCATTTCACCAAGTGCGAGTTTTACCCAGGTACCCGAATCCCTGGTTACCGTCAATCCGGTAAAAACCTCCCACTCCTGGAATCTCACTGGAGTTGCCAGGGGAATCTTCATACGCGTTGCCCTGGGTAAAGGAACAGCTGCAGCCGGAACCATCGATAGAATCAGTTATTTATTTTAAAACCCTCGAACCATGTCAGGCACATCAAAAACCATAAACCTCGGCGGCCAGGTCTTAATTGAAACCAATCAGTTTAAAGGCAAAGCATCAACTTCTACAAATCCAGGTATTCCAGTTGAACCTGAGTACTGGTTAGCAAATGGACCAGGTACTTATACATATTTTGGAAATCAATCCATAATATCTAATGTCGGCTTTTTGATTTGGGATGGATCATTATGGTCAAAATATGAATTTGAGGTTGATGTAGTGAGAATTGAAGAAATATTGGCTGATCTGAATACTCTGAATACTCATAATAAGACCCAGGGATTAACGGAAGCTGAACGCATTGAATATACCCGCGTTCGATTGAAAGAATACGGCTGTACGGATTATAATTTCAATGCACCACTATCCACTGCCGGTGATTGGTGGAAAAAGGGCTGGTTAACAGCCGCGCATATTCGTTCGGCGAAGGTGATTGATAAAGTTGGTATTTTTATTGCCGGCGATGTTCAGAATCCCGATACTGTTCCATTTTCAGGCAACCTCCTGGTTAAAATATGGAAGAATGGTGTGCTGGTTACTGAAAAAACGGTTGATAATACAGCCCTAAATCTCAAGAAGCCTTACACAACGATACGCAATGCTGAGATGCTCATAGATTTGGATAACACTCTTAACCTTGCTGTTGATGACATTTTAATCGTTGGATATCAGCATAGTGGAGCTGAAAAATTAGCCTTATTCTATTTTGCAACAGAGGCGAGTACGACAGAAGATTTAGGGATCTTATCATGCGATTCATCTAATACCGCAGGATGGCTTGCTGGTTTAACAGCTCCTACTGCTCCATCAGCAACAACATTTTATATTCCATTCCGTGCATATGAAGTACGTTATGAGAATAAGAAAATCTCCGATAATGAAACGGCAATCACATTGAAAGCCAAATCTTCTGATGTTATCAAAATGATCTCGGCTTTAATGAAGAATGGTGTTGAGACATATACAGAAGAAAACCGAATCATCGTACCCTCAACTAATGTTTGGGTTGCCTCCGACGCGTTTGAATGTAAATATTTTGGAGTATTTTTAAAAGGAATCAGTAAAAAGATATTCGATCAGGTGGGTATTTATCTTGTTCGTGATTTTTTTAATGATCACCAATTCACAGACGGGATTACTGTAAAGATATTTTACGATGGACTTTTGGTAAAAAGTCACGTTATTGCTTTCACAGAGCTTGCACCGTATAATTCATTAACTTCAAGTTCTCCTAAAGCCTCATTTGAATATAAGATCCCTCTTGATTTCCCAGTGGAACTGGATATTGATAAAATTTTGTTCGTCGGCTATGAGTGCAATGCCGCTACGGACAGGATAAGTATGCTTTTTCAAATGAATGAAACACCCAGTGATACCGCTGAATGGACGAGAAATTATTCGATTGGTGGCAATACAGCCAACACGATTATCAATCTGGAAGAACAGCCATCAACACCTGGAAGTTCGGCATTCTTTATGCCTATATCAGTATATTACAGGAGGTTTGCTCCTGCTGAGTCAAAAGAGGATTTGGATTTGCTATTACCGAAAAAGATCTATACAGTTTTCAATGATCAGTTAGGTACCGGTGACAATGATTTGCTGGGAGTCAGGATGCATTCAATTCCTGTATTCATTGATTCCCTAATAGAAGGAATTTCTGAGGAACTTGATGTTGATTTTGATGCCTCTGGAAAAGAGAAAATACAAGTGTATGCGCCTGAAATGACTACAGACATTTTATCTGAAAATAAATCATTTGATTTTGGTAACAGTGCAAAATACAACGACGGGTCTGTAACTTTTATTCAGAAGAGCGTGAAAGAAAGTATCGGAAAGGATTTCACGCCCAAAATCATGTGCATTGGTGATTCCGTCACCTCCGGATATCTTGCCGGTGTTGGCGTACCATCGGGTATGCCGTCTCAATATTGGGCTGTAATTAAAGAACAGTTTGAGCAGGCTAAAATAGATTCAGGTGACGACGCGGGGCATCATAAATGTATTCTGGTAGGTCATTATTCTTCTTGTCCCTGGACGATGGTATATGGTGGCCAAACCAGGTCATTAAAACCATTTGCAGAAGGTTATGGGGGCTGGAGTACTCCATCTCATTTATACTGGTCAAGGAACTGGGCAGTCAGAACTCAAGGCTTATGGGATATGCTCGGATTAGGTGATGGAACTGGTACTGATTATGTTAACTCAGCTCCTCAGAACCTGCTGATGTTTACGACACCTGAAGGGAAAAATGCACCAATTGATACGACCATTTTCCGTACCTGGCTAAATACCGAACTCACTGGAGCAGCCACGAACTATGCTGAAGCAGTCGCATTGTTAGATGCAAAGGAGGCTGATCCAGAGAATCCTTTCTATGACAAAACAACAGCACTGGCTGTTGATGTGGCTTTCAGTATCAGTGCTTACCTGGCACGTTATAAGACACTGGCCAATGATGGAACGACCAGGTTGCTCGTCGGAAGCACCGCGGGAACCAAAGTTACGGATGCAGATGCTTACGATGTATGTCTACCGACCCATTTTGTCCTTTCGCACAGTCATAATGACGGCGACGTAGCATGGTTTGCAACAAACCTGAGAAAGTGGACTGACGCTATTAAAGCTGAATATACAGCCCAGAGTTGGGGGGATGTATTCATCGGGATCAGCGTTATCAGATTTACTGGTACTTATTACCCAAGCCGGTACCCAATGTTTGATAAGAATTCCATTTCATTATGGAACCATGTCGGTGCAGGATACAATAATTATCGGAAGGTGATCGATGAATTCTGGGTATCTGATGCAAATGAAGATTCGGAAAAGATCTATATACTACCATCTCTGAATGTTCAACCTCCAGCATGGTCTACGCCGTTCAGAAAAATTCAATCTCCTGAATTTGACCTTTTAGCTAACGAGGAATTTCAATTCCGTGTGATCGATGGAGCCGGACCCACATGGCATCCAAATGGCTTTGCTCACAGAGCCTGGGGCTTGGAAATGTATGCCTGGATTAGGTACACGCTTTCATTGATGTAATTAAGCATTAAGGGTTGGTGTTGAGGTAAGCACTAAACATTTAAACCCTTAGCAATGAATGAACCGATTAAGACTCCCATCAGCTATTATGGGGGTAAACAACAAATGCTACGGCACATTTTGCCGTTAATTCCCAACCATATCGTTTACTGTGAGCCCTTCTGCGGAGGGGCTGCAGTTTATTGGTCAAAATCCCCTTCAAAGGTTGAGGTGATCAATGATATGAACGATGAGTTGATCAACTTCTATATCGTTCTTAAAACGCGGTTTAAAAGCCTTCAACAGGCTGTTAAAATCACATTACACTCACGTAAGATCCATAAACAAGCCTGGGAGGTGTATCAGCATCCTGAGCTAAATGATCAGATAACCAGGGCATGGGCATTATGGGTTTTGTCGACTCAGAGTTTCGGAAGTCAACTATCAGGATCCTGGGGCTTCGATAAAAGTAAATCGAGCATTGCAAGGAAGGTAATGAACAAGAAAAGACAGTTTACCGAACTCCTACAAGAGCGAATTGAATTAACGCAAATAGAGTGCCGTGACGCTCTTGATGTAATCAGGTTATATGATACGCCTGATACCTTTCATTACGTTGACCCACCTTACCCTAATACCAATTGCGGTCATTATAAGGGATATACTATGAAGAACCTTGAGGAACTCCTGATTAAACTGACAACAATCAAGGGCAGGTTCCTATTAAGTAATTATCCACAGGAAATCATTTCGAAATTTGCCGGCAAATATGGCTGGCATCAGCTTGAATATAAAATGCCATTATGCGCCTCAAAGAAGGCAGTGAGATCATCAAAGATTGAGGTTCTTACAGCCAACTACCCTATTAAAAAAGGTAAGCCCGGCTGATAAAGAAAATTGTCACATCTCCAATACCAAAGGGTGCAAGCACCCTATTGCCGGGCTTATGTCAATGTTGAGATAAGCCAAATGGATTGTATTGGAGATGTGACGTGACAAATATAGCGTATAATGATTAATTTCGCAATGCGAATTATTTATACACTTCGTTTTGAATTATTATACAATTTGTTTTGCGAATTATACGCGGAAGAGTATTTCCTACTACAATAGTCATAATTTTGTTTTGATTTAAGTTCTTATGTGGATTGTATGTAATTTTAAAGAAAAAACTCTCCAAACCTGACAAGATGAATGAATTTGATTTAAAAGCAAAAGACTGGGATATGAACCCGGTCCATATAGAACGGTCAAAGGCTATTGCCGAACAAATGATCAGGCTTCTTCCCTTAACAAACAAAATGCGTGCACTTGAGTTCGGAGCAGGTACGGGAGTACTTAGTTTTATACTGAAGGACCGGTTTGCAGAAATAACTCTGATGGATAGTTCCCGGGAAATGCTCAAAAAGGCAGAGGAGAAAATTGAGGTCACTGACCGTTTGAAATTCAGGACCTTATTACTTAATCTTGAAAATGAAGAATACTCAGGAGATCCTTTTGATATTATCTACAGCCAGATGGTTCTGCATCATATCAAGGATACGACAGCCATATTCAGTAAATTTTACGATCTGCTGAAACCTGGAGGAATACTTGCTATTGCTGATCTTTACCTTGAAGATGGCTCATTTCATGATGGGGACATTAGTGTTCACTTCGGATTTGATCCTGATAAGCTAGCTGAAACTATTCATCAGCAAGGTTTTTACAGCACAACGATTACGCCTTGTTTCATGATGCGCAAAGTGATATCCGCAGAGAAAGAGAAAGTAAAGGAATACCCTGTGTTTTTGCTAACAGCCGTTAAACCTTAATCTCTTTAACGTGATGAGATTCCTGATTCTTATTGCCCTATGGACTGCCTACTGCTTCATACACAGTTTCCTGATCACCCCGGTATTCACTGATTTTGTGAAGAAGAATACAGGAACGACCTACCGCTTTTATCGCTTGTTTTATAACCTTTTCTCAATCCTTATCCTGCTGCCTGTTGTAATCTATTCATACTCCATTAGGGAAATGCCTTTTTTTACCTGGCAGGGATATCTTCTCGCTGTAAGGTATTTGCTGCTGATAGGAGGATTGTGGATTTTTTTCGCGGGTTCACGGCATTACAGCATGAGAACATTCCTTGGAATAAACCAGATCAAAGCAGGCGTAAATCATGGGTTGATCAATGATACCGGGAAAATTGAAAAAGGAGGTATCATGGGAATAGTCAGGCATCCATTTTATTCCGGTTCATTTTTATTGATCTGGGCAGGAAATCTCGACTCCACGCGATTGATCATAAACATTATCCTAAGCCTTTACCTTGTTATAGGCACCATGCTCGAAGAAAAGAAATTACTCTCTGAATTCGGGAATGTTTACAGGGATTACCAGGAAGAAGTATCCATGCTTTTTCCCTGGAAATATATAAAGAGGAAGATCAAATCCAATTAATCAATCGGCCGGTACCAGGTCTTTTGTCTTAAGTTTTGAAGGCATAAAGATCCCGATCACCCCGTTGATCCCAACGCTCATTACAATATTGAAGAAGAAGGCCAGGAATGCCAGCAGCAGCAATCCGCCGCATAAGGCCGCCAGGATCATATAGGTATTGAATTCACCGTGCACATAAAGTGAGCGGCGAAGCATACCGTGAAGTCCGGCCATACCCATAAATGCTCCCATGCCAATACCGCCGACAAGCTGCCCCCAGAAATGAAAATTCGCAAGTTTCTGGCTGTATAACTGGGCGCCATTGGTAAGGATAGGGAACAGGATGTAAATTGCAGCATACAATGTCATAGCTAATCCAACCAAAATAGCAACATGTACATGAGGGCCAATCACCCACTGGGTGTTGTGTAATATCCTGTTCAGGCCAATGTCGGCCTGCATGATACCGGCAGGTACTGCGAGAGCAAAACCAAGCAATCCGCCAAGTAAAAACTTTAATGGATTGGTCATCTTCAACGGACGGGCACTCCATAAAGTTGCCAGGGTAATGAAGAAAGCCAGGCCCTGAGTGATCAGTTCAAACGCAGTGACCATTTCTCCTGATAACACTTTAAGAAACCCGGGCTGGGCCTGGTCCGAAAGCAGGTGGTGTGACCATACGGTCCATGAGACCACGAGCTCTACAAACAGGGCGGCACGGGCAATGTTCTCCATATATAATTTCTTACCAGTGATCAGGGTGGCCAGCAGATACCAGGTCCCGGCAACAAAGATCAGTACCAGTCCGTCGGCAACCAGATCAAGCCCCCACCAGAACCAGTTTTTGTAAAGTAATGCATCAATGGCGGTATCCTTAAGGCTTACACCAAACAATGCAAATACCATGTAAACCAGAATCAATACCCCGGTAAACAGGATGATCCCCGAATTCAGCGCCACATCTACGGTCCCACGGGCAATGGCAGCAACAGGCAGAGACACCAGGTGCTCCTTCTTATTCTTTGAAAACAGGTTCCTGATCCCGCTTAAGCCAAGAGCGGAGCTGATCAGAGCTCCGCAGGGTTGCTTGTCCCAACCTTCGGGAGTATAAGTAATAGTGGCAAACACATTGATCACAAAGAACACGGTTCCAAGCATGACCAGGGCAATCCCGAGTATGAAAAAGATCCCCCCGATAATGCTGAACTGGGTGAAATCGACCGGCAAAGGCCAGTATAAAGTATACAGGGGTGCGTAATGAGTGAGAAATCCCGAAAACCAGAACACGAAAGTGCCGATGGCAACGAGCCAGAAATTCCAGTTCGCTAATTTGATGCTCCACAATGGTTTCTTCATGAGGAAAGGGACCAGGAACAGGAATGCACCGAAAACAATGGAATAGGTAGATCCAAAAATCCCTACCAAAGGATGAGCGGTCATGATGGCGAAGAACTGTTTTGTTGAAACTGCAGGAATTGGCTGAATCTCATAGATTCTCATGATCATTCCTTCGATCACGGCAAACGCATAATATACAAGTCCGATGACGACAAATCGCAGGGTAAGCTTTTGCATGGGCGTAAGACTCTCCGATCTGAACAAGCCTTGCTCACCCTTTATCAATGTTTGTAAAAAGTTCATACTATAATTTTTTTAATGATTAATACCCCTTGATTAATTGACTGCGGATGTCGTGCCGGATACCACCACGGCATCCTTCAGAACAATATTCCATCCATCGGGACCCGAATATTCGGTTGACCTGATCGTGTATATCCCCGGTTTATCGAATTGCCACAGGATGTCGTTTGGATGACCAGGAACCACCTGCATTTGGAATATCATAGAATTATCCTGGCGGAACAAGCCGAATCCATAGGTCAGGTCATGAGACGTTACAGCAAACAGCACTTTTTCATTGCAATTGATGTTCAGGGTCTGCTCCGGAAGAGTGAATTTGTGCTTCTCTATCGTGATGTTGAAGACTTTGTCGGCCTTGATCTCGGCACGGTTGAGATCCATAGGCGCCCAAGGAATAGTGTTGAAGGTTACGATATGCAGGGAAACGCCCAGCACCACCAGCATCCCGGTAAACGAATAAAAGAGGGCATTGGCGATCCTGTTATCCCTGCCCGGCCGGGTGATTTTGTAGCCAAACCATCCCATGACCAGCAGGATGGCCAGACAATAACATGTGTAGGCCAGGGTCTGGCCGTTTAACACAACAGTTGAGTCAACCATAAAATTTGTTTTTAATTAACATTGAATTAATAAATTGTAAATCATTTATCCCTTGTCATTCAAGTACTTCTCCCTGAGATCGGCAAGACTCGTATTTTTCAGAGTCTCAGCCATCTTTGACCTTGCATCGCTCCATAAATCATGCATTGCGCATGGTTTGTCAACTATACAGGCAGTAAATCCCAGCAGGCAGATATTCATAGCCTCCTCCCCTTCCATCGCATCGATTACCTGGGCGAAATTGATCATCGACAATTCCCTTGCAAATACGAACCCCCCGTTCCTTCCGCGACTGCTGGCAATGAAACCCTTTTTCGACAGGTCGGTAAGAAGCCTGCGTAAATAATGGCGGGGAATCTTGAGTTCCCGGTGAAGCAATTCAGCCGGATACATATCCTGGCTCCTCGTAGCCATATAAGCCAGCACACTCAATGCGTATTCGGTTGTTTTGCCTAAAATCATAATTACTACCTTTTTGTAGCATTTTATTTTATGCGAAAATAATAAAAATTCCGGATTGTTAAACAATTCACAAAAAAATAAAAACTACAACCCTGTTTTTATCTTAAACGAGGCTATTTCTGATTAGGGAATGGGTTACACGGCATGAGATCGACAATTGCTTTGCATGGATTGCTTCTAACTTTTGATTTTGAATCGGATCTTCCTTTTCTCCGGTCCGAGGAAGCGCTTATAAGTAAAATAGATCTTGAATTTCGGGGGATATCCGCGTGTAGTTACCGAGTCCTCGGCCCGGGAAAAATTGCAGGTTATTAATGAGATCTACCAGTCATATATTGACAGGGATATCCGCTTGTTTTTACAGGGTGACCGTCCCGAATCCTACCCAAGACTTATTAAATTACTTGCAGCCCAAACCGGCCGGATCCTGAATCTAAACAGCCTGGCCAATGAAGCACATTTGTCGGTTCCCAGCATCAGGAAGTATCTATGGTATGCCGAAAAAACATATTTCATTCGCTTGGAAACGGAAATAAAATGGAGCTTGTTGATCGAAATATTATTTACTTTTATGAACAATAAATCTAAAAGAAGAAAGGAGAAAACTATGTCGTTTAAACTGGAAATCACATCCCGGGTAATCACCCTGACCCTGATTGTCATTGTTGCCATGCTAGTGGGTGCCTGCAAAAAAAGCAATTCTGACACACAGCCACCTGATGGGACGAGTGCTAAGCTTCGTTTCGTTTTCCTGGCCGACAGCCGGGGAGACTCGCTTGGATTCCCGGTTGACTCCGCGGCCCTTAACCCGATCATCCGCGAGATAGACACATTAAACCCGAAACCGTCTTTTGTGGTATTCGGCGGTGATATGTGCTACAGAGGCTATATGAACAAGGAATACACTTTCCAGATGTTTAAAAACCTCTTTTCAAAATTGATCAATAAGGGCATCCCCTTGTACCCGGCCGTCGGCAATCATGAACTTTATCATGAGCATGCATCGTATGGTTACTTTCTCGTGAACCAGCAAAATTTCCAGAGTACTTTTAATGAAAGTCCTGCAAACGGACCGGCCGGATATGAGCACCTGGCGTATTCCTTCAACGATCAGGCCAGCAGCTCCTTTTTCGCTGTAATGGATTGTTATTATGTAACTAAAGACACCCAGAAAATAAACATGGGAGGCCATATCGATTCGACTCAGATGGCCTGGTTGAAAACACAGGTGGCCCAGACCAGCGCCTTACATAAATTCCTTTTCATCCATGTGCCCTATTATTATGTCGATAGCGATTCTACGGAAGCATCGGAAGCCGATACGACACTCACGACACTCTGGTCCTTCATTGATGCCAATAAGTTCGATTTCTATGCATGCGGACATTCGCATCTTTATGCCCGTAGGACCATTGACGGCAGTTTGACCCCATATCCACAGCCTGTGCATCCTGTCCCGGCCTGGTCGGGTAATGTAGTACAGCTTCTTTGCGGCACCTGCGGTGCAGGTTCCGGAGGCGGCTATATAGATCCTACAGTCAGAACCGAATGGGATGTTCACAATGCCAAAAAGACCTATTACTACACCGTGATCGACGTTTCGGGGAACACGGTAACGGTGAACAGCTTCCAGGGTTATACGGGGCAGCACACAGTCTTTGAAACGTTTAAAATTACAAAGTGAGGGTGTTCTAAAAAATTTTTAAATAAAGTCGGCACAAGATTGCTTTGATTTATTGATCAGTCGTTTTCTGTAAATTTTAAGAGATTTGTCAGGATGAACCGAAACAATAAAAAAAAGACTGTTGAAAAACAGCTTATCGGGTTGGGAGACCAACTAATCAATATCCTGGAAACCATGACCGATGCATTTGTTTCGCTGGATAAAAACTGGTGTTACACCTATATGAACCAGCGTGCAGGCGAAATTTTCGGGCGTGATCCCAAAGTAATGATCGGCAAACATATCTGGACAGAATTCCCGGAAGGAATTGGCCAGCCCTTTCATTTGAATTATGAAAAGGCCATGAGGGACCAGGTCCCGGTTCAAATGGAAGAATACTATCCACCTTACGATAAATGGTTCGAAAACCGCATCCACCCAACGCCTGAAGGTCTCGCCATATTTTTTCAGGATATTACGGTCAGGAAGAAAGCCGAACTGGCCCTGAAGGAAAGTGAAGAAAAATACAGGGCTCTTGTCGAATCTGCAAACGACAGTATTCTAATCGTCCAGAACGGAGTACTGGTTTTTGCAAATCATATCCCCCTGCTGATTTCAGGATATTCTATGGAAGAAGTAATCGGGGCCCCGTTTCTCAAATTTATAGCCGAAGAGGACCGCAAGACGATTCTGGAGTTTTATCAGAAAAGGATCAAGGGCGAAGATGTGCCATTTCATTATGAAACCAATATAGTACTTAAAAACGGTGAGCGAAAGCCGGTTGAGATAAGCATCTCCATGTTCACTTATCATGGGGAAAAATCAGAACTTGTGTTTATCCGCGACATCTCCGTGCGAAAACAGCTTGAAGAGGCAAGAAACCTTGAACAGGTTCTTCTTAAAACCCTGATCAATTATTTACCCAGTTCGGTCTTTGTTAAAGATCGTGATTTCAGAAAAACTGCTTGTAACCCGGCTCATCTCCGCCGAATGGCCATTACCCTGGGAAGAAATGAACCAGTCTCCGAATCTGAAGTCCTGGGTAAAACCGATTTTGAAATTTATCCAGAGACTCTGGCTGCATCATATTTTGAGGAAGATGAACAGGTAATCAAACGCGGAGAGTCTGTATTGAACAAGGAGAGTTTTTCAATTGACAAATCAGGTGAATCATCCTGGGAGCTGATCTCCAAAATTCCGATCCGGAATGAAGAAGGCACAATCAACGGGATGGTTGGCATAGCGCATGATATAACCGAAAGGAAAAAAAACGAGAAGATCCTTGAAAATGAAAGGATGATGTTACGCACTCTAATCAACACCATACCTGATCTTATCTGGCTGAAAGATCCTGATGGTGTTTACCTCATCTGTAATCCTGAATTTGAAAGGCTCTATGGCGCCAAAGAATCTGAGATCCTGGGAAAAACCGATTATGATTTTGTTCCAAAAGAACTTGCCGATTTTTTCAGGAAGAACGACGACGAGGCTGTCAAGAACGGGAAACCTACAAATAATCTGGAAACTCTGACTTATGCAGATGATGGTCACATGGGTTTTTTCGAAACAATAAAAACCCCTATGTTTGATTCTGCCGGGAAGTTGATTGGAGTGCTTGGAGTTGCCCGGGATATAACAGAAATTCAGCAATCCAGGGATACTCTTGCTGAAAAGGAAAAACAACTTTCATCAATTTATGATACCGTTGGCAATGTTATTTTTCTAATTGAAATCACAGAAGATAAATCCTACAAATTCTCATCAGTAAATCAGGCATTTATTAACGTGACAGGAATTCCTGCCGAGGCTGTTATCGGGAAGAATATAAATGATGTGATCCCGGAACCTTCCCTCGCACTGGTTCTTGGAAATTACAGACAGGCCATTGCAACAAAATCAATTATACGATGGGAAGAAACAACCAATTATCCTACCGGTCCACTCACCGGTATTGTAAGTGTTGCTCCCGTTTTTGATACTGACGGGAAATGTACACACCTGGTCGGATCTGTAAACGACATAACCGATAGAAAAAAAGCAGAGGAAGAAATATTCACCCTGAACCAGACACTTGAAAAGAGAGTAGCGGAAAGGACGGCTGAACTGGAAACAGCCAATAAGGACCTCGAAGCCTTCGCTTATTCAATTTCCCATGACCTGCGGGCTCCGTTGCGTCATGTTGACGGTTATTCCAGGTTACTCCGGAAATCTGTTTTAAATCCAACGGCTGAAGAAATACGATTCTTTGATAAAATTTCAGAATCATCAGTAAAAATGTCAAAAATGATTGATGCTTTGCTGAATTTTTCACGTCTTGGGCGAAAACCGGTCACGAAGACTAAAGTTGATCTTGACGTGATGGTGAAAGAGATCGCAGGCCGGTATCAATCCTTAACAGGGACGCAGGCCACTGAATTTAAAATCGGTTCACTTCCTTGTATTGAAGGAGACCCTTCCTTATTGCAGATTGTTTTTGAAAACCTTATTTCAAATGCCGTTAAATTTACTTCAAAAACCAGTCAAGCAATTATTGAGATAGGCGTGTCCAGGCATGATGGCAGCAGGAAAACAATTTTCATAAAGGATAATGGCGCAGGTTTTGATATGGCTTATACAAACAAGTTATTCAATGTTTTCCAGCGACTTCACACTTCGGAAGAGTTTGAGGGGACCGGTATAGGACTTGCTAATGTTAAACAGATCATTCACAAGCACGGAGGCACCATCAGCGCTGAAGGCCAGGTTGACCATGGAGCCACATTTTATATTACTTTTTAAATTAAAAAGATATGGAAAAGATCCCTCCGATTTTGTACGCAGAAGACAATGAAAACGACATTGAGCTGACTCTCGCTGCATTTAAGGAATGTAACCTTCAGAACAGGGTTGATGTGGTCAGAGATGGACGACAGGTTCTCGATTATCTGAATTATACAGGAAAATTCAAGGATCGCCCGGAAGAAAGACCCGTCGTTATACTGTTGGATATAAAAATGCCAAAAATGGATGGCATTCAGGTCTTGAAAATCATCAAATCAGATGAAACCCTTAAAACCATTCCGGTAGTGATGCTAACTTCCTCTTCTATGGATAACGATCTCGTCGAAAGTTATAATCTCGGGGTTAATGCTTATGTGGTTAAACCGGTGGATTTTATGGAATTCCTCGAAGCAGTTAAAAAAATCGGTTCCTTCTGGGCTCTTGTCAATAAAACAATCTGAAGCATAAAATGAAATGCGATGGAAACATTGAAGATTTTAATTCTTGAGGACAATGAAAATGATATGGACCTCTTGAAGGCCGAGGTTTTGTCGTCATTAAATTACAATTCCCAGTTTAAATGGGTGGTCTCGAAAACTGAATTTTTACAGCAAATAAGGGAATTTCACCCCGACATTATTTTAAGTGATTATAACCTGCCGCAGTTCAACGGTTTGGAAGCCCTGCAATTGCTTAAAGAAATAGACCCGAACATTCCGTTCATCATTGTTACAGGTACATTATCTGAAGAGGCTGCTGCAGATTCCATCAAAGCAGGGGCCTGGGATTAC
This sequence comes from Bacteroidota bacterium, assembly GCA_026391735.1. Lineage (GTDB taxonomy): Bacteria > Bacteroidota > Bacteroidia > Bacteroidales > FEN-979 > CAIRDP01. The sequence continues at coordinate 197,834 of JAPLDL010000015.1, read as the reverse complement.
GTAGTAAAAGAACGTTTGCACCGATTACCCTCGGCAATGGATAACGCACTTAAAATGAGATCGGGCATACTCAAGATGCGAAAAGCAGAACTTGAATTAAAACTGATTAAGGAAAAAACCGGTATTCAGATCAAATTGCTTTATGATGCAATTAATCACGCTCCCAGTTCTGTCGTGATAACCGATAAAAAAGGAACAATTCTTTATGTGAATCCAAAATTTGAAGAAGTAACGGGGTATAAAAGTGAGGAAGCAGTAGGTCAGAATCCCCGAATACTAAAGTCGGGGACTCACGGTGAAGAATTCTATAAAATTATGTGGACCACGATCCTGAGTGGGAAAGAGTGGAAAGGAGAGTTAGTTAATAAGAAGAAAAACGGGCTGTTATATTGGGAACAGGTTTCCATCTCTCCCATTATGGATGAGGATGGTAAAATCCTTCACTTTGTTGCCATTAAACATGACATAACAGAGCAAAAAGAATACGAGGAAAGAATTCTGCAAAGTGAGAACTGGTACAAGGCAATTTTTGGTAATACAGGCACTTCGACTTGCATCCTCGACAAGGATGGTGTTATTGTTCTTGCCAACAGTAAATTTGAAGAATTAAGCGGCTTTTCCAAAACCGAAATTGAAGGAACTCGCAAATGGTCAGATTTTGTTCTGCCCGATGACCTGGAAAAAATGAACAGGTACCATCGTGAAAGAAGAGAGGCTGGGAAATCAGCGCCAAAGGAATATGAATTTTCCTTCAGAGATCACTCTGGCAATTTAAAAAATATTCTGCTCACGATCGACCTGATACCCGGAACACAAAACTCTGTTGCTTCCTTACTGGATATTACCGAGAGGAAGAAAACCCTTGAAGCACTCAGTTCAAGTGAAGAGAAATTCAGGCTCATAAGCACATCGGCCCAGGATGGCATCATTATGATAGACAATAAAGGTGAAATCATTTACTGGAATCCGGGGGCGGAGAAAATTTTTGGTTTTTCCTTTGAAGAAATCCAAAACAAAAAGCTGCATCCTTTACTTGCACCGGGAAAGTACCATCAACAGCAAAAAGATGCATTTTCGGCTTTCCTTAAGACAGGAACAGGGACAGTAATTGATAAAATCACCGAATTGGAGGCCATCAGGAAAGATGGAAGAGTGATCAACATTGAACTTTCCCTGGCAGGAATGAAGCTGGCAAGTGGTTTTGGAGCTGTTGGTATAGTCAGGGATATAACCGAACGGAAACAAGCGGAGGCCGAACTGGTTTATGCCAAGGAAAAAGCAGAAGAGAGCGACCGGCTAAAATCTGCATTCCTGGCTACCATGTCACATGAACTCCGCACACCTCTAAATGCAGTCATCGGATTCAGCGGACTGATCGCGGAAGATCTTCCGGTTTCAGAGATTATGGAGATGGCCGAAAGAATTCATTACAGCGGCAATCATCTTTTAAAGATCATTGAATCCATGTTTGAAATATCTATGCTTGAAGCCAGGGTAACCAAGCCATTAATTGAAGAATTCTCTGTTTTTGAACTTTTCGGAACACTTAAAAGTTCTTTGATAAAAGAGCTTGCAAAACAAAGTAAGGAACATATTTCGACTGCTTTTCTTCCTCAGGAAAATGCGTCAGGGATATTGCTTCGGACCGATAAGATCAAACTAACCTTGTTGATGTCAAATCTTTTAAACAATGCAGTAAAATTTACTGATCAGGGAAAAATTGAATACGGGTTTAATATCGAAGGAAAGGACATTACTTTTTTTGTAAAAGATACCGGCATCGGGATTCCTCCCGACCAGACCGAGGTTATATTTGAACGATTCAGGCAGGTTGATGATACCCATACCAGAAGGTATGGAGGTATTGGACTGGGACTTTCCATTTGCAGGGAAATTTCGAATCTTTTACAGGGTGAATTATGGGTTGAGTCTGTTAAGAATGTCGGTTCCGCATTTTATTTCAAATTGCCGGACGCAGTCATTGATGTTGATGAACCCAATATAAAAGTAAAGGAAACAGGTTTATACAAGGATCTTTCGGGTACCACTATTTTAGTAGTGGAGGATGAAGAAGACAATTACTTCTTTTTGAAAACCATACTTAATAAAGCTAAGGCAAAGACTTTATATGCCCATAACGGACAGGAAGCTATTGACTTTTGCAGGGAACATCCTGAAATCGATCTGGTGCTGATGGATATTAAGATGCCCGTAATGTCGGGAGATGAAGCGACGAAGATCATTAAAAAGAGCAGGAAGGATCTGCCCGTCATTGCCCAAACCGCATACGCTACATCCCCCGAAGTTAAAAAGTATATGCAGATTGGTTTTGATGCATACATAACAAAACCAATAATTAAAGACGAACTGTTAATAATTATAAGGGAAAAAATCTGATCTTTATAAATTATAAAAACGGAGGGGGCATGAATAGTATCAGGTTTTTCTTCACATTTTGCATGTTTATGTTCTTCTCCCTGTCATATTCCCAAGATACAATCCAGGATACAACAAAGAGTCGTAATGTTGATGAGTTGTTCAAACTGGATCTTGATGAATTCCTCAAGGTCGTGATAACTCCCTCAAAACATCCGCAGTCAGGAAATATCGTAACCCAGATGGTTGACGTAATCGTTACCAAGGAAATCGAAACAAACGTCTCCGGAAACCGAAACCTTTGTGAAGTGATCTCTAATCTCCCAGGAGCATCCATCACCGTCCTATCCCGCAACGATGCCAACTGGGGAACGTACGGGGGCATTGGACCCAAGTATAGTACCTACATGCTGCAGGGACTTCCCCTGGATGCTTTCATGGACCCCATGTCGCTCGACCTGAATATCATAGATCATATCGAAGTACAAAGGGGGCCGGCATCAGTGATCTACCCGAATTTCCTGTCCCAGGATTTCGCCGGGATCCAGAGTCCGCTCGCCGGAACCGTGAACCTGATCCTGAAAAGCAAGATCGAACATCCTAAAACCGCCCTTCAGCTTTCCTACGGATCTTATAACACCCTGAACGGACAGATTCTTCACCAGAACCGTCTGGGGAGGCTGAATTACTTCTGCGGAGTGAGCTACGAAATGTCAGAATATACCAATTACGGCACAGAAGGTTCATGGCTCAACATGCAAAAAGATCCTCAATACAGGAAAACCAAGCTTTACGGCGGACTTACCTTGTTCATCGACAAGGCAGAAAAGCAAAAGGTCACTTTCTTCTTCCAGAAAACCTGGCATGCCGGGGATGCAGGAAGGGTGTATCGGGGATACGACAACCGGTACGGAACGATCAATGCAGGTTACGAAGTAACGTTCAGCGAGAAGCTGCAGCTGCAGTCTCATCTGGGCATAAGATCCTATGACCGAAGCTGGCAGGAAAGCAACTTTGGGGTAATCGACACCCTTAAATCCAATAACGGAGTCAACCAACTCATCATTCCCGCCGACCTTTCCCTGGCTTGGATCCAGGGTAAAAAAGGTGCCCTGACTGTTGGGGCCGATTACCAGGGAGCCACCTACTATACCTGGTCAGACCCTCTCCTGGGATACCGCCTCTATGGAAGTAAATCCTCTGCCACTCAGTACGGGGTTTATATTCAGGAAGACTGGTATCCCTTATCAAAGCTGGTGTTCAGGGCAGGGCTCAGGTATTCATGGGTCAGCAATCAGATCGCTCTGGTGAATGCTCAGGCTCCCGTCGACAGCAAGTATTCCTGGAACCGTCTGCTGTGGAGTGTAGGGATAAGATATCTGATCAGCGACAAATTTTCACTATATGCAAACGGAGGCAGCAGCTTTGCTCCACCGGGTCTGAAATCGACCAATGGTACTATTCTTTTAAGCGATTTCAAGGTCCCGGGTAAGAACGGACAATTACCAAACCCGGGCTTGAAACCCGAAAACGGCATTGGTACCGACCTTGGTTTTGAAGGCAAACTTCCGGCTCACCTCAAACTTGGCGTGAGGTTCTTTTATATCGTTCTTCAGGATGCCATAGTCGATAATGTGGTGAGCCAGAATCCTTCACAATCACAGTCGATCAACACCCGGTCGACCTCTCTGGGCGGTGAACTTGAGATCTCCCAAAAGATACTGCCTTCACTGGACTGGTTTGCCAATATCACTTATATGAAGACAAACATCAAAAATGACTCCAGCGAGAACCAGAATAATGTGGAGGTGCCATTCTCTCCCAATATCGTTGCAAATATCGGATTGAATTATTCGGCTCCTTTCGGCCTTACCGTGGTGCCGGCCCTGAATTACAACGGTGGATTCTACGACGGTACTTCAATCACCAGCCGTACCTGGTTTACTCCGGGCTTTGTTTTCAATGCCTACCTGGCACAGGTCATTGCCAAAGGCGACATTTACCGGCTTGAATGTTTCCTGCAATTCTATAATATAACCAATAATAAATGCATCCTGCCCTGGCAGTTCCAGAATCCGGGCTTTTCCATGATGTGCGGGCTCAAATTGACATTTCTATAGTCTAAAGAAATAACGAATTATAAAAATACGTATCCGGCCAACCGGCATAAACAATTACCTACTCATGACTATCCACAGATATACCTTGATTTTTCTTTTTATAGTCTGCGGATGTCTTGAGTCCTATACTCAGACTGCTGAATATGAAATGAAAGCGGTGGCCTTTGAAAAGATATCCAGGTTCATCGAATGGCCTCCCGATGCATTTGAAAAAACGAACAATGAATTCATTATAACAGTCCTGGGTAAGAATCCTTTCGGGAAGATACTCGATGAGATCTATGCCAGCCACCAGATTAAAAATAAAAACGTCAGGATAAAGTATATTTCAAATATCCAGGATCTTGATGAATGCCATCTTCTGTTTATTGCCAGATCGGAAAAAAGCGAAATAAAAAAGATTGTTGCCCGGGTAAAATACAAACCTATCCTGACAGTTTCTGATGAGGAAGGAGATGCAAAAGAGGGATGTTTCATTGATTTTTTCGAAGACGATGGGCGACTGCATTTTGATATTAATCCGAAAGCTATGAAAGCGTCCCATTTCAGTTTTGATTACAAATTACTGCAGGTGGCCCGGATCGTCAATTAGGCTATTGATCATTAAACGGTATTTAACATCCATGCCATGGAAAAAATTCCGAGTAAACGTAGGGGATTGATATCAAGGCTTTCGATAAAAAACAAGTTGATACTGCTGGTCCTTACGGTCCTCATCCCGGTAATCTTTATTGCTTTTTCACTTGTACTTTTCTGGCGGATCAATGATTATAAAAAGGATCTGGTGAACGCGACCATACTGTATACCCGGTTGATGGGGGAATACTGTATTTCGCCCCTGGTGTTCAATGATGTTAAGGGATCGACTGAAATGCTTCAGAAAATTGAATCACTTCCGGATGTTTACGCGGCATTTCTATTTGATGAGAAAGACACTCTGGTTGCCAGTTCCCAGAAAGAAGGAGAGAATATCAGCCGACCGAGGATCAACCTGCTGAAGCCGGTAGCCAAATTTGAAAGCAACCTCCTGATGGTAGGGGAACCCATCGGATATCACCACCGGCATTACGGGACCCTTGTTTTGGTTGCGTCAACGAGCAGTCTGGATGCCCGCATACGGTATTTCGTCATCCTTCTGCTTGCGGTGATGGGGATACTCGTATTAGTAAGCTATTTCCTGACCAGCTGGCTACAGAGTTTTATTTCAAAACCCATCCTTAAACTGGCTGAATTCACCGGGCTGATTTCCAGGGAAGGAAATTACACCCAGAGAATACCAAAAGAGGGCGATGATGAGATCGGGACCTTGTTCGACCGCTTTAATGAGATGCTTGAACAGATCTGGACCAGGGAACAGGCCTCCATCGAAGCCGGGCGGGAGATCAGGATCGCCCATGAAAAGCTGAACCTGATGCTCGACAACTCCCCTATCGGGATCCTTCATTATGATCAGAATGGAGTGGTCATCACCTGTAACAAAGGGCATACCGAGATATTCCACTTCAGGAAGGAAGACCTCGTAGGCCGGGATCTTCACGAAACCATTCATGATGCTGAGATGCTTAAGGCCCTGGATAAGGCGCTGGAAGGATTTCCCGCATACTATTCGGGGCTCTATGTTTCAACCATCAGCGGAGTGGGAGTCTACGTCAGAGCCATTTATACCCCGTTATTTTCTGATAACGGAAAGGTGATTGGCGGAGTTGGCATTTTCGAGGATATCTCGGAACAGAAAAAGAGTGAAAAGCTGCAGGTCGAAAAGGAAGCCGCGGTTTTTGCCAACAAGGCTAAAAGCATTTTCCTGGCTAATATGTCGCATGAGATCCGGACTCCTCTGAATGCCATTCTTGGATTTTCCCAGCTGATGGCCAGGGATCATTCCCTCTCGGCCGACCAAAAAGAAAATGTCTCCATCATCAATTCCAGTGGGGAGCACCTCCTTGCCCTTATTAATGATATCCTGGAAATGTCAAAGATTGAAGCCGGAAGAATACAGCTGAACATCAACGATTTCAGCCTTCATGCAATGATCGATGAGGTGGTCAGCCTGTTCAGACCTAAAGCCGAAGAGAAGAACCTCTACCTCAAGGCGGAAATGAAGGATGATCTGCCTGCGTTTCTGAAGTCCGACGAAGGGAAGATCCGTCAGGTGTTGATCAACCTGCTCAGCAATGCCGTGAAATTCACCGATGAAGGCGGAATAAGGCTCAGGGTGTGGACCGACAAATCAAATACAGGAGAGTTTCTGCTCTATGCCGAAGTCGATGATACGGGCAGTGGTATAGCCGAAGATGAACTGGGAAAAGTGTTCATGCATTTCGAGCAGACCAGGAGCGGCAGGCAGGCTCATGTGGGGACTGGCCTCGGATTGGCAATCTGCAAGGAATACATCCATATGATGCAGGGTGATATTTCGGTAAAAAGCCGGCCTTCCGAAGGATCCGTTTTCCGGTTCTATGTAAGGGCAAGCGAAAGTGCGGATAAGGAAATTCCAAACAGGGAAAAAATCCTTGATGTGATCGGAATCGAGCCAGGCCAGACCCGGATGAGGGTGCTGGTGGTCGATGACAAAGAACCTAACCGTAAACTGCTGATGAAGATGTTGTGTGCAGTGGGCTTTACCATGCAAAGCGCATCCAACGGAATGGAAGCTATTGAGAAGTTCAAGTCGTTTAAACCCGATCTGATCATGATGGATATGTTCATGCCTGAATTGGACGGCTTTGAAGCTATTAAGGCTATACGTAGGCTACCGGGCGGAAAGGAAACAAAAATCATTGCCGTCACCGCGAGTGTATTTGAAGAAGATAAGCATCATATCCTTGAATCAGGCGCCGATGAATTCATCAAAAAGCCTTTCAGGGAACATGAGATATTTGATAAAATTTCTGAAAGACTGGGAATACGGTTTATTTATAGTGAATCCTCATCCGCAGACAATAAAGAGGAAACCGAAGATCATCTGAACCGTGAAATGCTGGAATTCATCTCCCCTGAACTTCAAAGTCAAATCAGGGAAGCGATCATTAACGGGGACATCCAGCTGCTGGAAGATAAGATCCTCATATTAATGGATGCTGACCAGGGTGTAGCCGAAAAGCTGCTTTCTATGGTGAAAGCCTTCAGGTTTGATCGTCTTAACCAGTTGTTTCAGGTTTAATACCAGGATATGATGGATAAAGAAATGAAAAAAGAGACCATCCTTGTGGTTGACGACACTCCGGCCAACCTGGAGATCCTTCTCAGGGTATTCCAGATCGAAGGTTACAAAGTCAGGGCGGTCACGAGTGGGCCCATGGGGATCAGGGCGGCAGGGAACGATCCTCCGGATATCATTCTTCTGGATGTGAGCATGCCGGAGATGAATGGTTACGAGACCTGTAAAATTCTGAAGAAAAATGAGGCTCTGAAGAACATACCGGTCATTTTCATAAGCGCCCTTACTGAAACTTTCGATAAAGTGACGGCTTTCGAATCAGGAGGAGTGGATTATATCACCAAACCCATACAAATCGAAGAAGCCCTGGCGAGAGTGAAAACACACCTTGCTCTTAGGAAATACCAGTTTCTGCTGGAAGAGAAGAACAGGGAACTCAGTGAAACCATTGACCATCTTAAGGAAGCTCAGAGCCAGCTGATCAATTCTGAGAAAATGGCTTCACTGGGGGTGCTCACGGCAGGTATCGCCCATGAGATCAACAACCCCATTTCCTTTATTTACACCTCCTCACTCGGCCTTTCAAAGGATATCGCGTTCTTTCTGGATATGCAGAAAAAATATGAAGATGCTTTTCAAAAGTGCGATCAACCCCTGATGCAGGAAATCAATGAATATAAACAGGACTATGATTTCGATGAACGCTTTGCTGAACTGAGCCAGCTTTCCGAAAATATCATAACCGGTGCTAAGCGTATCTCGGGCATAGTGCAGAGTCTCAGGCTTTTTTCAAGGATTGACGAAGCTGATTTGAAGGAAATCGACCTGGTTGAAAATATTGAGTCAACAATTTTACTGCTGCATCATAAGATCAGCAATAAAATCAACGTGGTCAGGGAATATGGTACGATACCGCCTGTACCCTGTTTCCCTGCCAAGATCAGCCAGGTATTCATGAACGTACTTTCAAATGCCATTGAAGCCATTGAAGAAAAACATCCAATGACTGATAATGAGCAGATCGTCATTGTAACCAAATTGATTAAAAGGAAAGACGTCCCCTATGTAAACATTGAGATAAGCGACACAGGAAAAGGTATTCCGGAAAAGGTGATGAACCATATTTTCGACCCGTTTTTTACTACCAAGCCGGTGGGAAAGGGAATGGGTCTCGGGTTATCCATCACTAACAACATTATTAAAGAGCATGGCGGGGTTATTGAAGCATCAGCCATTGAAAATCAGGGAACTACATTCAGGATATTATTACCGATCAGAAATACTGAAATAAAATTATGAAAGACAAGAACCAATGCCGGATTCTTTTCATCGATGATGAGAAGGCCAGCCAGACTGCATTCAAGAGTGTTTTCAGGGATTATTACGAGATCTACCTGGCCTCTTCTGCCGAGGAAGGGTATGAGGTTATGAAGAAAAACAACATCGATATTGTGATCTCCGATCAGCGGATGCCTGGCGTCACCGGTGTTGAGTTCCTTCATAAAATCAGGGTGGAGTTTCCCGATACCGTAAGGATGCTGGTTACGGGGTATTCTGATATCGATGCGGTGGTGCAGTCTATTAACGGAAGCCAGATTTCATACTATTTTGCAAAGCCTTATGATGCAAATGATATGAAAAGCATTCTCGATAATACTATTGAGAAAATCAAGCTTCTCAGAGAGAACCACTCCCTTCTCGAAAAACTGCAATCGCTGATTATGGAACTGACAGACCAAAAAGGGATACTTGAGCAGGAGATTGTAACCAGGAAAGCCATGGAAGAAGAACTTATTATAGAACATCAGAAGGCGGAAGAGTCATCCCGGCTGAAATCTTCCCTTCTTGCCAACATGAGCCATGAGTTCAGGACCCCTATGAACAGCATCCTGGGATTCTCCCAGATCCTGAAAGACAGCATGCAGGATGAAGAATTCAAGAACCTCGCAGGGATGATCAATATCTCAGGGAAGCGTTTGCTGAAGACCTTGAATTCCATTGTAGATCTTTCCAGACTGGAAGCCGATAAGAAGCCGCCTAATATCGAGGTGATTAACCTGAGTGAGCTGGCCCGAAAGATCGTGAAAGATTTCAGGGAACCCGCCGAAAAGAAACGACTTGTAATCAGTGAAAACATTCATCCGGAGGTATGCATCACCTTTAACAATTCCTTCGCCAGTATGATCATCACGAACCTTATCGACAACGCAATAAAATTCACTCCCAAGGGTTCTGTCCATGTCATGCTTCATCAGGAAGAGAGCACCGGAAATGCTGTCTTTAAGGTTCGGGATACCGGCATTGGCATTCCCACGGAATTTCATAATAGGATCTTTGAGGAATTCAGGCAGGTCAGCGAGGGAATGGGAAGGTTCTATGAGGGTCTTGGGATTGGATTATCGCTGAGCAAGAAGATCCTTACCCGGCTCAAGGGGGAAATAACAGTTGAAAGTGAAACCGGGAAGGGAACTACGTTCACCGTGAAATTCCCCGTATCAGGTCTGGCTGCGGTCCCTGCTGTTGCCGGAATAAAAATAAAGGAAGTGCCGGTTATACCAACTGAACCAGATTCAAAACCTGTAAGGGAAAAACTATTGTCGGTGCTGGTAGTGGAGGATAATCAATACAACCAGGAACTGATGGAAATGTTTCTTAAACCTTCGTTTATCATCGATCAGGCATTTGACGGGGAAACCGCTGTTAGAAAAACCATGGAGAAACTGTTTGATGTTATCCTGATGGATATCAATCTCGGTGCGGGAATGGACGGAATCCTGGCCATAAAAAAAATAATGGAAAAAAAGGAGAACGTAAGAATACCGGTCATTGCCATGACCGGATATACCAATCTGGACGACAAAGAAAGATTTTTATCCTCTGGCTTCAGTGGTTTTCTGCCCAAACCATTTACAAAGCAAAGTTTGTGGGAAATTATAAGGACAGTGACAGGTAACTAGAATGGACAGGACGGCCAGGTTGACAACCTCTTAGACCGAATAAAATTAGGGGCAAAAGATTTTTACAGTCCGGCCTACCGTCCTGCGTTAAAACTATGAAACCTGTAACACATTGTATTACAGGTTTCATAGTTGGATTGATTGTACCCCGGGCGGGAGTTGAACCCGCACAACCGCAATGGTCACAGGATTTTAAGTCCTGCGTGTCTACCAGTTCCACCACCGGGGCATCCATAGTAAGAACGATCCTGATGCGACGCTAAGCCGCGGAAAAAAAAACCCTCATGAGGGAGGGCTTTTCTGGAGCAGAAGACGAGACTCGAACTCGCGACCCTGACCTTGGCAAGGTCATGCTCTACCAACTGAGCTACTTCTGCAGGGTGAATTTGAGGGTGCAAAAGTAAAACAAGTCTGCAACACTACAAAATCTTTATTGAAATTTTTATGATATCCTTGAATATCATCAGGTCTTTTTAAGAAGCTTTTTGATCTCGTTTAGCTTCATCAGGGCTTCAACGGGTGTCAGGGTATTGATCTCAGTGTTGAGAATGTCTTCCTTGATCTGCTGAAGAAGAGGATCGTCGAGCTGGATAAAGCTGAGCTGGAAACCGTCGCTGTCGGAAACTGGGAGCCGGAAGCCGGAAGCCGGAGGACCTTTCCCCGTTCCAGTTTCCCCGTTGCCCATTCCCCGTTCCCCGTTCCCCGTTCCCGGTTTTCCGCCTCGGGATTCTTCCAGCTGATGCAATATCTCCCCCGCCCTCTCCAAAACACTCGGCGGCATTCCGGCCATCCTCGCAACATGGATCCCGAAACTGTGCTCACTCCCTCCCGGCTGAAGTTTTCTCAGGAAAATCACCCGGTTGCTGATCTCTTTGATAGAGATGTGAAAATTCTTTATTCTGTTGTGGATGGACGCCATCTCGTTGAGCTCATGGTAATGCGTGGCAAACAGGACTTTTGGCCTGTACAGGGAATGGCTGTGAAGGAATTCGGCAATAGCCCAAGCAATGCTGATCCCGTCGTAGGTCGAAGTTCCCCTGCCGATCTCATCGAGTAGAATAAGGCTTCGGTTTGAGATATTATTGAGGATGCTGGCCGTTTCATTCATTTCGACCATGAAGGTGGATTCCCCCGAGGAAATATTGTCGGATGCCCCTACCCTTGTAAAGATCTTGTCGACCAGGCCAATTTCCGCCCTTTCGGCAGGAACGAAACTTCCCATCTGGGCCATCAGTACAATGAGAGCAGTCTGCCTTAGCAGGGCCGATTTACCCGACATATTGGGTCCGGTGAGAATGATGATCTGCTGTGAATGGTCGTCGAGGTAAACATCATTGGCAATATATTCTTCGCCGGGTTTCATCTGGTTTTCAATGACCGGATGGCGGCCCCCGATGATGTTCAGCTCGTATGAATCGTTGAGCTGCGGCCGTGTATAATGGTGCTTTATCGCGGTAAGAGCAAACGAGACCAATACGTCAAGCCTGGCTACCAGGTTTGCATTGAGCTGCACAGGAATGATATAATCGTTGATAAAAAGAACGAGGTCATTGTATATCCTGGTTTCCAATTCAGAAATGCGTTCTTCGGCATGCAGGATCTTTTCTTCGTATTCCTTGAGTTCAGGCGTGATATACCGTTCTGAATTGACCAGGGTTTGCTTTCTCTGCCAGTCGGCAGGCACTTTATCCTTGTGGGTATGCGTAACTTCAAGATAATATCCGAAGACATTGGTAAAACCAATTTTTAATGAGCTTATCCCGGTACGTTCGGTTTCACGCTGCTGGATCTGTAAAAGGTAATCCTTGCCTGAATATGCGATATGCCTTAGCTCATCCAGCTCAGCGCTGATGCCCACACTGATCATATTGCCCTTGATGGCAAGCGCGGGAGGTTCTGGGTTCAGTTCCCTGCCGATTTTTTCACGAACCTGAATACATGGATCAAGTTGTTCTCCTATTTTTCGCAAACCCTCATTCGTTACCGAAGAGGTCAGGGATTTCAGCAATTCAATTGAATCCAAGGCTCTCTTCAGTTGTACCATTTCCCTGGGTTGTATCCGGCCAACTGCAGCTTTTGAGATAAGACGCTCCAGGTCACCAATCATCGAAAGTTCATGCCTCAGCGTTTCGACCATCCCGGGATGCTGCGTGAAAAACTCAACAGCATCAAGCCTTTCTTCAATGGGTTTACTGTTTTTCAACGGCAATAACATCCAACGCCTCAACTGGCGGGAACCCATGGGCGAAACCGTTTGGTCCAGAACATCGAAAAGGGTCCTTGCATTTTCGTTGTTAGGGCTCATCAGTTCAAGGTTGCGTATCGTAAACCTGTCAAGCCACACATAATGGTCTTCCTCAATGCGTGAAAGCTTCGAGATATGCGCAACTTTTTCGTGCTGGGTTTCAGCAAGGTAATGAAGGGCTGCTCCTGCAGCGATCACAGCCATTTCCATATTCTCCACACCAAACCCTTTTAAGGAGGTTGTACCGAAATGCTTCAGCAGCAGGTCGCTGGCGAAATCAGTTGTAAACACCCAGTCATCAAAAGTGTTTATATAGAATTTATTTCCGAACAACCCGGTGAACTTCTGTTTTTGACTTTTCTGGATGATGACTTCGCTGGGCCTGAAACTCTGGATCAGCTTATCGATATACTCACCCCCCCCCTGGGCCAGATAAAACTCACCTGTTGAAATATCAAGGAACGAAATGCCGGATATCTTTGGATCCAGATGAACGGCTGCAAGGAAATTATTTTCCTTCTGCTCAAGTATTTTATCATGATATGAAACCCCTGGGGTGACCAGTTCCGTGACACCCCGTTTTACTATGGTCTTCGTCAGCTTGGGATCCTCAAGCTGATCGCATATGGCTACCCTCAAACCGGCTTTGACAAGCCGGGGGAGATAAAGGTCAAGGGAATGATGAGGAAACCCTGCCAGTTCAATATAGGATGCAGCACCATTCGCTCTCCTCGTAAGTACAATCCCGAGAATACCGGAAGCTTTTATCGCATCTTCACCGAACGTTTCATAGAAATCGCCCACCCTGAAGAGCAACAATGCATCAGGGTATTTCGCCTTGATGGCATTATACTGCTTCATCAATGGTGTTTCGGCTATTTCTCTGGCGTTTTCTTTCATTCTTGTTTTAAGGCGGATGATTGCCTTAAAGGGAACTGACATCCGCCTTCAAAAATACGATTAGGCCCCGGAGGTTTTGTATTTTTGTTGATAAGTCAGCAAAAGATATCTGACATCTGCCATCCGACATCCGACCTCGATCGTTTTACATATCTTTGCCAGCATTATGAGCCTGCGCAAACTTTCCCTGTCGGAACTCAACCGCCTGAGCAATGAAGAATTCAGAACGGCTGAGAAGTTTCCTGTTACGGTTATCCTCGATGACATCAGGTCACAAAACAATACTGGTTCTGTTTTCAGAACCTGCGATGCATTCAGGGTCGATAGTCTTTATTTGTGCGGGATCACTGCTACACCCCCGCACAGGGAAATCCATAAGACAGCACTCGGCGCCGAAGATTCAGTCAACTGGAACTACTTTGGTTCTGTTATCGAAGCTGTTATGAAAGCAAGGGAATCGGGACATCTCGTGCTCGCCGTTGAACAAACGACAAACAGTCTTTCGCTCCAGGATTTATCAATTCCTGCACACAGTAAAATCGCTCTTGTTTTCGGTAACGAAATACAAGGTGTAAATGAAGAAGTTTTAAAACTTGCAGATAACTGCGTTGAAATACCTCAGTTTGGCACTAAGCATTCCATTAATGTTTCTGTGGCTGTTGGGATTACGTTATGGGAATTCCTGAAGAAGCTAAATAAGATCTGATCCTCGTAACCTTTCCCTGACAACCTCCGTACAACATAAAAGAAAAAAAAGTTTGTTAAAATCATTCCAATCTTTTTAATTTTGAAGTCAGAAAATAGTATTATCTTTTAACCTAGTGTAAATCAACCATTTAATCTATTTTTATACAAATTAACTGTAAATTGTTAATTTAAAAACACTATAAATTTGCTATTCATAATCTTATTTTAATATATTTGTAAAATCAGTAAACAGAAAAATAGAAATCTAAAATCAAAGTCGTATGAAAAAATTCTCACGATTACTCTCAAAAGCCGTAATTTTCCTGCTGGTCATGCTTATCTCGGCAGCTTCCTTTGCACAGGAGAAAAAGCAGGATAAACCGGAACAGAAGTCCAAACCAAATGCCGCAAGTTCTTACAGTTATTGGTCCGTTGGACTATTCGGTGGCCTTATGCAATTTAACGGCGATCTTTCCAAGAACCTCTGGATCAACCTTGGATCCAATTCCATCGGTTACAATTATGGTTTGGTAGTTACCAAACAATTTACCCGCGTTATCGGAGTTCGCGCCAGGATTGCTCATGGAAAACTTCAAAGTCAGGTTGATTCAAAGAACGTATGGGATTACAGTGGCACCGACCCCCATGCTTTCATCAGCAAAAAATTTATTGCCTATCCCTGGGAAACCGACCTTCAGTTGACCGTAAACTGGCTTAACTGGATACTGGGATATAAACCGGAGAGGGTTTTTTCATCCTATTTGATTTTCGGCGTTGGTGCTGACCAGACCGTTGGTCATCGTACCGACCTGCTTAAAAACACCGACGATGCCTGGATCGGGAAAAAAGATGCACCAAACAACATGGGTAACACCAGCGGTATCGCAGGTACAAACCTCGAGTTCAAGCTTGGAGCCGGTATCGGATTTGATTTCAATATTGACCAGCATTGGTCAATCCCTGTCGAAGTATACTGGAGATGGCGTGACGGCGACATCCTGGATATGACACCAGGTGGATCCAAACAGGTCATCAACGATATGTACTCATCCGCCACTATCGGTCTTGCTTATAAATTCGGTTATACCGGTGGAAGTCTTAAGTATATGGAAAAACATTACGGTGAAGTTAAATATGAAACCCAGCCTCCAATTCTCAGCGAAAAAGGCGATTCAGTCACTGTCACCATCAAGGGCACATTCCCCCCGAAATATTTTGCCAAGAAAGCAGCTATGCAGTTCCAGCCTGTGCTTACCTATGCCGGCGGACAAACCGAGCTGAAGCCAATTACTTTAAAGGGTGAGAGGGTTACAGGCGATGGAATCCCGGTCAAGTACAAAGAAGGCGGTTCATTTACATATTCCACGGTCTTCCCGTATAAACCCGAGATGAACACCTCGATGCTCACTGTTGCTCCCGTAATTTATGAAGCAAAGGAAGTTACTTATGCAAAGAAAGCTGAGATCAAGGAAAAAGTGAAATTCATCGAACTTCCCAGCCGCGACCTGGTCCCGGGTGTGATCTACACTCCTACCCGTATTATTGCTGACGAGGTTCCGACTATTGCCGACCATGGTTATCAGAAAGAAGTTATTGTAAGCAAAACCGGTATCGTTTATTTCAAGAAGAACAAGTATGACCTCGACCTGAAATATGGCATCAATAAAACTGATGCTGCAAAAACCGGACTCGCTGATGTTGCAAGTTTCGTACACCAGGGTTGGAAAATAAAGAGCGTTGATATGAATGGCTGGGCCTCACCTGAAGGAGAAGAAACCTTCAATGCCAACCTTTCTGAAAACCGTTCGAAAACAGGCCAGGCCTGGTTAGTTGACCAGTTCAAGTTATGGGCAAAAGAAGCAAATAAAGACAATAAAGACAAGAAAGCTGTTAAGGCTGCCATTGAAGCCGCCGGAAAAGATGTCAATGTTGCCCTCGCACATCATGGCCCCGACTGGAATGGTTTCCTCAAAGAAGTCCAGAACAGCGATCTGAAAGATAAAGACAAGATCCTTAACGTCATCAACTCAAATGCAGATCCTCTGAAAAAAGAACAGGAAATCCGCAATATGATCCTGATCTATCCTGAAATCGAAACCAAACTCCTGCCTGAGTTACGCCGTTGCGAAGTAACAGCCAACCTTTATGAGCCGCGCTTTACCGATGAGGAACTCAGCAAGTATGCAGTTTCCGATCCTTCCAAGCTGAAGGTTGAAGAGCTCCTTTATGCTGCCACACTTTCAAATGACCCGGCTACCAAGCTTACCATCTATGATAATGCTGCAAAGCAGTATCCTAACTCATGGAAAGCCTTGAACAACGCTGCCTGCGCAAACATTATCAAAGGCAACTATGCAAAAGCCAATGATTATCTCACCAAAGCCCAGGGTATTGCCCCGAATAACGGCTTGATTGAAAATAATCTTGGTGTTATCGCTGCCAGGCAGAAGGATTATCTTAAAGCTAAGGCTCAGTTCCAGAAAGCTCAGAAGCTTGGTGAAAAAGAAAATTACAACCTGGGTATTTATGAGATCCCTGCCGGTAATTATACCAAAGCTCTCAGCATGCTTGGCGATGCAAAATGCAACTACAATTTAGGTCTTGCACAGCTCGTTTCAGGTAACAACACTGCTGCTGAAGCCACCCTGAAGTGTGCTCCTCAGACTCCGGAAACCTTCTACCTTCTCGCAATAGTTGGTGCACGTACCAACAACAGCAAGATGCTGTACGAAAACCTGATGAAAGCTTGCCAGGATGCAAACCTGAAAGCCCAGGCAAAGGGTGACCGTGAATTCTACAACTTTACAAAAACTCCTGAATTCCAGAATATCGTGAAGTAAGTTTTGTTTACTGATTAAAAAAGCCCGGCGATTTGCCGGGCTTTTTTTATGCTTCATTCGTGGTGATTTCAGCTTATCCTGTGCACTTGACCTTTATCAGTGCAACCCTTCAGCAATTCAGAAACTGTTCTCCTGTATACAGGATGAATGTGGTCAGGTGCAATCTCATCCAGGGGCAACAAAGTGAACAGCCTTTCATGAAGCCTGGGATGTGGGATCATCAGGGTTTCAGTGAATACTATCTTTGAACTGTAAAACAGTATATCAATATCGATGGTTCGAGAAGAATACCCTTTTGTTGAACATCCGCAGGATGGCCCGCAGGCCTGGACTTCCCTCAGCCTGCCGAGATCTTTTTCAATGGAATGTATCATTGCAAGCAAATCTTCAGCGCTTAATGCTGTTTCAATTTCCAGAGCCTGATTATAAAATGATGTGCTGTCCTCAAACCCCCAGGGCTCCGATTCATACATCGAAGAAGACTTCAGGATGCGGCCGATGCGTTGGTTGATCCCTGCACAGGCCTTTAGGAGATTCTGCTCCCTGTCGCCTCTGTTGCTGCCAAGAAGTAAAAATACAGACTGCTGCATAAGAAATTGAAATCCTATAAGCCGTAAAGCCTCGATACCAGTGTCGAGATCTTGTGTCCATAGTCGGGGTCGGCAGCCCATTTCCCGGTGAGTTCCGTGACCACCTTTACTGAACCTCTTTTTACATTACTAAAACGCGGATCAACAACAGGACTCTTTACCGGTTCGGAACTGGCATAGGCCTTTAAATGCTGTATATGCGCCCTCACGCCTTCTTCCATGCTTGAAAACCAGTCACCTCCGCTGAACATGTCCACACAACCCAATCCACAGTAATTATGCTGGTATTTGCTTACACTGCCTTCAAACTTCAGGAAACCGGTTTCAAGGCACATCTGGCAAAAAGCGACTTCATAATTTACACCTTCGCGGTTTGCCTCGATAATATAAACCTTCACCAAACGATTTACCATCACCGCATCAGCATCTTCATTATTTCTGATCAGAAAACTTTTCATGATCTCAGGCGATGCCTTTCCCTGGGCCATGATCTTCAGGTTTGGACCTTTTTTGGGCTGCACTGACGAGGGTGAATGGTATTTCTTCTTTGGCACCTCATTGGGATGCAAAGCTATTATCTGGGATGGAAGAGATAATAGTAAAATAAAAAATGTAACCAGTTTGAACCTCATCCGTCAAATTTATACCTTGCAATGATAATTATTTTAAAGATGAACTGAGGGAATTCAAAGAAAATTTTTGCACAGAACCTTGTTTACAATTAACTTGGTACCATAAATCAATAGTGTAATCCCAAACTCAGACCATATGAAACAATTCTTCAAGTTTATGTTTGCCAGCATGCTTGGCACCTTCCTGGTGATTCTGATCATTTTCCTGATCAGCCTGGGAATAATCGCAGGTATTGTCGCTGTTGCATCGAATGATGAGGTTACAATCGACAAAAACACGGTTCTGGTAATAAAACTGGATAAAGCCATTGCCGACCGTTCTCCTTCCATGCCGGTGTTCAGCCTGAACGGTACCGAGAAATATACCGGGCTTAACGACATCCTCAACAACCTTAAAAAGGCAGCAGATGACAAAAATATTGCCGGCATCTGTCTTGATCTATCCATTGTGCAGGCAAGCATGGCTACTGTGGAAGAGATCAGGGAGGGCCTGATTGAATTCAGGAAGTCGGGAAAATTCGTCTGGGCCTACAGCGAAGGATTTGATCAGAAGGCATATTACCTGGCATCAGTTGCCGACAAGATCTTCATGACACCCCAGGGTATGGTGTTTTTCAAAGGACTGAGTGCTAGCCCGATGTTCATCAAGGGGACTCTTGAAAAACTTGATATAAAAGTTCAGGTGATCAGGCATGGAAAGTTCAAAGCTGCTACCGAGCCGCTGTTCCTTGACAAAATGAGCCCCGAGAACAGGAAACAAACGACTGAGCTCATCAGTGACCTGTGGGATAAAATGATTACAGGAATAAGCGAATCCCGCCACATCTCCAAAGCTGAACTGAACCAAATTGCCGACAGCCTAAAGCTCAGCAGGGCCGATGAGGCTTTGAAGTACAAATTCATCGACCAGATTGCCTATAAGGATGAATTTCAGAAAGAACTTCGATCTAAGCTCGGCATTGAGGAAAAAGCCAGGATCAAAACCGTTTCGATGGATAAATATACCAATGTATCCGACCCTGCAACCAAGAAATCTTCAAAGGATAAAATTGCTATAATCTATGCGCAAGGCACTATCGGAAGTGGTGAAGGTGATGACCAGGACATTGGATCCGAGCGTATCTCCAGGGCTATCCGTAAGGCCCGGGAGGACGATAAGGTGAAAGCCATCGTTTTCCGCATCAACTCAGGAGGAGGTGACGGGCTTGCATCAGATATCATTTGGAGAGAAGTTACCCTGGCAGCAAAGACCAAACCTCTCGTAGCTTCCTTCGGGGATGTTGCAGCCAGCGGGGGTTATTATATTGCCTGCGCAGCAACCAGGATACTTGCCGAGCCCAACACTATTACCGGATCAATCGGTGTGTTCGGAGTTATACCCAACTTCCAGGGCCTGATGAAGAATAAACTGGGGATAACTTTCGATGAGGCAGGCACAAACAAGAACTCGGGGTTCATTTCGGTTCAGAGACCCCTTACACCCTTTGAACAGGCCGTGATTCAAAAGGAAATCGAAAATTTTTATGATACATTCATCACCAAGGTTGCTGAAGGGCGAAAGCTTACAAAGGCCCAGGTCGACAGCATTGGCCAGGGGAGAGTATGGAGTGGCACCGATGCAAAAGGGATCGGGCTTATCGATGAATTCGGAGGCCTTACCAGAGCTATCCAGGTGGCAGCTGATCTGGCTAAACTCAAGTCGTACAAGGTATGGGCCCTGCCTGAACAGAAAGAACCTTTACAACAGATCATAGATGAGATTTTCGGAAATACTCCCGAAGCCCGGATACAATCGGTCATGGGCGAAGATTACAGGTATTACAAGACTATCAAAGACCTTCGTTCAATGAAAGGCATACAAACCAGGATGCTCATCGATTACGATATCCAGTAATCCAGATATCAAATAAAAAAGAGGGCATCCTGAATGGATGCCCTCTTTTTTATTTGACCCGGTTATCTTACCTCATCGGATACCTTTTAAAGATCTCCTCGCTCTTCATCAGGATATCTATATATTGGGCCCTTTTGTAAACAAATGGATCCTTTAACTCCTTGCGCGAAAGCTTCCCTTTAAAGCTGTCGATGGTTTCAAATTTCTTCCTGTCCATCCAATCTTCAAGATCTTTGAGCATGGTGGTGAGCTGGGAAGGCCCCTGCTTGTATATCGTGCTCACAACCTGCACACAGTCGGCGCCGGCCAGAATCATCTTAATTACATCCCTGCCGCTGAATATACCTGTATTCGCACATAAAGAGCCACGGATCTCATGATACAACATACCCATATATCTTAATGCAAGACGGTTGTCCTCTTCATTGCTGAGGTTATAAGGGAAGTTATGTTCAATCTTTTCGATGTCAATATCCGGCTGAAAAAGACGGTTGAACAGAACGAAACCGTCAACCCCTGCATGATACATCTGCTGGATCACAGCCAGGATATTGGTATAGAAAGGACTTAGTTTGACACTGACGGGTATTTTCACATTCTTTTTCACTTCCGAAATGACGGTCAGCTGTTCATTGATGATAGATTTTCCCTCTTTCCTGAAATCAGCAGGGAGAGTGTACAGGTTCATTTCAAGCGCATTTACGCCCGTAAGTTCAATCTGTTTTGCATATTCAACCCAGGTATCTTCAAATAAACAATTCAGGCTTGCAATAACTGGAATATTTACAGATTCAACAACTTTTTTCAGATGTGAAAGGTGTTCACGCGGACCGGCATGGTGAATGTCGGGAAACAGGCTGATCATCTCAGCGTGCCTTTCATTATACTGGTTGAGTTCCTCGGAAAGCTGCAGGCGTTCAAGTTCAATTTGTTCCTCGAACAGGGTTTTATAAACTATTGCAGCAGCCCCTGCTTCTTCAAGCTTGTGTATGGTATCCAGGTCCTTTACCAGATTACTTGCTCCAACGATGATGGGGTTTTTCAGATTCAGCCCCATGTAGTTTGTGGTCAGGTTAGGCATAACGATCGCTATTTAAAGTTTTACAAAAATATGTCATTCATGTTATTTACCGTATTATTTTTCATACTTCATCTCGGCAAGCCGTTTGTAATTAGTATACCTCCATTTTGCATTTTCCTCAGCTGCCTTGAAAAGCTCGACAGATTCTTCGGGGAACATAGCTTTAAGAGAAGTATACCTTACTTCGCTTGCAAGGAATTCCTGGAATTTTACCCAATCAGGTTCCTTGGAGTCAAGAGTAAACGGGTTTTTGCCTTCTATTGCATGCGTCGGGTTGTACCTGTAAAGGTTCCAATATCCCGAGTTGACTGCCCTGTCCATTTCGTCCTGGGCTTTGCCCATACCCTGCTTGAGACCATGATTTATACATGTTGCATAAGCAATTACCAGAGAAGGGCCTTTATAGGCTTCCGCCTCTTTAATTGCCCTGAAAAGCTGGCTGTTATTAGACCCCATTGCCACCTGGGCAGTATACACATACCCGTATGTCATGGCCATGGCTCCGAGATCTTTTTTGCGGACCTTTTTGCCTGATGCTGCAAACTTGGCAACAGCACCTGCAGGGGTTGATTTCGATGCTTGTCCGCCGGTGTTCGAATAAACCTCGGTGTCAAGAACCAGTATATTAATATCTTCGCCCGAGGCGATGACGTGATCCAAACCGCCGTAACCTATATCATAGGCCCAGCCGTCCCCGCCGATGATCCAGATGGATTTCTTGATCAAATATTGCTTAAGGTTTGTAATGTCCCTGGCCAGCTGATCGTTTTCACGTTCCAGGAGGGGAAGGAGTTTGATCGTTGCAGCTTTTGACTTGTCTGCATCGTCCTTGCCATCGATCCATTCCTGGAATGCAAGCAAGGTATCGGCTCCCATCATATTGGCTTTGATGGCTTCTTTCATTTTCCTGGCAATACGCTGACGAAGTTTGCCAACGGCGATAGCCATTCCATAACCGTATTCGGCATTATCCTCAAACAGCGAATTAGCCCAGGCCGGTCCCCGTCCGTCGGTATTGGCACGATAAGGTGTAAACGGAGCAGTCCCTCCATAAATTGAAGAGCAACCTGTGGCATTTGCTATCATCATCCTTTCCCCGTAAAGCTGGGTCAGAAGTTTGATGTATGGAGTTTCTCCACAACCTGCACATGCGCCCGAAAATTCGAATAGGGGCTGTGAGAATTGGCTGTTCTTAAAAGTCTTGAACCGGTCAATGACATTGGTCTTATAGCTGACTTTTTCAATGAGGTAATCCCAGTTTTTAACCTCCTGCATCTGGCTGCCCAAGGTGTTCATTTCAAGTGCTTTGGTCTTCGAAGGGCAGATATCGGCGCAGTTGCCGCAGCCTGTACAATCAAGCACGCTTACCTGGATTTTGAATTCGTAGCCGGCAAGTTCTTTCCCGATGGCCTTCATTGTTGGCATATCTGCCGGTGCGTTTTTCTTCTCTTCTTCATTTAGAAGGAAGGGGCGGATGGCAGCGTGAGGACAAACATAAGCGCATTGGTTGCACTGGATACAGTTTTCGGGTATCCATTTGGGGACATTTACAGCGATGCCTCGTTTTTCGAGAACGGTCATCCCCGAAGGGAATGTTCCATCTTCCATGCCAAGGAAAGCGCTAACAGGGATGTCGTCACCATTCATGGCGCTAACCGGATCAAATATTTCCCTGACGAATTTCGGTACCGATGAATCTTCTGAACCGGATTTAACAACGATCTTCGACCATTCGGATGGGATTTCTATTTTAATTACATCTCCTCCCTTGTCGATAGCCGCAAAATTCATATTGACTATCTCTTCTCCTTTACGCCCATATGTCTTTTCAATGGCTTTCTTCATATCCTTGACTGCTGTCTCATAAGAGAAGATGTTGGACAGCTTGAAGAAGGCCGACTGCATGATAGAATTGGTACGGTTTCCAAGTCCGATCTCTTCCGCGATCTTGGTAGCATCAATCATGTATAATTTGATCTGATTATCGGCCAGATATTTTTTCATGGCATCGGGAAGGCGCTTTTTCGTTTCCTCTGCATCCCAGATGGAATTCAGAAGGAAGGTACCTCCCTTTTTAAGTCCTTTAACAAGGTCATATTTGTCAAGATACGAGGGAACATGACAAGCAATGAAATCAGCCATATTGACCAGGTAGGGAGAGCGGATAGGGCTGTCGCCGAAACGGAGGTGGGAAACAGTAACCCCTCCCGATTTCTTTGAGTCATAAGCGAAATAGGCCTGGGCATATTTATCGGTATTGTCGCCGATGATCTTGATACTGTTCTTGTTTGCTCCAACTGTCCCGTCGGATCCTATTCCCCAGAACTTGGCAGAAAAAGTGGTTGCAGGCTGGATATCAATTTCAGGCATCAGCGGTAAAGAAGTGAAGGTAACGTCATCAACAATACCCATAGTAAAATGGTTCTTGGGTTCCTTCATCTTCAGGTTATCATAAACCGATACGATCTGAGACGGTGTCGTGTCCTTGGAACTGAGTCCATATCGCCCGGCAATGATCATCGGCCTTTCGGCACGGTCATAGAAAATATCCCTGATATCAAGGTAGAGAGGGTCCCCATTGGCTCCAGGTTCTTTTGTGCGGTCGAGCACAGCAATGCGCTTCACCGATTTCGGTAATATGTTGAAGAAATATTTTTCACTGAAGGGCCGGTAAAGATGAACAACCACCAGTCCGACCTTCTCCCCTTTTGCCCTGAGATAATCGATGGTCTCACGGATGGTTTCAGTCACTGAACCCATGGCAATGATAATGTTCTCGGCCTGGGGGTCACCATAATAAACAAATGGATGATATTCCCTGCCTGTAAGAGATGTGATCTCCTTCATATAGTCATCAACCACATCAGCAACAGGATAATAAAAGCGGTTGACGGCTTCCTTAGCCTGGAAGAAAATATCGGGATTCTGAGCCGTGCCCCTGGTTACAGGATGTTCGGGGTTAAGAGCCCGGTCGCGGAATTCCTGCAAAGCTTTCGTATCGATAAGCCTGGCCATATCCTCGGTTTCAAAAGCTTCTATCTTCTGGATCTCATGAGATGAACGGAATCCATCGAAGAAATGAAGGAACGGCAATCTTAATTTAATGGCTGCGAGGTGGGCAATACCGGCAAGATCCATGATTTCCTGAACTGAACCAGAAGCCAGCATGGCAAAGCCCGTCTGCCTGGTTGCATAAATGTCACCATGGTCTCCGAAAATCGAAAGGGCATGAGCAGCAACGGTTCTTGCTGAAACATGAAATACGCCCGGAAGAAGTTCTCCCGCGATTTTATACATGTTTGGGATCATAAGCAATAAACCCTGCGAAGCTGTAAAGGTAGTAGTGAGGACGCCTGCCTGCAGGGATCCGTGAACGGCACCTGCAGCGCCTGCTTCACTCTGCATTTCGCTAACCCGGACTTCATCACCGAAAATATT
This sequence comes from Bacteroidota bacterium, assembly GCA_026391735.1. Taxonomy (GTDB): domain Bacteria; phylum Bacteroidota; class Bacteroidia; order Bacteroidales; family FEN-979; genus CAIRDP01. Next base: position 172,917 of record JAPLDL010000015.1, on the reverse strand, counting down.
CCTGCGCCCGTTGGCAGCCCACTCATCGACATTTTCGGCCATGTTCGAGGAAGGCGTGATAGGGTAAATGGCAGCTACTTCGCTGAACATATAGGCCATATGCGATGCAGCCTGGTTACCGTCACAAGTCAGAAATTTTTTAGTTTTAGTCATAATATGTTGATTTATAAGATTTTAATTCTCTCTACTGTGAATCGATTAACAGACTGCAAAGGTACATTTTTTTTAATTTTGCAGGATGTTTTATCCAACTTCTTTAGAAAATAAACTGGGCTTTGATCTCATCCGGGAGATGCTCAAAGCCAACTGCCTGTCTACCATTGGGAAAGACCTTATTTCAGGGATTTCGTTTTCCACCGGGAGGGAAGACATTTTTTTAAAGCTGAAATTATCCGGTGAGATGCTCAATGTCCTGAATTTTGAGGAAGGGTTCCCGGCCCAGGATTATTACGACCTTCTTCCGGAGCTGAAAAGGATCATCACTCCCGGAACATATTTTGAGGAGGAAACGCTTGCGGAGCTCCGGTTTTCGCTTCAGACCGTTGCGGGACTTATCCGCTTTTTTACTGAACGCCGAGAGACGTATCCTGAGCTTTTCGGGCAGATCACTTCAGTCATAACCTCCGGCACTGCCCTGGACCTTCCCGCTTCCCTGGTCCATCGTATTGACCGCATCCTGGATGAACGTTCCGAAATAAAGGATAATGCCTCGCCCGAACTCCATAAACTCAGGAAAGAAAAAGCATTTAAGATTGCGGGAGTTGAGTCAAAGATTCATCATGACCTGAAAATTGCAAGGCAATCAGGATGGACTCCCGAAGATGCCGAGGTTACCATTCGCAACGGCCGTCTTGTGATCCCGATGCTGAGTGCCCATAAACGCAAAATCAGCGGGTATGTGCATGATGAATCCGCTACAGGACACACAGTATATATTGAACCTTCGGCGATTTTTGAAACAAACAACGAGATAAGGGAAATTGAATATGCCGAAAAAAGGGAGATCATAAAGATCCTGACCCTTTTTACCGATGAGGTAAGGCCTGAGACAGGAAACCTGGTAAGCCTGTATAATTTCCTGGGCCTTATTGATTCCATCAGGGCAAAAGCCCTGTTTGCCAGGGAAATTTCAGGAGTTCTTCCGCTGATCGCTCAGGACCCCCATCCTTCATCAGGGAAAAATACGCAATTATCATTTAAATGGTACCAGGCCATCCATCCGAATCTTTACCTTCATTTCAGGAAAATAAAGAAAGAAGTTGTGCCGCTTGACCTTGAACTGGAAGGAGATGAACGTATCCTCATCATCTCGGGACCCAATGCAGGCGGGAAATCTGTTTGCCTGAAAACGGCAGGCCTGGTGCAATATATGTTCCAGTGCGGACTATTGCCGCCTGTAAGGCAGGATTCGGAGTTCCTGATCTTTGAAAAGATCTTTATAGATATTGGGGATGAGCAGTCTATCGATAATGATCTCAGCACCTATACTTCCAAGCTGATCAATCTCAAATTTTTCCTGGAACATGCGGATGAGCACACCCTTCTCCTTATAGATGAGTTCGGTTCAGGGACCGACCCCTCCCAGGGGGGTGCCATGGCGGAAGCATGCCTTGAGGAAATAGCAGGTAAGGGAACCTACGGGATCATCACCACCCATTATTCAAATCTCAAACTTCTTGCAGGCAAAGTCCCGGGAATAGTGAACGGTGCAATGCTCTATGATTCAAAGAAACTTAAACCCCTGTACCGTTTAAAAAAAGGCAAACCAGGCAATTCCTTCGCTTTTGAGATTGCAGCCCAGATAGGTTTTCCCGGGACGGTCTTAAATAAGGCAAGGAACATCACGGGCCATAGTCAGCTTAATTTTGAAAAACAGATACAGGACCTTGAGACAGAGAAAGATGAGATGAGCAGGAAGTCAACGGAGTTGAGGGTTGCCGATGATTTTCTTGCCGAACTTATCGCAAAATATGAGAAGCTTACCGGCAACCTTGAAAAGTCAAAAAAAGAGATCCTTGAAAATGCGCGTTCAGAAGCGTTGAAACTGGTTTCTGATGCAAATAAGACTATTGAAAAGACCATCAAAGAAATAAAAGAAGCCCAGGCTGAGAAGGAGCAGACCAAAGCCGCAAGGTCAGTTATCAGTGAGCTGAAAGAGAAACTGGAAGAAAAACAGGCACCGCTGGTCTGGCCTGAGCCTCCCCCCTCAGTTGCAGATCCCGGTAAGTCCTCATCCGCAAGTAAACCAAAAAAAGCTGTTCCTCCCAAACCTCAGATTCTCGAGCCTTCCGGCCCTCAGCACAGGCAATACCAGTCTTATCTTGACGACCTTCAACGCAAACTGCAGGATTTTCAGATAACACTGGACCTTCGGGGGAAACGCGTCGATGAAACCATCTCCTTGCTTCAGAAATACATCGATGATGCCATTATGCTTTCAATACCCGAGGTAAGAATTCTCCATGGTAAAGGAAACGGGGTCCTGAGGCAGGTTACAAGGGACTACCTGCGTTCTGTAAAGGAAATAAAAAGCGCCAAAGACGAGCATGTGGAACGGGGGGGTAGCGGTATAACCATTGTCATTTTCAAATAGGTATCCTGCAAATACTGCTCTATTGTTCATTTAACAATTTTTAACGTTTTTCTTTTCACAATCAAATATACCGCCACAAAACCCTAACAGCATGTGTTAATTAGCTGAAATCCGGTTTTTTACAACACTCATCGGGAGCCTTCATTTTTGTCTTGAAAGAGTAATTATTTCGGATTCTTAAAATTCGCTCCCGAATATCATTCTTTATTCTTCTTCATAGTCGTACTTTTGCCCCCTGCGCCAAAAATCAAGATTATGAGTTTAAGAGCTAAGACGAATGAACTCAAACGAAGGATGAATGAAGCCTTTCAGGGAGGCGGTGAACAAGCCCTTGAAAAGCAGAAGGCATCCGGGAAGATGACAGCCCGTGAACGAATCCTCGCATTGCTGGATCCAAACTCTTTTCATGAATATGATTTGTTTGTGAAGCATGCCGGACAGGATTTCGATATGGACAAGAAGTACCTTCCAGGCGACGGTGTTATAACCGGTACCGGCTCGATCAATGCGTGGCCTGTATGTATTTTTGCCCAGGACTTTACAGTTGCCGGAGGTTCATTAGGGTTTATGCATGCCAAGAAGATCACCAAGATCATGGATCACGCCATGAAGATGAAAGTACCCCTGATCGGGATCAATGACTCGGGGGGAGCACGTATCCAGGAAGGTGTCAACTCGCTTGCAGGCTATGGTGAAATCTTTTACAGGAATACCCAGGCTTCTGGGGTAATACCCCAGATCAGCGTGATCCTGGGCCCTTGTGCCGGAGGCGCAGTGTATTCACCGGCCCTTACTGACTTTGTATTTGTGGTGGATAAAATTTCCAAAATGTTTATCACCGGTCCGGAAGTCATCAAGACCGTTCTGGGAGAGGAGATCTCCATGGAAGACCTCGGTGGTGCAAGAGTGCATGCCGAGATAACAGGAAATGCCCATTTCTTTGCTGAAAGTGAAGAAGAATGTTTCAACCAGATCAAAAGGCTGGTCAGTTTCATCCCCTGGAACAACGACAAGAAAGCCGAGCTTTTTCCAAAAAAAGCGCCTAAATCCAGGCATTATAAAATTGAAAGCATCTTCCCTACAAACCCAATGACCCCTTATGACGTCAGGGACGTGATCAAAGCTCTTGTTGACGACTCTGACTTTTTCGAGATACATGAGAACTGGGCTGCCAACATTGTTGTAGGGTTTGCGAGACTTGACGGACAAACCATCGGGTTTGTCGCCAATCAGCCCATGGTCCTTGCCGGGGTGCTCGATGTAGATTCGAGTGATAAAGCGGCCAGGTTCATACGCTATTGTGATGCCTTTAATATCCCTCTGGTTACCCTTGTCGATCTGCCGGGCTATCTCCCTGGCATTGACCAGGAACATGCAGGTGTTATCAGGCATGGTGCGAAAGTACTTTATGCCTACAGCGAAGCAACTGTTCCCAAGCTTACCGTGATCCTCCGTAAAGCTTACGGCGGGGGGTATATCGCCATGTGTTCCCACCACCTTCGCGCCGATTTCGTGCTGGCATGGCCTACTGCTGAGATTGCCGTCATGGGGCCAGAAGGCGCAGCCAACATTATCTTCCGCACTGAAATAAAATCTTCAGACAACCCTGACGAAACCCGTAAGAAATTAATTGAGGAATACCGTCAGAAATTTGCTAACCCTTACGTAGCAGCGGCTTACGGGTATGTGGATGCTGTCATTGAACCTTCTGAAACCAGGAATTTCCTGATCCATTCCCTGACACTCGCACAGAATAAAAATGAGATCGCCCCGAAGAAAAAACACGGAGTTCCTCCCTTCTGATCGTCCTGAAATTAGAACATTGTCTTATGGAAGAAAACGAAAAACCGCAAGCTCCTGCCGAAGCTGAGTTCATCTCCTTTCAGATGGAACATATTGCTTTTAAAACCTTGCCAAACCGTACATTCTTAATGCGCAAGCCGTATAAGGTGGACGATCCGAAAAAGATCACTGCATTTATCCCCGGCACTATCGTAAAAGTGTATGTCAAGGAAAATCATAAGGTCAGGGAAGGCGAAACCCTGCTCGATCTCCAGGCCATGAAAATGAATAACCATCTGTTATCGCCTGTCAGCACCGTTGTTAAAAAGATCTATGTAAAACAAGGTGACAGGGTTTCAAAGAACCAGTTGCTGGTTGAGCTTAAATAAGCATCATTTTTTTTATCAGGTTTTCTATTTCTTCCCGGCCTACGCGTGTTGTGGAGGATGTTGTGATCATGCCGGGTATAAAGCCGGGTAGAAACCTCTGCAGTCCTTTAATATAATCAGTCTGAAGCTTTCTTTGTCCGGGTTTTGAAAGTTTGTCTGTTTTCGTGAACAATATCACAAAAGGCTTGTTATTCCTGATCATCCAGCTCATAAACCCTGCATCCTGTTTCAGGGGTTCATGCCGGGCATCAACCAGTATAAACGTGTTCCTGAGGGCCGGGCTTTTCAGGATATACGAATTGATAATCTGTTCCAGTTTCGCCTTTTCCACTTTGGAAAGCTTTGCATATCCGTAACCAGGCAGGTCTACAAGATAAAACAACAGATCTTCCTCAAGGTAATGATTGATGGTCCTGGTCTTGCCCGGACTTGATGAAGTTTTGGCAAGGCTCTTCCGGCCTGCAAGCATATTGATCAGGGAAGATTTCCCCACATTGGAACGGCCAATGAAAGCAAATTCGGGCAAACCTGTACCCGGACCGTCTTTCGGATGCACAATGCTTGAAACGAATTTAAGGTTCATGTTTGCGGATGTCAGATTCGGTAATTCATTCCTGATGTTTTGACAAGTCGTAGACCTTCTGTTTTACATAATCGGCCCATTGTAAATCGTTCCTTGACTTGTCGAAGGATTGCCATGTGATGAGATCGCCAACGATGATCCTGATGGTATGGCCCTTCTGCTTCATCATTTCATCGGCAAGATACAACATTTCAATATTTGCTTTGATCCCAAGTTTTTTTCTCCATTTGGAGAGGTTGTAAAACCAGTTGGAATTCCGCCCCGAGATATATACCGGAAGTACATCGCGTTCATATTTTTTGGCCTTCTTGATAAACGTATTCTTCCAGTCAAGATCCCTGATAATGCCGCCTTTAAATTTGCGGGATACAAGCCCTGCCGGGAAATACAGAATGACTTTGCTGCCAGCAAAATTTTCATCAATTATTCTTGCATTCTCAGTGTTCTTCCCGTGTTTGTTAACAGGTATGAATAAAGGTTTAAGCCCGGGTATATTCATAAGCAGATCATTTACCGGGAATACGATATCAGGCCTGACCTTCCCTATCTGGTTCATCAGGGCCAGTCCGTCAAGGCCTCCCAGCGGGTGATTGGAAGCAACGATCACCCTCCTGTCTAGTAAGATCCGGCTCAATTGCTCAATGGCTCCCGCATCGGCCATTCCCGGGATACCCGTGTTTACCGCGACACCGAACTCACCAAGTATGGCTTCAACAAAAGGAAGTCCGAATTTATCCCTGTTCCTGTAAATATACCCGTTGACTTCATCCTGGTGTATTATCCGTTTAAGATAACGCATAAACCAGGCCGGAATGAGCTTCAGAAGACGAGGGTTCTTGGCTTTAAAAAGACCTTCAATATTGATCAGTTTTTCGGGTATTTCAATTTGCAGCTCCGCCATATTGCAAAAATATAAAATCGCAACACATGCATGGATTATAAGTGGGACTGTTTCATTGCTTTTATTACTTTTGTGTAAGAGCCTTATTTTGCTAATATGGAAACTATAATTCCTCCCGTCGACAGGCACCTGCTTGATGCCGAACTTACCGACTCGAAATTTGTCCGCAATACAAACAACGGACAGAACAAGATTTATATTTTTACAGCTCACGACTCTCCAAATCTTATGAAAGAGTTGGGGCGGCTAAGGGAGATCACGTTCAGGGATGCCGGTGGCGGAACCGGAAAATCTATAGACATCGATGAATTTGATGTCATGGATGAACCCTTTCACCAGCTTATCGTATGGGATCCTGCCGATCATGAGATTGTGGGCGGATACCGTTTTATCCATGGCAGGGATATTCCCTGCCTTGCCAATGGCTGCTTAAGTTCCGCAACCGCCGAACTCTTTGATTTCTCACATAAGTTTATCCGAGATTACCTTCCTTTCTCAATTGAGCTTGGGCGCTCTTTTGTTCAGCCGGAATACCAGCCAACGGTAAACCTGAGAAGAGGATTGTATTCACTCGACAACCTCTGGGACGGTCTTGGTGCAATGATCATTGAGAACCCCGATGTGAGGTATTTCTTTGGTAAGATGACCATGTACCCTCAATACAATAAAACTGCCCGTGACCTGGTCATATTTTTTTTAAAGAGGTTCTTTCCCGATAATGAGCATCTGCTGACCCCAAAGTATACCCTGGTCACCGAGACATCCGAAGAAACCCTGAAGAATATTTTTAATGCTCCCTCATTCGAAGAAAATTACAAGGTCCTGGTACATGAAGTGAGGAGGCATGGAGAACTGGTTCCTCCTTTAGTTAACGCATACATGAACCTGAGTTCAACAATGCGCGCTTTCGGGACTTCAATAAACCATGACTTCGGGGATGTTGAAGAAACCGGGATCATGATAAAAATAGATGATATCTATCCCAGGAAAAAGGAAAGACATCTAAAAACCTATATTCAGAGGTTATCGTTCAGGGGATTTCGCTGGACGCGGAAAAAGGACAGGCAGTAACAGAGATTCTGTTAAGCAGTCTTGGCCTTATTGGCCTTTTTCATCAGCTTGCTCTTGAGATTGGAAGCTTTATTCTTATGGATTACCGATTTCTTGGCAAGTTTATCAATTTGGGAGATAACTTGCGGCAGATCCTTCTGAATAGTTTCTTTTTCCTCGGTTGAACGCAATTTCTTCACAGCATTACGCACGGTCCTACCCTGGTAACGGTTTTGTGTTCTTTTTATCTTGGTACTCCTGATGCGTTTTTCCGAACTTCTGTGATTGGCCATGGATTCAATTGTTAATTTATTGTCTTATTTTAGAAATCAGGGCGCAAAATTACAACAATTATTTGAAATAGGAAATAGCTATGTGGCAATTTCCTGAAAATGACAGAAAACGGTCAGATGTCAGACTTACAAACCCTATATTTGAGCGGGTTTTGTTTCCGTTGAGGCATCAGGTGGCGTTACCGGAGCAATTGGCTTTTCTTCAGCTGCAGAGGGTGATTTAGCCTTTGGTTTTGAACTGGACTTTTTCTTCTGAATTACCTTTTTCTTTGCAGCTTTCTTAACGGGTACTGCTTTTTTGGGCTCCTCTTTCTTTTCAGGCACAGCCTTGGGAACAACTTTCTTTACGGTTTTAACGGCGGATGGCTTAGCCGGTTTCGCCTTCTTTTTTGCCTTTTTAGGCGCAGGTTTTTGCTTTTCGGTTTTGACGGCAGTAAGTTTTGATTCAATCGGTTTCAAGGCCGGTTTTGCAGCCCGGTTTGTCTCTTTTTTCGGGCCCCTTTTCTTTGGCCTGCCTGGTTTTCCTGCTTTCTTTTTCTTTGGCTCAGGAGTCTCTTTGACTGCCGAAACCCTATTTTCGTGCTTGGTTGCTTTTGCCGGGCGTCCCCTTCCCCTTTTCGGTTTATTCTCGTTTTTTACGGAGATATCCTTGGAAATTACTCCGAGTTTTTTCAGAATATTTTGAATTTCACCAATGTATTTTTCGGCTTCGATAAGCTCGAGTTTATACTGCCCCACAAGGAACTCCAGCTCGGCTTCAGTGAATTTAATGCTGCGCATAATACGTAAATTAATGAATATTAATCCGCACAAATGTAATACGGAATTAAATTAAATTCAAATAAAATATTTATCAGGATCCAAATTCTATAATCGGATAAATGGAATTTGGTAATACGAAAAACCTGGTTTAAACAACCTTCAGAAATTATAACATAGAAAATTGTTTTGCAGGTTTCAATACATTTTGTAATTTTGCACTCCCAAAAAGACTTTGGCCCGTTCGTCTAGTCGGTTAGGACGCCAGGTTTTCATCCTGGAAATCAGGGGTTCGATCCCCCTACGGGCTACAAATACACTCATAAAAGGCTGATATTTAACAAAATATCGGCCTTTTCATTTTTGGTACAACATAGGTACAACATTTAAGAAACTCCTGAATTAGCCGAATGGAAGACAGCGCTGGGCTTTTCGTATGGGCTTAATGAGTTGATGGCCTGTTCCATGGCCAGGCTGGCCTCATTGGTTTCAAATCCGGCCGGTATTGCCGATTGACTGGATAATGCTTGCCTGACTTGGCGTTTTTACTTGGATTTGTTTTTGCTTGTATGTTAACCTCAGCTTTTATGGTTTGTAAATGGATATGCGATAACTAAAAATCTTAGGCAACTCATAAGCGGAATAAATTATAAAGCGGAGTGCTTATCAAGGCTGCCTGCTATTTTTTTACAAGTAAAAAACAGATGATTCAAAATAATGAAGGCACCCGAAGGGCCTGGCCTTGAGAATTAAAATTTATGAAGCTAGCCTTCATAAGATTTGCATTGAAGCATTGCAGGCAATGAAGATTTATTCTGATAAATGAATTGTTAAGATGTACAGAAATTAAATATTCTAATCAGTTCCTAGATGATTTTAGTTCCGTACCTGGAAGGGGATAGGATAATGATAAAAAAAATCCTTTCATTTTAACAGAACAATCTTGCCGGTTTTCACACTCTTGCCTGTTTTGCAGAGATAATAATATAGCCCGGAAGGGATTTTACTTGTATCCCATAACACTTGATTACTCCCTAAGGGCAGAGTTAATCCCTTAATAATCTGACCCAGTTGGTTGAGGATATAAATCTGGTTATCAGTATGGCTGTTTGTGGTTTTGGATGAGAATCTTACATAATCGGTGGCCGGATTTGGATATACTTGAAGAATATCGGTAGAAGCCGGCTTTTTATTAATTCCAACCAGTGTGGAATCATAAACCATAATCACCCACATATCAAAGGTACCTGGTCCATGATGAGTGCAGTTGACATTACCGGTGTTATTGCAGGTAAATGATTCACCAATCAGCAACAATTTACCTCCGGGAAGCTCGATTGCATCATTTAAGCCTTCATCCATTGTACCTCCAAAGCATTGCTCCCAGATTAATTCCCCTTCTGGCGATATTTTTATCAGCCACATATCTGAATAACCTGAAAATGAGTGGTTATTTGTAACATCCCCATCATTTGATCTGGTTAAACCCCCAATCATGAAATTTCCATCGGAAAGCGTTTTCATAAAGACAGGAGCATCATATCCCGATCCTCCATAACATTTTTGCCATAGAATATTGCCCCAACGATCAATTTTAATGACCCAGTAATCATAATCGCCATGATTACCGCTTACGTCCCCGTCGTATGAATTTGTAACTCCTAATAATAAATATGTACTGTCAGGCAAAGGTTGAATTTTGTATATGAAATCACTTAAACTCCCTCCATAACAATTCTGCCATTGAATATTCCCTGCAGAGTCAAGTTTGATTACCCAGGCGTCAGATTTTTCAAATTCCCCACGATGCTGACATTGCACAAGACCATCCTCAGATGTTGTACCCCCACCGACAATAATCCCTCCATCCAGGGTTTGTACAACACCTCTTCCATGATCCTGGATTGATCCGCCAAAAGACTTTTCCCAGACCAGATTGCCGGTTTTATCGACTTTGATTAACCAGGCATCATTATATCCGTAATTGACCGATACATCGCCGTCCCGGGAGCATGTACTGCCTATACAAAGGAATCCGGAATCAGCGGTAACGATTAATTCAGATATTTCATCATTGCAACTTCCCCCGAAACATTTTTGCCATTGAAACTTGTTGTTACTGTCCAGCTTGATCAACCAGTAGTCGCAACCACCATGATTATTTGTAACATCCCCATTCACTGAGAATGGAGAACCAAATAAAATATATCCCCCATCGAGACAGGCCTTCATGTGGACAGATCCATCATCATCAGTACCACCATAACATGTCGAAGTCAGGAGACTTCCGGAAGAATCAACAGATAACAACCAGAGATCCGCATCTCCATGATTTCCCTGAACATCACCGTTAGTAGAGGAAGACTGACCAAAAAAATTAAAACCAGATTGCGATGGAAGAACCGAGAATCCTAAATCATCCCCTGTTCCCCCATAACAATGTTGCCAAAGAATCGATAAGGATTGTGATTGCAGGTTAAAACCGAAAAAAACCAGTAGTAACAGGTAAATGAATACTTCGCGGGATATTCGCTTCAAGGTATTATTTACATGCTTAGATACCATGTGAAGATTCTTTTTCGTAAAGATACAAATTGCATGACAGTGTCGTAGAGGGTGCTGATACGGAGGAGGATGTCGGCCTGGATTTGGGGGGATAGGGACCCGGGTTCCACCCCAGAGGAGCGGGGTATTTACCGGGAGAGATTAAAAACTTACAGGGTTCTCTTTTTCCTGGAAACTATTTCCCGTTTTGCACTACCTCATCCGCCTGAAACCTGAAACCGATACGCTTACCGGTTCGTATCGACATTGAATCAAGCTGAGATTGCATTTCCTGTTGCGTGACTTCTTTGAAATTTTCAAATGGAGGAGTAAGCAGATCAAAATTAATTGTGTACAAAATACTGGAATAGATAATTGAACGGATGGTTTTAAGATTAAGCCTGGTACGGGCGAAATTATTATACAGCATGCCTACTTCCCTCTTCCCTTCCAGGAAATAATGCTGTTCCCGGTTCACAAACAACCTGCCTATGAGGTAGCCCAGGTCGTTTGAACGGGTATATTTAAATGAATCTGAAAGAAAATTAAAGATCATAATATTTCCGCAGTAGGATCTGAGTTTATCCTGACGAATATATTGAGTCTTCATCACTTCATGATCGCGAGGGAACTCAAATATATTTGTATGCATCATAAAGATGAGGATATCCGATCCAAACCTGAGTTCAAACTGGAAATCCCCCCTGTCCTTATATTCAAAAAGCAAAGGGAATTTTGATTTGCCGACTGTAGCAGAATTCAGGCTTATAAACTTTTCAGATTCCGTTTTAAATTGCCTGAAAATCTGTAATGTTTTAAAATACACCTCTTGTTTAAGTGATGCTTTGCTCACAAATGCCTTGATGAGCTCAGAGGGTCTGATTAGATTCTGGTCCATAGTTCGGGTTCTTTGATCATGTATTCGCCAGTACTGATTTTATCAAAGGTTTTAGTGATTCATAGGTATGCATAAAAATACATCCAAGTGAATTGGAGGGAACCCAGCGTGCAATGATTATACCCTCGGTGATCTGGGGCTGTAAAATATCATCAGTACTGCCTTCCATCCGGAACCATCGGGTGCGTTTAATTATCCTGCGGCTACCGGCAAAGTAAATATGATAGGTCAATGGAAGCTCAGAGATCAGTTTGATCTTTTTAAGACCTGTTTCCTCTTTTACTTCGCGGATTGCAGCGTTGCATGCAACCTGCAGATCAGGATCTGCTGCATCAGGCTTGGGTTTTCCTTTTACGGCTTTTCGCCGGTCTTTCCCATTAATTTTACCTTTAGGAAGGTCCCATTTGCCGTTTCTGTGTATAAACAGTATTTCATCATGTTCATTGAATACTACACCTCCTGCAGCTTCGACAATTTCATGAAAATTGAAAAAAGCTTTTACCAGCTGCTTATATTTTTCAGCAGACCAGATTAACAAGGTCCCTTTACTGCTTTTTTCAAACTCAGAAACAAGTTCCTGTAAAGCTTTTTTTTTGGAATACTGGACCTGGCTTTCATTGGGCAGTTTTAGTTCTGGTTTTGCATCCAGGAGTATAATCAGGCTATCATTGCAATATATTTCAATCTTCATATGCAGGCCACTGGGAAGTACAAAGGTACTAAATAGAGACGACTGGAACAGGTTTCATTTTTATGTACATTTGGGGTGAGAAAAACACAGTAAATATGATATTCAAAGAAGAAATCGCATTAATTGCTGCCGAGCTGCTGCTGAAGATAAAAGCAGTTAAACTCAGTCCCAAGGAATTATTCACCTGGGCATCAGGGATCAAGTCGCCTATCTATACTGACAATCGCGTGACTTTATCATTTCCCGAAATACGGACGTTTATACGCCAGAATTTTGTCGCTGCTATTGAGCAAAATGGCTGGGAGCCAGATCTGATCGTGGGTGTTGCCACCGGCGGTATTCCCCAGGGAGCTTTGGTAGCACAGGAACTTGCCCTTCCTTTTGCCTATGTTCGTTCATCGAAAAAAGAACATGGTCTTACTAACCAGATCGAAGGGGAGGTCAGGGCTGGCCAGAGGGCCGTTATTGTTGAGGATCTGATCTCGACCGGCTCAAGCAGCCTGGGGGCTGTTTCAGCGTTAAAAAATGCAGGATGCCAGGTCATGGGAATGCTCGCCATATTCACTTACAACCTGAGTATTGCCCAAACCAATTTTCAAAATGAAGACTGCCCGCTGGTAACCCTGACCGATTATGACCACCTTATTAAACAGGCACTTGAGATCAATTATATTAATGAAGCTGATCTGGTCATCCTTAAGGAATTTAAAAAAGGGCTGGATAAAAAATAAAAATAGGCTGTCAGTATAAACCTGACAGCCTCTTTTCTGTTTCCTGAACGCCTAACGGTCAACGATCAGTTTATGGTTAGAGACATTGCCATCATATGATAGGCGGACAATATAAATTCCCTTACTAAGGGTTGAAAGGTTAAGCTCCCTGATGTTACTGCCAGTTGTTAGATCAAACTCCTCTCGGATAAATGTGCTTCCAAGCAAGTCAATAACTGTAACCTGCAGTTTTGCGGGTTCTTCAACATCCATTTTGATATTCACTTTACCCGAGGCCGGATTTGGATATATGTTACTGGACAGCATTCCGTTCTCCCCAATTCCTGTTAAAAGGGTTGTGAAGTTCCAGACCTCGCTCCAGCCGCTCGTGTCGGGGACCTGGGAATCAGAGTAAGCCCTCATTCTCCAGAAGTACTTGGTATTATTGGTTAATTTTTTTGTAACTACATATTGTGAAATGGTATCAGAGAGTTTCACGTCCACGAGAACAGTGCTGAAATTCTCATTCATATCAAGTTGCAACTGATATTTCACGATCCCTGTTTGCTTTGTCCATTTCAGTGTAGGTTTGATCGCGATATTAGTTGAATTGTTGCCAGGACCTAAAAGTTTGACTTTATCGATAGTGGTAAAGGCATAGCGAGGGCACCACTGCATGGTATCTGTCAGATGCCGGCCCCTGACCCTCCAGTAATACTTTTTACCGAAAACAGTATATTGTGAGTTCACAAAATTTGTATCGACCTCAGAACCTGCGATGACATTGGTAAAGCCCGTATCTGTAGCAAGCTGATATTCATAGCCCAGCAAGCCTTTTAATGGTTTCCATTTAAGCAGAGCATTAAGGAACTGGTCCACTGCATTGCTGGTCGGTAATGTTTGGACAATGTAGGTTGTAACAGTAAAGTTAAATACGACAGACCAGGAGCTGGCACTAAGATTATGACGTGCACGAACTCTCCAGTAATATTTGCAGCCGAATCTCAGGTTGCTTATCTTGTAATTGTATTTAGAAGAAGCGACCGTAGCAGAAAAAAGTTGAGTTGAGTTAAAATTCTGAGAAGTATCGACCTGAAGATCAAAATATTTAACTCCGGTAATTGTTTTCCCTCCTATCTGGTTTGACCAGGTCAGTGACTGAGTGGGGCCCAAGGTATCCTCTTTGGCATTTGTTTTCGGGAATGAAAGCGTTACCTGGGTAAAAACGGTAAATGCACGAGCCACTGACCATCCGGATGTCTGTCCAAGATCAATAGCCCTAACACGCCATTTATATTTGACGCCAAACAGGAGTTCATGCGTCGTATATCCGGTTAACAATGTCAGAGTTGTATCGGTGAGTTTTGATGAATTGAAATTTGCACTGGTATCAATCTGCACTTCATACTTCAATCCTGTACTACCCACGATTGCGTTCCAGCTGATCGTCACGTTTGGCATCTGGTCGACTGCATTATCGGCAGGTGTTTTCAGGGTTGGAATATATACTTCTGTTCCTGCCAAAGTGACAGCGGCAAAGAGTGAAAGCAAGAGTATCGATAAAATTCTTTTCATATCTGGAGTTTTATAGTGTTTTTGATAATTACTGCTTAACAACTTTACCGAGTGAATTATTTATTCTGATAATATACATCCCTGCCGGCAGAGAAGTAAAATCAATACGGGAAGTAGATTCTCCCTGGGGCCTGATTCCGAGGTTTCCACCCATAACCAGGGTGCCGTTCAGGTTATAAACAAATATTTCGGTGTTGGTTGTCTGGCCCAGAGTATATGTTATGTTTGCATAATCCCTGATGGGATTCGGGCTGATTTTAAGATCATTTTTAAGATTTTTGCCTGAGGGACCGGGTGCTACACCTACCGGGGTAAGATACGTGGTATCCCTGAAGAAACCGAGACCCCAGGTTGCGGCATAAACAGCGCCGTAATTCAGCATGGGGTATGCCTGAATTGTTTGCTGAGAAAGGGCAGTAACAGGAACATTCCCCATATTGGCCATATCAGGTTCCCAGGTTGGAGAAGTATCCAGCAGGTTTGAGGTCGTGAAAATGCCCCATTCGGTTCCTAGAATTGCGTTATTCTGATTATGCATTTCGATAATACCGCTAAGGACAGGGTTTGAGGGAAGGCTCCCTGTAACATCTTTCCAAACAGGTACCTGGTCCAGTGCATTTTGGGTCATGTATACATAACTTGTATTACCATAATTACCCAGTGTTACCATGACATGATTCGGGTTATTGGGATCAACGGAGATTCCTGTAATATATCTGCCTTTAAAAGGAATTCCCTGTAATGTATCGTTACTGACGATGAAGGTTGGGCTATCATAATCGGCGGTAGCATAATTGTAGGCACGAAGCAGGTTACTTGCCCTGTAGATTCTGCCTTGGGTAGTACCCATCCAAAGTGTATTCATATCTGATGAAACCGCGAGTGTGCAAATATCACCGCTGGAAAGAGGTGAAACATCCTTATATACAAGGAACCATTCAGGAGTTTGGTCGAATTGCAACATGACTTTGGACATGAAAACTCCTTTGCGTCCGCCTTTAGTCGTGTAGAGAAAGAAACGAGCGGCAATAGGGTCGGGTATCATAGCACTGTCATTGGGGAGAATGACCTTTGTAGTGGTATAAACAAACGGGAATCCGTCATTTTTACTTTTAACTGTGATGGGAGTTCCTGCAGGTATAGTGTCTGTTTCTGATTTGTTGTAAAATTTAACACTATCAAGTGTATTTGTATAATTAAAGCTCTCGGCCAGTGTGATCGGCAGGTTTTGGCCTGTCGTGGCAGCAATATCAGTTCCCAAAGGATCATTGTCATAGGTGAGGTCGGTAAGTTCACGACGACGTAGTGTACGGTAGGTCGAGGAGTTGGAGTCGGTATTGGTAAAAATTACAAGGTTTGGATAGATCTTGCTCCAGGCGCAGGAACCTCCTGTGCGGCCTTCATCCCCATAGTCATTGCCATCCTTCCAAATCTGGAGGCCATTCAGAGGTTCATTGACAAGGCTGGGATAATATGCTCCGTCGACAATGGTACCGTTATGCTTGGCACCACCCATGACATAGTTTTTATTGTAAGTATTAGCCAGGGTGGAAAATTGTCCGATCTGTAAATTTAAGGAAGACGTTTTGTAAACAATCTGGCCAGGCCTTATAGTTGCAACAGTAAGACCTCCGTCGGTTGCCATAACCATGCGGCCACTGTTTCCCGGCTGAAAGGAATACTGATTATGGTAATTTGGTGCGAAAGTAACATCAGAAGGAGAAATAGATCCGTCACTCACCACTTCCCAGTCAAAATATTCCTGACCGGCTACCCGTTTGCCAAGCCACATTTTCTTGGATCCAATGAATATCTCATCAGGATTATTAGGCACTACAGCTATAACATTATAGTTTAACCCGTTAACTCCGTAAGGTTCAAACGAAGCACTTGCAGGGAATATAAGGGTCCAGGTATTTCCCGCATCCTGTGAACCGTAAACACCCCTCATAAAACCTGAAGGCTGGCAAATGGAAGCATACATGACCTGGGGGTTGGAAGGAGAAACTGCAACCCTAACCCATCCGATATTCACATTTGGAAGTTTGGTTGAATCGCCGGTGCTGAGAAGAATAAAATTACTTATATCTCCGCCTCTTGCAACATAAACTGAATCACCGACAACTGCGAGAACTGTTCCGTCGCTGCCAACGCTTACATCGTTTGCATAACCGGGTAAAGCTGTAATCCAGTCAGTACCGTTATCGGAATAATAAATACCGCCTATTGTGGCAACATACATTCTCTCATTTCTGGGATCGGCTGCGAGCTGTGCAATGCCAAGCCAATGAGGGTTAAATGCTGTCCCCGGAACAAGTGTGAAGTTCAGCCCGTCGGTAGAAGTGTAAAGACCGTTGCCGCTGTTATAATTATCTTTATATACCTGGCCCGTACCTACAAAGAAAACACCGCTTTTCGTCTGAGCCATGCAGGATACTCTCGGAATATTCCCGTCAGGTGTTCCGATTGCATGCCATGTCAAACCTAAAGTTGTGGAACGCCAGATACCACCGCAGGGAGCTCCCAAATAAATTGTTGAGCCCGTTGCATCACGATTGTCAAAAATTGCAGACGTTGCAGGACCTGCAATATTTGTCGGACCAAGAGGAGACCAGTTAAGGTTCAGTCTCGATGAAGATTTTGTCCGCATCTGCTCTGCCTGCTGTTGGGCTTTCAGTACATCGGCGGCTGAAATAACTCCCGTGGTCTGATTCGCTTTCATTCGATAAAAAGGATCATCATTTCGTGAGGTTCCTTTGTCAACAGGATTGCCGGCGAAGGATACTGAAGCAAGGACGAGTAAAAAAAGTCCAACGAAAGCGGTCCGCAATAGAGAGAGTAAATGTCTATTTTTCATAGTTTTAGGTTTGATTTAACGGTTTCTCCTTTAATCGAACAAATATAAATTAAAAAACCTTATCTGCAAAAAAAATTTGAGAGGCGAAAAATTATGAAGGAAAGGAGGCTCAGATCTTCTCAAAAACTGATTGTTCAACCCAGCCTACACTTCCATTGACAATGCGGACCTCATACCAGTTTCCGATATGATCTACGAGTTGAATCTTACACCCTTCATGGATCACAAAGATGTCGGTACTTTTTTCATCGGGTGAACTTTTGACTGTTACGGTGGGAGTTGTTATGATTGCCGATTGGTCAGACATCAGGGAATGGAAGCTGCTCCAGGCAAACAAAAGAAAGACAGCAGATAAAACCAAAGCTGAAAATCCGGCCCAGAAACCTAACTTGCGGATGAGCAGGACCCTGGATGCCACATAAAGGGTAAAGAAAAGAAGTGCGGAAAGCAGAAAAACTATGCCTGCAACGGCCCATGAATCCATGGAATAGATATCAGTCAATGTTCTCACCCATCGCTTAACGAAAAACTCGGGCATGGGATCTATTTTATCGGTTATCCTGCTGTTGGCAACATTGAGATTAAAGATGACATCCTCATTTCCGGGATCCAGCCTTTTGGCACGTTCATACCAAAGAATGGCATGAGGGATATCGTTGAGCTTAAAATATGAATTACCCAGATTATAAAATAGATCAGGAGATTCAAATCCCTGCGAAACAAGAGAGGCATAGGTTGTAACTGCTTCCTGAAATTTTCCTGAGGAATAGGCTGTGTTCCCTTTTGCAATCTGCAGCTGGTATTCAGATGCATAAGCTGTTAAGGTCAAAACAGAAAGTCCTGCAATGAAGATTAAAATTCTGAAACTCATCAATACCTGCGACTTACCTCTCATCTCAATTCCCTTTCTATCCTTGAAATCAGTGCAAGTGCTTCATTGTAGATACGCTCCATGTTAACCGACTTCTCGCCCGGTGCAAACCTTGCGTATTCGGTATTGTTCAGGGTATCCAGAAAGCTTTGAATAATCTCCTCACTGACTGCCTTGTCTACCAATGTTTGCCTAACTGTATCAATAGAAAGTTCTGCAATCGGCAAACTGAATTTATCACTCAGATAACCCCATAAAGCCTGTGATATCTCAACATAAAATTCTTCCTGCTTCTGTTCTTTGAAATACAACTCGGCTTTCCTTAGGCGTTTGCGGGCAACTTTGGTGGCCCGCAGGTTCTTCATCAGGACAACATCACTACGTCGTTCACTGAACTTTCTGAATAACAGAATAAAAGCAAAAAATAATAGCAGCGGTATGATTAGCCATAACATGAATATCAGGGATCCGAAAAAGTACACACCGCTCCGGGAAAGGGGAAAAACCTGATTCTTTATATGTCGGATATCACTACCTATATATTTGATCTCTTCATGGTTAGCCCCTGTGTAGGTGACATTTGCAGCTTCTCCCGTGCCTTTCTCAACTTCAATTATATATGAAGGGCTGGAAAGGCTGACATATTTCATTTTCTTCAGGTCAAAAAACGAAAATGAGATCGGTTTCAGGTTGAAAGTCCCCGGTTTACGCGGGATAATGAGATATTCAAATACCTGTGAGCCGCTGACCCCTTTATCGGAGGACCTTATATCATTTGAGATCTTCGGGTCATACGTTTCAAAATCAGGAGGAAATATAATATTCAGTTTATCGATCAGCTGAAGGTTTCCTTCTCCACTCACCACGCATTTCAGGTTTATTGCTTCATTGGTCTTTACTTTTGTCCGGTCCAGTTCGGTATGGAAAGTAAAATTCCCAACCGCACCTGCATAATCATCGGGAACTCCTGTTGATGGGATTGGTTTCACATTGACATTCAGCAGATTGGATTTCAGGTTTCGCTCAATGGTTGCGACCGAATTATTAAAAAAACTATCATTGAAGAAATCATCAAAGAATGGATCACCTGTACGGGCCCGGCCCTTTTGCTGCACCCTGGCCTGGCAATCGAGTTCCATTGGTTCGATAATAAACTTTCCGCTCTTAAGAGGGAATAATGTGAATTTCTTAAGATCGGCCACTATGTATTGCTGCCCATCGATAACCTGGGTATACTGCTTGAGTTTTTCATTATCCTTACTGAGCTTTTGAGACCAGAAACCCGGGAAAGACGGGTCTTTCACATTTGTGAAATTGATTCCGGCAATAGTAGGCTTCAGATATATCTTGTAGATCAGAGTGATTCCTTCTCCCTGCATTGGGTTCGGGTTACTTATAAAAGCCTTTAACATGATATCATTCGTCCCCGTTTGTACACTACCCTGTTGCTGAGGGTTTTGGTTATACTGATTTCCACCTCCCGGATTCTGACCTGAGGCATTCTTCATCACTTTGATCGAAATGGCATTGGATGTTATGGTTCGCCGGTCTACCATAATAGTTGCAGGGGGAATATCAAAGGTTCCTTCCTTGTTTGCCTGGAGGATATACTGAAAGGAATACCTTACTGACATAGTTGTACGGCCGTTGATTGATTGTATACTGGAAGAAGTTGAAGTAAACGGACCGCTGATAATATCGAATCCGTTCAGTCTGGGGCCTCGGAAATCACTCCCCTGGTTGTTGAGTGTATAAGTCAGGGTAAATGATTCACCTACGCTTACTGTGGTTTTAGCTGAGCCCTGGAACGTAACATCCTGGGAAAAGCCGGGCACAAAAAGTGCAAGTAATCCAACCACCAATACAAGCCTTCTGAATATCATATATATATTATTGTACAAGAATAATCTTTCCCAATATACGAAAAACCATTTACCAGTCTTTTTCCACACCAGTCACCTGAACCTTTGCCTTCTCTTTTTTCACTTTCTGCAGGGTTTTCTTCTCATCATTTTTTAATGCTTCGAGCATCCTGGCTGCATCTTCTTTGCTGAGTTTTTTCTGGTCCTGAGGCGGTTGATTCTTCTGATCCTGTTTATTCTGGTCCTGCTTTTTCTGATCTTTTTTCTGATCCTGCTTATCCTTATTCTGCTTGTCCTGTTGTTTTTTCTGCTGGTCCTGCTGCTTTTTCAGCATCATTTTTGCATATTCCAGGTTATACTTTGTATCCCGATCCGAGGGATTATTCATCAACGCATTCTTATATGCAAGAATGCTTTTATCATACTGCTTGGCTTCAAGAAAAGAATTTCCCATATTATGATATATCCTGGCCTGGATATCCCTGTCCTGGTTCTTGCCTGCAAGTTCATTATACATTTTAGCTGCTTCTTCAAAGTTCTTTTCTTCATAAACAGCCGTTCCCAGGTTAAACTTACCTTTCACCGATTCCTTGTTTATTTCCAGGGCCTTCCTGTAGTCCTTCTCGGCTTCTTTAAAGTCGCCTTTTCCATATTCGGTATTGCCTTTGCGTAAAAGTTTATTTTCTTTCTGCGCGAAAACAGGAACAGTAAGCATGAATAGAAGCAATAATGAAATTATCCTGTTCATCATATTCAAATATCACCGAACAATTTAATATTCTTGATCCATTTTGTTTTACGCTCAAAGACGAAAAGGTCCAGAACGAGTATCAGCAGGGCCAGCCCGGCAAAATACTGGAAACGGCTTTCGAAATCAGAAAACTGTTTGCTTTCGATATCCGATTTCTCAATCTTTTCGAGGTCGTCAAAAACAGTATTCAAGCCTGCATCAGAGTTACTTGCTCTTACATACATCCCTTTTCCCACGTTTGCGATCTGTTTCAGGGTTGTTTCATCAAGTTTGCTCATGATGGTATTGCCGTCCCTGTCTTTTTTATAACCAATCTGAACATCTCCCTGATAAACCGGAATGGGTGCGCCCTCGGGAAGCCCCATGCCAATAGCATACAGTATGATCCCTGCTTTTGCGGCAGCATCGGCTTGTTCAAGCACCTGACCTTCATGGTCCTCTCCGTCGGTTATAAGCACAATGGCTTTATTATGTTTTGATTCCCCGAAACTTGAAACCGCAAGTTTAATAGCCTCCCCTATCGCAGTTCCCTGCGTCTGGACCATCCCTGTAGAGACCGTATTCACAAAGAGTTTTGCTGCCGAGTAGTCGGTTGTAATAGGCAATTGTGTATATGCTTTACCGGCAAAAACGATAAGCCCGATCCTGTCACCCTCGAGTTTATCGGTAAGCTTCGAGATAGCCTGCTTTGCACGTTCAAGCCTGCAAGGCCTGATGTCCTCGGCCAGCATGGAGTTAGAGACATCGAGGCAGATCATCAGGTCGATACCTTTCCGTTTCACTTTTTCAATTTTCGATCCGGATTGCAAATCGGCCAGGGTCATCACTATTGCAGCAAGGGCAAGGGAATACAGGATGAATTTCAGTACTGGTTTTGCTGTGGAAAATTCCGGTGCCAGGATTTTGAGGAGGTCTTTCTCCCCGTACTGGTCCAATGCATTTTTACGCCAGATCATAAACCATACGAAAAAGGCTGATAAAAGCGGAATCAGGAGAAACGCGAAAAAGAAAATACTATGTGCAAACCTGAACATTCTGTATGATTACGGTATGGTTTTCAATATAAAATATCTGACAAATCCTTCAAGGGCCAGCAAGATAAAAGCAATCAGGATCAAAGGCAGAAATTCTTCTTTCTTTTTCCTGAATTCAGTCACATCGATCCTGGTCTTTTCCATTTTATCGATTTCCTTGTAGATCTCCCTGAGTTTGGTATTATTCAAAGCCCTGAAATATTTTCCATCAGTCATCTGTGAAATCTTGATCAGCCTGGGTTCGTCAATATCAACTTTCATTTGTTGCATCTGGATCCCGAAGGGCGTTTGTACCGGGTAGGGTGCATACCCGATGGTCCCAATACCAACGGTATATATCCTGATCCCGAAGAGCTTGCCGATTTCTGCAGCCGACAGGGGATCAACCGATCCCATATTACTCACCCCATCGGTCAGCAGGATGATCACCTTGCTCACCGCTTTGCTGTCTTTCAGCCGGCTGATGGCAAGTGCAAGCCCGTCGCCAATCGCAGTGCCATCCTCTATCATCCCGCTTTTAATTTCCTGAAAAAGATTTTTAAGCACTGCATGGTCTGTTGTGATAGGGCACTGGGTAAACGATTCCCCGCTGAATATTACCAGCCCTATCCTGTCGTTTGGTCTGCCGTCAATAAATTCCATAGCAATATCCTTGGCAGCTTCTATCCTGTTTGGCCTGAAATCCTGAGCAAGCATGGATCCTGAGATATCCAGGGCTATTACCAGGTCAATCCCTTCGACATTTACAGACTGCCGGCTAAGGCTCGTCTGAGGCCTGGCGAGGGCAAGGATAAGCAGGGTAATGGATAACAGCCGGGCCACATATAATCCGTTATACAGATAATGCCGCCATTGCACATAATCTTTACGGAATCCACGGACTGAACTCACCTGGAGGACAGCCGGATTGACTTTTCTCCTGTAAAAATACCAGACAGCCAGTGCCGGAACAATCAGCAGAAGAAAAAGGAACCCCGGATTTGCAAATGTAATTCCGTGCATACTTGTTATACCTGAGGTTTTGGTTCTATTTGATTGGTTGACCCGGCCTGGGCCTGGTCAACGACAGTCCTGATTGTCTGATTAACAAATTCTATTCCCGTGCTCAGAACATTTTCATTTTCCTGAGGCGATGGAACCGCTTTGGCAAATTTTACCATATCGGCGGTTTGCAGGATCTGTTCTACCTTTTCAATAACAGCTTTTGAGAATCCATTGCTTTGTGCCAAGCGAAAAATTATTTCATGCGTAGTACATTCCATTGCAGGGATACCAAATCCATCTTCAATATAAGTCCTGAGGATATCGGTAAGCTCACTATGGTATTCTTTAATATTTCCCTGCTGCCAGAGTTTCCTGATCCTTAGTTTTTCCAGTTCCTGCAACGCTTTTTCATGCGGATGAAGTTTTACTTTAGGCCTTATATGTATCAGAGGTTCATTTTTCTTTCGTTTCCTGATGTACCAAACCAGAGCAAGAACAAAAATTATAACTGCGAGGGCTATTAAAAGGTAGGGTAAGATCTCCAGAAATGTAAGAGGCACCTGCAATGGACCTTTTATTGGTTTAATGATGCTTGTGGTGTCGACTTTCAGGGTGTGGACCATCAGCATGCTCAGGCCGGTTGCAGCTGTTTTCACTGCAGTATCAGGGAATATCCTGTAACGGAACGGGATCTGGGGGATAGTATAGAAACCCGAGTCAAAGCAGGTGAGATTCAATTCCTGGGTCAGGGACAATGATTTCCGGTCTTTCGAAAAGCTGCTGTCAACTTTTGAACGGCCTATAACAATAATATTTCCCAGGATTGTGTCGTTAAACGATGGCCAGATCACGTGAGAGCCGGAAGGGCCTTCAAACCTTAGTTTCAGCCCCACATGATCGCCAATAAGGATGACTCCTGTGTCAAGCCTGGCTGTAACCCTGACATCCTGGGAAAATGATTGAACCCCGCCCAGAAGCAGTAAAAAAATGCCGATGATTTTTATGATCCTCACAGATTTATTTTCTCGAGCCTCTTCTCCTGAAAAGGTTTATAATAGGTTTCACATAATCCTGATCAGTTCTGATCTTCACGCTGTCAACCCCGCTTCTTAAAAAGGTGTCATTCAGAAATGCCTGGTGGTCGTCATTCCATTTTTTAAAATACGCCCTCTGTCTGAAATCTGAAGAATCCACCCAGTGTTCCGCTCCGGTTTCAGCATCTTTCACTCTGATAAGCCCGACATCGGGCAAATTGGTTTCCCTTTCGTCATAGACCTGGACTGCAATAAGGTCGTGTTTTTTATTGGCAATCTTTATGGCATCCACGAAATTGTGGTCTATAAAATCGGAGATCAGGAAAGCCGTGCAACGCTTCTTTATTGCATTCGTCAGAAAACGTAAGGGTTCGGTGAGGTTGGTTCCATTCTGCTTCGGTTTGAAATCCACCAGTTCCCTGATAATCCTCAGGATATGGGATTGGCCTTTTTTAGGCGGGATGAATTTCTCAACAATATTGCTGAAAAAGATAACTCCAACTTTGTCGTTGTTACGGATCGCGCTGAAGGCAAGAACGGCAGCGATCTCTGTGGCCACCTCGTTCTTCATTGTTTTACGGGTGCCAAAGTTGTTGGATCCGCTCACATCGATCAGCAGCATGACAGTAAGCTCCCTTTCCTCTTCGAATACTTTTACATAAGGATGGTTGAACCGCGCGGAGACATTCCAGTCCACATTCCTGATATCATCTCCGAACTGATACTCCCTGACCTCGCTGAAGGCCATACCTCTCCCTTTAAAGACCGAATGGTACTGACCGGAGAATATCTGGTTTACCAGACCTCTGGTTTTGATCTCGATCTTTCTGACCTTTTTAAAGAGTTCGGCGGATTCCATAGTTGGTGAATCGTGAATCGTGAATCGTGAAACGTGATCTATAATTCGTGAACCGGACCACGGATTACAGTTCACTGATTCCGGTTAAGGTACTTCTACAGTATTTAAGATCTCATTAATAATGTCTTCGGATGTGATGTTTTCAGCCTCTGCCTCATAAGTAAGACCGATACGGTGGCGCATAACATCATGTGCGACGGCACGGATATCTTCAGGGATTACATAGCCTCTGCGTTTGATGAAGGCATAGGCTTTTGAAGCAAGAGCGAGATATATACTTGCCCTTGGAGAAGCTCCGTAGCTAATCAGTCCATCAAACTTTTTCAGTTTATAATCAGCGGGAAAGCGGGATGCAAAAACAATATCGGTAATATAAGTTTCTATTTTTTCATCGAGGTAAACTTCCCTTGCAACAGCTCTCGCTCTGAGTATATCTTCAGGTTTGATTATGGTGCTTGCAGCAGAGATTTCATTACCAATATTCTGGCGGATGATCTGCTTTTCCTCTTTTTTATCAGGGTAGCTGATAATTACTTTCAGCATAAAGCGGTCTACCTGGGCTTCCGGCAGAGGATAAGTCCCTTCCTGTTCAATGGGGTTTTCCGTTGCAAGCACAAGGAAAGGTTCGGGCAGTTGGAATGTTGAGTCTCCGATAGTCACCTGCCTTTCCTGCATGGCTTCGAGCAGCGCACTCTGGACCTTGGCCGGGGAACGGTTTATTTCATCCGCCAGGATAAAATTAGCGAAAATAGGTCCTTTCCTGACCTGGAACTCCTCCCTCTTCTGGCTATATACGAGGGTCCCGACAAGGTCGGCGGGAAGCAGGTCGGGTGTAAACTGGATTCGGCTGAATTTCGCTTCAATAATACTTGCCAGCGTCTTTATGGCCAGGGTTTTTGCCAACCCGGGAACTCCTTCCAGCAATATATGTCCGTTGGCCAGTAAACCAATCAGAAGGCGTTCGATCATATGTTTTTGTCCAATGATCACCTTATGCATTTCCATTGTGATCATATCCACGAAAGCGCTTTCCCTCTGGATCCGCTCATTCAGGGCTTTAATATCCGTCTCAACCATATATGATTAAATTTGATGGCGCAAAGGTATAAAACCCCGGCGACCTGATAAAGCCCCTGTTGTTAATATTTGTTAACCTCTTCGTTAAAAAAATGTTAACAGAAGCCTTGAGCATGGCTTCATTCGTGATGATAAGATTCGTTGCGGAGTATTGTAAAGGCCCGGTACAGTTGTTCGGCGAATACCAGCCGTACCATTTGGTGGGAGAAGGTCATTTTCGAAAGTGCGAGTAAATCATACCCTGACTTTTTAAATTCCGGGTGGAACCCATATGGCCCGCCGGCAATGAATACCAGTGATTTGATACCAGAGACCATACGTTGGTTGAGGTAGGTTGCCAATTCCGATGATCTTAACTGACGGCCGTGTTCATCCAGAAGGACTACTGTTTCTCCAGGCTGGATCTGCTTTTCAAACAGTTCCTTTTCTTTAAGCTGTTGCTCCTGTTTAGTCAGTGAAGAGGCATTTTTCACTGAAGTGAGTTCAAGGTATTCCACGGGGATGTATCGTTTCAGTCGACCAAGGTATTCTCCGGTTCCGGTCCTGAGATATTCTTCATCGGTCTTTCCTATAACAATAAACCTGATCTTCATGGTTTCAAATCTTTTACGCCCTGGCAAAGATCGGAATAATTAAAAATAGTAATTTTGAAAAAAACATTCCATGTCCAGGCTCACCGTTATTCTGTTTTTTTTATGGTTGTTGTTGCCGGGCCATGCAATTTGCCAGACCGATCCGTCATCCGCAATCACAGAGGCCATTAAAAAAGGGAATTCTGCCGAGCTTGGAAAATATTTCAATGAGATGGTCGACCTGAGCATCCCCGGAATCAAAGACAGCTACAGCAAGCAACAGGCCGAACGTATTGTCAAGGATTTTTTCAGTAACTGGCCCGTAAACAGTATCACGATCAGCAAGGAAGGGAGCTCGCCCGATGGTTCAAAATATACTATGGGTGATCTCAGATCAGGGGGAAAAAAGTTCAGCCTGTTTTTCCTTTTGAGAAAAAGCAATGGGGAATACCGGATCTTTCAATTACATATTCAATCAGAGTAAGTGTTCATGACACCCGAAGAGATTGTGATTCAGGCCCTGGCCGAGGATATCGGTGACGGAGACCATACAACAAAGTCTACAATTCCCCCTTCTGCCATGGGGAAGGCGAAGCTGATAATCAAGGCCGAAGGTATACTTTGCGGGATGAATATTGCAGAAAAAGTTTTCGCACGGGTTGATCCGGGGTTGAGAATGACATCCTGCCTCAGGGATGGGGATCCCGTTGTTCAGGGGGATATTGCTTTTGAGGTCCAGGGAAGAATTTCCTCCATACTGCAAAGTGAGAGGCTTGTCCTTAACTTCATGCAGAGGATGAGTGGTATTGCTACAGCCACGAATAAGCTTGTAAAGCTGACCGAAGGTTTCCCCGCGAAAATACTGGATACAAGGAAAACCACTCCGCTGCTGCGCCAGCTTGAGAAATATGCTGTAAGGACAGGGGGGGGATTGAACCACAGGATCGGATTGTATGACATGATCATGATCAAGGATAATCATGTGGATTTTGCTGGTGGGATTGTACCTGCTATTGATTCGGCATGCCGGTATCTTTTAATTAACAAAAAAAACCTGAAGATCGAGATCGAGGTCAGGAATTTATCAGAGTTAAAGCAGGTTCTGGATCATGGAGGTGTTGACCGGATCATGCTCGACAATTTTTCCGCTTCCGCACTTAAACAAGCTGTCGAGATAATTGCCGGCCGTTTTGAAACCGAGGCATCGGGAGGGATTAATGAGAACAATTTAAGGGATTATGCTTCTACAGGTGTTGATTTCATTTCTGTGGGAGCGCTCACTCACCATATTCAGAGCCTTGATATGAGCATGAAAGCGGTCAGGGAGTAAGACATTTCCGGAGACCTTCCTCGAATGTGGTTTTTGGCTGCCAGCCCAGTGCAAGTTGTATGTTCCCGATACCTGCATAAAGATCGAAAATCTCGTTTTGTCTTTCCGTTCCGCGGGCTTTATAGGGTTTGCTAATGCCGCTCAGCTTCATCACCGTTTGGATTAAAGTTTCCACGCTGACCGATTCACCGCTTCCTACATTATATATTCCCGGTTCACCATGGATAGTCCTGAAAATGGCATCCACCAGGTCGTCAATAAAAACATAATCCCTTTTAGGTCTGAGGTCCATGACTTCAACTTCCGCCACAGCAGGATCCATAACCATCTGGATAATTTCAGGGATGATAAAATGCGCAGGTTGTCCCGGGCCATATGCATTAAAAGGTCTCAGAATAGTGATCCTGGTTTTGAAATTCCGAGCATAGAACTGGCAGGTATTATCGGCAAGAAGTTTGCTATGGCTGTATGGATTATAGGATTTCACCGGATGGTTCTCATCCACGGGAAGGTACTCGGGCGAACCATAAAGATATGAGCTGATATAGGTGAGCCCGGCTCCTGATCTGCGGCAGAATTCCAGCACATTGACAGTCCCCATGAGGTTGATCCTGTAAAACGCACCAGGATCTTTCCAACTGTCGGGGACAAACGTTTTTCCTGCAAGATGTATCACATGAAAGAATTCCTGTTGCGAGAACTGCTGAAAGCATGAAGGATCTGTAATATCTCCCTGGGCAAGGTCCAGTCCTTCGGCTTCAAAGCCTTCATGCAACAGACGTTTCAATAAAGCTCTGCCGATGAATCCATCAGAACCGGTAACAAGGATTTTTTTCAAAGCAGGGAGGTGAGGTTTTGCAGGTCTTCATTGGCTTTTTCATAATCATCGGGACGACCGATATCCAGCCAGTATCCGGAATAGGGATAGACGCTGACCGGGATTTGTTTCTCCAGAAGGCTGAGCATAAGGTCATCGAAACCAAATGGTTTTTTGGGTGGGACATATTCAAGAACCTTTCGGTTCATGGCATAGACTCCCATGCTGACGTTAAATGAATATTCAGGTTTTTCGCGAAACCCAGTAACTTTATTGGACTCCTTGTCGAGTTCAAGCACACCAAAATCAATTTTAGTAGTTCGGTGATAAGTGGAAACTGTGAGCAGGGATTGTTGTGCAATATGCCTTGAATACAGTTCCCTGAAATCAAGATCGGTGAGAAGATCTCCGTTCATGACCAGAAAATCGGCGGGCAGGCTGTCAATCAAGGCTATAGGTGCGACTGTTCCGAGAGGTTCCTCTTCCAGTGAATAATTGATCTTTAAACCGAATTTAGATCCGTTGCCAAGGTATGCCATGATTATCTCAGCAAAATGATTAAGGCAGATCCATACCTCATCAACCCCGCATTTCACAAGCCTGGAGATAAGGATATCGATGATGGCCCTTTCCCCGACGGGGACCAGGGGTTTTGGGATCACGGTAGTATATGGCTTAAGCCTGGTACCTTTCCCTCCTGCAAGTATGACAGCCTTCATTAGTTTTATATGGTATAGAGATCGGGTTTGTAAAATTCCATGTTTCCCGGGGAGCTGAACCATTCGATAGTTTCTTTCAGACCCTGCGCGAGAGTATATTCAGGCACCCATCCGAGGAGGTCCTTTGCCTTTCGGTTTTCGGCCCATAAGCGTTCCACTTCGGATTTTCCGGGCCTTATTCTCGCATCTTCAGTACCTATTTCAATTTCCCGGTTCATGATCAATGCGATTTTCTGAGCCAGGTCCCCGATTGAAATTTCATAATTGCTCCCTAAGTTCAATACTTCTCCTATGGCAGCTTCGCTTTCGGCAGCTTTAATAAAACCCCGGGCCGTGTCTTTCACAAAATTCAGGTCACGTGTAGGTGTGAGGGCCCCCAGTGAAATCTTCTTCTTCCCGGAAAGTATCTGAGTTATGATTGTAGGGATGATAGCTCTGGCCGATTGTCTTGGCCCGTATGTATTGAAGGGTCTGACCACAATAACCTGTAAATTGAAGGACCTGAAGAAAGTCAGGGCCAGAAAGTCGGCTCCGGCTTTTGATGCCGCATAGGGTGATTGCGGGTTTACAGGGTGTTCTTCGGTAATGGGGACAAACTGGGCTGTTCCGTAGATCTCAGAGGTGGAAGTATGTATTACTTTTTTAACATTAACCTGACGGGCGGCTTGTAAAACATTCAGGGTCCCCTTAATGTTTGTATCGATATAGACATCCGGGGAATGGTATGAATACGGTATACCGATCAAAGCTGCCAGGTGGAACACGACATCGCATCCAATCATGGCTTCCCTCACTCCGTTGGGATCTCTTACATCTCCGCTGAAAACATTCAGTTTCCTTTTCAGGTCTCCCGGGAAATAATCCAGCCAGCCCCAGCGATTAAAGGAATTATAATGGACCATGGCGGTCACTTCACAATTCCTTTTAAGTAAAACTTCCACCAGGTGGCTGGCAATGAATCCTCCGGCGCCGGTGACAAGGACTTTGGTGTTTTTAAGTTCCATAATTCTTACAAATTCCTGACAAAATTAAGAATAAAGACCAGAAATCTGCAAGACACCATATTTTTCTAACTTTGCATATGAATCATAACCGACGGAATCTGCCAAAATGAATTCTGAAAAACTTACAGGCCGGAACTTCTGGGAAACCTATTGGGAGACTGATACGGATAAAAAGAAGAACAAAAGGCCAAGTTTGAGTGTAATTGAGATCCTGAATGCTTTTGACCGGAACCTTCCCCCTGAACATGGATTGACAGTTTTGGAGATTGGAGGTGCAAAGGGAGAATATCTGCTATACCTTGTTAAACGTTTTGGTTACGAAGGGCATTCACTAGACTATTCATCCGCAGGTAATGAGCAGACAAAGGAAACCTTTACCAAAGCCGGGTACAAGGTTCAGGTTTACGAACGGGACTTGTTTGCTGATAATTCAGATTTGCCCTTATTCGATATTGTGTTCTCACTCGGTTTTATTGAGCATTTTGATGAGCCGCTGCCCGTGGTTGAAAGTCACCTGAAACTCGTCAAACCAGGCGGTATTCTGGTACTTGGTGTTCCAAATTATTCGGGGATCTATAAACTGGTTTTAAAAAGGCTTGCCCCCTCTATGTTCACCACGCATAACCTGAGGATTATGGATATTAACACCTGGACTGAATTTGAGAAGCCTTTGAACCTGGTGACTTTATTTCGCTCCTATATCGGCGGATTTGAGCCCCTGAATATGAAAAAATTGGAAAATAAAACCCTGTTTAATCGGTTGATTTACTTCAAGATACAGGTACTTACAGTGCTTTTTTCATTCAGGTGCAGGGTATTAAGAAAGTACAATTCAGCTTTTATCAGCAGCTATCTGATTGGTATTTACAGGAAAAGAAAATGATCCTTCGGGTTATGAATTCTTTGCGGCTTTTTGGTATTCTTCTTGTCTTTTGTCTTCAGGTAAACAATGCGGTTGCAACGGAGGATAAGCCTGAATTGCCTGTTATTATAAGGCAGGTCGACTCGCTTAATTTCCTGGCAGGGAAATGCTCTTATGATGAAATTCCATCGTGCAAAATACTGGCCAATCAGAGCCTGAATCTTGCCAGAAGCTGCCATTACCAGGAAGGTGAAGCATTGGCTTTGTATTATCTTGGAATTGCCAATCTTAACCAGGATAATTTCCCGGTCGCCCTGGAT
Organism: Bacteroidota bacterium; assembly: GCA_026391735.1. Lineage (GTDB taxonomy): Bacteria > Bacteroidota > Bacteroidia > Bacteroidales > FEN-979 > CAIRDP01. The sequence continues at coordinate 141,196 of JAPLDL010000015.1, read as the reverse complement.
TACTATTTCAAGAGCCTCGACATTTATCAGGCTGTTAAAGATGTCGACAACCAGATCCTGCTGAACCAATCGATAATTGAAGTCTTTCTCAGGTTAAAGGATCCGAACAGGGCTCAGCTATACCTTGAAAATGCATATGCCATTTTAGGCAAATCCAGAAATCCTGAAGAACCGGCAATATTATGTCTTACCAAAGGTAATGTCGCTATGGGAAAAGGTAATAACTGGGAAGCTGTGGATTGTTTCTACCGTAGCGCCGGATATTACAATCGCCTGAATAACAACCTGGGTATTGGAAGGGCATATAAACTGATCGGAGATGCTTTAATCCAGTTAAAGCAATTCAACAGGGCTATTTTTATTTATCAGAAGGCGATAGAAATTTTCAGGTTGTTGAACGACCAAAGGGAAGTCAGTGTGCTTAATACCAGGATCGCTCATGCATATTCCGTATTGGGAAAGAAACGGCTTGCCCTGGAATTCAACAAGAAAGCGTATAATGAAAGGTTAACTTCAGGGATCAAAACCCTTATCATTTCCTCCCTCATCAATGTAGGGGGTTCCTTTATGGAAGTAGGGACCTATGATTCGGCTGTGTATTATCTTCGGCTTGGCCTTGAACGAAGCACTGAGGAGCGACGCAACAACCTTATCGAGGAAGCTAATGAATTGCTTGCCGACTGTTATGCACTTCAGAAGAATTACAAGTTAAGCCTTTACCATTACCAGAAATATTTAGCGTATCATTTAAAAATCATGGAGGACCGTAACAAGGTCGCCATACAGACAATTGAGGCAGAGCACCTTGTACAGGACGTTGAGAATACGCATAACTTACTTTCGCATCAGAATGAAGCCCAGCAGCTTGATCTACGGAACCACAGGCTTCAACTGCTTTTCATGATGATCATCCTGTCACTGATACTGATAGTCGGGATAGTGGTCCATGTGTTGACCAAAAGGACTCAGAGGTCAGAAAAGGAGCTGCAGGTACTGAATTTCAAACTGGAAAACGAGATCCGGGAACATAAAGAAGCAGAACGGCATTTTGAGGAAAGCGAAAACCTTTACCGTTTCCTGGCCGAGCATTCTCCGGATGTGGTTTCTCTTTTTACCAGCGATTTGAAAAGACAATACGTTTCTCCAAGCTGTCTTTTCATGTATGGGTATACCGAGGAAGAACTTGTTACCAGACCGGATTCCTTTGAAGTAGTTGACCTGGCATACAGGAAACAGGTTAAAGCCTCTCTGGAATCCATAATGCAGCGAAAAGCCCCGCAAATCCTGGTATACAAGGCAAGGAAGAAGGACGGCAAATCATTCTGGGTTGAAAATCATATCAATCCGATGATTGATCCTGTTAGCGGCGGGGTCGAGGAACTCGTGACTATCGTCAGGGATATTTCCGACCGGGTTCTTTATGAAGAGCAGCTTGCCGAGAATGAAAGGCAGAAAGAAGTTCTGCTTTATGAGATCCATCACAGGGTAAAAAATAATTTCGCCATACTGATCAGCCTGATGGAACTACAGAAACAGTTTACGAGAGCCGATTCCCTTGACATGCCGTTAATTGACCTTCAGCTAAGGGTCAGGACCATGTCGCTGGTTCATGAACAATTATATCATAATCAAAGTATTGATGCCATTCCTCTTGGTTCATATCTCGACCGGCTCACCAGTATTATCAGCAGCGCTTTCAGCAAGCCTAATATCAGGATACACACTTCGGTGCAGGAATGTGCTGCAAGAATTGAAATTGCACTGCCTTTGGGGCTGATCGTCAATGAGCTTCTTACAAACGCATTTAAATATGCTTTCCCAAATAATGCCAACGGGGATGTTTGGATTGACCTGAAGCTTGATAAATCGACAGAGAGTGCCGGGAAAGGTCTTGAATCAATTTACTATATTCTCATCATTAAGGATAACGGGATTGGCCTTCAGGAGAGTTTTTCGCTTGAAGAAAGTATTTCAACCGGTTCCCAGATTGTCAAGATTCTCATTGAACAGCTTGAGGCGCAGTATGAGATAAGTCGTCAGCCGGGCGCAACATTTACACTGCGTTTTGCTGCATTCCCGAAAGATTTTAACTGAGGACAAAGAATGGAAGGAAAGAACAAGATATCAGTTATAGGTGCAGGAACCATTGGTACCGCCCTGGGAAACATTATAGCGGAAAACAATCAAGGTGAGATTCTGCTGGTTTCTATTGAAGAGAATGTCGTAAGGGCCATCAACGAGCAGCATATTAATGCAAGGTATTTCCCGGGACATCATCTGCATGCCTCATTAAGGGCAACAAACGATGAAAGCAGGCTGCATGGATCATCGATAATATTTCTGGCTATCCCTTCGGTGGCCATGCTGGATTACCTGAAGTCCATCAAAGAGCATATTCCGGGTGATGCAATTTTGGTAAATCTTGCTAAAGGATTTGGCTATGGTGAAAACACGATCGTTGAATGTCTGAATCGGGAGTTCGTCAATCCCATATGCACTTTAAAAGGACCAAGTTTCGCCAAGGAAATCATCAATCACATCCCTACCGGGTTTACATTAGGTCATCCGGGTGCCGGGATTGACTTACAAGTATCTGAATTATTCAAAGGTTCGACCATATACCTGGATTTCAGTGAAGATATTCAGGGGGTCGAATTCCTCAGCATCCTTAAGAATATCTACGCTATTGTATTGGGAATAGTGGATGCCCAGTATAATTCGCCAAACCTGAGATTCCTGATCCTGACCAGGGCATTCAGGGAAATGATGAATATTATGCTGTATTTCGGGGGAAAGGAAGAAACCCTTTATAAATACTGCGGATACGGGGATTTTACACTGACCGCGCTCAATGATCTCAGCCGCAACCGCACACTTGGGCTATTGATAGGTAAAGGGTTCTTTACTGAACATGTCTCCCATGAACTTGTGCTTGAAGGAAAAACTGCAGCAACTGTTTTCTACAATAAAATTGCCAAAGAAACCGGCGCGGAAAACCGATTTCCTATTATGAGTGAACTTTACAGGATCTTTACCGGGAAATACGATATTTCAAAATTCGTGAGTTCGGTCCTGGAGATGGAAGAACCTTGATGTCAGCGCTTCGCGCCGATCCGGGATAGCTAGACCTCCAGTTATCCAGTTATCCAGCTATCCAGTTATCCAGCTATCCAGTTATCCAGTTATCCAGCTATCCAGTTATCTAGATATCCAATTATCCACCTATTTCCATGAAATTTTCGTATATTTGCAAACTTTTTCACATGTAATTACCTGGGGTTGACCGGTTTTGACAGCAGGGAAGTGGGATTGTAAGCATGCCGGGAGTTCGAGGATCAGTCCCGTAAATACGAATCCGCACAAACAATAAACGGCGATAACTTCGCTTACAGACTGGCTGCCTAATCTTAGAGATTAGTCAACAGTTGTCTCCCGGGAAGCCCCTCCTGCCGGCGTCCCGACCGAGGCATCAGAAACGACGGGATAGGCTGTTCAAGGTTCCGGTGAACATCCGAAATTAAGGTAACTACGGTTTAGGCCGGCCTGCCGCGGGCCATCCTTCTCCCGACAATCAACCGCTGGCTAAGCATGTAGAAAGCAGTTTTGCTGCCTGTTTGGACGGGGGTTCGAATCCCCCCAGCTCCACAAAAACCTCTGAGCACGCAATTTTAAGTGCGGTTCAGAGTTTTCATTTATTATTACACCGAATGAATTGTTCTTATTGAGAAGGGATTAACATGAGGGATCTATTTGGAGGCCCTACCAAATGTCTGCTTGTTCAGACGAAATTTTCCGCGTTTAGTTTTTGGAATTACCAGGATGTTTGCGACATCGTGGGCGCAAAGTACCCCGCAGCCCCATTGGGATTGCTTACTGTTGCGGCTCTTCTTCCACAGCAATGGATTTTTAAACTGATCGACGAGAATGTTGAGCCTCTGCTGGACGAGCAGCTTCTATGGGCTGATATCGTTTGTACGGGAGGAATGCTTCCCCAGCAAAAGAGCATGCTCGAATTCATCTCCAGGGCCCATGAACTTGAACGCCTTGTGGTTGTTGGAGGCCCAGATCCTACCTCCCAGCCCGGCCTTTACAAAGAAGCCGATTTTCTGGTCCTTGGGGAAGGCGAGATCACCATCCCTATGTTCCTGAGAGACCTTGAGGTTGGGATTACTTCCGGCACATATAATTCAACCGAAAGAGCCAATATGCTTGAATCGGTGGTCCCCCGTTACGATCTTATCCGTTTCAGGGATTATATTATGATAGGTATGCAGTTTATCCGCGGCTGCCCGTTCAACTGCGAATTCTGTGACGTGATCGAGCTGTTCGGCCGAACCCCCCGGTTTAAAACAAACGAGCATATCCTTAAAGAACTGCAAACTCTCTACGACCTGGGTTACCGGGGCCACATCGACATGGTTGATGACAATTTCATAGGCAATAAGAAAAAAGTAAAAGAGTTGTTGCAGGAGATTAAAGTCTGGACAAAAGCAAGGAAGTATCCGTTTTACTTTACTACAGAAGCCTCGGTTAACCTGGCCGACGATGACGAACTTTTACAGCTCATGCAGGACTGTGACTTCAGGTATGTATTTCTCGGCATCGAAACCCCCGAGAACGATGCCCTTACACAGAACAATAAGAACCAGAATGTAAACAAACCTATCGGGGATGCCGTGCGCAAGATACTCTCATATGGTATGGTAAGTAACGGCGGGTACATCATCGGATTCGACAGCGAAAGCAGGCAGATTGCCTCCAACATGATCAATTCCATACAGGAATCAGGCATCTGCATGGCAATGATCGGCTTGTTGTATGCACTTCCGAATACACAACTAACAAAAAGACTGGATGAGGAAGGCAGGCTGTTTCATATGGCCGCTCAAACAGTAAGCGATACTGATATCGATCAGATGACCAGCGGGCTTAACTTTGCCACACTCATCCCTCGCGCAGAAGTCCTTAAAAATTATATTAATGTTCTCGGTACCGTTTATAATCCTGAAAACTATTACAAGCGTATTATTTACACCGGCCTGAAAATCAAGCCGAAGTACCGTCATAAACCCTCGTTTTCGACCTGGCTCATTTACATGCGATCCTTCCTGCGTGTTTGCAAAGAAGCCGGATTTTCAAGGGAAACCGGCCTTGAATACTGGAAAATGTTTTTTAAAGTCATCATACGGAACCCGCTTGGTATCGAAGCCGCAGTGAACCTTGCTGCCATGTTCATCCATTTCCAGAAGCAAAGGAAGTATATCATTACTTCAGTAAATAAAACCCTGGCCGTCATGGAACATAAAAGTGAAGATGAGTTTAATAAACGGATGACGGGACGGACTGAACCCTCGCTTTCCAGGGTTACAGAAGTAAATTATTAGGTTCAATCTCTCGGAATATTTCTTACTTTTATATTCCTAAACAACCTTCTTGATAATCAATGAAAATCCGGGCCATATCTGTCCTGCTTGTCATCGCTTCTTTCCATGTTTTTGCACAGCAACCTACCTCTTCTCAGAGGCTTAAGACACTTATTGAGAATTACCAGTATAACGATGCGGTTGCACTTGCCGAAAACCTTCGTTCAACAGATACCTCGAGGACCGATATTTTACTCCCTGAAGGGGAAGCCATGTTGGCCCTGTTCCGTTTTAAGGAAGCAGAAAGCCTGTTCCTGCTGGCCTGGCATGCCGACAGCAGCAATCTCAGGATTATGAATAAGCTTGCCGGCCTGTATCGTCAAACCGGCGAGACCGAACAGGCGGTGCACTGGTATAAAAAGATACTTGCAAAAGATTCCCTGAATGAATCGGTATGTTTACAGCTGGCTGCTCTTTATTCCCAAACGGAGGATAATCTTGCCGCCTTTAAACTGCTGATCCCGCTTTACAAATACGATTCCACATCCTTTTACCTTCTGAAACAGATAGGCAACGTTTGCCAGGATCTCAGGAAACCCGATTCAGCCCTGCTTTTCTATTACCGTGCGCTGCATGTCAATCCTGCCGATGCAGGCGTCATGGTTAAAGCAGCCAACATCCTCATCCGCCATAAAGATTATGATTCGGCCGTTGCCATTACATCCAGGTTTATGCAGGAAAATCCAAAGGCCTTTTCAGTAATGCGCCTTAATGCTTATGCCACTTACCTTTTAAAAGACTACCCGGGCTCAGCCGAACGGTTCAGGCGGTCGATGAGGATGGGCGACAACTCGAAATTCACATTGAAATACCTGGGGCTTTGCCGGTATAAGCTTGAAATGTACGACTCGGCTGTTCCTTCCTTCAGGAAAGCCTATGTTCTGGACACCACCGACGTGGAGGTCTGTTTCTATTACGGGGTCTCGGCCATGCGCTCATTCAGCACAGATACCGGGCTCTGTTACCTTCAAAAAACAATGAGGATCATTATGCCTTCCGAACAGTTCCTGCTCACATTGTATGCCGAACTGGCCGGGGCATATAATTTAAACTCAAAACCTGACACTGCCCTGGAAATACTTTTAAAAGCCCATAATACAGACGAAAAGGATCCGGCCATAGTATTCAAGATCGCCTATCAGTATGATTACTGCCTTCATAAACCCTCCAGGGCACTGCCATGGTATGAGGCGTTTATGAAGATGAAGCCAACAGATTCCTCATCAGCCCAAAATCTTCCACAGGTTATGTCATACTCGGTGTATGCAAAAAACCGCATCAAAGAACTTCGGGATTATAATAAGAAGAAAGTGCAGCCAAAGTAAAACCCGCTTCTTCCAGGCTTTTTTTATCTTTGTATCAACCTGATATGATATGCTGCAGAAATTCCTGGACCTGAAATTCATTGCATTTCTGATTAAACTCTCCAAACAGATCATCCTTCCGGGCTTTGACGGGCTACCGCTATACAACGTATTCGGATCTTTTTTCAAAGGGATGCAGCAGGGCTATATTGCAACCCGGGCTTCAGCAATATCATTTTCATTTTTCCTCGCCATCTTCCCGTTCCTGATCTTTCTCTTTTCCATTATCCCGTTTATACCCATCGCAAATTTCCAGCAAACCCTGTTGACACTGATCGAGGACTTCATGCCCGATATTGTATGGGCTTCAGTTCAGGAAACCATTACCGATATCATTACAAGGCCGAGATCCGGCGTTTTGATCCTGAACTTTTTTCTGGCCCTTTATTTTTCAACCAAAGGCATTAAAAGTTTGATTGAGGCTTTTAACAACACCTATCACGACATCGAGTCCCGTTCAACAATCAAACAATATATAGTTGCATTTGCCCTGCTTATTATAATCTCTTTCCTCCTGATCATCGCGATCGGACTTATGACCTTTGGATTTAAAATACTAAAGCTGGCATTGCCTGACATCATCGTCAATGCCCATTTTTTTATTTTCCTCCTCCAGATATTGCGCTGGCTTATCATCCTGGCTGTCCTTTTCTTTGCTATCTCATTCATGTATTTCCTGGCTCCCTCGCGCAAAGACCGTTTCAGGTTCATTTCTGCAGGCTCCAGCTTATCCACGCTGCTTATTGTCGTGACGACGCAGGGTTTCAATTTTTATATGGATAATTTCTCCCGTTACAATGCATTGTACGGGTCGATAGGCACCCTGCTGGTGATCATGCTCTGGATATATTCAAATGCTTTTGTGCTGCTGATCGGTTTTGAAGTAAATGCAAGTATACATGTGGCGGGACAGGATGCCAAACATGGGAAGGCCGATACAAGGCTTTAAGTCACTTTCCCTTTCATAAAGGGTAGAAAGATCTGCAACAGCTCCTTCTTGTAGGTAAAATAAATAAGAACCGCCGTTATCAAAAATTGAATGCAGGCGGGTATGATCCCTGTTTTATCAGGAGAAAAAACATACAGCAGCGTACCTGTCACAATTACCACAAAAGGCATATAGATCAGCTTCCACAGGTTCAGGTGATACGTAAAGAATTTCCGGCTTTCCAGATAAAGAAACATGGCTTGAATGGGTTTGATGAGGAAGTTGGAAAATACGGCGCCCATAAGTCCGAATTTCCAAACCAGCAAACTACTCATAACAATCTGTATAACCGCCGAATACAGGAATACTTTTGGAAGAAGTCTGGTCTTCTTGAAATAAAATAAAGGGGCAAGAAAAAGATAAAATGCAGGGCTGGTCGCATAACCCAGGCAAAGTATACCGATAAAGCCAAACGCCTGGTAATATATGTGGTTCCGTATCACAATCGGTACCAGAAGAGGAATGGCAATAGTGACCAGGGGCAGAACTAAAAGTGTGATCGCTGTGAACCCGTTGTAATACCGGTTCACTTGCTGAGTGCTTTCATGTAGATCATTATCCTTCCAGATATTAAACACCTTAGGTTGAATGGTATTCACCAGGCCGGTATGAAGCAAGCCAATCCCCATGGTAAGTTTAACTGCAAAATCAAATATACCGACGTAAGTCGGGTCGATCATGAAATACTTGATTACGTATCGGTCAATATAGTTCACGACCCATATCATTGCTCCATAAAAGATCATCGGAGCGCAAAAGGCGAGCATGCCGTTCAAATGTTTGCGGCTGAACTTCAGTCCGTATTCACCGGTAAGCATGACCACCGAAACTGCGCAGGAAACAATAGCTGGCACCAGCCTCCCGATAATTGGCCCTTTCAGAGTATAAGGGTAGGCATAAAGTATACCCAGGGAAGCCGCAAGAATGATAAGGAAATTTGAAATATTCAGCCAGAAGAACCTTTCGGGTCGCTGCTGGTTAACCAGGAGATTGGAGTAGGTTTTGAAAAAACCGTTGAAAATAGCAGTAAATACGGTGATCATGCCGAAGGGGAAAAACTGCAGGGCGGTATCTCCCCTGAAAATGATTTTGAACAGCAGGCTACCTCCCATCAGCATGATAAAAAACACCGCAGTGCCCAGGGTTATGAGGACGATCAGCACTGTACCAAGGAATTCACTTAGTTTACGGGGATCGTCTTTCTGTTGAAAATAATTTACCCCGATATAAGTATCAAGCCCTGCTGAAGCAACAAGCTGAACAAAATACATCAGGGTAAAATAGATCGCGTTGATCCCGAATTGCTCGGGTGTGAGGCGGGCGGTAAAAAAAGGGATCAGGATAACGCCGGTGGTATAAGGCAGGGCTCCGATCAGGGAGTAGATCATTGACGATTTGAAAAACTGCTTTGAGATCATCGGTTGCCGGTTCGTCTTGATTTTTCTTGTATGCGGATGTCAGTTCAGTATTTGTTCAAACAGCACCAACAGTTTCTCCCTGTGTTTCGGCATGGAAAAAATGTCGAGGGCACGCTGCCTTGCGGCAGCGCCTGAATTCAGCTGCAATGCCCGCATGATAGCCTCTTCCAGGGCATCGGGCGAACGTTTCATCACGATAACCCCGGTATCCCCAATGGCGTCAGGAATGCCGTTCACGTTGGATCCCACCGGGATGCATTCGCAAAGCATGGCTTCGTTAAGTGTGAAGGGCATGCCTTCGGTTATGGACGCCTGCACAAAAACCCAGGCCCTGTTATAGTTCATGAACAGCAGGTCATCAGGACAATAAAACAGAATGGTCTCCAGGTTTGGGATCTCGCTGATCCTGTAATTCTCTTCGATCCAGGGCATGAATTCTTTCCTGAAGCCTATCAGTGTGAACTTTTTGGCTGGAATTCTCCGGGCCATTTCAATGAAAAGATCAAAGCCCTTATTGAAAAAATCGTTGATCCCGCCCATAGTGCCCACGGTAAGTATTCTGTCGGGATCCTTGCCAACCGCCTTATCCCGGAAAAACTTCCCGGTATCCACCCCGTTCGGGATTACCGTCATGGGTGTTCTGATATCCGGTATATAATATTTTATCCCGTCCTTTTTCCCATCGTCGGAATAGTAAAAATTTTCATGCCAGATCAGGGACTCATGGTTTGGTATTATGTGGGATGCCTTCCGCAGTGCATATTTAACGCATAGTCCACGGAACTTTTTAAAATATACCCCTTTTTTAAGCTCGGGGTAACAGATAGCCTCCTGTCCGCCTGCAAAAATGACAGCCTTTTTCCCAAAGAGCCGGGCCATGAAAACTATAACAGCTGCATGGTAATCGGCAAACCAGGTCACGAAGGCCTCTGAATTTTTATGGTTTTTAATGATAAAGCCTGCAAGCGAGAACATGGTTTTTATAAACTGAATTCCTTTCAGGTTCTTCGGCAAAAGATAAGGCACTACCTTATACCTTTCTTCCAGGATGGCCTGGTCGATCGCGTAAAACGTAGTGTTCCCGCTTTTGATATAAAGGATTTTCATCATTAATAAAGAGGATTGGCGTAACGCCGAATGTCTTCGCTGCTGATGATGCCTTCACAAAGGATCACTAGCCGTTCGGCAATATTTTTCAGCTCCCTGATATTGCCCGACCAATTCATCTGTTTAAGTTCCTGTATTGCATCCTCATCTACCTCCAATGTTGGTTTACCCTGCTGGTTGCAATACTGTCCGATAAAATGCTTTACAAGGACGGGAATGTCATCCAGCCGTTTGCTTAGCGGAGGAACATCAATAATGATAACGCTTAAACGGTGGTATAAGTCTTCCCTGAAATTTTTATTCAGAATCTCTTCCCTGAGGTTTTTATTTGTTGCCGCAATGATCCTGACATCGACAGGGATCTCCTTTTCCCCTCCCACCCTGGTGATCTTGTTTTCCTGCAATGCCCTCAACACTTTCGACTGGGCCGAAAGGCTCATATCGCCGATCTCATCGAGAAAAATGGTACCGCCATCGGCCTGTTCAAAATCTCCTTTATGCTGCTTTACTGCGGATGTGAATGAACCTTTTTCATGTCCGAAGAGGTTGCTTTCAATGAGTTCCGAAGGAATGGCGGCACAGTTCACTTCAACAAATGGCCCGTCGGCCCTGTTGCTGAGTGCATGAATATGCCGGGCTACAAGTTCTTTTCCGGTACCGTTTTCGCCGGTGATAAGCACCCTGGCATCGGTAGGTGCCACCTTTTTTATAATCTCCCATATCTCCTTTATGGCCTCCGACTCCCCTATCATCTCATAATTCATGCCAACCTTTTTCCGGAGCTGTTTTGTTTCGTCAACCAATCTGCCTTTATCCATAGCATTCCGCAAGGTCACGAGCAGGCGGTTCAGGTCGAGGGGCTTGGCAATGTAATCGTAGGCACCCTTGCGGATCGCTTCCACCGCAGTTTCAATAGTTCCATGCCCCGAGATCATGATGATTGGGGTTTCGGAAAAGCTCAGAAGCTGGTTCAACACCTCCAGCCCATCCATCTTAGGCATCTTAATGTCGCAGAGAATCGCGTCAAAATGGTGTTCCCTGGCGAGTTTCAGTCCCTCAGCCCCATCCTTTGCATCATCCACCCTGAACTTCTCATATTCAAGGATCTCGCGAAGGGTGCTCCGGATGCTCTGCTCGTCATCGATAACAAGAATTCTCGACATTCTTAAGATTTGAGAACAAAAGTAGTTAATTCTTAGGTAATTTTGCGAATTGACAGGCAGCGCATAATCAGCAGACTTTAATGAAGAAACTTATCCTGTATTCCGCATCCCTTTTCATCATGGCATCCTGCATCCTGACGGGTTACGGACAGTCGTTCCAATCGGGTACACTGAAATATACCTGGGCCGGCGGACTGAATGCCTGTCAGTTTTGTGCTATCGACCTGAACCTTGACGGGCTCAACGACCTGCTCATTTTTGACCGGCACGGTAACCGGAAACTCACATTTATCAACCAGGGCGGGGTGGGTCAGATCAATTACAGGTATGCGCCGGAATATGAAGCCTTGCTGCCCGAATTACGTGAATGGGTGATCACAGCCGATTATAACTGCGACGGTAAAATGGATATCTTCACATATGGGTACGGGGGAGTGAAAGTATTCAGGAACACTTCTGCGGGAAGCCTGAGCTTTCATCTTCAAACCGATCTTCTCAAATCATGGTATTATACCGGTTTCGTGGGAATCCTGGTGACTTCCGCCGATTACCCTGCCATTGCTGACATAGACGGGGACGGGGACTTGGACCTGCTTACGTTTTTCGGTCTGGGTTCGTATATGGAATATCATAAAAACCTGTCGATGGAGACCTTCGGAAACTGCGACAGCCTTGATTACCGGCTGAGCGACCACTGCTGGGGGAAATTCAAGGAAAGCGAAGGCGGAAATCATATTACACTGAATGCAGTCTGTCCTTATCTATCGGTTAATGAACTTGTTTCGGCTGATGATGTGATCCCTCCCAAACATACCGGATCCACCTTGCTTGCCAATGACCTTAACGGGGATGGGCTTGCTGATCTCATTGTGGGTGATGTGGATTTCCCGAACCTGATCGCCCTGATCAACGGCGGGACCCGGGATTCGGCCCTGATGGTGAGCCAGGATACCCTGTTCCCGTCATATGACCGCAGCATCCACCTGTTTTCTTTCCCTGCACTTTCATTCCTTGACCTGGATAACGACGGCATAAATGACCTGGTTGTTTCTCCTTTCGACCCTGCCTATTATAATGCTGAAAATACACACAGCTGCTGGTTCTATAAAAACACAGGAACCAACTCAATTCCTCATTTTGTGTTCCAGACCGATAACCTCTTTCAGTCGGAGATGCTGGATTTCGGCACGGGTTCTAACCCGGTGAACTATGATCTGAACGGGGACGGGCTGGATGATATCGTTACCGGGAATTACGGATATTATGATTCCTCTGCCTATCACAGCGGATACCTCCAATCCTATTTCACTTCTTCTCTAGCCTACCTTAAAAATACCGGGACATCGCAGTCCCCGGCATTTGAACTTCTTACAACCGACCTGGCCAATGCTTCCCGCCTGAAAGTTCACGGTTTATATCCTGCATTTTATGATCTGAATAATGACGGTATACCTGATTTGTTATGCGGTAATGAAGACGGGAGCCTGATCTTTTTCCAGGGCCGCGGCGACAGCGCAGGGATACCGGTATATGGCAGTGTGCAGAGAAATTTCCAGCAGATTAAAACCGATGCCTTCAGCGCTCCACAGCTTTTCGACCTGGACCGTGACGGACTGGCCGACCTGATTGTAGGCCAGCAAAACGGCACGATGAAATATTTCAGGAATACAGGAGGCCCGGGTAATCCTGTTTTTACGTTTACCAGGGACAGCCTTGGCAAAGTTGATGTCACAAACCACGAACTGTCGTATTTCGGGTGTTGTACTCCGTATTTTTTCCGGCACAGGAACAGGACCTACGTGCTTGCCGGCTCGGAAGAGGGGAAGATGCACCTTTACAGCGGGATAGATGGAAATCTGAATGGGAAGTTCACCGAAATTGATTCTCTGAACAGCTTTCTCGGGATCCCAGACGACAGCCTGAGGATAGGCTGGAGGGCTTCGGGATTTTTATCACATATGAGCGATCCCCAGTTTTATGATATGGTATGTGGCAATTTCAGCGGGGGATTGAATTATTTTACGAAAGGCCGGATACCTGGCATACAGGAGCCAGGACCAGATGCATCGGCGCTTCGCCTGAAGATATTTCCCGATCCTGCAGACAGGGAGGTCACCATCAGCATCGTTAAAAACAATAGCAACCGCTTTGAACCTTCAGATAGAAACCAGGAACCCTGTTTGCTCCGTATCTTTAATTCCATGGGCAGGGAGCTTTTTCAAACGCACTATGTCCCCGGCTCGCCTATCGCAACCGCCAATTTTCCCCAGGGCATGTATATTGCAGTATTGTCTATCCCCGCGTCCTCAACTGAAGTCAGAGGAAAATTCCTGATAGCAAGAACTGCAAAACCGTAAAGATCCCTTCGAAAGATCCTTCTGCCCACTATCCCTCTATCTATCTATCCAGTTATCCAGTTATCCATCTATCCATCTATCCATCTATCCAGCTATCCAGCTATCCAGTCATCCAGTCATCCAGCTATCCAGCTATCCAGCTATCCAGCTATCCAGTCATCCAGTCATCCAGTCATCCAGTCATCCAGCTATCCAGTCATCCAGTCATCCAGCTATCCAGCTATCCCTCCTCCCCATTTTGTTAACAATCACTCTGCTGAAAATTTCCCCCCACCAATCCCCACATTTTTTCAATATTTTCATTCCCTTACTCTCATAAGGCTTTCAAAACGTAACCATTTTTTGAAACCCCCGTACAATATTGTTAATAAAAAGAAGTTATTAACACGAGTGGGTGAAAGTGGGAAAAAGTGGGAGAATTGACCGTATATTAGCACCGCTGAATTAAAAAAATGGCCCCAGTTACCAATCTTATCGGTGAATTTGAATGCAGGCTTGACGACAAGAGCCGTGTCATCCTTCCGAGTGGTCTTAAAAAGCAGATCTCACAGGAAGCACAGGACAGGTTTGTCATCAACAGGGGGTTTGAGAACTGCCTGGCGCTGTATCCAATGAATGAATGGAAAGGCATCAGTGAAGAGATCAACCGCCTGAACATGTATAACCGAAAGAACAGGGATTTCGCGAGGTATTTTTACCGCGGTGCTACGGAACTCACACTTGACAATGCCAGCCGGCTCCTTCTCCCCAAGTCGTTGTTAAGTTACGCCGGTATCGTGCGCGATGTCGTCCTGTTTGCATTTTCCAACAGAATTGAAATCTGGGCTAAGGATAGGTATGAAAAACTCATGACCGCCGAGCCTGAAGATTTTGCACTTCTGGCCGAGGAAGTCATGGGCAAACAGGAAAAAAGCGACACCAGCGACGATGTATCATAGGCCTGTACTGCTCAACGAATGCATGGAGCTTCTCGATATCAGGGAGGGAGGTGTCTATGTGGACGCAACGTTCGGAGGTGGCGGGCATTCCAGGGAAATTCTGAAAAGGCTTCAAAGTGGCAGGCTCATCGCGTTTGACCAGGATGAGGATGCCGCAGCAAATGCAATCGAAGATCCCAGGTTCACCTTTGTAAACCACAACTTCAGGTTTATGAAAAATTTCCTGCGTTTGCACAAACTCGTCCCGGTCGACGGGATCCTGGCCGACCTGGGGGTCTCTTCACACCAGATCGATGTTCCTGACAGGGGATTTTCAACACGCAGTGATGGAGCCCTCGACATGCGCATGGATCGTCGGAAAGTGCTTACGGCACATACTATTATTAATACCTATGATGAAGCGAAACTCGTGGAGATATTCAGA
The DNA here is from genome assembly GCA_026391735.1 of Bacteroidota bacterium. Taxonomy (GTDB): domain Bacteria; phylum Bacteroidota; class Bacteroidia; order Bacteroidales; family FEN-979; genus CAIRDP01. The sequence goes on along the minus strand of JAPLDL010000015.1, from coordinate 126,014 downwards.
CTTTACGGGGAAATAATCAATGCCAGGAAACTTGCGTCAAGGATAACGGATTCACGCAGGGAAAAAGAAATTGCTTCTACGACTGAGCTTGTTGCCATCGCAAAAACCTGCGCCGAAAGAGGAAAAGAGAACAAATACCTGGCGCAGGTTTTTCAGGCATTACGAATCGAGGTCAACCAGGAAATGACCTCATTGGAGGATTTCCTCGGTCAGTGCCTGGATGTTCTCGGAACTGCCGGCCGACTGGCGGTCATCAGTTACCATTCACTGGAAGACAAATTGGTCAAGAACCTGTTCAAAACCGGAAATCTTGAAGGTGAGCTCAGAAAGGATTTTTATGGCAATATGCTGTCGCCCTGGATCAATCTTACAAGGAAAGCGTTAGTCGCAGGGGATGAAGAAATTGAATTGAATAGCCGGGCGAGGAGTGCAAGGCTTAGGGTAGCGGAAAAAAAATAAAGAAAATCAGATATCGGATATCGGATATCAGATATCGAAAAAATCAGGAGTGAGCGAATTCAGGGAAAATAAAATGAGGGAAAATCCGGTGGAAACCGAATGGAAGGATATTTCCTATGAACCCAATCCGACAGAAGAAGTTGCCGATGCTCCTAAGGAAGACGATCAGAAAGCTGTCCCCGAAGTTAAAACACCTAAAAAATCCCACAGGGGCCGCAAAAGGGTGCAGGACGTACTGGGAGGCGATTACCTTTCGAAGAACAGTGTTGTTAATAATGTACCATTCCTGATCTACCTGGCCGTACTGACCTTGTTTTATATCGCAAACACCTACAATACCGAAAGGTTGTACAAGGAGATAGAAAAGACGAAAACGGAGCTGAAAGAGCTGAGGTTTGAGTATATCACTGCACGGTCTTCCCTGATGTTCGAAAGCAAGCTAACCGAACTGAATAAGAGAACTCAGTCTATCGGGCTCAGGGAAACCATTATCCCCCCTTACAAAATATTTTTTTCGGGAGACTCCATTCAAATCGGGAACAGATGACCCAGGACATACGTAAAGGCATATTGACAAGAGTTTACCTGGTTTACCTGGGAATACTTCTGTTCGGACTGGCCATACTGGGAAGGGCATTTTACATCCAGAATTTCGAGAAGAAGGAGATGATTGCCATGGCGCAGAGGCAGGAGATGAAGGTATTTCCCATTGATGCGATCCGCGGGAACATTCTCTCCGACGACGGAACCCTGCTGGCGGTTTCTGTCCCCATCTTTGAACTCCACATGGATCTCTATGCAGACTCCCTTACCGATGAAGTATTTAGAAACGGGGTTGATTCCCTGGCCATATGTCTGGCCGGATTGTCAAAGGACAGATCTCCCATGCAGATCAAAGATAAGCTCTGGGAAGCACGCAGGAACCAGGAGCGTTATTTCCTTATAAAACGGGATGTTACCTACCCTGAACTGAAAAAGATCCGCAGGTTCCCGATTTTCAGAAGAGGCAAATATAAAGGAGGCCTTATTGTAACCCCTCAATGGGAACGTGAACTGCCTTATAAATCATTAGCTCGCAGGATCATTGGATATGAAAAAGGAGAAGGGGACCAAAAGGTTTATGTAGGCCTTGAAGGCAAGTTCACAAAACAGCTGGAGGGTGTTGGGGGATCCAGGATGATGCGTCGGACAGGCGGTAGTAACTGGATGCCGGTTGATATTGACAGCCAGGTCGAACCCCAGAACGGTTTGGATATTGTAACCACCATTGACATTGAGCTCCAGGACATGGCCGAAGAGGCTCTCCGCAGGGAACTCATCTCCGATAGCGCCGATCATGGCTGCCTGGTCGTCATGGAAGTGAAAACAGGGTATATCAAAGCAATGGTCAACCTGGGCCGGACTAAAAAAGGCAGTTATGAAGAGGTGTTCAATTATGCCATCGGCGAAAGCAACGAGCCCGGGTCAACTTTTAAACTGGCGTCTTTTCTGGTTGCCCTTGATGATGAGAAGGTTCAATTAGACACCCAGATACCGATCGGGAACGGGATTGTATACTTTTCAGGACATAAAATTGAAGATTCCCATCATATGGGAGCGGGATCTCTCACAGCCCAGCAGGTTTTTGAGAAATCGTCAAATGTCGGCACGGCAAAAATGATCTACGGTATCTATTCTGCCGAACCCCAGAAGTTTATCGACGGATTATACCGGCTCGGCCTCAATCGCCCGCTTAACCTGCAGATTGAGGGGGAAAGACCTCCATATATAAAGAATACGAAAAGCAAGTATTGGTCCGACCTTTCCCTGCCCTGGATAGCCTATGGATATGAAGTTGCCCTGGCCCCTATCCATCTGATTACCCTGTACAACGCAATTGCAAATAACGGTAAGATGGTCAAGCCCCTGTTTGTGAAGGAAATTCTTAGAAACGGACAGGCAGTTAAAAAGTTCGATCCTGTGGTCATAAACCCCCAGGTGGTATCGCCCTCGACGGTTCAGAAGGCAAAGATCATGATGGAGGGAGTAGTCCTTCACGGAACAGGAACAGCCATCAATAGCCCCTTGTACAGGATTGCAGGAAAGACAGGAACAGCCCAGCTGGCTCAAAACAACAGGGGGTATAACCAGGGGACCAAGAACATCCGGTATAAAGGGTCATTCGTAGGGTTTTTCCCTGTTGAGGATCCAAGGTATACCATGATGGTTGTCATTGTGGATCCCAAAAAAGGAAAATATTACGGAGCAGCTGTTGCAGCTCCTGTTTTCAGGGAGATCTCCGACAGGCTCTATGCCAAGCAGGAAGACATCCTTTTCCCCTTTAAAAAAGACAGTGTAAACAGCCTGATACCTTACGCCCATGCCGGATTGCAGGCCGACCTGAACGAAGCCTATAATTCTCTCGGGTACAGCATCAGCAAGCTGGATGTAAGATCGCAGTGGACCCAGATGGGAGCCGACGGCAACAGGGTGGTATTATATCCCGAGGCAATTTCCCGTAACCTGATGCCTGACGTAAGCGGGATGGGTCTGAAGGATGCCTTATACCTGCTGGAACAAATGGGCCTGAATGTCGTGGTAAACGGAAGGGGTTCGGTTGTAAGCCAGAGTGTAAAACCGGGGACCTTTGTTAGCAAAGGCATGCCAGTAGTTCTTGACCTTCAGGGTCCGAAAGCTAAAGTCAAATCACAGACATGAAGACGCTGAACCGGATAATGCCTGATGAAATGGTCCTTGAAAGCAGGGGTGATAAAGGTATTCTGATACGTTCATTACAGTTTGATTCCAGGCAGGTTGGACCTGGCGACGTATTTTTTGCTATCAGGGGAAGTGTTTCCGATGGCCATGATTTCATAGGGATGGCCATTGAAAAGGGAGCTTCGGCTATAGTGTGTGAATCCTGCCCTGTTGAATTGTCGAACCTGGTTACCTGGATCAAAACATCCGACAGTGCCTTGGCCTTGGGAGAGATGGCTTCGGCATTCTATGATCATCCTTCACATAAACTTCAGCTGGCAGGAATTACCGGCACCAACGGTAAAACTACCACGGTTACCCTGTTGCATCGCCTTTTCACGGGTCTCGGGTATAAGTCGGGTCTGCTCAGTACCATAAAGAATCTGGTAAACCTGCGTGAGGTCCCGGCAACCCATACTACCGCCGATCCGGTCCAGATCAACCGCCTGCTGGCAGAAATGTGCGAAGAGGGATGTGAATACTGCTTTATGGAGGTGAGTTCGCACGCCATTGACCAGAAACGGATTGCCGGGTTGAACTTCAGGGGAGGTATTTTCTCAAATCTTACCCATGATCACCTGGATTATCACAAGACCTTTGATGCATATATTAAAGCTAAAAAGGGCTTTTTTGATAGTTTACCTTCATCAGCTTTTGCCCTGGTGAACAAGGATGACAAAAATGGATTGGTCATGCTGCAGAACACCCGGGCAACAAAATATACATACAGTCTGCAGTCCATGGCTGATTTCCGTTGCAAAATACTGGATAATGAGTTCAGCGGGCTGCATCTGAACATCGACGGGCATGACGCTTGGTTCCGCCTCATTGGCTCTTTCAACGCGTACAATATCCTGTCGGTTTACACATCGGCTGTTCTGCTGGGACAGGACCCCCTGCAGGTACTTACCCTGCTGAGCACCATGGAACCTGTTGACGGCAGGTTCAATTATATCCCTGGTCCGGGTAACATCACCGCGATCGTTGATTACGCGCATACTCCGGATGCATTGAAGAATGTACTGGGAACTATTAACGACATCCGCAATCACAATGAAAAACTGATCACAGTCGTAGGTGCAGGAGGTAACAGGGATACCAGCAAAAGGCCTGTTATGGCGAAGATCTCGGCAAGCCTCAGCGATCAGCTTATCCTTACCTCCGACAACCCCAGGTTTGAGGAGCCTGAAGCTATCCTGCAAGAGATGGTTAAAGGTATTGAAGTTACTGATGCCCGCAAGGTTCTGGTGATCGCCGACCGCAGGCAGGCTATTAAAACAGCTGTGACCCTGGCTGCCGATAACGACATCATCCTGATTGCGGGCAAGGGACATGAAACCTACCAGGAGATCAAAGGAGTGAAGTATCCCTTCGATGACAGGGAAGTCGTGAAAGAATTATTCCTGCAAAAACCATAGCCTATGTTGTACTATCTTTTTACATGGCTGCATAAAGCGTTTAATTTCCCGGGAGGGGGATTGTTCAAGTTTATCTCCTTCAGGGCGGCTTTTGCACTGATCACCTCCCTTTTCATCTCAATGATCATCGGGAAATCACTGATCGAGTACCTCAGGAGAAAACAGGTTGGAGAAACCGTCAGGGACCTGGGGCTGGAGGGACAGAAAACAAAACAGGGAACCCCAACTATGGGAGGGCTTATCATCCTCGCCGCCATACTTGTCCCAACACTTCTTTTTGCAAAACTCCTCAATATCTATATCATCCTGGTGCTGGTTGCCACAGTGTGGCTGGGGCTGATCGGTTTCCTGGATGACTATATTAAGGTTTTCAAGAAAGACAAGAAAGGTCTCCCTGGCAAGATCAAGGTACTTGGCCAGATCGGGCTTGGGCTGATCGTCGGGTTTACCATGTATTTCAATAGCCAGATCGTAATAAAAGAAAAAATCAGGGAACAGGCCTATGTTCCTTCTCAGGAGATTTTCAACGTGGAAGCCGGTTCGGAGAAAGGAAGGCTGTTCTCAAAAGATGAAATAAAGTCGATGAAAACCACCATCCCTTTCATAAAGCATAACGAATTCGACTATTCATGGCTGGTTTCATGGATCGGCCCGGGAGCTGTGAAGTACACCTGGCTGGTGTTCATCCCCATTATCATATTCATCATCATAGCTGTGTCGAACGGTGCCAACCTCACCGATGGGCTCGACGGGCTGGCGACAGGCGTATCGGCTGTCATCGGGGTCACATTAGGCATATTGGCTTATGTATCGGGCAATGCGATTATTGCCGGTTACTTGAATATAATGTATATCCCGAACACCGGTGAACTTGCCATTTATATTGCCGCCTTTGTCGGGGCCTGCATCGGGTTCCTGTGGTACAACTCCTACCCTGCACAGGTATTCATGGGCGACACGGGAAGCCTTGCACTGGGAGGTATCATCGCTGTCTTCGCGATTATCATCCGCAAGGAGATCCTGATACCTATTTTATGCGGGATATTCCTGGTCGAGAATCTCAGCGTTGTGATGCAGGTCAGTTATTTCAAGTACACAAAAAAGAAATTCGGTGAAGGGCGGAGGATCTTTAAAATGTCGCCTCTCCACCACCATTACCAGAAGCTCGGATACCATGAGGCCAAGATCGTAATACGGTTCATGATCGTAGGGATCATGCTGGCGGTACTGACGATAGTAACATTAAAAATCAGATAAGGATCTCTGTCATCCGGCATCTGATATTGGATGTCGGATGTCAGATGTCGGATAAGAGTAAAGGAAACAACATATCACTAAAACCCAAAACAATGACTTTAGAATCCCTGGCATTACAAGGAAACGCGAATGTTTATGACAACCTGGCCTCGACAGTCTCAGGCCGTATCCGTGAGGCCCGGAAAGCCTGTTTCAGGGAATGGTTCGCCGATTTCAGCAACACAGAACACCGGCTGGAATTTGTCGCCAATATCCACGGGATAGAATTCATCAACGATTCGATGTCGGTAAGCCTGAACGGCGCGTGGTTTGCTCTTGAAACCATGTCAAAACCCGTGATCTGGATAGCGGGCGGAGGAAGCAGTCATGCCGAACTTGAGTTCCTGAAACCGGTTATCGAAAAGAAGGTCAAAGCCATCATTTGCCTTGGGCCAGGGAATATTTCCATCCATGAATCTTTCGCCGATTCAGAGATACCTATTGCCGACACATACACCATGGCTGAAGCCGTTGAAGCCGCTTATTACCTGGGCAGGAAAGGAGACGTTGCCCTGTTCTCCCCGGGATGCAAGGAAGATGCCATATTCGACAGTCATGAGGCAAGAGGTATCGCGTTCAGGAATGCAGTCAAACACCTTTAATAAAATTAGGCATGGCCGGGTTATTTAAAAATATAAAAGGAGATAAGGTGATATGGATCGTTGTGGTCATATTATCGATATTCTCATTACTGGCTGTTTACAGTTCGACCGGGACCCTGGCCTATAAGAAACAGCATGGGAATACCGAGTACTACCTCATGAAGCACCTGCTAATACTTGGTTTTGGATTCGGGCTGATGTACCTGACCCACCTGATAAAATATACTTATTTTTCAAGGATCTCGCAGATCGGGCTGATACTGACATTCCCGTTACTGGCTTTTACACTTGTTTCGGGGACCAACCTGAATGAAGCCAACCGCTGGCTCACAGTACCCATTGTAAACCTCACTTTTCAGAGTTCCGATATGGCGAAGCTGTTCCTTATCATGTACCTTGCCAGGGTACTCAGCAAGAAACAGGAACTTGTGGAGAATTTCAGAAAGGGGTTTTTGCCGGTGATACTTCCCGTCATCGCCGTCACTATCCTTATTCTACCTGCAAACTTTTCAACCGCAGCGATTTTATTCGTCACCTGCCTAGTTCTTATGTTCATCGGACGTATCAGTCTTAAATACATTTTTTCTTTGATCGGGCTGGGGATTGTATCTGTTGTTCTGATCTTCGCGATAGCCATTGTCTTCCCCCATCTATTTCCCAGGGGAGAGACCTGGGTGAAACGTGTCGAGCATTTTATTCATGATGAAAAGGCCAGTGCCGACGCCACTTACCAGGTAGACCAGGCAAAGATTGCTATAGTGTCGGGTGGCATATTGGGGAAATCACCGGGAAAAAGCACCCAGAGAAATTTCCTGCCCCATCCGTATTCAGATTTCATATTTGCAATTATAATAGAAGAATACGGACTTATCGGAGGCAGTTTTGTGATGTTGCTTTACCTGATCCTGTTTTTCAGGGTGATCAGGATAGCGGGAAAATGCCAGGGGAATTTCGGGGCCCTGCTCTCCCTGGGGATTGGATTCAGCATGGTATTCCAGGCAATGATCAATATGGCCGTTGCAGTGAACCTGTTCCCTGTAACAGGTCAGACGCTACCTCTTATCAGTATGGGGGGAACTTCAATCTGGTTTACCAGTATCGCTATCGGGATTATTCTGAGTGTGAGCAGGATGACGGAGATTGACACTCAAAACGGCACCGAAGTTGAGATCCTGACCGACCATGGGGTTAACAATATTGCTGGAGTTGTTCCGGCTTAGGATAATGTTATTATGACGAAAGTGATCATCAGCGGAGGAGGTACAGGGGGGCATGTGTTCCCAGCTATTGCCATTGCTAATGCGATAAGGGCGAAGCTGACCGATGCTGATATCCTGTTTATAGGCGCAAGGGGAAAGCTCGAGATGGAAAAGGTACCGGAAGCCGGCTACCTCATTGAGGGGCTTACCATTGCCGGCTTTCAGAGGAGGTTGACCTGGAAGAACCTCGTCTTCCCGTTCAAACTTGCAGGGAGCATGATCAGGGCCAGGAAACTTGTTTCGGGTTTCAGGCCTGATGTTGTTATTGGTGTTGGAGGCTATGCCAGCGGGCCGGTCCTGAGGACCGCCGTGGCTATGAAGGTCCCGGCCCTCATCCAGGAACAGAATTCATATCCCGGAGTCACCAACCGTTTACTGGCCGGAAAAGTTCAAAAGATCTGCGTTGCCTACGAAGGGATGGAGAAGTATTTCCCTAAGGAAAAGCTGATCCTGACCGGGAACCCGATCAGGCAGGACCTGGCAGGGCTAAACGGAAAGCGAAATGAAGCCCTCGGTCATTTCGGACTTACTGAAAACAAAACGACAATCCTTGTCCTTGGTGGAAGCCTGGGCTCGGGCACTATCAACCAAAGTGTTCTCAGTTGTCTTCAGACCAGGATGCCATCCGGCAGTCTTCAATGGATCTGGCAATGCGGAAAATATTATTTTGAAAATCTCAACAGCAAACTTTCCACTTCGGGGATCTCGGGTGAAAACAGTGATGTGCATCTTCATGCGTTCATCGATCGCATGGACCTGGCTTATGCCTCAGCCGATGTGGTAATATCCCGTGCCGGGGCGATTGCAATCTCAGAGCTATGTTTTGCCGGAAAGCCTGCCATACTGATCCCTTCTCCCAATGTGGCCGAAGACCATCAGACAAAAAATGCCATGGCTCTGGTAAACAGGAAAGCGGCTGTGATGATAAAAGACAAGGAGGCGGTGGAAAAACTTGGGAAAACTCTGGATCTGCTTATCACCAGTGCATCCCTTCAGGAAGAACTGAAACGGAACATAGCTTCACTTGCAGTTCCGGGAGCTGCTGAAAAGATCGCTTCCGAAGCTTTGGGATTGATCAAATCATCGTAAAGGAATAAAAGGAACATGAAACCGCAGGAGTTTTCATCGGTATATTTTCTTGGGATTGGCGGGATAGGAATGAGCGCCCTGGCCAGGTATTTCATGCATCTGGGAGCCAGGGTTAGCGGTTATGATAAAACTTCTACCGCCCTTACGAACCAGCTGGAACATGAAGGGATGGAGATCCATTTTGAGGAAAACCCGGACCTTGTCCCGAAAAACACTGACCTGGTTATTTACACTCCGGCCATCCCCAAAGAAAATAAAGAATTAAAATTCATTCTCAGGAAAAAGTTCAGGATGCTGAAGAGATCGGAAGTTCTTGGGATGATATCCTCAAACTATTTTACCATAGCGGTTGCCGGAACACATGGGAAGACAACCACCTCCACCCTGATCGCTCATATTCTGAAGAGCTCAGGGATCCCACATATTGCTTTCCTGGGAGGCATCTCGAAAAATTACGGAACCAATTTTCTGGTTGACACATCCGGTTCAAAACCGGCTGTCTGCGTTGTTGAAGCCGACGAATTTGACCGTTCGTTCCTTCAACTCACACCCGATATTGCCATAATCACTTCGGCAGATCCCGACCATCTTGACATCTATAATACCCACCAGGAAATGCTGAAGTCATTTGAGGAGTTCACAGGAAAAATAAGGGAAGGGGGTTCCCTTATCATCAAACAGGAGGTCAGGGTAAACCCCCTGAGAGCATCGGGATATAATGTGTTTTCTTATTCCCTTGACAGGAAGAAAGCATCAAAAGCCACGGGATGCAAGGAATTTAATGCAAGAGGGATCATGATCCGCAATGGGATTCACCATTTTGACTTTTGCAGTCCTAATGATGTGTGGGCGGATTTGGTTCTCGGGTTGCCCGGACTTTTCAACCTTGAGAATGCCGTTGCCGCTGCTACTGCCGCTTTTCTCACAGGCTTAGCCAGAAATCAGATCGCTAAAGCTCTGAAATCTTACCAGGGGGTTGTAAGAAGATTCGATTTCCAGATCAGGAAACCCGGGTTTGTGTTTATCGACGATTATGCTCATCACCCTGAAGAACTGAGAGCCTGTATTGAAGCCGTTAGAGAGATGTACCCCGGAAAGAAAATTACTGGAGTGTTCCAGCCGCATTTATACACAAGAACCCGTGACCTGGCTACTGAATTTGCCGACAGCCTGGGACTCCTCGATGAAGTGATACTTCTCGACATTTATCCGGCAAGGGAGAAACCCATAAAAGGAGTCAGCAGCGAATTAATATTGGATAATATAAAAATAGAAAACAAAACACTGATAGCAAAAACGAAGCTTTTAAATTACCTGAAGCAAAGCAAACCATCGGTGCTGTTAACCCTTGGTGCGGGAGATATTGACCAGCTTGTAAAACCCATCAGAAAAGCATTTGAGAAATGAAGAAATTCTGGAAAATAGCTTATGTTTCCTTATGGATATTGCTTGTGGGGGGAGCAGGAGTTTTAGTTGGTTTTACCGGTTTTGAGCAGTATAACAGACCCTGCCACCGCATCTATATAACCATGGATTACGGCAAGGCCGACAAGCTGGTCACGAAGGAAGACATCGATTCCCTGATCCGCAGAAGCAATGGCAAGCTCAGCGGAAAACCAATTGGCTGGGTAAATATCCGCCAGATTGAACATATGATTAAAGCCCAGGCCTATGTCGAAAAGGTCCACATCTATGAGAGCCTCGACGGGAACATCTTTGTGGATATTAAACAAAGGGAACCTATCCTGAGGATCATTAACAATAAGTATGAAACGTTTTATATTGACGAATCGGGCCGGCTCCTTCCGCCGAACCCCTTTTTCCCTGCAAGGGTTTTGGTTGCAAATGGGAACATCTCCCATTCTTATGCAGCAAACAGGAATTTCAGGATAGAAACTCCTATGATGGGCGACACCCTGGGGCCGGCCGATACGCTGATGCTCGAACTTTATAAGCTGGCCTTATATATCAACCGGGACCGCTTCCTGAAAGCACAGATCGATCAGATCTATGTCACCCCTCTGGCAGAATTTGAACTGGTGCCAAAGGTTGGGAATCATGTGATCATGCTTGGACGGGCCGACAACCTTGATGAAAAGTTCAAAAAACTACTGGCTTTTTATAAAAAAGGGCTCAATGTTATGGGATGGAATAAATATAACTATATCAATATAAAATACAGAAATCAAGTGGTTTGTTCAAAACTTCAGTAGCATATGAAAAACTCAGGTATTATCGTCGGTCTCGACATAGGAACAACAAAAATCGCCGTTATCGTCGGGCGTAAAAACGAACATGGAAAAATAGAAATCCTCGGCTATGGGAAGGTTCCAAGTATAGGTGTAAAAAGGGGTGTGGTAGCCAATATTGAAAACACGGTCCAGTCGATCCGTGAAGCTGTGGCAGAAGCCTCTTCAAAATCGGGTGTGGACATTAAATATGTGAATGTTGGTATTGCAGGACAGCACATTAAAAGCCTGCAACACAGAGGCAGCATGATCAGGGAGAATTTCGACAGTGAGATCAGCCAGGAGGATATCGACAAGTTGTGTAACAGCATGTATAACCTGAACATGAACCCTGGAGAAGAGATCCTGGATGTTATCGCACAGGAATTCAGTATTGACGGGGAACATGGAATTTCGAAGCCAAAAGGCATGAACGGCAGGCTGCTTGAAGCTAACTTCCATATCATAATCGGGCAGACCGCTGCGGCAAAAAACATTTATAAGTGCGTCCGTAAAGCCGGTCTTGAAGTTGTGGAACTGATCCTCGAACCTATCGCCTCTGCTGATGCCGTGCTAAGCGAAGATGAAAAAGAAGCAGGCATCGTGCTTGTCGACATTGGAGGCGGGACCTCCGATATTGCCATCTTCCATGAGGGGATCATACGGCACACAGCCGTGATCCCGCTAGGAGGAGAGATCATATCAGATGACGTAAAGGAAGGATGCTCAATCATTAAGAAACATGCCGAAGAACTGAAAATAAAATTCGGATCTGCCCTGGCACGTGAGAACAAAGAGGAAGAGATTGTGGCCATTCCTGGACTCCGCGGCCGTCCCCCCAAGGAGATCAGCCTGAAGAACCTTGCCAGCATCATCCAGGCCCGCATGGAAGAGATCATCGAGCATATCTACTATGAGATCAAAAACTCTGGTTATGAGAAAAAGCTGCTCGGCGGGATTGTCCTTACCGGAGGCGGTGCACAGCTGAAACACATTGCCCAGCTTACCGAATTCATCACAGGATTTGATACGCGTATCGGTTACCCTAACGAGCATCTCAGCAATGAGATCCCTCCCGAAATGGCCAGCCCCATGTATGCAACCGGCATCGGCCTGGTCGAGATCGGCATTGAACGCTATGAAAAGGAACAGGAAAAACTAAAAGAAATTGAAGAAGAACCTGAAGAACCAAAGATAGAGGAAGGGAAACAAAAGAAAGTAAAAGTGAAGAAAGTTAAGGATCCTGGCAGGGTGAGACGCTCTTTCCCAGAGTTATTCCTTGATAAAATCAAAGGATTATTTGAAGAGGATATTGAATAAACCCGCTATTAACAATCAACATGTTAATAAATAAAATGAATCGGAAAAAAACGACCAGTCCAATTATTTAATTTTAAACGGATCTAATCATTAGAGACATGAGCGAAATTTTAAAGTTCGATCTCCCTAAAAACCAATCATCTATAATAAAAGTTATAGGTGTGGGCGGTGGTGGCAGTAACGCTGTTACCCATATGTTCAACCAAGGTATAGTAGGGGTGGATTTCATAATATGTAACACCGATGCCCAGGCGATGGAATCCAGTCCTGTCCCCACCAAAATTCAGCTGGGAGCTAACCTGACCAGCGGACTTGGAGCAGGAGCGGTTCCTTCGGTAGGGCGAAATGCAGCTCTCGAGAATGCTGCTGATATCAGGGCTATACTGGACAAGGGAACGAAAATGCTCTTTATTACAGCAGGCTTGGGAGGAGGAACCGGAACCGGCGCTGCTCCTGTTATTGCACAGATCTCTAAGGAACTTGATATTCTCACCGTTGGTATTGTAACTATTCCTTTTGCTTTTGAAGGAAGAAAGCGCAAACAATATGCCGAGGAAGGACTTCAGCAGCTTAAGAAACAGGTTGATGCGTTACTTATCATCAGCAACGACAAACTCAGGGAACTATGCGGCGACCTAAGGCTTAGTGCTGCATTTAAGAAGGCTGATAACGTTCTAACCACGGCAGCCAAAGGCATCGCTGAAATCATTACGGTCACAGGCCATATCAATGTGGATTTTGAAGATGTTAAAACAGTGATGAGGGATAGCGGGGTAGCGCTGCTCGGCACTGGTGTGGCCGGTGGTGAAAACAGGGCCCTTCATGCTGTTGAAGAAGCCTTAAGCTCACCTTTGCTCGACAACAATGATATTGAAGGAGCTAACAACCTGCTGTTGTATATCTCAAGCGGCACCGACGAGATCACTATGGATGAGGTGACCGAGATTACCGATTATATCCAGGGCAAGACCAAGTCCTCTGCTGAAGTCATCTGGGGTACCGGTACCGATGAGAACCTTGCTGATAACATCAGCGTCACTATTATTGCCACAGGTTTCGACCCGGAACATCGCCAGAAAGATCCGGCCAGGCCCCAGGATGTAAAAGTTCATGAACTGTACGGGCAGAAAATCGAACCCAAACTTGAAAAACGGTTCATCGAACCCCGGCCGTTCATACATTCACCTGTTACGGAAGAAAAGTTTGACGGGATCACACTGGGTACTCCCCAGCCTGAGACTATGATTGCCGAACCTTTAACTGTGGAGCCGGAACTTGCAATGGAAACCTCAATCGAACTCAGCGCCGATACTTCTCCCCGTTCTGTAGAATTCACGCTTGAGAACCCCCAGATTTTCATTCAACCCGAGACCATCGTCAGCGAAACTGTCAGCATTCAATCACCAGAACTTGTCAATGAGGTTGTTTCTCACAAAGCTGAAGAACCCGAACCCTATATCAGAACCCAGCCTTCAGAACATCCTTCACAGGATGATCATGACCGCAGAGCAAACGAAAGAGTAAATAAACTGAGAGCCCTTAGTGAAAAGCTCAAGAACCATACCCCTATTGACCCCAGTAATATTTACGAACTGGAAGTTGTACCGGCTTATAAACGCAGGAATGTAGACCTGCTGGATGTAACCCCGTCGTCGGAACCCAGTGCCCCGACTTACTCCCTGGGTGAATCGGCAGATAAAAGCATTGAGATACGCTCTGAAAACTCATTTCTGCACAAGAATGTAGATTAAACTGAATTCATCGTTAAATCAGGATACTCAACCTGCTCGTCTGACTTAATCAGGAAACCCCGGGATTGTCAATCTCTCCCGGGGTTTTCATTTGATAACTTCATACCTGTTCAGCCAGGCATCGGCAAGGTGGATGCTTCCGCCTTTTTTCTTAAGGGTCCGGCCAAACTGTATTATCGTATCAGGAAAAGAATCAAGCCATCCGTCTTTGACAAGGTAGATCTTTGGCTGCTTTAAAACCTCGATAGCAAGATCGGGATTGCGAACAAAATCCTTATCGTGGGGTGTCGCCTTGATATTCAATGGGTCAGTGCTCGCCGCCATATAGGCATTCCAGTACTCGGCAATGATTCCAATTTGGCCCATATGCTTCAGGGCCGATATCACCCGGATACGGGAAGGCCTGACCCGGGGATAATAAAACCTGATACTTCCGCTTAAAGAACCGATGATCACGACGATAAGGATAATAAATCTGAATTGGTTCTTCATCCTGTTTTGGGGCAGGTTCTCAAGCCATAATACGAGGCAGATCCACGACGACATCACGAAGGTGGTGAAATACCTTCTTCCGGCTCCGTTAGCGGCAACCCAGCCGGATGACAGGACTAAAATGAGAGTGAGGATCGCTTCGAAAAGAAAAAAGTAAAACCATGGATTGCGGGATATTCCGGGCCAGGTCTTTAACTGCCTTGGCTTAGCAAAGAACATGAACAGGAGACTCAGTAAAAGTCCCCATGCAAACACGCTTTCGATACTGCTTTCTGAAGAAAACAAAAAGACCCTGATTACCGAGTCCAGGACAATGTTCAGATTCGAGATTATGCCCGGGAAAGGGGCAAGAAACCCGGAATTATAAGCCGTGACCGGGGTTGAAACATTCTTGGCATAATGCAGAGCAACGAATCCGGCAGCAGCCCAAACCAGTATTAACAGGCCCGGAATCCGCATTCCCCGCCAGGAAAGCAGCTGTTCTTGATCCTTGCGCGAAGCCAGGAAATACAACAAGGCCATGAGGAGCAAGGCCAGTAAACTTATAAGCGCCATATCTGAGACCCAGATAGCAAGTATGAAAACTATACAGCTCAGCGAGAGCCATATCATGCATTTCCATTGCCCTCTGGTGCTGAACGAGCGGTTGAGAAAGTTCAGGGCCAGGATAACACAACTTGCCTGGATCCCGTAAAGTATAAGCAGAAACTCCAGGAAGTGCCATGGCGGGAAAAACCATACCAGGGCAAGAACAGCCCTTCCGTAAGCGCTTTTCACAAAACGGGTCAGTGCCAAGAACCCGGTACCAAGGATAAGATAATGCACCAGGGAGACAATGAGCACCGGCTGCCAGCCTGTCACAGCATAAAGCAAATGCGCAATAACCGGGATCAGATTCCCCGACCGGTCCTGTCCCCAGAAATAGATATCATGAGGCAATGAAAACGAGGGCGTCATCAGGATGTTCACTGCCATATCGGAATTCAGAAGGGGAAAGAAGTTTTCAGAAAAGGTAAAAAAAGACAGCAGAATGACCAGAAGTATCCCAAGATTAATCCATATGCCACCTGGGCTTTTCATATCCTGGCCCTGCTAAGTCGTTTGTACACAACCCTCTCCAGGAAGCTGAATGGTAAAAGTGCTGCTATCCTAAGCTGAAGCATATTGTTGATCCTGTAAACGGCTTTTGGTTTGGGGATACCAGACACCCTGTAAATAAATTCAGCAGCTTGTTGAGGGCTAATCACCTTCCCGATCTCTTTTGAAGCCTGTGAGGCAAAGGCATTAAAAGCGGTTTCCAGGGGATCGATTTTCTTTCCTGCTCCTTTCTTACCTGCAAGCCCCGACACGGTTTTCAGAAGATCCGTATTGATAGCACCCGGCCTGATCACCACGACATCGATCCCGTAAAATCTCAGTTCCTGCCTCAAGGCTTTTGCATACCCCTCGACCAGTTTCTTCGACAAGGGATACGCCATGAAAGGCATGGTAAGGTTGAGGCTTTCGCTTCCAATATGAATGATCCTCCCTCCGGGCTTGCGAACCAGCGGCAGAAATGTCCGGTTCACCCGGTACGCCCCGAAAACATTCACTTCGAAAATCTGTTTGAATTCACTTAATGGTGCCTGGGATAACAGGAAATAATTGTCGATACCGGCATTGTTAACAATGAGGTCAAGCATGATATCAGCCGCTTTCATAAAGGACAGGGCCGAGTCCACGCTATCATCCGAAGTGACATCCATCGTAACAGGGATGAAACAGTCCTTCCGGTCAGGCAGGTTTTCGAAGGTCCGGGAACTCTGAGAATCGCTATAAACCGGAGCTTCAAGATCGGCTGCAACAACCTTCCATCCCCTGGAAAGAAATATCAGTGCAAGCGCCTTCCCCAGTCCTTTCGCCGCCCCTGTGACCAGTACCGTTTTGTTACTTTCAGGCATGTCTCATGAATTGTTTTTCCTTTTGCTTGCTGATGACTGAAGCCAGTAAACAAACCGGTTTCCATAAAAATCGCCATTTGCCGAAAGCCAGGGGAACGTCAGCGAAGGATCGTTCTCCGCGCAGAACTTTGCCGAATGCTTTCCAGACCCTATCGCTGTTTCGCACCCAATGATGAATTTTCAGTGGCAAGGTATTGAAAAGTGCAGAAATATTTACAGCTTCCATCATCTCGGGTATGATCTCTGCATTGATCCTTAACGAAAACGCTGCAAGGTCGGAAATTTTACCTTCCATCCTGTCCTTTAGGACATCAGAGGCGATGATGCCGCTTTTCACCGCCCAATATATCCCTTCACCTGTGAGTGCATCGGTGAGCCCGGCAGCATCACCCGTCACCAGGACCCTTCCGGAATGGAAAGTCGCCGCTCGGGTTCGCACAGGCAATGGATGTGAACGGTTTGATATTGTCTCAACAACAGGTATACCGCAGCCGGCGATAAAATCAGCATAGTACCCGGGCATCCTTCGGGCCATATGAGCCGGCCCGCCAATACCGATTGAAAAATGATCTTTTTTGGGGAATATCCAGGCATAGCCCCCGGGGAAGCTGCCCCAGTCAAGAAACACTGTATCCTTGTACCGGTCAATCATCTCCGTTGTAGACCTGACTTCAGCTTCCCAGGCCATCCCCCATTCAATATGCTTATTCAGTCCAAATGTCCGTGCCACAAGGCTTGACGCCCCGTCGGCGCCGATCAGATATAAAGCGCGGTATTCCCCTTTCCCGGTCCTCACATGAATACCATCACTATCCTGTTCAACACTACTGACTTTTTCGGAGGTCATAACCCTGGCCCCGGCTTCCAGAGCTTTGTCAAGTAAATATGCATCCAGCTCATCCCTCATGGTGCAATACATTAAAGGGAGTTCACTGCTCCTTGTGAAAACATCAGCAAAACCTGAAGAAAACCGAAATGAATGAACGGTGGTATGGATCACCGGATTGATATCAAATGGAAACAGGGATAGTATCTTGTGCGTGAGGCCCGCCCCGCAAACTTTATACCGGGGAAAGGTGGATTTTTCCAGGATTAAAGTGCTGAAACCTGATTTCTGAAGATGATACGCGGCCATGGTTCCGGCCGGGCCGGCGCCTGAAATAATGACATCGGCATCGCGGTCCATTGTCACAACAACGATATGACTTCTTTCAGAAGTTTGTCCTTGCTTATGGGAACCACCCCGACTTCCTCGCATACCAGCCCGCCCGCCAGGTTGGAAATATATGCAATTTCGTATGGTGGGCGCTGGCTGGCCAGGCATAGTGAAGCCACTCCTATCACAGTGTCCCCTGCCCCGCTTACATCAGAGATCGACCTCACATGGGCCGGAATAAAGAGGCTCTTCTGGTCCAGTTTATCCCTCATGCTCATCAGCATCCCATGTTCCGACAAGGTAGTCATCAAATAATCGCATTTCAATTTTTCCCTGAGAGACTGTGCTGCCTCAATAATCGCCGAACGGTCGTCGGCGTCCAGCTCGATCTTCAGACCTTCTTTAAGCTCTTTCAGGTTTGGCTTGAACAGGGTCACATTTGCAAAGGATTCGAAATTCTTTCTCTTGGGGTCAACAGCGGTTGGTATGTTTCTTTTTCTGGCTTTTTTAATTACTTCCTGAATGAGCTTGGGTGTAAGAACACCTTTGTTGTAATCCTGGAAAATGATGCAATGGATATTCTCGGTTTCAAGGATACGGTCTATAACCCTCGAAAGGGTCAGATAGTCGGCGTGAACCAGGTCGTCATCCTCTTCTTCGTCAACCCTAAGCATCTGGTATGTGTTTCCGAAGATCCTGAACTTGGTTGTAGTGATCCTTCTCTGGCTCCTTACAATCCCTGAAGCATCCATCTTTTCCTTCTTCATTAACTCAAGGAAAATATCCCCTTTGTCGTCGGTGCCTATCACCGAACATAAGATTGGTTTAGCACCCATAGCCCTGATATTCATAGCAACATTGGCTGCGCCTCCCATCCTGTTCTCGCGTTTTCGCAAAGCAACGATTGGGATGGGTGCTTCGGGTGAGATCCTCTCAACTTTTCCCCAGAGATATGAATCCACCATTACATCACCAATAACCATGATGTTCAGGCGGTTAAACGAGTCGAAAAGTTTTTTGTAATTAAATTCTTTTACCATGCAGGAGAGTTAATGCAAAGACCTATGCAAACTGGTAGTCGGCAATGGTCTTAATATTTTTATTTTGTTGGTCGGATGAAATATTCCCGTCATGAAGCCTGATGATCCTGTGCGTATGCAATGCGATATCTTCTTCATGGGTCACAATAATCACCGTATTTCCTTTCTTATGGATCTGTTCCAGCAGTCCCAGGATCTCGATAGAGGTTTTTGAGTCCAGGTTACCCGTCGGCTCATCAGCAAGAATGATCGCAGGGTCGTTCACCAGGGCTCTGGCAATAGCAACACGCTGGCGCTGACCTCCCGAAAGTTCATTCGGCTTATGGGTCATACGGTCAGTGAGTTTCACTTCCTCGATTACATCCGACGCCCTTTCTATACGTTTGGCTTTTCCGTATCCCGCGTAGATCAGGGGCAGCATGACATTCTCAAGAGCTGTGGAACGGGGAAGCAGGTTAAAGGTCTGGAATACAAAGCCGATTTCGCGGTTCCTGATCTCTGCCAGGTTGTTGTCGTCCATTTTACTGACATCATGACCGTTCAGCATATAATTTCCGCTGGTCGCTGTATCAAGGCAGCCCAGTATGTTCATCAGTGTTGATTTTCCGGAACCCGAAGGCCCCATGATAGCAACGAATTCATTTTTACGTATGACAAGGGAAATGGAGCGCAGGGCCTCAACCACTACCGTTCCAACTTTGTAGTTCTTTACAATGTTCTCAAGTCGAATGATCTCTTTTTCCATGGATCAAAGATAAAAGGTTAAAATCGTAGTACAAAATCTTCTTTACTAAGTTCTTCGCGAAAAAATATTACACCAAGGTAAAACAGGTCAACACTGACCTTTACTTTGGGGTGTGCGATTATTGTTTTCCAGGCTTCTTCCATCTCCTTCGACCAATGGATATCATCCATGGCCACAATGGTACCGGCATGAAGATGCGGCAGGCATTCTTCAAAGTATTTTACAGTAGGCTCCTTGCGGTGGTTCCCGTCTATAAACACCAGGTCAGGTTTCGGCATCAGCCGTAAAACATCCTGAAGTTTTTCGTCAAAGCTGCCTGTTATGACGCTGATGTTCTGTTTCCCTGCCTTTTCAAAATTGGAACGGGCGATCGCAGCCGTCTCGGGACAGCCTTCGATAGTTTGAATATTTGCCCTCGGGGCGGCTTCCGACATATACAATGCACTGATTCCCAGTGATGTACCGAGTTCAAGAATGCCCGAAGGCTGGTTAAATTTCACAAGCTTGTACAGGAACCTGCCCTTGGCGGCCGAAACGGCGGAGTTGCGTGCAATGCCCTTTACTTTGACTGTTTTGCCGTCCTGAGGCCGGCCTGTCTGTCCGGCACCGAAATCAACCTGGTGGATGATCCTGTCATCCCTTAACAATTCTTTCCTGAGCTGTTTAACGGTACTGTATGCAGGATAACGTGTATCATCCTTCAGTACATCCGCCCAGAATTTATAGATAAACGGGGAGTGCAGACTGAATTTTGACTGAACCGAAAAACGATACCTGATGTAGGATGAAACTGAATCTTTAACCCTGCCCATAGAAAATATAACCAATTCTTTTGACGATTATTGTGGCTTGAAGTTACACTTCGGCATATCCATTTTGCCTGATTTGCGAATTGGTAAGCAGTTTTTATAATTTTGCATAAAATATTCCGTATTAACCCGGGAAACATCCTGGCTCAATATTCTCCTTCACCGGATAAAGGAAGTGCCGGTAATCATAACATAGGAAAGTGCAGAAACAATTTGAACAGATCGGTAATTATTTTTCTCTGGTGAAGATCCATCACACCCTGTTTTCTTTGCCTTTTGCAATGATCGGACTTTTCCTGGCATTTAAAGAAAAAGGATCGGTGATCAGCCTGAGAGATCTTCTGCTGGTCCTCTTATGCGTGCTTTTTGCAAGAAACGCGGCCATGGCATTCAACCGGTACGCTGACGTTGAATTTGACGGTAAGAATCCCCGCACCGCAGCCCGTGAGCTCCCCAAGAACATCATCAGCCGGCCTGCAGCCTTGGCTTTTATTGTCCTTAACGCCATACTGTTCATGGCAGCAGCATACTTTCTGAATATACTTTGCTTCCTGCTATCACCGGTCGCCTTGATTGTGGTGCTGGGATACAGCCTCACCAAACGCTTTACATCACTCTCTCATGTTTTCCTTGGCCTTGGGCTTTCCCTGGCGCCGATCGGAGCTTATATCGCCGTCACAGCCCATTTTGCCATACTGCCTCTCTTGTTTTCTTTTTCGGTCATCTTCTGGGTTGCCGGTTTCGACATCATCTATGCCATGCAGGACGTTGATTTTGATGAGTCGGAGCGATTAAAATCCCTCCCTGTTTTTCTGGGCAGCAGGAATGCCCTTCTCCTTTCTATTGTATTTCATGTTATTTCGGTTGGTTTTCTTGTCACCGCTGGTTTTATTGGCCCTTTCGGCAGGATTTACTGGGCGGGAATGGCTGTTTATACCGCCCTCATCATCTACCAGCACGTCCTCGTCAAACCAAACGACCTCTCGAGGGTCAACCTGGCTTTCTTCACTCTGAACGGCATTGCTTCGGTGATCTATGCCTGTTTCGTAATTGCCGATCTGTACCTTTGATCACCTTCCCCAGTTTTCCCGGTCCAGCGAGCGGTAGGTAATAGCTTCCGCCAAATCTGAAGCAGTAATTTCTTCGGTATTGTTCAGATCAGCTATCGTTCGGGCTACCTTAAGAATACGTTCATACGCCCGGGCCGATAACCCAAGTTTATCCATCGCATTCTTCAGAAGCATCTGGGAGGCCTCGTCAATCCTGCAAAACTGTCGTAACTGCCTGGGGTTCATCTGGGAATTTGAATATACCCCACGGGATCCCTTAAACCTCGATTCCTGCCGCTTTCTTGCATGGACAACCCGGGTTCTCATATCATTACTGCTTTCGGCGGATGGCTGATCCCGAAGGTCACGGTAAGGGACAGGAACTACCTCTACCTGTATATCAATCCTGTCGAACAGAGGGCCCGAAATTTTATGCAGGTACTTCTGGATAATGCCCGGATTACACTGGCAGGGTGTTTGAGGATGATTATAATACCCGCATGGGCAGGGATTCATGGCTGCGACCAGCATAAAGCTTGCAGGATAGGTAGCAGATACCCTGGCCCGGGAAACTGTAACGACCCTGTCCTCCATTGGCTGCCTCAACACTTCAAGGGATTGTCTGCTGAATTCGGGCAACTCGTCAAGGAACAGCACTCCATGATGTGCCAGGGAAACTTCCCCCGGGCGGGGGATGCTGCCACCCCCAACCAGGGCGACCTGGGAAATGGTATGATGAGGCGAACGGAATGGCCTGGCCGTGACCAGGGGGCCGGAACCGTTAAGCCGGCCTGCCACGGAATGGATCTTGGTCGTTTCCAGTGCTTCCTGCAGAATGAGGGGAGGCAGGATAGACGGAAGGCGTCTGGCCATCATCGTCTTTCCCGCTCCCGGCGGACCAATCAAAAGAACGTTATGCCCCCCGGCTGCTGCTATCTCCAACGCCCGTTTGATGTTCTCCTGCCCCCTTACATCTGCAAAATCCAATGCCGCATTCCCTCTTTCATTTTCGAACTCGGCCCTTATATCCACCCTGCTGCGGCCCAGTGTTCCCTCGCCGTTAAAGAATTTTATTACCTCGGTTATGTTGCCTGCCCCGTATACCTCAATATCATCGACAACCGCTGCTTCTTTTGCATTCCCGGCCGGCAGGATCAGTCCTTTAAATCCGCTGCGCCTGGCTTCCAGCGAGATCGGTAAAGCTCCTTTGACCGGCAGCAAACTGCCGTCGAGGGAAAGTTCCCCCATGATCATATATTTCTCGAGTTTGTCGGTCCTGATCATCTCCGAAGCGGCAAGAATAGCCATTGCAATTGGAAGGTCGTAAGAAGAACCTTCCTTGCGTATGTCGGCTGGAGCGAGATTGATGACGATCTTTTTACCCGGGATCTTAAATCCGTTGTTCTTCAGGGCCGACTCGATCCTCTGATGGCTTTCCCTTACAGCATTGTCGGGCAGGCCGACCATAAAAAACTGTATGCCCTGGTCGATATTGACTTCTATTGTGATCAGCAGGGCCTGGATCCCTATAATGGCACATCCGTATGTTTTGACCAGCATGGCAAAGGATTAATATAACTTAATCCGCCATCCGCCAAAAAGTGATATAAAAAAAGAAATTATTTTTCAGGCTTGTATTTTGAACCTGCAAGGATCTTCTGGGAATCTTTTTCTTTCAGAAGACGTTCAATGGCAACATCGGGGTTTCTTTCCATATATTGTTTCACGATCTGCCAGCCGATCCAATTGCCGAGCAAGGGAGGAGATTCCTTCCCGAATTCAACAGTGAAGGGCCCGTCGGAAGTGAACACCCTGATAATACGGCCATCGTTGGAATAAAGCATATGATTTTCAATGATCGCCGCCCATACCTGGAATTCATTTTTTTTGATCCAGTCGTACTGGGCCTGGGTAAAGCCGATCTTGATCCTGTCGGGGGTTTGGGGAAGAATAGCATCCTGGATATAAAGCCTTTTTCCTGATTCCACCATTACGTCAAGCAGGCTGCCTCCGCCGGTTTCAACAGGAAAATTTGAATTGGCCAGAAGGCGCACGCAGTCGGGGACCACGTACCGTTCATCCATACGATCAGTACTGTACAAAGGAACCCCGTCGGCCTTGTACGGGGCATAGTCCTTGCCGAGATAGTTGTCGAGGCCGATCAGCAATACCGAATCGGAATACTGAACAGGATATTCATAATCCCCTCCGGAGATATAGGCGTAAACACGGGGAATCCTGAATGATGGGAAAAAATATTTGAAATGTTTAAAGGCCCCGGTGAGTCCTTGTTCGATGTCATTTACCTCGGGGTATTTCAGACGTACTGCTTTAATAAGATCCTGGTTGCGAGGATTATCAAGATATTCCTTTAAGGAGGCAAGCTTTGAAGGTGAAGCCAGGCTGTCGCCCAGGAACAGCCTGTATTTTGGAAGCAACTTCGTCACATCATCCCTGAAGCCTGTTGTATTGGCATTGAACAGGTCAAGGTCATAACGCTGAACTTTTACAGGCGGGCAGTCGATCTTGGAAACATCAGCATCCATATTACTCCTGCGTCCACATCCGCAGAAGATCATTATAAAGATCAACAGAACAGGTAATTGCTTCATACACAAACAAACGTCATAAATGGTTGATTATTTTTGGATAAAATTATTGAAAATGGGGAAGCTGCGCATTCCTAAATCTTTAAATTTGTTTTTTAGGGATAAACCAAGGAAAATCATGATAAAGAAATTACTTTGTTTTGCAGTCATTTGCCTGGTCTCAGTTCAGGTTATCCATGCACAGAAACTTGGGGATGTTAAACTGGGATTGAAATTCGCCCCCGACATTTCATTTATGTCACCAGGCACTAAAGATTACAATTCAAACGGGGTGAAACTGGGTGGTGTCCTTGGGTTGGTTACTGATGTATACTTTGCAGAGCATTATGCATTTTCAACAGGTTTTAACATGATGCTTTTAGGAGGGAAACTCAGCTTCCCCGATAGTTTGGCAGGAAAAGTTAAAGGCACAACAAACAGTTCGATGAATTTTTTCTATTTTGAGATCCCCGTGATGGTCAAAATGTTCACTAAAAAATTCGGAAAATTTTCGTTTTTCGGACAAATAGGATTTGGAACTGATTTCAGGATAAGTGCGAGTGCAAAGAATGACTTCACGGGTAATAACGGGTATACGGAAAGCGAAAAATCAAGTATAACCTACCAGACAACCACCATCAGGGAATCCATACTCATCGGGCTGGGGTCGGAGGTCTACCTGGACCAGTCGACAAGGATATTTTTCGGGCTTGGATACAGTAACAGCCTGAATAACGTTTTAAAAGGATATAATGAAGTTTCAACGCTTAACCAGAAAGCTTACCTGAACTATGCCGAGCTGAATCTCGGAGTAATGTTTTAACCATGAAAATTGCGTTAGCCCAGTTGAATTACCGTATCGGCGACTTTGATAAAAATGTGGCCGGGATCCTTGAAGGCATTGCCAGGGCAAAAGCCGGCGGCGCCGATCTGGTTGTTTTTGCAGAGTTGTCTGTGTGCGGATATCCTCCCCGTGATTTCCTGGAGTTTGACGATTTTATTGAAAAATGTTATAAGGGTATACTGCGGATAGCAGAAGAGTGCACCGGCATTGCCGCTATCGTCGGCAGCCCTTCGGTGAACCCGGCCGACAAAGGGAAACCCCTGTATAACTCTGCTTATTTTCTTGCGGATGGCAGGATCCAATCCCTTAGCCACAAAACGCTTCTCCCGAATTATGATGTGTTTGACGAATACCGGTATTTCGAGCCAAACCGCCTGCCATATGAGATTGTGGAGTACCAGGGGAGCCGGATAGCAGTGACCATTTGTGAGGATCTCTGGAATATCACCGACGACCCCCTCTATGTAAGGAATCCCATGGACGAGCTCCTGAAGTTGAATCCTGATATGATCATTAATATCGCGGCTTCACCTTTTCATTATTCCCAGCCGGTTGACAGGTTTAATGTCCTTAAACGCAACGCCATGACATACGGCATCCCTTTGTTCTATGTAAACCAGGTGGGCGGTCACACAGAGCTTTTATTCGACGGAGGGTCGATGGTGATCAATCCTGCCGGCACTCTGGTTGGCAGCCTGAAAAGGTTTGAGGAGGATTTCAGGGTATTTGACAGCCAGGCACTGCAGACAGGGTATGTGAAAAGTCCTTTAAGTGAATCTGTCATCTCGCTGATCCATGACGGCCTGGTTATGGGTATCAGGGATTATTTTCATAAAATGGGATTTTCGAAAGCCATACTGGGCTTGTCGGGGGGTATCGACTCAGCCGTTACCCTTGTCCTGGCTGCTGAAGCCCTGGGCAGGGAAAATATAAAGGCAGTTCTTCTACCTTCAAAATTCTCTTCAGAACATAGCATCAGCGACGCAGAAGGACTCGCGCAAAACCTGGGTGTTGAGCGTGAAACCATCTCAATCCAGGAATCATTCAACGCTATTGAAACCAGCCTTGAACCTCAGTTTCGTGATCAGCCTTTCAACCTCACCGAGGAGAACATACAGGCTAGGGTCCGTGCTGTCATTCTTATGGCCCTGTCAAATAAATTCGGTTATATTTTATTGAACACATCCAATAAAAGCGAGGCTGCAGTGGGTTATGGCACTCTTTACGGAGATATGTGCGGGGGTTTGTCGGTGCTTGGAGATGTTTATAAAACCCAGGTGTATGAACTGGCGCATTACATCAACCGTGAGAAAGAGATCATCCCTCAGAATTCAATAGATAAACCACCTTCTGCTGAGCTGAGGCCCGATCAGAAGGATTCGGATTCTTTGCCCGAATACAATATACTCGATAAAATATTACTGAAGTATATCGAAGAAAGGAAAGGCCCCAGGGAGTTGATCCTGGCGGGTTTCGATGAAAAAATTGTTAAAAGGATACTGAAACTCGTAAATACTAACGAATACAAAAGGTATCAGACACCACCCATTCTCAGGGTTTCCCCAAAAGCTTTCGGGATGGGCCGGCGTATGCCTATTGTAGGGAAATACCTATCCTGATTAGATTGTCTGGACCGATTCCACTCCTTTTATCTCAGGGATAGCGCGGATCACGGCTGCTTCGATACCGTTTTTCAGGGTCATCTGTGAATGGGGACAGTTGCCGCACATTCCAAGGAGCCTCAGGTTCACGACCTTTTCGTCGGTCATATCAACATATTCCACATCGCCACCGTCGGCCTGAAGGTAAGGACGTATCTGTTCTATAACGTTTTTTACTTTATTTTCGAGTTCTAAATCGATCATTGTTTCAATGTTTGAGGGGACAAAGATAGTAAAAAGCATCATTTCCCGAACACTTCCCTGATGGAGTTCGAAATAGCCACCTGCTGTGCGACTGCTTCGGCAAGCTTGGCAAACGCCTGGCCAGAGGCAGTGTTATCATAAGCTGCAACGGGCTTCCCGGAATCACCGGAATCAGCAATCGCAGGTTCAATGGGTATCTGGCCAAGAATGGGGATCTTCAGGTCTTCTGCAAATTTCTTACAGCCGCTTTTTCCAAAAATGAAGTACTTTTTATCAGGCATGTCTGCAGGAATGAAGTAAGCCATGTTCTCAACCAGGCCGAGAATAGGGATATTGATCTGCTCATTCCTGAACATATCGGCAGCTTTTCTCACGTCAGCGATGGCGACTTCCTGGGGAGTGCTTACCATGATAGCGCCGGTAAGCGGGAAACTCTGAACCAGGGTGAGAGGGATATCACCAGTTCCCGGCGGAAGATCGATGACCATATAATCCAGGGGCCCCCATTCGATATCGGTGAACAATTGTTTCAGAGCTGTTGAAGCCATAGGCCCCCTCCAAACCAGGGCCTTTGACTGGTCAACAAAAAATCCTATTGAAATCATTTTAAGGCCGTATTTCTCGAAAGGGTAGACATACGACTTTCCGTCCCTGTCGAAACCTCTGGCTTTCTCATCCAGCAGCCCGAACATCAACGGAATTGACGGCCCGTAAATGTCGGCATCAAGCAATCCCACTTTTGCACCTGTTTTTGCCAGGGCAATGGCCAGGTTAACTGCAACAGTCGATTTACCGACTCCACCCTTGCCTGATCCAACAGCGATAATGTTCCTGACATCCTTGAGAAGTTCGTCATTTTCTTTACGCTTGGTAGTCACCCTTGACGAAAGGTCCACTTCAACCTTCAGGTCTTTGTCGACATGCTCATGAATTGCCTCGACACAGGACTTTGTAAGAAAATCTTTCAGCGGGCAGGCGGGCGTTGTCAGGATTAGTTTGAATTTCACCTTGCCTTCACCAATCTGTATCTCGTCGATCATATTCAGGGTCACGAGGTCCTTGCCCAGGTCGGGATCCATAACGTGGGACAGGGCCTGTAAGATATCTTTCTGTGTTATTTTTTTCATTTCAATAATGTTAGATTATTTGTACCGATTTTGTGACTGGTGACTATTCACCGTTCACTGTTCACTTTCCCGGGGATCCCAGAACAATTTCTCAAACTTCACCACCTTGTCATCTTTCACTTTGATTCCTTCGCTCCTGAGCAGCTGCTCCATCACTTTAGGCCCCCCGAAGTGATGCTTCCCGGTAAGAAGCCCGTTCCTGTTGACCACCCGGTGCGCAGGAACATTATTTTTCCCGGTATGGGAAGCATTCATAGCCCAGCCAACCATCCTTGCCGAGCCTCGTAAACCCAGGTACTCGGCAATGGCTCCGTAGGAAGTCACCCTGCCATAGGGGATCTTCGAAGCGACTTCATAAACATCATTAAAAAACGATTCCTTCAGTGGCATGAGCAGAGCTATAATTCCTTTTTCAGTTCAAGAAGGAATCCTTTGACCTGGTTCAGGGAGTCAATGATCTGGACCGCGTTTACAACATTCTCACGGTTCTGTTTAAGTTTATCCTTTGCCCCCTGAAGGGTGTATCCCCTTTCTTTGACCAGGTGATAGATCAGCTTGAGGTTTTCAATATCCAGTTTAGTAAACAGGCGGTTCCCTTTTTTATTTTTCTGCGGATTAAGGATGTCGAATTCTTTCTCCCAAAACCTTATAAGCGACTGGTTGACTTCAAAAAGTTCAGCCACTTCGCCTATACTGTAATAAATCTTTTCTATTTTATGACTCGGTTTCAATATTCAGGAATTAATCCATTGTTTGAGAAGGCTGTTGCGAAAGATCCAGCATCATCTGGAACTGTTCCGGGCTTAAATCGTTAAAAAAGAAGTAGATCGGATTCAGAGGGATCATGTTTTTACGTACCTCGTAATGGAGGTGGGGCGAAGTTGATTTACCTGTATTCCCAACATAACCAATGATCTGCCCCCGCAGGATTTTTTGCCCGGGCTTAACAAAGATCCTCGAAAGATGGGCATACACAGTGCGGTAAGTATACCCGTGGTCGATGATAACTTCATTCCCGTAACCGCCTTCGCCATCCCTGGCCGCGAATTCTATGGTCCCGTTACCCGTGGCATATACTTCCGTTCCGACGGCAGCACTAAAATCCATTCCTTCATGAAATTTCCTGACCTTGTAGAACGGGTCAACCCTGGTCCCGAAATAAGAGCCTATCCGCTTCAGGTCTTTGTTGTTAACAGGCTGGATGGCGGGAATGCTGGCCAGCATCTGTTCCTTATTCCTGGCCAGATTGAAGACTTCGTCGAAAGATTTTGACTGGACATACAGCTGCCCCATGATCTTATCCATCTTTTTCGATGTCTCAACCATCAGTTCCTCATTCGAATACCCTTTCAGTTTTTCATACCTGTCAATTCCTCCTATGCCGGCCTCCCTAACCGAACTTGGTATAGGTTCAGCTTCAAAGATTACCCTGTAAATATTGTCGTCCCTGTCCTGCAGATCCTTGATAACCCTGGTAACACGATCGAGCTGGTCGTTCAGCATCCTGTACTGGAACTTCATCTGGTCTATTTCCCTGTTCTGGGCTTTCATCTTTGGAGTATCCACGAAGTTGTAGGCAAGTAAAAGCACGGCAACGGCAAATACAACACCTGTCGACAGATGGGTGAAAAAATACAGCAGCCTTTTCCGGAAAGTGGTTTGCACCCGGTCGAAGGTCAGTGACTTTTTATTGAATTTATACTTTACCTTGCTCATTGGCAGCGAAATAAAGAATCGCTCAAAATAGAACTCATGAACCTGCAAAATTAAGTAAATAATTAACTTTGCTGATGGTTCGACAATCACAAAAATTGTTAAAGCCTGTTAACGAATTGTTAATCTTTGATTTAGATGAATTCAACTACGATACGTCAAGCCTTTCTTGATTTTTTCCGGACGAAGGGGCACCAGATTGTGCCATCCGCCCCCATGGTCATAAAAAATGATCCTACACTCATGTTCACCAATGCCGGGATGAACCAGTTCAAGGATCTGTTCCTCGGCAACAGGGAAGCTGCTTTCAAGCGGGTTGCCGATACTCAGAAATGCCTAAGGGTTTCGGGCAAACACAATGACCTGGAGGAAGTCGGAATTGACACCTATCATCATACCATGTTTGAGATGCTTGGCAACTGGTCATTCGGTGATTATTTCAAGAAAGAAGCTATCGAATGGGGTTGGGAGTTTCTTACAGAGGTTGTTAAGATCCAGAAGGACAGGATGTATGTTACTGTTTTTGAAGGAGATTCAAAAGAAGGACTCGAGAAAGACAGTGAAGCTTTCGCTTACTGGAAAGCCCTGATCCCGGCTGATCGCATCCTGATGGGGTCCCGCAAAGATAATTTCTGGGAAATGGGAGACACCGGTCCATGCGGTCCCTGTTCCGAGATCCATGTGGACCTCAGGGACGATGCGGAACGTAAATTGGTACCGGGGGATAAGCTTGTAAATACCGGGAACCCCCTTGTAATCGAGATCTGGAACCTGGTGTTCATTCAATACAACCGTCAAACGAACGGACAGCTGAATGCATTGCCGGCCCTTCATGTGGATACCGGCATGGGCTTCGAACGATTGTGCATGGTTCTGCAGGGCAAAAAGTCTAACTACGATACAGATGTTTTCCAGCCCCTGATCCATCATATCGCAGGTTTGGCCGACAAGGAATATGGTAAGGATGTCAAGGCGGATATTGCTATGCGTGTCATTGCCGACCATGTGCGTGCTATCTCTTTTGCTATTGCGGATGGGCAGTTACCTTCTAATGTCAAAGCGGGATATGTCATCCGCAGGATACTCAGAAGAGCCGTAAGATATGGATACACTTTCCTGGGATTCAAAGATCCTTTCCTTTTTACCCTGGTACCTGTTCTGATCAACCAGATGGGAACTGTATTTCCCGAATTGATCTCACAAAAAGACCTCAT
This sequence comes from Bacteroidota bacterium, assembly GCA_026391735.1. GTDB lineage: Bacteria > Bacteroidota > Bacteroidia > Bacteroidales > FEN-979 > CAIRDP01. Next base: position 95,274 of record JAPLDL010000015.1, on the reverse strand, counting down.
TATCAATGTAATGAAAGAAGAGGAAATCGCATTTCTAAGGACCTTGGCAACAGGCATACAGAAGTTTAATGGATATCTTGCATCCCGCATCCCGCTTCCCGCTTCCCGCATCGAGGGATCCTTCGCCTTCGAGCTTTTTGATACTTATGGATTTCCGATTGATTTAACCCAGCTGATGGCCAGGGAAGCAGGATGGGAAGTGGATATGGATGGATTTCTGAAAGGCCTGGAAGAACAAAAAACCAGGTCACGGCAGGCTGCCAGTGTGCAGACTTCCGACTGGATTGTGCTCGTTGAGGATGCCGAAATGCCCGAATTTGTTGGCTATGACGCGCTGAAGATTGAAACGGAGATAACAAAGTACCGTAAGGTCATTACCAAAGGACAGGAATTATATCATATCGTGTTGGAGCAGACCCCGTTTTATGCCGAATCGGGAGGCCAGGTCGGTGATAAGGGATGGCTTATTTCGGGTGATATCAAGACCGAAATTCTGGACACAGTAAAAGAGAATGACCTGATCATTCACATCTGTGCTTCCTTTCCATTCAAACCTGAAGAGCCTGTGGTGGCTGAAGTGGATGCCCTGAAACGCAGGAATATCGCCAATAACCATTCGGCAACCCACCTCATGCACTCAGCCTTGCGCAAGTTGCTGGGAACCCATGTCGAGCAGAAAGGATCGATGGTGGATGATGAACACCTGCGCTTCGACTTCACCCACTTTTCCAAGCTAAGCAAAGAGGAGATCGAGTCTGTTGAAAATATTGTCAATGCGAAGATCCGTGAAAACATCCCCCTTCTTGAAGAAAGGGCGATGCCCATTGAAGAAGCAAAGAAAATGGGGGCTATGGCCCTGTTTGGAGAAAAATACGGTGACTTTGTACGCGTTGTTACCTTTGATCCTGCATTTTCGGTTGAATTCTGCGGGGGGACGCATGTTCCGGCCAGCGGGCAGATCGGAATTTTCAAGATCATATCTGAAAGCGCCATTGCTGCCGGAGTAAGAAGGATTGAGGCCATTACTGCAGAAAAAGCAGAGAGCTGGTTCTACGAAAAGCTTCGACTGCTCGACGAAGTGTCGGAAACCCTAAAGAACCCTAAAGATCTTTTAAAAGGGTTGAAAAATTTAGTGGAAGAAAACCAGTCCTTGCGTAAAGACGCGGCTGAACTGGCTAAAATTAAAGTCGGACAGGTCAGGGCGGATCTATTAAAAAAAGTCGTTGCTATCAATGGAATAAATTATATTTCTGCCAAACTGGACCTGGATTCCGAGATCTTAAAGAACCTGGCCTTTGAGTTGCGCAGTGCCGCCGAACAGGTTTTCATCGTCTTTGCAAATGAAACCGACGGAAAGGTTGGCCTGACCGTAGCCATCTCCGATTCCCTTGTAAAAGAAGGCAAGCTCAATGCAGGCAACATCATCCGCGAGATCGCTAAGGAAGTCCAGGGAGGCGGAGGCGGCCAGCCCCATATTGCAACAGCAGGAGGTAAAAACCCCGCCGGGATACCTGCAGCTCTCGAAAAAGCCAGGGAGATCGTCAGCAGGAACTCATGATCCGTTTACAGCCGACGCTCCCTCATCCGCAGACCATTTTTAATATTATCTTTGTATGAGTTCCTGTTCCGCTGATTTTCATGAAACGATTCAGCATATTCATATCAGCCTTTATACTTTTCCTGGTTTCCTTTTCACTGGGTGGTTATAGCGAAGGGTCCAAGCAACTGAATAAAGGATGCCTGGTTTTTGCAACCTATCTTTATATCTGTAACGATTTTACCAATCACTGTACCGATACAAACGGTATACGTTCCCAGTTCGCTGCATATGATGCCACGCACAGTGCACCTGACGACTCAAAACTCTGTTTTGTTACGAGGGCAAATGAGGTCGTTTATATGGGGTTTAACGGGTCTCCTTCCGACACCATCACAGGACTGGATATCGTTTACCGTATTTGTGACAGCACGGGCGCAGTTGTTTACACTGAAGATTACCTTCCTAAAGCTTCAGGATCAACGGGGTTCATCACCTATCTGGAACAGGCCTGTGAAGGGCCTAACCAGATTTCATCGACAGGAACCGGATATGATGCAATAGAATGGACGCCTCCGAGACCGGGAACCTATTATATTGAGTTTTCTGAAAAATATGACGGCTCATTTTATTACGGCAGGTTTTTGCTTGGCCTGTTAGATATAACAATTTACGATAACGCAACATCTTTGGTCAAACCGGGCAGATTATACTCCAAAGCCTGGCAATGTGCCAGTATTGATTTTACAGGAATAAATTTTATCCTTTCGGATGATGGCATTGTTACTTCGGCAGAGTTTGCCGGCATGAATGGAGGCGGTTGGATACAGTATGCCAACCAGACCGGCTGTGGCAACACCAATTGGGTGGAAGACAGAAAATCCCTGTTCAACCGGCAAGCCTTGTTTCCTCAATATAAAGTATTCCTTAGCTCCCCCGACCCGGATGTTTTTCCAATAGCCACTAGTCTTGGACAGATCATCCCGCCCGATCCTTCCGGCACCAGGAGCTGTGACGGGACGATTGATTACATTGTAAATGTTGACAAAGCGGGAAATGTCCAGATACAGCTGGATTTTACTCCATCCACCTATATTACCCGGGTGCTGAACCAGGTAGTCATTGCGGGGTCCAATACAATTCATTGGGACGGGAAGGATGGAAGCGGGGTTGAGGTCCCCAATAATGTGGTCGTAGCCTTAAAAGTCACTTACATTAACGGGCTTACAAATTTACCTTTATATGATGTGGAAGGCAGTGATAATGGTATTCTTGTTTCACTGGTAGCACCAACCGGTGATCCGGTCAAAGTTTACTGGGATGACTCAAACATCTGGAACGGCACCTGCACCGGGTGCATGGCAGGTCGCGGACCAAACACCGTGGATGTCAAAACCAACGTTCTCACCGGAGGTTGTTCCGACCCTATTATATACCCTCCGGGATGTCATAAATGGCCTTCAGCAGGAAGGGGCTGGGGCAACCTGAATACAATTAATTCCTGGTGGTATACCGTGACTACCAGTTCCACTTATCCTTCTGTTACCGAATGGCGGAGCCCTAAACTCCTGGCTTTTGTTGGAGGGCCGCTCACAGCCTGTGCAGGCACCACAGGAGTTGTTATTTCGGTGAATGCGGATCCCAACACAGACGATTATCATTGGGGATTCACCGGTACAGGCGTTACTTTCCTTCCCTCTTCAACTACAACTCTACCTTCTGTTACCATGAATTTTTCACTCACAGCCACCCCTGGCGACATCACTGTTTACGGAACCAACACGAATTGCAGCAGTTCCCCAAGCCCGCTAATCAGTCTTCCTGTGACCATCACGGCCCCTATTGTCCCCCCCGACCTGGGGCCCGACCGCAACGTTTGCCCCGGCCCACAGGCAGTGTTGGACGCAGGATCCGGGTATGTTGCCTACCTGTGGTCTACCAATGAAACGACCCGAAGTATCTCAGCCAAACAATCTGGAATATACTGGGTGCGGGTGGGGCAAAACGGTTGTACCGCCAGTGACTCCGTCAACCTTGTGGTGCTTCCGTCAAACCCAACGAAACTGAAACCCGATACAGCGATCTGTGAAGGGCAATCCTACCTCCTGGATCCCGGAAAAAATTTCACCTCAATCCTCTGGAGCAATGGTGACACTTCAAAAACCATTACGATCACAACTCCCGGCAATTACTGGGTGCATACTGTTGATATTAACAACTGCCCCGGAGCAGACACCGTGAGAATAGCCCTGAAACCGGCAATTAATGTGCATCTTGCCAGGGACACCTCACTTTGTTCAGGTTCCTCTATTGTACTGCATGCCACTTTCCCCGGCGCTGCTTATTTGTGGCAGGACGGTTCAAAGGATTCTCTTTTCACTGTGACTGACCCTGGAACATACTGGGTTCGCGTAAGCCACGACAGTTGCGCAGTAATGGATACTTCAACTGTGCATTACTGTTTAGGCGGTGTTTATTTCCCGACCGCCTTTGCCCCCGGGAGCGTGGTTGGGAACAACTATTTTCACCCTCTTGGACCTGCGTTGTCAAAGTTCACTCTCAGTATTTTTGACCGCTGGGGACAGCAGATTTTCATGACCGACAACCCTGAAACAGGATGGGACGGCACAAGCAGGGGTTCATTATGCTCTCCAGGCGTGTATGTTTATATGGTTTCTTATGAATTACCGGATTCTCCCGGTACAACAATTAAAGCCAGGGGAACAGTAACCCTGGTCAGGTGATTTGTTATTTTTGTTTGAGTGGATAAACCAAAGTCTATGATCTCACCAGAAAAAAATTTCAAGCAAACCGAAACTTATTGCAAGGCTAATGCCGACCCGGCAATAGTTCTGAAATATTCAAAGTATTTTAAGGAAGGATATGATGCCTGGGGTGTAAGTTCAGAACTGGTTAACCGGCGGGCTGATGAGATCTTCGTGCTTCAGGGGATAACCATTGCTGAGATCTATGAAATCTGTCTTTTACTTGTGAAGTCACCGAAATATGAAATGACCTCCATCGCAGGACTTTTATTAAAAAAACTCAAGAAACAATGGAATAGTGAAACCTTTGTAACGCTTGAAAATATCTTTAAAACCGGGATAAACAACTGGGCTCATACCGATTGGATTTGCGGTGAGATTATTCCCGACATGATCAAAATGAACCTGATCGGAATGGAATCGTTGAAACCCTGGAGAACAGCGCCAAACAGGTTTCAGAGGAGGGCGGCGGTAGTCGGCCTGATCAAACCGATGAAGAAATCCGCAGACTTCAAGCCATATTTTGATTTTATTGATCCTATGATGTTGGATGAGGAAAGGGTGGTTCACCAGGGGCTGGGATGGTTCCTGAGGGAAGCCTGGAAAAAACAACCTGAGCCCACCGAAAAGTTTCTGTTAAAATGGAAAGATTCAGCCGCCCGTCTCATTTTCCAGTATGCCACAGAAAAGATGAGTCCGGAGCAGAAGGCCAGGTTCAGAAAGGGAAAAAGCAAGTAAAGGTTATTCTATTCCTTTTACAGCAGCAGGCGTGCTTCGTCCTTGATATAATTCAGGGCGGCAGTAGTGGCAAGGTTTTCATTTTCGAGGCTGATGTTGAAAATGGCTCGAACCAATGCAGGGGCCGTGTCCTTTGGATCAAGCTGGGCAGCAGCACGGTTTATAATGGAAATGGATTCCTCCCTCGCATTTTTGATCATCTCCCAGGCCGTAGCCGAAATATAAACCTGCTGGCTGAGGTTATAATCAAACTCTTCCCTGATCGTCCTGGTCATAGCCAGCTGGAGTTCCTGGACGCTCATCTCGGTTCGTTGAATCCGCATAACCAGATTCGAAGGCTGGATGCGTTCGAGGAAAAGAACTATTCTTTCACAGGCCTGAAGCTGCAGAGGAAGGGTTATTTTTTTTGATTCGCTGAGGTCGCTATTCACTGGGGTTGAAGCTTTGGTGTAGCGGTTTTTCAGCCTAAGGTAATAGGAAATCAGCACCCAGGCTGCAAGTAAACCCAGTCCGACGATCATAATCGCGTGAATGACGTCGGTAATGAGTGTGGTCCAGAAGAAATTGTCCATGAGGGAATGTTTTGGGCAAAGGTATGGAATAAACCTGGATGACTGGATAAGGCTGCTTCGCAGCGATTGCTGGATAATTGGATAAGCAGCTTCACTGCGATAACTGGATATCCAGCCATCCAGTCATCCAGTTATCCAGTTATCCAGCTATCCAGTCATCCAGCTATCCAGTCATCCAGCTATCCAGTCATCCAGTTATCCAGCATCTTGCATCCCCGGTCTGTCGAACGTAAATTTTTTACTATTTTTGCAAATTAGAAATCATTCCAATCGCTCGCTTATGACAGTACTTGCTAACAGAATCAACTCCCTGGCCGAATCTGAGACTCTTGCAATGTCTCGTAAAAGCCGTGAGCTTCGTGCCGTAGGCCATGACGTTATCAACCTCAGTCTGGGAGAACCCGACTTTAATACCCCCGATTATATTAAAAATGCCGCGAAAGAGGCCATTGACCAGAATTTTACTTTCTATCCCCCCGTCCCTGGTTATGAAGACCTTCGCAAAGCCATTTGTGCAAAACTGAAAAGGGATAACGATTTAAACTATGAACCTGCCCAGATCGTAGTAAGCACAGGTGCCAAGCAGTCAATTGCAAACGTTGTTTTGAGCCTTGTCAATCCTGGCGACGAAGTGCTTGTCCCCTCCCCTTACTGGGTTTCTTACAAGGAGATCATCAAGGTGGCGGAAGGAAAAGCTGTATTCATCCCGGCAAAAATCGAAAATGAATTCAAGGTGAAGCCTGAGCAGATCGAAGCAGCCATCAGCCCTAAAACAAAACTGATCATGTTCAGTTCTCCATGCAACCCAACAGGATCGGTTTACTCAAAGGAGGAATTGAGAGGAATTGCACACGTCCTGGCAAAATATCCCGGTATTTATATTATTGCGGATGAGATTTACGAACATATCAACTTTATCGGGAAGCATGAAAGCATTGCCCAGTTTGACTTCATTAGGGACAAGGTGATTATCGTTAACGGAGTTTCCAAAGCCTTTGCAATGACAGGATGGCGTATAGGGTATATTGCCGCCCCGGTTGAAATAGCAAAAGCCTGTGATAAACTGCAGGGACAATTCACTTCAGGTGCCTGCTCAATTGCACAAAGGGCGGCCCTTATGGCCGAAATAACCCCTCCCGATACGATTGAGATACGGGAAATGCAGAAGGCATTCCTCGAACGCCGCGACCTGATGCTGAAATTGCTGGCAGAAATCCCCGGATTTATACTTAACCATCCCGATGGTGCGTTTTATATTTTCCCCGACATCTCATATTATTTTGGTAAATCGGATGGAATATTACAGATTAACAATGCCAACGATCTTTGCATGTACCTGCTGAACAAGGTATTCGTTGCACTTGTTCCCGGGGATGCTTTCGGGGATCCGAATTGTATCAGGTTCAGCTATGCAACATCAAAAGAGAAACTTATAGAAGCGGTTAAACGAATAAAAGAAGCACTGGGACAACTTAAATAGAGATGACAGATATCAGATGACAGATATCAGACATCTGAAAGAAAAACCAAAAAAAGAGATATGACAACGAACGCGAAATTAAACAAGTGGGTTGAAGATTGGGCAAAGATCTGCCAGCCTGAGAATGTATACTGGTGCAACGGCTCGGAAGAAGAGAACCGGAAACTGCTCGACCTGATGGTGAGCACAGGGATGGCCGTTAAACTGAATGAGAAAAAAAGACCGAATTCTTATTATTTCCAGAGTGATCCCAGTGACGTGGCCAGGGTTGAGAACCGCACATTTATCTGTTCAGATAAGCAGGAAGATGCCGGCCCCACGAATAACTGGATGGCCCCTGCCGAAATGAAGTCTTTACTCACAGGCATGTTTACAGGCTGCATGAAGGGCCGAACCATGTATGTGATCCCATTCAGCATGGGCCCGCTTGGTTCAAAGATCGCGCATATCGGGATCCAGATCACCGATTCTCCATACGTTGTCGTGAACATGCGTACCATGACCAGAATGGGTAAAGCCGTTCTTGACATTCTTGGTGATGGGGATTTCGTGCCCTGCCTGCATTCAGTGGGTGCTCCCCTGGAACCCGGACAGAAAGATGTGAAGTGGCCCTGTGCCCCGATCGAAAAGAAATATATCTCCCATTTCCCCGAAACCAACGAGATATGGTCGTTCGGCAGCGGTTACGGCGGCAATGCTCTTCTTGGGAAAAAATGTTTTGCCTTGAGAATTGCTACCAATATGGCAAGAAGGCAGGGCTGGCTGGCTGAACATATGCTGATACTCGGGATTACCAATCCGAATGGGGTGAAAAAATATTTCGCAGCCGCATTCCCAAGTGCCTGTGGCAAAACGAACCTGGCTATGCTTATCCCTACCATTCCCGGCTGGAAGGTTGAAACGGTAGGCGATGATATTGCCTGGATGAAATTCGGTGAAGACGGCCGTTTATATGCTATTAATCCGGAAGCTGGTTTTTTCGGAGTTGCTCCTTTCACTTCGATGGAAACCAATCCGAACGCCATGCTATCTTGCGCCTCAAACACCATCTTTACCAATACCGCTCTTACTCCCGACGGAGACATCTGGTGGGAAGGTATCGGAAGCGATATTCCAGCTGGTTCGATTACCTGGGATAACAAAGTTTGGAATCCTGCACTGACCACGCCAGCCGCTCATCCGAATGCACGTTTCACAGCCCCTGCAAAACAATGTCCGGCCATAGACCCGGATTGGGAAAATCCAAAAGGTGTTCCTATCTCTGCTTTCCTCTTTGGAGGCCGTCGCCCCGGGACCGTACCCCTGGTATACCAGAGCTTTGACTGGAACCATGGAGTATTCCTGGGTTCTATCGTTGGTTCCGAGGTAACTGCAGCTGCAATAGGGTTAAAAGCAGGCGTTCGCCGCGATCCTTTTGCCATGCTTCCTTTCTGCGGATATCATATGGGAGATTATTTCGGGCATTGGATCTCAATCGGGCGCAATGCACCGGTTCCCGAAAACCTTCCTAAAATATTCAACGTCAACTGGTTCAGGAAAGGCACTGATAACAAGTTCCTCTGGCCGGGTTATGGCGACAATATCAGGGTACTGAAATGGATCTTCGAAACACTGGAAGGCACTGCCGATGTGGTGGAAACTCCCATCGGACTGGTTCCAGGTAAAACGGCTATTGATGTCAGCGGATTACCCGAAGTTGCTTCAAAAATGGACAAGATTCTTGAAGTAAACCCCCAGGAATGGCTTGCTGAATGCGATCTTATCGCAGAACACCAGGCAATTTTCGGAGACAGGCTTCCCAAAGAATTAGCCGGAGAATATGAAAAACTTAAAGCAAGGCTTGATAAAGCCATGAAGTAAGGTTCCTGATGGCAGGCGAAAATAAAATATACACTAAGGGTGGAGATAAAGGCGAAACATCGCTTCTCGGGGGGACACGTGTATCAAAAAGCCATGAAAGAGTAGAAGCCTATGGTAACCTGGATGAACTGAACAGCTTTATAGGCCTTATACGCGACCAGGACATCGCCCCCCATTACCGGGATGTCCTTGGTCGTATCCAGGAAGTCCTGTTTATTTCCGAAGCCCTGGTTGCCCGGGATCCTGAAAAAGGAACCCGGGAATTGCCGGTTTTTGGGGAGGACGACATCCGCATACTGGAAACAGAAATAGATACCATGAATATTGACCTTCCGGAACTTAAAAATTTCATTCTGCCCGGAGGCCATACCATTGTTTCCTATTGTCATATCGCAAGAACAGTTTGCCGCAGGGCCGAACGCTCCCTGATCCGCCTGATGCCAAACAATCCGGTCGATGAAATAATAATTCGTTTCATCAATCGTTTATCCGATTACCTCTTCATACTTGCCAGGAAAACAGGAAAAGACCTGGGCTCGGAAGAAAGACTCTGGATTACACGCAGGTAAAAAAAATAGTTCTTGCTTTTCTGATTTTATTTTTTTTACTTTTGCAGCAATTTTCAAACGCTTATAGAAATGTATTGGACACTTGAACTGGCCTCCAAACTAGAAGATGCTCCCTGGCCTGCCACAAAGGATGAGCTGATCGACTGGGCTATTCGCTCCGGTGCCCCGCAGGAAGTAGTGGAAAACCTCAGGGAAATTGAGGATGAAGGGGAAACGTATGAGCGTATCGAAGATATCTGGCCTGATTATCCCACCAAGGACGATTTTTTCTTCCACGAAGACGAATACTAGAAGGAATTACGAATTACGAGTTACGAATTAATTATTGATTTCGTAAATGCGGAATCTTAATTTGTAATTGAATTCGTAATTTTCAGTTTTCAGTTTTCCGGAAAAAGGAAAAATTCACTTCCCCGTATTTCCTGTGTTGTTCAAAGCCTGGTATTTCAGCAAATGAATATTTTTTAGGGTGTTCGAGAATGAATAATCCGCCGGGTGCCAGTGTATCCCCGCTCAGTACAAGTCCGGGCAGATCGGGTAACTGTGGCAAATCATAAGGCGGATCAGCAAAGACCAGGTCCCAGGAATCATGCGCTTGCCTTACGAAAGTCAGGGCGTTGGCCTTTATCGTGAAAAGGTTGACCATGTTAAATTCCTGAGCAGTCTTATGAATAAAACTCACACAACGGGGATGATTGTCCAGAGAAGTCACTCTTTTACAGCCTCTTGAGACAAATTCAAACGAAATGGCCCCGGTTCCGGCAAAAAGATCCAGAACGCTGGTGGTCTCGTAATCAATCAGGTTGTTAAGCACGTTGAACAAGGCTTCCTTGGCAAAATCGGTAGTTGGCCTTACCGGCAGGTTACCCGGAGGATGCAATTTCCGGCTTTTGTATGCCCCGCTTACGATTCGCATGAGTTGAAATTCAACAAGGGATAATATGACTGGGGTGCTACGATGTCAAACACGGGGCTGTACTTAAATGTCTCATTTCGCCGGCCGAATTCCATATTTTTCACATAACGGTATACCAGTTCAAACAGGTTGGAGCCCCTGTCGATGTTCCCCAGAAGAACCACCGATGCTTGCTCGGGGTTCATGCCTAATTGCTCCAGGACGAAGATTAAGAAATAAGCAACATCCTCGGCAACCATCCAGGTGAAAGTATTAAAATATTTTACCTGCTTCCCGTCATAGATCAGGATGTCAAAAGCCTTTTCCTTGATATGCAGGAAGATCCTGTTAGCGCTTATCCTGGATTTAAAATTCATCCAGACCGTTTGTGTAAGGATTGTCGAGAGGCTTGAGATCCTGGCCGAAGGGAAAAGCCGTTTAGCTGCGTCTTCAAGGTTCCTGGGAATGGAGTATACGTTATAATTATCAAACTGCTGTATGTGGTCGGCCAGCACGTGCTCCTCGGATGATAAGGTAAAATTCAGCTTCATGAAATTCTCAGATTCCTGTGCATCAAAAAGAGGCCCCGGGATTAGAGTGCTTTTTTTTCCTTCATAAGCGATGCGGACCGTCTTAAACGGATTTTTCAACCAGGGATTTGCAGTGAGTACACTTCTTAAAAAGTCTTCAAAAGACAGCTTAAACCCGGGTTTGGCCTTAGGTATAAAATCATTGCGGCGGTAATCGTGTAGAAGGATATATTTATTAACACGATAATCAAGAACACAATAAGCAATGTGAAAATCATTGAACTGAAGTGAAAGCCCGTAATTTCTCGTTTCCTGGGGAAGAAATGCAGGATCGGTGCGGTTTGAAACGACAGTATAAAATTCAGGCATAATATCAGGCGATCAGCACAAATACGATATTGACTGCAATTATAATTATAAATCCTGAAACCAGGATTATCCATGACTTACGACCTGCAAAGAAACAGCCGTATAGCAATTTCAGGATATTATTGCTGATGATGGCCTGAAGGGTGGCAATCGCAACTGCATCAAGCCCTATACTGAATTTGCCCTGGAACAGGTTGATGAGGAAAGGGTCAATGTCGGTGAGTCCCACTATGTACGACAAAACATTCAGACCGACTGCACCATAGCGGTTCACCACAGCATAGGTGATAAATGAAAAGGCGATGTACAATGCGGTAAATATAAGAGCTACTTTGAATTCCAATGGGTTTTTATCCTCTGTCAGACCGCCGGTTACATCGCTTTGCCCTTTATTTCTGAAGAAGATGAAAAGAGCGACTCCTGCAGAAACCAAGGCAAGTATTAAGAGGAATAACCATATCTTTAAAAACAGTTCATAGTTAAAGATCAGGATAATCAGAAGTATTCTCAGGTACATCATGGCAATTGCGAAAACTATAGCAGCCATGTATTGCTTCATGTGAGCCTGATCGTCATGGCTTTTCCGGGCAAGAATAATTGTTGTTGCCGTACTGCTGTATAATCCGCCGAGTATTCCCGAAATAATAATCCCCCCTTTCCTGAAAACAAACTTCTTAAGTAAATAGGAAACATAAGATATGGTTGAGATCACAACAACTGCAAGCCATATCTTGTAAGGTGTAAGACTCATTCCGGGGATGAAAGCTTCATCGGGAACAAGAGGCAGGATAACTCCTGCAATGATCAGGAATTTACCTAAAGTCAGGAATTCATGGCGGTCGAATTTTTGGGAGATATTTATAAAGAGCTCCTTAAGTTCGGAAAAGATCAGGACTGTAACTACGATGAGCAGCACCATCCATTTTGGTTGAGTGAGGATGACGGGTCCCAGGCTGTATGTGATCAGGGCGATGAAGATGGTTGTAAGTCCGTAGTCATTATGGTTTTTTATATGAAAGTAATAGGCTATGGCCAGGACAACTATTAGGGCCGCAGAGCCGAGTATGAACAATCTGTATCCCGAATGGTCCAGGAGCGCGAGAATATAGCCAAGTATGCCGATAAAAGTGAATGTACGGTCGGTCCCGAAGGTAGGAGTATCAGGATTGTTTTGCAGCCGGAGTTGCCTTTGGGAAAGGCCTATGAGCAATGAAAAGACCGTGATGATCAAAAAGTCAATCATGGTCTGGGGAATGTTCTTCAAATAGTCCATAATACCAGGGATTTAATCATGAAATTGCTCATGAAGTTCATTGTATTCGGGGAATTCTTTAAGAAAGTCATAGCGTCCGACCGAAGGTTCCATCCTGCAAACATAATGCTGAATCCCGTTTGTAAGAACCAGGTATGATACTTTGAGCGTGAAATTGTACATGGCAAGCTGATCAAATACCTGCTGATCGATCAGGATCGATGGGGCCTTGCATTCGATAGCCATCAAAGGTTTGCCCTGGTTGCCGTAAACGACGATATCACTTCGCTTCGCTAGCCGGTTATAGGTGAGCGATGCCTCAACATGTATCAGGGAAGCAGGGTATTTGTGATGTATTACCATGAAATTCAGGAAATGCTGCCTGACCCATTCCTCGGGGGTGAGGCGGACGAATCTTTTGCGAACAGGGTCGTGGATCTCTTGCTTTCCGTCCCTGTTCGTCCTGACCCTGAACGGGTATTCGGGGAGGTTAAGTTTAGGCATCATCTTAGCACAAATATAAGGATAAAGATGAGAAATGGCTATCTTTGCGGGGCAGGAATACTTCATCAGACTGCTTGTAAATATGGCCAGGGATAGCGGTTTCGAAAACATTTTATCCGATCTGAAAAATAAAATTTATTACCCGGTTTACCTTTTATCCGGGGATGAGACGTATTTCATCGATATGGTCTCTGATTTTATTGAGGAGAATGTGTTAAGCGGGCAGGAGAAAGAATTTAACCAGACCATCGTCTACGGCAAGGATGTGGATGCAGCAACCGTCATAAGCTATGCGAAACGATACCCTATGATGTCGAACTACCAGGTTCTGATCGTAAAAGAAGCCCAGGACCTTGACGATCTTGATACTTTTCTACCCTATGTTCAGAATCCTGTAAATTCAACGATACTTGTACTATGCTATAAATATGGCAAGCTCGACAAGAGGAAATCACTGTATAAAGCCTTTGAAAAGTCAGGGGTAGTGATGGAATCTGCCTTGCTTTATGACAACAAGATCCCCGAATGGATCAATAATTATGTGACGGTTCACGGGTATTCCGTTTCGCCGAAAGCAGCTGTGCTCCTGGCCGAATTCGTGGGAAACGAACTTTCCAAGATTGTAAATGAGCTTACCAAGCTGTTCATCAATCTCCCTGAAGGTTCAGAGATAACTGAAGATGTAATCGAACGGAATATCGGCATCAGCAAGGATTTTAATGTTTTTGAACTGCAAAAGGCCCTGGGCAGAAAAGATGTTTATAAATCCAACATGATCATAGGGTATTTCGCGGCAAACCTTAAAGAGAATCCCCTGGTTAAAGTGATCCCTAACCTGTATTCATATTTTACAAAAGTCCTCATCTATCATTACCTGCCCGACAAGTCTCGAAACAACGCGGCAGCAGCGTTATCCGTCAACCCTTTTTTCGTTCAGGATTATCAGACTGCTGCAAAAAATTATCCAGTGTACCGTGCGGTTGCGGTAATCTCATTACTGAGGGAGTATGATCTGAAAGCAAAAGGTCTTGATAATGCTTCTGCAACCGACGGCGAATTGATGAAAGAGCTGATATTTAAAATACTGCATTAACGGTTTGCGGGAACCGGATTCAAGTATACCGGAGCGCTTTCTGCTGCAGACCAGGTGTTTCGTACCTGGTTCTTCGCTATAAGTCACGACTTACAGTTCAGGACTCTTCCTCCACCCTGTAGTTATATTCCTGGGACTTATAAGTATCTTCAATGATCTTTTCATATTTTTCCAGGATGAATTTTCTCCTGAGCTTGAGGGTTGGCGACAATTCACCTGTAGCAACACTCCAACCTGCAGGGAGCAGCCTGAATTTCTTGATCTTTTCTGTTTTCCCGAGTTCAAGATTTATACGTTCAACCTCTTCACTGATACGTTTGATAATCTTTGCATTTCTGACTGCTTTTTCGGGACTTACAAACCTGATCTCTTTTACCTTGCACCATCCCTGAAGGTGCTCCATATCCGGCACAATAAGGGCAGCGGTATATTTCCGGTTCTCGCCGATCACCATAATATGTTCAATGAAAGGAGATTCCCTGAATTTCTGTTCTATTACCTGTGGCGCGATATATTTCCCTGTTGAGGTCTTAAATATCTCCTTCTTCCGGTCGGTGATCCTGAGGTATCGTCCGTCTTCAAGTACGCCAAGATCCCCGGTATGGAACCAACCTTCATCGTCAATGACTTCACTTGTGCGTTCAGGTCTGTTATAATACCCTATCATCACATTAGGCCCTCGGCAAAGGATCTCATTATCCCCGGCAATCTTTAATTCAACACCGGGCAGGGCAGGGCCAACAGTTCCGAACTTCATCCCATCTTTCTCAAATGTCGAAACAGCAATCACAGGCGATGTTTCTGTAAGACCATACCCTTCTATTAAGGGCATACCCGCTGCCCAGAATACCCTGGCGAGGCGGGGATGTAATGCCGCCCCACCTGAAATAATAAGCTTTACCCTTCCACCCAGGGCTTTCTTCCATTTTCTGAAAACAAGAACCCTTGCAATACATAATTTGACATCATAGTAAATTCCCCGTTTATGATGCAGCTCAAAATTATGTCCCTGTCGCAATGCCCAGAAAAAAACAGTCTTACGTATCCCTTTCAGGTTCCTTCCCCTTGTTACGATACGGTTGTACATTTTCTCAAGCACTCTGGGAACTGCAGCGAAAGTATCGGGCCTCACTTCCCTTATCTGATCCCCCACTCTTTCTATGTTTTCACAGTAATAAACCGACATGCCGACAGACTGGAACAGGTAGTTCAGCATACGTTCGTATACATGACAAAGAGGCAGGAAACTCAGGGCTTTGTCTTTGCTTGTAAAATCAGGGATTGCAGCACAAGCTGTATAATTGCTGATGAAATTATCATGGGAAAGCATAACCCCCTTGGGTTTGCCTGTTGTTCCAGATGTGTAAATGATCGTCGCAAGGTCATGGGGAGAAATTTCCGATTTTATCCGGTCCAGCTTCGAGGGTTCGGGATAATGCAGGCCCATATCCAAAATCTCTTTCCAATGCCTTAGCCCTTTGACTTTCTCAATACTGAAAATACCTTTCAGGCTTGCTATGTTGGGGCAAATATGCTTAACCCTCTGATAGATATCATTATTAGATACGATAAGGTACTCCGATTGCGAATCATTCAGGATATAACAGTAGTTGTCTTCGCTCACCGTTGGATACACCGGGACCTGCACAGCCCCCACCTGCATTATACCCATATCAAAGAAGTTCCACTCAGGGCTGTTTACCAGTACAGTGGCGATTTTCACACCTTTTTGCACTCCAAGGGATAAAAGGCCGAGGCTGATTGTCCTTGAATAATTTATATAATCTGCGGATGAGTATGCGTGCCACTTACCTGCTTTGCGTTTCAGCAGGGCATCTGCTTTGGACGGATAGTTCTCCCTGTATACATCCAGCAGGTCAAAAAGTCGTTTTACCGGTTGGGTGCTCATTATGCAGTGATTCGGTTATCTGAATAAACCCTCGATCTCTTTCTTGTATTTTTCCTGCAGAAACCTCCGTTTCAGTTTCAGGGTCGGTGTTATTGCCCCCGATTCCAGTGTCCATTCATGGTCCAGAAGTTCCCATGATTTGACCTGCTCAGTTTCCCCGAACAGCTTATTGTACTTCTTGATCTCAGTTGCGAAACGTTTTCTGATCTTTTGATTGCCTATAACTTCTGCCGGGGTTGTGAATTCAATTTCCTTTTCCCTGCAGTAATCCTTAAGAAATGCAAAGTCAGGCACAATTAGTGCTCCGGCGAACTTTTGATTCTCACCCACCACCAGCATCTGGTCAATGAAAAGCGACTCCTTGAACTTATCTTCAATAGGTTGGGGACTGACATATTTGCCGAAAGAAGTCTTGAATAATTCTTTTTTTCGCCCGGTTATTTTCAGTTGTCCTTCCGGTTCAATATGTCCCAGGTCACCGGTATGGAACCAGCCATCAGCATCTACAGCGTCTTTTGTCATTTCAGGTTCCTTATAATAGCCAATCATGACACCCGGCCCTTTTACACAGATCTCTCCGTCTTCGGCAATTCTGACTTTCGAGTTCCTGACCACCGGGCCCACAGTTCCGAATTTAATTCCGTTCTCGCTGAAATCGTTGACCGCTATCACAGGCGAGGTTTCTGTAAGCCCGTATCCTTCGAGAATATGGATCCCTGCACAGGTGAACATCCTGCCAAGCCTGGGCTGCATCGCAGCTCCTCCCGAAACAATGATGCTGATCTCGCTACCCATGGCTTCCCTCCATTTGCAGTAAACCAGCCGATCGTAAAGTTTACGTTTAAGCTCATAGAACCATCCATTGGCGCCATCCAACTCATAACGTGTAGCAAGATGGAAGGCCCACCAAAAGATCCAGCTTTTTACACCGGTAAGTTTATGCCCGGTCGAAACCAGCTTATCATATATCTTTTCAAGCAGCCTTGGCACCGTGGTAAGGATCTGAGGCCTCACCTCTTTCATATTATCCGTGATGGTCCCTATGCTCTCGGCATAATATACTGAAATCCCGTCGTACTGGTAGAGGTAATTCATCATGCGTTCGTAAACATGGCATAACGGAAGATAACTCACCGCCCTTGCTTCCTCTCCGAAAGGAGGGATATGTGCGCAAGCCTTGAAATTGGAGATAATATTACTGTGAGAAAGCATTACCCCTTTCGGATTGCCTGTTGTTCCGGAAGTATAGATTATGGTCGCCATATCATCCGGCCCGATTGAAGCTTTACGTCGCTCAAGTAACGCCTGATCAGCATTAGCCTGGCCCAGGTCAACCAGTTCGCTCAGATGCTTCAGTTCATTATTGTCCTTGTATGTGTATATATCCTTTAGCGACGGAACTTCAGGAAGGATATGCTGGATCTTCCTGAGAAGCTCCGCTCCCGAAACAAAAACGTATTTTACCTCCGCATGATTCAGGATATACTCGTAATCAGATTCACTAATCGTCGGATAAATTGGCACGTGGATGGCGCCAACCTGTAAAATGGCCATGTCGACAATATTCCATTCAACCCGGTTTGAGCTGATCTGGGCGATTTTATCGCCAGGCTGAACACCCAGAGCCAGGAAGCCGTAACTGATGTTGTCGGCCATTTCCCTGTATTGTTTGATGCTGAATTTAACCCACTGCCCGTTTTCTTTTGATGCGATAACATCATCCTTCGGTTTGTATTTCTGCTCATAATAAGGAAGGAGGTCAAAAATGCGGATTACTTCCATTAAATTATGGTTTAAGGTGAGAATCCTGAGTTTGATCTGCAATGTTAGTGAAAATTGAGATCACATCCTAATGAATTACATATCTGATTCAGGCTTTATGAAAATGCATGGAACTTGCCTGGGCTGTAGGCATAATCACCAAGTCGTTGATATTCACATGCTCTGGTAACGTGGTCACATAATATACAACTTCGGCAATATCCCCGGCCGATAAAGGTTTGAAACCCTTATACACAGTATCGGCTCTTTGCTGATCGCCTTTGAACCTGACCACAGAGAATTCGGTGTTTGCCGCACCGGGCGCAACCTGGGTCACTTTGATATTATACTGAACCAGATCAATTCTTGTGCCTTTTGTGATAGCGTCCACCCCGAATTTTGAACCGCAATACACATTTCCGTTAGGATACACTTCCTTTCCTGCAACAGAACCGATATTGATAATATGACCATTCATGCGTGCCACCATCAGGGGGGCTACAAACCTTGTCATATATAGAAGACCTTTCATATTGGTGTCGATCATCCGCTCCCAGTCATCAAGAACTCCTTCATGGACGGGAGACATGCCAACGGCCAGCCCTGCATTATTTACAAGGACATCAATGGCTTTCCAGTTTTCGGGCAGGGCAAGGATGTTTCTTTCCACCTCAGCGGCATCCCTCACATCAAAACATAAAGCAAGTACCTCTGCATTAAACTCATTCTCAAGTTTTGATTTCAGATCTTCCAGGCGGTCTTTTCTTCGGCCGGTAATAATAAGTTTGTGCCCGTTTTCTGCAAATTTGATCGCAATGGCTTTGCCGAAGCCGGAAGTAGCGCCGGTAACAAGTATTATCTTCTTCATTACTGTTATGTGTTTGATCGTTTAATGGGAATCCCTCATCCGCCAAAGTTAGGAATTTTTAGTATTTTAGACTTCCGATTTCAGCTGCTAATCCGATGAAGCATTCTCTCTTTGCATATATTATTCCTGCACTTTGCATTCTCACTGCTGTATCTGGTTGCATTGCACAAACACCTTTCCTGGTCACACATTTCAACAAACAGGATTATAATGCAGGCAACCAGAACTGGTCTATCGATTCCGATGCCGGGGGGTTCATTTATGCCGCAAACAATGACGGACTTCTGATCTTTGACGGCACCGACTGGAGTCTTTATAGAAACCCAGACCAGACTGTTTTACGCTCGGTGTTTGCGTCTCCCGACGGCAGGATCTATACAGGCTCCTATGAGGAATGCGGTTACTGGGAAAAAGACGGGAACGGTGAGTTAGTATACCGTTCATTAAAACCTTTGATAAAACATCTCAACCTTCATAATGATGAGATCTGGAAAATAATATCCTTCAAAGGAAAGATGTATTTCCAGAGCTTCACCTCCCTTTTTGTTTATGATCAAAACAGAATCCGGTCCATACCGGTTCCGGGCACTATTATTTTTCTTCTTAAAGCACATGACCGCCTTTTCGTTCAATCGGTCTCGGGCATGCTTTATGAGGTCCAGGATGATATCCTGATCCCCCTCGACCATGCAGGAGTCCTTGAAAAGACTGAAGTGAAGACTATCCTGCCCATGCCGGGAGGGAAATTTCTGATCGGAACAACTTCAAGGGGTTTCTTTCAGTTCGACGGAAAAACAATCAGGCCATGGGAAATCGCAGCCAGCAAACAGCTCAGGGAATTCCAGATCAATAATGCGATAGTAAACGGTAAATACCTGGTGGTTGGAACTATTGTAAGAGGAATTCTGATCCTGGATTTTAATGGTAATGTGGTGTCGCATCTGAATACCGGGAATTACCTTCAGAACAATACTGTTCTTTCACTTTGTGCCGATGCAAACGGGACCATCTGGGCCGCTCTGGATAAGGGGATAGACCGGATTTCCATGGAACAGGGGATTGGCATTTACCAGGAAAAACCGGAACAGCTTGGAGCTGTGTATTCTGCTGCACTTTTTGAAAATTCTTTATATGTGGGGACCAACAGGGGAATCTTTAGCTACCGGTTTGATCCTTCTATTTCCGATTTCCGCCTGAACAGATTTATCAGGAATTCCCAGGGACAGGTTTGGGATCTTAAAGAGGTTGACGGGAACCTAATTTGCGGACATACTGCAGGCACATACCTGTTAAAGGATAACGAACTGAGACAAATTTCGGGTGTCAGCGGAGGCTATTCCCTAAGGAAATTCAGCGGCAAAGACGGAGAACACCTTATACAAAGCACTTATTCACCCCTCGTGATCTACAGAAAACAAGGTAAGGAATGGATTTATGAGCAGGAGGTCAGCGGGTACCAGGAACCATCGCGTTTTCTGGAGACCGACCATCTTGGAAATATCTGGATCGGGCAGTCGGTTAAAGGATTGTACAAACTCAGGCTTAACGAAAAGCTTGACAGTGTGAGTGATATACGTTATTTCGGAAAGGCCGACGGATTGCCTTCCGATTTCAATATTCATGTTTTCAAGGTTGAAAACAGAGTGGTTTTTACAACCGGGAAATTACTATATACCTGGGATGATCTGAATAATAAGATCATGCCGTATTCGGAACTGAACAACCAGCTTTCGGGTTTTGAAGCTTCCAAACGGATCGTCGACATCCTTGACCACAAATACTGGTTTATAAAAAAAGACGACATCGCCTTGTTTGAAATTAAAGACGGCAAGGCTTCGATGCTTGTCCATGTTTTTCTTCCTGCATACGGGATCCATATGATGGAGGATTATGAAAACATGATCCGTATGGATGAAAATCGCAGCCTGCTATGCCTTGATAACGGGTTCGCGGTTCTCAACCTCGAGCGTTTAATTTCGGCAAAGACAAACAAGGCAAAATTGATTTTCAGGGATCTTTTCTGCTTTGACTCAAAGGGTATCAAGAAGCACCTGAATCCCGAACAATCCCCTTTTACCATACCTCATCCCTGGAATTCCGTGTCGATAAGGTATACCTATATTAACAGCAATAACATCCGGAATTTGTACCAGTATAAGCTGTCTTCGATCGAGAATGACTGGAGCCCGCTTACCGAAGAGGCTTTTGTAAGTTATACCCGCCTGCCTAAAGGGAATTACACCTTTATGGTAAGGTCTCTCAACGAAAACGGGTTGTTCACCAGCCCTATTATATTGCGGTTTAAAGTTTTTCCTGCCTGGTACGAGAGCACCCTGGCCTATTTGCTTTATGCTCTCTGCATCATACTTGCTTTCCTGTCAAGCACTTACCTCTTCCGAAGGAGGTTTATGCACCGTCAGGAAGAATTGCGTACCCAGGCAGTAACAAAAGCAATTGACGAAAAACAAAAATCTGAAAAGGAAATTATTAAACTCCAGAATGAAAAGCTACAGTCGGAGATCCAACATAAAACTATGCAGCTTGCCGATTCAACGATGTCGATCATTAAAAAGAATGAACTTTTAATTGAGATCCGAAAAGAGCTTGATCAGCAAAAAAAGATCCTTGGAGATCAGTATCCTTCATACTTCTTTACTCGAATCCATTCACTGATCAGCAGGAATATGACAACAAACCAGGATTGGAAGATCTTTGAAGAACTCTTTGATCAGGCTCATCAGGATTTCTTTAAACGGCTGAAGTCCTCCTATCCCGATCTTACACAAAGTGATCTGAAACTTTGTGCTTATCTTAAGTTAAATCTTTCATCAAAGGAGATCGCTCCCTTGTTGAATATCAGTTTTCGAGGTGTCGAAACAAGGAGATACAGGATAAGGAAACGGCTTGGTTTGAATTCCGACAGTAACCTGGTAGAATTTATAATGCAGTTCTAACTGCATTTATACCACTTCAATCGGTTTTTCACTCAGTTTATCAAAAATAATATTTACTATTGTTTTTCAATTAATTAGCCTACTATAGCTCATCTGTGAAGTATAATTGACGTAGTACCTAAAAATACTCTTCATCGCTATGATGTATTAGTGCGAAAGACCGGGATGCACATTTTGTAAAAGTCCTTTGTATATTGGCTGTTATAATGATTATTCAACCTAACTTCATGGTTTATAGTAGTTTATCTTTAGCATCTTCTGTCTCATAGTATTAACAATTTAAGCAACTGCTTATGATTAAATCATTTACGCGATTTTTGCAAGCGGTCCACAAACAGGTAATGGTAGCCTCTTTTTTATTGGTTGTCATTGCGAATTCCGCCTATTCACAAGGCAGGACTGTTACCGGGACCGTCAGAACCTCGGATACGAGGGAGACCCTCCCGGGTACCACCGTAAGGTTAAAGGATAGTCAGACCGGTACTGTTACAGATATGGATGGCAAATACAGCCTCCAGGTAAAACAAGGTAAAGCTGTATTGGTATTTTCGTTTGTGGGTTACACTACCCAGGAAGTTGAAGTTAACACCGAAAAGGTGATTGATGTGGTTTTGGAGCCTTCGAAAATATCCTTGCAGGAAGTTGTTGTTGTAGGTTATGGGACTATGCGCAAGAGTGATCTCACTGGTTCCGTTGGTACTGTTAAATCAGATGATATTACCAAGATCACTTCTATTGACCCGGTTCAGAGCTTGCAGGGTAAAGTTTCGGGGGTTCAGGTGACCAGCACCTCAGGAACTCCAGGGGAAATTCCGGTAGTGAGGATCAGGGGTGTAGGTACCTTTAATAACACATCTCCGATTTATGTTGTTGACGGAGTTATCATGGATGATATCTCTATGTTAAACAGTGCAGACATCAAATCCATGGAGGTACTCAAAGATGCTTCAGCTACTGCGATTTATGGTTCCCGAGGAGCAAACGGAGTAATCATGGTCACTACAAAAACCGGAAGTGCTGTCGAAGGGAAGACCACTTTCAGCATCAGTGGGGAATATGGAATACAAAGTATTGTTAAAGAAATCAAATTACTGAGCGGCAGGGATTTTGCCGTCGTGGCCAACCAGATCACCCCCGGTACATATAATAATGTAGACGCAGTGGCGAATACCGACTGGCAGAAGCTGATATTTAAGGTAGCGCCTGTCTATAACTTCCAGGTTTCAGCTTCAGGTGCCTCGAAAAATGTTCAGTATTACCTGGGATTGGGATATTATAAGCAGGATGGTATTATCGATAAATCTAACTATCAGCGTTTCACTGTGAAGTTCAACAATACTTTTAATCTCACATCCTTTCTGAAATTTGGCACGAACATAACCCTCACTCCATTCTCCCAGCAAATTGCACCTGATGTAACTTACCAGGCATATCGGGCTCTTCCGACTATTGAACCCTATTATGCAAATGGTAATTTTGCCGCAGTTGACGGAGTGGGGAACCCTTTGGCTGATCTGGCTTATTCCAATAACTTCAATAAAGGAGTAAGGGGTATTGGAAATATGTTTGCAGAGCTTACCATACTGAAATCCATTATTGTAAAATCCAGTTTCGGCGTCGATGGAGGGTATTATAAAAGTGAGAGCTTCACGCCTAAATTCACGGTTTATGAACCTAACGGATCTCCGTCTCAGCAACAAAATTTATTAAGCGCCCTTAACAAGGGGTGGAGTGATAATCTAACCTGGCTTTGGGAAAATACCGTTACTTATCTGCAGGATTTTAAGAAGCATTCCATAAATATTGTTGTTGGTTATACGATGCAGAATACAACCTCTGAAGGAATTAATCTGACTGGTAAGAACATTATCCGCGACGGGCAAAGTTTCTGGTACATAAACCCGCCATATATATATGATCCTGCCAACAATGTCAACACCATTAACCAGATCTCTAACGGAGTAAGTGCTGATGCTTATTATTCAATGGTCTCATTCCTTGGACGTGTGAATTACACTTTTGATAAAAGGTATATTTTCACTTTAACTTTCAGGAGGGACGGATCTTCCAAATTCAGTGAGCAGAACCGCTGGTCGAATTTCCCGTCGGTTGCTGCCGGATGGAACATATCGCAGGAAAAATTCCTGCAGAATGCCCATTTCCTGTCAAATCTTAAACTTCGGGCAAGCTGGGGACAGATTGGGAATGAGAAGATCAGCTACTATGGCCGTTATTCCATGGTTGATAATGGAATGGTTGCCGTTTTCGGGACGAATGCCAGCGCCTATCCTGCAGCATCCTATGGTGTGAGCGGGAATCCGGACCTGAAATGGGAGGTGACTTCACAAACCGATATCGGCCTTGAAACGGGATTCTTTAATAATCGCCTGACCGGGGAATTTGACTTTTATAACAAGACAACAAACGATATTCTCGTACAATTGTCCACCCCCGGGTATTTTGGCAATGGACCAGGCCAGAAGGTTACATTTAATGCAGCATCCGTCCTCAACAGGGGTTTTGAATTCAATGTGGGCTGGAAAGATAAAGCCGGCCCGGTTAAATATGGAGTGAGTTTCCTAGGAACAACCATTCATAATGAGGTACTTAAGATCGGAGGCAACAGCGGTGTCGATTCAGTTCTGATGGGAGGCTACCTGGCCAATGGTATTCCTGTCACTCAAAGCAAAGTTGGTCTGCCCATCGGTGCTTTTTACGGTTACCAGACCGATGGCGTTTTTCAAAGCAAAGAAGAGCTTAATGCTTATCCCCACGACCCTCAGGCCGGTGTTGGAGACCTCAGGTTCGTTGACGTTAATCACGACGGTGTGATCAATGGTAAAGACCGCACCTATCTTGGTTCCCCTATCCCTAAATTCATTTTCGGCTTTAACTTTGACCTGGAATATAAAGGGTTTGATTTCTCGGTAAATATCCAGGGTCAGACCGGCAATAAAATATTCAATGCAAAGGATGCTGTAAGGCCCGATCCGTATAACTTTGAAGCAAATGTGCTGAGTGCATGGTACGGCCCCGGCACAAGTAACAAAGAACCCCGTGCTTCTTACGGAGGATACAATTATACACCCTCAGACAGGTTCATCCAGGACGGCTCCTTTATCAGGATACGTAATGTGATCCTGGGATATACTCTTCCGCAGAGATTGAGCAGTAAAATTTACATGCAGAAGCTCCGATTCTACCTTAAAGTAGACAACCTGTATACGCTGACGAAATTCACCGGTTACTCCCCTGAAATCGGGAGCAATGATGTGCTTTCGAGTGGTATTGATTATGGCGGATATCCCGTTACTGCTTTGTATGCTTTTGGTATTAACATTACAATGTAAAGAATATGAAACCTACAATAAAAATACTTGTACTATTTCTTTCCGTTGCAGGCTTATTCGTAGCCCCGGGATGTAAGAAATTTTTGCAAAAAGACCCTCAGGGAACCATGACCCAGGAATCATTCCCTGTATCCGCATCGGACGCTTTGCTTGCGACCAATGCAGTGTACACTACAACCCGTGAATGGTATTATCATTCCGGCGGATATCCTATTCTGGATATTATGTCGGATGATGCCAGGAAAGGGAGCAATCCGTCGGACCAGTTAAGTACGGTAGGTCCTTATGATAATTTTAAAATTACAACAACCCAGGACGGTCTGGACCGGTGGTGGAATGAAATGTATGTTGGTATTAAGCGTGCTAATGTTGTGATAGAGAAGGTTCCGCTGATTTCAATGGACACCGCCATCCAGACCCGTTACCTGGCTGAGGCTCATTTTCTGAGGGGGTTGTTCTATTTCGATATGGTTCGTGCCTGGGGAGGTGTGCCTATCGTTACAACGACAAACCCTCCGCTTAAACTTGGCAGAGCCACAGAGCAGGAAACCTTTGACCAGGTGATCTCCGACCTGAAGTTTGCTGAAAGCCATCTTCCGTTGCGCAGCGGTTATTCAGGTGCCGATATGGGAAGGGCAACCCAGGGAGCCGCACAGGCCATGCTGGCAAGGGTTTATCTTTTCAGGAAAGATTTCCAGAAAGCCGAAGAATATGCCTTGAAAGTGATCAACTCCAACCAGTACGCGCTCGAAGCAAACTTCATCAATGCCAACGGAGTTAACGGCAATAATGGAAAAGAATCTGTATTTGAGGTAGGCGCCCTGCAGTATGAAGGCACAGAAGTAGGTGGTGATCAGTACGCCAACACCCAGGGTGTGAGGGGTACTCCGAACCGCGGCTGGGGATTCAACAGGCCGACTCCTGACCTTACCGGATCATTTGAGATAGGAGACCCCCGTCTTAAAGGAACAGTGATCAATCTTAAAGACACGATTGACGGCATTGTTATCTTAGGCGACGGAACTACTCCTGATGTAACCAGAGACTCGACAGGAAAAATTATCGAGGTCCAGTGTTACAACAGGAAAGTATGGGTTCCGGGGGACAATACCGCCACTCAATGGGGCCATCACCGCAGGTTGATGAGGTATGCCGATGTCCTTTTAATGGCCGCTGAAGCCCTGAATGAAAATAATAAGCCTTCCGATGCGTTGGTATATCTGAATATGGTAAGGGCCAGGGCCCGTCAGGGGCAAAGCGGGATCCTTCCTGATATCATAACAACCAGCCAGAGCGATCTTCGCGATATAATATTTAATGAAAGACGACATGAACTGGCTATGGAAGGATGGAGGTTCTGGGATCTTGTCAGAACAGGAAGAGCAGCGGCAGCACTGGGGCCCTTAGGCTTTATTTCAGGGACCCATGAACACTTGCCAATACCACAAAGCGAAATTGATATTTCACAAGGAAGTTTAGCACAAAACCCAGGTTATTAAAATCTATTAATTTTTATCTAAAAACAAATCATTATGAGAAAACAAATTGTAAGGTTAAATGTTGTTCTTCTTGCACTGGTGATGCTCATCGGTGGCATCAGCTGTAAAAAAAGCAGTGACAGTAGCACAACCGCATTCGGTCTTTCGTCACTGATGTGCGGTACTATTAATATGAACGGAGCTACGTCTCCTACTAATATCCCAACAAACCCCACTATCGTAGCCACATTTACAGTCGGTGTTTCAGCTGCAAGCGTGGTGAATGCAATCACCCTGATCAGAAATTATGATACTGCCAGTATCAGCGTGAATGTCACGGTTTCTGGAAGCACTATTACTATAGTTCCTGTAGCAGCCCTCGGCAACGGGTCCTTGTATTCACTTAAGTTCTCAGGAGCCATCACTTCAACCGACGGACAGGGACTGGCCGCTTTTACCAGGACTTTCACAACAATCGGGTCATTCATCCCCGACGGAATGATCGCATATTATACATTTGAAAATACGGCTTCCGACGTGCTGAACAACTATAACCCAAAAGCTGGAGGAGTCATCGGACTTACTTATGCACCCTCCTTCTCGACAGCTGCCGGCCAGGCCGCTAAATTCGACGGTGCAACCACACTCATCGAGATTCCCAACGGCGATGCCCTGATGCTCACCAATGACTTCACGATGGCATTCTGGATCAAAGCCGACTCAACCAAACACGGTCAGTTCTGCATGGGTATCGCAGGATGGTATGGCTTCCAGTTTGAGATTGCAGGAGACTACAGCTGGTGCAAGCTTGCAGCACAGTACGCCTGCGGAACCACCTCGGCTTCACAGGATCTCTGGTTCCCGGGTGATGGCAAAACAAAAGACAACGGAGGATGGAAAGGCTGGACCTACTGTAAGGACCTGACCGGTTCAGGTGGCGTCAAATACTTCCTGGCCAACAACTGGTGTAATGTTGTCTGCCGCTTTACTGCTTCAACAAAAATTGCCACCATGTATTTCAATGGCGTAAAGATGAAAGAGCAGGATTACAACCTGTACGATCCTCCTTTAACACAGGCCACCGGGCTCGTTTACAATGGCGCTACCGGGAATAATACATTTGTTTTTGGATTCATCCAGGATAAAGATAATCCAACCATTCCTGATGCATGGGCAAGTTATGATGACCCTGCAAACAACCATTTCAAAGGACTTCTCGATAATGTAAGGTTTTGGCATAAGTCACTGACCGAAACGGAAATCCAGATGATGTACAATTCAGAGAAACCATAATATTCTCTGACATGTTTCACAGAGAGGGTTATGGTTTTCCTTAACCCTCTCTGTTTTCTTAAACCAATGCAGATGAAATCAGGATCGCTTACAGTATTATGTTTAATCTTTTTTTGTTTTATAATCCATTCCTGTAAAAAAGCTACGGATGGGACAGTTGCAGGTTCCATGCATCTGGGGTGGACAAGAATAGGCACCACCTACCTTAACCTTGATACTACTAATGTCGGACTACCGGTTGACAGCTCGATCCTGATCAGCTTCAACGAAAAGCTTGATACCGCATCGGTCAGGACCGGGATTTCATTGAAAAATAGTGATCAGACCCAGGTTGTTTGCAAATTGTCATTTTCCGCGAATCAAACAACGGTCAGGATGTCGCCTGTAAAGTCCCTAGATCATGCTGTTAAATATTATTTGCAGATAAGCTCAGGAGTGAAAGGCTCACTGGGTGAAACCTTCCCCGGCATTGAATACAGGTTCACCACCATAAGCGGAAAAATGAAACTGGAAGCGATAACCCTGAACGGTATAAATTTTATGGGTCCGGTTGTTCCATACAATATTGACTTCAATACGATTAGTATACAGGTACGTTTCTCGGAATCACTGGATTCATCCAATTACCAGTCGGCATTTTATCTTTCAGGTGGCCATCCTCTGGGATTTACCCTTTCGGGCGATCATAAAAGCGTCACCATCTCAAATGGGACCCAGCTTGACGATATAAAACGCTATGTATTTTCCATTTCATCTAACCTGACGTCAAGGAACGGATTTTTATTTGACGGGTTTTCCAACTCATTTATTACGAAGCTGGATTCGACCCCCAAGTTTCCTATCATCCCAGATGAGGACCTGCTGACCCTGATCCAGCAAAAAACGTTTGCCTATTTTTATGATTTTGCGCATCCTTCATGCGGTATGGCCAGGGAGAGAAACACCTCAGGAGATATCGTAACAACAGGCGGATCAGGTTTCGGTATTATCGCTTTGGTGGTGGGAATGCATCGAAATTTCATCACCAGGGATCAGGGTCTTACCCGTCTCGGAAAAATTCTGGGTTTCCTGGAAACCTGCAACCGCTTCCATGGGGCATGGCCCCATTGGCTTAATGGCAGCACGGGGAAAGTAGTTCCATTTACCGATCAGGATGATGGGGGAGATCTCGTTGAAACATCCTATATGGCTGAGGGACTGTTTACAATGCGTCAGTATCTTGATTCAACCAACATCAATGAGAAATCACTCATTAACCGTATCACTGCCCTTGTGAACGGGGTGGAATACGACTGGTATACCAGGGGGCAGAATGTTCTTTACTGGCATTGGTCGCCAAATTATGGCTGGGCCATGAACATGCAAATCAGGGGATATAATGAAACGTTAATCACCTATATCATGGCCGGCGCTTCTGTGACTCATCCCATTTCTGCTGCGGTTTACAAGCAAGGTTATGCCCAGAACGGCGCGATTAAAAACGGGAAAAGTTTTTACGGCTATATCCTGCCTCTTGGCGAAGATTATGGCGGCCCATTGTTCTTCACACATTATTCTTTTCTTGGGATAGATCCAAGGAATCTTTCAGATGAATTTGCAAATTACCAGGAACAGAATGTGAACCAGTCGATGATTAATTTTTCATACTGTGTTGCCAACCCTCTGCATTATGCCGGTTACAGTTCGCACTGCTGGGGGCTTACTGCCAGTGACAACCCATGGGGATACAATGCTCAATCTCCAACCAATGACCTTGGTGTGATCACCCCTACCGCCGCTGCTTCCTCACTGCCCTATACGCCGGTCCAGTCAATGAATGCGATCAGACATTTCTATTATATTTTAGGAGACCACCTTTGGGGAAATTACGGATTTTACGATGCTTTTGATATCAATGCCGGCTGGTGGGCAAATTCATACCTTGCCATTGACGAAGGACCCATCATCTGTATGATAGAAAATTACCGTTCACAGCTGCCATGGACCCTTTGTATGAGTAACCCCGAAGTAAGGGCATCACTTACAAAGCTGGGATTTGCTTATTAGAACTTGGGATAATAAACCTATGCGGATCGAACAAAATGACACTATTCCTTATGCGCAGAAACACCGGGTTGATTAAATTCTTTTTTCCGGCTATTGCCCTGTATCTGTTAATGCAGACTGTTGCAGCGCAGAATTCGGCATTTACAAGACTTTCTCCTGCCGACAGTTTGAAAGTCGAGACCTTGCTTTCAACGATGACCCTGGATGAGAAGATCGGACAATTGACTTTACTCGCCTCGGATTGGAATTCAACAGGACCAGCCATGAATGCAAATTATGAGCAGCTCATCAGAACCGGAAAGGCCGGTGCGGTCCTCAACTTTTACACGGTGGATAAAGTAAGGGAACTTCAAAAACTTGCTGTGGAAGAGTCCCGACTGAAGATACCCCTGCTCTTTGGCAATGATGTGATCCATGGTCATCGTACAATTTTTCCTATCCCACTCGCCCAGGCTGCAAGCTGGGATCTGGCTTCAATTGAAATAGCCGAACATATCGCTGCCGCAGAAGCCTCGGCAGAAGGCATCAACTGGACTTATGCCCCCATGGTCGATATCGCACGGGACCCTCGCTGGGGAAGGGTTTCAGAAGGAGCAGGTGAAGATGCCTGGCTTGGATCCCTTATCGCGAAAGCGAGGGTAAGAGGTTTCCAGGGCGATGGTTATAGTGACGGAACACATGTTCTGGCCTGCGTCAAACATTTTGCTGCCTACGGAGCAGCTGTTGCAGGCCGTGATTATAATGTAGTGGACATCTCCCCTCTTTCCCTTTACGAATATTACCTTCCTCCTTATAAAGCTGCGATTGATGCAGGTGCGGGTTCTGTGATGACCTCTTTTAATGAGATCAATGGAGTTCCTTCAACTATGAACCGATGGCTGCTCACCGACCTTCTCAGGAACGAATGGGGTTTCAGGGGATTCGTGGTCACCGACTGGACCTCTTTAAATGAGATGGTGGCCCATGGTGTTGCTGCAGATGTAAAGTCAGCTTCAGCACTTGCATTGAATGCCGGAGTAGACATGGACATGCAGGGAAGTGCTTTCCTGAATCACCTGGGAGAACTACTTAAAGAAAAGCAAGTTACCCAATCAGCTATCGATGAAGCCGTGCACCATGTGCTCAGGGCAAAAGCAGAACTTGGTCTGTTCAGTGATCCTTACCTTTTTTGCAATAAAAAGCGCGAACAAACGGAGATCATGACCAAAGAAAGCCAGGATTTTGCCCGAAAACTTGTCTCCGAAAGCTGCGTACTGCTTAAAAATGCCAATAACACACTTCCTCTGTCCCCGGCTGTTAAAATCATCGCAGTAATAGGCCCTCTTGCCGATTCAAAGATAGATATGCTGGGCAGCTGGTCCTCAGCCGGTAAATGGGAACAAGCGGTAAGTCTTATTGAAGGGGTCAGGAACCGGTTTGGAAGTCAGGCCAGGATCATCTATGAGAAAGGCTGTAACATCAGCGACAGCCAGGTGAGCGGGATTGAAGCTGCCGTGAAGGCAGCCAGGGAGTCAGATTTCGTTATCCTGGCTCTGGGTGAAAGCCGCGATATGAGCGGTGAGGCAGCCTCCCGTACGAATATCGACCTTCCGGGTGAACAGTACACTCTTGCCGAAGCCATTATAAAAGCCGGAAAGCCAACAACCGTCGTGCTTTTCAATGGTCGTCCCCTGGCTATCAGCAGGCTCGAGCAGATCGCACCAGCAATCCTTGAAACCTGGTTCGGAGGCACACAAGCCGGTAATGGTATTGCCGACATCCTGTCAGGCGATGTAAATCCCTCGGGAAAGATCACGATGAGCTTTCCAAGGAATGCCGGGCAGATACCCGTGTACTATAATGCAAAAAACACCGGGAGACCTTTTAGTAACGACCGACCCGATGAGAAATATGTTTCCAGGTACCTCGATTGCCCCAATACACCCTTGTATCCTTTCGGTTTCGGCCTGAGCTATACCAGATTTACATACTCAGGTATAAAAACAATCGTTGAGGGGGACCGTATCACGATTACCGCGAACGTCACAAATTCAGGTGAAAAGGACGGACAAGAAATTGTTCAGCTGTATATTCAGGACAAAGTCGGCACTATCACCAGGCCTCTGAAAGAACTCAAGGGGTTTAAAAAGCTTTTAATAAAGAAAGGCGAAACGGTAAATGTTTCGTTCAGTTTAAGCCGGGACGATCTTTCGTTTTATCATCCTGATTTGAAAAAATACTGGGAACCCGGTGAATTCAATGCATATATCGGAGGGAACTCGGCAGAAGTAATCAGTGCATCCTTTAACCTTTGATTCCATTCTAATATGAAGATCAGCAAAACTATTTTATGTGTGGTATTTACAATTGCTCTGGGTGCAGGCCAGGCACAGAAAACAGTATTCAAATCGCATGGGAAAGTCAATTATCCTTTAAGCTCTGGCGATGAGAAGATGCTTGATTCCATCCAGCATAAAACATTTCTTTTCTTTTTGAATGAATATCATCCGGAAAAGGGAATTGTAAAAGACCGGACTACCAGCAGTTCTCCCTGCAGTATCGCCTCGACAGGTTTTGGGATTCCATCATTTGCGATCGGCGCGGAAAGAAAATGGATAACCCGTGAACAAGCCGCGGAAATTACCCTTAAGATTCTTACATTTTTCAAAAATTCCATTCAAAGTACTGATACCAATGTTACAGGATATAAAGGGTTTTACTATCACTTTCTGACGATGGATTCCGGAACCCGGAAATGGAACTGTGAACTTTCCTCAGTAGATACAGGCTTGCTTATGATGGGTATCATCTTTGCCAGGAATTATTACAACCTTGACGATGAAGTTGAGAAACAGATTCGCACTCTTGCGGCAATTTTATTGAACAGAGTTGACTGGAATTTTATGCTATTGCCGGCTTCGGGTAAAGATGCTAATAAGATTTCCATGGCCTGGTCTCCCGAAAAAGGATTGGAGGATTTTGGCTGGAGCGGGTATAACGAGGCCTTGTTCCTCTATATTCTGGCAGCAGGCAGCGGGATGAATAATGCAGAACAAAGTTATAAGGCATGGTTAAAGACCTATAAGTGGTATACTCCTTATAAAGGATTATCCCATGTTGCATTTCCTCCATTGTTCGGTCATCAGTTCTCCCAGGCATTTATCGATTTCAGGGGTGTGGTTGACTCCTATATGAAGGAAAAAGGAATCGATTATTTTGAAAACTCACGTCGAGCCACCTATGTCCAGCGACAGTATGCAATTGACAATCCCAAAGGCTGGATCGGTTACGATTCTCTCTGCTGGGGAGTTACAGCCAGTGACGGTCCGCCTGCGAAATACAATTTTGGCGATAAAAAGTTCTTTGACTATGCAGGAAGAGGGACCAGCGGTAAGGAATACAACTATTTTGATGATGGTACCATAGCCCCTTACGCATCACTTTCATCCTTGCCGTTTGCTCCTGAAATAGTTCTGCCTGCAATCAGGTCGATGAATAAAAAATACGGTAAAAAATTATGGGGGAAATATGGGTATTATGATGCCTTCAATCTGACTGCCAAATGGGTCGACAATGATTTTTTAGGCATTGATGAAGGCCCTATGCTCATCATGATCGAGAACTTCAGGACAGGCCTCGTCTGGAATTATGTAATGAAAGATCCTGTAATCCAGAATGGCTTGAACAAACTTGGTTTTGAATATGTAAACTAGGCACTCCCGATGATATGAAAAAACCGATCCTGAAAAGAATCTTCATCTTATTCCTGTCTGCCTTTGCAATAACAATTACCTCCGCCCAGGTCAAAACTCTGGATGAATTTGAAAACAAAAACGGATGGACGTTCATACGGTCTGACGGTGTAGACCTTAACTTATCCAATGAAAAAGGATTGACCGGTAATGCCATCCGCTTTGATTATAATTTTACAAAAGGAACCGGTTATGGCGGAATTCAGAAATTCTTCCCCATTGATCTTCCCGATAATTATGAATTTACATTTTTTTATAAAGCCGAATCACCGGCCAATAATTTCGAAATAAAATTCATTGACAGCACCGGCAATAATGTCTGGTGGGTCAATAACCACAATTATGAATTTTCAAAAGAATGGAAGAAAGTCCGTATCAAGAAAAGGCATATCAATTTTGCATGGGGACCTGCTGAGGACCATAATTTAAAACGTATTGACAGGGTTGAATTCACTATTTCATCTTTTGTTGGAGGAAAGGGTACCATCTGGATCGATGACCTGAAGTTCGAACAGCTGCAGCCTGAAGCGCAATCATACCCAAAACCCTTAATTACCGCTTCTTCCTGTTTAAAGGACCATTCGCCAGAGCTTATGGTTGATAATTCCAATGAGACATTCTGGCAAAGTAAAGGAATTAAAGACCAGAACATTACTATTGATTTTAAAACACTCAGGGAATTTGGCGGATTACAGATCAATTGGCTTAAAAACAATTACCCGGGAACAGCTGAAATACTGCTATCTGACGATAATAAGAATTGGGAGAAAGTGTATTCCTTTCATTCAAATCAAAGCAATACCAGTTTTATCAGGCTGCCCGAAGCGGAAGCAAAATTCGTACGGATATTTCTTTCAAAAAGCAAGTCAGGAAAAGGATTTGGCATAAGCGAACTGAAGTTTTTAGACGTAAAAAGTTCCATGACTCCAAATGATTTCCTGATCTATTCCGCAAAAAATTCACTTCCGGGAAATTATCCGAGATACTTTTCAGAGCAGGCTTCGTACTGGACTATCACAGGTGTTAACAATGATGTTAAGGAAGCCCTGATCAATGAAGACGGGATGGTGGAAGTGGACAAAGCCCTGTTTTCAATCGAGCCTATGATCAGGATCGGGGATTCACTGTTTAATTGGAGCAATGTGAAATCAGCTCAGTCATTGGGTAATTCCGAAAATACCACTGAATTTGATTTTCTACCATCAGTAAGCTGGCAATGTGATGAACTGAAATTCCTGACCGGGATCACTGCAAGTGGGGAAGCGAACAAAGATTCGAGGCTTGACATAAGCTATTCCTTTCAAAATCTGTCGAACCAGACAAAGGATTTTGAGTTCTATCTTCTGATCCGCCCGTTCCAGGTTAATCCTTATTACCAATTCCTCAATCTGACCGGAGGGGCAGGAAAAATCAGATCGATCAAAGAAGAGGATGGCAGATATCTGATGGCGGATGATAAACTCATTCTTCCTTTGAGGAAATACGATGCTTTCGGGGCCTGTGGATTTGATGAGGGGAACATCGTTGACATGGTTCGTCAGGACAAAGTTCCGGGGACTAAATCGGCTGTTGACCAAGGCGGGCTGGCCAGCGGGGTGATGAAGTTTTCAATTCATCTCGAACCCGGGGAAACTACCAGCTTTTTTGTTGTCGTTCCTTTTTATAAAACCAATGCTGCCGAGATAAAGTTCAGCAAAGAATCGATTCAGGAGGAAACTACCCGGACCCTGGATTTCTGGAGACAAAAAGTTGAGCATATCAAATTTGACCTTCCCTCATCCGCCAACAGGATAATTAATACATACAAATCAAACCTGGCCTATATCCTGATCAACAGGGATAACGCAGGTATTCAACCCGGTTCGCGTTCTTATGAACGGAGTTGGATACGCGACGGCGCTTTGACTTCGTCGGCTCTTCTGAAATCAGGTATCGTAACGGAAGTTAAAGATTTCATTGACTGGTATACCGCTCATCAGTTTGAAAACGGTAAAGTCCCCTGCGTGGTTGATTCCAGGGGTCCCGACCCGGTTCCCGAGAACGACAGTCACGGGGAGATGATATACCTGATCCGCGAATATTTCAACTTCACCAACGACACGGCTTTTCTCAGGTCAAAAAACTGGAATGTGTTAAAAGCCGTGGAATATATAGGATCACTCATCGCCGGGCAGTCAACAGACCACTTTAAAAACGGGAACGACAGCGTTCGTGCATGCTACGGACT
This sequence comes from Bacteroidota bacterium, assembly GCA_026391735.1. Taxonomy (GTDB): domain Bacteria; phylum Bacteroidota; class Bacteroidia; order Bacteroidales; family FEN-979; genus CAIRDP01. The sequence continues at coordinate 59,493 of JAPLDL010000015.1, read as the reverse complement.
TGTAACCGAATCAATAAGCCACGAAGGGTATTCGGCAAAGCCCATGCACTCTTATTGGGATGATTTCTTTACAATGAAAGGTCTGAAAGATGCCTCTGAGATCCAGAAAATACTTGGTGAAAAAGAAGCTTTTGAAAAAATTTCAAAGCTGAGAGACACTTTTAAAGAGAATCTTTATAACTCATTGCAACTCGCGATGAGAACGAAAAAGATTAACTACATCCCCGGTTGTGCCGAGCTGGGTGATTTTGATGCGACCTCTACGACAATCTCGTTAACTCCCTGCAACGAGCTGATCAACCTTCCAAAACCCCAGGTGTATAATACCTTTAATAACTATTATGAATTTTTCAAAAACAGGAGGGACGGGAAGATCGAGTGGGTGAATTACACACCTTACGAAAACCGGCTGATCGGATCATTTATTCTTTTGGATCAACCCGAAAGAGCCCATGATTTAATAGCCTTCTTCCTGCATGACCAGCGCCCGCAGGGATGGAACCATTGGGCCGAAGTAGTCTGGAAAGACTACCGTATTCCCCGGTATATCGGGGACATGCCGCATACCTGGGTTGGAAGTGATTTTATCAATGCCATCAGGACGATGTTTATTTATGAAAATGAGTTTGATCAGTCACTGGTTCTGGCTTCTGCCTTGTACCAGGACTGGATAGATTGGCCGGCGGGAATGTCTGTTGAGCATCTGCCAACTTATTATGGTGAAATTTCATACTCCATAAAAAAAGACAACAACAAATACATCTTTGCAATTTCTGGTGAAGTAAAACTTCCTGTCAACGGAATTAAAATCAAAAACTTTAATGGATCGAAACTCCCGGTAAAAGTTACTGTTAACGGAGTTGAAAGTAAAGATTTCAATGAAAAGGAAATATCAGTGACCAAGGTACCGGCAGAAGTAGTGATTTATTATTAACACTTAGAATCAACGGGGTTTTTATGAAAGAACAGGAAATCAGCCAGGACCGCGCAAGAAAACCAGAAGACCAGATTCGCTTTTCACAGTTAGCAGCCTATGGCGCCGGTGGTATTATTCCCATTGCACTCTTCAACATCGCGGGAATACTCGTTGGGTTGATGGGAAATATAAGTCTGGGTCTAAGTGCTTTCTGGCTTGGAGCTATTCTGATTGTTCCCCGTTTGTGGGATGCCCTTTCTGACCCCTTCATTGGCCATCTTTCTGACAATACACGGACCCGCTGGGGACGCCGGTGTCCCTATTTGCTGATTGGCGGAATACTTGTTGCAGTTTTTTTTGTCGTTATCTGGTGGATCCCAAAAGGCGACATGGTACGCACCTGGTTCCCATCGGATACGGGCTTTCAATGGTTTCAACTTGGCTATATCCTGTTTTCCCTACTCCTGTTTTTCACTGCCGTTAATCTTTTCGAAATTCCTCACGGCGCCCTTGGAATGGAGATGACCACCGATTACCACGAACGTACCCGGTTATTCAGCGCCAAGAGTTTTGTCGGCAATCTTTTTGCAATGGGCACACCCTGGCTTTTTGCCCTCGCCAGCATGGAAATTTTTAAAGGCCCGGGAGGGAATGAGGCTGATGGCATGCGTTACGTTTCCCTGATGATTGCTGCTTTTCTCATCCCTCTTTCATTCTGGTGGTTTTTCAAATTACGTGAACCGGGATTTGCAAAAGCCGCCAGTCATGAGAAAACACCTTTCTGGAAAGACATGAAACGCACGGCAGGCAACCGGAACTTTATCATGCTCACATTGACGATCTTCACGTTGGCCATGGGTTTTAATTTCGTCCAGTTACTCGGGTCATACATTCCTATTTTTTATGTTTTCGGAGGAGATAAGGTTGCCGGAGCTTACCTGCTCGGGATCAACGGGATGATCTGGGCCATCACCGGGGTACTGGCAGTATTTCCCCTCAACTGGATCAGCCCGAAACTGGGGAAAAGAAATACGCTGACCATTGCTATTTTACTTATGTGCCTTGCACAACTATCCAAAATAGTATGCTATAACCCTTCATATCCCTACCTGATCATCATCCCCACGGTTCTGCTTTCAGCTGGCATGCTTTTTTTCTTTACCCTGGGATCTTCCATGGTGGGCGATATCTGCGATGAAGATGAATTAAAGACGGGTTATCGCGCAGAGGGTAGTTACTACTCTGTATTCTGGTGGTTTATTAAAATGGGATCCGCCTTAGCCAGTTTTGTTGCAGGTGCGCTGATCGTGTTCACGATGTTCGACGAAACCCAGGTCACAAAAGTTGATAAAATACAGGGAAGCGTCAGGGAAATGCGAAGTATCGTTCAGTATTGGAAAGGATACCAGGGACTCAACAGCACCAACAAAGAGTGGCTGGAAAACACAAAAAACAAGACGACCGACGCACTCACCGAGTCAAAAGAATATATGACCTATCTGGACAAGGAATCGCTGAAAGAACCTGACAAGGCAAATCAAATTCTGCCCGCATATCCCGTTCAGCGGAAGAGCAATCTTTTAACTGCACAGCTCACTGCAAAGGCTACGGTAAGTGAATTGGAGCAGATCCAGCAGGATTTGGCTAATTTAGTTCCCCGGGTTCATGACTCCCTTATGAATCCTGTTGTAATGAGGGCAATCCCACTGACGCTTCAGACTAAACTTATAAAAGCCAGGATGTATTCTTTCGAACTCAGGTCGCACCTGGAAGCCAAATCACTGGAAACTAAAAACAGCAAGGAACACTACGCAGATATCATGCAAAAGATCACGGGCGTAAATAACCGGCTTACTAACATGAACACGGCATCTTCCATGGAAGTCCTGGATAAAGAGCTCGGTGCTATTGAAGGCAGCATCGTACCGCTCACACAGCAAACTCCGTATACCCTGTTAATGATGCGCGTGGTGGAGATCGGTCTCCCTTTGTTGCTAAGCATCTTTTCAATTTTCTTTGTCCTGCGTTACTCTCTTACCGAAAAAAGAAGCCATGAAATAAAGGATCTTCTCAGGCAGAGAACTGTGATCCGTGAACCGTGATCCGTGAACCGTGAACGTTAATGATTGTGAAGAAAATAGTGAACATATCCAGTATCCAGCTATCCAGTTATCCAGCTATCCAGTTATCCAGTTATCCAGCTATCCAGTTATCCAGTGATCAATGAAATTCAACATTAAAGACGGGAACTTTTATCAGGACGACCGAAAGGTTTTTCTCAATTCGGGAGAGATCCATTATTTCAGAATAAAACGCGATCTGTGGGACAAGCATTTGGATGCAGCCAAAGAAGCCGGGTTAACGACAGTCAGTACATACATTCCCTGGGCATGGCATGAAGCAGAAGAGTCGGTATTTGATTTTGACGGCATATCCTGTCCTGAACGCGACCTCAAAGGCTGGCTACTGCGATGCCAGGCTCGCGGCCTGCATTGTATTGTAAAACCCGGGCCTTTTATCCTGGCTGAGTTCCGGGGAGCGGGATTGCCCGACTGGTTCCTGGAGCGATACCGAGAAGAAGTGAAGATGCGTAACAGCAAAGGCGAAATATTTCCCAGCGACGGAGTAAGCCTGTTCAATAAAAGATATCTCGAAAAGGTGGCTCTGTGGTATGATCAGATCATGCCATTCATAGGTGAACGCGAAATATCATCCGGAGGGCCGGTTATCATGATGCAGATCTGCAATGAGATCGGCGTATTCTCCTGGCTGGCTAAACAGGCTGATTACAGCAATGCTGTGAAGGATCGATTCATTGCTTATCTTTCTCAGAAATTCCCCGACATTACCGTGATCAACAATTTGTGGGGAACTGATTACCCTGGTTTTGATTATATTGAACTTCCTCCCGACGGCAGGGTCCCTTATACTTCAAAAGCTGACCGCGGTCGCGATTATGAATGGCATTGTTTCTGGAGAAGGTATTACGGAGACTACCTGAGAATGCTCACTGCCATGGCCAGGGAAAGGGGCGTCACTGTTCCCCTGTATCACAACCTGCCCGGCTGGATCTATGGAAGCGGCTATGAATTCCCCGTCAATATTACCATGTACGAAGACCTGTTTGGCGATAAAAGCGAGATCCTGTTCGGGGTGGATCATATTCCCGAATTTCTTTCGTACCGCAACATGCATGACGACCGCATCATCAACGACATCACTTACGCGATGCAGGGGAACAAACCAATGTTTGCAGCTGAATTCCAGTGCGGATCCCGTGAATACAACGTAGTGACAAATCAGCGGGAGATGGAACTTTTTTATAAAGCGAGTATAGCCAACGGGCTTACAGGCTGGAATTATTATATGTTCTCCCAGGGGCGCAACCCAAGCCGGAAAGGCTATTCCGGAGAAACGTTCTATTGGTTCAATCCGCTTACTCCTGAAGGTGAAAGGCGGAATGCTTTTCCATTGGTCAAACGGATGAGTAAGATTATCAGAACATCCGAAAACCTTATTGTTAATTCAAAACGCAAAGCCGAAGTCTGTGTACTGTTCTATCCTCCCTATTATGCGACGGAGCTGGAAAGGCCACTTGACCAAAGGTGTGAGCTTCAGTTCACCCCTTCCGCCATCCGCAGACCTGCATATTTCGACGGATTGCTGAAAGTATTGCAAGTGCTTAACATTGATTATGATATGATTGATCTTTCTAAGACTTCTGCGGATGACCTTCTTGAATACAAACAGGTATGGGCCTTTTGCACAGATGAGATGAATGCCGGGGATCAGCAAACCATTGTGGATTATACAAAAGCAGGCGGCATGAGTGTAATTTTCCCATACCTCCCCGACCGAGAAATGTCCCAGAACCCATGTACCATTATCCGTGATGCGTTTGAAGTATCGCCATCAGGAGCAGAAACCATTGATTCACCCCTGGTTGATGTGTTTGACCTGAAAGATATCAAATGTGCCAATCCGCAGATAATTTATGCGGAAGAAGCGCTGCAGGAATCGGAAATTATTGCCCGCACGATACGAGGTTCGGTTTGCGGATTCATCAAAGCACTTGGCAACGGATCGGTAATCCACCTCGGGACCTGGATCGGGTTTGATACCGAAGGCCATAAACCGGTATATGAAGCCATTTTGAAAAGATCAGGCGCAAAGCTCAGGCAGGCATTTTCAGGCAACGATAATATCTCGGTAAGGGAACGGTTCACTGGCAGCAATTCGGGGATCCTTTTCGTGGGTAATTATTACAATGAAGAGCAAGCGGGAGAAGTTTCCTATACCCATCCTCAAACAGGTGAATCCCTAACGATTCCTTATGTAAGGGGCGAACAGGCATGGCCTGCGTTATACGCCATACTGACCCCAATTTGCCTTGAAATTTCAGAAGGATTAAAGATCCTGCACAGCACCTCCGATATTCTTGCCGTTGAGGAGATTTATGGCCAGATCGAGATCACTCTTTTTGGAAATCGTGATCTGGCAGGTGAGATCGTCTTTGAAGGTGAACAAGTCGATAACATCATATCTGCAACATTGCGCGGAAAGACTGTTAAAATGGTTCGCGACGGGAAACGTATTGCATTATTATACACCCACAAGCCCAAGAGCGAAATGATACTTAATATTGTTATTAAATAAACTCCTGTTTCAATTCAGATCGAGATGACAGTACATAACGGAATGTGTATTACAAACTCCCATGGGCTTTCAGTTGAATTCCTGGCCAACGGTTCGATCAGGAGTATTCAGGTGGCCCCGGTCAGGATCAGCATCAGGGCGGCAACTCTTTTTTCCCGGCCGGGAGCAAACCTGTATCTGAGGAAAAGGAAAAATCCGTTTGAATTCACAGCCCTGACAGGACCAGAGAGTAAAAGCCATTTTAAACTGGAAGAAGACTCGTTTTCTGCTGCAGGCAGTTGGTCGGGATTTGATTATACCTGTTTGTTGCAACTTTCAACGAAAAGCCTCAGCTGGCAATGGAGCATTATGATTACCAATACTTCAGGCGAACCGGCTGAACTTGACCTGATATACCTGCAGGATATTGCACTCAAGCCGGTAACCGGCGGATTGATCAATGAATATTATGTAAGTCAGTATCTGGAAAGGCGGATCCTTGAAGATAAAGTTTTTGGTCCTGTCATTTGCTGCCGTCAGAACATGAAAGAGCCGGTCGGTAATCCCTGGCTCATGCTGGCATGCAGGAATACAGCCACGGCAGCAAGTGTCGACGGCATGCAGTTTTATGGTAAACCGTTCAGGGAAACAGGTATTCCGGCAGGATTGACGGCCGATCGCCTGGGGGGTGAATATGCAGGTGAGTCTTCAATTCTGGCCTTGCAGGAAAAGCCATTTATCCTGGAGAGCGGGGATCATCATACAACTGTTTTTGTTGCGACCTACCTTCAGGATCACCCGCTTGCAACTTCCCATGAGGATCTGAACCGCCTTCCCTCACTTATTGCAGAATTTGGTGATGATTTGTCCCCGAAAAACCCTCATGATTTGCTTGCCCCGGTTAAAAACCTGTTTAACACCTCAGGGTTTTTACCGGTTGATGACCTTAACGGGGATGACCTTAATGGTTTCTTCGGCAGTGAGAGGCGGCATGCTGAATGGGAAAACGGAAGATTGCTCTCATTCTTCTGCGATGAGAACAATCATGTTATTTTACGAAGCAAGGAAAACCTGGCCGATCGTCCGCATGCCCATATCATGCAAGCCGGATCTGGGTATTCACCAGATGAACAAATTGTATCCACCGCTTCCTTTGCATATGGTGTATTCAATTCCCACCTGACCCAGGGGAATACGAATTTCAACATTTTCCTTTCGGTTTGTAACAGCCAGTTCAATCTCACACCTGAAACAGGGCAAAGGATATTTGTCAGTATCAATGACAGGAAATATCTGCTTGGGGTCCCTTCTGCTTTCGAGATCGGATTGAATCATTGCCGGTGGATCTATAAACACGGGGATCATTGTTTCCAGGTACGCACCTGGACTTCCAAAACCAGTCCTCAGGTCAATATGGACTTCCAGGTCATCCATGGTGATCCTGTGAACCTGTTAATTTCCCATGACTTTGATCAGCTTAACGGGTGGACAGTTTCTCCCGGCCAGTCAGATGCTGAGTTTGTGGCCAAACCAAGCTCAGGCAGCATGATAGCAGGCAAATTTCCCCGGGCCCGGTTCAGGATTCAGGTTAACAGTGTTCAGGAAGATTTTAAGGTATACGGAGATGAGGCGCTTTACGAAGATAAAACAAGTCACGGAGACTCATTATTTATCCTCAAGGTAAAGGGGACAGTCGGTTTCGGTATAAGTTTTATTGCCGAAGTATGTTCTGATGTCAATTCAATTCATATTGAAGATTCCGATCATCAGTGGCTTTCCGATTGCCAGGATGCAGAGAAGGCATGGCAGAAACTGAGTTTAAACCTCTCGCTGAAAGGAGATCACAATGATATTTCGGCCATCCGGGAGATCCTGCCATGGTATGGGATGAATGCATTGACCCATTTTTTAACTCCTTACGGCCTCGAGCAATTCAGCGGGGCCGCCTGGGGTACCCGCGATATTGCCCAGGGGCCTTTCGACCTATTGTTATGCATGGAAAAATATGCAGAGGCGAAACAGGTACTGCGTATCATTTTCTCTAATCAGGATCCCGATGGCGGATGGCCTCAGTGGTGGATGTTCGACAGCTATTCGGATATCAGGGCCGACAGCTCCCATGGGGATGTTTATTACTGGTGTATCATTGCATTAAGCAACTATATCAAAATCACAGGCGACCTGAGCATTCTGGATGAGATCCTGCCCTATTATCATAAAAACGGCATTGCGTATACAGAAAAAAAACCTCTCAGGGAACATCTTGACAGGTTGGTAGGGATGATCATCAACTCATTTATTCCCGGCACAGCCCTGGTCCCTTTTGGCGGTGGTGACTGGAATGATTCCCTTCAGCCGGTAAGCAGGGAGCTGGCTCAACGAATGATCTCAAGCTGGACTGTTGAAATGAATTACCAGGCCTTCAGCCAGTTCCAGGTAGTGTATGAGCTTGACGGAAATACTGCTAAAGCTCAGGAATTGAAGGAAATCTGCGGGAATATTAAAGCTGATTTCAACAAGCACCTGATCAGGGACGGAGTAGTTGCCGGGTACGGATTGCTTGAAGAAGATCGCAGAATTAGTCTGCTGCTTCATCCCGCTGACGGTAAAACCAACATCCATTACAGCCTGCTGCCGATGGAGCGCGGCATCATCAGTGAAATATTTACCAGGGAACAGGCTGAGCATCACCTGGATCTCATTGAGAATCACCTGAAGGGTCCTGATGGCGCACGTTTGATGGACCGCCCCATCAGGTATCAAGGCGGCATCCAAACAATTTTCCAGAGAGCCGAAAGCAGTACCTTCTTTGGGCGCGAGATCGGCATCATGTACGTGCATGAACATATCCGTTATGCCGAAGCTCAGGCCCGCACCGGCCGGGCCGATGCTTTTGTGAGAGCCCTGAGGCAGGCCAATCCGGTTGCTTACAGGGAGATCGTTCCTTGCGGGGATATAAGGCAGGCAAATTGTTATTACAGCAGCTCCGATGTCATTTTCAGGAACCGTTATGAAGCCGATGAACGATACGATGAAATAATATCAGGAAAGATTACTTTAAAGGGTGGATGGCGTGTCTATTCCAGCGGACCGGGTATTTATATCGGCCTGGTTGTTTCCAGGCTTCTGGGTTTGCGCTTTGAATTCGGGAATATGATTATCGACCCGGTAATCCCTTATTCAATGGATGGCTTGTGTGCTTCAATCGATCTGATGGGTCACAAGGTGACATTCAAATATTCAGTGATAGAAGGGTGCTACGGGCCCAAAAAAGTTTTCATAAACAGTAAACCCATTACCTTCACAAATGAAGCAAACAAGTACCGCCAGGGTGGAGCGGTGATGCCTGCTGCAGAGTTCCTGGCCAGGCTTGATCAGAAGGAGAATACCGTTGAGGTAGAGTTATGATGAGGGATAGCGGGATAGCTGGATAACTGGATAACTGGATAGCGGGATAACTGGATAGCGGGATAACTGGATAACTGGATAGCGGGATAACTGGATAGCGGGATAACTGGATAGCGGGATAACTGGATAGCGGGATAACTGGATAGCGGGATAACTGGATAGCGGGATAACTGGATATATTGTGAGCGAGCATTTTTTACCAGCGATCCTAACTTCAAGGAGCGAAGTATAATGCATAAGCTGCCTTGGCTTCAAGGAGCGAACCTGGTTTAAGATTCTAATCTGGGGAATGTTTATGTGAACGACGCAGAAGGCGCAGCAGCGTTGCATAAATATGAGCAACATGCGCAGCAGCGATGCGAAGTTGCGAGTGAAATATTACTTTACGGTTTTCTTTTCTATCCACTTCCTTGCATTTACGAAGGCTTCGATCCATGGAGCGACTTCATCCGCTTTGCGTTCTTCAGGATAATACGCCCATTGCCAGGGCATCACTGCATCTTCGATATGCGGCATGATCGCCAGATGGCGGCCATCATCAGAGGAGATACAGGCGGCATCATACTGAGATCCGTTCGGATTGGCAGGATAACCATGGTAGGAGAATTTGGCGGGGATATGATAATTCTCTTCAGCCAAAGGAAAGTTGAATTTTCCTTCCCCGTGGGCAGTCCACACTCCAAGTCTTGATCCGGCAAGGGATTGCAGCATGACCGAATGATTTTCCTGCACGCTGAGGTTGATGAAAGCGCATTCATACTTATGCGAATCATTCCACGACATCTTCGGATGAAGTTGGTGACCGGGACAGATCAACGCGAGCTCGACAAGCAGTTGGCAGCCGTTGCAGACACCCAGGCTGAGCGTATCTTCGCGAGCAAAAAAGTTATCGAGAGCTTTCTTTGCCTTGTCATTGTATAAAAATGATCCTGCCCATCCCTTGGCCGAACCAAGCACGTCGGAATTGCTGAACCCTCCCACGAAAGCGATCATATTCACGTCTTCCAGAGTTTCCCTTCCCGAGATCAGATCGGTCATATGCACATCCTTTACATCCATTCCCGACATATACATGGCCCAGGCCATATCGCGATCCCGGTTTACGCCCTGCTCACGAATGATGGCAGCTTTAACACCTGTTGGTTTGCGCCTTCTCAGGTCTATGCCGTACTGTTTGGCTTTTCCCGTGAAGTATTCAGGGAAGCGGAATTTCATTGGCTGGTTCTTGTAATTTGTAAACCGTTCCAGCGCCAATTGTTCACCGCATTGCCTGCGGTCGAGGAGGTAAGAAGTTTTGAACCAGTCATCCCTGAGTTTATCAATATCCAGTGAATAGGATTTTTCATAATGGCGGATGATCAGTTTCCGTTTATCCGACGGACTGCCGATATGGTGAAGTTTCAGGCTTGTGGCTGTTTCAAATGCAGTTTGCAGGACAAAAGCATCCGTCTCCCTGACCTGTACAATGATACCGGGATTTTCGGAGAACAGCAGTTTAACAAGGTCGGTCTCACCAGTTACGGTAAGATCGAGTTCCATGCCTGCTTCGGTATGCGGAAAAGTCATTTCAAGAAGGGAGGTAATGAGTCCGCCGGCTGAAATATCATGGCCGGCAAGTATCTTTTCTTCTTTGATCCATTCCTGAATGATATTGAAGGCAGCAGCGAATGCTTTATGGTTTTTTATATCAGGCGTTGAATCACCCAATTTGTTTAAAGACTGGGCGAAGCTGCTGCCCCCAGGTGAATACTCATCCGCCGACAGGTTAACATATAACAGGACCGTATTTTTCTGGTCCGACAACAGCGGGCTTACCGTTTTGCTGACTTCCGAAACTTCGGCCGTAGCCGAAATGATCACAGTGCCCGGAGAGTATACAATCTCACCATCGGGATATTTCTGGGTCATTGAAAGGCTGTCCTTGCCGGTCGGGATATTGATCCCAAGGTTTATTGCAAATTCGCTCACCGCTTTAACCGCTTCGTAAAGACGGGCATCTTCGCCTGGGTTTTTACAGGGCCACATCCAGTTGGCGCTGAGCGAAACGCCTTTCAATCCGTGGGTCAGAGGCGCCCACACCAGGTTCGTAAGAGCTTCGGCAACGGACAACCTCGAACCTGCTGCCGGGTCAATTAGGCCTGCAGCCGGGGCATGTCCTATTGATGTTGCTATCCCTTTTTCTCCCTGGTAATCCAGAGCAACGACCCCCAGGTTATTAAGCGGAAGCTGGACAGGTCCGCAGGTTTGCTGCATGGCTATCTTACCAGAAACAGCCCGGTCGACTTTGTTCGTCAGCCAGTCTTTGCAGGCGACGGCTTCGAGTTGTAAAACCTGAGTAAGCAAGTTCTGCAAATTAGAATACTGGATATCTGATGTCGGATATCTGATTTCTGACATCTGAAATCTGATATCAGTAGTATCTCTCATTATCGTTTTCGGCGGTTTTCCGAAGAAATCATCCACATTCAGGTCGATTGGACGGCTTCCGTCACGGCGGTCTTCAAAGACCAGCTGATGGTCGCCTGTGGCTTTTCCGGCTATATATAAAGGAGCCCGTTCACGTTTTGCAACTTCTTCGAGCAGCTTGATATCTTTGTCTTTCATCAGCAGGCCCATTCGTTCCTGGGATTCATTGCTGATGATCTCTTTGTCTGATAACGTTGGATCGCCAAGCGGGAGTGCATCGATCCGGATCCTGCCGCCTGTAGCTTCAACCAGTTCCGAAATGGAATTCAGATGTCCGCCGGCTCCATGATCATGAATTGAAACGATGGGATTCTTCTCCAATTCAACCATGGCCCGGATTGCATTGAACACACGTTTCTGCATTTCGGGGTTGGACCTCTGGACTGCATTCAGCTCGATGGCATTCCCGTATTCGCCGGTAGCAACAGAAGATACAGCGCCGCCACCCATCCCGATGCGGTAGTTGTCACCGCCAAGGATAATAATATCTTCACCTCCTTCAGGTTCATCCTTCTGGCTGTCTTCCTTTTTTCCGAAACCGATACCTCCTGCCAGCATGATCACCTTATCGTACCCGAAAGTTTTATTGTTTTCGGAGTGTTCGAAGGTAAGCACCGAGCCGCATATCAGAGGCTGGCCGAATTTATTCCCGAAATCGCTGGCTCCGTTGGAGGCTTTGATAAGTATGTCCTCGGGGGTTTTATAGAGCCATTTTCTTGCAGCAACGGCTTTCTCCCATTCACGTCCTCCGTTCAGCCTGGGATAGGACGTCATATAAACGGCAGTCCCGGCCAGCGGGATGCTGCCTTTCCCTCCTGCCATACGGTCGCGGATCTCTCCCCCACTGCCGGTGGCTGCTCCGTTAAAAGGTTCGACTGTTGTCGGGAAATTATGGGTCTCGGCTTTCAGTGAGATCACCGAATCAAAATCCCTGATGACGAAAAAGTCGGCTTTCTGCGGATTGCCTGGTGCAAATTGTTCTATCTGCGGACCGCTGATAAAGGCTACATTATCTTTGTATGCGGAAACCAGGAAATCAGGATTTTCCTTTGATGTCTTTTTGATAAGGGAAAACAGGGAATCGTCCATCTCTTTCCCGTCAATGATAAACGTTCCGTTAAAGATCTTATGGCGGCAATGTTCAGAGTTTACCTGAGAGAAACCGAATACTTCGCTGTCGGTGAGTTTACGCCCGATCTTTTTGCTTAGGCCTGCCAGATATTCTATCTCTTCGCTGCTAAGCGCCAGGCCCTGGGCGATATTGTAGGATTCCAGGTCATCGATGTAGATCACAGGTTCAGGATCATGGGCGATGTAAAAACTCTGCTGGTCAAGACCCTGGTATACGTTCTGAAGCATGGGGTCATAATCCGGGATCCGGGATCCGGGATCCGGGACCCGGTTCACGGTGCCCGGTTCACGAGTCACGGAGAAGAATTCTTCTATCCTGCTGATACCCTCTATCCCCATATTCTGTGTGATCTCGACGGCATTGGTGCTCCAGGGAGTGATCATTTCCTTTCGGGGTCCTACGAAGTTCCCCTGTAAAGCAGGTTCGGCGATGCATTCTGCATCGCCGAACAGCCAGGATAGTTTTTCTTTATCTGCAAGGGCCAGTGGATTTTGATGCTCCACAGCATAGTATTTGTCAATGTTCCTGAAAAAAGTCAGCATGTTCGATTTTATTTAAATCGCAATTTGTAATTTGTACATGTACATTCTTTTAACTGGTCAAAAACCTTTCTGCTTCTATCGCTGCCATGCAACCTGTTCCTGCTGCTGTGATTGCCTGACGGTAATAATGATCCTGGACGTCGCCGGCTGCGAAAATGCCTTCCATGCTGGTCCGTGTTGATCCCGGCTCGGTTTTGATATAGCCCATTTCATCCAGTTCAAGCTGTCCAGGGAAAAGTTCAGTATTGGGTTTATGACCTATTGCAACAAAGAATCCGTGAACAACCAGGTCACGTTTCTCGCCTGTGCCGACATTGCGAACACGCAGCCCGGTCACGCCGCTGTCGTCGCCCAGAACCTCCTCAGGCACGCTATTCCATATCATTTCAATGTTAGGGGTGTTGAAGACCTTATGCTGCATGGCTTTGGATGCCCTCAATTCGTCACGGCGGTGGATCATATATACTTTTTTACAAAGTTTGGCAAGATAGGTAGCTTCTTCAGCTGCCGTATCTCCTCCTCCGACTATGGCGACATCTTTTCCGCGGTAAAAGAAGCCGTCGCAGGTAGCGCAACCTGAAACGCCCATGCCCATGAATTTCTTTTCCGACTCCAGCCCCAGCCATTTGGCCGATGCTCCGGTGGCAATGATCACTGACTCTGCTTTGACCGTTTTTCCGTCATCCGCAGTTACTGTATACGGACAGTTTTTAAAATCAACAGAAGTCACCACTCCAAACCTGATTTGCGTACCGAAACGTTCGGCCTGTTGTTTGAATTCTTCCATCATTTCCGGACCGGCGATTCCTTTCGGATAACCCGGAAAATTATCCACTTCGGTAGTGATGGTAAGTTGTCCGCCTGGCTGCATTCCCTGGTACACCACCGGCTTCAGGTCGGCGCGTGCGGCATAGATGGCTGCGGTATATCCTGCCGGTCCCGATCCTATGATCAGGCACCTGACATGTTCAGTATTTTCGTTCATAATTTCTTATTCTTTACCTCTGCAAAGGTATGGAAAATTAGGCGAATGTAGAAGGAGACAGTGAGCCGGAAATCCTTAAATTTACCCTTTAATCTTTCCTTCCATGAAACGACTCCTTCTGATCCTGCTTTTTTTCTGTTGCTTCCTTTCTTTTTGTCTTGCCTCACACCATCAGGCAGAACACAAGCTTAAAGTTGGAATTGCTTATTCGCCCCCATACATTCTTACCGAAAAAGGCAAGATATCGGGGATATCTGTTGATCTGTGGACACTAATCAGTGACACCCTGAAGCTGGCGTACGAATACAAACTTTATAATTCCCGTGATTCTCTAATGCGTGATCTTAGCAAAGGAATAATAGATCTTACGATCCTGCCGCTTACTGCAACAAGTGAGCGACTTGCAAAGTTCAGATTGTCAATACCTTTCTTTATTTCTAATATGGGAATTGCAACACGGATAGAGAAGCAATCTCCTTATCTGCAGCTGTTGAAAAATATTTTTTCCTGGAAGATCATACGTTCAATGCTGTTTATCTTGCTGATAGCAACAATTTTTGCTTTTTTTCTGTGGCTTGCCGAACGAAAAGCGAATCCGAAAGAATTCCGGCCAGGGATCAAAGGAGTTTCGGATGGAATATGGTGGGCTTTTGTCACCATGACGACCGTAGGCTATGGCGATAAGATCCCGAAGACCCGGATAGGCAGGATTTTGGCTATTCTTTGGATGTTTTTTGCGATTGGAATGTTTTTTATCGCCTCCGGTGTGGTTTCTTCAGAACTTACTGTAAGAAAGCTTCAATCCCAGATAAAGAATTCTGACGACCTGAGTTCTTGCAAAGTAGGAGCAGTAGATAAAACGGGGTACGCTGAGACCCTGAAGCGTCATAACATCCTCTACTTACCGTTTCTATCGCCCTGGGATGGTCTTACATCGGTATATTCTGGGTTTACCGATGCATTTGTTTATGACCAGGCTACACTCCAATACCTGGTTGACAGGTATAAGCTAAAAAACAAAATTGTAATAATTCCCAGCGGATTAAATCTTCAGTATTTTTCTTTTATGACTTCGAAAAACAACCCTGAAGTGATTGAGCGCATTAACCCTGCACTGTTAAATGTGATTGACAGTGATGTATGGGGAACCATCTTATCAAAATATGGGATTGACAGGAAGCATTGATTAAAGCCTCATTGATGTTGATCCCGGGTTGTATTTACACCTTCTAAAATTACCCTTGAAATATTGAATATTCTTTCTATCTTTGCACTCCCAATTCGGGGTATCGGGGCGTGGCGCAGTTGGCTAGCGTACTTGCATGGGGTGCAAGGGGTCGGAAGTTCGAGTCTTCTCGCCCCGACAAAACAAAATCAATAAATCCAGACTGATTAACATTCAATGTGTTAGAAAGTCTGGGTTTTTTGTTTTACAATAAGTCGATATCCACACTTTTACAAAAAAATGGAGTAGATTCAAAAAAATATAGATAAATTTGAAGTAGAAGGTGCTTATTTTAACCACCATCCGTTAGTATCAATCTATTTGGATTGTCAGTCGAATATTTAGTTTCAAAAAATTAATAAATAGAAATATGACAAAGATGTTATTTATCGCCTTTTTGATGATACTATTTGTCAAGGCGCAATCACAGGATTATTACATCAATTTTGCAGCTGTTGGCGACACTACTGTTTTAAGTACTGTAAAAATTGTCAATTTACACAAACAATTCGGCCAGGGAACGGGGTATGATACTGTAACAATAAATGGTGGTGATGTTCTACATCTGGTATCTTGGCCGATTGGTGTTAATAACCAAATCAATAAGGGTAATACTATGACAATATATCCTGATCCAATGACAGAAAAGGGTTCAATGTTGAAATTCAACTCTCCTTCATCCGGAAATACCACTATAAACATTTTTGATTTATTGGGAAAAACATTGTATAAAAAAGATATCAATACTTTATCTGGTGATAATATATTTCATATTTCAGGACTGAATTACGGAACATATATAGTTAAAGTAAACGGGAAAAATTATTCTTATACAGGGAAACTTTTAAGTGTCATTGGATATCGTGATGGAATAAAGGTTGACTTTGTTTCAAATGCACCAAATTCAAATCTGAAATCATCAGCTAATGAAGTGGAAATGACCTATGGAAACGGTAATATACTTCAATATAAGGGAGTTAGTGGGCCATTTGGTAGTTATATTATGGACATACCAACAGGGAGTAAAACAGTAACTTTTCACTTTTATAAATGTGTAGATGCTGACGGACATTCATATGGGACAATTAATATCAAAAAACTGACAGCTGGAAAATCGCCAGCAATAGATACTCTTGTTTTTATGGGTGAAAACTTGAATGTTGGTACTCAAGTTACAATGGGGCATGGTCAATTAAATAATGATACAATTGAAAAAAATTGTTATGATGATGATAGTACCAATTGTAACATATATGGAGGAATTTATCAATGGAACGAAGTTATGCAATATACTACCATGAACGGATCACAAGGTATTTGTCCTGATGGATGGCATGTTCCAACTTACGATGAATTTGAAAACTTCATAAACAATTACGCTGGTGGATTTATGATCGCCGGGTCAAATATGAAAGAAGTTGGTGATGCTCATTGGTATTATAATGCAGATGCTACAGATTCTACTGGATTTACAGCTTTACCAGCAGGTGGGGCTGATTATTATACTACCCATTCTTATATGAGCCTTCATTGGCTTACGGATTATTGGTCATCAACTCAATACCAATATGATAATACTAAAGCATATTTTTTACAACTTCAATCAACTGGAGCTGGAGACCAATATGATAGAAAAGAATTGGGGTTGTCTGTTCGTTGTGTTCATAATTAATTTGCCTCAAAAAGACCTCAAGTAGAATTAATTAAAAACACCTGACTTTCTGCCCTAAGATTGAGGTAAATTAGCCTGACGTCAGTTCTTAATACATTTTACCGAAACCCCGTAACCCAGGTTAGTGTCGACCTCCTGAAAGGTGGGGTCATAATTCCAGAGACGGTACATTTTCATGTAAAGAAAACCTCCCGAGGTATAGGATGATGAAGACCAGTAAGTCCCGATGCCGGACAGATCGGTGAAGCTGCCATTGGAATAATTACGGGCTCCACCGGGTAAGCCGGTATATCCGCTGGCATTGGTTGCGCCGGTATTGGGAGAAGCCCAATGGGTGGTTCCCACTTCCTTTAAGGGTCCACCGGCAACACCTGATCCGCCTAAAAAGGTGGTAAGCTGGGTATATTCAGCCTCTGTTGAAACATGCCATCCGGTGGGACATAATCCCTGCGCCCCTTCGGTAGTAACATACTGCATCAGTTCATTCCACTGATATAATCCGCCATATATGGTACAGTTGGATTCCAGGTCGTTGTAACAATATTTCTCCTTAACTCCATTGTTGGTCTGTTCCACCGTCCCGTTTATCCTGGTACCCACATTCAGGTTTTCCCTGAACCAGCATTGAGTTCCGATCATCACCGTATTGTAGGTCTTTCCTTCATACACGACGGTGGGGACACCCGGACAGGCCGGCCAGAGTGTTGTAAAACTTAATTCGGGACCATATGCCGTACCGATAGCATTTGTGGCATATGCCCTTACATAATACATTGTATTTGCAATAAGGCTTGTAATACTGCTCACAAAAGTACCCGTTCCGGTTCCGTCAATGGTAAAGTTGTTTGCTGTTGTCGGACCTGGAGAATTACTCCAGCACAGGCCTCTTGCTGTCACCGCGACACCTCCATCCCACGTAACATTACCTCCGCTGGTAGCGGTCGTTTGCGTTATTGCGGTTACAGCAGCAGTGGTTACTGTCGGGACATTAAATGTTGTAAACGTGAGGACAACTCCGTAGGATGTTCCGATACTGTTTGTTGCATAGGCTCTCACATAGTACAAGGTACCCCCTGTAAGGCCGGTGAGGTTGCTTACATACTGACCTGTACCTGTTCCATCCAGGGTATGATTGTTCGAAATGGTTGGACCGGGTGAAGTGCTCCAGCAAACACCTTTTGCTGTGACTGTCGATCCTCCGTCGGAAAGCACGTTGCCTCCTGTGGTCGCAGTTGTCTGCGTGACAATGGTTACGGGTAAGGTGCTTACTGTTGGCAGGTTGAGGGTGGTAAAACTCAGCGAGGCCCCGTATGCTGTTCCAACGCTGTTGGTCGCATAAGCCCTTACATAATATAATGTCCCTCCGTTAAGCCCTGTAAGATTGCTTGTAAAAACACCGGTTCCGGTCCCGTCTGCAGAATGGCTGTTTGCTATCGTCGGATTAGGCGAAGTGCCCCAGCAAACTCCCCTCGCAGTGACCGTTCCGCCACCGTCAAAAGTGACCTCTCCACCGCTGGTTGCCAGGGTCTGACCTATGTTTGTAACCGCAGAGGTTGTCACGGTTGGAAAATCAAGGGTCGTAAATGTAAGTTCATCTCCGTAGGATGTACCGTAGTAGTTTGTTGCATAGGCCCTGATATAATACTGGGTACCCCCGGTGAGCCCTGTGATATTGCTCACAAAAGTCCCTGTTCCGACTCCGTCGGTTGTATGGCTGTTTGTGACAGAGGGCCCGGGTGAGATACTCCAGCACACACCCCTGGCTGTTACCGGGGATCCGCCATCCAAAGTAATAATACCTCCTGATGTAGCGGTAGTTTGAGCAATATTGGTAACAGCTGTTGTAGTCAAGTCAGGGATGTCGAAGGTGGTGAAGGTGAGTTCGCCTCCGTAAGCCGTGCCCACGCTGTTGACTGCATAGGCCCTGATATGATAAAGGGTTCCCGGTGTAAGGCCGGTGAGGTTGCTCACAAAGTTACCGGTACCCGTTCCGTCTGTAGTATGGCTGTCGGCAGTCGTGGGAGCTGCTGTTATGCTCCAGCACACTCCTCTTGCTGTCACCGCACTTCCTCCGTCGGTTAGCACAGTGCCGCCGCTGCTTGCATTAGTAAGTGTGATGTTTGTTACAGTCGTTGTGTTAAGCCCCGGGAGGTTCAGAGTGGTCAGAGTGTCCTGATTCCCGTAAGATGTTCCAACGATGTTCGTGGCATATGCCCTTACAAAATACTGAGTGCCGCCGGTAAGGCCCATTATATTGCAAACGAATACCCCGGTGCCGGTTCCGTTACTGGTATGGAGTCCTGCAATAACAGGGTTTGTTGCCGTTCCGTAACAAACTCCCCTGGCCGTTACAGGGCTTCCCCCGTCGGATGTTACATTACCTCCACTGGTTGCGGTCGTCTGGTTTATATTGGTTGGAGCCGCCGTTGTGACAACGGGAATTGTAAGTGTCGTGAAAGTCAGTTCGTTCCCATACGATGTTCCAGTGGTGTTAACGGCATAGGCCCTCACATAATACAAAGTTCCTGCAGTCAATCCTGTGATATTACTAACATAGGTACCTGTTCCACTACCGTCGGATGTATGACTTCCTGCTGTCGTCGGTCCTGTCGTGGTACTCCAGCACACTCCCCTGGATGTAACAGGGGTTCCGCCATTTGAAGTAACGTTACCTCCGCTTGTTGCCGAAGTCGGGGTGATCCCTGTTATAGCAGTGGTTGTTACAGTGGGTACTGTGAGGGTCGTGAATGTTAGCTCGCTTCCGTAGGCTGTTCCTAAATTGTTTGTCGCGTAAGCTCTGATATAATAAAGCGTACCCTGGGTCAGACCGCTGAGATTACTGATATATGTACCGGTACCTGAGCCATCTGTAGTATGACTGCCCGAAATTGTGGGCCCTGTCGATATACTCCAGCAAACTCCCCTTGCAGTGACCGGGGACCCCCCAGTCGATGTGACATTGCCTCCGCTCGTTGCCGATGTTTGGGTGATATTTGAAACAGCCGATGTGGTTACAGTAGGCAAATCAGTAGTCGTAAACGTAAGCTCGGCACCGTAATCAGTTCCGTAACTGTTGATTGCATATGCCCTCAGGTAATATAAAGTCCCGCCGGTGAGCCCGGTGAGGTTGCTGATGAACGGGCCCGCACCTGTTCCGTCTGATGTATGGCTTCCGGCTGTGGTCGGATCGGGTGAAGTGCTCCAGCAGACACCCCTGCCGCTAACAGGAGATCCTCCTTCAGATGTGACATTACCACCGCTGGTTGCAGTGGTAAGATTGATATTGGTCACCGCCTCGGTAGTAACCGTTGGCAGATTCAGGGTAGTAAATGACTTTTCCGCCCCGTAGGATGTTCCAACAAGGTTCGTCGCATAGGCCCTTACATAATAATGAGTTCCCCAGGTAAGGCCGGTCAGATAGCTCACGAAGTTTCCCAGGCCCGTTCCGTCGGAGGTATGATTACCGGTGGCAACAGGTGCGGGAGAAGTACTCCAGCAAACACCTCTGGCCGTGACATCGCTGCCTCCGTTGCTCACAACCTGTCCCCCGCAGGTAGCAGAATTCGAAGTGACGTCCATGACATCAGCAGTTGTAACTCCCGGTAAAGTAAGCGTGGTAAAACTCAATTCATTACCATATGTGGTTCCTACACTATTGGTTGCATAGGCCCTTATGTAATACAAGGTATTCCCGGTTAATCCGATGGCCTCGCCGGTAAATGAGCCAAGCCCTGATCCGTTGACCGTATGATTTCCGGCAATGGTGGGATGCTGAGATGTGCTCCAACACAAACCCCTGGCGGCCACGGTATCTCCTCCATCAGCCAGAACATCTCCGTCACATATCGCCGAAGTCTGGGTTATATTGTAAACCAGGACAGTTGTGACAGCCGGAAAATCCAGCGTCCTGAACAAACGTTCCTGTCCGTATCCTGTGCCTCCGCTGTTGGTTGCATATGCTTTGACAAAATACATCCTGCCCCTGGTCAATCCTGTTATGCTGCTTGTAAACGCCCCGGTACCCGAGCTGTCGATGGTCACGCTGTCGGATATTGACGGGCTGTGCAAGCTGCTCCAGCATACTCCCCTGGAGGCGACAGTATCACCTCCGCCTGATGTAACCATGCCCCCGCTCACGGCCGAATTCTGTGTAATGGAAGTAACCGTATCGGTAGTCAATGCAGGATAGTTAATTGTTTTAAATTTCTGTGTCTCTCCATAGGCGGTTCCGTATCCGTTTGTTGCATACGCCCTCAGGTAATAATTCTTATCCGCTGCCAGGCCTGTGATATAGCCGGTAAAGACGCCTGTACCGGTTCCGTTTGTTGAATGGCTGCCTGAGACCGTCGGATCGGGCAGCAGGCTCCAGCAAAACCCTCTTGCCGTTACTGTAGACCCCCTGTCGTTCACGACTTTTCCGTTGGCAGTTACCGTGGTTATTTTTATATTGGAAACCGATAGCGTCATCACGGCAGGGACCGCTGTGACCGGAGTCAGGTCAAACAGGTACGAAGTATCCCTCACAGGACTGTCTGTGATGGTAGTGTCAAAATATCCGGTTTTGACCGACTTGAAAAGCAGCTGGTCGCCAATGTGAAATCTGAATGCCGATGCCGAAGCTGACAATGGAGCACCCGCAGGCACTGAAGCTACACAAATGATGCTATTTTCGGCGTTTCCGCTGTTGCTGTTTATCAGCTTAACCGTTCGTAATGTATATTCGTCCGAAACTTTAAGCAACAGCAGACTGTTTACCGAAGATCGTATCTCGAATTTGTGCTTCCCGGCCGGAAATCCGTTTTTATATTCAGAGATCACTTTCCCCTGAAGGTTAATAAGGCTTAAATACAACGTCCCTCCATGCTCAGTCACAACCTGAACACTGGTTGTTCCGTTAAAAGGGTTTGGAACAGGAGGCGATACCTGCAACGATTCAGCAGACTTTGATGCCTGATCTCCTATGCCTAAATGGGGGGACAGGATCAGCCATGGAGTACTCCCTCTGAGCAGGGTATCGCATTTACCTGTATTATTCTTTATGTAGACCCATTCCAAAGGCAGGCTAACATGCGTATATACATCCCGGCCCGAAAACATAAGTGTGATCGTGCTGTTTTGCCCGATTCCGGATAGCGCAAATCCTATAAACAGAATGAATACGTATAATTTTCTCATAACCTATTGACTTAGATTAAACCAGGCAATTATTAAAAAATGATTTAATGGCTCAATACAAAGATATTTATAGCATCAGTGCTTTTAAGAAACTGTGCATAAGTATTGATAAATCATGATATTCGGGAAGTGTCAGCCAGAGCAGTCCTGCAGTATTTTCATACTCTCCTCCTCGCTAGTATGGAATACCCGTACCAGTTCATCCTCAGGAAATTCAGAGGCTTCTCCATATCGCAGATCAGATCTTTCCGGTCAATCCGGTCAAAAGGTAAAATTCCTCCCCCCAGTTTCCCCTGAAGTTTTCGCAGCCTCCGTAAAGCCACGATTCCACGGGCCATGCTGTTGGCTGTAAACACAATAAAAAATTCAAGATCGGCATGTCGGAATGGCAAAGCCCGGGCCATGGAACAAAACTTTCTGCATTCTCCCAGGTAAAATTTTTCAAATTCCCGATAATCCCCGCAGGTATTTCCAAGGGTGGCCACTCCTTCATGAAAATCCCTGTACACGTCAAAAATATCCTGGGCAATCTGCAACACCCCTCCCATCTGGTATATCATTCTGATCACAGCCTCGGAGGGAACCTCGGTAATAAGGTAATGGTAAAGGATCAGCGACCAGGCCCCCTTATCCATTGTGATTTTTAACAACTCTGACTGCGGAAGTTCTTTCTGGGTTTGCCTTGCCGATCCCTGCTGCGCCTGCAATGTCCGTTTAAAGGCATCTACCGTCCCCTCTTTGCTGCTTACCCGCTCATACAACAAGACCAGTATCCCGTTGACAATAGCTTCCTCCAGAGTGGAAGGAACGGCTTGTTCCGAGAAGGATAAGAGGGAATTCAGCTGTTCGGGCGATACCTGTTGTTTATCGGTGAAATCATCGATCAGGGGAGTTATGATACCCCCGAGTGTGGCGTTCTCACGCTCGGCCCCGGTTAACTCCCTCCCGTACATCCTGGCAAACCCTGCACAAACAACCGGAACGCCAATACAGTAATAGTTTTTTATTTTGTGAAGGACCTCAGAGTCCAAGCGCCGGTCATACTTCCTGCAAAACGGTTCAACAAATGCATCAACAAAGACTGTGTTGAACTTTCGCTGGGTTTTAAAAAACCGCCTGACAAATAAAACAGCTTTGACCAGTCTGATAAGGTACATCAGGATAAAATTACGCTCTTTTTCTTTTCAGACCGAACACCGAAGCAAATAATCTCTGCAGGGTAAATATAGTTATCAAATTGAATACCAAACGGATTCTTGGGCCTAATTTATTGACATTCAGATTCCAGATAAGCCGCTGAAGGGATCTTTCAACCGAAGGATAATCTGCCGCCGAGCCGATAATGTAATTAAGCAGCGAAGGGTGATTCAATAAGGATCGTAACTTAAGATGAAACCTGAATTCGGGCATCATCCTGCGATATATTTCAGCCTCATAGGCTTTGTTAAACATTCCTGAAAAATCATCCGCCTTAAAACATTTTATGATATGCATGGCAGCTACCCTTCCGCTCCTGATCGCATTTCCCACACCTTCTCCTGTGATCGGGTCGACCAGGGAAGCAGCATCTCCCGCCAGCAGGAACCTGTTGCCTGAGATCTCCCGCCGGAGACCGCCAAACGGAATGGTATACCCTTGCACTGCTTCCTGGCGCAAAGCGCCTTCAAGCCGGCTTTTAAGGGGCTCCGTCATCAGCAGTCCTTCAAAACATTGTTTAAGGTTAATCTTTTTGCTGTTGATCACCGTAGCGGGCATGCCTACTCCTACATTCGCGCTCCCGTCGCCAAGATGGAAAATCCATAAATACCCCGGGAGTATTTCTTCGGGCAGGTACATCTCGATCAAACTGCCTTCGCGAAGTGGTTGTATACCCTTGTAATAGGTCCTTAAGGCAACACACTGATGTTCCTTCGTAATTCGTGTCACGCCAAGTTCCCGGGCGACAAAGGAATTCACCCCATCGGCGCCGATAATGATCTTCGCTTCAAACGTATCTTCCCCGGCTTCCAGTAATACTTTTTCTTCCTGAATACCCAGTGAATGCGGATGGCAGTTCTCAAAGATGCTTACATTCCCGAACTGCTTCAGCTGCTGAATAAGGAAGTAGTCGAAACCTGAACGGCGGCAGGTGTACATGGGCCGTTCTTCCTGCTGGGGCCTTACGGCAACGCTGAACTGCCTGTGATCGGGCGAAAAGATTTCAGCGCTGTAACAGGGCAGCTTACCTGAAAAATCCCTGAATGAAGCGGCAAGCTCATCAGAAATAAGAGCAAGCTGATTTATTACATCCAGGGTCAGGCCATCCCCGCAGATTTTCTCACGGGGAAACACGGCTTTATCGATAAGAGTTACCTCCAAACCTGAATTGCCAAGACAAAAAGCGGTGGAAACTCCTGCAGGACCTGCACCAACGATAATAACATCCGATTTTCTGTGCATTAAAATCCCAGGTTTAGTTGGGCATAGATGCGGTTGTACTGGCTTGACCCTTCAAAAGTTCCCTCATAGTACAACGACATAGAGAATTTTTTCCAGATCCTCCAGCTCAGGTCAATTTCTCCCACATTCTGAAGAGTCTTCATTTCGTTGCTATAGAAACTGTAGTCGGTATACCTGTAAGTAATACCTGCAAAGAGCTTGCCGGCAACCAGGTCCTTCGACAGACCTATCCCATATATATTCCCGTTGATATAGCTGGTCTGCAAAATGGTCACTGTGGCTGTGGCTGCAACATTAATGCCCGGGATCTGGGAATAAGTGACATATCCGTAAAAATTCTTGCTTGGCTTGGGATCGGCTTTTTCAAAACGGTAACCTCCCGTCAAACCAATAGCCAGTTTGTTCACAGGCCTCACAACAGCCTGAAGTGTAAACCCCTGGAGGGTCTGGGGATCGGTAAGCTTATCCAAAAGGCTCTTGTAGGTCTCGTAATAGATCACATTCTGCCTGGCACTGTATGAGAACGACAGGCTGAGCTGCTTGATGACCCGGTAATTCAACGAAACATACAGGTTCGTCAGGTTAAACGTATTGCTCGAAGTATACGTGCTGTCGGGTTGATTAAAAACGACCCTGTAAAGATCCATTTCAGCTGAACCGAAGAATACAAGGTTTTTAGCAAGGGCATTCACATGCTGAAGATAAATAAACCGGCGGTCGGTATTCCAGTTATTGGTCTGGTTGATAAAGGCCAGGGTGGTTTGCATGGTGCGCCCAGTCTTTGCCCGGGTTTCATTATAGAGATAGGCCCCGAATTGAAACAGGCTGGCATTAAAGCTGTAGTCAGTATAATCGGGCCTGAAACCTGCAATCAGCCCGATGGTTATTGGTTTGAACTTCAGCTCGAACTGCAATCCATCATTAGCTCCCATATTTGAAAGCTTGGGGTTTATCTTACGGCCGAGAAGCAGGCTTGCCTTTGTCCCGAAGTCATAATTCAGGTTCAGGTTGTACACTTTGAGCCCGTTAAAGACATCCGACTGGATTTCGCTCCAGTTCGTGTTACTGTGATTGAATGACATATAAACCTCTGCCGAAAGGTTTGTGTTGCCCAGGTTCCTGCCCATGAACGAAAAGGTGTATCTCATCCGCTGGGAAGTAGAAGAATTGCTGGAGAAATCGGTATAGGAGGCTAATCCGAAAAACCCGTGAATAGATTGCCTGGTTGTTTTTGGCTTTGGATTCTCCTGGGCCGGAGTACCTGCAATGACAGGGCTGGCAGCAACCGAATCGGGTTTTTTCTCAGTTTGAACTACTGCGGATGGAGGAGCAGTGGTCTCAGGCTTAGGAACTATGGCAGAGCGGGGCCTGAAAGTAACTTTGTCACCAACAGCAAGACTTTTGGTCCCAATCGGGATACAAACACAGGAAATGGATGAGAGGTCCTTCACGACCATTGATGGGACCTGCTTTTCACCCTTCAAAATAAACAAGGTATCCCCTGCCTTGATATTCCTGGTAGATTCAAACTTTACATAGATGCTCTGGGAACTGAGATAAGATACCGTGCCTTCTTCGACAGCAGCATTCTGGCCCATCAGGACCAAAGCTGAAAAGAAAAACAGAAGGAAAGGCAGCAGGTATCTCATCAGTCTATTCTTTGCGTTTGGGATTATCCGGGATCCTCATCAGTTTGCCTCCTGTGCTTCCCGTGGGATGGCAACTGTAACAGGAAGCGCTGTTATATGAGTAACCTGAAACACCCTGGTGATTATTATTCGTTGAGGACTGGGGATGACAGGATGTAGTGCATGTAAATACCTGAAAATTGCTTGCGGTAGGGTGACAATCGGAACACAAGGTCCAACGGCCCTGGTGATGCCCAGAATAGATAGGGAAATACTGTCCGTCATGATTGAATGTCGAGGGTGACCAGGCCGTTTGGGAATGACATGAAGCACAGTCGGTTGGGAAGCCGGCCGTGACATGGTTAGGGTTGGTGGTCGAATTGTAGTTTGACAAATGGCATCCCACGCAGGTATTCGGCGCACTCCCGTTATACACTCCGTTATGACAGGTAGCGCATGCGAGGGTCGTATGAGCCCCCTGCAACACGTAATAGTTGTTGTGAATAGGGAATGTTGCAGGTTTCCACCCCGGTGTGGGAGTATGGCAGTTGTCACAGTTCGTAGGGATCCCAAGACTGACATGGTTCGGGTTGGTGGTCTGGTTGTAGTTTGCCTGGTGGCATCCCACGCAGGTATTCGGGGGATTCACGTAATTGCCGTTATGACATGTAACACAAGCTACGGTGGTATGGGCTCCGGTCAGTGCATAGTAATTGCCATGTATGGGGAAAGTTGCCGGTTTCCAACCCGGTGTTGTGGTATGGCAGGTGGCACAGGTATTCGGAATGTTTTTGGCCGTGTGATTAGGATTCGTTGTACCATTGTAATTAGTCTGATGGCAGGCAGAACATTCGGTGGGGGTACCATGGAATCCATTGGCATGGCATTGATTGCAGGGAGTGGTCAGATGAGCCCCGGTGAGCGGGAACCCTCCGTTATTATGGTTGAATGCTCCGGAAACGGATCCGGTGGGATGACATTCATAACAATATAAACTGGCATAAACATACCCGCCGACTCCGCTATGACCATTATCCATATCAGTCTTATTATGGGTATGGCAGTCGATACAGCTGAAGGTGGCATAATTGCCCTGGGTTGTATGACATTCGGAACATGCCGTCCAGGTTCCAGCATGCTTGCCGGAATAAACCGGGAAGAACTGGGCATCATGCTGCGGATAGGTTGCCGGTTTCCAGCCCGGATTTGTGGTATGACAAACAGCGCAGGTGGTTGGTATCCCTAACGACTGATGGTTCGGATTGGTGGTTGCATTGTAGTTTGTCTGGTGGCATGCAAGACAGTCTGTTGGAGTTCCCTGGAAGCCATTTGTATGACACTGGCCGCAAGGTGTTGTGATATGAGCTCCTGTGAGAGGGAATATCCCGTTATTATGATTATATGCTCCGGAAACGGAACCTGTAGGATGGCATTCATAACAAGGTAAGCTTGCATAAGTATATCCGCCTACCCCGTTATGCTTGCTGTCCATATCGGGCTGGTTGTGTGCGTGGCAATCGATACAGCTGAAGGTTTTAAGACTGCCGGGTGTTGTATGACAGTCGGAACAGGAGCTCCAGGTTCCGGCATGCTTCCCTGAATAGACAGGGAAGAACTGTGCGTCATGAGACGTAAATGTTGCGGGTTTCCATCCAGGATTGGTAGTATGGCAATCACTGCAAGTCGTCGGAAAACTGGCTGTCACATGATTCGGATTGGTTGTGGCATTGTAATTGGACTGATGGCAGGAGACGCATTCTTTTGAAATATTCGTATAATTCCCGTTCACGTGACATTGTCCGCAGTCACCTATTGCATGGCCGTTGGTAAGCGGGAAAAAGTCATGATTAATATTGGTGGTAGTCCAGGTAAACCCGAAAAGGGAATGGCATTCACTGCAATTCTTGGAATATCCTCCGGTCACATGATTGGGTTTGGTGGTCGCATTGTAATCTTTTGCATGGCAGTCGTAACATTCCACACCCTGGGGCTCAAATCTGAGGAGGGAAGCCGAGGGATGGCAGCGTGAACAGTCTGATATGTAATGAGGGCCAACCAGAGGGAACCTGCTTTTCTGGTGCATCTCCGTGATATTTTCAACGATCCATGCGTTCGTAGTATGGCACCTTCCGCAGTCGGGGCCAACAGTCTGGTAATGCATATCGGTATGACATTCGGCGCAGGCTGTTTTGGCTTCAGAGAATACAAGGCTTTTATGGCATTGCCTGCAATTGATCACCTGGTGCTGGCCTGTAAGGGGCATTGCCGTTTTATTATGATCGAAAGCATAGATGGATTTATCGAACGTCCACCCTTTTGAACTATGACAAAGATCGCAGCTGAGTTTGAAATCTTTGCCGTGCGGGGAATCAGCCATCAGCCTTAAAGCCAAAAGAGAAAACACCGGCACAAGCAGGATGATTAATGACAATTTTCGCATCTTGT
Source organism: Bacteroidota bacterium (assembly GCA_026391735.1). Classification (GTDB taxonomy): domain Bacteria; phylum Bacteroidota; class Bacteroidia; order Bacteroidales; family FEN-979; genus CAIRDP01. The sequence continues at coordinate 30,825 of JAPLDL010000015.1, read as the reverse complement.
ATTCTTTATTTTATAAAGCACAAACGTAATATTCTGTTCCGTTACCGTTTTATGGCATTTGGCACAGGGAACATTCTGATGTTTCCCGTCGAGCTTAAATGCCGTTCTATTATGATCAAAATTCGCGATCTTCCACAGGTTTGCATTATGGCAGCGCAGGCAATCGGTTACTCCATTAGATTCAAACTGCCTGTTATGGTTATCTTTATGACAACCAGAACAGTTGGCCGACATATCGGCAAACTGCTGGTAGACTATGCCTGTGCTATCCTTCTTAAAATGACAGGCACGACAGCTTAAGGTTGCATGAGGACCTGAAATGGCAAACTTGGTTTGGGAATGGTCAAAGCTCACATCGCCCCATCGAGAAGTATTATGACATACTTTGCAATTTTTATCGGGGTAATATTTTGTATTGATGAAGGCATCATGAATATCCTTGTGGCAATCGGCACACTGGATACCGATCTGCCTGAAACTCCACTTTTCCTGTTTCTTATGGCAGGCAATGCATGGGGTTGCAAGATGAGCGCCCTCCAGCCTGAAGTTCGCTGCATTATGCTGATCAATCGTAAATGAAGTCGCGGTAAAGCCTTTGGTCGTATGACAACCTGAACAATCGGCCACCACCCCTTGTTTTGCGAATTGCCCGTAATGATAATCGATATGGCAGTCGGTGCAATGGCTGTGCCTTACAGGATCGGTGACATTGGTTTTATGGCAGGATTTGCAGGGGACCGCAAGGTGTTTGTTCTCAAGAGGATATTTTGTTTTTGAATGATCAAAATTGCTGATCCCCTTAACCGTATGAAAGGATGCTTCGGAATGGCACGACATGCAATTCAGTCCGAACTGTCCGTGGTGCGGATCGGTATGGCAGTTTGAACATTGCTTAAATTGCACACCGGTAAACTTCTGGAATTTAATATTATTGGTAACAGTCACCGGATGGCATTTCAGGCAGGGAACCGTTTGGTGCATGCCCTGAAGGGGGAATTTAGTCGTGGCATGATTGAACCTAGAGGCAGGTTTGAAGGCATCGTCCCCGTGACAGTTGCGGCAAGGAGCTGTAATTGTTTTCTGATGATAATCGGTATGGCAGGGCAAACAGTTTGTATTCAGTCCGAGGTAGGTGAACTTTTTGGCTTTGATCATGCCGTTCGTGATGAACTCCGCCTTATGGCAATCCTTGCAGGTTTTCTTAGCATGCGCTCCCGACAGTTCGAACCCGGTAAGGCTGTGATTGAATTTATCCTTGTCGAAACGTATGATCTGGAAGTTCAGGCCATGATGATCGCTATGGCAGGAAGTACAGTTCTTCCCTTTGACTTCCTTTGACACATGATACCCTTTGTTAAGATCAAGACTGGTTTTAAGCTCCTTATGGCAGGACAGGCATTTGTCATTTGTGACCTTGTCGCCCAGGGTATGGCAATGGGTGCAGTTGGAAATGCCTTCCAGCTTCGAATGCACCGAAGCCAGCTGGCCGGGTGAGATCTGCGCGATTACCCGGAATGCGGAAATCAGCATGCAAAAGAAAATATTTACAAAAAATATTCTCCTCATTCAGTGATGGTATTGAGTAAACCCGGCCTTGCTTTACACCAGCACAAACTATTTGTGCTTCAGCATTGCTTCACCGAATTTCTTTGTTATTTGTAATCCTATCTTCATCAGAAACTGCGTAGGCAGCTCTCCACCAGCAAAAACATAAACAAGGTCATTTTTAAGCCTTGTCTTCTCCCCTCCCTCACCAGATGCCAATATAACCTCGTCCTTTTCAATAGAAAGAAGGTTGGTATTCAACTTAACATCAATCAGGCCCTGCTCCATTGCTTCTTGTATCCTTTCCTTATTCATTGGTTTAATGCGGCTAAATGCATCTCCCCTGTATGAAAGTACCACTTTATTCTGAGGAGCAAGTAGAAGCGCTGATTCTATGGCTGAATCTCCTCCTCCTACAACCATGATATTTTTTTCGCTGATTATCTCAGGCTCCAGCAAGCGGTAAGCTACTTTTTCAAGTTCTTCCCCGGGTATGTTCAACTTCCTGGGTGTCCCCCTTCTGCCGATTGCAAGCAATACAAAGCGGGAAGTATACTTGTCCCCATTCAGCGTCTCAACCCTGAAATGCCCGTCCTCAGGCACAATCACCTCAACTTTTGAGTTTTCGATAATTGTGAGATCATTTTTCTGAAGAACAGTCTTCCATAAATCCAGAAGTTCCGATTTGCTGGTCTCGTAAAGCTTCACCTTCCCGTAAAGCGGAAGGTCCAATGGGGATGTCATCACGATCTTCGACCTGGGAAAAGAGAAAACGGTACCGCCAAGGGTGTCCTGGTCCAAAGTAAGACATTTGAGGTTGTGTTTTTTGGCATTCAGTGTTGCTGAGATACCGGCCGGCCCAGCCCCGACAATAATAAGGTCATACGATGCCTTATGCTGTTTTTTTCCTGCTTTTACAATATTTTCAACAGCCTGCCTTCCCTGCTCAACAGCATTCTTGATCAACCCCATTCCGCCTAATTCACCTGCAATATAAATTCCCGGGATATTGGTTTCAAAATTATAGTTTATATGAGGCAGGTCAACACCGCGTTTTTCCGTTCCTATACATAATGTGATCGCCTGTGTGGGGCAGGCATGAAAACAGGCCCCGTGCCCTATACAATGAGAAGCATTGATGGTGGTAGCCTTCCCGTTCCTTATCCCCAGGATGTCTTTTTCGGGACAAGCCGAAATACAAGCCCCGGTTTGAATGCAGGTATTCTCATCTACCACAGGATGCAGGGATACAGGTTCATATAAACCTTCCTCCTTTGCTTTTAATATCTTTTCTTCTACGATTTTTGAGTTTTTCTTCTGCCTTCGTAAATACAGGATCACGACCATAAGGCAAAAAATAAAAACAATAGAATAGATCAGGATGTTCTCAAAAAGAATTTCCATTCTTAATTTTTATCAAGATTAAAAGATCCAGCGATACCCCAGTACGATGGTAACACCTACATGGATCACCATGATGATAAGCATGACAATTGCGAAAGGCAGATGGGCAACATGCCAGTATTTAAACAGGTTCTGCATTGTAACCAGCCTGTCAATCCTTCTGTTCAACGTAATATCATGCTTTACAAGGTTCACAATTTCTTTTCTGTCGGCATGCGGGAGTTTATTCTTCTTAACCGCTGCTTTTACGACTCGGATAGTCTTCCGGTCATTAAAATACTTCCTTGTAAATTTTAAGAATAGGTTATTTTCGTATAATTCAACTTTGTTTTTGGTAGAGTCAATGATAAGGTTGTAGCTTTCCTGGTCGAGGTTGTAAGATTCGGAGAGTATAGTCCCGATATTGCTTTTCAAATCCCTTACTTCATTTAAACTCAATTCCCGCCCTTCTATTGTCCTGGGAATCTGAATATATATGAACCGTCCTACGACTCCGCTCAGGAAAACCGCGACCATGCTCCAGAAACTCACAGCAACAAGTCCGCCAAATTTAAAAGAAGTATGAAAGAGGACGAGGACAGGTCCCAGGGTGCAAAGAAATATATGAAACTCAAGCCAGTACTTTAATAAACCGAAACGGGACAGGCTCCGGCTTCTTTTTCTGACCATATAAAGTACGATGCCCAGGATCATACAAATGGAACCAATGATCCCGAACCCATGCCCCCAGCTTCCGCCTGGTTTCAGAATGGGGTAGAGCATGTTAAAAAACCTTTCCTCAATGGGCAGCCGGTAATAGGGAAACCCAAAATAAAGTATCAGGGCAAAGGTGACCATCACAACAACACTCAGAGCAAATAGATACAACTTATGGGCAAAAGACATAGTGTCACAATTTTTAAAACCAGAGGAAATTCATAGCTTTGCACACTTAAATATCAACATGCAAATATATGAAAATCTTTAGTCGCGGTCAATGCCTGATCATCCTGATAACTGTAATCCTGATTTCATGCCAGGGCGGAAATGATAAGAAGACCCCAGGTCTTGCTCCCAATGCCCACCAGGTAAAAGCCGAAGAAGTGATCCAGACCAGCGCTTACACTTACGTACGTGTTTCAGCCGACAGCAGGGACTATTGGGCTGCCGTTGCAAAAATGGATATCACGGTTGGAAATACCTATTACTGGTCGGTCGGATCCGAGATGCGCGATTTTACGAGTAAAGAGCTGAAAAGGACTTTCCGGAGCATCTTTTTTATCCAGGATTTTTCCTCAGAACCTATACTGGCCGAGAACCAGGTGCCGGCCAACCACCAGGCGGGTCAGATGAATCAATCGGGACCTGCCGGTAAAGTTCCCGCCATTGAACATAAAGGGATCTCAGTTCCAAAGCTTGCAGGAGGTGTAACCATCGCCGAACTTTATGCAGGGCGCAAAACCTTTGCAGGAAAAACTGTAAAGATCCGGGGCGAGGTTGTGAAATTTTCACCCGGTATCATGGACAAAAACTGGGTGCATCTGCAGGATGGCAGCAAGGACGGCGAAAATTTCGACCTTACGATCACTACCCAGGACTCTGTGAAAGTGGGAGAAACCTTAGTCTTTGAGGGCAAGGTCATTCTTGACAAGGATTTCGGCGCAGGATACTTTTATGAGTTGCTCCTTGAAGATGCCCACCTGAAAAAATAATTACCTCTCATAAAGTTCCTCGCTGCAAGCGGCGGGGAACTAACCCCTAAAGAGTTGGATCGCAAAAAAAAAAGCCCTGACATATGCCGGGGCTTTTTTATGTAGTCAAAAAGAATTTACTTCTTTTCAGGAGTTGCAGGAGCTGTAGTTGCTTTCTTGTCTTTATCGCAGCATTTGTCTTTATGCATAGTGCAACCCGGTTTGCAACCTTCTTTTGAAGCTTCTTTTGAAGCAGGCGCCTTGGCATCAGTCTTGGCAGGAGCAGTCTGAGTTGTAGCAGGCTTTGTTTCCTTGGTTTTATCCTGAGCCGAAACTGAAGTGGATAAGAATGCTGCCATGGCAATCATTCCTACAAATAATGTTACTTTTTTCATCGATTGTTCTGTTTTATGATTTAACAACTATTAAACGTTTAAATTTCAATTAAAGTACAAAATTACAAATTTTTCCTGAGGGCGGATGACATTTCCCATAATTTTCTTCCGTTCCCGGGTTCCAAGGCTTTGGAATCCACTTCCTTACGGTTCATCAGGAAGAGATAGTCAAACGGTTTCCCTTCCATATCCTTTGAAACGGAAAAATAAATCACCGGGGTCGCGGCATCTTTAGGAGATCTGAAAAACATCCTGAAAACCAGCTTCAGCAGGGGTTGGAATACCTTTGGCGATTCTCTGGCGATGTTTGAATTGACAGGTCCCGGACAAAGGGCAAACACCGAAGCGGCAGTACTTCCGTTGGGGTTAAGTCTCCTTGACAATTCCACCGCAAAAGTCGTCAGAAGCAGTTTATTATGGCCGTAATGTTCCATCGACTGCTTGATCCCGTATGGAGTGTATTTCCCGAAATCATCCCATTTAATGACAGATGGGTTCCGGTGAGATTCGGACGATATAAAAATGATCCTGGGAATTGACTTGTTCAGGCTACCGGCATGGATTCCCTGCCGAAAATCATTGTCAACCAATGTAGCTTCTCCAGGTGCACAGGAAAGGATTCCTGGATTCAGATTTGTAAAACTGCCGTTTTCGATCAACGTGGTCACATACCAGAACTTTGAAAAATAATTCACCATGAACATTTCTTCCAGGCCCTGGGGGGTTTTCCTGGCTTTATTTGGAACCACTCCTGCATTACAGACCAGGATATCGATGGGAGCGAATTTTGCCTTCAACTCAGCCGTCAGCTTTTCAATGCTGGTAACATCGGTAAAATCGACATACAGCATATGCACATCCCGGTTTCCGCTTAGTTTTTTTACTTCTTCGCCCTTGGCGGGAATGCCGCTCCTGCATACCATAACCGTTTTTGCACCCCTCGATGCAAGCTCAACAGCAATGGCAAACCCGAGGCCCGAACTTGCACCGTCAACCACAGCAGTTTTTCCTTCCAGACGCTCCGATTCACCAATAGTACCTATCGGCACCTGCTTTTTAAACAAATCCATGATGCCTGTCAATGTGGCTCTGAACGGGTCATTATATTTTTCCTGCTTATTTTCTTCCATAATGTTCTTTGATAAAATCCTGGTAATTTGAAGTATGGCGGTCAATATCTGTTTCAGTCAATCCGAAATCTCCCAGCGAATACTGGTGAATGCCATGCTTGAGATGCGGGTGTTCCTGTTCGTGCCTTTTAAACCCTTCGATCAGGGGTTCATTCAACCCTCCGTCCATCGAATAGATCCGGCCCAGCTCCCTTATAGAATCAGCAATAAGATCCTTGTAATAAATATCGAGAAAATTTTTCCCGTTGCCATCCCGCAAACGGAAATTCAATGCCTGTTCAAGCATATAACCTGTTTTCCTCACCCAGTGAGCCGCGATCCTGCGTTCATCCACATCATCGCTGAACATCATGTAATTATAGGTAAGCATGCTAAGGTATGAAGGCACCGATTCATAAATATTCCTGTGAGGCCAGATAAATTTCACATCATTGAAGTATTTTGTGATAAGATGAGGGAATTCCAGATGATGAGGGGTTTTAAGCACCCATCGTTTGGCCGGCTTCACCCATTGCAGGAACTTAAACAGTTTTACTGCATATTCATATGCCGGCGACTGGTCGGTTTGCTCCAGCCAGGCCGCGTAGGAAGGTACGTTCATCATAGCCTCGGTAGTCGTGCTCAGGAAACTCACATCCAGCATCAGGATATCTTCTTCAGGCTGCATGGCATCGATGGGATGGATGGCAAAGAAGCCCGGCGACATAAGTTCTACGGCCTTCACCGACATGCGGGCCACTTTGATTCGTTTGGGATCTTCGTACACCCCCGAAGGCTTGAAATCAAGGTTTAAAGGCATGGGATTGATCACCTCCCAGCTGGGTATCACCCGGTGATTCACGTCAACAGCCAGCATCCTTTGCAATTTAGTCGTGCCTGTCCTCTGTAAACCCACGATGATCCAAGCAGGATACAATTCCTGTTCCAGTATTTCGGGATGCTTCTTAAAATAATATTCAGCCCTCAGCCTGATGCTGATCAGGCTCACCAGCCTTTCACGGGTTATAAAGCGACCAATAGGATGAAGGTTTGCCTCCTCGTTAATGGACCTTAGCATACGATCGACAGGTTCATCCCAAAAGTCAGCTCCCAGGTAGGTAAGCCCCGTTATTTTCCTGGCCCTGCTGATCAGGTCGTCCTTTTCCAGCTTTATCCTGCTGCCTAGCGGGTAAGCAGCTTTCCATGCCAGATTAACACCTCTGAACAGCAGAGGTCGTTTTAAAAAAGTTCTATTCTCCATTTCGTTATTTATTCGCACCAATTGCTTATTTCATTTGCTGCTCATTTCGCTACTTCGTAACCTTTCACTACTTTGCATGCCGGTTCCACTGCCACCGAACCCGGTGCCAGCCGGTACCACCGCCAGAGCATGGTGCCTTCATGGTGACCACAAGTATTGATCCAATTGGGTTGGCCCGGATCGGAATGGGCTACTATCATCTTCACCGATCCGTCGGGTTCATAGATTGCAGAAGCCTTATTGATGCAAATTGTAAAATACCTGTAATCAAGGGATTCCATCCAGTAGTTGTTCAGCTGGAAGTTCCAGGAATCGCATTCCGGTGGTTTTACTTCTATGATCAATGCCTCGTCATCAGCCAGTTTCCAGTACGAATGATAATATATGATTGAAGCATCCCCGCCTGCATCGTTTGATTTCTTTGGATCAAACAATGGCAGCTTGTTTACATGCTCTTTGAACCCTTTGGCCCAGTTTGAGAACATCAGCGCTGCCCCTCCTACGAACATGGAAGCTGTTTTCAGTCCTTCGTCAACCATTGCAGGGCTGATGTTTCCCGGGGCTTTGCGGCCGTCAAGGTTTTCAATACGGATCTCAGCCGGGGTTTCAGTAAACCGGTCCAGAAAAGTCTGTCTTACCATAAGCATGCTTGTGGTTTCTTCGATCCTAAGCCAGTTCTTCCCTTTCTTCTCTCTGCTCAGGATAACTTCAAAACTCCCGTCAGGCTCATAGGTAATTTCATCATGCTGAAGGACGGCGCATGGAGCCATTCCACCTGTAGTCCCGTAGTTCCCGTTTTGGGTGAACAAACCGAAATAGTCGATCGTGTTCCTCTTTCCAATGATGCGGTATTCATACTCCCCGCTTATCTGGGCGTTGAAGTAGTAATTGTCGGGGTTATCGGCTCCCAGTTTGATTGTTTCATGGGCGGTACGCCTGAGGACAGGAAAAGAGGGGTCACTATATTCCATGAAGGCTTCAAGCCCCCCCCTGGTAAGTCGGCTCAGGTAACGGATCCCTTCGGCCTGGTTGAAAGCATCCCCTGGTGCACCGGGCATTTTCAGGGCGGCCCCGGCAGCTTTGAGGTTATCGCAGAATTCATCCCATGCCTTACCCGAAACGATACGTTCATGGTGGATATCATCCGCAGTCTTGCCTTTAATCTTTAGAACAACAGACTGCCAGGCCTTCATTATCCTGAGGAAGAAAAACAGCAACTTAGACATTCGCCGGAAATTAAGTATTATTGCAAGCCGCAAATTTAGGAAATATCATGAAAGAAGGGAAATGGGCCATGATCGCAGGATCGGCTGACGGATTGGGAGAGGCGTTCACCATACTCCTTGCCGAACAAGGGTTTAACCTGATTCTGGCCGACTTTCAGGAATCAGCTCTGAAGAAAACCGCCGCGAAAGTCGAAAAGGAATTCGGAGTTCAAACCCTGACATTGTATATTGACCTGGCCGCTGAGGATGCATGGAAAATCTGTATGAAGCTGATTCAGGATATGGGATGCAGGATGCTGGTGTATTGTGCAGCTATGTCGGAGGTGAGGCCTTTTCTCAGCCTTAAGGCAGAAACCCTGGAGCGGTTCATTGATGTGAACAACCGCACTGCTATGCTGTTGGTTCATGCTTATGCCAGCTACCTGAAGGAAGAAAACAAAACCGGAAAAATATTGCTCATTTCGTCCCTGGCCGGGTTGATGTCGCCGGTATATATCGCTCCTTATGCCGCCAGCAAGGCATTCCTTACAAGCCTTGGCAAATCCCTGCATTACGAGTTAAAGCCATATCATATCGGGGTCAGCGTTTGCTGCGCAGGGCTGATCCACACTCCGAAACTTCTTGAGAGCGCACCTGCAGGCCCTGTTAACATGGCCGATCCGCTGATGGTAGCTGAATATGCGCTAAAGATGTGCGGAAAAAAGGCGGTTTGCATCCCGGGATGGACAAACCGCCTGAATTATTTCGTGGTTTCAAAGTTGCTGCCCGCATCACTTGCTTCTTTCTTTGTGAACCGGGCCATGAAAAAAATGTACCCTATTCTCTCCCGGTGAGCGGGATGAATTTATGATCGGGTTCAACTGCCTTGTATGCAGGGCGGATGATCCTTCTGCCGCTAATCAGTTCTTCAAGACGATGGGAGGCCCAGCCTGCGATACGCGAGATTGCAAACAATGGGGTGTATAATTCATTGGGTATCTTCAGGCATTCATATACGAAACCGCTGTAAAAGTCAACATTGGGCGAGATCAGTTTTTCCCTTGTGCCTTTGAATTCATAATAGATCTCAGGCCCGATGCGTTCAATAGCCTCGTATAGCTGCATCTCTTTCTCCCGGCCTTTTTCTTTTGAAAGCAGCCTGGCTTTTTCTTTGAGAAGGATAGCCCTCGGATCGGAAACTGTATACACTGCATGGCCAAATCCGTAGATCTTGCCGCTCTTGTCATACGCTTCCTTTTTAAGGATCTTGCGCAGGTAAGCGGTAACCTCATCATCATTGCCCCAGTTCATAATATTGGCTTTGATATTGTCCATCATGTGGATGACCTCAATGTTGGCTCCCCCGTGCAAAGGCCCCTTTAGTGAGCCAATGGCAGCAACAATAGCCGAATAGGTATCGGTACCACTGGAACTCACCACCCTGGTCGTGAAGGTAGAATTATTACCACCACCATGTTCGGCATGCAGTACAAGGCAAAGGTCGAGGAGTTCAGCCTCAAGTGGCGTGTAATCACTGCCTTTGAGCATATACAGGAAATTCTCGGCTGTTGACAATTTCTTATCAGGGTAGCGAACGCTGAGTGTATCATAATAAATCAGGTGACGCATTGCATGATAGGAATACACTGCAATGGTAGGAAATTTGGCGATAAGGCTGATCGACTGCCTGATGATGTTCTGTATGGAAGTATCATCTGCCTGTTCATCGAGAGTATACAAGGCCAGGATGGAACGGGCCAGCATGTTCATGATGTCTTTTCCCTTCATGGTCAGGATCATGTCCCTGTTGAAGTTCTCGGGCAGCGCTCTCTGCTCGGCAAGGCCTTCCGAAAACAACTTCAGTTCTTCTTCTTTGGGGAGCCTCCCAAACAACAGCAGGAATACTGTTTCATCAAAACCCGGGCGTTTTTCCGCCTGGCAGCCCCGAACAAGGTCACTGATCTCAATCCCGCGGTAGATCAGCTTGCCGTCTATGGCTTCCAGCTTGCCATCGCGTTTCTCATAACCTACCACGCTTCCAACACGGGTAAGTCCTACAAGGACCCCGGTATGGTCGGCATTTCGAAGGCCTCGTTTTACATCAAACTGCTTGAACAATTGTTCGTCGATTGTGCAGGAACTTTCCGTTTCAGGGGCATGTTCTGCAATAAATTTCTGCATGTCCATATTGAAGCGTGTTATTTAATAGTAATTAATTGTTTTTCATTGAATTAAGTGCACTACCGGCTTTGAACCATCTGATCTGCAGATCACTATAGGTATGGTTAAGGCGGATTTCTTCGCTGCTTCCGCCGGCATGATGAACTGTTAGCGTAAGGTGCCTGCCTGGCGCAAAAGCATCAAGCCCTTCCAGGTCAAACGTGTCGTTTTCAAGGATATTGTCATAGTCGGCCGGGTTGGCAAAAGTGAGAGCAAGCATCCCCTGTTTTTTCAGGTTGGTTTCATGAATCCTGGCGAAAGACCTTACCAGAACGACCCTTACACCAAGATATCTTGGTTCCATGGCGGCATGTTCCCTTGACGATCCTTCCCCGTAATTTTCATCGCCAACTACCAGCGAGGGTATGGAACTGGCTTTATAATACCTGGCTGTCTTTGAAACTTCGGAATATTCTCCGGTTATTGCATTCTTAACCGAATTTGTCTTTCCGTTGTATGCATTGACCGCTCCCATCAGAAGGTTATCGGAGATCTTGTCGAGGTGCCCTCGGTATTTCAGCCAGGGGCCGGCCATTGAGATATGGTCTGTTGTACATTTGCCTTTTGCCTTGATAAGCAGTCGCATTCCTTTAATATCGTTCCCGTCCCAGGCATCAAACGGTTCGAGGAGCTGAAGTCTGCTGGAGCCCGGATTCACGGCTATGCTGATCCCTTCCTTGTTTTCGGGAGGAGCCAGGAAGCCCGTATCCTTCACGTCGAAACCCCTGGGAGGCAGTTCGTAACCTTGCGGCTCGTCGAGCTTAACCGCAACGCCATCCGCATTCATAATAGTATCTTTAACCGGATTGAAAGAAAGTCTCCCGGCCAGGGCCATGGCTGTAACCATTTCGGGCGAAGCGACGAAGGCATGGGTGCCGGCATTGCCGTCGTTACGCTTGGCGAAGTTCCTGTTAAAGGATGTGACAATCGAATTCCTTCTTTCAGGATCGTCCATCTTTCTTGACCATTGCCCTATACAGGGTCCGCAAGCATTAGCCATGATCACCCCCCCTATCTCATCAAAAGCATCAAGCAGCCCATCCCTCTCAGCTGTAAACCTGATCTGCTCCGAACCGGGAGTAATGATGAACCCCGACCTGACATTCAGTTTTTTGGCTTTTGCCTGGCGCGCAATAAACGCGGCCCTTGAAAGGTCCTCGTAGGATGAGTTGGTGCAGGAACCTATAAGCCCGACTTCAAGTGTGTCGGGATAATTATTTTCTTTCAGAAAAGCCGGCAGAGCCGAAACCGGGTTGGCCAGGTCGGGTGTAAACGGTCCGTTTACATAGGGTTCCAGATCCGAAAGGTTGATCGTAATAAAATGGTCGTAATATTTTCCCGGATCAGCTGCCACTTCAGGATCGGCCTTCAGAAACGAAGCATATTCGTCGGCCTTCCCGGCAACAACCTTTCGCCCGGTAGCTTCCAGGTAACGTTTCATGCTGGCGTCATAGGGAAAGACTGAACAGGTAGCGCCTACCTCGGCTCCCATATTACATATTGTGCCTTTGCCCGTGCAGGAAAGGGATTCAGCCCCTTCGCCGAAATATTCGATGATGAATCCTGTACCGCCTTTTACAGTAAGCAGGCCCGACAGAAACAGGATGATATCTTTGGGTGAGACCCAGCCGCTGAGCTTGCCTTTGAGTTCAATTCCCATGATCTTTGGCATTTTAAGCTCGAGCGGAATACCCGACATTACATCGACCGCATCGGCGCCTCCGACCCCAATGGCAAGCATCCCCAGTCCACCGGCATTGGGGGTGTGGGAATCGGTCCCTATCATCATCTGACCGGGGAAAGCATAATTTTCGAAAACCACCTGGTGTATGATGCCGGCCCCGGGCTTCCAGAAACCTATCCCGTATTTTGCCGAAACGGATTGAAGGAAATTATATACCTCTTCATTTTGGGAAAGGGCAGCTGAAAGGTCGTGACTCACTCCTTCTTTCGCCAGGATCAGATGATCACAATGCACCGTTGCAGGTACAGCCGAGGAAAGCCTTCCCGCTGTCATAAACTGGAGAAGTGCCATCTGTGCCGTTGCGTCCTGCATGGCTACACGGTCAATCTGGAAATTCACATAATCGACTCCCCTGCGATAAGGTTCATCCGGGACTGCATCAAACAAATGCCCGTATAACAGCTTTTCTGTAAGGGTTAAGGGTCGGTTGAATATCTTTCTGGCCTTATCTGTTGATGCACTGATCTTCTGATAGATAGCCGCAATGTTTTCAAGTTTAAGCAACATGATAAAAAATATCTTTTATTCGAATTCAAAATTAACAATTTGAATCGATAAATTTGCATATTTCGTTTAATGATTCTGATTTAATTTTAGCTGAATGCTGGGCGGATTACTTGACACCTGGAAAAATGCGAAAGAAAGGCAAAGGCAGTCGATAGCGGTAAAAATACTGGCTGAGGCTGAAGCATCCATATCCAAATGGAAAACGCCGGCCCCGGCTAAGATGAAAACCGGGTTTACCCTTGAGGGAAAACTGAATGATAACCATGAAAGGGAAAAATGGCTGGAATTCCTCAATGAGACCGGGCGTTCCATATTCCTGAGCAATCTTGATACAGGGCAAAGGGAGAGGTGGGCACAAACGGTTTTCAGGATCCTCCAGCAGACTCAATACTCTCTTAACGATCTCTTGCAGCAAAGGGTAAATGAACACCCTCACCAATTGCTGTTCAAAGACCTTTCGGTATCGCCCGCTTTGGATTGGACCTATGAGCAGATCTACCGCCATCTGAAAGAAATTGCAGCTGTATTCTACAATGCCGCCGGTGATGAACCCAGGGTTGCCCTGTATACCGAAAACTGCGTGGAGGGTGCTTGTGTCGATCTGTCCTGCCTTTGCTCAGGCATATTCATTTCACCCTTCAGCACTCATTTCGGCGCCGAGATTCTGGTACCTTTATTTAATAAACTTTCAGTCAATATTGCTGTTGCCGACACTCCCCAGAGGGTATCGGTCCTCGAGAAAGTGAGCGAACTCACAGCAGTACCATTCCGTATCTATACGATGAGCCAGGGCTCAAAAAAAGCCTCTGCTGTCCATTACCTTCAGGAGGAATGTAAAAAGATCTCGAGATCGGAAATCGAGAATCTCCTTTCTTCGAAACCATTTAAACCGACCAATACTGTTGCAACGACCATGTTCACATCGGGCAGTACCGGTTTACCAAAGGGAGTTTCTTTTTCGATATACAATATTGTATCCAAGCGCTTTGCCCGCGCTGCCGCTCTTCCCGAAGTAGGCAACGAAACTTTTCTTTGTTATCTTCCCCTCTTCCATACCTTCGGGCGTTATCTCGAAATGACAGGGGCTATTTTCTGGCATGGCACTTACGTTTTTGCCGGAAACAATTCGGCCGAAACCTTATTCTCTGTTTTCCCCAGGATCAACCCCAGCGGGTTTATCAGCATTCCCCTTCGCTGGCAGGAACTGTATGAAAAATGCCAGGAAAGGATTAGCGGCATCGAGAGCACTAACCTGAGGGCCAGTGCGCTGGAGGATATTCTGGGGAACAGGCTTAAATGGGGGCTTAGTGCAGCCGGGTACCTGGATCCGAACGTATTCAGGTTCTTTAACAACCATGGGGTGGCTCTGTGCAGTGGTTTCGGCATGACTGAAGCAACCGGAGGAATAACCATGACGCCTCCTTTCAAATACCAGGATTTTAAAGTCGGCATTCCCCTCCCCGGTGTGGTTACCAGGCTTAATGAAAACCGGGAACTTGAGATCAGCGGCCATTATATCGCCCGCTACCTTGAAGATGCACCTCCAGGCGGAAGCATACCTTATCCTGTTTCAGAAAAGAAGGACTACTGGCTGAAAACAGGCGATGTATTTATTATCAATACTGACGGATATCATGAAATCGTTGACCGTGTAAAGGATATTTATAAGAATAATCGCGGGCAGACCGTCGCTCCCCAGGTGATTGAAAAGAAATTCAACCATGTTCCCGGCATAAAAAGCACATTTGTTGTTGGGGATAACAGACCCTATAATGTTCTTCTCATTGCCCCCGACACCTCTGATTCACTCTTCAAATCATGTAAAGGCGACAACCTCAGAGAGTATTTCCACCAGATCGTCATGTCGGCCAATAAAGATGTGGCCCCTTACGAAAGGGTAGTGAATTTCACACTCCTTGAAAGGGAATTCAGTGCCGAAAAAGGGGAATTAACTCCAAAAGGGTCTTTCAACAGGAAAGCTATTGAGGTTAATTTTTCAGGGCTTATAGATTCGCTGTATCAAAGCAATTTTGTCCTGGTAGAAAAGCCCGGAATCACGGTTTCCATACCCAAATGGTTTTACCGGGATCTTGGCATACTTGAGACTGATATTGTTTTTACCCGGGACGGACTTACAAATAAGAGAACCAATGAGGTCCTTAAGCTCCTGAAGCGTAAAACCGGAGGCTGGGTCATCGGAGACCTGGAATACGGCCTCAGCACCAATATCATTGACCTTGGATTGTTTACACGCTCTCCCAAACTTTGGACCGGGAACCCTTCCCTTATCGCATTCTGTCCTGTGAAGGAGGGCTGGGATGTTCCGGTGAAAGGAATTACCGAGGGTATTTATATCGCTGAGCCCCGATCTATCCGTGAAGGGGAATGCAAAGCCCCGGGCAATATCCGCGACCAACTGCTGACCAGGGCTAACCTGCTCTTGTGTCAGGCTCTTTTCGGGCCGGAACCTGAGGCAATATCGGCGATAGAGAAGATCGGTGAGTTTTTCGGTGAGTCGGAACCCAGGCTGGCCGAAGTGCTTAGGCTCAGGCTGGAATCACTCGCTTTCCATCCTTCCGAAGATATCCGTTGCCTGGCATACCGCACCATCCTGATTCAGGCGCCCCAGCCTGAGACTATTCCCAACCTTCCCATGTTCCTTGAGTCGGGGCTCTCCTTCCTTAACGAGCAGTCGATCCGTGCCATCGCCTCTTCCAAAATAGGGAAACATAGGCTTGATGCGCTAAAACAAAGGCTATATTTTTACCGTACCCATTTTTCATGGCCCGCCCCGCCCAGGATGCGCCACCAATTCGAGGATATTCTCAGGATGTTGTACAACTTTGCACTTCAGCACCTTGATTTCTATGTACCGGTGAGGGCCGAATTATCGAGATGGATCCTTCACCGCCAGGACCCCTGGCTATCGAAAAAAGCCGAAGATTTTTTTTACAGGCTGGCCCAGGTCTTTGAGAAGCAGATGGAAGGCCGGGTTCCGAAATACCCGCTATCAACCTGGAAATCAAAGCTGGTATTCGAACATGGTATACAGGAAACGGATAAGGCCAGGCTCCTTAAGATTTTCCAGACCACAAGATTTCTTGAAGAAAGCATTGTCCTTACTTTCAATGAATGGGGATTTGACCTTAAGGATGTCCCCAAAGGAGGGATCTGGATCCTTCGCCTGCTGGCCTATAAGGAATTCAAACATTACAGGCTGAGCGTAAATACCCGTGCGGGGAAACATTTTGACCTGCATGTTGTGATCAGCAACAACCCTGAATTCAAGCCCAACCCCGATACCTTTTACTGGCAGGCTTCATTGGCCGGGTTCCCTTACGGTGCAGCGGTTGCCTCACTCCTAGGAAGCAGCAGGCCTGGCCTGGGGCTTCTAAGCACGCAGTATATCGGCGGACTCACAGCCTGGGACAAGATCAGGGAGTTTGCCGAAATTCATCGGTCTTCGGGTTATGTCAAACCCAATGCATGGAAAAAAGTCTTTATCCGTTCCCTGGCCACTGTATTTAAAGCCTGGCACCATAGCGGTTACCAGATCGTGCCCGGCGCAATCACTCCAACCAATATTTCCATCCCTGAGATGGACTTCCGCGAATCAGCCGTGATCCTTACCCTCACGGGATGGTCTGAATACAGGAACCCTCTTTCACTGGTCATTCCGATGGTCCAGGATTATTATTGCAAAACTGCAGCATTGTATCCCTGGGTGAAAAAACAGATCGAGATAAACTGGATCTTCGACGCAAGCATTGAAGCTCTGGGGAAGGAAGAAGCGATTGAATTCCTTGGCAGGCTCAGCATGGAATTGAAAAAACATAAGGTCATCTGCCATGATCAGACCAGCCTTAAAGATCATCTGAATAAATATCTTTCCGAAAACATTAAACGCTTTCACCTGCCGCTCTCATTGTATTCTGCAATAGACCAGTATATCGACTGGTTCAGGATGAACCCGCTTACCACGGCAGCAGCCAAGGAACAAACCATCACAGAACTCATGGAACTGTTCAGACTGAGTTCGTGGCCCGACCTGATCAGGTATTCGTTTTACAGGCATACCTATTTTATGGATTTCTCTCAGGAGGTAACAATCCCGTTTGACACCCTTCTTGAGAAAATGCAGGAAGACCAAAGCACTCTGCCTATCCAGATGATAGAACTGTCTGACCTTCAATCATCCTTATCAGCAGAAGAAGATAAAAATGTATTCAGCCATATGGTCTTTCCGAGGTTACAGACCGACCAGCATATTGACCTTATGAAAATAGGCGAACATTTCAAAGAACATTTGCAGGTGCGATTCGAAATCCATGATAAGGACGGAAAACATTACACTCAGTTTGAGCCTTCGGAACCCAGGGAAATAGGTCAATTGTACCAGATGTTTTTCAGGGAAAATTATCCCAAAGAGATCAGCAAAAAGGATCATCAGCACGTCGTAGCAGATGAACAGGGAAAAATTATCGGCGGGCTTACCTGGCATTACCTGGATGAAACTACAGTGCTGTTTGACGGAATCGTTGTAACTTCGGCCCTCCAGGGAAAAGGGATAGCCGCGGCTATGACGGCGAATTTCTTTGTCAGCATGTCGGCTTACGGAATTAAAGTCATTAAGGCACATTTCCTTTTTGGAAATTACTATATGAAACATTTTTTTGAGATTGACCGAAAATGGGGTGCCCTGGTGAAGGTGTTGTGATTTACGATTTACGATTTACAAATGCCGCAAATAAACAGAATTAACAACAAACAGATTTAAAACATGGGAGAAAAGATAACATTGTCCAATGGCCGGCTGGTAGTTCCGGAGAATCCTGTGATACCATTTATTGAAGGAGATGGCACTGGGCCTGATATATGGAGTGCAAGTGTTAAGGTATTCGATGCAGCAGTTGAAAAAGCATACGCAGGAAAAAGAAAGATATACTGGAAAGAAGTCCTTGCAGGTGAAAAAGCATTCAAACAAACAGGGGAATGGTTGCCTCAGTCCACCCTGGATGAGATCCGGGAATATCTGGTTGCCATTAAAGGACCTCTGACAACACCCGTTGGCGGCGGAATACGTTCCCTCAATGTGGCTTTGAGGCAGATCCTTGATCTTTACGTTTGCCTGAGGCCGGTAAGGTATTTCAAGGGGGTACCCTCACCTGTTAAAAAGCCGGAACTAACCGACATGGTAATCTTCCGTGAAAATTCCGAAGATATTTATGCCGGTATTGAATGGATGGCCGGAACGCCTGAAGTAAAGAAAGTCCTGGACTTCCTGATCGGGGAGATGGGAGTTAAGAAGATCAGGTTTCCTGAGAGCTCTTCCATAGGGATCAAACCTGTTTCAAAAGAAGGGACTGAACGCCTGGTCAGGGCCGCCATTGAATATACCATTGCAAAAGGGCTTCCATCGCTGACACTGGTCCACAAAGGGAATATCATGAAGTATACCGAAGGACAGTTCAAAAGCTGGGGTTATGCTTTGGCTGAGCGGGAATTCAGCGGAAACGTGTTTACCTGGGCGCAATATGACAAAATTAAAGAAAAGGATGGTGAACAGATGGCGGATGAAGCGCAAAAGAAGGCCGTTTCCGAAGGGCGTATCATAATCAAAGACGTTATCGCTGATGCCTTCCTGCAGCAGATACTGACGCGTCCCGCTGAATATTCGGTGATTGCCACACTGAACCTTAACGGGGATTATATTTCCGATGCTCTGGCAGCCATTGTCGGCGGGATAGGGATTGCTCCAGGGGCCAATATCAATTATTTGACAGGACATGCAGTATTTGAAGCTACGCATGGCACAGCTCCGAAATATGCAAACAAAGACCAGGTAAACCCGGGCTCTTTGATCCTTTCGGGTGTTATGATGCTGGAGTATATGGGATGGAATGAAGCTGCGGCCCTTATCGTCAAAGGACTTGAAGGGGCAATTGCGAAAAAGAGGGTGACCTACGACTTTGAGCGGCAGATGGAAGGAGCTACGAAATTAAAATGCTCTGAGTTCGGGACTGAGATCATTGTAAATATGTAAAAGCAAAAGAAGCCGGGGACCAACCCGGCTTCCTGTTTTAAATCAGAAAACATTACTGTTAATAAAAACTTGGACATTCCATAGGGCCGCCGTATTTCCTGGCGCCACCGACACCACCCGGGAGGGAATTGCCTCCGCCACCTCCTCCGAAAATCGACAGTTTGTCGAATTCGAGGATAAGGCTGATCTCATGCGCCCCGCCTGTACCCTGCAATGCGCCGCTTACCTGGATATCATATGAGTACATGAATTTAATGCTCATATTATCATAGAAATTGTATTTATAGCCTGCCAGAACTGCACAGGAACTGTTCACAACCCCGGTCAGAGTGCTCTTGTACCAGCAACCCAGGTAGATATTATATTTTAACAGGTTTAGCCCAAATTCAAGGGAGTTTAGGTTTGACTGGTTCATATACAATGCGCCTACGTTGATCTTCAGGGGTTCTGCCGAACTGGAATACATGCCGGCGGAGCTACCGCCCGGACCGGTTGAGAAAACCAGGTCAAGGTGGCCGACCCATTTCCTGGGGTATTGCGATGACCCTACCGAAAGAAATGATACATCAGGTTTGAAGATGTGATCCACTGCGAAACCAACATTTCCGGTGACATTTCCTTCGGTGGAGGAGAACTGTAATAAACCACCGGCGCCGAAATCGGGGACTACTCTTTTACTGGCATTGAAATCGGTGAAACCGCTCTGGTAAATATTCCCGTATCTTGGATCAAGGCTGCTTGTAAAGACAAGGTCATCATAAGAAATCCTTCTCTGCATAATACCTGCTTTGACACCAACCTGGGCTACCAGGAAACTTGTGATCGGGATCCGGACACCAATGGTCAGGGCGGCATTCAGGTTGTTGATCAAACCTGCCCCGGGATTGTCTGACTGAACAACCAGGCCCAATCCTCCAGCTCCGGGAAGTGCACGATCACCCAGGTCGGCCGAGAAATAATAGGATTTGTATGCTATCGGAGCAGAAGGCCATTGATCCCTGAACATGAACCTTGCACGAACCCCTGTATTGATACCCGTATAAGCCGGGTTCACATACAGAGGCGTGCTGAAATACTGAGTGTAATTCATGTCCTGACCAAGGGCAGGTGTCATTGGTAAAATCAACCCCAGTAGCAGCAGGCAAAGAATACAAGAGAGCTTTTTCATCGAGCTATATGTTAGTTTAGATTATCTTAATAAAATTACAGTACCCATGGTTCCTCCGCCTCCTTTTACCCCGAGATCAGAACCGGTCCAGGGTGAATCGTCGACAAACGTGGCCGTGACCTTCCAGAAATAGTTGCCCTGGGGCATAACCTCACCGTTATAAGTACCATCCCATCCTTCGAAAGGCGCGCCATTGTTGTCAAGTTTATTCGATTCCCAGAGCATATGACCCCATGTATCGAATACCTGGATATGGTATGTTTTAAGATTCATACCTACAGGTTTGAACAACCTTACCGCCATATTTCCGGAGGAAGGTGCAAAAGCATTGGGCACAAAAAGTCCGCGGAAAAGGATCTTGTATTGATAATAGGTGGTATCAGCACAACCAAACTGGTTTGTTGAGATCAGCCTGATCGTGTATGTCCCATCCTCTGTATAGGTGGAGACAGGATTGGTATCATTGCTGGTTTTACCGTTCCCGAAATCCCAGGTATATCCTGATGCGCCTGATGATGAATTGGTCAGTTTGACCTTGCCGGGTGTTCCTTCATACCCGTCGATCAGGGTGAAGGCCGAAACCGGCGTTACATGAACTGTAATCGTTGAATCAACAGTATCCTTACAGCCGAAGTGGTCTTTGACAATGAGCCTTACCAGGTAATTACCGGCTTTCTTATACTTGTAATTGGGGTCTTTCAGAAGGGATGTGTCTTTTACCGCTGAAAGATCTCCGAATTTCCAACGCCAGAATCCGATGGTCGTGTCGGCAATGGATGAGGAATCCCTGAAGAATGTGGGGTCTCCGGTACATGCCGCGGTATAATTGAAGCGGGCCATGGGTAATCCATAAATCCTCAAGGGTTTTGTAAGCGAGTCCTTACAACCGTATTTATTCATCACAACCAGTTTCACATTAAAGGTGTCCCTGGTAGCATACGTATGACTCGGGTTCCTCAGCGAGGACGTATCCTTATTCCCCGATGTTGGTTCTCCAAAGTACCATTTCCAGGCCGAAACAGGTTCCCCGCTGGTAAGAGAGGTATCCCTGAACATGGCTGCCTGGTGCAGACAAACGGGAATATTCGAGAACAGGGTCTGAGGAGTAGGATGTATGATGACAGATTGTGTGATACTGTCAAAAATATTTACTGAATTGACGGCGGCCTTGATCCTGAGTTTCACAGTATAAGTGCCTGCAGTTGTAAACTTATGCTTTACCAGATGGGAATACTTGGTATAGGTCGTATCCTGTCCGTCACCCCATGTCCATTTCCATTCCCTGATCCTTGAAGTCGGGACAGAAGTATCCTGGAATGTCACCATATAATTCGTACACCTGAGAGTATCCGGGTAATTATAGTCGGCTTTGATACACGGGAGCCTGGTTACACTCTGGGTAATGCTATCGGTACAGCCCTTTGTATTCGTAATTATCAGGGTTACGAGGTAATCACCGGTTGCAGAATAAATATGAGATGTGTCACCCGGGCCCGGGGCCGGAATGATCAGCGGAGCGGAGCCGTCGCCGAATTTCCAGGTCCAGCTTGCAATTGTACCGGTACCGTAATTACTGGTGGTATCGATGAAATGCAGCGTACTGTCACATTGAGGTGCGATATAAGAGAAATGCGGCTTGGGCAAGGCGTATACCTGAACGACTTTAAACACGCTGTCGATACAGTTATCGGAATTAAACACCTTCAGCTTTACATAATACAATCCTGGTGCTGTGAAAATATGGGATGTGTTATATAAATTAGAATTGTTGGCAGGGCCTGAATTCGGATCGCCGAAATTCCACCTTGGGGAGTACAGGGAATCACCCTGGGCTTGATTCAGCGGTAGAAAATGCATAGGATATCCATAACAAACCGTATCATTAGTAAAGGTAAATTTGAATCCCGGCTTCACCCTCACACTGTCTACCACGGTATCCTTACAGCCATATGTATCCGTGACAATCAGTGTTACAGGATAAATCGTGTCGGTGACCGGAAAAGTATAGACCGGATTTGGAACGGTTGAAGTGGCTCCCTGTTCAAATATCCAGAGGTGGTCGGTAATGACCGCACCAGTGGCAGTCGACATATCCTGGAACGTTACCTGTCCCTTCGGACAATATTTACTTGTATACTGGAAGGCAGCAACTGGCTTAACATGGACAATGACCGATACAGTCACCGAGTCTTTACAACCGCTTATATTGGTTACAACTTCCTTAACACTGAATGTACCTGCTGTGGCATATCTGTGTCGGGGGTTCTGAACTGTGGCAGTACCGCCATCACCAAAATCCCAGAACCAGGCAACCAGCTGGCTGTTAGGTGCAACCGAGAGATCAGTGAAAATGGTTGAATCCTGGGCGCATGCTGCAGTATATTGGAACAATGCGATAGGCTTCGGGCTCACGGCAATCTGCATGGTCGTGTCCTTGGTACAATTGTTCGTCGTGGTTACAGCCAGTGTGACCATGTAATTCCCAGGTGCAGAATAATTATGCGTCGGGTTCTGAAGTGTCGAATTATTATTGGCCCCTGATGAAGGATCACCAAAGGTCCAGGCCCAGGCGTTGATCGTCCCGCTCGAAGAAGTCGAATTGTCGTGGAACTGTGTGGGGCTGTTGATACAGGCCGTGTCAAAGCTGAACAGGGGTGTCGGCGCTGCATTGACAGTTACCGGCTTTCTAAGAGTGTCGAAACAGCCGGTTGCATTGGTAACCCGTAGTTTGATAGTGAATGTTCCTCCCCCAGTAAATGTATGGGTCGGATTTTGCTGGGTCGAAGCGTTTGCGGAACCTGATGTAGGATCGCCGAAATCCCATAACCAGCTTACAACGGGTGTTCCTCCGTTAGACTGAGACAAATCATGGAACTGGTTGCTCATGCTTGCACAGGCACCGGCATCATTGCTGAAGTTTGCAATTGGCTTGTATTCCACAGAGACCGGTATGGTGATTTCATTGAAACAGTTATCGGTCGTGGTTATTTTCAGCTTGACTGAATAGGTACCGCCATTGGCGTATTTATGTTTAACATTCGGACTGGCCGGGAATATTATAGTCGCACTTTGCCCGTCACCAAACGTCCATTCCCACTTATTAATACTGCCGTGCGCTGTTGTTGAGAGGTCGGTGAACTGAACAGAATCGCTTGCACAGGTTGGTGATGAAAAACTGAACTGGGAAACAGGTGAGCCGTAAACCACCACCGGTTTGCTGAAAGTCCCCACGCAACCTTTGTCGGTTGTAACAATGAGAACAACATTGTACGTCCCTGAGTTGGCATAGGTATAGGTAGGATTTTTAATTGTTGAAGTTCCGCCGTCACCAAAAGCCCAGGACCAGGTAACAATGTTCCCTCCGCTGGAATTATCGGTAAAGACTGTTTGACTTCCCTTGCAAACACTGGTTGCAGTAAAAAGAGCTGTCGGATTTGCATTGACGACAACCGTTGCACTGCTGTCTTTGTAACATCCGCTCGCATTGGTAACTTTAAGATGCACCGTAAACGAACCGGCTGCCGTGAAACTATGAGTTGGGTTCTGCTGGGTGGAAATGTTGTTTCCTCCTGAGCCGGGATCCCCGAAAGTCCAGTTCCACTGAGTGATCTGACCTCCTCCATTCTGCTGGGAAATATCAGTGAATGCAACCGGCGATAAAGCACAGTTAACAGACGACCAGGTAAAACCCGAAATAGGATTATACTGGATGGGGACCGAAATCGTATTGTTGTCGGTACAGTTATCCGAGGTCGTTATTGTAAGTTTAACCTGGTAATTTCCTCCGGTAATATATGTATGAGAAATGGTAGGAGTAGCTGAACTCCCTGTATTGCCATCGCCAAAATCCCAGTTCCTCAGAGTAACATAGCCATGTGATGTAGTGGAAATATCGGTAAAGGTCACTGTACTTCCTGCACAGGTTGGTGAAGTATAACTGAAAGTGACAATTGGCTTGGCCCATACCTGTACCGGTTTGATGACCGTATGCACACAACCGTTGGACGTTGTGACTGTGAGCGAAACATTAAATGTTCCACCTGTTGCGTATGTATAGGTTGGATTCTGGGCCGCAGAACTTCCTCCGTCACCAAAGCTCCAGAACCAAGATACAATTGTTCCGGCAGTGGAGGTGGAGTTATCGGTAAATGTGGTTGAGTTGCCCTGGCATGCCGAATTAGCGGTAAAATCAGCGACAGGATTGGCGTTGATAGTCACCTGAACTGAATCCTTGCCGATACAACCATCGGCATTGGAAACATTCAGATGCACCCAGAAAGTGCCGGCTGAACTGAAGTTATGAACCGGGTTTTGCTGGGTTGAATTGTTGTTTCCTCCGGATCCCGGATCACCGAAAGTCCAGTTCCACTGTGTAATGCTTCCTCCTCCGTTGGTTTGAGAGTTGTCGTTGAACTGGACCGGAGTTAGCACACAGAGTGAGTTGGTGACGGTGAATGAAGCTATCGGAGCAAACTGTATAGGTACTGGTATAAGTTTTGAACCTGAACAGCTGTCGGAAGTTTTAACAGTAAGTACTACAGGATAGTTGCCTCCGGTGGCATACTGATGTGTTATTGACGGAAGGACCGTACTCAGGATATTACCATCCCCGAAATCCCATGTCCGCCTAACAATGTAACCATGGCCTGTGGTTGACATATCGGTAAATGTGACATTGTTGCCTGCACAGGTCGGAGCTGAGAAACTGAATGAAGTGACGGGATGAGGGAATACTTCGATGGGATTTGTGACACTGTGGGAGCAACCGTTTGAATTGGTCACTGTAAGTGTCACATAATGAATTCCTGCAGTACTGAAAAGATAGGTTGGATTCTGCACATTGGAAGTACCTCCGTCACCGAAATCCCAGGCCCATGTTACAATGGTCCCTGTGGGGGTTGAAGAAGCATCGGTAAATACCGTCAGGTTGTTAAGGCAGCTGTTGGCTGCTGTGAAGGAGGCGACGGGCTTATCTGAGATCGTTACGTCAATGATCTTGGTTGTTGCGCATCCGTTGACATTGGTGACTGTGAGAGAGACATGGTGAATTCCGGCGCTGGTGAAGCTATGAGTCGGATTCTGCAATGTCGAATTATTGGAAGAACCGGAACCCGGATCATCAAAATTCCAAGCCCATTGGGTGATGGTGCCGCCTCCGTTGGTCTGGGAATTATCTACAAAACTCAGCGCCTGGTTCAGACAGCCGACTCCGAGATAAGTAAAATCGGCAATGGGTGCCGGGATTCCCGTTATAACCTTTGAAACGGAGTCGGAGCAACCGTCGGTGGTTGTTGTAATAAGGGTTACCGTATGGGATATCGAAGCATCAAGATAAGTATGGGTTACTACCGGACCGCTTCCGGTGGGACTTCCGTCTCCGAACCTCCATACCCAATTGTTGATAAAGCTTGTAAACCCTGATGGAACATAAGCCTGGCTTGTAAAAGTGACCTGGGCATGCTGGCAGAAGGGGCTTGTGCTGATAAAATCAACAATTGGTTTCGGATTAACCGTTACTGTCTTCGCCGTTGTATTTGTACAACCATTTGAGTTTACGACCACAAGGGTGACCAGGTGAGCTCCGGCTGTTGCAAAAAGATGCTGGGGATTCTGCAAAGGAGAAGTGCCTCCATCACCAAAGTCCCATGCCCATGATAATATGCCTGCGGCATTTGGTGTGGTGTTATCCGTAAATAACATGTTATTTCCAAGACAGGGAGTTGAAAAAACAAAGTCAGGAACGGGTAATGCATTGATTGTGATGTCATGGGCTATCGTATCGTTACAGTAGTTGGTGTTCGTTACGATCAGAGTGACATGCTTAAGCCCCGGTGTATTATAAATATGCGAAGGGTTCTGAGTGGTGGAGAAGTTAAAGGCACCTGATGCGGGGTCGCCAAAATCCCACGACCATGACATGAGGTTGCCGCCCCCGTTGGTCTGCGAAAGATCGCTGAAATGTACCGATTGGGGTGTAACACAGGAATACGTTCCGCCTGTGACCTGGAAGTCAGCCAATGGTGAAGCGATTTGCCGTACATTAATGGTCTTGGTTTGAGTACAACCACGGTTTGTAGTTACCGTGAGAATGACGTCCCATCCTGTAGCACTGTAAACTGCATAAATATGCGAAGGATTCCTTAAAGCGGAATGTGCAGAACCATCACCGAAGTCCCAGTCCCAGCCAACGATGACATCGTTATAAGGCAGGGGGACATTGGAAAGGTCGGTAAATTGAATAGCCGAGCCAAAACAGGTGGGGGTTGTAAATGTGAAGTTGGCAATGGGTTTAGGAATAATAGTCACAATTGCCTGGTATGATTTGCTGCAACCATTGACGTCGGTAAGCGTTAATGTAACCGTATAATCACCAACAGAAGCGTAAAGGTGAGAAACATTACCAGGGGTTGCATCAGTGTTGCCATCCCCGAAATCCCATAGCCAGGTATAATTTGCCGGAGGTAAAGTGAGAGGATCCGTGGTAAAGTTCACCGACTGATCAACACAAACATTATTATTGGAACTGAAAGTAACCGGGATTGGAGTATTGATCGGTACATTGAGCATCTTGACCGGGCTGGGACAGTTCTGGAGGTTTTCCCAAACCTGCAAGGTAACATTGTAAGATACCTTGCCGCTTTTGAATGTATGAGTGGGGTTTTGCAGATTCGATGTATTGGCGGGTCCTGAAAGCGGATCATCGAAGGTCCATAACCATTGGTAAATGGTTCCCGGGGGTGTTGAATTTGGATACGACTGATCTACAAAATAAACATCCTGTCCGTCGCAGGCCTGGCTTTGATGCATATGCGATGGATCGCTGAACCAAATAAAGCTTGCAGTAGGGGCATCATAGATATTTACCCATAAAGAGAATTGTGCTTCCAGAGGTGTGCCCTGGTTGAGCACCCGGGTAACCAGATAGGGACCGGGAGCTGCATAAGCATGAGTTGGTGATGCCGGGACATTGGGAGAAACAAAATGCTGTATGGGCGTGCCATCGCCAAAATCCCAGTCTTCAGTAGTGATCAAACCGCCGGGGGAACAGGGGACGAACAGGATGTCAACGTTCTGACACTGGTTGGGGGGATTGGCTGTAAAGCAGGGTGCAGGCGGTCCGCCAAGCAAAATAGGATGCTCAACAACATTGGTACATTGGGTGACCATATCGGTGGCTGTACAGCGTACCGTGTAAGCGCCCGGTCCGGGATAGGTATGCGTTATAGGTGAACCGAAACCATTTTGTCCGTCTCCGAATTCCCAGTATACATTATTTCCGACATTCTGGCCGGGATTGATGATCGAAGTGAATATCTGATCATAAGAAGTGGCTCCCATTGCAATAGTAAAATCAATGTCAGGATGGGGATTCACGATCAGAGGTGAGGTTGTCAGGGTCTTGGTGTTCACACAACCATTCTGATTGGTGACTCGGAGGCTGACATGATAGCTGCCGGGACCTGAAAACAGATGCTGGGGACTGGGATCAGTAGATGTGTTACTGGCGGATGAAGGATCGTCGAAATTCCAGAGATATGAGGCAATGGGACTACCGGTAAGCGGTGAACTCATGTTGGTGAACTGAACAACGTCACCCGTACAGATTGCCGGGGGATAACCAAAATTGGCCTGAGGCGATGGTTCCGCCTGTACCGGCACCTGCACGGTAGTGTTTTCGCAACCGTTTGAATTTACAATTTTCAGGGTTACATTATGCAAATTCAGATCAGAAAATGGGTGAGGGACGGGAACCGGTGGAGGAGTACCTGACAGACTGTAATGCTCAGTGCCTGATCCGTCACCCCAGGACCAGTACCAGTCGGTGATGAACCCGGTGCTGGGCTGAGAATTATCAGTAAAATATGTCATCTCATTCACACAGGCCTGGGTATTTGAAAATGAAGCAACAGGGACCGTGTTGCCAACAGTCACAGAGGTACTGGTGGTATTTTCACAGTTGATGGTGTTGGTAACTGTAAGTGAAATAGTGTATGTACCAGGCGCTGCAAAAGTGTAGGTAGCTAACATTGAGCAGGGAATAGTAATATTATCGCCTGAATGGAAAAATTTGACACCGTCAATATACCAGTCGCAGTATTTAATCTTTATTGTATTATCAGGATTGCTGGCCGGTTTGGGCAAACTGCCGGTACCCGAAAAAGTATACTGGTTGTATAAACAGTTAGGTGTTGGAGGCGTAATCGTTGTTATATTGGCAGCCGGCTTGAATTTGTCGGGATCAACATATACATAATCGGTGATCTCGTCAGTTTGGCCGGAAGGATTCTGAATGGTAAGTTTTACAGGAAATGTATGAGGAGGAGTGAAAGCGCCTGTAATCGGAAAGGTGTATTGCTGGGCTGCCGTACCGGCATGGTTGCCGGTTCCGTCGCCAAAATCCCAGGTATAAGTGACCACCGGGTCATTCGGGTGAACTGAAACGTTTGGATCGGCTGTGAAATTAACAATGTTGTAATAGCAACCTCCGGTGGGGTCGAACTGATAATAAAAATAAGAATGCAATAACGGCTGCACTGTAATCGTCTTCTGGGCCTGAACCGCTGTGCAACCCGGAACCAGGGTGTTTGTCTCCAAAACGGAAATCGTTGCGGTCGTCGGGGTATTTCCCCAGGTAACGGTTACCTGGTTGGAAACCGCTGAACCAATAATGCTTCCGCCTGCCGGAACCGACCATGCATAGGTATGACTCGGTATTGAATAGGTCATATAAGTAACGGTCTGCCCCGCCCTGACCACATCAGGGCCTATTACAACCGGCTGTGTGTCCGGACATTGTGCAAAGAGCGAAGCATGAAAGAGTAGCAGGAACCCGGAAATGAAAATAAGGCGCAATGAAAAATTCCGCATAGGGTTAGTATTAAAAGACGTTTACAATAATTAACTTATACTTGATTAGGTTGACAATGGTTGAAGCTGTATGGTTGCCTGAAATTCATATTTTTTCAGAATCTACAAAAATAAAACTAATTTTTAATTTTTCAGCGATTCCCATACAACCCTAACAAATAAATTCTGTCTTCTGATAAATGAAGCTGCATTTTGATATTAATTAATTCCTTGTAATTTTGCAGGGCGAAGATTTTGATTATGAAAAAGAACCTCCTGATTCTGATTGCACTGATCCTGGGTACAGTGTTTGTTTCAAGTTCCTGTAAAAAGAGTACAAGCTCTCAGCCCTGTGATGGTAAAGGAACCGTTTGTTTTGAAAACAAAAGAGATTCGCTGCTGATAATCAACATCGTACAGCTACATGCCACCATTAACCTCCAGCACGATGAAATGCAATGCGAGACTTTTGCCGGAGGGACCACCTACACGATTAAATATTCGGGACCGGCTTACACCGGGAACCTGAAAGACACCACCATGCTCGTTCAGAACTGCGATAATAAACTTATTATCATCAGTCCCCCCAAGAAATAGTCCTATTCCTCGAATTGTACCTTGGTCAGATAAAACACAAATCTTTTGTTGTTGGTCTCAAGAGCAACATTTTTTATTTCCTGGAAACCATAGCAAAGAAAATAATTGTCATACCAGGGCAATAATCCGCTCTTTGTCTCCGAAATGAGTTTGTCATCAGGGTATTTCGATTCAGGCATGCTGAATTCCAGCTTCCCGGTGGTTTCTTCATTCCTGATCACCTTTGAACCGATCTTTCCTGCCGAGGAATAAGCCAATAACAATTTATCACCTTGTATTCGGGCTACCACCTTCGGATTCAGGTCGGGGCTGACCAGATCCCTGATCTCTATAGCATTATCCCAAAGCAAAGTACCTTCGTCATTGAATGAAGCGACAACAGCACCGGTAAACCTGTAGCCATCAAATGCCGAGTATGAATTTGTATAGGGCCTTCCATAAAAATCGAAATCGGTAAAATTTTCCAGGTGGTACTGCGGATAATAGACTTCGGCTATCTGAACAAAATGGCCATCATGCATAAAAGGTTCATCCAGGACAACACTGAAATCCACAGAATATTCACTGATGTTTTTATTTTTCTTTAATGCTTTCTTTTTCAGGTCAAGAATGTCTTTTTCACTCAGCAGGGAGTTTATGCTTTTAAGCTGAAGGAAATTTATAAAGTTCATATTTTTCTGATTTCCGGGCTGGATCAGACTTGAAAAGATCCCGGTAGATTCATCAGGGGTTTTGCTGTTTTTTCCCGAACCCCCGCTGTTGAGCCTGTATGTACCCGTGACAAGGTCCTCCCCTTTCTGATTTGTGATGGCTCTAAATCCTGTAAATTCCCTGTCCTCATTTATAGTACTTATCTTAACCGAATTCAGCACTTTCCCGGTTGTATCGAACACCTGGTACAAGTTCTCGGATTCCTTTTTACTCAGTACCTTGGTTATTACCGCCTTAATATTTCCCCTGGGCTTGCCTGCTTCAAACCATCTGAATACCGAAGGGATCTGCTGGTCAATCAGAAAGCCCTTGCTATGGTTCGATTTCAGGTCAAGTATCTGAACTGCGGATTGTCCGTTTTTGTGGTTCAGAGCCAGGTAAGCATTGCGATTGCCTGCA
>JAPLDL010000014.1 GCA_026391735.1 Bacteroidota bacterium | reverse complement strand
CCAGGTTTCAGCGGGGGGATTTCCATGGTTTGTTCTTGCTCGAAATCCAGAACGGAAGTGAGGTTGTACTTTCCCAGGGACTGTCTCACTGCGGCATGAAGTATCGCATAGATGCTTTTACTGTCGGTAAAATTTATTTCAGTTTTTGTCGGATGAATGTTCACGTCAATATTGGCAGGGTCCAGTTCAAGGTAAAGGAAATATGACGGAAATGAATCCTTGGGGATAAGCTCCCTGAAAGCTGCTTCAACAGCATGATGCAGGTATGGGTTTTTGATGAACCTTCCGTTCGCAAAGAAAAATTGCTCGCCCCTGGACTTTCTCGCGAATTCAGGTTTACCAATAAATCCAATGATATTCACCATGTTGGTTTGTTGTTCCACTGGTACCAGTTTCTTGTTATACCCGGAGCCAAACAAGGCGACTATACGTTGTCTCAGGTTTGAGGCAGGAAGCTGAAACAGCACTTTGTCATGATGGTACATCGTGAATGCGATGTCGGGGTGAACAAGAGTGACACGGAAGAATTCATCCTGTATATATTTTAATTCCGAAGTGTTGGATTTAAGGAAATTCCTTCTCGCGGGCACATTAAAGAAAAGGTTCTTAACCTGGATGCTGGTTCCGTTGGGAGTGCTTACCGGTAAGTGGCTCCTGACTTCCGACCCTTCTATTACAAGCTGTGTACCGATCTCATCCTCGTTTTTTTTTGTCCGGAGTTCAACCTGGGCCACCGAGGCGATTGAAGCCAGGGCTTCTCCACGGAATCCAAGTGTACGGATTGAAAGCAGGTCATTGGCGTTCTGAATTTTGGAAGTGGCATGGCGCTCGAAACACATCCTTGCATCCCTTTCTGACATTCCGCTTCCATTATCGATCACATGAATTAGAGCCCGGCCAGCTTCTTTAATGATCAGTTTAACCTCGGTAGCTCCGGCATCGATAGTGTTTTCCAGCAATTCTTTAACTGCCGAGGCAGGCCTTTGAACGACCTCTCCGGCAGCTATCTGGTTAGCGACTGATTCAGGCAACATCCTGATAATATCGGTCATATGATAATTTTGAAGCTGATCCTGTATTAGAATATCTATGCAAAAATACCATTTTTTCCAAGCCCGAATCCCGTTTCCAGAGATAAAGAGTACCTTTGGAAAAGATAATTATCAACATATGAATGACAGTGATGCAAAGTTGAAGAAACTCATTGTTGTTGGGGACAGGGTTTTGATAAGGCCAAAAAAAATATCCAACAAAACAAAAGCCGGCTTGTTTCTTCCCCCGGGTTATCAGGAGAAGGAGGAGATTCAGACAGGATTTGTCGTGAAAACAGGACCTGGATACCCGGTTTCACCGCCAATGGATGATTCAACTGAAAGCTGGAAAAAGAATGAAGAAAGAATTAATTACATACCTCTTCAAGCAAGAGAAGGAGATCTTGCAATTTTTCTTCAAAAAGGAGCCATTGAAATAATTTTCAATGACGAAAAGTACTTTATTGTGTCTCAGAATTCCATCCTGCTTCTTCAAAGAGAAGAGGAGATGTTTGTCTAAAACCTTGACCTGTCAAGTACCGGAAACCTCATCTGAACAAGATAAAAGGCTCCGTAAAATACGGCGCTGAAAAATGTTGTTCCGAGCAGATCATTCAGAAAAAATGAGAACCCGTAAGTTGTATCCCTGAAAAATACCAGACCGGCAATATAACATTCGGCCAGGCCCATTAAATTTTTAGGATACAGTCCCATAGCCAGCCATGAAGAGAAGTTGGTGATCAGGAAAAAGATCAGTGATGAGGCAACAGAAGCCATAAAGACTGATCCAACCGTAACTTTCTTCCGGATAGCCATACCCAGAACAACAGCAATAGCAAAACTAAGATAAACGGCAGGCATGTTTGCGTGCAGACCAATAATGAGATCGCTGATGAACATCGCGGCGACCGGAATAGCGAAAGCAAATTGCTTTCTGTCAAAATAGGTACCTGCAAACAAAGCCATAGCCGCGATCGGCGTAAAGTTTGGCCAATGCGGGAGCAACCGTAACAGGGCTGCAGTAAGAATTACTGAAAAAACAACAATAAATCTAGGTGTGATAGATTTATATAGCATTAATATATCATGTTAATATCTTACAAAAATATAAAATCATTTGTATCAAAGTCAAGTTTTCGAAAAAATTGTTTTCTAAATTTGAATATTAATATCAAATTCAGCTCATTGGCCCATGAATAAAAAGTTATTAACACAAGGTTTACCTTTCCTTATCTTGCTATGCTCCTGCAACATGAAGAAAATATCAACCGATTTGATACTGTATGATGCAAAAATCTATACTGTGGATTCTGCATTTACCATCGTAGAGGCTTTGGCTGTAAAAAACGGCAAGGTGCTGGCAACAGGGTCTACAAAGTTCATTCTTGAAAAATACTCCTCTCAAAAAATGCTTAAAGCCGGTGGCAGGCCTGTATTCCCGGGATTTATAGACGCTCATTGCCATTTTTATGGATATGCACTGAATTTCAGATATATATCCCTTAATGGTTGCAAATCGTTTAACGAAGTCCTGGGTCGCCTTAAAAATCCGGGCAGCCATAAACCGGGCGAATGGATTGCAGGAAGAGGATGGGATCAAAACCTTTGGGAGGAAAAGAACTTCCCTGACCGCAGCGAGCTGGACAGGCTGTTCCCTGAAAACCCTGTTGTTCTAACGCGCATTGACGGCCATGTAGTTCTTGCAAATAAGCAGGCCTTGCAGAAAGCCGGCTTCCATACAAAAAAGTTATTCAGTCCTCCCGAAGTTGAAATAAAGAACGGCCGCCTTACAGGTATTCTCAGTGAGAGGGCTGCAGATCATATGAGGAATGCCATCCCGAAACCAGACAGGGAAGAACAGATTGAACTTTTAAATTCAGCAAGGGAGAAGTGCAGCGCAGCAGGTCTTACAACGGTCAGTGATGCCGGCCTGGATGCAGGAACCACCGGTCTGCTGGACAGCCTGGCATCCGGAACCGGTTCCCGATTGATGATCAGGATATATGCCATGCTTGAACCAAGCATTGAGAATTTTACTACCTATGTCATGAAAGGGCCTGTGAGGAAATCCGGTATTCGTATCAGTTCGGTTAAAATGTATGCTGATGGCAGCCTGGGCAGCCGGACAGCTCTCCTGAAGCAAGGATATTCCGACATGCCGGGTCAGCAAGGAATACAGGTCGTTTCTGCCGATTCATTAAGAAAAATATGCAAGCTCTGCCTCGATTGCGGATACCAGGTCAATACGCATGCCATTGGGGATTCAGCAAATAAAATAGTGCTGGATATTTACGGCGAATATCTGAAAGGCACGAACGACCTTCGCTGGAGAATTGAGCATTGCCAGGTTGTAGATCCTGAAGATCTGCATAAGTTCAGGGACTTTTCAATCATTCCGTCGATCCAGGCCACCCATGCAACATCGGATATGGGATGGGCTGAAGACCGACTTGGTCCAAAAAGGATAATCAGGGCCTACGCATACAAAAACCTGCTTGATCAGAACGGATGGCTTGCAAACGGGACCGACTTCCCAATTGAGAACATATCTCCTTTACTGACCTTCTATGCATCAGTTGCGCGAAAGAATACTGAAGGGAAGCCGGCAGATGGTTTTCTGCCCAACAATGCACTATCCAGGGAAGAAGCCCTGAGGTCAATAACCATATGGGCTGCAAAAGCAGATTTCTGGGAAGATGAAACAGGCAGTCTGGAAGTTAATAAGAATGCTGATTTCGTGATACTTGACAGGGATATTATGAACATTGGCGTGAATGAAATTCCCTCTGCATCAGTAGTTTCCACCTACTTTTCCGGAGTTGAAGTATACCGAAAGCCTTAACAATTAAATAAATAAAAAAGCTGCCCTGAAATCAGGCAGCTTTTTTATAAGTAAACAGTTTTATTTCAGTTCTTTACAGAAAAATTTTCCAAGTGGCTTTGCTGCTGCTTCATAAGCTTCAGAAATACGTTCACCCGGATCATAGGATTCTTTGCTTACAGGAACCCCGCCGACAGTCATTCTAGAGGTGCTCCCTTTTCCACTTGCTTCAATCGAGGCAATGACCTTGTCGGGGGCCTTTGTTTCTACCAGATCGATTACAAGATCAACTTCAGATGCTTTGGCTGCAACGTAGGCTTCAACACCCTGTTCAAGAAAGTTGGTATGAACGATAAGAGTGTATGCAGCATCTGTTGCATTTTCTTTCAGTTCTAACCCGCAATCCCCGGCTTTTTTGTTAAAGATGTCTGCAAAGGCAGCAGGGTAACGATCTTTCTGATCAGCTTTCCATTTTAAAGCCCAGGCATCACCGGTGCCGGGCTTTTTATTGTTCCTGTCGGCAGTTGCACTTTTAACATACTCATCATCGCTGTTAAATTTTCCGACTTTCATTTTTGAATAATCAAACTGAAGGTTGATCACTTTTTGCCCTTTTAAGGCTGATAAATCCCCCGATTTCAGTTTCTGTGAGAATCCATGGCTTCCTGCGAAAACGAAGAAGCACATTAATAAAAGAATGCCTGATTTTTTCATATGCTTTGGTTTAAGGTTTTCAGATTTTATTTCAACATGGCAAAACTATAACAAATGAAAGTTTTTTCCAAATATTATCGGGATTTGAACCAGGGTGGGATCAGGAATGTCTCTCTGTGTTGCGGTTATCGATGAATTTCACCGCTTTCCTTCCGCCTTCAGGGAACTGGATCTTCATGATTTCTTCCGGTTTATGGAACCTGACCTGGGGAGCAACCCTGAGCCTTGCCCTGAAATGGTCTTTTACATCCTTCTCCTGTTCGGGGTTATATTGGCTTGTACCGGCATTGATAATAATTTCATCAGTTCCGATCTCGTTGGTATATACTTCAACATAATAATTCCTGATATAGGGGATATTATCAAGGATATCATACAGTGCAGGCGGGTAAAGGGTGGTTCCTTTAAACTTGATCATCTGTTTCCTGCGTCCTATAACAGGCCCAAGCCTCATGGTTGTCCTCCCGCATGCACAAGGTTCGGTATGATGATAGCAAATATCTCCTGTCTTGAACCTCAGAAGCGGCATGCCCCTCACTCCCAGGGTGGTTATTGTGACTTCGCCCGGCTGACCTTCCACAGCAGGATTGCCGTTGTCGTCGAGAAATTCAACGATGATCAGTTCCGGATGATGATGCCCGCCCTGGCCTTCCCTGCATTCTGTAAAAGAAGTAGCCATCTCGGAGGAAGCATAGGTTGAAAACAGTTTTAAGGGCCATTTCTCCTGGATTTTCTTACCAAGGGCATTCAGGCTCATGTCGGGGTTCCGCAGGGGCTCACCTATGCAAACACCTTTAACCAGGCTTGAAGACCTGTAGTCGATTCCATTCTGTTCAGCATATTCAATGACTTTCAGAATAAATGATGGAACGACCACGATGGCATTGGGCTTTATTCGGTTAATGGTATCCCATTGAAGTTCAGGGATTCCGTTTCCAACCCTCACGATTCCGGCACCCATCATCCGTATGCCGAGGAAATAGGCCATTCCTGCCATGAACCTGCGATCAAGAGTTGTCATCAGCTGGTATATGTCATCAGCAGAACCATCAGCACAAGTAAAGGAGATGGCTTCATTATATGCCAGGCGGTCAAGGTCACTGTTGGTCATAGCTACTGTCACAGGATCCCCCATGGTACCTGAAGTAGTGATGAAATCAACTATTTCCCGGTGCGGAACACAAATGAAATCCTTATTGAACTGCTGAAGATTGGATTTATCTGTGAGGGGAATATGAACAAGGTCCTCCAGGTGGCGTATCCTGCGTATATCTATCGAATACTCCCTGAACAGTGTTTTATAGTACATGGAGTATTCACTGAGGTATTTCAATAAACCAGCCAGGGCATCTTCCTGGAACTTCTTTATCTCCTCAGGTGTTTTCCTTTCTATTTCAGGGAAAAAGGGGATTTTCATTAATTCCGGAAAGTAATCTAAAATTTAAAGCCAAACAGTACCCTGAATGTGTCAACCGACACCTTTTCTTTGGGATTGGGACTCTGGTTATAAGTATATTCTACCTTGCCCCAATTATACTGGAAAGCAAACAGAACAAACCTGTAACGAATTCCAAGGCTGACTTCATTGAGCGCAAGATTAAGACCCCACATGCTGCTGTGCCAGGCGGCAGTAGCATTGATCTTGTAGGAAAGGTCAATCATCAGGTGGTCAACAGGATTGATCGTTAAGAGTGGGCCGAATTTCTGTCCCCCAAAGTAATACCAGTATTCCAACTTCTTTGAAGAACTTGAACCGGCAGGCGGAACTGAGTCTGTCGGATTAAATGAAGCAGTAATGAATGTGGCGTCAATACCGGCACGTAAATGTTTATTTGCAAATGCAGGACCGAGATAAATCAAAAACCCCAAATCGAAGGCGCCACCGAATTTTCCGTTGTTGAAAGTAAGAGTGTGATTTCCAAGGTTATCAGTATAAATAAATTTTTGATTATTAGTAAAATTACCCATTGGGAAAGAACCACCGAATTTAATGTAAAATCCGCTGCTGATATGAGATGTAGTAGCCTTCGGTGCTGAAGTGGACTGCTGAGTTTGAGCCTGGGTAGATTGCTCCTGGGCAAAAAGTATCGTACCTGAAAAAAGTACGAAAAAAACAGATATGAGTAAATTTTTCATAATTGATGTTGATCAGAGGTTAATTATCTATGTTTTTACAAATATACAAATGTATCAGGAATAGGAGTATTTTCTCATGTAGTCTTTTAGTTCAGCAAGGATTAACATCTTGTCATCCGCAGGTAATAAAAAGCAGTTTTTCCTGAAATTGTTATTAACCGACATGAATTCGTTAATTTTTCTTTCCTGTTGATCAGGGAATTCAAGTTCTAAGTCTGAGTAAATTTTCTTTACAGTACCGAACGGGTCCTTTTCCAGGTCCTCAAACCGTGCTTCTGTATAAGAACCTGACGGTATTGAATCTGCGGCATGATGTATCCTGTCGTTCATGAGTTTAATGACCCTGCAAATTTCTTCAATACTATATTTATGAACATTTCCGCTGAGCGAATTCTCCTTTTGAAGTATTTCCCACATATTTACAGTTGAAGGGACTACTGCAAACGGATGCCGGTGCATATGAATAAACCTGGCCTGCGGAAAAGCTTCCAGCAGGATACTGATCCTCAAGGAATGGAAAGGGTTTTTGGAAAGAATAATCCCCTGATGCTGATAGGTGAGTTTTGAATAAAATGATTTCAGTTTTGATTTCAGGATTTCATCAGCTTTTGAAGAAGTTTCTTTGCCGGCCCATTCTTCAACAAAATAATGCCCGCTATTGGGAAAGATCAGATGTTCAAAAGGAGAGGAACCTGTGAGCCTGAAAATCGCGTATTCGTCCTCCTGGGGTTCATCCATCCCTATTTTTACATTATCCATAGGCCTTGTTTCTTTTACCAGGGCTTTCATTATAGGTTTGTAATAGGCATGGGATGTAAGAAGGCTGTCAGGTTCAGCAACCTGGAAAAGGGTAGGGGCAGTAAACTGCTTATCAAGGCTAAGCAGTTTAAAAAGCAATGTAGTCCCGGTTCGCCAGTGCCCGATAATGAATACAGGATCAGTTGGACACGGTCTCTGCTTAATAAGATGACTGAACCGCAAATTTTCGACTGATGCAAAAAGGCTTGACCAGGCTGAACTCTGCAATAAAAAAAGGATTCTCCCCAGGGTCTTGGGATCAAAGCTGATTTTATTCCTCGAAAGGAAGCTGGAAAGGTGGCCGAAAGTCATCCCGGCAGTCAGGTAAGAATGCTTCAAGGATCAGATGTATTAAGACTGCTTTTCCTGCTCTGTAACTAGAAATTCGGCAATGCTGTTTATAGACTTTATAACAGAACGCGCCAGGTTCTGATCGGCTATTCTAAGCTTATATTTGCGTTGTATAGCCATGATGATCTCCAACGCATCTACAGAGTCCAGGGTCAGGGCATTTCCTCCCCCGAACAAGGGTTCTTCATCATCAATCTCATCAGGTGTTATCCCTGATATTCCGAGTGTTTCCATTATGAGGTTTTTAATCTCAGTCTTCAGTTCTACCGTCGGTACCTGGCTCATGTAGTTTGATTTATTTGATGGTTTTTGACAATCGTTTAAAAAAATCTTCTTCCTTGTCCGCCCTTTGATAAAGAAGCTCGCTCATCTGTTTGAACTTATCCGGTCCAAGATCACGATTTTTGCCTATCCTGGCCGCAAAGAGGGAAAATTCCCTCCATCCGTCTCCAATTTCCATAAGCTCCCTGGCAAGCGCCTTCAGCTCAGGTTTATTGATCATCTCCGATGCCTGCTGAAGGAAAGTTGCATACATAAACCTGAACCCTGCGCCGCCTGTTCCCTGGTCCTCCAGAAGGATATTGATCTTCATGACTTCGTGTGAAAGATGTTCGGTATCCCTTGCCATTGAAGGCCAATCAGTGATTTTCTTTGCGAACAGCCTGATCCCTTTGATACCAAGGAAGGGAATCGGGATGCAAAGCATATTAAAACAGGCTTTTTTTATTCCTTTGCGGATGGCCTTTTCGTAATCAAATGACGGGGGGACGAACTCAGGATAAAAAAGAAAGCCTTTGGGTGACATGCTTCCCTGGGCAAACCTCGCTTTATTCATCGAACCAACAGGTAAATCGACTACATTGGGAAAGTAGCTGTCACTAACTTTATACAGATCATCCTCTTTTCCAATGACCACCAGAAAGTGAACATTAATATGAACACGTTCCCATGAAGGTACGTAATCCAGGTAAAACATATCAACCTGAGTCGCGGTCGGTATGCCGCTCAGAACAAGGTTATCCAGGGCTATCTGGCCTGAGTCGATATTTCTGAAGTCTTTTGAGTAAAACCTGACCCCGGTTCTCTTGTGCAGGTTTTTTCTCATCTGACCTGGCTTATTCCTGACAATAAAGGTCGGAAAGGCAAAGGATTTCATTTTATGAAAATACCCGA
The DNA here is from genome assembly GCA_026391735.1 of Bacteroidota bacterium. GTDB lineage: Bacteria > Bacteroidota > Bacteroidia > Bacteroidales > FEN-979 > CAIRDP01. The sequence continues at coordinate 49,877 of JAPLDL010000014.1, read as the reverse complement.
AGAAGATCCCGCTGGAGATCCCGAATACCATCGGTTCGGTGATAGTCATCCCGGCATGGTTAAGCAGGGAAGTAATCGAGCCCGATTCGCAGTGGGCTGCCATTTTATGATGATAATCCTCTATGATCATTACACTATTTTCTGTTTCCTGACTGCCTCCCCGCAATTTCCTCAATGGGGACATTAAACACTTCAGAATATTTTTTTAATGAAGCTTCCCTGATCTTATTAAAATTTCCGGGTTTAAGATGCCTCTTTACAGTCCATTTCATCATTCCGGCGCGGGATGCGAGTTCCGAAACAGTAAGCTCTTCCAGTACCCTGTAATATTCAATTGCATTGATCTCTCCCCGTTCAATTTTTTCCTGCAAAGTTTTTTCAAGATTACCCCGTTTGAAAAAAAAATCATCAATATAGTTAGCCGAAATATAGGAGCCTGTCTGCATTGCACCGTACTTTCCGTCTTCTTTTTCAACATACAGTATAACCTGTTGTTCAGGGCAATCCGAATACCCGTCTTTTTCTTTCATAGGATCTGCCTGCGTATAAATTAAGCTTTTCTTACTGCAAAAATATAAATGCTGCTGATCATTGCAAAAATGAAAAAGGCAAAGAGCAGCAGGCTCCGTGGTAAAATGGTCAATATTCCTCCTCCCCGGATAAATACGTCCAGGTAATTATCAATTCCCCAGCGCATGGGAGAAATAAGACTCAGTCCCTGTATAAGCTTCGGCATTACGTGAACCGGCAGGAATGTTCCGCTTATTACTCCTAGAAGCACGACCATTACTGACCCGAAGAGGGACGCCTGGGCCATGGTCCCGGAAGCTGAACCAACCAGGATTCCAAAACCGATAGCTGCAAGGGAAGCTGCTGCTGTCGCGAACAGGATCGCTGCCACATTGTTCCCTACCTGGAGCTGAGGCAATCCCAGGAAATCAGGGAATACCCATAATCCAACCAGCATCATCAGCAGGAACTGGACCAGACAAACGATAAAATAAACCAGGACTTTTGCCCCGAGAACGACTCCAAAACCTACGGGAAGGGTCCGAAGCCTCTGGAATGCCCCTTCGTTCTTTTCACTGATAATACTTGCAGCCAGAGGAATAACGATAAAGAACATGGCAAAAAGGATGAATCCCGGAACTATATTTTGAATTGCAGTAGGCTTTATTTCCTGAGTTTCTGTGCCAGCCCAGGTTTCACTGACCTTTGGTAATTTGCCGGCAGCTTCTTCTATTGTTTTATCGATCAGTGGTTTCATGTCACCCGCCGAGAAGGCAAGCATGTTATTAACAATATTCTTTGTTTGGGTCCCTTTTATAAGGTATTTCAGGGGAGTGATAAGGTTTGCACGATAAGGCCCCGAAAGTGCAGGATCGGATATAATTTCGATGGCAGAGTCACCACGGCCTATATAAAGTCCAAGCGGGAATCTCCCTGAACCGATAATCCCGCTCGCATCCGATAATCCCGCTCGCATTTTGTTTCGTTATCAGTTTACCTCCAAACAGGGTATCCGCTTCAAAGAACCCGCTGGAGACAAGATCCTCCCTGAGAGATTTTGTAAATGTCGAATGACTGTCGTCAATAAACAGCAGCTTTGTTTTTCCAAGCTGGTTCTTCAGGGTGTATTCCTGTGCCATGATGACTACTGTCATCAGTAAAACAGGCATCAGGAAAAGTATAAGCAAACCGGGCATATCACGGAGTATGATCAGTATTTCTTTTTTTGCTGAAAAAAGCAGTTTGTTCATCCTGCAAAGGTAAATTATTCTCTGACTGTTTCCAGGATGGCCAGGGGGGCTATGGTCGGAATGACCCGGTTTAGTCTGAAACCGGATTGCCTGAGCAGGACTTCAAATTCCTGCTTTGTCCGTTCTTTTCCACCTGGCATGGTCGCGAGCATTTGGATGTCAACCAGTTTTGCGTAAGATGGGACAGAAGGCCCGGGCACTACCATTTCCAGGATCAGAAGTTTTGCTCCTGAGGACACGGTTTTTCCAAGGTTTTCAAGTATCCTGCTGCACAAAGCATCATTCCAGTTGTGGAGGACATTCTTCATGATATACAGATCGGCTTCAAGGCTGAATGGTTCAAGAAAACTACCTGCCTGAAAAAATATTTTTTCGCTCAAACCCCTTGAACTGATGAATTCCTTGGCTTTCCCTGAGTTCTCGGGAAGATCAAACAAAATCCCTTTCGCCCCCGCAACAATGTTAAGAATCGCGGAAAGCAAAAAACCTTCGCCGCCACCAATATCGGCAATGGTTTTAAAACCTGAAAAATCATACCGGGAAATCATTGGTTCCAGAGCCAAAGCAGAAAGGTCAGACATTGACTTTTCAAATTTCTGCATTTCTTCATGGTTCTGCTGAAGGTAGGGGTAGATATCCGATCCAAACAAAGCGCTAAAGGCATTTTCACCCGTTTTAACTGTGTGCATAAGGTTCCCTGCAGCCGACCAGTTGACGGCTCCCAGGTGGTGAATGATCATATTTCTCATACTGCCTTCGCCATCAAGCAGGGCTCTGGAGCGGGAGTTGAGTTTGAATAACCTTGCGTCCGATTCTTTAAATATCCCGGAAGATGAGAGTGCTCTCAGAACCCTGTATAAAGCTTCAGGGTCCGTACCGGTTCTGATTGCAAGTTCCGCTGCTGTGAGCGGCTTTTCTCTCAATAAGCCTGCAATATTCAGTTCTGCGGCAATATACAGGGGCTGGAGCATCCAGAAAGACTGGAATTGCTCATACAGAACGACTGATCCGGGGAACAGGCTCCTGTGAAGTTTCAGAATCAAAGCCCTGAAGTTGCCAAGTGTTTGCACAAGTCTGTAAGGCGGTAATTTTTGAATTTTGTTCATCATTTCCAGGTTTAAAACTGTATTCTCCAGGTCACCATCGGGAAAAAGCCCATCGCGAAAAAGTCCCGGATCTCACCTGTTTTCGGATCGATCCGCTGAAGATACACATTAGTATAGTTTGTACGGTACTGCATGTCCATAATAAACTCGATATTGTAGCCCGGAAGATTCCTTTTAAGGCCGAATCTAAGGGATGCACGCTTGTAATCAGGGTATCTCACACTAAATGAAGCAGGCCAGTCCATCATGGTCTCACCCGAGGCCACGGTTGCAGCCACATCAAAGGGAACATAAGGATTCCCCCCTGCATATGTAGCCCTGAGGCCGAGGGAGAGGATCCCCCATTTACGCTTCCCGACAACGAAATCATATCCGCCAACAGCATTCAGAACGTAATTAACCCCGAATGCAGAATTCCTTCTCACATTATCGTAAGCAGTATAGGTTGAATTATAAACCGAGGCTGTGAACAGGAAGTAGTATTGTTTATTGTAATACCTCTCAAAGGTAAACTCAATGCCGTAATTGGATCCGGTTCCTTTACTGATCAGGCTGTCGGAGTATTGCCTGTTCAGGAAGAAATCGTGGCCTTCATTGATAAGCGAATACTGGGGAATCGAAGATTTAACAGGCAGATCGTAAAGGTACTGGTAGTATATTTCGGTTTTCAGGTGGAGAATTCCTGATGGTTTAAAATCATATGAAAGGGCTGATTGCAGCGATCTGATAAAATCAAGGTTCCTGTTCGGCTGGGTCAGCGATCCAGCGGGCAGCCTGTCAATTTGGAAATACACCACATGAGGAGGCATCTGGCTGTACATTCCCGCACCGAAGTTTAAGGTATGCATGTCAGACACCTTCCAGTCCAGGCCAATCCTTGGTTCAACAGCCCAGGAGTTATTCATCGGGAGCCAGGACCCGTAAATCCCGGCTTTAAGCTCGACCGGGGCGAAAAGGCTACTGCTCCACTGGGTGTATGCCCTTAGGAAATCCATCTGTTCCTTTGTTCCTGTATGAACTTCAAAGTTGCTTTTGTACATCATGCTGTCGGCAAAGTGCATGAAAAAATGATCGTAACTGAAGCCCGATTCAAGGGAACTCACAGCTGAAAACTTTTTATAGATCCTTGAAGAGAATGCCAGCTTCACTTCGGAGCTTCTTTCACCGGCCCAGGGGGAAGGCGTTCTTGCGACATTTGAGAACGTATCGATCTGGGTATACACAAGCGAACCAACAGCATAAAGCATGGTTTTCATCCGTAATCCGGGTTTTAATGTCGCCTGATGTGTCAGTCCCAAAACCCCGAGGTTAGATCCATTGGCAAGATTCTCACCGTAATCGGGGAACATCCAATCCTGTTGGTCCTTGCGGCTGTCGAAAAGCTGGATATAACTCAGTCCGCCCATACCCGTGATGTTTAGTATACCTGCTCTTTTCAAAGGTATCGTCAATTTGAAACTAAGGTCCTGGTATTGGGGTACCACATCCATTTTAATCCCCGTATAACTTAACAGCTGGAGCATGGATATCCGGTATGAAAAAATATAGGAGGCGGAGCTTTTTTCTGAAAAAGGTCCTTCGGAGCCGAATTCAAGGCCATTCCATCCGGCCCCAAACCAGAATTCATGCCGGCTGCTGTTCCCGGTTTTCATCCTGAGATCAAAAACACCTGCAGTGGTATTGCCGTACTGAGCAGGGAATGAGCCAGTGAGGAAGTCTGAATTAGTAAGAAGGTTATCGTTCAGAACAGTTACAGGTCCGCCGGTAGTGCCAACAGCAGCGAAATGGTTGGGGTTCGGGATCTCCATATCATCGATCCTCCATTGCAGTCCTGCAGGGGAGTTGCCGCGGACAATAATATCGTTCCTGTTGTCAATGCCCGAGGTGACCCCGGCAAAGTTCTGTGCCATCCTTGCAGGGTCGTTGTATGTGCCTGGAAACCTGAAAGTTTCATCCACACTAAAAGGACGAATGCTTACGGAGGCCATCCTGTTCAGTGTTTCCCCTTTCCTGTATTCGCCTTTTACTTCCACTTCCTTTCCATTGATCCCGGTTTGCTTGAGGTAAACTGTAATATCGGCTTCTTTTCCACTGCTGATCACCAGGGGATCAGATATCAGGGTGGCGTACCCGATAAAACTGACTTTAAGTTCTGCGCTGCCAATTGGGACACCCTTCAGCCTGAAGCGGCCGGTTTCATCGGAAGAGCAGGCCAGGGGAGGGTTTGCGCCGACCAGCTGTATACTTGCACCTGTCAGGGGTTCCATGGTTTGAGCATCAAGCACAATGCCTTTCACAGATGACCGCAGTATAGGCTGAGCACATACCTCATCCGCAGTCAGTAATCCAAAGAAAAAACAGAAGAGAAAAAATGCAGAATATCTGTAAACCAATACGGGCATGATGTAAAGATAAGGAGATTTTATTCCTCCATCATGCTGTCAACCTGCTCTTTTGTAAGCCTTGTCCAGACCGGGTTGGAGAACCTTTCGTCATTCCAGTCGAACTCCACCCTGTCGAAAGATTCTCCATAAAAGGTGAGTTTGCTGCCGAGGTCGGGGGTATGTTCAATAAAAATAAAGTTTGAAGGAATCTCTCCGCTCGTCCTGAGTACCTGTTCAGCCAGTGATTCCACTACTTCAGTTACCGGAGTACCTGGGTTCTGGCGGTAGATCTCTGTTGCAATGGCAAGGGTTTTCCCATCCTTTCTTTTAATCAGCTTCAACCCGCATTTTGAAGGGCTGTCCCAATGACCAAGATAGTCGAAATAATGGTCCATGTATTTACTAAAGGCAGGATTGGTTTCCATAAGATATTTACGTGAGACGATTTACGATTTACGATTTAAGAATTACGATTTACGAATTACGGGTGACGAATCAGAAGGTTAAATTGTTTAATTTTTTCAAACAACATCGCTTACTTTTTTCCCGAAGCTCACATCAGCGAGGTCGCGTCGGCGCGGAGTGTAAGTCCCGTCGGCCAATTCTCTGGCCATAACCCTGTTGATCAGGTTAAACATTTTCATTGTCTGGGGTTCGTCCTTGTAAAATGTATCCCAGGCATAATGATACAGTTCGGTAAGCCTTTCAGGGCTCATATGTTTTGGCTGGTATACAACTTTACCTGCATTATAATGGTTCCAGTCCTTATCAAATATCCGGTTTTGTTTCAGAAGATCGCTGTATGCCTTGGTATGGGGGAATGGCGCCAGTACCGTAAATTCGGCAAGGTCAAGGTCGATCTCCAGTAGGAAATCGATCAGTCGTTTGATATCGTCTTCGGTCTGGTTGTCAAGGCCGAGAAGTATAGTCCCTTCGACGGCGATTCCATAATCATGGTACTGTTTGACGCGGTTACGGATATAATCAGAAGTGTCGAACACGGCCTGGTATACATACCAGGCGCCTGCCTGGGCAGCGAGGTCGAGGACTTCGTTTTTATCTTCAATGGTATGGCTTACCCATTTCTTTTTAAGAGGGATCATAGCTTTGAAAAGCTCCTTTTCCCATTCGGTATCGAGAGCCAGTGAATTATCGACGATGAAAAGACGGTTATTGTCCATCTGTGACAGTTCCTCAACCACGCGGTCAATAGGGCGGGGGCGGAAACCCCTTCCTCCTAGATACCTTACTGCGCAGGGATAGCAGTCATATATACAGCCGCGGGATGCATGGAAAAGATCCACCATCCTGAAGCCTTTATGGTAATACAGGTCTTTTTTAAGGATATCCCTCTTCGCCGGGCCGATCAGGCTCATATCGGGAGGCTTGCTCAGAAAGTTGTAGATCTTCTTAAGGTCATTCTTTTTGAAGTCTTCAAAAACCTGTTCAAGACGTCCTTCCACTTCACCCAGGAAGACCGAATCAGCATGCAGCATCGTCTCTTCGGCATGCAACATGGTAGAGATCCCTCCGAAAATAACTTTCTTGCCCAGGGCACGAAACTGGTCGGCAATCTCCCAGCCCCGTTTAACCTGGGTCGTCAGCATCATGGAGATACCTACCAGGTCGGCCGAATCATCAATAATGAGCTCTTCGACGTTTTCATCGGTAAAATCAATTTCAATATCCTCAGGTACCGCAGCAGCCATGACCACGGGTCCATGAGGAGGAAGGTAAAAGATTGTTTGTCCTTCCAGTTTTTCCCAACGGGGATATATAAGTTTAAATTTCATTTTTCGCGATTTAGTTCTTTTTCGTCATGCAAAATCAAAACAACATGACAATGCCGGTTCCTTCAGGTCTAATTTTTTTTTAGCCGGATATTGCACTCGGCAATCCTCCGGATGATTTTTTGTTTTTCCTGCCATCTCGGAACTTCACACTTCAATGCCTGGTATAAATATAACCTGGACTCTAATGGTTTTTTCTGCCTGAAAAAATACTCCCCGGCCAGGAACCAGGATTCATAGAATTCCTGATTTGTGTGAATAAAAGCAGCAATAAAAGAACGCTCATCAGGCAACACCATGCCTTTTGCAATATATTCCTGAAGGATTCTCTTCATAGCTCTGAACTCTATAAAAGCTCTGAACCCTGGTGATTTCAGGAAGATGTCGGGTGGTATCTCCTTCGCCTTAACTTCAATGTTCACACCCTGTTCCGAGGCTGCAAAATTATGAAAAATTTTTTTCAGGTCGAAGCATTTATAAGCACCGAGTTGCCATGGACCGGTTGAAACCCATACCAGCTTTTCCTCAGGCTTAAAAATAACAGAGTGATGGGCAATCAGCTGGTTCATTGCCTTTTCATTTCCCATGCCGATATTAACGCCGTTCATGCCGGCGCGGTCTCTGAGTATCCATGCAGTTTTTCCCACATCCAGAGGCAATTTCCCGGCGATATCCTGTTGTAAGCGTTTATACCTGTATAAGGACGCATTTTCCCTGATATTCATTAAATTCATTGAATCCCTTGCAAACTCCGACGACTGAAAATGGTTTGCACACAGGATGGTGTTTCCTGTCGGTTCGCGTAATGCAGTTTTAAACGGAGTTTTCTCGATAACCTCGGCTCTCCTGTCTTTCGCGGATCCAATGAGAAGCGATTCTGAAACAAATGTGTGACAACCTTCAGCAATAGCATAAGCTTCGCTGATCGTAGATGCATACTGAAGAATTTCCCTGGCAAGAAGGGAGATTGGCATTCGGGCCGAGTAGGGTATGGCGGAACGGGCAGCATTGATCGTAACTGTAAGCCCCTGTTCATTCATTCCTGATACTGCACCTATCATGCCTCCCCATGTAACCATCATGAATGCATATCCGCTGTCGGGTTGCTCAAAGCAGATAATCTTGTTACGTGCAAACTCATCCCCCATGAAGAAATCAAAGTTCCTGCCCAGGATCAGGCTGCCATCGCTGCTGGCAGTACCCCAGGCACCAAAAGAAGTACAGCCGACCAGGCTGAGTTGTTCAAGGGCATGGCCGATGTCATGAGCTGAGTGATAGTTGAGCATCCGCTGGTAATTGCTGCCGATATAGGAAAAATCAGGGCTTGCCGAATGGCTTATTCCGAAAATTTCTTTCTGATATTCCAACGGGATATAAGCGTCAAGATCGCGGTTGAACCAGTAAATGAAATATTTCAGGAAGTGAAGGTAGAACACAGAAGGTATCATCTTGCGGATCTGGCCGATGAAGGCCTTTTCCTGCTCATATATCAGCATTTGTGAAAGCTTCCCGTTTGCAACACCCCTTTCATACGGGCTTCCCTTAAGATACATCAGCCAAAACCCTGCAGTATCTTTCTTTAACCAGGATTGTCCGCAACGGGTAAAATCTTTTGAGATCGTCGAAACTTTCAGCGTATCAGCCGACCGGTCAGAGACCGAGGGAGGATTAATAGTGATAGCAATGATGAACCATGCCCAAAGTACAAGCAGAATAGCGGCAACGATAATCAGGATCCTGACAGCCATGTATTTCCTCTGCCTGTTCTTAGATTGCATCACGGATCTTATTAAAAAGGTATTCCAGCCCCAGTATTTCTGCGCAGGTCATTATTGCACCGATAGTGACACCGGGAGCACCGTGCATATTCAGGTTTTGCCCGGTAAAATAAAAACCGGGAATTTTAGTATGTGGCAGTATCAATGTCTTAAGGTAATTTGACGACTCCTTGCGGATTCCGTACATAGAACCATCAGGGGTACCGGTATAATCACGCCAGGTAAGCGGGGTTGAGACTTCCATCGAGTTTATTGAAGAACGTATGGAAGGGAACTTTCGTTCAACCATCTGCAATAATTTTTCAGCATACTCGCTTTTAAATGATTTATAATCAGGTCCCCGTTTCCCGGCTGAAGTGCCTTCCCAACGCCTGACCTCATCGAACGACATATACGAAAGTATGCAAACTGCCGAGGAATGGTCACCCTGTCTGGCTCCGGAAGGTGTGTAAATGAAGTACATCCCGGGCCACTGTTCTTTCTTGAACTCCCTACCTGCCCATGCATCCCGGGTCTTGTGGTAATATAAGTTATGATCCATGTAAGGAAAACTGCCGGGCTTAAGGCCGAGATATAATCCGAAAGAGGAAATCGTATTTTCCATTCTCATGATCCTTGACTGGAACGATCGTTTCACGAGTGAAGGGTCAAGAATGCTCACGGCCGATTGTGGATGTATCCCTGCGATTACCCTTCCGGCCACAAACATCTCACCTCCAGCTGTCTCAACCTGAAATTTATTTTTCAGAGATGATATCTTACTTACCTGCTTACGGGTCATTACATTTCCGCCAGCAGAGGTTATGTAAGAAATAAGATGATTGGTGATCTGATCGCTTCCCTGCCTCAGTCTCCAGGCACTGCTGATAAAGGAATGGTTGATCAGAGCAACCTGGTGCCATGGAGTTGATTCTTTTCTGCCGGCATATAAAAAATTATTGCCGGAGAGCACTTCTAAAAGTTGCCGGTTTTCCCGTCTCTGTCCTGCTATTTTGCTCAGAAAATCCCAGGCATTGGTTCCCATCCAGGTGGTTTTTATATGTTTGTCGGTCAGCTGGAAATTATATAAAGGGAAGGCCGATACTGTTTCTTTCAGAGCCGAAATATATTGCTCAAGAAATCCCCCGGACGATGGGAAAAAAGATTCCAGGACTTCAACGAAGTTATCAAATCCCTGGGCTAAAGGATACTCCATTCCATCTAGTGAGATCAGGTCATAACAGTCCCTGTTCAGCTGCTCCAAGGCCAGGTTTTGGGATAACCCGAAGTATTTCCAATAGGAATGAAGGGTCTGGCCGGGCGACATGCTCCCGATATAATGAATCCCTGTTTCGAATGAATTTTCACCTCTCCTGAAACTCTGCAGACAGCCGCCGGGGACAGAATGCTTTTCAAGGATACATACGCTGAAGCCCTCCTTACTGAGAATATAGCCGCAGAGCAAACTTCCCAGTCCCGACCCGATAATTAAAACATCATAGCGATTCATTTACCGGCTTTGATTTTGGAGATTTTTTAAGAAGATAACAGGTATTGGAACTATAGGTCTTTGATTCAATGATTCTGATGCTGTACCCATAACGCAAGGCGAGCTTGCTGATTTCAGGGGTTGAAAAAAAGTGAAGTCTGAATGATTCGTCATAAGTTTTATTAAACCTCATACCCGTAGAGAAAAATTCGGTAAGCTTTGAACGAGAATGGCCTTTTATATTAGCTTCATCTGCATCGCGGATGATGATAATCCCATCCTCCCTGAGGTTCTGCATACATTTAATCAATAATTTTTCCTGGTCATCAGGTGGAATATAATGCAGTACGTCGCCCAGAATTATACAGTCTTTAGGAGAAAATTCGAATAACCTGATATCCGCAGTTAAAAAGTTCAGCCCTGAAGAGTTAAGAAACCCGTTTTTGGCCACATTTATCTTTTCCGAATCGTAATCAACCCCTGTGATTATCCTTTCAGGTGCTGTGAGGTGAAGCATTTGGCTTGCAAATCCGTATCCGCATCCCATGTCAAGGATTTCACCCTGCCTTGGAACATATTCATCCAGCAGTGAATAGTTCTTTTCGAGCCGTAGTTTGATCCTGAGGTACCATTCCAGGATCGGGCCTTTGAAAACATAATTCAGGATAAGCTTGCGGCGGTAATACATGGTGTTGGCTTCTTCGGCCCTGAAACGCTCGTATTCCGTAACATACCATCTTCTTATCATCCTGGCTCTTTCCTGGTAGCTTGTCCCAAACGAGACATCTCCGGGTTTTATCCGTGGATATATCCTTTGCCTGAATATATTGGGTCTTCCCCAGAATGCACCCCGGGGTAGGAAATCACCGGTGCCAAACATCATAACGGGCAGAATGTCAAGATGAAGCTGCTCGGCAATATAAAAAGCTCCCCTGTGGAATCTTTGAATATGGTGGTCTATCGAACGGTGAGCTTCAGGAAAGATAAGAATTGAGTACCCCTCATCGACCTTTTTTTTAAGTTTTTCCATTACATAATCGAGGCCCTTGTCAACATTGTAGAAGCTCGCAAGCCTGGCGATGGGGCCAAACACAGGGGAATAATATACCCAGGTGTTGGTTAGTATGATTATTTTGGGATAAAACCGGAGCATCGCGGGTGTTTCAATAAGCGACTGGTGGTTACTGATGATCAGGGCTGGTTTCCTGAAATCTTCGCCATAAGGATTATACAGCCTGCGGTTTGAGAATGTAAGGAAAATATACAGCTTTGAGAGTCCGCAGAACATGGCATGAAAACTGTTTTCCTTCCATCTTCGTTTAATAGGGAGCAGAAAATACATCAGCGACCCGGTAACAGTCAATATCAGGGCTATGAGGACAATATTTCCCCAGGTGATGAAGGTCTTGACAAGGATTCTGGCCGTTATTGGGAAAGTGTTCTTACTGAGCCTCCCTGCAATGAACCAGCCCGCAACCAAAGGTTGAATGCACAAGGTTATCAGGACAAGTATCACGATCCCAACAACAGAGACCAGGGCGATAGAATTAAGCGCAGGATGACTGGCCGTGAATAAGGCGGCAACACCAAACAATGTAGTTGCTGAGGATAGCAGTATGGATATTCTGTAGGATGAGATGTTCTGCGATCGGAAAGTATAGTCCTTTAACAGGCCTCTCATCATAAGGATGCTGTAGTCAACCCCTAATCCGAAAATAAAGGATGAAACGATGATGTTGAAAATATTGAACTTTATCCCTGTTGCACCCATAAAGCCCAGTGTTATGAGCCAGGAGAGGTACATCGGGATGGCGGTGAAGAAGGCCAGTTCGATCCTTCCGAAAGAGAACCATAAAAGCAGGCTTACAAAAAGCATGGAAAGCATTACCAGCCGGTCAAAATCTCTCCTGACACCCTCGACAAAGCGATCGGTGAGTTTTTGACGGTCAAAGATCACTACCCCCGGGATGCTGCTGAATTCGCTGTATATTTTTCCAACATCCATCGGTTTAACTCTTGCAATGCACGAAACCATATATATTCCCTGGCTCTGGTTAAGCCATTCGGAGAATAATGCACTTTCAAACCTGGACTTTAACCTGCTGTTCAGAGGTTGATGAGATTTAGAGATCATCTCGCGGAACTCCTTGAAGGCTCCTGGTGTGAACCCTGTTTTTGCAGCAGATTGTTCAAGGTCTGCAATGATCTTTTGTAATTTTTCAGGAGGGAAAGCCATTTCCCATTTATTAAGGCGCAGCGAAGAAAGGGAATCTGAAAGCAGCAATGTTCTAACCCCTGAAACACCGGCAACATTACTGTTCCGGATAAGTATGTCAATGCGTGATTGCAGCCTTTCATTCAGCCTGAGAGCATTTTCGCGGGAAGATCCTGTGGCAACGATGTAAATATTTTTTAGTTTCCCGTTAGATAAACTGTCCAGCTTGTTCCCTGCCAGCCGTAGGCGGGGTTCCATGTAGTTCATGGTATTCATGTCGGTTTCAAAACCAGCCTTTCTGTATAAAAACAGGCTGGCAATACAAAGCAGGACTAACACGGCAATGAGTGCATATTGTCTTTCAAACCTGATGTTTCCTATCTTGTCGATGACTGATGAAAATGCTGAGGGAGGTTTCTCACAACGCTTATGGAAGCAAACCACCCCAGGTCATGAAGGACGCTGGACTCAAGAAAAACAAGGCAAAGAAATGCTCCCGCAGATGTAAGCGCGCAAACGACTATGCTTTGCGACATCTCGCGAAGGGTCTGCTTAATATCCCCGCATTTCCTGTACTGGTTGATAAGGTATAATGAATAATCAATGATCAGCCCGAGGATCACAGATCCTATACCTAGGGCGATGGCCGAAACGGAACCTTTGACAAACGCAATGATGGCAATTGCAAGCCCTCCGCCAAAAACAGCAGGCAACAGGCCAAAAACCGGAACCTGCAATGATCTGAAATAGAATCCCAGGAGCATGAATATTGCCAGGAAAGCGATCAGCAGGGTAAGTATGATATCCTTTTTAACACGTTCCGCATTGCCTACTGCCACTGCGGCCGCCCCGAAATATTCGGCCCTGAACTCCCGCCCCGAATTGATTTTTTTATCGATAACCCTGTCGAGTTTTTTTAGAAATTCACTGTTCCTGCCGGTTTCACCGGGGGGATTTGCCGGACTTATAAAAATAAGGAGGTGGCGGTGGTCTTTGCTGATGATATACCCATTGTATGACTCATACTGTTCACTTCCCTGCAGGGCCTTCAATTTCCCAAGGGCAAGACCCTGTATCCCGAGCGGATCACTAATGATCTGACTACTGCTTATGATAGAGGCAGGGGTCAAAAGCTGGCGGTAGTCCTTACGGATTGCCTTGTCAATGTTACCTGGCGATATCATTGTATCGATCAGGGGATAATCTCCTTCTTCAAGAAACAATGGAAGGTATTCACGGGTACATGACATCAGTTCAGGGAAGATGGAGTCATCAGGTTTGTAATACAGTTTGCTTATGTATCCTCTGCAAGCCGAATTGATTGCAACTGCAAGGCTGTCGGCTGCCAAACATAGATCATCTTCCCTGAGACTCCCTGTAGTATCGGCCATTGAAAGGTTGATTACCAGTTTTTCGGCAAACCTGAAATGGCTTACAACAAAATTGAAGCGGGTCTGGTTTTCAGCTTTTAAAGAACTGCCTGATATATCCTCAACAAACCGTATCCTGGAAATGCCGAGAAGAATAAAAAGCAAGGCTGCTCCGAAAAAGAGCCAGAAGAGCCATCTTTTTTGTGCAAACAGGAGATATATTGAGATAAACAGGTTTGACATCAGAATACCGTAATCATTTTATAGTACATTTTCAACCGGGGATCAGGCCGTTTTGGGTTTTCTGAACATCTTCAGCAGCAAGTATGTCAAGCTGCCAAAGACCAGGGCCAACAGTATGCCAAAAATAACGCTTCCTGCAAGATACTGAACAAAATTTGCTTTGATCCAATGTAAATCAATTCCGGAAGCATAATGGTTACCCTGCTTATTTGAGCCCAGGACCAGGCCTCCTGTTTCGTAACTTAAATACAATATCAGCGGAAGTGCAGGGGGAATACTGATATTCGAGGCAGCAACCGTAACAAACTTATTTAATTTAAAAAAATGAGCCAGGCCGAATGAAGCTACCATCTGCCATCCCCAAACGGGTATAACACCAACAAAAATGCCCAGCATTACCGAAAATGTGATTTTGGAATTGGAATCTGCGGTGTCGACAATATATTCTTTGATAAACCCCTTTATTGACTTTCGTTTCAGACCTTTGGCAAACATAAACGGTCTAACCCAAAGCAAAGCCATCATGACAAGAAATGCATTAAGTATGCTGGTACGGGTAAAATCCGGTCCTTTTCTGAAATGGGAAACCCTGGTTTCTTTCGGGGCATAATAAACTTCAACGGGTACTGAGAGCAGTTTGACTCCCCTCCAGGCAAGCCTTACCAATATTTCCACTTCAAATTCATACTTCCCGGTATAAAAATGCTTAATCCCACCGACTTTCTCAAGAGGGTAAAGACGAAACCCTGTTTGCACATCGGCAATTTTCTGGCCGGTCTCGACCAGGAACCAGAAAATTGAAAACTTATGCCCGAAGCGGCTGGATCCGGGAACAGCCGGGTCGTCCATGTTTCTCGCTCCGACAATAAGGCTATCGGGTTCTTTTTCGATTAGTTTGATGAATTTCGGAATATCGCTGACTTTGTGCTGTCCATCACTGTCAATGGTTATAGCATATTTATAACCCTTCTCAATGGCCAATGCAAAACCCTTCTGCAGCGCCCTTCCTTTGCCCCGGTTGGCAGGAAAAGCAAAAGACAGGATCCCGGGGATCCCCGACAGTATTGCAGAAGTATTATCTGTTGAGCCGTCGTTCACAACAATAATGTTCCCGGTAAGGGACTGAACATCATAAATGAGACGTTCAAGAGTACCACCGTTATTATAAGTCGGGATTAATACACAGCATTGAAGATCATCGATCTTGAGGCGGAGTTCAGGGTTGGTTTGCATGTGCTGTGATATCGTTTCTGGCTGAGTTGAACAAAAATAACAAAAAACCGTAAATTTGGCCGATGAAAATCCTGCTCATTAACACACCCCGCTCCCCCGAGAACAGGATACTTGAGTTTGCACCTGAAGCGGCAAAGCCTTTTATTCACAAGAGACTTATCGGTCCGCCCCTGGGTCTCATGACTATAGCTGCTGCGGTTAAAGACCATGATGTGCTTTTATTTGACACCAAAGGTGAGTTTGACCTGTCGTCTGAACATCCTTCCCTTACAGCCCTGGTCAAGAAGCTGGTTCTGGAATTCAGGCCCGATATTGTTGGAAGCACTGCAATAACCTCTGAACTGTATTATGCCTGGGAAATTTTCACGGAAGCTAAAAAGATTGATCCTGGAATTATTACTGTTTTAGGCGGATTGCATCCGACCTTGCTTCCTTACGATTGTTTTCATCCTTCGGTGGATGTTGTTTGCCCGGGGCAAAGCCCGCATGTTTTCAGGGAGGTGGTTCGCAGTCTTGATAAAAAAACTACCCTTAATGCCATACCCGGGATCTTGCTGAACAAAGGGCATGGACTGGTTCGCACTGCTGGTAAACCCCTTTTCTGGGATGCGGCAGATGCCGATTACCTGATGCCCGACAGGGAACCCCTCAAAAGATGGATCAGTACCTATAAAGTCGGAGGAAGTCCTTTCCCGAGTACTTATATCTTTACTTCGCTGGGATGCCCGTATAAATGTACTTTCTGCTCGATCTGGCCGCAGTTCAAAGGTAAATATTACCAGAGAACAGTTGAAAGCATCATCAGCGAGCTGCAATTAATTCCTGATTACCCGGTGGTAAGGTTCGCCGATGCAAATACAGTTGTTGACCTGGATTTCATGAATACGCTCTTCGACCGCATCCTGGAAGAAGGCATCCGCAAGACATTTATCATGGATATACGGGCCGATGTGGCTTCAAAGCATCCGGGGATAATCAGAAAGATGGCGAAAGGCGGTCTTAAGGTTGTTATTTGCGGGTTTGAGTCATACCGTGATGAAGAACTGAAAAAATACAGGAAATCCTCACCGGCCAGCGATATCGCAAAAGCCATAGGGGTTTTCCATGATAATGACATCATGATCAGGGGAAATTACGTGATCCCAAATGATTACACCGAGGATGATTTCAGAGCTATTGAAGATTATTCTGCAAGCAATCCCGTGGTGTATGCCGGCTATACCATCCTCACGCCCATGCCGGGAACGGTGTTTTACAAACAGGTGAAGCAGGAGATCACAGACTATGATTATCTGAAGTATAACTTCTTTAATTCAGTCATGAAGACTGCCTTGCCTTATGAAAAGTTCCATGAACGTGTAGGCAGCCTTTGGCTTATTAAGAAGGGGAAAGATGTGATATGAAGAAACTTCTGCTGGTAAATACCAACATCGAAAAATCGCCTTATCCTATACCTCCCCTCGGGATTTGTTTGATTGCGTCTTTTCTTAAAGACCATTATGACGTAAGAATTTACGACGGCATGTTCGACGAAGGCCGAGACCTGGAACAGGTCATCCGCAGTCAAAAGCCTGAGTTTATAGGGTTCAGTATTCGCAATGTGGACGAGATGGTACCTGAAAAAAGCAGGTTTTACGTTGAAGAAGCATACCTGAAATTTATCGAACCTGCCAGAAAATTGAGTAATGCCCCGTTTATTCTCGGGGGAAGCGGGTATACGATCTTTCCGCAAGAAATACTTGATTATACCGGTGCCGATTACGGGATTGCCGGCGAAGGGGAGGAACCCCTGATGGCCTTGTTGCAAGCGCTGGAGAGGGGGGAGGATGCCAGAGGGATTCCAGGCGTTTATGTGCGGAGTGGTGAAGGAACTGCGATGACAGATATATATTCATTGAGCGGTAAGAGAAGAACGATCCGGTGTATTGAAAGGGACTTCAACAGCCGGCCGTTTTCGGAAACAGACCGTAAACTCGATTTCAGTCTGTATACCGGCAGAGGAGTATACAGCATTCAAACCAAGAGAGGTTGTGCGCTTCATTGTTTATACTGTTCCTATCCCTTACTGGAAGGAAGCAGGTACAGGCTAAGGTCACCGGTTTCTATTGTCGATGAGATTGAAGAAGCTTCGGAACGGGTAGGTAAAAATGTAACTTTTGAATTTGTGGATTCCACGTTTAATGAACCTAAAGGTCATGCCGAGGACATATGCCGTGAGCTTATACGCAGAAAGCTCAATGTGAGGCTACGGACGATGGGAGTTAATCCAAGGAATACGAGTAAGGAGCTTTTTGGTCTGATGCTGGATGCGGGATTCGCGCAGATCGATGTTACCCCTGATTCAGCTTCACCTTCAGTGATTAAAAACCTTCGCAAGGGTTTTACTATGGATGATATTCGCAGAACGGCCAGACTGATAAAAGAATTCGACCTTCCTGCCATGTGGTTCTTTCTCTTCGGAGGGCCAGGTGAAAACCAAACAACCTTTAGTGAAACTATTGATTTTATTGATAAATACATAAACCCGGCCGACATGGTATATATGTCGGGCGGGCTCAGGATATACCCCGGTACCCCATTGTATAAGCTTGCTTTGATGGAGGGATGTATTTCTTTGGAAGATAATCTGCTTTACCCATTCGTTTTTTACTTCTCCCCCGAATCCCCGCGTCCCCAATTGAGGGAATGGATACTCGAAGCATGCAGCAAACGACATCATTGTTTGCCTTCCTCCGATACAACGCCTCCGCCCGAGATGCTCCGTGAAGCCGTTGCCCTTCGCAACCAGCAGGGACTTAGAGAGCCTATGTTCAGGACTTTGCTAAGATTAAGGAAAGAATGGAAAGCAAAAGGGAAACTCAGCTGAAGTCATTGCAACAATCAGGAATATGATCACGCCATCACGTGCTCTAGAAGCAAGCCTTATCAAGTGCTCGCAAAGCGAGCATCATCACTAACCAGCGAATCCCAGCTCACAAACTTCCCCGTCCCCGGAATGAATTTCGAATTTTTCTTCAATGCCAGCGAGGGTCCGCATTCGGTGAATATATGAATTCCGGAATTGAATATCTGTTGCTGGGTTTCAAGCCAGTTAAACGGATTAAAAATATTTTTCACGACTTCCGTCCTTGCTCTTTCAGCATCGCCGATACTGTCTTGCCTGAGAACAGAGATCACAGGAATTTTTGGTGACCGCACATCCGCAGTATAAACAGTTTTTGATAATTCCCTGGCTGCCTCGGATAAGAGGTTTGTATGGTAGGGAATAGTCACGCCGAGGCTGCGGGCATGCAAAGCGCCTTCTTCCCTGGCTTTAAGGAGAAATACGTTGATATGAAAACTGTTGCCTGCCAGGATGAACGAGTAGTCGTTGTTGCGGTTGACGATCATGAGATCCAGATTATTCCTGCCGGCAAGTTCACGGATATCTTTATCGCTGAGACCGATCACACCGCACATTCCGTAATGTTTATTTGGGAGGCTGGCTCTGATGGCTTCATATGCAGTTGTAATAAAGAGCAGTCCTGTTTCAAATGAAACCGAGCCGGAAAAATACAATGCGGCATAAATGCCCATACTGTAACCTGCAATAACGGAAGGGATTATGCCTGATCTGCGCAAAGTTTCCGCACAACTGCAACCATAAATGTAAGTAAGGTACTGGTTTCTGAGTTCATCCTCCAGAAATGGATTTGAAACGGCATGAAAACTAAGCAGGGCGGGATCAGCAACTGAAGCGGCAACTCCCAGGTAATCAAGAAAAATCTGTCGGAATTCAGGCATATTGCCCGAGGGATCATCCCTGTAGTCAGCTATAAAAGCTGGAAAAACGAAAGCAAGGGTGTCTTCAGCCAAATGAGGATTTATTTTTCCAGTTCCAGAATACGGTTTTCGTGTTCTATTATCAGCATCTGCATTTCGATAAGCTGGCCAATGGTCTCAACCGGATGTTTAACAGCATATTTGCCGATAGTTTTCAGCTCTATATCAAGGTTGTATTTCTTTTTAAAGATCTCAATCAGTTCAAGGAACATCAAAGAATCCCCATCCAGGTCTTTTATAATATTGGTATTATCGGTTATATGCGATTTATCTGCCTCACATTCTTCAGCAAAGAAAGCAAAGACTATCTCTCTGACTTCATTCCTGGTACTCTCTGTGATTTTTGCCATTATGGATTTTTTTGCAAAAATATTAAATTCCCGGGTATTTTCTAAATACAAGAGTTGCATTATGTCCGCCGAAGCCGAATGAATTTGAGATGGCCACCCCGATTTCCTTATGCCTGCTCACATTCGGAGTATAATCCAGGTCAAGATCAGGATCGGGATCTGTATAATTAATAGTAGGGGTGAGGGTATTGTTTTTCAGGCTGAGAAGGGTAATAATCCCTTCGATTGCCCCTGCGGCCCCGATAGTATGTCCTATCATCGACTTGGAGGAGGATATGGGAATCCTGTAGGCGCCCTCACCGAAAACCCTTTTAATGGCCATAGTCTCATACCGGTCGTTCAGCTCTGTGGACGTCCCGTGAGCATTTATGTACCCAATCTCACTTTTTGAAACGCCTGCATTCTTCAGTGCTTTTTCAATTGTGGCGGCCATGCCTTCGCCGTCTTTCATGGGAGCCATGATATTATACCCTTCGCTGCTCAGGCCATATCCTGCTAATTCACAATGAATCTGAGCGTTCCTTTTGATGGCATGTTCTTCGGACTCAAGGATGACTACCCCGGCCCCTTCCCCGATAACAAAGCCGTCACGTGTTGCAGTAAAAGGCCTGCTGGCGGCTTCCGGAGGGTCATTCGCAACCGACAGGGCATACAAGGCGTTAAACCCGTTAATTTCCTCAGGGTTGATGATGGAATCGGCTCCGCCGGCGATCACTATATCAGCATTCCCGTCTCTTATCATCTGCATGCCAATGGCAATCGCATAGGCTGATGATGCGCAGGCAGTATTCACGGCGAAGTTTGGGCCAAGAAGCTGGTATTCGAGCGATATCCATGCAGGCATAGAGTTGGTCATGCTTTTAAATACCGTATTTTGAGGAGAGGTGTCTTTTTCAACGCTTGAATTACCGGTATTTACCACTCCCATGATGACTGCGCAACGGGATTTATCTTCCTTCTCAAAATCCAAACCCGAGAGGGTGACAGCCTGCTTTGCAGCCACAAGGCACATTCTGGTAACCCTGGTCATCTGTCCTGCTGCACGTTTTCTCACCAGGCATCTGGAATATTCTTCAAATTCCTGAGGAACTTCAGCCGCAATCCGGGTAGCACATGAAGATGCATCAAATAGTGAAATTTTTTTCACCCCGCTTTTACCTTCAACAAGGTTCTTCCAGAAGGTCTCCAAATCATAACCTAAGGATGAGACAATGCCCATCCCGCTGATAACTACCTTATCACTCATCAGCAAAACTTATTTATTCAGCGCGGCTGCCCAGTTTTTGATCAATGCGACCTCTGCTGCTGTTGGAACATTGTTGGCGTTATTTTTTCGCCATTTTTCTGGCGGCATTGAGCCTTTTTCCAGTTTTTTCGCCATATCGGAGGCTTTCGAAGCCTGCTTTTTAGTATCATAGGTGTTCCATTTTCCCATATTCACATGGGCTTTGGCCATACCTTCCCCATCAATACCATGACAATCGAAACATGCTTTCTGAACGACCTTCATGACTGAATCGGGAAATTCAGGGTTGCCTTCCACGGGTTTGGACGATCCCGAAGCTGTTGCAGGACGTAATGCCAAAGCAAGGAAAAAGACCATCGAAAGTGATATTCCCAAAAATGCCAGTGTTTTTTTCATAATTCAGATGTTTTATTCTTAAAAACAAATATACGTACAATTAATTAAAGGGACCTGTCTCGGTTCCAAAATATTCTTTCAGAGCCTCATTCAGTTCCTCAATTGTAAGTCCCGAATGGGGTATATGCCTCCGGGCTGAATTTTTATAAATAAATTCGAGGTGATGTCTTATTTCATCTTCTTTTTCAGGGCTTATAGCTGCCCCGGCAGCAGCTGTTTCATTCCCGCTGTAATCAAAAAAACCCTTTCCAGACTTCCTTCCCAGATGACCTTTGGCAGTAAGCTGCTCCAACCTTGAGATAAGAGGCACGAAATAATCGGAATGCGGGTAGTCCCTGGTATAATTCTGAATGCTCCGGAGCATGATATCAAGTCCCACATGGTCAAAGAACTCAAAAATACCTGCAGGGAAAAGATTCCCTTTCACGGCCCTGTCAATTTCACCGAATGAGGCCTGTCCCTGATCAACAATGCGAAAAGCTTCGTTCTGCACATCAAGGAATATCCTGTTAAGGATGAAGCTCTCCTCCTCCTTTAAAATGATATATTTTCGTTTGATGGCATTGAGAAAAGTAATAAGCCTCTTTTCAGTGAGGGCGGATGTGCCCTTTACGGTAATAATCTCGGTTATGTTGACAAGGTTTACCGGGTAAAAGAAATGAAGGCCTGCAAAGTTCTGATTCCTGCTTGTCGAAGGGCAAATCACCGAAGGATTTATCGAAGACGAGTTGGAAACAAGGATAGCATCGGGTTGTAAGACAGAATCAGCTTCACGGAGGACTGTTTTTTTCAGTTCCTCATCTTCTGAAACTGCCTCGATGACCAAAGTGCAGGATTCAAGGACAGAAATATCCTGAGAAACCTTTGTGTTTTTTAGTTGTTCATATTTACCGGCAGAGATAATGCCATTCTCAAGCAGTCTCCTGGTTTTCTTTTCAACAGACTTTAATATTTTGGGCACATCGTCTTTCTTACTGACAACCCAGTGCAGTTCAAAGCCGCATTCAAGCAGATAATTCGCCAGGTTTGTCCCCATCTTTCCTGCTCCGATGATCCCAATAGTTTCCTTTTGTTCGGTGTTATCTTTCCATTTTCCCTTATCCTGTTCCATAACCAGTTTTCTGTACTCGTCCATGCGCTGCTGATGTTTTCTTACATGCCTGTTATACCCCAGCATTGAAATAAGGAACCCAAGGCCTTTGTCGATAGCAATCTGTTTCGTTCTGATAAGGTTCAGAATGAAGCTGAATAAGGCTTTGCGGTCCTTATCTGAAGTGAGCACGAACTCCCTGAATGTTATCCAGGAAAGCCTGGCCTTGAGCCAAGTGGAGATATCGCCTCCTGGTCTTGTGAAAGCCCCGTTGCTGAGCAATGCTTCGGCTTTTTGCCTGATCACCTGGAATGAATAAAGCCTGGTTACAGTTTCCATGTATTTATCGAAGATCTCAATCTGCGACATATTCATATACTGTATGGTAGGGAAATGTCCCACACCCATCTCGGGATCGCAGTCTACGAGTCTTCCTTCAGCCTTGAGTTTCTTATGGGTTTCAGTACCTGGCGGGGCATTTAAAAGATGAAGGTTGACATTCGGGAGATGATGTTTGAGGGTGAAGTTAAAGATCCGCTCAAACTCATCCGCAGTATCATGATCAAAACCAACAACGAAACTGGCATTGATATGGATACCGGCTGCATGGATCTTTTCAATAGCTTCCTTATAAATGGATCCGCCCCGGTTATGATGCTTCTGAGTTTCGTCGAGACTTTCAGGATTGAGAGATTCGAATCCCACCAGGATATTGAAGCAACCTGCTTCGGCCATGAGCTGAAGTAGTTCGTCATCTGTTGCTACATCAAGGCTGCACATGCAGCCCCAGGAAATGCCCAGGGGTTTGATCGCCTTCATCAATTCCTTTGCATATCGTTTATTTATGGTGAGGTTGTCATCGACAAAGAAAAAATACTTTGATGGCGCCGCATTGATCTCTTCAACGACGTTATCAATCTCCCGGTACCTCATTTTACGTCCGAAATTTTTGGAAACAAGGCAGAAATCGCAGTTAAAGGGACAACCCCTGGAGACCTGCACAGCCACCTGAAAGATACGCTTCATGTTCACCAGGTCCCAGCGGGGAGGTTTCTGACGCTGGTATTCAACATATGTCGTGGATTCGTAAATCTGCTTAAGTTCTCCTTTTTCAAAATCAGCTAAGCATTGTTCCCATTTTCCTTCAGCTTCACCAACAATAACGGCGTGACCATGCTGTAGGGCCTCTTCGGCCGCAAAGGAGGCGTAGGGCCCTCCATAGACAACAGTCGCTCCGAGCGCGCGATAATGATCACCAAGCTCAAAAGCCCTGTTGGCTGTGGCAGCCAGGGTGGTGATGCCGACAATATCGGGCCTGATGTCGAATGGAATATCCTCTATTTCCTCATCATAAATCGAAATTCTGTAATGATCGGGTGTAAGTGAAGCAATGGTCGGCAGGGCAAGAGGTATCATGAGACGCTTTTTCCCAAACATCCGGGCCATCTCGGAATGAGCAGGATAGTTTATATACTTCTGCCTCGGGCTTAATAAGAAAAGATTATATCTCGATTTCTTTGCAGACATGGTATTTGATCGATAATTCAGAATTGCCGCCAGCTCATGACATATCCGGCCTGCATGAATTTGCTCACCTCGGTCACAAAGCTCAGCACGATATCCTTATCAGACAGGATTTCTTCTTTTAATATCCTGTCAAGGCACAAAAAAGCCATTGGCGGTCCAAGGTATCCCATAACAGACATTTTCGAATAGAGGGTTTGGCGCTGAATCCCTAATTCCCGGCATTCATCCATGATGAGCTCGGAGATATGCTTTGAAGGAAAGTTCACCTGAAAAAACCTGACTGATTCCATATCGAAAGGAAATTGTTTTAACATCCTCTTGAGGCCGTTAAGGAAAACCGATCCGTCAGCTTCATGGAAATTTTGGCGCAACTCCTCCTGGAACATCTGGGCAAGGTGATGGTATCCTTTTTCGTATTCTTCTTTTGGATTCATCCAGTAAGCAGGTCTTTTGTTACCCATAGCCGAAGGTTTATTGCCTCCGACCGATTCCATATAGACATAGTCAACATAGAGTCCGCTGGATTTCTCAGGGGCTGCTTTCAGGAACAGTGCAGAGGCCCCGTCAGATAAGAAATATCTGAGGAACAGTTCTTCCTTGGTTACCAATGGCTGGTTGTAATACTCAGCGACCAGCTCCGATGACGACATGCTTGACGATATCACAAGTGCATTGTCGTAACGTCCATACCGGATCATATCTGAAGCAACCAGGAGCGATTTGTAGGCAGAAGTGCAGTTTGCATGGATCGACAATTCAGCGCAATGATCTATACCCAGGCTTTCCTGTATCCTTACCGAGGCTGTCGGCATCTGGTCCTGATGTGCGCTCCCATAAACAATCAGTTGAACCTCGTTTGCCTGCACACCAGCCGATTCAAGTGCTTTCTGCGCAGCTTTGACCGACATGGTCACATTATCTTCGGTGAACTCACGGCTCAGAGGATCTATGGCAAAATGATAATATTCCACCTCAAGCAGTTCGGCCATCAGGTCTTTTACCCTCTGAAGCCATTTTCTTATTTTAACCGGGGCGCCGGTAAGTTCTCCAAGGTAACGATCAACCTCTGATTTTGGAACCGGGTTTCCCGGAAGGAAAGAACCGCTGCCGGCAACCATAACTTCCCTGGGAATCAAATATGCTGCAGACTGTTTATTCACGAAAGATATTTCTTGATGTATAAGGCTTTTTTTTCAACCCTGAAATCCTGCATGACCTCTTTCGCAAAATCCCTTGCGGTTGCATGCAAAACTTTCTTGGGAACCACCTTGTCAACGATCCTGTATTTCAAAGCATCAAAGGAAGTGAACGTGCTCCCTTTCAGTACACGTTCAAGGGTGACTGCCTGTCCCGAAATACAGCAAAGTTTATATATTCCGCCAAGGCCGGGAACAAGATTAAACGATGCCTCCGGAAGCCCGAACACTGCATCTTCACCGCAAAGCCTGAAATGGCTGAACAACGCAAGTTCAAGCGCCGAGCCCAGGCAAACGCCCCTGATTGCTGCGATCACAGGGATACATAAGCTCTCCAGGGTTAGCAATGATTTATAATTAGAGGACAGAAAAGCAGGGACATCCGCCAACCTGCCTTTGTTATCAGTCCCGGATTTTTCCAGGACCTCCCTTAGCAAAACCGGCACCTCGGCACCCGACGAGAAATGCCTTCCATGGCCGCTGATGATCAGTGCGCGAAAATCCTCATGCTGTTTGATGAACTCCAGCACAGAGGCAAATTCCCTGAAGAATTCCATTGTCATGGAATTCGAGGGAGGTTTGTTCAGTTCCAGCTGACCTATCCCTTCTTCAAACTGCAATTTTATTGTTGAATAGCAGGGTATCTTCATTTCTGTGTCTCCTGGGAACCGTTCCTTCTTTTCGCTTCTGCCAGAGCAAGCTCGCAAAACATCCTGGTCTCTTCTTTCATGGCCTCTTCGATGCTTAAAGTCTGTGCATTTTTCAACGCTTTCATAACGGCATTGATGATCGGTAAAGGCCTGTCTCTGGTTAGTTTCTGAAGCAGGTTGAAAGAAAAATCAAACACTTTTTGCTTGCTTACTATATAATCAACCAGGTGTAACTCCAATGCGTCCTCGGCATTGATCATGTCCCCGCTCATTATAAATTTAAGGGATTTTGAGAAGCTGGTTTTCCCAGAACATCTCACGGTCCCACCCAAGCCCGGTATTACCCCCTGGTTGATCTCAGGGAAGGCAAATAATGCATTTTCGGAGCATACTCTGATATGACTGGCCAGGGCAACCTCCAGTCCGCCACCGAAACAAATACCCTGTATAGCTGCAACCACGGGTATTTCAATATTTTCAAGATGGTCCAGGACAGCTTTTCCCTTCGAAATTCTGTCACTGATGTTTTCTTTATCCCTGATCATCCTGAACAGGTTCTCAAGCTTGCCACCACCCGAAAAATGCTTGCCGGCTCCGCAAATGATAATCCCTTTCAGGTAATCGTAGGAAGTCCATTTTTTCAGTGTCTCAATCGGGACAAAATCAGGCTGAACAAGATAATTCTCAGGAGGATTGTCAAGGGTTATTATGCCGATGTCATTCCTTATTTCCCAACTTATTTTATCAATTGTTTCCATTCAGTTCATGAAAATTATACGTTGAATAAAGGTCCAATGCCTGGAGGAATATCGTGTGATATCCTCATGCCATCAACAAATACTGTCTTTATTTTCGCCTTTGCAACAGAGATACCGCCATTTACCAGCCTCATTCTCTGGTCAAAAACAATAAATGGTTCATCTTTCTTTACTAAGGTTGAGATTTCCACTTCATCACCAAGCCTTACTTCATGCTGGTAACGTATATTGGCTTCGGTAACAACAAGGAAAAGCCCCAGAGTGGTGATCTGGTCAAGAAGTCCTGCGTTCTCGAACACTTCCCAGCGAGCCTGTTCAAAATAATTAAAAAATACGGAATTGTTCACATGGCCATAGGAATCCAGTTCATAACCCCTTACCTTGATCGTGCATTTATACATTATCCCGGGAATTTAACCTCTGTTAGCCGGCACTTCATTTTCATGAATATGATGTTTCCTGCAGTAATATCAGCAGAAACATCATATTCATCCTGTCCCGAATCAACGAGCTTCAAATTAAGCGTCAGGGAAGGGTTTTCGAGAGGACTAATCAAGCTAAGATACTTCACCTGTGAGGCTTTTGAAAGCAATAACCTGCAGCCTAATATTTCTTCAGCAACCTCCCGAACCATCCCCACCTGGCAAACACCCGGCAAAACCGGGTTGCCGGGAAAATGTCCCCCGAAGATTGCATTGCTCCCGTCAAGTACTATCGAAATGGCAACTTTTTGCACTTTTGCCATTTCCGTGCCTTCCTGAATCAATTCCTTGGCTATGACGTTATATAATTTACCTTTTAACATGGCCGCAGTTATATTCTACGATTGCGTAAAAGTACAAAATTAAGTTAAAAAATACCTGAATATCCCTTTGCGGGTATCAGCGGAACATCAAACAAACCCATTCTCAACCGCCTAAAAAAGTAAAAGTCAGGACCATTTTTATTTTCGGATTCAGTATCTGAACCTCCTTTGGAAATCCGCTTTCATAATCTTCAAAACGAACTAATACCGCATCGAAGTAATTACTCCATCCGGCGAGACCGGTCAGGTTATTGTGTTTTATATCCATAAATGCATAAATATGCATCCCCAGGTACATGTAAACCGCATCACCGCTTCCCTTTTGCACATACCGTCGGGTTGGTTTTCCCTCTGATTCGCTGAATAGCAGAAGGGCAAAATCACTCTGCAGTATTTTAAGGAAAGATTTTTTATTTATGGGATCAAAAATGTAATCAGGCCTGAAGCCATTCCTGTAAAGTTCCATATCGAAATAGGTCAGCCCGATCTCGTTGGAAAAAGTGAAATGGAAACTGCTGTCGGAAGTTCTTTTGATGATCGAAATACCTGTCAGGTGCTTGTCGGCTACATCCAGAGAAGTACGGAATAATGCCTTTTCAAATCCCTTCAGGAACGGGGAGCTCCAGGTTGGTGCCTTGTACTGGTTTTCCTGACTTAAGCTTAAAGTCGATTTTTTAACCGGGTCACAGGCTGATAGTAATAATAAAAGGATTATATTAAGGAATAGTAAACTTCGCATCAGATATATTCTGGTTTATCTTCTTTTCGCTGAATTCAATATGGGTATAATCGCCCGAGACTTCTCTCATCACAAGCTTGTCGACCGTATAATCAGATTTGCTGAAATACAGGATGATCTCGCTTAGCGTCTCCTTGATCTTCAGGTTCACTGGTATCATTGATGCCTGGTATTCATCCCTTAAATCGGTAATAGTGCATTCGAAGTTCTTCGTATCGGCCATTAGTGTACCCTGCACTGCCCCGACAAGAATATTATTGACCTCCCTGAACACCTTATTCGACTGAAGGCTGATGTGGTTTTCCTTGTCCTCGTCCTTAACAAAGATCCTGTCGCAGTTGAAAATTATCAGATAGGGGAAAGGATCGGTATATTCCCACCTAAGGAGTTTCTCCTTCTTAAAGTAAAACACTCCTTTTGAAATGATCTTTTCTTTGATCACGCTCAGTTCTTTTATCTGGGTAAACCGGGCTTCAAGTGATGCAGTCGTTTTTGCTGATTCACTGATTCTTTTCCTGACATCCATTGCATCGGCAGGAGAAAGTGGTTTAGACTGGGCATGCAGTGAACAATACAGGCACAGCAAAACAGCGAGAAGAAATATTTTTTTAATGTGTTTCATAAGCCTGCAGATTTAACATTTCATCCAGGGGAATAAAAACATATCCTCTTTCCTGCAATGATACAATTATTTTTTCAAGAATTCCGGCGGTCAGTGCGCAGCTGTCATGGAAAAGCAGGATATCGCCCGGCTTTGCGTTTTTTACTATCTTATCCAGCAGGGTCACCGGATTGACGGCTGTAGTATCGAACGACCTGAGGCTCCATGCCACAACAGTAACCTCTGTATTATCAATAGCTTTTGCAACCATAGGGTTAATGACTCCATAAGGAGGCCTGAACAATTTCATCCGTTTACCTGTTACTCTTTCAACCTCCATGATATTTCGTTCCAAGTCGTCCGCTATCCTGACCGAAGAATTAAAATCCCAAAGGTTAGAGTGCGCCCAGGAATGATTGCCAATAATATGTCCGTCTGAATCCAGTTTTTTTAAAAGATCTTCATTCCCGGCGATTTTTTTTCCAATCACGAAGAATGCTGCCCTGATTTTAAATTTTTTAAGTATTTCAAGGATTCCGGGAGTGGTCGCAGCCTCCGGACCGTCATCAAAAGTGAGGGTCAGGTTTTTTTTCTCGGTGTTTCCACTGGAAAGTACGTTCCCATAATGAAACCCCGATGAAGGGAAGAATGCCATACTAACAGAGACAAGCAGGTAGACTGATATTAACAAGGTATAAAACAGCCATGGCATGCTGCAAAGGCTTGAAAGAAAACATGTTCCGCAGGGGCAGACAAAAATCCTGCATGCCGTGAACAGTGAGAGAATCAGCAGGAATAAGGTGGAAGTATTTCTGAAATTCAGTATCTTCAAGGTTTCCGTATCAGGATAAAGGAATGGTTCAGGTTCAGGTAATGATTATACATAAGTATGGTTCGGATTGGTCTGTCTCCCATGCTCCGGACTACTGCTGCTTCGGGCACCACCTGGTGTTTCATGATCATCGAAGCCAGCCAAAGTCCGAATGATGAGGACGTCATATACTCCCCGCTGAGGTGCTTCCAGGCAGCAATTCCCGAATTCAGAAACAGGCCGGTAAGTTCTTTATCATGTCGGGCGGATGAGGTGTCACCGTTCATCCCGCAAACTACCAGGTCGATTTCACCGATCGTTGTTCCTGATCTCTCAAGGAATGAGGATAGCGCTGAAGGCAATAATTTATTGTGATTGCTGAGGCTGAAGGTCAGGATGTTGTCAAGAATTGCATAAGGCTGGTGCGAAGGAACGGATGAAAGCAGGAAAAAAGCAGAGCCTTCTCCGGCAATACTGCCTTTTGCAGGGTGTGAAAACAACCCGAAGGTATCGACCGGTTTTCTCCTCCAGAGTCCAAGGCGACGTGATATTTCAAAGGAACCATTGGTAAGCTCATCCATCCCCCCGGCAAGAACAGTGACAGAGCGTCCGTTCTTTAGTTGGATCATGGAGTCGATGAGAGCCGATTCGAAGGACCAGCCGCGGTGGACATAAGTGAAGTTATAGTTATGGCATTTCAGGAGAAGGGCGATCTGAGCAGAAACCGTATTATGGGTCGACTGGATAAAGGAGGTAGGGGTGAGCAGCTCTTCTTTGTTCCTGATCAGGGTTGCAAGGAATTTTTCAGTGTCTTCCATACAGCCCAGGCCGGTTCCGGTTATTATCGCATCAGGCATCCTGCATCCTGCATCTTCCAGGCATATCCTTGAAGATGCTATCCCCATCTTGATAAGTCGTCCCATTCTTCTGAGGATATCTGGGCTGATGAAATCCCGGTAATTCGGTTCAAAGCAGGCAAGACGGTTTGATTCAACTCTGCTGACCTCATCAAGAAAACGGTTGTTATCGGCGGTTTTCTGGGGGGATACATTCCCAAGGCCATTGATATATATGGTATTTTTCGCGGTCATTGGATCAGAGTGGCTTGTATTTTGAGAACAGAAGAGATGAGTTGTTGCCTCCGAAACCAAATGAATTTGAAAGTACATGTTCAACCCCGGCATCCCTCTGGAGACAGGCGACCGGGCGGATAAATAGTTCCTTCATTGGCGTGATCCATCTCAGGTTTGGGAAAATGCAATTGTGACTGATAGAGAGAAGCGATATAACAGCTTCAATAGCTGCAGCAGCTCCCAGGGTGTGCCCGGTATAGGGTTTTGTAGAACTGAACGGGGGTACATTGTCTCCGAACAGTCTCTGAATTGCGATCCCCTCGCTCAGATCATTATTCTGGGTCCCGGTGCCATGGGCATTGATATAACTTATATTTCCTGGTACGACTCCACTCATTTCAATTGCTTTGGCCATGGCAAGACCTGCCCCGATGCCATCCGGCGAAGAGGCGGTCTGGTGATACGCATCGTTGGCATTTCCATAACCGCTCAGTAACCCGGCTATTGTTTTCCCTTCTTTAAGAGCGGTTTCTTCAGCTTCCAGCACAAGAAATGCGGATCCTTCCCCTATGGTCAGGCCTGCGCGGTTCTCATCAAAGGGCCTGCAGCCTTCCTTGTCCAGGATCATTAGTGTGTTGAACCCGTTAAGTGTAAAACGGGTCACGGCATCAGTTCCACCTGCCACCACCCTGTCGAGCATACCTGCCTTGATCATTTCAGCGCCAAGCATTATGGCATTTGCCGATGAACTACAGGCTGTACTTATAGTAGTAATAAAATCATCTATTTCAAGGAATCCTGCAATTTTATCAGTACTGTCACCGCAGTCATGGTTGATGACCCCTGAGAGCTTCCCTTTTGAAGGATTCTCCAGGAACAAAGGATAAAAATCCTCTGTACGGTCCATACCACCAACAGTATTGGCCGAGATAAAACCTGTCCTGTGTTTTTGTCCGGGTTTGATACCAGCCATTAAAACAGCCTGGCTTGCAGCTGCAATACCCAGCAGTGAGGTCCTTGTATAGTTTTTCTTTTTACCGGTAAGACCGAATAATTCCAGCAGTTCCTCATCAGACTTTTTAACCTCGGCAAGGGGCAATTTACCTTTATGGATCGTTTTAAATCTTGTGATCCCGCCAATACCGGAAATCCCCTCTGTGAGGGATTGCAATACTTC
The DNA here is from genome assembly GCA_026391735.1 of Bacteroidota bacterium. Classification (GTDB taxonomy): domain Bacteria; phylum Bacteroidota; class Bacteroidia; order Bacteroidales; family FEN-979; genus CAIRDP01. The sequence continues at coordinate 18,289 of JAPLDL010000014.1, read as the reverse complement.
AGCGGCATTTATTCCGATGGAAGAGATAATTCCATAACCGGTAATCACAACACGGTTCCCCATAAAACGTAAAGATTCAGAGCTGCAAATTTAGAAAATCCGGCGGAATTATCTGCTGATGAGGATAAAGGAGTGATCGGTATTCCTGAAATGATTGTGGATCAATATATGATCGAGCTTTCCCGGAGGTTCTGAAAGTGGAATCAACGCATGCGGAATTTGTTGTTTTTGTATAATGTTTGCAGCAAGGAACATAGCGAAGCCCGAAACTGTATGGTATTCTCCGCACAAATGCTTATACAGCAGCCGGGATGCTTGAGGGAAAGCAGCGGCAATGATTTCATTGCACACCATATCGTGTTCTGCCAGGCCGTCGTTACCCATCAGGACAAGGTCAACATCACCAGGGCTAAGACCGTTCCCTGAAAGAAAGTGAGCCGCTGCTGCTGCTGCATCTGAAGTCGATCCGGGTTTGTATAGGGTTTCAACAGCTGTTAGCTGTGCGTAGGTCTTCAGGGTTCGCTCTGATGAAATGATAAAATATGCTGCACCTTCCCCAGCCAGAGCGCCCGGCATCCCACTTGTCCAAAGGTCAAGGTTCCGGATAGGGCCGGGTTTCCATAAACCGAGCCTTCTGATAATGGTCAGATGATTCAGAGTCATCTCATCAATTCCGCCGGTAAGCACATTGCCAGCTGTGCAGTCTGCAATCTGAAGCAGCGCATCGGTAAGGCAGCTTTCGAGGGAAAAACAGCGGTGGACGTATGTTGAATTATACTGATGGCACCTGAGGTTTATAGCAATCTGGGAACTGATAGTATTGTATGTCGACTGGATAAAGGGGGTGGGATTTAAGAACCTCTCCTCCCTGGTGAGTTCCCCTAGGATCTTTTCAGTGTCTTCAACACTGCCTAATCCTGTTCCGGTGATAATGGCATCTGGCATCTCAAGACCTGCATCCAAGAGGCAGATTTTCGCCGCAGAGATCCCCATTTTAATCAGCCGGCTCATTCTTCTAGAAGCAATCGGGTCGATGTATGATTTGTAAACAGGTTCTATGCATTTCAGAAACTCCCCTTTATGCTCAACCGGAGTTACCAGAAAACCTGATCCGGGGAGGGTATTCTGAGGTGAAATGATGCCGATCCCGTTAATGTATGCCATATTTTTTAAAAATCAGGGAACTGTTATTTCCACCAAAACCAAATGAATTACTCATGACCAGGTTAATGTCGAGATCCCTGATCATTTTCGCGGCCACACTGAACTTAAGCTCGGGCATAGGGGTTGAGAAGTTCATATTCGGCCAGATGATTCCTTTCTGAAGTCCGAGTATGGAGATGATTGCTTCGGCTGAGCCTGCGGCAGATGTCATATGTCCGGTAAACGGCTTGGTTGAACTCACATAAGGGATCTTGCCCGTAAACAATCTTTCAATGGCCCTTCCTTCCGAAAGGTCATTATTATCGGTACCAGTTCCATGTGCATTGATATAGTCGATTGAATCGGGGCTTTCCCCGCTCATATCAAGGGCCTTTTTCATCGCCAGGTAAGCGCCTGTGCCGTCGGGGGAGGAGGCAGTCTGATGAAATGCTTCACAGGCATTACCATATCCAACAAGTTCACAGATCACAGGATTCCCGGTTCTTTGATTGGCCTCCTCCGTTTCCAGCACAAGGTAAGCTGCTCCCTCACCCAGGTTGATCCCGTTGCGGGAGGCGTCAAAAGGGCGGCAAGGTTTTTTGTCCAGTATTTTAAGCGCGTTAAAACCATTGAGGTGGAACTTTGTAAGTGCTTCGGTGCCTCCCGCGACTGCACAATCCAGTTTTCCTGCATTCATCATTCTTGAGGCAAACTGAATGGAATTAGCCGCTGAGGAGCAGGCTGTGCTTATGGTGGTAATAAATCCCCTGAGCCCCAGATGATCAGCTATCTTTTCAGTGCTGTCGGCGCAGTCATAGATGTCAATAAACCTGTTTTTGCTGTCGTTTGTCAGAAAGTCCTGATAGTATTTCTCGCATTCATCCATCCCTCCAACCGTTGTTCCCGAGATAAGACCGGTTCTTAAACCTTTGTGCAAATGAAGATGCGCATGGGAAAAAGCTTCACTGGCAGCAATTATGCCGAGCATTGCGTTCCTCGAATACGCTGACTGATCATTCAATCCTGCATACCGCATCAATTCATCATTGGTCATGGCGACTTCCGAAACGGCGAGTTCATCTTTAAGGACCGTGTCAATATGCCTTATCGGGCCAATGCCGGAACGAAGGTTGAGAAGTGAAGTAAGATTTTCCTGAACATTGTTACCAAGACCTGAGATGAAACCTGATCCGGTAACAAAAATCCTTGAAGGCATTTATGCTTTCTTTTGATGTTCGGTTATATATTCAGCCATGGTACGGATTGAATGAAAGATCTTTTTACCGTCTTTGGGATCTTCTATTTTAATACCGTAATTTTTTTCAAGGAGGACAATAAGTTCAAGGGCATCAATGGAATCAAGTCCCAGACCTTCTCCGAATAAAGGGGAATCAGGGTTAATATCATCCGCCGAAATATCTTCGAGATTCAGCTGTGCAATCACTTCTTTCTTGAGTTTGTCAATTAATTCGTCCATGTTCTCGTTTCAGTTAAATTCATTAATTCATTAAGTGAAGCCTCCGAAAAAGGCAGGGCAGTGAATCCTGTTCCCGCGGGTTCTTCCTTGGCTTTTTCAACCAGGACCGTCAAAGCCCTGAATGTATTGCCAAGTATATCCACCCATCCGCAGATGCAGGCTTCTGCACGATCGTTATCGAGGAGTTCCGACACAAGAGCCTGCAATTGAGCAGCATTGAATTTCTCGCTGATCAGAAATGCAGTTTCCCCTTTTAGGTTGTGGCGAATGCAGATCTCACCGATAACAATATTCGCCAGGGTGTATACGAAAACCGAAGGGCTTGGGAACCAGGCCGACCTGTTTCTGATACTCTCCTGATGGAGCAGGTCCGTCTCCAGACTTGAACTTGAATCAGCCAGAACCACTGCAAGTGATCCGGTTTTGAACCTGCCGGTGTTTTCATGTCTCAGAAGCAGTTCGGCCGACATGAACCCAAGTTTACTCAAGGAATCCATTTTGTAAAACTTGGGATACGATATCTGCTCCTGCTTATACAGAGCCTTTATAAACTCGGCAAAAGTAACAATTTTTTCCTGAAAAAAGATAAGTCGCTTGTTAACAACAACTTTACCTTCACCGATATAAGCGTATGCAGTGATGAGTTTCTCCATACTCAGGCTTTCTGAAATACCAGCGCAGCGTTGCATCCGCCAAAACCGGATGCCATCTTCAGGCAGGCATTAACTGGTTTATAAATTGTCTCACTCACAACATTGATTCTTTCTGAAACCCCGGGTTCTTCAAATCCCAGTGTTTTAAAGAGCCGGTTGGTTTTCATTGAGTTTATCAGTGCTGCCGCTTCCATGAGCCCCGAAGCTCCAAGAGTATGGCCCCAATATCCTTTCAGACTGTTCACCTGGACTTCATTAATTTTACTAAGTGAGATGGCTTTTGCTTCCATCTCGTCGTTATAGGGTGTAGCTGTACCGTGAGCCGAAATAAAATCAAGGACTTCAGAATAAAGACCTGATTCCTCCATTGCTTTGTTAATAGCCAGGCTAAGTTCTTCGCCAGTTCTGGATGGACCTGAAATATGATTTGCATCATTACTGACCGATCCTCCCATTAAAAGGATCCTGTCGTTGCCGTCTTCAGCAGGATTCATTGAAAGTACTACAGTCCCGCATCCTTCACCAAGCGATAATCCGGTCCTGTGCAGATCGAACGGTTTGCATGGTTCCGGACTAAGGGCCTGGAACGACTGGAATCCGGAAATTACGAATTCGGTAGCAATATCACCTCCGGTAACAACTGCGGCATGATACTGTCCCGAACGTAACAGCCGGCTTGCAGCAATAAGGGCCATTACTCCCGATATGCATGCATTGCTGATGATGAGGGGTGTGTTAGCGAAACCAAAAAAATCCCTGAGTACTGAAGCAAGGGCCCAAAGGTAAATTCGTTTATGATCGAATTTTGCAGTAAAACGGTCTTCAAGCAGGTCAATGTTCCCCTTGGTGGTCGAAAGAACAAGTAAAACCTTGTCATTCTCGGGCTTTACTGAACTTCTTTCCAGGGCATCTGTGATTGACAGGATAAGCATTTTTTCCAGCCTTGTGTAATAACCCGGTTTTTGGTTTTTCCCATACTGACCAAGAACAATCTGGAATTTCGATTCGAGTCTGGAGGTATCAACCAGGGACAGGGGGACTGGGTGAGGAGAAAGGTTAAGATCGTCATGCATCTTTATCCCTGAAATGCCTGATACAAGCTGTTCAGCGTTTTCATCGGTGGTAAACCCGAGGGAAGAAACTATATTTTCAGAAAGTACGTAAACGCTTTTCATCTCAGATACTTATTCAATTCCCCATTTCCTTTTCCATCCTGAAAAAAATCCGGGGGATGTGAGCAACAGATCACCTTCGGGGGTCAGAAACACCTGGGTTGAATTTCCCGTTGCAACTACTTCTCCGTCATTTTTTCTGAGGATTTTATATTCGAATACTATTTTAGCTGCTTCTGTTGGGATGTATGTTGTTTCAACAATGAGCACATCACCGTACACAAGGGGCTTTTTATAGTCGCAGTTCACCTTGACGATGGGGATCATCACGTTATGCCTGTATACATCAAGGTAGCCCAGGTTGTATCTGAGACCAAACGATTCACGCCCGTCCTCAAAATATTTCAGGTAATTTCCATGCCAGACGATTTTCATTGAATCAACTTCACTGAATCTGACGGTAATCTCTTTTCTGTCGGTGAGTGTCATATCAACTGTTCAAGGGAGAGTTTATTTTGCGGTAGAAAAGGGCAATAGAGATCATCACAGCAAAAAATATCAACAGTTTACAAATCTGCGGAAGAACATCCACGATTGTAGCCTGCCTGAGGAAGAGATCAATAAACGCTACGTGCGCCCAGTTAAGTGGTGACCACAACGCAATGCTCCTCATCACTTCAGGCATAAGATAAACAGGGACCCATAATCCGCCCAAAGCAGTAAGCACGACAACTGAAACAACTCCGAAGGCAGCAGCTTGCTGATGAGTGCGGGCCACAGTTCCAACGGCAATAGCAAAACCCAGTGCAGCCAAACTTGAGACGATCATCATCAATAGTATTCCAAAATAATTCGATCCTATCGTCAAAGCAGGGATGTTTGCTAAGGGGAGAATGTATCTTCCGGCCAGCACCATGAGTATGAACTGGATGATGCAAACCACCGCATAAACACTCACCTTGGCCATGAATATGGTAAAATATGAAACGGGCATGGTGTTGATCCTGATCATGCTGCCTTCGTCACGTTCCTTGATCATGCTCCCGGTCATCGGAATCACGATGAAGAACATGGCAAATAACGCCCAGGCGGGCACGTTATGCTGGGTTGTAGAAGGAACAGCTTTTTCATCTTTTCCGGCAGGAAATATCTCTGTAAAAAATACAGACTCCTTATAATCGGATTTCGGGGGCCGGTATTGAGGAAACATTTTTTTCAATTCGGTATTGAAAGAAGAAAATATCATTGTGGATTCAATGAACATACTGTATTCCTTCATGGAGGCCATAAAGGCATATTTAAAGGTTCCCTTGATGCCTGGATCGAAATATATAGAAATGTTAATGGAATCATTTGACTGGATATCCAGGAAGGGATTGTCGACCGGCATCATAATACCCGAAACGATCTGGGTCACCATAACCTGTACTTTATGCCTGATGATCCTGGTAGACTCCCGGGGTATGATCACAGCAATATTGTATGTGCCTTTTGCAATTAATGCTTTTGCAACTTCGCGGGTCAGTGGTTTCCCTTCCAGATTGGTATATATTTTAAAAATATTGGAGCTTTTAAGCCCTTCCTGGATTTTGGCTCCCAGGGTATCATGATCCTCATCAACAAGAAGGACAGGTATTGAAGGATCCTTCGAAAGTGAGCTCCAGCCCTGCTCCTGGACCAAAGCGAGGATCATGACCATGATCATGGGCATAATAAACAACATGACAAGACCTGCCAGGTCCCTGATCAGGATCAACGATTCCTTTCGGCAAGCTGAAAAATATTTAAACATTACACCTTCTCTTACCCATTAATCTCTTAGGTCCTTACCCGTAAGATGCAGAAAAATATTTTCAAGATCTTTGAACTCGGGGTGTTCAGCGACAAGTTCCCTGGGGTTTCCCATGGAAATTACTTTGCCACGATCGATTATAGCAACCCGGGTACAGAGCTTTTCAGCTTCCTCCATATAATGTGAGGTGTAGATCACGGTAGTACCCTTCTGGTTAAGCTCTTTAAGATAATCCAGGATGACAACCCTGGATTGTACATCGATACCAACCGTTGGTTCATCCAGAAAAATCACTTTGGGATTATGCAAAAGTCCGGCAATAAGGTTAATCCTCCGTTTTATGCCTCCCGAACAGTTTGCAATCTTCTTTTCTGCATGTTTCTCCAGCCCGAACACATGCAGGCCTTCAGCAATTTTTTCTTTCAGTCTGCCTCCTTTAAGGCCGTACATATTACCGAAAAAGGTAAGATTCTCCCATGCGGTCAGGGTAGGGTAGAGTGCTACATCTTGAGGCACTACTCCTATGATGTGTTTAATCTTATTGAGGTTTGAATGGATATCCAGACCATCGATAAACACACTGCCGCTGTTGGGACGAAAAAGTCCGCATAAAATGGAAATTGTAGTGGTTTTACCCGCACCGTTCGGACCGAGCAGACCAAAGATCTCTCCCTGAAAAATATCCAGGGAGATCCCTTTGATGGCTGGTTCTTCGGAGCCTTTATAGACTTTGACCAGGTCCCTTATTTCGATAATGACCTTATCTGACATCAGATCTTGATTTTCTCAATTCTTTTGAAAACCTGTTCTTCCATTCCCGCAATTTCCATCATCATATCTCCAAGTGTCACATAATCCTCAATGGGTTGGGAAGACCGGTTCTTGCAGTTTCTGGCGCCAAGGTAAGTAAATTCCCTCCATTTATTGGCTGTCCGGCCCATCAGGTCGGCAGCTTCGAGCAGCGCCTTATTGTCGAATTTCTGACCGCTTTCTTTAAGAAATGCACCGTAAATATAACGGAAGCCCGCACCCCCTGTTCCGAAATCTTCGGCCATCCTGAGAATGCTGCCAAGGTAAAACGCAGCTTTTTGATTACCGTGTTTTTTTGGCCATTTCCTAATATCTTTTGCCATGACGCGCATGCCTTTGATCCCGACGAGCCAGAAAGGCACCTTGGTCATCTCATAAACGCTCTTCTTTATTCCCTGTTCCACGCCATAACGTATATCCAGTTCTTCAGGAACATGGTTGATCCAATACATTTTGCCTTTGGGGGCAAATGCACCTTTTGCCCAACGCACCCTCACAAGGTCATCATATGTAAGTGTCTGCGGATGTTCCATTACCGTATCGCTGATATGGTAGAGGTTGCCTTCCTTGCCGTATACCACCATATTATGCATATTATAATGCTGACGGTATTCGGGCGGGAAAAATGTAAGATTGAAAACACCAACCTGCACGCCGGTCGGAATTCCCTTCTCCAGGTTCCGGTCAAGGACATCCATCGACTCCTTTACATCATTGAATTTCTTGATTACTGTTGCATCAACACCCAGATATTTCATTGAACGGTGAAACACAGTGTTTGGAAGGTTCCTGAACGACATCATGGGGGCAAACATCAACTTGATAAAGGGGAGGTAGCTGAAATAGATGCCGGTCCCGATACCAAAAGCCATGGGTTCCGACATTTGTATTCCATAATAATTGAAGAGGTTGGAAGTGGCGCCGCTTTCGCAATGGCCTGCCTGGCGGTGTATATAATTGATCATCATGGGTTTACTTTCCATCATTATGTTATTTATTGTTCGAAATTCTTAAGCTGATCAACGGTAATGTTAAATGCTTCAGCATATTTTGCAAGTGTTTTATTGCTGAGCCGTTTGAAAAAAAACGGTTTAAAATGAAGCTTTACCTTCCAGAACGAAACACCTGCCATCATGGATAAGCCTAAAGGATCGGCAAGGATCTTTTCCATATAATAAACAATAGGGCTGGCAGTTCCTGCAAGGACCTTTTGACGGGCTTCTTCAGTACGATCGTTAAACAAGTCCCATGACTGCTGTAAAACCAACCTGTCGGGTTCGTTATGGTAACCCACAGTTTTCCCGAAGTTACCTTGTTCATCATAGGAGTAGAACAATTCCCGGTATTGCCCGTAATCCTTATTCTTGTATACAGGATCTGTGTTTTCTGCTGGGGTTTCCATCGGTTTCCTTTTGTTTAAAAATATCTGCGAAATTATTAAAAATACTCATCGGTAAGTATTATCTGATTTTTACAAGTTTGCGAAAGACCTTTTCTTCCATATCGGCACATTCCATTAACATATCGGCCAGCATGTCATAGGATTCTTCGGGCTTTGCCCTTTTTTTGCAATTTCTGGATCCATGATATGAGAATTTTCTCCAGTGGTTGGCAGCTTCCCCCATCTCAACAGAAACCTCTTTTATCCAATCCTGTTTCAGTATGGTAGCCGCTTCATCGAGGAAAGCACCATAAATGAACCTGAAACCCGCTCCTGCCGTACCAATCTCTTCCTCCATTCTTAATACCTGGCCGAGATAATATGACGCTTTCTCGTCACCTAATCTTTGGGGCCACTTTCTCATCTGTCGGGCAAGAAAACGTATACCTTTAGTACCTATCAGCGGAAAAGGCACTTCAACCATATTATTTGCTGTTTTACGAATGCCTTTGATTATAGCAGGTTTTAAATCTACATTGGAAGGAACCTGGTAAGGATAATACATGCGGCCACGGGGTGCAAAAGTGCCTTTTGCAAACCTTACTCTCATCAGGTCGTTGTATGATATTTCAACTTTATTTTCAACTACCGTATCACTGATCAGGTAAATATCATCTTTCTTTCCGTAAACTACCATATTATGCATGTTGTAATGCATCCTGTACTCGGGAGGGAAAAATGGAAGATTGAATGTTCCTACCTGGAGACCAACAGGAAAGCCCAATGCGAGGACTTCATCAAGTTTATTCATTGAGTCCACCGGATTTTTGAACCGTTGGATCTTTGTTTTAATTCCAAGTGCTTTTGTTGCCCTGTCAAAGACCATTCCCGGCCAAACCCTGAAAGAAGTAAGAGGGGCATGCTGCATTTTCAGGAATGGAAGATAACTAAAAAAAAGGCCGGCTCCGATACCGAATATTATCGGTTCGCTAACGCTCAGTTTATGATAGTGCAACAGGTTGGATGTCACCCCGCTTTCACAATGCCCTGCCTGGCGGTGTTCAAAATTCAGTTCGATCATTTCAGGTTAATGGAGGGTTAAGAAGTTCGTTAACCCCGACATCAAAAACCGAGGCATATTTTGCGAGTGTCGCAGGTCTTAGTCTGGAAAAAACACCTGGTTTCAGATGCCTTTTGATCCTCCATCGCATAAAGCCTGTATAATCGGAAAGCATGGGCAGTTCCATCTGGTTCTTTTCCATATAGTAAGATAAAGGGCTAAGCTTACCTTCTTTAATTCTGGCAGAAACATCCCTGACCCTGCTTTCGACAACATCCCAGCCCTGCTGTATAATGACCTGGTTGCCAGGGTACTGATAATCAACCTTACGGGTATAACCTTGTTCAGGATCAAATGAATAATGAAGCTCCCGGTTATTGCGGTAAATGAGTTCGTCTTGTTTTTCAGTCATAATAACAATTTATTCTAAACTGATTTGTCGGTATTTTCAAGGAAAATCCTGAGCTCGCATTCAGCGATCAGTTCTCCATTCAGTTCAATTTTCCCGGCGACAACAGTCGCATTCAATATTTCATGGGTAACCGTGACAGAAGTTATGATCTCGTCTCCTGCTGCAGGAAGTTTACTGATCCTGAGTTCTCTTATCGCTCCGATGAACCCGAGTTTCGGTTCGTCGCCGGTATTGGCAGGATTAGCTGAAATACCTGCAGCTGCACTCTGTGCAATATTTTCAATCAGGCCTGGTTCCCGCAAAACGCCATCCGCAAGAAACACATTATCATCCCTTACCAGGAATGAAGTGACCGTCGTTTTATCCTGTATGCTAAGGATGCGGTCGACCATCACCATTGGAGGCTTCTGGGGCAGGTTTATTTCTTTAAATGATGCCATAATGATCCTTTACGGTTTCTGCTTCTCATCCTGTTCATTGCGGTAGCCACGTCTTCATCGGCGAAAACCCAGCGGCGCCCCGACTTTTCGGCCCTTTCTCTTAGAGTTTCGTAATTCACTTTTTTTGAAATGTAATAAACAGGCTCAATAATCGGGTCGTCTGCCGACAATATCCCTTCTGCAATACTTAGCTCGTGAAGTTTAGTACCAGGGTAGATACGCATCCCCACATAAGGGAAGAAAACAGTATTATCAATACGTTTTGAATTTTCAAAACTCTCATCCACAGTCTGGTCTGTCTCGCCATATCCGCCGATGATCATAAAATGACAAAAATAGATATTGGCTTCATTGCAATACTCTGAGACCCTTACAACCTCATCCGCGTCAAAGTGCTTGCCATAGGCTTTCAGCGTGGTGTCCGACAGCGATTCGGTCCCGAATTCAATATGTGTAAGCCCGGCCTTTGCGAAAAGCTTAAGAAGGTCTTTTGACAGCTTGAAGGGTGAAAAATACGCTCCCCACTTCAGTTTCATGTTCGACTTGATGATCTTTTCGGCCAGTTCTATGTTGAAATTATTGCTGATATTGAAAACTGAATCAGTAAAAAAGTAATAATCGATATTGTGATGGTAATAAAGATCTCGAAGCGTATGAAGGATCCTGTCGGGATCAAGAGTGCGCACATTATGGCCTTCAATGAGGGGATAGGTACAATAAATGCAATTAAACGGACAACCACGCTTTGTCTGGATGTTGATCATCCCGCTTTTCTGCCAGTAAAATTTAACCAGGCCCGGGTCAAATGAGAGTTCAGGTGTTTTGATGAAATGCTGCCTGGAATTATGTTTTAACTCACCTTCCTTCCTGTAGATAAGACCCTGGATGTCCAGGTCGGCAAGTCCTGAATCAAGACTTTTCAGGAGCATGTGCAGGCTTTCTTCCCCTTCTCCGGTAATACCGAAATCGGGTTGCAAAAGCTCGAATAATTCCCTTGGGTAGATCGAAAAAGCCGATCCGCCTAAAATAAAAGTGGTACCATTTCCGGCTTCCCTGATTATATCTGCAATGGTCTTGTAGCCGCCAACGAAACTTTCCTTGGTGTAAAAGTTAACGTCGTCGATATTTCTTAGCGAAAGGCCCGTATAATCAGGCTTGTACGACAGCAGCAGGTTTTTAAGTTCTTCACTTCCTTGAAGATTAAAATCAAAAGAACGTATGTCCAGATCGGGCATATGGTCGCTGAGGTAGGAATAAAGATAAGAGATGCCCAAAGGATAAACCGGGTAAGGGTTGGCATACTGGTTGGCAGATATAAGAAGAAGTTTCCTGCTCTTTTTTTTGACAGGTTCTTTTTGGCCTTGCAAATTGTCGGCGGATGAGATCACGGTTTCAGTGCCGGCATTCCGTGGTTGTTGATGAATATGGTCAGGAATTTTCCAGAAATCATAATAGTTAAACCACTGCAGGGGATATTTATAAACGACAGTTTCAAAAGCATCCACGAATTTTTTCACAGCCCCGGCCAGTATGGCATCCCTTTTCTTCAGATTATTCGAGAATTCGATATTCTGAAGCGGGGTGGAGAAAAAATGATAATGGGAATTTGTTTCCTTTACGGCGAAAACATAAGCTACAGGGACGTTAAATCGGGCAGCAAGGTTAACCGGGCCCAGGGGGAAGGCTGCAAGGGAACCAAGAAATTCCGTCACTAGGGTTTTATTCCCTTCCATATACCGGTCTCCATGCATGGCAATGATCTCGCCCCTGGAAAATGCCTCTTTGATTTCCTGAAGGTGGGAATAATCTTCCCTGATGACTATAAAATTCACATTACGCCTTAGGACTTCAGCGAGGTAACCCTTTATTTTCTTATGTTCTGCATCATACATCAGGATATTGATCTTTTTTTCAAGCCTCACGAGAAGCTGTCCGGCGATCTCCCAGTTACCCACGTGACCGCTGATGAGCAGACCACCTTTATCCATTTGCCTCAGGTACTCTTCACCTTCAAAGTCAAATGTGAATTTATTCTGAAAGCCTGCAAGCAGGGCCAGTTTATCAACCAGAATCTGCCCGAAAATGTAATAATTCCTGTATACGCTGAATAACGACTTCAGGAATCCATAGTACATTCTTTCATGAAAGTAACGGTAAGCGGCCCTGAAAGCCTTTCCGGAGGCGAATATAAAATAAGTTACCACGAAAAAAAGCAGGAAATAAGCGAAAGAAATTCCAAGGTTCCTGAGCGTCCAGATAAAGATTTTATAGCCAAGGATTCCTCCGCGGGTTTTACCTTCCCAGGACTCCATTGCAGCTAATTTGAACCGACACGTTTAATGATATAGTCGTAAAAATCCTGTAGACTTTTAATCTCAGTCATTTCCTCAGCCTTCATTTTTACACCGAAGTTGCGTTCAATGATCACAAATAAATCAACAAAATCAAGGCTGTCAATCTCAAGATCCTTTTTAAGATCGGCGGCGGGGCTTATCTTATCCTCCTCAATTTCTATCTCATCTACCAGCAACTGGTTGATCTTACTGATAATCTCGTCGTTTTGCATTATAAGATCTCTTACACTCTGCAAAAGTAAAAAAAAAAAATGAGAATTTCAGAATGAAGCTTTCTTTACGACCAGGGATGAATTTGTACCTCCGAAACCAAAAGAATTGGAAAGAAATGCATTGATTTCGAGGGGAGTAGTAACTGTTGCCAGGTTCAGGCAAGCGGTAGCTTCATCGGGATTTTCAAAATTTATATTCGGTGCAATGAAATTATTATTCATCATCAGGGTCGAATAAACCACCTCGCTGGCGCCTCCCATCCACATTTCATGACCGGTCATTGATTTTGTGCTGCTCACCAGCGGCATTTCCTTCCCAAAGATCTGGCAAATGGCTTTTGCTTCATTGCCATCACCGGCAGGTGTGGAGGTAGCGTGGGCATTGATATAGTCAATGTCTTTTGCCGGCATGTCTGCAACTTTCAGGGACATCTGCATTGCCCGGGCAGGGCCTTCGACGTTTGGAAGCGAGATATGCTCGCCATTTGATGAGAATCCATAGCCAACAAGCTCGGCCAGTATGGTAGCTCCGCGCTTTTTGGCAGATTCATAACTTTCAAGGATAATGGTTGCGGCACCGCCGCTTGGGACCAGGCCATCGCGGTCGCGATCAAAAGGTCTTGAGGCTTTTGCAGGTTCCGACTCACGGATCGAGAATGCGTTAAGGGCATCAAAACTGGCTGTAGATTCGGGATTAATTTCCTGGGCACCGCCACAGATGATCATGTCCTGCAAGCCCTGTTTGATCATAAGGAAACCGATTCCTATTGCATGAGAGCCGCTGGCACAGGCTCCGCTGACTGTGAAATTTATCCCTTTAAGTTTGAAGATCACGCTGAGGTTCATGGATACAGTTGAGTTCATCGATTGAAAAATATAACCTGAACCAATAAGCATCGTGTCTTTTTCTTTCCTTAGAATGTCAACCGATTCTACAACAGGAACAGCAGAACTGTCATTGCCATAAAGGATCCCGACTTCATTCCGGTCAAGAAATGACTGGTCAATTCCTGCATTTTTCAAGGCTTCAAGAGTGGCCATATATGCGTATTCACCCTGGACCGGCATCCCGACCCTCATTCGCCGGTCAAGAACTCCTTTCAGGACCGGACGGTCAACCATACCGGTCAGAGCAGAACGGAAGCCCATTTCTTTTCTTTTCGGGTCAAAGATGATCCCCGATCTGCCATAATAAAGTGAATCTTTTACATCGGCAAGATTTTTACCGATAACAGAATAGATTCCCATTCCGGTGATTACGACTCTTGTCATCAGATAGCGGGATAGCGGGATAGCGGGATAGCGAAAATGATCATTGCTCTATGTGTAAAGACCTCCGTTGACATTAATAACAGAACCAGTGATATAAGATGCAGCGTCAGAAGCAAGGAAGCTCACAGCTGAAGCAACTTCTTCGGGCCGGCCAAAACGCCCCATAGGGATCATGGTCTTAAGCTGAGCCTCGTCAAGGTCTTTGGTCATATCGGTTTTGATAAAACCGGGGGCAACAGCATTCACGGTTACATTCTTTTTTGCAATTTCCTGGGCCAGAGCCTTGGTTGCAGCAATCACGCCTCCTTTAGCAGCTGAATAGTTTGCCTGGCCGGGAAGGCCTTTAATACCGCTGAGCGAGACCACATTGATGATCCGTCCAAACTTATTCAACAGCATATCCTTTATAAGGAACCTGGTTATATAAAAGAAACTGTTCAGGTTTGTATTCAGAACATCGTTCCATTCCTCATTCTTCATCCACATAACCAGGGCGTCCTTCCTGATGCCTGCATTATTAACAACAACCTGGATGTATTTTCCTGCATTCCCCGATTGCCATTCACCAAGGGCCTTTTCAACCGATTCCTGGTTTGACACGTCGAATTGCATGAGCTCACCGTTTCCTCCGCTTTCACGAATCATAGCTAAAGTTGATTCTGCTTCGGTACTATTTGAATTATAGTTAATTATGACATGGGAACCGTCTTTTGCAAGGCTTAAACAGATCGCCCGTCCGATCCCACGAGAGCCGCCTGTCACTAATGCATATCTCATTAAAGAATTATTATTCAGATTCGTACTTTATTCCTCAATTGAAAACTGAGGTTTGTTCTCCATGATATACTGCACAATATTCAGGATGTCTTTATACTTGCTTGTATCTTCAGTAAAGACAGGAACTATTTTTCGCAGGTCTTCATACTTGCTTCTGGAATATGAAGAAAGCTTGTCTTTGATCTTCAGGTAATCGATTGCCTGCAGAATGGAAATCATTTCAATAGCAATGACCTGATAGGTATTGTCGATAACTTTCATGGTAAGGAGGGCTGCATTGGTTCCCATACTTACTATATCCTGGTTGTCATTATTATTTGTAATGCTATGGAGCGACATGGGATAGGAGAGAGTCTGATTCTCGGCTACAGTGGAAACTGCGGTGAACTGTGCACCCTGCATTCCAAGGTTAAGCCCAAGTTTTCCAAGGTTGACAAATGGTGGAAGTTTTTCGTTGAGTTTAGGGTTTAAAAGATAATTCAACTGGCGTTCGGCAAGCATGGATAGTTTGGTTATTGCAATTTTCAGCTTGTCCATCTCCAGGGCAACATAATCTCCGTGAAAATTGCCTCCATGGTAAACATTATGATGCTCCCCGTCGATGATTGGATTATCGCTTGTTGAATTCACCTCACTCATCAGTATATGACTGGCATATAAAATCGTATCCTGCACAGGTCCGACAATCTGGGGGACACAGCGGAGCGAGTAATATTCCTGTACCTTATGTTTGAAAACATCGACTTCAATAGTCTTGTCGTTGTTATAAAGGTGGTCGGCACGGCGGCGGATAAGCTGGCTGTCTTTAAGGATAAACTTCATTGTGCGGGCAACAACTCTCTGACCATGATGCGATTTGGCCCTGTTAAGACCATCGGAAAAATGATCATCGTAGGATTCCACTATTTCAGTGATCATTGACGAAGCAAGAATAGCCCAGTCGACCAGGTTCCTGGCATGGATCACGTTGATCATTCCAATACCTGTCATCGCTGAAGTCCCGTTGATCAGTCCCAGGCCTTCGCGGATATGCATGGTTATGGGAGTAAGTCCTTCCGCAGTAAAAACCTCTGATGCAGGTAAAGTCTGTCCTTTATACAAAACCTCGCCTTCCCCGATGAGATTCAGAGCCAGGTGGGCCAATTGGACCAGGTCTCCGCTGGCACCAACTCCACCATGTTCAGGAATATACGGATTTATATCACGGTTGATCATCTCCTTTAATAAATCAACAACCTCAATATGAATTCCCGATTTGGCCTGGACCAGGGAGCTAAGCCTGGCGAGCATGGTTGCCTTGGTATAAAGGGAGGGGAGAGGAGAGCCGCATCCGGCAGCATGGCTGCGGATCAAATTATACTGAAGTTCAAGCTCCCTGTTTCCATTGATCTTGAATTGGGCCATGGGGCCAAGGCCCGTGTTTATACCGTAAATGACTTTACCTTGCGCAAATTCCTTCAGAAACTCAAAATCTTCTTCAACTTTCCGGCGGGCTTCAATATCAATATCAATTTTCTCACCTTCAAAAAGGACTTTGAAGAAATCATTGACAGTAAGTTTCCTGCTTCCAACTATAATCATGATTTATCTTTCACTGGTTACCTCTTTCACCGGATGATCCGGGAACAGTCAATCAATTCATTTGCAAAGGTAATTTTTTTTTAGATTAGCTTAAAATCATTTTCTTACTTTTGGCACAACTATAGATTTAAGTAAATGAATGTTAACATTATCGGGGCAGGAGTGTCGGGTTTATCCGCCGGCTGCTATTTGCAGCTGAGCGGTTTTAAAACAGTGATTTTTGAGCGGCATTCCAGTCCGGGCGGACTATGCACCAGCTGGAAAAAAGGAGAGTATACCTTTGAAAGCGGTTTCCAGTGGCTTTTAGGATCAGGACCTGCAAATCCATTTTATCTTCTTTGGTCTGAATTGCTTGAGATGAAATCCATCCCCTTTATAACCCATGAAAGCAGGATGGACATCGAAGTCAGGGATGCCCTGAGCCTGAAGGGCGAAAAGGTATTTCATCTGTATACAAACATAAATAAACTAAGAGAATATCTTATTGATAATTCGCCAGGAGACCAGGCTGTTATTGACAAATTTATTGATTCGATGCGCCGCATCCAATCATATGAAATTCCTCCATTGATTAAAAAACTGCCAAAACTTTTGCCTTTAAGTGAGAAGATCAAATATATCCGTTTCCTGCCTTTACTTTGGTTTCTGAATAAGCTTAAAAAAGAGACTAATTATTCCTTTGCCCTGAAGTTGAAGAGCCCCTTTTTGCGTGAAGCGTTTGAACTTCTTTTCGACGGGGATGAACTTCCACTGATGATCATTACCATGCCTCTTGCATATAATGATCTCAGGGCTGCGGCATATCCTGTTGGTGGGGCAGGGGTATTCGTTAGCAGGCTCAGGGATAAATATTTGTCACTGGGAGGCGAGATCCTCTATAATTCACCTGTAAAGGATATCCTGGTAAAAAATAATCATGCAACAGGCCTCAGGCTGGAAAACGGAGATGAACTTTTTGCGGATGTTGTCGTCTCTTCCGCCGACTGGAACTATACTGTATTTAAGGCGCTGGGTGGCCGATATGTCAATAAAACCATTCTTGCTCTGGGGAGACAGGAAAAGCTGAAAGTGTATTATTCGGTGTTAATGGTCTCTCTGGGAATTAAAAGGGCTTTTAAAGAGGAATCCCATTTTCTGAGATTTCCACTTGACCAGGACCTGGTTTCTCCTGATAAATCAACCTATTCGAGACTTGAAACACATATCTACAACTACGATCCCACTCTTGCTCCTGATGGAAAGACTGTTGTTTCAGTTAGTTTTTATACCTGTAATGCAGATTATTGGATCAAGCTGAGGGAGACTGACAAGGATGAATACAAACGGGTTAAAAATGAGTTTGCGCAAAAAATCATTGAACTGTTGGAAAAAAAATACGGGAGGATCAGGGACTTTGTTGAAGAAACAGATGTTGCAACTCCGGCAACATTTTTCAGGTACACTAATAACTGGAAAGGATCTGTCCAGGGATGGCTTCCCGGGAAAAACCTTATCGCACAGTCGCCGGTTGAATTTACCCTGCCCGGGCTGAAAAAGTTTTATTATGCAGCTCATTGGAGTATTCCCGGTGGCGGATTACCCGTTGCCATCAAATCGGCAAGAGACGCGGTGCAGATCATTTGCCATGATACAAAGCAGAAGTTTGGCATCGATCAATGACCGGATGTTTTCTGCCGGCAGTTTAAAATTCTCTTTGCCATTTTATCTGAATTTTATACCTTTGCAGCGAATTTGGCCCCGTAGCTCAACTGAATAGAGCATCTGACTACGGATCAGAAGGTTACAGGTTTGAATCCTGTCGGGGTCACTGAGA
>JAPLDL010000006.1 GCA_026391735.1 Bacteroidota bacterium | reverse complement strand
ATGCAATCAGTGATATTTCAGCACTTCAGACTACCCTGGATGGCAAATCGGATAAAGGGCATGGCCATGCAATTTCCGATGTTACGGGCTTGCAAGCATCCCTTGATGCAAAGGCGGCCGCAAGCCATTCTCACGCAATTTCTGATGTTACCAATCTGCAGAGTTCGTTAAACGCAAAGCTTGATAAATCCGGTGGAGCAATGGCCGGCGCCTTTGTGGCTTATGCTCATGGCACCGCCACCAACTTTGAAGCTGTCAATGTGGCTTATGGAACAGGTTCCATACCGCCATCCGGACCATCGGAAGGCTGTATTTACATTCAATACACATAATTCATGGCTGTTCAAATCTATGTTGGTGGATCCTGGCGATCCGTTTCATCAATTCAGGTATATACCGGTGGAGTATGGAGGACCTTAAATGCGTTAAAGGTGGAAGTTTCCGGAACTTGGCGGGATGCCTGGTCAGCAGGATTGCAGGCTTATGCTTCTTATAATTGCGGTGGATATAGCCCTTACCTTGCCAATATTACCAAATTGCTTTTCAGCAATGAAACTGTCTCACAGCTTTCAGCCACCTTATCCCTGGCAAGATACGGGTTAGGTCAAATATGGTCAAATAATGCAGGTTATCTTGCCGGCGGCCAGGCCAATTTGTCAATTACAAATGTGATTGATAATTTTATGAATGGGTTTGATGGCACAAACCGGCTGAATAGTTTAGAAGCATTGACGTTTTCAACAGAAGCCAGGGCAACCCTTTCATCCTCATTGGCGACAAAAAGCCACGCCGGAAGCTGCCAATCTTCAGCCAAAGGGTATTCCGGCAGCGGATATAATAATGGTGCCCAAAACAGCATCTCATTTGTGAATTTCAGCACGGAAGCTTCGGGAAATTGCTTGAATTCCCTTGGGCAATCACGTTATAATCCTGCAGCCACGTATTCATCCACAAAAGGATATTGGGCAGGGGGCATGCCTTCCATTAATTCAATAGAATCATTATTGTTTTCAAATGAAACGGTTGGCTATGTGTCACAATCATACAGTAATGTGGGAGCCGGTTATGGCACATCATTAACCAAGGGGTACTTCATCGCAGGATCTTATTCGTCCAATATTTATTCATTTACGTTCAATACCGAATCCATGCAATATATGTCTGTATCACAAGGCTATACCTCATCTTATTCATCAGCCGTAAATTATTGGAGCGGCAGTCGTTAATTATAAACCAAACCAAAAACATGCAAGATCTAACAAAGTTCAAGACGCTTTTAAGCGAAATTCAGGATAGTTTCCTGGAAATTCCCTTTGGGAATTCAGATTTTCAGATTGCCAATTTCATTGTCAATGCCGGCTTAACTCAGGAGAGGGCTTTTCGGGCGGTATGCCTGACCATGCGCGAAAAGATAATTTCACTGAATGAAGCTTATTATAATCAGAAGCGTCTTCAAGTGGACTTAGATGAATTGCAAGCCCAGGTTGATGATCAGTCGACCGATCAATTTGCCAGGAGAAGGGCCGTGATAGAGATTGAATATAAGATTTCACAGCAGCGTGATAATGAAAAACTGATTCTCGATGCAATTCATGAAGTTGAAGTACTGAAAGGGTTTTGGGAAAGACTTCCACATCCGACCAGGAAACAGTTTGAAGCTGCAGAAGAAGATTATTTCAAGCTTTCGTTAACAAAACAGGTCCTTGGCATCGATGGTGCTATTGGTTCACTAGAAAATATGGGATATGTTTTGAATGCCCAGGGAAGATTGCAGAATTCAGCTGCCAAGCTGATAGATTCTCTTAAAATATCAAATTTTAAGACGATTTCAGAAAGATAACTTGCCTTGATACTTGACAAAGGCGTTTTATTTTTATATTTGATGTCGGAGAAGTCGTTAATCAAAATCTCTATAGTTAAAAATAACACAAATAACATTGTGTTATCGAATCGTTAGGCGGCATATTTTTTATACTTTGGACATGAAGAAATATCTTATACTCATATTTTTATTTTTACGTCAATTAGTCCCGGCACAACAAATTGATGTATCAGGTATTATAATAGATTCTAAGACAAACAAAATTATTCCATTCTCAACGGTGGAATTAATGAAAAAGAAACTTGGAGTTGCAGCTAATTATCAGGGTAAATTTCTAATTCAACTGCCCAATGATTGTATAAATGATACATTAATAATCTGTTCATTGGGATATGAAACAGCTCATATCGTAGTTAAATCCTTAAAAAGCAATTTTTCAAATGTTTCAATACTTCTTGACCCAATTGTATATTCATTGAAGGAAGTTGAAATAATTGGTATTCCAGCAGGTAGATATCGCCTTGGCAATTATGAAGATACTAAGAAAGGATACGGAGGATGGATGACGGACCAAAAATCACAGATTTCTGTTTTCATGGATTGTAAGAAGTATAGGAACGCAAGGATTGTTAATGCAAGTTTCTTTATATCCAAAAAGATTGGAAAACCTGAAACCCCGTTTAGAGTGAGAGTTTATAATGTTGATCCGAAATCAGGGAATCCTGGAGATGATTTGATTCATGAAAGTATTATAACTCATGGGAACCGAAATGGAGGCTGGCTCACTGTCGATCTTTCGAAGTATAATTTAAAAGCTCCCGCTGATGGATATTTTATTGCTATAGAATGGATCGATTCAGGAGAACAGTATTACTATCAAACATACATTAATCCATTAGGGAAATATGTAACTAATTATGGTCCTATGCTTTCGAGCTCAAAGACTATCAAAACTAATAACACTTGGTTGAAATTTTTAGGTCAAGGCTGGAATATTTGGACAGGAAAAGAATATTATAATTCCTTAATAATTTCAGAGATTGAAGTACTTAAGTAGTTCTTTATTAATTGGTTCCGAAATAATTTATGAAATAAAATAAAAAATACAACCGCCTAACATGCCGCTAATCGCAACAATGCCAAGGTATTGTTGCTTATCAAAGGTTTTACCTTTGCTGCGTTTAGCGGCCGCACGTTATGTAGCATTAAAAAAAATACAGGGACTACTAATAATCACTAATTAAAATATTTTTACTTTTAAAAACAACCTGCCAATGAAGACAAATTATTATATTTTATTTTTGATTGTTTTATTTTCATCGACCGCATTAGGACAAACCCCAACATGGAAGTCATTTACGGCCGCCAATACCTCGACAACATTATGTAATCATAATGTTTTATGTATTAATGGCGATGCACAAGGTAATAAATGGTTTGGTACAATTGGTGGCATTTCTGTTTTTAATGGTTCAAATTGGACAAATTATGATCAAAGTGACGGATTGAAAAATGCTTATATAACAAGTATAGTTTTCGATGATGATGGGACCAAGTGGGTATCCAATGGAGAAGGTATTGCTAAATTTGATGGAGCACAATGGACATCGTATGATAATATGTCTACAAATTGGGCTTTTATGGGGGATGATGTATGTTCTATACAAATTGATTCTGTTGGAAACAAATGGATTGCTGGTTTGTGGGCATTAGAGAAATATGATGGAACAAATTTTACGTCTTATCATCCAGATTCTGTTTTGGGCACATATGATAATTGTAATACAGCATTTGCAATAGATTCAAATGGAATTAAATGGGTAGGAACATATTCGCGTCGTATATTTAAATTTGACGGAACAACCTGGACAAGTTTCGATAATATCCCGGGTTGGAGTGGGGTCTGGGTAAACTCAATTGTTGTTGATGGTGATAACAATAAATGGTTTTGCACGTCAGGGGGAGTCTTTAAGTATGACGGAACCATTTGGACAAAATATACTCAAAGTGACGGATTAGCAGGTAATGACGTAAGATCTATGGCATTTGACTCGATTGGTAACAAATGGTTCACTACATGGGGTGATGGAATCTCCAAATTAAGAGATTCCGTTTGGACTACATTTAATACTTCAAATAGTGGGTTGAAAATCAATTATGTTTCTTGTGTATATATTGATAAAATAGGAAATAAATGGTTTGGAACCTACGATGGGGTATCCATATATAATGACACTATATGGACCACATTGCAATCCAATGGATTAGCAGATAATTGTGTAAACGATATTGCAATTGATCAGGTGGGAAATAAATGGTTTGCTACCGTAAATGGTTTTTCGAAATTCAACGGATCAATTTGGTCAAATTATAATACAGATAACGGATTAATCGGTGATTATAATTCAGGGATATCAATTGCGATTGATTCATCTGGAAATAAATGGTTTGGAACACTTTATGGTGTATCAAAATTCGATGGAACAAACTGGATAAATTATGATAAAACAAATTCTGGATTAGCAGACAATTCTCCTTATACTATGGAGGTTGATCATAATGGGAATGTTTGGTTTGCTTATTTTCAATATTATATGAATTACATCGATGTTGGGGTCACGAAATTTGATGGAACCAATTGGGTTACTTATAAAACTTCTAATAGTGGCCTGCCGAATAATAAGGTTACTTCAGTTGCTTTTGATCAGGTAGGCAATGCTTGGTTCGGTACTTATGGTGGGGGAATATCAAAGTTCAATGGAACTTCATGGGTTACCTATAATAGATCTAATAGCGGGCTTTTATCGGATTCAGTTCGCACAATTAATATTGATAAGGATGGTATTATTTGGATTGGAATAGGTATAGATTGGGGTGATATTGAGAAGTTAATCAAATTTGATGGTAGCAATTGGAGTTATATACCTGTTGGAAGAGGTGTTACCTCAATTAAATTTGATAAAATTGGTAACAAATGGGTTTCCAATGGTTCTGGTGTGATAAACTTTGAACCAACGATCTGGACTTATTACTATTTATGGGATAAATACCATATGGACGATGGTACTTATATTCTTTCTCCTGGGTTTTTTAATCTTTCTGCATTCTGGACGTCAAATTCGAATGATGAAATTACTTCTATTTCATTTGATAATGAAGGAAATAAATGGATTTCAACCACACGAGGTGTTTCGGTATTAAGCACAAAGGATACAGTCGAATTTACAGTCACTCCAACAAATTATGATGTTAATAGAGAGAATGGCACTGTATTCTACCATATAAAGTCAAATGTTTCTTGGTTTGCCACTCTTGATTCTACTTGGTATACTTTCGGACCTCCTGGCAATAGTGGAGAAAACGGTAATGGAGGGGATGGCAAATTATTGGTAAACTACACTTGGAATAATAATTATGTATCTCGGATTGGTAAGGTTTATTTCCATATAAATGGCCTTGGTGATCAGGAAGTGACACTTACACAGCACCCGACTCTTAATGCAAATATAATAGCAAATCCAAATCCACTGAATGGAGGAACAATTATAGGTGCAGGAACCTATAATTTTGGAACAATAGCAACATTATCTGCTTCCAGGCAAAAGGGATATGCATTTATTAATTGGACAGAGAACGGTGTTGAAGTATCAAAAGATTCAATTTTCAGGTTTATTGTAAATGATGATAGGACTTTTGTTGCAAATTTCATACGTGACATAGGAATATCAGAACCAGATAATGAATTACCCATCTATATTTACCCAAATCCGGCAAAAGATGCATTTACTGTGAAGGTTTACAGATTATCCAACATTACAATAGAAGTGTCATTTTATGATTTATCAGGTTTCCTTTTACAAAAAAATAAATTTGATACTAATTCATCTTGTCAATTCGATGTTTCAACATTACCAGCAGGGTGTTATGTGTTACAAATAAATACCGGAAATGAATTATATACAAGAAAATTAATGGTCATCAGATAAATATCATCTATTTATCCATTGTTCAATGGCTGCAATAATAATGTTTAACGCTACATAACGAGCATGCAGCCGAGCAATGCGGGGCATCGTGGTTAAATGAACTGGTTGTGGCTACTAAAATGGAAACGAAATTTAAAAATACAATCTGCTAATACCCGCACTGCGGCTGCATGCGGGGCGTTAAGCATTGAAAAAAGGATGGTCTTTTAATTTCATTGCATTTTCCAATTTAGAAATCCGGATATATCTCAAAAATGATTCGGTTGTTTTATGCCCTGTTATTTGCATAATAGAAAGCATAGGGACACCACTGAGATAAGCATTTGTTGCAAAGGATCTGCGAACGGTATGCGTTCGTATTTGAAGCCATTTATCAAGATTACCATTGGTGATCTTCTTAGTCACGGCATATTCGCCAACCCATCTTAATACACGGTTTGCTTCCTGATTGGTCGGGATGCGGTACTCTGCCCCATATTTGTTAATGATCTCCAGAATAATTGGATGAACAGGAATGATCACTGGTTCCTTCGTTTTTTGAGTCTTAACAAATAATTTCCCGTCTTCGATATTGTTCAGGGTTACTTTTGACCAATCTGAATGCCTTAAACCTGTGTGACAATTCAGAATAAACAGGTCCCTAATGCGCCTCATTCTTTCATCGTCTATCTTTAATTTATACAGGGCCTGGATTTCTTCAGTATTTAAATAAATGGTGTCAGCATCTTCTTTAAGTACCTTAAAATTTCTGGCCCGGTGTTCCTGGTTGGAAGTTAGTTTGTCCTCATTGGCCTCATTCATGAGACGTTTTATTCGTCTGATGTGTGATCCTATCGTATTGGGTTTCAGGTTAGCCGCTTTCAGATAGTCCGTAAAGCTGATATAGAAATCCTTATTGATGGTGTCGAAATCAACAATAGTTCCAGTCTTCTTTTGAAAAGTCTCTAAATGTGTCTTGATACCATTAAAGTGTTGAATGTGATTCGCCGAGACTTTATTTTTGTATCGGTCCTGGAAGATAGGTATGTATTCGATGAGGGTAAGTTTGTGGTTTTCAAGTGAAATTTCCTTTCTTCCCATAAAAACTTGGTATGCTTCCCGGATCTCAAGACTCTTCTTTTTTATCTCTTCCTTAGATGAATTTGAACCTTTTGGGAAAAGCCCATCATAGGTATCTAAAAGAAAGCTGTTGATTTCGCGTAACTGTTTGTTTGTCTCAGCATAATCCTTTTGTGGTTTTGCCTTTTGATCATTTGTATCCCAGGCTTTCAATGGTACGTTTAACCCGGTTGAAAGACGTAGCCTTAGGTTGTTAAAGGTGAAGGTTAAAAGAATTAAACATCCGTTTTTCCTTTCCTTATCTGCATAAAACATGATTGTTGCCATATACATTAAAAAACTGCCTGTAATTTTGAATAAATCTGCCTGTAAAGATAATTATAGGCAGAAATATAGGCAAATCTGCCTGTAAAAGTTATTAACAGACTGTTTTTATCAGTAAACGGATGTAAAAGATAAACCGCCCGGAGAGGCGGTTTCATTGAATTTTCAGTGATTTTCAGGATTTTTGCTGTGGGATGTGAGGGATTCGAACCCACGACCCCCGCCCTGTCAAGGCGATGCTCTAAACCAACTGAGCTAACATCCCGGAGTTGAGCCGGCAAAAATATAAAAATTCTCTGACATCCGACATCTGATATCTGATGTCAGATATCAGATGTCGGATGTCAGATATCAGATATCGGATGTCAGAGATCCCGTTTAAATACCCCAAGTATCTGACCGTAATAGACCATATGCCAGTCCTTGGTCAGATAGTATTTTTTGTCAATTGCCGGGTCAAGTGCTGCCGGGTCGAGGCGGTGTTTGTGAACAATCCTGCATTCATAATGGAAGGCGGATTGAGTTACGAAGGGTGTCCCGACATTGGCGCTTTGGGCGAGGGTAAATCCGCAGACACGGATCTTATCCATATCTCTTCCCGATTTGGAACCGCAGATAGCCAGGTGCTTGTTAAACCCATCGGGTAGTACGCAAACTGTAAAATCCTTTGCTTTCTCCATTAACCCGAAGGTGTAACGGGTGGGGCGCACTAATACTGTAAATATGGGCATATGCCAGATCTCACCCAGGGTTCCCCAGCCGATCGTCATTGGGTTGGGCGGGTCTCCGGCGAGCAGAATAATGCCGTCAGAGGCCAGTTTACCGATAGTTTCCTGGTACATATCGAACGGGCCGACAGATTTCATCATAATTTCCTATTTTTGAAATTCAAAATTAGTCATTCATTTTATTCCCCGGGTTTTATGAAATCAAGAACTTTTACTTTATCCCTGATGGCTTTGGCCATACTTCTTTGGTTGCCCTCAATAGCACAAGCACAGCAGAAAAAAATTACGCTCGAAGATGTTTTCAAAAGCAGGAAATTCGGTGCAAAAGGGGTCTCGGGTATCCGGTCTATGAAGGACGGAATCCATTTTACCCAGGTAAAAAATGACAGTTTGAATGTATATGAGTATGAAACAGGCAACTATGTAAGAACTATCGTTACTTCGAAGCAGCTCATTCCGCCGGGTGATACTCTACCTTTGCCTGTCAGCTCTTATGAATTCAGCGATAACGAAAGCAGGCTGATGTTTTCAAAGGACGATGAGGCGTTGTTCAGGCATTCCTCAAAGGCAAATTATTTTATCCTGGACCTGGCTACAGGTAATAAGATGCCATTATATCTTAAGGGGAAGCAACGACTTGCAACATTTTCTCCCGATGCTTCAAAGGTTGCTTTTGTTGTTGATAACAACATCTTTATCAAGGATATTTCGGCGGGCTTTAAAACAGGTAATGAGAAAGAAAATGACCATGGCGTGAAGCAGATCACCACGGATGGCAGGATCAATGAGATCATAAACGGCGCCACAGACTGGGTTTACGAGGAAGAGTTTGGCTTTTCAAAGGCCCTGTTCTGGTCACCCAACGGAGAGAGCCTTGCATTCTACCGTTTCGATGAAAGCAAGGTAAAGGAATATCAGCTAACCTATTACGGAGACCTTTATCCTGAGCAGAGCAAATATAAATATCCAAAAGCAGGAGAGGATAATTCGGTGGTTGGCATCAATATATATAATCTTAAAACAGGGAAGACCACAGCTGTGGATATCGGAAAGGAAACTGATATCTACATTCCCAGGATAAAATGGACGAATGATCCTGCTACCTTGGCCCTGTACAGGCTGAACAGACATCAGAACAAGCTGGAACTTCTCCTTGCTGATGCTTCGGGAGGGAAGACACGTGCGATCTGGTCAGAAGACAACAAGTATTATATTGACATAACCGATACTTGGTGCTTCCTGAAAAACGGGAAAGAATTTATTATAAGCAGTGAGAAAAGCGGGTTCAACCACCTTTACTTATATACAATGAAAGGGGAGATGGTGAGGCAGTTGACCGATGGTACATGGGATGTGGCCCGCGTGGCAGGAGTAGATGAGCAGAACAGGCGTATGTTTTTTACTGCAGGTGTTTCAAGTCCGATGAACAGAGAGGTTTTTTCGGTTTCCCTCGACGGTGGGGCCCCGCTGAAGTTATCGGAACGGGAAGGGACGAATGCACCTGATTTCAGTTCAAACTTCACTTATTATATAAACCGCTGGTCAGATATCAACACCCCGCCAACAATCACTGTCAACATCGCTGATGGCAAGGTGGTAAGGCAGCTGCAGGATAATTCAAAACTTAAGGATATCATCAAAGAGAATAATTTCTCGAAAGCCGAATTTTTTATCGTTCCTACCGAAAACGGTGTAAAACTGAATGCCTGGATGCTGAAACCTCCTGGTTTTGATCCGCAGAAAAAGTATCCTGTACTTTTCACATTGTACGGAGGACCTGGCTCCCAGACAGTCTTGAACAGCTGGGGTTCGGTCTCCTCATGGAACCAGCTTTTTGCGCAGAATGATATTATTGTTGTTTCAATCGATAACAGGGGGACAGGGGCAAGAGGGGAGGAGTTTAAGAAATGCACTTACCTGCAGCTTGGCAAGTTTGAAACCATCGACCAGATCAATACGGCAAAGTACCTGGATTCATTATCCTATATCGATAAAGAAAGAATCGGGATATGGGGATGGAGTTTTGGAGGGTATATGGTACTTTCCTGTGTTACCAAGGGGGCCGATTTTTTCAAGCTTGGGGTTGCTGTGGCGCCGGTCACAAACTGGAAGTATTACGACAATATTTATACGGAGCGTTACATGCAAACTCCGAAAGAAAATAATTCGGGGTATGAGGATAATTCTCCTGTGAATTTCGCTGAAAAGTTCAAAGGCAAACTCCTGATCCTACACGGGATGGCCGACGACAATGTTCATCCGCAGAACTCCTATGATATGATCACGGCTCTTGTAGCTGCTAACAAACAATTCGAAATGCAGTTGTACCCGAACAGCAACCATGGAATATACACAGGGAAGAATACCTCATTCCATTTATATGAGAGGATGACTGAGTTTATTCTGAAAAACCTTTAAGAAAATCAGTTCCTATTGGATCACATAGATCTGGGAGGCATCCCTGTACCCGCTAAGGTTCAGATACCAGTCGGGATATGACGAGCCGCCCGATTCGGCCCAACTACCAAATTTCAGGTAGCCGTTGATAACCTGCACATTTTCCCATGTATAATCAAACTTCTGAACCAGGTTAATGGCCCAGGGGAGGTTGTTCGATGTTTTATAATACCTCCCGGTTGAGGGATTTGAGTTGTCATTGCCCGTTCCGAAAAGAGCCTGATTGGCCAGTGAAGTCGGGGTCCTGTCAGGAAGATGGATTTCCACTCCACGCTGCAGGTTTTTGATCAGGAAGGGATTGAAAGGTGCAGTCCCTACTGCTGAAGCATCCTGGGGAGTGGCGAAATGAATGTTGAGCTTAAGGCTGTCAGATAGTGAGTACGGGACGTTTTTCTGGGTGTTAAAGAAGTTGCCGGGGGTAACATGGGTTACATTGGAGGCATTGTCAAACACAATAACCACGGCATTTCCCTGGGCATTTTCAACACCATTGGAGGCGAGACTGATATAATTGCCTCTGATTGAATATCCGCTGACAGAACCAATGACGGCAGGAGCAAGGTTGTCGAATTGGAACCCGAAACCGTTTTGCAGGTAAGCTCCAACAGCTCTTACGTAAAAAGTCGGAAAAATCTCAACAATTTTATTCTGGGCATTGCTGATACTTTTAAAATTATAATCAATCACGAGGTCATTCATATCATAATCCCCTTTTGCAGGCCACAGATCTTCATAAGCAAGTGATCCAAACTGGTTTTTTGCCGGGTAATAATTGATATAAGCCCTGCTTGCGTCATTTGGAAATTCGTCAAGGTTGTCGGGTACCCCGTCTCCATCTGAATCAGGTGGAGCTGGTGATCCGATACCTTCAGGGTTGCAAGTAGTTACAGGGATATAGTTCGTTGCATTGGAAATGCTTGAGAGTTTGGCACCGTTTATGAATGTGGATGAACTGCTGCCTGTAAACGTTCCATTCCCGGTTGCAAGTTCAACGGGGCCGTCAATTTTCTTTGAAACATCGTTAAGCGTTGCAGCGCCGGTGACTTTGATAGTGCTTGTTCCTCCGGCTCCGAGAACATTCCGCTCCATCACAAAAGTCTGGCCCGAGATCATGGACTGGTTCTGCAGGGTAACAGTACTTGTATACTGGAACAGATGAACTTCCTGGTCGCTTTTCATATAGCCATTGTTCATTAGCAATGTTGCACCATAAACATGGATGTTGGCATGAGCGATCATCCTGCAATTGTTGACAACCGTTCCACTCCCATCAGCTTTGTTCAGGTGAAGGTAATTGTTCACTTCAATTACCCCGTCGTTGGTAAGAGGTGCATTTACTTTAAAATATCCCTGGGGATTGAAATACCCTGAGTTGGTAAGCATGCCTCCTGTTCCCTGGAGTGTTGCATCTCCTTTTAATACCATGTTCCCGTAATTCTGGATCTGTCCGTTGAATGTAAATGGCGCCTGAAATACAAAATCACTGGAATAATTAATGATCTTAGAGTTTATTGCCATGTAAAACCCCCTGATGGAAACATGTGCGCTCTGATATGCTGTGAGGGTGGTTGTGCTGCTCATATACAGAGAGTCAATAGTAAGATGTCCCCCTGAAGTCACAATTATGTTGCAGCCTGATGCATTTATTTTAATAAACGGGATTGTCGCTGTGCCGCAGACCTTCAGTGTCCCTGAAGTCCAGCTTGTTATTGCCCCTGTAAAAGTTCCTGTAACGCAGTATGTTTTGCCGCCTGAGATGGTTGCAGATCCGCTGCCTGAAAGAGTAATATCGCAGCTGCTGCTGCAATCAGGTTCGGCAACATTAAGATCATTCTTTAATATGGATTTAGTCCCCTGGAAAGTATACTGAATGTTGTCCTGGACAGGAACCATAGTTTGCTGTGATGTTCCATCGGGGGTCGTCAACTCCAGATAAAGTTGTTTCAGTGCTGTAGGGATCCGAAGACCTGTAATGCAGGGATAGTTATAGCCGGCCGAACCGGTGACCAGTATGTTGCAAGCTGTCGACGGGTTGCCATCGTAAACTCTTATCCTTGAGAGCTTCCCTGTCATTGACGGGATATCAACGGCTACTGTAAGCGAAACTTCCCGGGATGTTTCCCAGCTGAAATTTGAGGGTACTTTCAGCTGGTCCATGGTTTTCTGGGAATTTTCAGAACCCTTGTCCTTGTGACATGAGATGGTGAAACATAATACAAATACTAATAGAATGCATGAAGCAATGGAGTGGAGTTTTTTCATAGAATATTATTTAGCAGACAGAATCCGAATTCAAGGGGTAAGCAAGGTAAAATTCATTTTCACAGCCTGCAGGCAGGCGTTTGTAGCGTGAAAGATATTATTATAAATGTTTCATTATACGGGTTAAAATAAATTTTACTCACAACTTAATGTTAATTGTACCTACCTGTTGGATAATTCAAAATAAGGTTATACCTTTGCAGCCCTTTTAGGAAATTTAACATTTATTAACCTTTAGAAGAAAGCGAGTTAAAAGCATGATTATCGTTCCTGTTAAAGAAGGCGAAAGCATCGACCGGGCCTTAAAAAAACTGAAGCGTAAATTTGAAAAAACCGGCGTGGTTAAAGAATTACGTGAGCGTCAGAAGTTTACAAAACCTTCCATAAAGAAGCGTGACAGTGTTCAGCGGGCAATTTATATTCAGCAATTACAGGCGGCCGAAGCGGACAACTAACAGAGTTTAACAATTTTTACGAGTAGAAATTTTGTTGAAGGTAAATATCAGTGTATATTTACCTGCGAATGGCAATCAACAAAGTTTCTACTTTTTTTTGTTGAGGAGTGAAGGAACGCTTTCTTGCATATATACAATACGAAAAACGGTACTCGCCACATACTGTAACCGCTTACCGCACCGACCTGGACCAGTTTTTTGCTTTTATTAGTGCTCAATACCAGATATCGGATATCTCAGGGGTTGACCACTATATGATCAGGTCATGGCTTGTGTCCCTCCTGGAACAAGGTGATTCTGCACGCTCGGTCAATCGTAAACTTACTTCTCTGAAATCGTTTTACCGGTTTTTGTTAAAGGAAAAAGGCGTAGATGTTAATCCTATGAGAAGGATCATTTCACCTAAGACATCGAAACGGCTTCCCGAATTTGTTGAGGCCGGGAAGATGGAGGCTCTTTTAGAGGAGATGGCAAGCGTTGAAGGATTTCCGGGTCTCAGGAACAGAATCATTGTTGAGATGTTTTACAATACCGGAATTCGTTTGTCGGAACTCCTGAACCTGAAAGAAGTTGATGTGGATTTTCATTCTGACACCATTAAAGTTCTCGGAAAACGTAATAAAGAACGGTTAATCCCGTTTACCAACAAATTTGCTGCTTTGCTTAAAGACTATATCGGTGAGAAGGAGAAGGTGTTTGGTAAAGTGCCTGAGTTATTTCTTACTGATTCCGGACGGAAAATGTATCCAAAAGGGGTCTACCTGATTATAAAAAAATATCTTTCCGGTGTAACCACGCTGGCTCAGAAAAGTCCTCATGTACTGAGGCATACTTTTGCCACTCATTTGCTGAATAACGGGGCCGAGCTGAATGCAGTGAAGGAATTGCTGGGACATGCCAATCTTGCAGCCACCCAGGTGTACACTCATAATACGATAGAAAAGCTTAAAGAAATCTATAAACAAGCCCATCCAAGGGCATAAAAAAGGAGGTGGAAATGAATATTATCATAAATGCAGTTCATTTCAAGGCGGATCAGAAGCTTGAGGATTTTATCAAGGAACGCCTGCAGAAATTGCATACTTTTTTTGAAGGTGTTATTGGCGCGGAGGTGAAATTGAAAGTTGACAACAATGATTCCCGGGAGAATAAAATTGTGGAAATGCGTCTGATCATAAAAGGGAACGATTTATTTGCATTGAAGGAGGCAAAGTCATTCGAGGAGGCTTCTGATAATGCTGTCGAGGCATTGAGAAAGCAACTGGTAAAATATAAGGCGAAAGTCAGGAGGATATAACTCATTATAGAGGACGGGAGGGAGCTTGATTTTTCGCTCCCTCTTTTTTTTGAGTTTCAGGAACAGATTAGAAGATGTTTGTAAGAGCAATGTGAAAGAAAATATATACTCATAATAAATTCATAATCAATTTGTTACAAGTTCGGTACAAAATTTGTTAAAAAAAAATCCGTTTTTGGGCATAAATTTTCGAAAAACGCTTGCATGGTATTGGAAATGTTCATACTTTTGCAGTCCTTTTTATAGGGGATAGTTTTTTGACTTACTGAGATGTTATAAAATCCGCGACAGGCGCGGTAGAGCTCGATTCCATCAAAATCCTTAATGCCGATGTAGCTCAGTTGGTAGAGCAGCTGACTTGTAATCAGCTGGTCGGCGGTTCAAGTCCGTCCATCGGCTCTTACCTGTTTACTAGGCAAAAAGGGGAGATTCCAGAGCGGTCAAATGGGGCAGACTGTAAATCTGTTGGCGTAGCCTTCGGAGGTTCGATTCCTCCTCTCCCCACAGATTGATGGAAGAAGCGAAAAGCGAAGATATTTCACTGCTCGCTGCTCACACAGGCGGAAGTAGCTCATTTGGTAGAGCGGTAGCCTTCCAAGCTACAGGTGGCGGGTTCGAGCCCCGTCTTCCGCTCATAATACTTCGCCTTTGTAGCTCAGGGGTAGAGCACTTCCTTGGTAAGGAAGGGGTCAGCAGTTCAATTCTGCTCAAAGGCTCAGTTTGATAATGAAAGCAAAATTAAACTCACTTAATCAATCTTAGGTATATGGCAAAAGAAAAATTCGAACGTTCCAAACCTCACGTCAACGTAGGCACAATAGGCCACATTGACCATGGTAAGACGACCTTAACGGCAGCTATCACGCTCGTTCTCGCAGATAAGGGATTATCCGAGTTCAGGTCGTTTGATTCTATCGACAATGCTCCGGAGGAAAAAGCCCGCGGTATTACGATTAACACTGCTCATATTGAGTATCAGACAGCTAACCGCCATTACGCGCATGTTGACTGCCCCGGTCATGCCGACTACATCAAGAACATGGTAACTGGTGCTGCCCAGATGGACGGTGCTATCATTGTTGTAGCTGCAACCGATGGTCCCATGCCTCAGACTCGTGAGCATATCCTTCTCGCGCGTCAGGTTGGCGTTCCCAAGCTGGTTGTATTCATGAACAAATGCGACAGTGTTGATGATCCTGAACTTCTGGAGATCGTTGAAATGGAAATCCGTGACCTTCTCACCTTCTACGGTTTTGATGGCGCTAATGCTCCTGTTATCCAGGGTTCAGCACTTGGTGGCCTCAATAAAGAGCCGAAGTGGGTTGAAAAGATTATGGAACTCATGGATGCTGTTGACAGCTATATCCCGTTGCCAGTCCGCGACATTGACAAGCCATTCCTTATGCCGGTCGAAGACGTGTTCTCGATCACCGGCCGCGGAACCGTTGCTACCGGCCGTATTGAAACCGGTGTCATCAATTCAGGCGATCCCGTTGAAATCATTGGTATGGGCGCTGAGAAACTGAAAAGCGTCGTAACCGGTGTGGAAATGTTCCGTAAAATCCTCGATCGCGGTGAAGCTGGCGACAACGCCGGTCTGCTGCTCCGTGGTATTGACAAGGATGAGATCCGCCGTGGTATGGTTATTGCCAAACCTGGTTCAATCACTCCGCATAAGCAGTTCAAAGCCGAGATTTATGTGCTGAAAACACAGGAAGGCGGACGTCATACTCCGTTCCATAACAAGTATCGTCCCCAGTTCTATTTCAGGACAACCGACGTTACAGGAGAAATTCATCTCCCGGAAGGTGTTGAAATGTGTATGCCTGGTGATAATATCACAATTAAAGTTGATCTGATCTCCGAAATCGCTATGAGTAAAGGTCTGCGTTTCGCAATCCGCGAAGGTGGACGTACTGTTGGCGCCGGACAGGTAACTGAAATTTTAGACTAATACATATGGTTCTGGGGTGTAGCTCAACTGGTAGAGTGGCGGTCTCCAAAACCGTAGGCTGTGGGTTCGATTCCTACCACCCGTGCAAATCGGAAAATCAATGGCAAAGAACAAAGTAGTTAATTATATCAAGGAAAGCTATGATGAGCTGATGCACAAAGTGAGCTGGCCTACTTGGGCAGAACTCCAGAGCAGCTCTATTGTAGTTTCAGTTGCAACTCTTATTATTGCGATCATCGTTTTTGCAATGGATGAAGTATTCAAGACCGTCCTTGAGCAGTTCTATAAACTTTTCTAGATCGTCTGCAGATCTGAATCAATTCCGGGTTTTCGAAAGGAAGTTATATCGGTACAGGCATGAGTGAAAGTGTAAAAAAATGGTACGTCGTCCGCGCTATCAGCGGTAACGAGAAAAAGGTCAAGCAGATCCTGGAGAATGAGATAGCGATCCAGCATTTGCAGGAGTCCATTTCACAGGTGCTGATCCCTATGGAAAAAGTTTACATGATCCGCAACGGGAAGAAGGTAAGCAAGGAAAGGAATTTTTTTCCTGGCTATGTACTGATCGAAGCCATACTAACAGGAGAAATACCTCACCTGATCAGAAACATTCCCGGAGTCCTTGGGTTTCTGGGTGCAAAAGGCGAACCTCATCCGCTGCGCCCATCCGAAGTGAAGCGAATACTCGGAAAATTTGATGAACTCTCCGAGCAGGGAGAAGAAGTCAATATCCCTTTCATCATCGGGGAAACGGTGACTGTCATTGACGGACCGTTCAACAGCTTCAGCGGTGTGATCGAAGAGATCAACGAAGAGAAGAAAAAGCTGAAGGTCATGGTTAAAATATTCGGCCGTAAAACGCCGCTTGAGTTGAGTTTTATGCAAGTACAAAAAGAATAGAATAAATATTAATAAAATGGCAAAAGAAGTTAGTGGTATTATTAAGTTGCAGATTAAAGGAGGAGCAGCTAATCCTTCACCCCCGGTAGGACCCGCATTGGGTGCCAAAGGTGTGAACATCATGGAATTCTGCAAACAGTTTAACGCCCGTACGCAAGACAAAGGCGGAAAGCTGATTCCCGTGATCATCACTGTTTACAAGGACAAATCGTTCGATTTTATCCTGAAAACCCCTCCGGTAGCTGTGCAGCTGCTCGAAGCAACCAAGCTTCCGAAAGGTTCTCCCGAACCCAACAGAAATAAGGTAGCTGCAGTATCCTGGGACCAGGTAAAAAAGATCGCGGAAGATAAAATGCCCGATCTGAACGCGTTCACTCTCGAATCGGCCATGCGGATGGTTGCCGGTACGGCACGTTCCATGGGAATTACCGTGACAGGTGATACCCCTTTTAAACGTTAATCTTGCAACCGGATTGGAATTTGTATACACCTCATACATTAATTAAATAATAGCAAATGATAAAGCTGACAAAAAAGAGGAAGGTTGCCTTATCCAAATTTGATAGGAACACCGTTTATTCACTCACAGATGCTGCTGGTATTCTCAAAGAGATTGTCAGCACTAAATTTGATTCATCCATTGATCTTGATATACGCCTCGGGGTTGATCCCCGTAAGGCCAATCAGATGGTCCGCGGAATCGTGACGCTTCCTCACGGTACCGGCAAGGTGGTTCGTGTACTGGTTCTCTGCACTCCCGACAAGGAGGAAGAAGCAAGAGCCGCCGGAGCCGATTTTGCAGGACTTGATGAATATGTAGAAAAAATCAAAGGCGGCTGGACTGATGTTGATGTAATCATCACCATGCCCAGTGTGATGGCTAAGGTTGGTGCGCTCGGAAAGATTCTCGGACCCCGCGGACTTATGCCGAATCCAAAAACAGGGACCGTTACCATGGAAATTGGTAAAGCCGTTAAAGATGTCAAAGCCGGTAAGATCGATTTCAAGGTTGATAAATTCGGTATTATCCATTGCTCTGTTGCGAAAGCTTCCTTCGACAGGGATAAAATAGTGGAAAATGCTGAAACACTTATCTCGACCGTGGTCAAACTGAAACCTGCGTCGGCAAAAGGGACCTATGTAAGGAGCATTTACCTTTCAGGCACCATGAGCCCCAGTATTCAGATTGATCCAAAGTCGGTTTCGGCTTAATTACTCATATTTTGAGCTCGTAACAACATGAAAAAAGAAGAAAAGAACCAGATGATTGATTCTCTGGTAGAACAGCTCAACCGCGCAAACTCCTTTTATATTGCTGATATCGGTGACCTTAACGCCGATAATACCAGCAAGCTGAGGAGACTTTGCTTCAAACGGAATATTACTCTACAGGTAGTGAAGAATTCCCTGCTTCAAAAGGCTATGGAACGTACAGGTAAGACCGATTTCGAGGCCTTATACCCGTTGCTCGTCGGAAACACTTCCATTCTCTTTTCGGAAGTGAATAACGACCCGGCCAAACTGATCAAGGAATTCCGCAGAACTGCCAAGAAGCCTATTCTCAAAGGAGCATACGTGGAAGAATCTATCTACCTCGGCGATGATCAGTTGGATGCATTGGTCAACATCAAGTCTAAAAATGAACTCATTGGTGACCTTATACTGTTGCTTCAGTCCCCGGCCAGAAATGTTATTTCCGCTCTTTCATCGGGAGGTAACAAGCTTTCGGGCATTGTAAAGACGTTATCAGAAAGACCAGAGTAAGACGATGTTATCTTAATAAGGAAAATAATTAATATTAATAACCTGTCCCGGTTTCCGGGGCGCAAATTTTAGATAAAATGGCAGATTTAAAAGCTTTTGCAGAACAGTTAGTTAACCTGACGGTAAAAGAGGTCAATGAATTGGCAAAGATACTCAAAGATGAGTACGGGATTGAACCCGCAGCTGCTGCTGTTGCAGTAGCCGCTCCGGCTGCCGCAGCTGCACCCGCTGCTGAGGAAAAAACATCATTCGATGTTATTCTGAAACATGCAGGTCAGGCAAAATTGGCCGTTGTTAAGCTTGTGAAAGAACTCACCAGCCTGGGCCTGAAGGAAGCAAAAGAACTCGTTGATGCTGCACCTAAAGCAATCAAAGAAGGCGTTTCTAGAGATGAAGCAAATGCATTACAGAAACAATTACAGGAGGCAGGTGCAGAGGTTGAAATTAAGTAAGACGGTACTTTCGAATTTCTCTTTATAAGTATAGATCTCCCCTTGAATTGGGGAGGTCTTTACTTATTTATATCGAATGAAACTTAACATTAATTTCTAACCTGTTTGCCCCCCGGGGTAAACGTAAAAATAAATCACCTTGGCTTCAAAAAAAATCGAAAGAATTCGCTTCGGAAAAACCAAGATCCAGGCCGAATATCCTGATTTCCTCGATCTTCAAGTCAAGTCGTTCCAGGATTTCTTCCAGCTGGAGACCAACCCTGAAAACAGGGTAAACGAGGGACTTTTCAAAGTCTTTGCCGAGAACTTCCCAATCTCTGACGCACGGAATAACTTCGTGCTGGAGTTTCTCGACTATTTCATTGACCCTCCCAGGTACAGCATTGAAGAATGTATTGAACGCGGACTTACTTACAGTGTGCCTTTAAAGGCAAAGCTGAAGTTATATTGTACCGACCCGGAACATGAAGACTTCGAGACCATTATCCAGGATGTTTACCTTGGAATGATCCCGTATATGACACCCCGTGGCACTTTTATTGTCAACGGAGCCGAACGTGTTGTGGTTTCCCAGCTGCACCGTTCACCCGGAGTGTTCTTTAGTACAAGCTACCATGCTAACGGAGTTCAGCTGTATTCGGCAAGGATAATCCCATTCAAGGGTTCCTGGATCGAGTTTACGACCGATATAAACAATGTGATGTATGCATACATCGACCGTAAGAAGAAACTCCCGGTCACTACATTACTTCGTGCTATCGGTTATGAAACCGACAAAGATATTCTTGAGATTTTCGGGCTGGCCCAGGAAATCAAGGTAAGCCGCGCTGCCCTTAAACGGGTGGTGGGGTCCAAACTTGCCGCAAGGGTTGTTCGCGCATGGATCGAAGACTTTGTCGATGAGGACACCGGTGAGGTTGTCTCTATCGAACGTACTGAAGTGATCATAGAACGTGAGACACTCCTCGAGGATACACATATCAACCAGATCCTGGATGCAGGTATCAAGACGATCCTTGTCCACCGGGAAGAAGCTCAGTCGACTGACTTTGCGATCATATTCAACACACTGCAGAAAGACCCGGCGAATTCTGAAAAAGAAGCCATGGAGTTTATCTACAGGCAGTTGCGTAACGCTGAACCTCCTGATGAGGAAACAGCCCGCGGGATCATCGAAAAACTGTTCTTTTCAGATAAACGATATGACCTGGGTGATGTAGGACGTTACAGGATCAACAGGAAACTGAACCTGTCAACCCCGATAGAAACCAAGGTCCTTACCAAGGAAGACATCATCTCAATCATCAAGTACCTGATTGAGCTGGTAAATTCCAAAGCAGAAGTCGATGATATCGACCACCTAAGCAACCGTCGTGTTCGTACTGTGGGGGAACAGCTTTACAACCAGTTTGGAGTAGGCTTATCCAGAATGGCACGTACGATCCGGGAACGTATGAATGTACGTGACAATGAAGTATTTACGCCGATGGACCTGATCAATGCCAAAACACTTTCCTCGGTCATCAATTCATTTTTCGGAACGAATC
Source organism: Bacteroidota bacterium (assembly GCA_026391735.1). Classification (GTDB taxonomy): domain Bacteria; phylum Bacteroidota; class Bacteroidia; order Bacteroidales; family FEN-979; genus CAIRDP01. The sequence goes on along the minus strand of JAPLDL010000006.1, from coordinate 21,708 downwards.
AGTTGTCTCAGTTCATGGACCAGACTAACCCCTTGTCGGAGCTAACACATAAGCGACGTATTTCTGCTCTGGGTCCCGGTGGTCTTTCACGTGAACGTGCCGGCTTTGAGGTCCGCGACGTGCATTACACCCATTACGGACGTCTTTGTACAATTGAAACACCTGAAGGCCCTAATATCGGTCTGATATCTTCACTCTGTGTCTATGCAAAGATCGACCGTCTGGGCTTCATCGAAACCCCTTATAAAAAAGTTGTCGACGGAAGAGTTCAGCTTGAAGAGGAACCTGTTTATCTGACAGCTGAGGAAGAAGAACATAAAATTATTGGCCAGGCGACCACCCTGATGGATGCCAAAGGTAATCTTACCGACGATAAGATCAAGGTGCGTTATCTTGCTGATTATCCTATTGTTGGCAAAGATAAAGTTGACCTTGTTGATATTGCTCCAAACCAGATCGCTTCTATCGCAGCCTCACTGATCCCATTCCTTGAGCATGATGATGCAAACCGTGCACTCATGGGATCAAACATGATGCGCCAGGCAGTTCCCCTGCTTACTCCTGAAGCTCCTATCGTAGGAACCGGGATTGAAGACCTTGTTGCAAGGGATTCAAGGGTTCTGATCAATGCCGAAGGAGACGGTGTAGTTGAATATGTGGATGCCAATGAGATCATGATCCGTTACCACCGGACTGAGAAAGAAAAACTGGTAAGTTTTGAAGATGATACCAAGGTATACCGGCTCACCAAGTTCATGCGCACAAACCAGAACACCTGCGTTAATCTGCGCCCAATCGTCCGTAAGGGAGATAAAGTTCAGAAAGGCCAGGTTCTTTGCGAAGGATACGCCACACGTGACGGCGAACTCGCCCTGGGCCGTAACCTTATGGTTGCTTTCATGCCCTGGAAGGGTTATAATTTTGAAGATGCTATCGTAATTTCCGAGAAAGTCGTTTCAGAAGATATCTTCACTTCCATTCATATCGAGGAATTCACCCTTGAAGTAAGGGACACCAAACGCGGTGTTGAAGAACTGACAAACGACATCCCGAATGTAAGTACTGAAGCCACCAAAGATCTGGACGAAAACGGTCTGATCCGTATTGGAGCTGAAGTAAACGAAGGCGATATCCTCATTGGCAAGATCACGCCGAAAGGGGAGAGTGATCCGACTCCTGAAGAAAAATTGCTGCGAGCCATTTTTGGCGACAAGGCAGGAGACGTCAAGGATGCTTCACTTAAAGCACCTCCTTCCATGAAGGGTGTTGTTATAGAAAAGAAGTTGTTCTCAAGGATCATCAAAGACAAGAAAGCCAAGACCAAGGAGAAAGACGAGCTCAGAAAGCTGGAAGAAGAATTCCAGGTGGATATCAGTAAGCTTAAAGCTAAGCTTGTTGAAAAGCTCGGAAACCTGGTTAACAGCAAAGTCTCGCAGGGAGTGCTGAACCAGTTCAAGCAGGAAATCGTTCCCAAAGGAGCGAAGTTCACTGCTAGCATCCTTACTGATATTGATTATATGACGGTCAACCCAAACAAATGGACGACCGATAAAGATAAAAATGACCTGATCAAGTCTCTGATCAACAATTATATCATTAAATATAAGGAAGTCCTTGGAGTAAGCAACCGCAAGAAATTTGTTGCTGTTGTGGGGGATGACCTTCCTGCAGGAATTGTGCAGATGGCAAAGGTATATATTGCCAAGAAGCGCAAGCTCAAGGTTGGGGATAAAATGGCCGGGCGCCATGGTAACAAAGGTATCGTTGCCAGGATCCAAAGGGCTGAAGATATGCCATTCCTGGAAGACGGGACACCGGTGGATATTGTTCTTAATCCTCTGGGTGTGCCTTCCCGTATGAACCTCGGGCAGATCTATGAAACAATCCTTGGATGGGCAGGCAACAAGCTGAACCAGCGTTTTACAACTCCTATTTTTGACGGTGCCCATATTGATGAGATCAATGCATATCTTGAGAAAGCCGGGTTGCCAAGAAATGGGAAAGTCTGGCTGCATGACGGTTTATCAGGTGAACCATTTGACCAGCCCACAACGGTCGGGTTTATCTATATGATGAAACTGCATCATATGGTCGACGATAAAATGCATGCAAGATCCATCGGTCCTTATTCACTGATCACTCAGCAGCCTCTCGGTGGTAAAGCGCAGTTTGGCGGTCAGAGGTTTGGTGAAATGGAAGTGTGGGCTCTTGAAGCGTTCGGCGCAGCAAACATCTTGCTGGAGATACTGACTGTTAAGTCAGACGACGTTGTTGGCCGTGCAAAGGCATACGAATCCATTGTCAAGGGCGAAAGCATGCCGGTCCCGGGTGTTCCCGAATCTTTTAACGTGCTTGTGCATGAATTACGCGGCCTTGGGCTGAACATTACCACAGATTAATTCAACTTGTCAATCAGCAAAACTATGGCATATAAAAAAGAAGGTCCAATAAACAGTACATATTCCAAAATCACTGTTAGCCTTGCTTCTCCGGAGAAGATCCTGGAGATGTCGAGTGGGGAAGTACTGAAACCTGAGACCATCAATTACAGAACATACAAACCCGAGAGGGATGGTTTGTTCTGTGAGCGGATCTTTGGCCCTGTAAAAGACTGGGAATGCCACTGCGGGAAATATAAAAGGATACGATACAAAGGTATCGTATGCGACCGTTGTGGTGTGGAAGTGACTGAAAAGAAAGTCCGCCGTGAAAGGATGGGACATATCCAGCTGGTCGTTCCCGTTGCTCATATCTGGTTTTTCCGTTCATTGCCAAACAAGATTGGATCTCTTCTCGGACTTCCTACCAAGAAGCTGGAATCCATCATTTATTATGAGAAATATGTTGTTATTCAAGCTGGAATAAAAGCCCAGGATGGTTTGAATTACCTGGATTTCCTTTCAGAAGAAGAATATTTCGACATTATAGAAAAGCTACCCCAGGAGAACCAGTACCTGGATGACAGCGATCCCAATAAATTTGTTGCAAAAATGGGCGCCGAAGCCTTGTATGAACTTCTTTCCAGGATTCAACTGGATAAGGAATCTTACGATCTGCGGCACAAGGCCAATACTGAAACATCCCAGCAAAGAAAAGCAGAAGCACTGAAAAGGCTTCAGGTTTTTGAATCTTTCAGGGATGCTCAGAAACGTATGGATAACCGTCCCGAGTGGATGATCGTAAAGGTAGTACCTGTTATTCCTCCCGAACTCAGGCCTTTGGTGCCTCTTGACGGAGGACGTTTTGCAACCTCCGACCTGAATGATCTTTACCGAAGGGTCATCATCCGTAACAACCGTTTAAAAAGGCTTATCGAGATCAAGGCTCCGGATGTCATCCTCCGTAATGAAAAGAGAATGCTCCAGGAAGCTGTTGATTCATTGTTTGACAATTCCCGTAAAGCCAGTGCAGTCAAGACTGAATCCAACAGGGCGTTAAAATCCCTCTCCGACAGTTTGAAAGGCAAGCAGGGTCGTTTCCGTCAGAACCTTCTCGGAAAACGTGTTGACTATTCAGGCCGTTCCGTTATCGTGGTGGGTCCCGAATTAAGACTTAACGAATGCGGTTTGCCTAAAGAGATGGCCTCGGAGCTTTACAAGCCATTCATCATCCGCAAGATGCTGGAGCGTGGTATCGTAAAGACCGTTAAATCTGCGAAAAAGATCGTGGACCGCAAGGACCCCGTGGTATGGGATATCCTCGAGAATATCATGAAGGGTCATCCTGTCATGCTGAACCGTGCTCCAACACTTCACCGTTTGGGTATCCAGGCTTTCCAGCCGAAACTAATCGAAGGCAAGGCCATTCAGCTTCACCCGCTGGTATGTACCGCTTTCAACGCCGACTTCGACGGTGACCAGATGGCTGTGCATGTGCCGCTTGGCAATGCTGCCATTCTCGAAGCTCAACTCCTTATGCTTGCTTCTCACAATATCCTGAACCCTGCAAATGGTGCTCCTATCACAGTGCCTTCACAGGACATGGTTCTTGGTCTTTATTATATGACCAAGGCTCGTAAAACTGATGCCGACAAGAAGATCAGGGGAGAAGGAATGACCTTTTATTCTCCCGAAGAAGTGATCATCGCCTTTAACGAAAAAAAGGCTGACCTGCATGCCATCATCAAGGTGCGAATGAATCTTCTGGAAGACGGGAAAGAAATAAGTAAAATGCTGGAAACCACGGTTGGCCGTGTGATCTTTAACCAGGTTGTTCCCAGGGAATACGGTTATATCAACCAGTTGCTTACCAAGAAGTCGTTACGCGACATCATCGGAGCCATCCTGAAGAAGACCGGAACAGCGAAAACCGCCAAATTCCTCGACGATATCAAGGACCTGGGTTATAGTATGGCTTTCAAGGGCGGACTTTCGTTCAACCTCGACGACGTGATCGTACCCCAGATAAAGGAAACACTTGTTGGTGACGCATCAGCCGAAGTGGATGAGGTAGTGAACAATTACAACATGGGTTTCATTACCAACAATGAAAGATACAACCAGATCATCGATATCTGGACCCATACCAATTCCCAGCTGACCGTATCACTGATGAACCAGCTTTCGAAAGACAAGCAGGGCTTTAATCCGGTTTATATGATGTTGGATTCCGGCGCCCGTGGCTCAAAGGAACAGATCAGGCAGCTTTCCGGGATGCGTGGTCTTATGGCCAAGCCCCAGAAATCAGGAGCAAGCGGTGGTGAAATTATTGAGAACCCCATCCTTTCAAACTTCAAGGAAGGCCTTTCGGTTCTTGAGTACTTCATCTCAACTCACGGTGCACGTAAAGGTCTTGCCGATACAGCTCTTAAGACAGCTGATGCCGGTTATCTTACCCGCCGACTGGTTGACGTTTCACAGGATGTTATTATTTCGGAAGAAGACTGCGGAACACTTCGCGGGCTTACTATCACAGCTCTCAAAAAAGCAGAGGAAGTTGTAGAATCATTGTATGACAGGATACTGGGTCGCGTAGCATTACACGACGTATATCATCCGCATTCAGGAAAAATTATTATCGCAGCAGGACAGGAGATCACTGAGGAGATCGCACAGGTTATTGATGATTCTCCTGTGGAAGGTGTTGAGATCCGTTCGGTACTCACCTGCGAATCAAAGAAGGGTGTTTGCGCCAGGTGTTACGGCCGAAACCTTGCAACGGGCCGCCTTGTTGAAAAAGGCGAGGCTGTAGGTGTTATCGCAGCCCAGTCAATCGGGGAACCCGGAACCCAGCTTACCCTGCGTACATTCCACGTCGGTGGTGTTGCTGGTGTAAATATTGCCAGCGCTTCGAGAATTGAAGCAAAGTATGACGGGATTCTTGAAATTGATGAGTTGCGTTCTATCAGCTACCAGACCGAAGCCAGCGAAAAATATGAGATTGTGATCGGACGTTCGGCTGAAATGCGTATTGTTGACAAGAATACACGTATTGCCCTGACTTCTGCTCATATTCCTTACGGTGCAAGGCTTTATTTCCGCGACGGTGTGGAAGTGAAGAAAGGCAACCTCATCAGCGACTGGGATCCATACAACGCAGTAATTCTTTCGGAAGTTTCAGGAAAAGTCAGCTTTGAGAACATTCTTGAAGGTGTGACTTTCAGAGTTGAATCTGACGAGCAGACCGGGTACCACGAAAAAGTTATTATTGAATCACGTCAAAAGGGAAAGAACCCCGCCATCAATATTCTCGATTCTACCAAGGAGATTATCAAGATTTACGATATCCCTGTTGGAGCCCATATCATTATTGAAAACGGAGCCAAGATAAAGGCTGGTGAGATCCTTGTAAAGATACCCCGCGCTATTGGAAAAGCAGGCGACATCACGGGAGGTCTTCCGAGGGTTACCGAGTTGTTTGAAGCAAGAAACCCATCCGACCCTGCAGTAGTTTCCGAGATCGATGGTGTTGTTTCTTTTGCCAAGAAACTGAAGAGGGGTAACCGTGAAGTTATCATCACCTCCAAGACAGACGAAGAAAAACGTTACCTCATCCCTACTTCCAAGCAGATCCTTGCACAGGAAAATGACTATGTCAAGGCCGGTGTGCCTTTGTCTGACGGAGCCCTTACTCCCAGTGACATCCTCGCTATCAAAGGCCCAATGAAGGTGCAGGAATATATCGTGAATGAGATCCAGGAAGTGTACCGCCTCCAGGGTGTTAAGATCAACGATAAACATTTTGAGACCATTGTACGGCAGATGATGCGCAAGGTTGAAGTTGAAGATCCTGGCGATAGCCGCTTCCTTGAAGGTGAACTTGCCAACAAGATCGATTTTCAGGATGAAAATGACTGGATCTATGCAAAGAAAGTGGTCGAGGACCCAGGGGATTCAACCATATTCAAATCGGGTCAGATTATCAGTGCCCGCAAGCTTCGCGATGAAAATTCGATACTGAAACGTAAGGACAAGAAACTTGTTGATGCACGCGATGCAAAACCAGCCACTGCGCGCCAGGTGCTCCAGGGTATCACAAGAGCTTCCTTGCAGACACGCAGCTGGCTCTCGGCAGCATCCTTCCAGGAAACCACGAAAGTACTTACTCAGGCAGCTATAAATGCACGTGAGGATGACCTTGCAGGCCTGAAAGAGAATGTTATCGTTGGGCATCTGATCCCTGCCGGTACCGGGCTTCGTGAATATGAGAGCCTGATCGTTGGCAGCAAGGAAGAATACGAAGCTTTAATGGCATCCAAAGAAGAGGATTGATATGCAGGAAAATAAAAATCAGACAAACCAGATCAATATCGAGATATCGGATGAAGTTGGAGAAGGCATTTATTCAAACCTTGCCATTATTACCCATTCGCCGGCCGAGTTCATTATTGATTTTGTCAAGATGATGCCGGGTGTGCCGAAAGCCAAGGTGAAGTCAAGGATCATCCTGACTCCCCAGCACGCAAAACGCCTGTATAAGGCACTGAAGGAAAATGTCTCGAAATATGAAGCCACCCATGGAGATATCCGTGATTCGGAAGGGGAGATCCCTTTTAATATGGGTATGCCGGGCCAGGCCTGATCATTGACCTGATTCGTATTTTTTCAGGTCCTGCTCAATAGGCTCACTTGAAACATTTTGTTTCCTCGCTATGATCAGGGCGTCTTTACAGTATTTTATCGCTTCTTCTTTTCTCCCTAAGTCATAAAGCAGGGCTGCGCAAGTCTGGTTGTTCTCTATTCCAGGTTTAAGCTCGACCGACCGCTTTAACCAGAGGGATGCTTTTTCAAGATACTCTTTGTCTTTAGAATAATCATGAACCAGGCTTGCAAGTTCACTGAGCATAACCGGGTCATCGTGGTAATATTTATCCAGGTCCCTATATGCAATATCTATGAGTTTTTGCACATCTCCCTGCATCTGACAGAGGTAGAGGTCGGCATCGAAGATCACCTTTCCGGCTCCTGAATAACCGGAATTGCTGATTCGGCGTTTGAGAAGGCTGTAGCTGGAATCTGGCATCTTGTCGCTCCGGCCCAGATCCAGAAGCGCTTTAAAATATACATTATACAGCTTGGCGTTGACTGAATCTTTTCCGTGCATGCTGGTGAATTCCTGCTGGTGGGCAAGCAGGTATCTGAATTCACGTGAGTCCATATTGTTACAAAAGCTGAACAGTATCTTCCAGTTTGTATTGCTAACGAGATCTGCCTCCTTTTGTGCGGACAAATATTTATTTAGCGGAACATCCACGGGTCTGTATGCGTCGGAAAGAAGCTTCAGATAATGATACATGAACGAAGGCGTGTTCTCACCTTTGGAATACCGCTTCAAATAAGCAGCATAGCATTCGTTGGGATCCATTGCCGTTATTCCCAGTTCTATGTACTCGGGAATGCTTTTAGCCGCCCCAACTTTTAGATGTACGAGTTCGCCAGCTGAATTAATAAATAGCAGCGTAGGATATGCCATAACTTCATACTGCCGGGAGAGTCGAACGCCTTCCCCTTTTTCCATATCGTACTTGGCGCAAATAAAATTTTTATTATAAAAATCGGCCACTGTATCGTTGGTAAAGATATTCGCCGACATCCATTTGCAAGGGCCGCACCAGCTTGCATAGGCATCAATAAAGATCAATTTATTTTCATTCTTTGCCATCGTCTGAATTTCAGAAAAAGGCTTGTCGCTGAAGGCTATTGAACGGTTCTGTCCGATACATTCAGCTGTCAGAAACAGATTGAGGATGAGTATCAGATGGATGAATGTTTTCATGGGCAGGGGTTTCATATTAAACGGAACATAGTTTACGGAATTGTAAATGTCAGGATTTTTTAATGCTGTGAAAAAGATTGGGAAAAATAAGTATTGCTCTATATTTGCAATTGATATTTCAAAATAGGACGTGCCAGAACATCAGAAAATACGTAATATTGTTATAATTGGAGCAGGTAATCTGGCTACTCATCTGGCACTTGCTTTGCACCGCAAGGGTGTGAACGTAATTCAGGTACTTAACAGGACACGGCATGCTGGTGAAAGACTGGCGCGAAGGGTTGGTGCAGGCTATACGGATGATTTCAGGGCAGCTGATCTCGGTGCCGACCTCTTTCTTCTTGCAGTCAGCGATTCATCCATTGAAGAAGTTGCAAAGAACCTGCAGTTGAAAGCTCAGTTGCTTGTCCATACCTCAGGCTCGGTTGATTTATCTGTTCTTAAGAACGCTTCATTAAATATTGGGGTCTTCTATCCCCTTCAAACTTTTTCAAAGGAAAAACGGATCAACTTCAGTAATATCCCTGTCTGTATTGAAGCGAATACTAAGGAGAATGAAGAAAAGCTGGTTCAGCTTGCCAGGCTGTTAAGCAATAAGGTTCAGATTTTAAGCAGTTCTCAGCGCAAGGTTCTGCATATGACCGCAGTTTTTGCCGGTAACTTTTCAAGTTTTATGTATACCATAGCCGAAGATCTTTTGAAGAAGCATGATATTCCTTTCAGCCTTCTTAAACCACTGATCCAGCAGACTGCAGCGACAGCAAAGAATGAGGATGTTTTCAGCAGGCAAACCGGTCCGGCTGTGCGGGAGGATACAAAAATAATTGACGAACATCTTGAGATGCTCTCCAAACATGGTGTATACATGGAAATCTACGACCTTATAAGTAAAAGTATTATCAAACATAAAAACAGAAATGACCAATTATAAGGAATTGCTGAGGCATATCACGACTTTTATCTTCGATTATGACGGGGTTCTCACCGATGGTATGGTAATTATGACCAGCCAGGGAGAAGGGCACCGGATTTCCAGTGTCAAGGATGGGTATGCGATACAGCTTGCAGTTAAAAAGGGGTACCATGTAGCTGTCATCTCGGGAGCTGTTTCCAAGTCTCTTGAGCACAGGATGAAAGCCCTGAATGTCAAGGATGTTTTTATGGGGATTGATAATAAAATTGAGTGTTTCCACAATTATCTTATCGCCAGGGATATAAAGCCCTTACAGGTTCTGTACATGGGTGATGATATTCCCGATTATGAAGTGATGCTGGAAGCCGGGGTCGGTACTTGTCCGGCAGATGCTGCTGAAGAGATCAGGACCATTGCCAAGTATATTTCGCATTGCAACGGGGGCAAGGGATGTGCGAGGGATGTGATCGAACAGGTCATGAAAGTGCAGGGGAAATGGATGAACGGAGATGGTGAGATGGTGAGATGGTGAGATAGCTGAAATCCAACAGCTGACATCCGACATATCAGGCCTCCTTAAGACGAATCATATGGAAACAGGGAAAACTACAATTGCAGAAAGAATGGTAAGCATCAGCCGCTTTATCCGCCTTCCCAACCTCTTGATCATTGTCCTTACCCAGTTCCTTCTGAGGTATTGTCTTTTTGCACCTTTCATATATACCGAAGATACTGAAGTCATGTCAACGCTGCTTGATTTCTCAGTTTTATGTCTTGCAACTCTTTTTATTACTTCGGGAGGTTATATTATTAATGATTATTTTGACGTCAGGATTGACGAGATCAACAAGCCAAAACAACTGATCATCGGGACAATTGTCCCTGGAAGGACCGCTATCAAGTGGCATATATTGCTTACCGGTTTGGGGAGCCTTCTTGGACTCTACCTGGCCTACAGAATCCGCCTGCTTAGTTTTGGCTTGATATTCCCAGCTGTGGGATTACTTCTCTGGTTCTATTCCGCCAAATACAAGCGCATGTTTTTCTGGGGTAATTTTATCGTCGCCCTGCTCTCAGCGCTGGTTGTACTTATCGTGTATGTATTTGAGTTTTTCTGGCTGAGGCTTCATCCCGATTTTTTTGCCGACCTTGTGCCTGATCTTTTCTGGGTTGGAAAATTATTCCTTGCTTATGCCCTTTTTGCGTTTCTTGTGACATTTTACAGGGAGATCATTAAAGATATGGAGGATGTGAAAGGCGATGCAAGAGTAGGTTGCCGCAGTATCCCTATCGTTCTTGGGATCAATACAAGCAGGTGGATCGTTGCAGGACTGGTGGCGCTGTCTATTATTCTCCTGGTTTCCTCACTTGTAATTTTGTACCGGCTTGGGCTGATGATGGTGTTTCTGTATTTGGTCCTGACTACGCTTCTTCCAATGATCTATTTGATATACCGGGCGTTCAGATCCAATACTCCGGAGGAATACCATATTATGAGTAATATCTGTAAAATCATAATGGTGGCAGGAGTCTTATCAATGCAACTTATAGCAATCAGCAAATTATATGATAAATAAACGCTTAGAAGGTTACCATCTCGTCCTGGCATCTGCTTCTCCCAGGCGTCAGTATCTGCTCAAGGAACTAGGTTTGGATTTTGAGATCTGCACGACCAGTGTCAAGGAGGAATATCCGGCAGGGCTGGCACCACAAGAGATTGCAATATATCTTGCCGAACTCAAAGCTGCGAGTTTCGACACTGCAAGGATGAATCAGAAAGCCATATTGATCGCAGCCGACACAATTGTCGTTCTGGGAAGCGAGATCCTTGGAAAGCCCGCCAATCATGATCAGGCAGTGGTCATGCTGAAAAAACTGTCGGGCAATAAGCATGATGTGATCACTGCTGTTTGCCTTAAATCCAGGAAGAAGAAAAAAACTTTTCATGTACAATCCACGGTTTATTTCAAGGAACTCAGCCTGGAGGAGATAGAATATTACATCAGGAATTTCCAGCCTTTCGACAAGGCCGGGGGGTATGGAGTGCAGGAATGGATCGGTTATATAGGCATTAGTAAGATAGAAGGATCTTTTTTCAATATCATGGGGCTGCCTGTCAAGGAATTATATGAGGAATTGTTAACTTTTTGATTTGGTAATTGCCAAATTATTTGCTGAATTATGAAAAGGAAACCGCTAATTCTGTTGACTAATGACGATAGTATTAAAGCGCCCGGGCTGAGATTCCTTATTGATATTGTTAAGCCTTTCGGGAAGGTGGTCGTGGTCGCGCCCGACAGGCCTCAGTCGGGGACTGCACATGCGGTAACTGTAAACCATCCTTTAAGGCTGCATCAGATCGTGAAGGAAAAAGATTATGAGGAGTACAGTTGCAATGGCACTCCTGCCGATTGTGTCAAACTTGCATTTAAAGTTGTTCTTAAAAGGCGGGCGGATTTCCTTTTCTCGGGAATCAATCATGGAACGAATTCCTCGATCAATATTATATATTCAGGTACAATGGCAGCGGTATTCGAGGGAGCTCTTGCCGGTGTGAGTTCGGCCGGGTTTTCACTCGCCGACTACAGACCGGAAGCCGACTTCAGCTCATCCGCCCCCTATGTAAAAAAAATCATATCAGAGGTTATCAGGCAAAAGCTTCCCGTGGGAGTGTGCCTTAATGTGAATATTCCTGCTATCCCTGAAAAGAAGATCAGGGGAATTAAAGTTTGCCGACAGGCTGAAGGAACATGGCAGGAAGATTTTGTTGAAAGGACCGATCCTCATGGTAAGCAATATTACTGGATGACAGGGGTATTTATCAAAACAGGGCATGGAAAAGATACAGACGAATGGGCCCTGGAACACGATTTTGTTGCTGTTGTACCTGTGCAGTTCGACTTCACAGCCTATGATGCGATAGACCCTGTTTCAAGCTGGTTTTCATGAAGTATTACATTATAGCAGGTGAAGCTTCGGGGGATCTTCATGCCTCGAATCTGGTCAGGGAACTAAAACTTATTGACCATGATGCTTCGTTTCAGGGCTGGGGTGGCGATCTGATGAAGAAGGAGGGGGTTGTCCTTGTAAGGCATATCCGTGACCTTGCTTTTATGGGTTTTTTGGAAGTGCTGGTCCACCTGCTTGAGATAATGGGAAACCTGAAATTTTGCAAGCAGGACATCAGGCAGTTTGACCCTGATGTGCTCATCCTTGTCGATTATCCGGGGTTTAACCTGAGAATAGCAAAGTTCGCGTCTTCCAGGGGGCTCAGGGTGTTTTATTATATTTCTCCGCAGCTCTGGGCCTGGAAGGCATCAAGGGTAAAGATAATCAGGGAGTATGTAGAACATATGTTCGTGATATTGCCTTTTGAACAGGAGTTTTATCAAAGACATGGGGTGTATGCCGATTTTCCCGGACATCCGTTGCTGGATGTCATCTATCCGGGTATGAAGCTCAAAGACCGGGGTTCTTTTATCAGTGAAAACGGCTTGGAGGATAAACCGCTTATTGCACTGCTTCCGGGAAGCCGTAAGATGGAGATTACAGCCATGCTCAGGGTTATGCTTGAGGTCATTCCCTCATTTCCCGATCATCAGTTTGTTGTGGCAGCAGCGCCTTCGATAAAGGAGGACTTTTACAGATCCCTTTTAGGTGAAGCCCGGGCAGGAATTGTTAAAGGCCAGACTTATGACCTGCTCAGCAACTCGGCAGCTGCTCTTGTCACTTCCGGGACAGCTACTCTTGAAACTGCCCTGATGAATGTACCTCAGCTGGTTTGCTATAAAGGCAACCCCTTTTCATATGAAATTGCCAGGAGGATAATCAAAGTGGATTTCATCTCCCTTGTGAACCTTATTGCAGGTCAGCAAGTGGTAAAAGAACTTATTCAGAATGATTGTAATTCACATACGATAGTGAACGAGCTGAAGCGGCTTCTTGATCCCGGGCAGCAAAAAGACATATTTGAAGGCTATTCCCGTGTAAGGGAGTTGCTTGGAGGGAAAGGCGCTTCAGGAAGAGCTGCTTTAAAAATGATACAATATTTAAGCGAGAATGCAGTTAATAAAAAGGATAATTAACAGAACGAGAATATGCAGAAAATTACAGGAATGAATAAAACGATTGTTATTTTATTAAGCTTGTTTGCTTTTGGGCTTAACGGTGGCATCATGGCTCAGACTCAGACACAGAAACAGCAACCGCAAACTATAGTCACCAAGGTCCCTCTGTATGCTGACAGCACCAAAAAAAAGCCGGGCGAGAAGAATCTACAGGAGCGCCCTAAGGGAGCAATGCCTCCCAAAGAGCTTACGCCTCAGCAAAAGGAAGCCCAGGGGTTCATTCAGGAAGGCCTGAAGAAAGCAAAAGACGGAGACTATGAAAGTGCCATCGGGGAGTTCACCAAGTCGTTGAAAGCCATAGAAAACCCTCAGGCTTATATGAACCGGGGATATTGCTATATGTTGACTGCCAAATACAGTAAGGCGGTTGAAGATGAGACCAAGTCTATTGCTTTGTTAAAGAATAATCCCAAAGCATATTATATTCGCGGGGCTTCCCGGTATTATCTCAATGAGCTCGATAGTGCACAGAAGGACTTGTTTATTTCGGTTTCCTATGATCGTAAAAACCCTTTTACGTTTAATTATATCGCTGCAGTGAAAATGATGAAACAGGATTATAGGGGAGCTCTTGATAATTATGATAATGTTGTAAAACTTGACTCTGCTTTTGAGGATGTCTTTACAAACCGGGGCATGTGTCATCACTATCTTCAGGACTATAACGGAGCGATCATTGATTACAATACTGCGTTGAAACGTGACCCTAAGAATTCTTCTGCCTACAATAACCGGGGTGCGGCCAAACTGATGCTTACCGATTACAAAGGAGCATTGGTTGATTTCAACAAGGCCATTGAAATAAGGCCTAAATATGCAGATGCCTTTACTAACCGGGGCCGGGCCAAACAATTCCTGGGCGATACCGAAGGAGCCTGCAAAGACTGGAATACAGCTTTTGACCTGGGAGTAGCTGAAGCCAAAGACCTGATCATTAAAAATTGCAAGTGATCCTTCGATGCGGAAGGTTGTTACGTTTCTCCTCATATTTTTTCTGTTTTCGAACTGGGCCATCGGGCAGGTTCCTGCCCGTATCAAGCCTAACAAAATATTTATTGATTCGGGTATCCTTAAAGCGACACTCGGTGATTACCAGCAGGCATTGAAGGACCTGGATAAAGCAGTGGCGATGGATTCCTCCAGTGCAGAGGCGTTTTATAACAGAGGGGTCGTGAGGTATGAATTAAAAAACTACCAGGGTGCAATAGAAGATTTTAACCGCGTTCTGGAACTGCGCCAGGCATCTCCTGAGCCCTGGTTCAACCGTGCTTTAGCAAAGGACGGGCTGAAAGATTATGACGGGGCGATCAGGGATTATTCAAAAGCACTTGCACTAAAAGCCGATTACCCTGATGCCTATCACAATAAAGGGCTTGACCTTATGGAAATGGGAAATTATACTGAAGCGATTATGAACTTCAGCCGGGCTCTACAGTATAAACCTGTATTCCCTGAAGCATACTATAACAGGGCATTATGCCATTATAATCAGAAAGATTTTTCTGCCGCAATACAGGATTTTAATGAAGCCATCCGGTTGGACACCTCCCAGGCTGATTATTTTGCAAGCAGGGGAGCAGCCAGGGCGGCAACCGGACAGTACCAGGATGCAATAATCGATTTCGGGTTCGTCATCGCCATGAGGTCAGGGGATGTATCGGCAAGGATGAATAAAGCCCTCGCCCAGATGTACATGAAACTATATGATGACGCAATTAAAACGTATAGTGAGGTCATTGATCTGCAGCCTGATAACGATGAAGCCTTTACAAACCGCGGAGTGGCCAGGCAATATCTTGGAAAGCTGGAAGAGGCATGCGCTGATTGGGAGAAGGCAATAGAGCTGGGAAATGATAAAGCCGGGTCTTATAGTTTTAAATATTGCAAAAAGTAATGTCACTTTTCGTCATTTCCCGGATTAAGTTCTGAGATAATGATGAAGCAACATGAATCCCTGGAGACCTCTGCCTTTACTCAGGCTGGTTTTTCCTTTTGTAGCCGGGATCATAGCCGGGCAGCAATGGCCAGGTGCAATTCCGGCCCTTTCCTTTTATTTATTTTTGCTGCCTGCCTGGTTCGCCCTCTTTCTGCTATATTGGTTTTCTCGGGCATATAAAAACCGGTGGATGACCGGTTCAATCATCCTGCTTTCTTTTTTTTCTTCAGGGTTCCAGCTTGCTCAAATCAGGAAAGAATCTGCCAATGGCCATTCTCCTGAATTTGATTCCAATATCATTTTACTCGTAAGGGTTAGTGATTGCCCCTCCATAAGATCCGGTACGTCGAAGGTGATTGTAAACCTGGTATCCTCCAGGGATTCAGGCCATTGGAGATCTTTGAACACCAAAATCTACCTGACCATTTATGGAAATAAAACAACTTCCGCTCCCGAATACGGACATTTTTATATGCTTTACGGCAGGCCCGTGACTTTGAAATTTTTCAGAGCCGAACATTCCTTTAATTTCAGGGAGTATCTTTATAACAAAGGTGTAAGGTATGAGATCAATTGCCGGGCCGACCACTGTTTCCCCCTCCCGTGCATAAAACGGAAAACGCCAGAAGAATTTGCATTTGCTTTGCGCGACAAACTGTTGAGGATCTTCAGGGACAAGGGACTGGATGGTCAGGAGTTTTCAGTTGCAGCAGCATTGCTCCTCGGCTATGTAAACGAGATTGACAGCAGCCTTAAATCGGCTTTTGCAGCAAGCGGAACAATGCACATACTTTCGGTTTCAGGGATGCATGTAGGAATTATTTTTCTTTTCCTTGAGACAATTCTATCTTTTCTGATAAAATCCAGGTATGGGATTTATTTGAAACTTTTGGTGGAAATCCTGTTTATCTGGGCTTATGCGGCAGTTACCGGATTCTCCCCGGCGGTGTTGAGAGCTGCAACCTGTCTCAGCTTTCTGATTGCAGGCAAAGCCATCAAAAGGAAACCTGAGATGATGAATGTGATCAGCGCCTCCGTTTTCTTTTTATTGATAATGGATCCTGCAATTATTACTGACCTTGGATTTCAGCTGTCATACCTGGCAGTGATAGGGATAGTCATTATGTATAAACCTATTTATGACCTTTATGTAACCCGGTACTGGCTCCCTGGTAAAATATGGGCGTTGGTTGCAGTCTCAATAGCGGCACAAATTGCAACCTTCCCCCTGTGTATCTATTATTTTCACCGCTTTCCCAACTATTTTATCCTTTCCAATCTCATTATTGTTCCCTTGTCGAATGGTATAATCCTGTTCGGTATCCTGGGATTGATTTGTTCTTCTATCCCCATCCTGGGAGGCCTTGCGATTTCAGCTTTAAAATTGCTTCTGACTTTATTGAATTCATGTGTTTTATGGATAGGTAACCTGCCCGGTGCAGTGAGTACCGGTTTCTTTCCGAATAAATTTGAAGTTTGCCTGCTATATATATTCATTCTGTCTCTATTTCTGTATTTTACAGGTAAAAAACCAAGGGCTCTGATGTTTGCCTTATCCTGCCTGATTATTCTTTATGTTGTGTTTGCGATTGAAAAAATGAGCCTCTCATCACATTCAAGTCTATACGTATACCAGGGGAGGCAAGGGTATATAATCAGGTATGTCAGGGGAAACCGGGAACTTTGTTTTTATTCAGGTATGCGGATGAAGAAGGACCTCTTTATCGCTGACCAGATCGGTAACGAACGGATGGCATGCCGGGTGAAATCTGTACAGGAACGTTGGATAAATTTCAAGGGCTGGCAAAAGGCTGCTGGTTTTCACGAGGCAGGCAGGTTCGGGAATATGATTATCATAGGGGATAGGAAGATCTATCTCCTGGAAAAAGGTTTAAGTAAAAAACCGGGAGTAACAATCCATACCGACATCCTGCTTATCTGCAATAACACAGCATACAGGATGGAACAACTTAAATCCATTTTCAGCCCGGGAATAATAATGAATGTATCGACTGCTTCCCGGCCAAGGGTTATACACTGGTGTGACCAGGCACGGAAGCTCGGTCTGAAATTCTACGATTTGAAAACAACCGGATTTTATAAGCAAGAATTATAATTTATTTTGAGAATCCGGAAAATTAATTTACTTTTGCAGCCTGAATGAAGGACTGGTAGTTCAGCTGGTTAGAATGCCGCCCTGTCACGGCGGAGGTCGCGAGTTCGAGTCTCGTCCAGTCCGCAGAAATAATAAGAAAAAACCCTGTAACAATCTGTGCTACAGGGTTTTTCTTTTGACGGCGAGCTGCCGGTTTTTGCCGGCTTAATACTTGCTTTTCTTTTCTTTCTTTTCCTTTTTTTCCTGCCTTTTTTCTTTCAGCGTCTTCGTGGGTTCTTTCTTGACTGCCTTTTTAACATCTTGTCCTTTTGACATACGCGTAGGTGTTTAAGGTTAATATTGATTTTTGTTGATTCCTGAATGGGAATACAAAAATACAGATTAAGCGGCGAAAATGCAATAGAGGGTTTTAACGTAAGCTCCTTCTCAGGGTTCTTTGCTGAAATCCTCCTGAGAAATTAATTTTATTTCGGCCAGTTTATCCTTTACAAGTTCCTGATTCAGCTTTGGCAACTCCTGGGTGATGAGAGTATTCACTTCATCCTGGGTCTTTGCTGCTTCTTTTTCAAGGAGTTCTATCCCCTGAACCTGAGCATCGGTTGGTCGTCCCGGGTATTGCATGATTGAACCGTAGATAAATGCAATCCTTTCCCTCAGCCTTTCCTCTCCGGTTATTTTCCCCTCCTTGGTTGAAACGATCCTGCCATGCAGGGTGTCCATCCGTACCGAGACGGTGAGAAGTTTCTTCGAAAGGGATTTGGATGCAGATTTTGAAAGATTCTTTGACTGGTCCCGGACATCACGGGCCAGCCTGTCGGAGAATGCGAGCGACTGAAGCATGTTATATGCTTTCATGACAGCTTGTTGCCGTACCTCACGGTCCTGTATGGAATACATGGATTTAGGATCGGGCAACAGGCGGATCTTCGACTCATACA
This sequence comes from Bacteroidota bacterium, assembly GCA_026391735.1. GTDB lineage: Bacteria > Bacteroidota > Bacteroidia > Bacteroidales > FEN-979 > CAIRDP01. The sequence goes on along the minus strand of JAPLDL010000006.1, from coordinate 3,464 downwards.
CATCGTTATTCCTGAACAACTTTACTGTATATTCGCCTGGCGAATAATTCGGACCTGCAAATGCGTAGCCTTCCATCTGGGGGGAGACTGGCACTTTAGGTGGTTTCATCTGAATAGTCCACTGAACAACATTGACCCCTTTGCGCATGCCGGCGGGCAGCCTCTTTATCATCTTTCCCCCGGCATCATAAATTTCAAGATGTATATCTCCGAAGATATGCCTTTTCTTCATATAATATACAATTGGCGCTGCATCCTGGGGAACCTGTCCGATGTATTCATCATCTCCGTTCCATTGCTGGGTGTAGGTGCCTTCTCTGATAATAAAATCTTTGGGTTGCAGGAATCTGACATCCGCATCGAGTACATCCTTAGAGACCTGCCTGAATGGAGACAGGTCATCGATGACCATGATCCCCCTGCCATGAGTAGCCAGTACCAGTGATTGCTCACGCTGTTGGAATGCTATATCCATCACAGGGACTTTGGGGACGTTTCCTTTGAAGAAACACCAGTTTTGCCCGCCGTCGATGCTCAGGTAAAGTCCTCCTTCGGTGCCAAGGAAAAGCAGATCCGATTTTACCTGGTCCTCTTTGATCACATGGCAATATGCCTTGATCGTTGTATCAGCTAAGGCTTTCCAGGTTTTTCCCAGGTCGGCCGACTTGAAAACATAGGGTGTTTTATCCCCAAGGCGGTGTCCATCAAAAGTCACATATACCGTATTCTTATCAAAATGCCCTGGTTCAACATAGGAGCACCAGGTATTGGCAGGAAGTCCTGGTACATTACCAACGACGTTAGTCCAGGTCTTTCCACCGTTTGCCGTGACCTGGAGGTTGCCGTCATCGGTCCCGGCCCATATGATCAGGCTGTCGAGAGGCGATTCATTAATGGTATAAATGGTACAATGGTTTTCGGCGGATGAGTTATCAACGGTAAGCCCCCCCGATTTTTCCTGTTTAAGTTTTTTAGGATCATCGGTCGTGAGGTCGGGTGATATCCGTGTCCAGGTATCCCCCCGGTTGTTTGTTTTAAACAGGTATTGAGCCCCTGCATAGAACCTGTTGCTGGTTGGACTGAATACCATCGGGGCATTCCAGTTGAATCTCAGCTCTTTGCTGTCTTTATCTTTGAAAGGTATCAGTGATTTGTACTGTCCTGTATTTTGGTAATACCTTGCAATTTTTCCACCCTGGAACTGCCAGTAAAGGATATTGGAATCGAGTTTATCACAATACACATAAAATCCATCACCAAACCCTACGCTTTTCCAGCTACTGTTTGTGATGCCATTGGATGACCTGGAAGGGCCAAACCAGGATCCGTTATCCTGCAAACCACCGTAAACATTGAAAGGGTCGGCGTTATCGCAGCTCACATGATAAAACTGGGAAACGGGCAGGTTTCTCATCAGACGCCAGGTATTGCCCTTATCCATGGAATAATACACCCCGCCATCCGTCCCCATATAAATAAGGCTGTTATCCTTTTTACTGATATATACCGGATGACAGTCACCATGGTAGTTCCCGCCTTCGACAGCAGCTGAGCTGAAGGTTTTTCCTCCGTCGGTACTTTTATTCAGGTTGAAGCCGGGTTTGTAAATGATGTTCGTGTCGAGGGGGTCAAGTGCCAGGAATGAAAAATAAAAGGGGCGGTCATTCACAGCTTCTGACTGGGTGACCATCTTCCAGGTGTTCCCTTTATCGGATGAACGGTACAACCCGGTTTTCTCAGCTTCTATTAATGCGTACACCAGGTCTGATTTGACCGGGCTCACCGACACCGAGATTCTTCCAAGCATGCCATCAGGCATGCCGCTGGTGATCTTTGACCAGGTTTTTCCTCCATCTGAAGAGCGGTAAAGGCCGCTGCCTTTTCCACCCGAGCTGAAAGACCAGGGTGTTCTTCGGAACTCCCACATCCCTGCATACATAATATCAGGGTTATTCCAGTCGATGGCAATATCGCTGCAGCCTGTATTTTCATCAATATACAGGACCTTCTCCCAGGTTTTTCCTCCATCGGCCGTTTTGTAAAGGCCACGGTCGGTGTTTGAACTCCAGAGGTTACCCAGGGCGGCAGCAAAAACGACATCCGAATTTTTCGGATGGACCAGGATTTTTGCAATCCGTTCGGTTTTCTCAAGACCCATTCGTTTCCAGGTTTCCCCTGCATTATTCGTACGGTAAATACCGTCACCTACCGATACGGAGTTTCTGACCCAGACTTCGCCTGAACCAACCCAGACTGTATCGGGGTGTTGCTGGTCAATGGCGATGGAGCCGATCGATTGATTGTACTTATCAAAGACCGGTTTGAAAGTAGTCCCGTAGTTCTTTGACTTCCATAGTCCGCCAGTGGCAGCTCCAACATACACCAGGGCGGGGTTGTGGTCCACCGCGTCCAGGGCTGTTATCCGGCCGCTCATGATTGCCGGGCCGATCTGGCGGGCCTGGATGTCGCCAAAGGTGTTTTCATCGACTTTCACATGGTCCTGGGCCTCTACCCATGTATTTGCAATACATAAGAGGGAGGCGAAACAGACTTTGATCACCAATTTCATACGAACAGGTTTTAGGTCTTATTTTTTTATTGCGGGCTTTACAAACAGGCTGTCGCTGACGGGGATATTAAACTCAGTTTTATCAATCACGACCTGTGATACAGTCTGTTCCTTAACTTTACTGGTGATATTTCCGGCAATTAATACCCCGCTTACTTCCTTGTAATTTGTGAACAGGCTTTCACTTTCCACTTCATTATCCTGGATTTTAACTTTGGAAGATGTTTTTAATAAAATAAAATTCTCGGCATCGATAAAGTATGTATCAATATCTCCATTGGCTTTGGTAAGCTTTATCTTATAAACTGAAGATCCTTCCATATCTTCTTTGCCAAGAAGTTCAGCTTGGTGGCCTTTTTCTTTCCAGTTATACAATGATCCTTCCATATCTGACTGGTCCTTCATGCTTTTGATCTCATCGGCGGTCATATCCTGCGGAACTGATGATCCCGACCAGGGCACGACACTCCAACCTGCCTGTCCGTCGAAAGCCTGAATCATTTTGTTTCCCTGAACCTCAGCTTCGATTCTTAATTTCAAAGGGCGTTTCATTGTCATGGAGAAAGGAAATTCCATACCCCCGGCAATCGTTTTTCTATTTTCCCTGAGGGTAGTCCAGTCTTTCATTTTTTCTAGACCGGTAGCTTTATAGTAAGCGTTTAAAACCTCGTCAAGTTTCATGTCCTGGGCATGCCCTGCGAAGGAGGCCATCAGGAATACAATAATCACAAAAGCAATTGATTTTTTCATATTAAATGGATTAAATTTGATATTTGATTTTTCATTAGAAGGATGAAAGTTAAAATAGTTACAGCAATTTACAAACAAATAAAGTTATTTGCCTGCATTATAACCTATTAAAATCATGACAATATTCGGGAATCATTATCTGATG
>JAPLDL010000013.1 GCA_026391735.1 Bacteroidota bacterium | reverse complement strand
TTTAAAAATTGATTTATGTCAGAAAAGGAAAAACCTGGATTTATTATGTGCGTTTGCACCGGGAAATGCCCCGGATTCTCACAAATGGATATATGGGACTTTATCAACAGAGTAAGAATCGAATTGCCGGTTGAATATGGCTTTATCCACCCTCAGCTTTGTGAGGAAGACGGAGATCGGTTCTTAAATGATTATCTGAAAGCGCATCGGAAAGTTGTTATCGGAGCTTGTGCTCTCAATATGCAGCGAAAGATGTTTAAAGATGCCTTTGCAGAAGCCGGTCTCGATGTAGGCAAGGATTTAACCGCTATTGATATTCGCGACATGACAACCGATCAGGCGATTGAAAAAGTGAATGCAGCTCTTGTAAAATTGGAGGAATCAAAATGAGTGAAACAACTTTCATGGGAGTCGAACGCAGCCTGATCAACTGGAAGCCGACCATCGATTATTCCAAATGCGATTATTGCATGGAATGTGTAGAATTCTGCCCACATAAAGTGTTCGAGGTCAGAGAAAATGAAGAGATCCGGTTGATTGTAAAGAATCCGGATAATTGTGTGGTTTTTTGCAGGGCTTGTTCGAAGACCTGCGGTGTGGATGCACTTTCATTTCCGGATAAGAATATGACTACGCAGCGTATTAAGGAAATAAGGAAGGAGATGGAAACCCATGATTGATCACTTTGCCATTCTGCCGTGTAACGGATTGGATAAATGCGCTGGGCTGATTTCCAGGGAACTCGCGCTAAAACTTTGTGAGAGTGCTGAAAATGAGATACTGTGCCCGGTTTTTTACAGGGTATCCGACAAGAAATATAATAAAATTGCAAGTGAGAGACCCCTTCTGGTTATAGATGGATGCCTAACACGATGTGCAAGCAAACTGGCTGCTGAAAAGGGTCTTAAGATCACCAAAAAAATAATCATTGCCGAAGAAGCCAAAGGTCATGGTATTAAGCTAAACGACAACCTCAGGATCACTGACCAGGAACAATCTTTATTGGAAACTCTTTTCGATGAACTTAATAAGAATGATGATAATATAGTTCCTCCCCCCAGTGAATCTGCAATGTCTTGTGAATTCCTTTACGAGACCTTTCAGAATGGCAAATTTATCTTCAGGATACCAAAGAACGGCGAGGTCTTCTTTAACGAAAATGACTGCTGGGCCTATGTAATAGGAAATCGGGCCAGAATAGGCGTCACAGATTTCGTCCAGCAGAATCTTTCTGACATTTTATATTTTACACCACCCGAAATTGGTGCTGAAATTGACCAGTTCGGCGAACTTGGAGAGATTGAATCGTCAAAGTCGGTCTTTGAATTGGTTTCACCTGTAAGTGGAAAGGTTATCTCAATCAATGAAAAGCTTGTAGGCAAGCCGGAACTGCTCAATGAGAATCCCTACGAATTGGGTTGGGTAGCAGAGATTGAATTGACAAAATTTGAGGATGATAAAGAGCTTCTGATAGGTTTCGATAAATATTTTGAAATCATGAAAAAGAAGGTGGAGGAAATAAATGGATAAAAAAGTAAAAGTTGTTCCTTGTAGTGGCATTGGTAAGGTTTTCGGACTAATGGCAAGGGAAGCGGTTTTAAAAACGGTTATTGAATTATGTCCTGATAAATCTGAAACGGTTTGCCTTGCGTACATTGTAACCGGTGATAAAGAAGTAAAGGAAAAAATTGAAGGCTATGATTGCATTACCGTTGATGGTTGCCCCAAAATGTGTGCTGCGAAAAATGTCACATTAACCGGAGGAGTAGTCGTTGAAGAAATTAAGGTTCTAGATACGGTCAAGGAACATAAAGGAAAAAAGTTTGGTTCACCAACACAGCTTAGCGCTGATGGCGAAGCAGTAATAAGTGAAATCGCAGAAAAGATAGCGAGAAAAATAAATGAAATAAATTAAGGAGGAATCTTAATGTCTGTTTTGAAAGTAGGCGTATTATCCTGTAGTGGCGAGGAATGTCTCGGTGGAACCATTTCAAGGCTCGCCACAAGGAAAGTTCTTGAAGAACTTAAATTCATTGATACAGTAACACTCTGTTTACCGCTCTATCTTGCAGGCGGTGAAGAAGAAAGAAACTTTGCAAAAGTGTTTCCTACAATATCGGTTGACGGCTGTGATAAACTATGTGCTAAAAGAAGCACTGAGAAGTTTAGCGGTAAAATCAGCGGTTCTATTGATGTGTCGAAAATCATTGGAAACGAAAATGCGCTTAACACAAAAATCGTCAGAAATAAGGATCTTAAGGACGAACATCGCCAAATGATAGACCAGGTCACTGATGAGATTGTAAAAATGATTGGGAGTATCAGTCCTGATGCTTATTCTGGAAAATCGTTTCATGGTTGTGGCTGCGGCAGTGAATGATATCTCATCAAGAACATTAATTTTAGGAAAGCATATTCAAAAAATTCTAAAATGATCGAAATTAAAATCGTCTGCCCTGAATGCCAGCAATGTCTTAAACTTGAGAATATTTGCCACCGGCTGATAAAGGAATACCAATATCAGGCAGATATTCAGAAAGTAGAACAGGATCCTATGTATACTGAAAAAGCTGGTACCTCAACACCAGTTTTGATTATTAATGACAAAGTGTTTTCCGATGGGAGAGTACCATCAAAAGCTGAAATTAAAGTATGGATTGATGAACTGTTAAAGGATTACTTTTATTAATGGAAACTGACAATAGAAGGACCTCAATGTTGAAATCTGTGATGAGCATTTTATTCATCACCCTGGCTGTTCTGTTCCTTGTTTTACTATTTCTATTTAAGGATAGCATGAACAATCTCATTTCTGCAAAAATGAAGGAACAGGCCGGGACCTCTGTCGTGAAAGGGATTTCGCAATATGCGGATTCAGCATTTAACTATACGAAAAACGGCGAAAGTTACCACATAACATTTCTTGAATTTGGAGCTACCGGTTGTAGTTCCTGCAGGATGATGGAAAAGGTGATGGAGAAGGTAAGGTTAGCTTACCCGTCAGAGATAAAAGTGCAATTTCTGAATGTCCTGAAACCTGTTAACCAGGACATGATGAAGTATTATGGTATAGCGGTTATTCCAACACAGGTTTTATTGGATATAACAGGTAAGGAAGTTTTTCGTCATACGGGATACTTTTCGTTTGATGATTTAAATAAAGAGTTTCAGAAAATCAATTCTAAATAGTGATTTTATGAGTAAAATTTATTTTGTATTAATCCTTTTAGCGGTGAGCCTTTTGGCATGTTCTAAAAAGAAGGATAGCACGCCATCTGCCGATATTAAAATTATTAGCCTTACGACCTCTGTGAATCCGGTGAAAGTATTTGATACAGCGGTCATCACTATGGAAGCGGTTGGTGACAATCTACTTTATACTTGGAAAGCCAATCACGGTAAACTTAAAGGAAGTGGAAAGATTGTAAAATATTCGGCCTGTTATAGTTGCATTGGACTAAATACAATTACCTGTACTTTATCCAATTCTACTGGTGCAGTTTCCGATACGGTTATGATCCGTGTCCTTAATGAGTAGCCCTGGAATATTAACGGAAATATATGAGTCGTTTAAAAGAGTTTTCATTATTGATATTTTTCCTGATTTATGGATCTGGGTTATGGGCTCAGTGCTGTACTTCAGGCAATCCATTTATCAGTGATGCAGAACAACCTGCTCTTCAATCAAGGATACTTACTGCTTCTCTTACCTACCGTTATAGTCATTCAGGGCCATATTATATCGGGGATGCCCACTTTACTGAACTCCCATTTCAGGAAGTTGCATTCAGTAATTATATGGAATTGCAGGTCGGATATGGTGCCACCAACTGGCTTACGGTACTTACCGAATTGGGTTATTCCATTAATAAATCGCTCGTAACCCCGGGTGTGGATTCTTACAAGGGATATGGCCTGGGAGATGCTGCACTTTATCTCAAATTCAATGCCTATAGCAATTCTAAGCTTCGTCTCACAATTTCGCCGACTATTGGGGTGAAGTTTCCCGTTGGAGTGTTTGATCAGGAGGTAGATAATGTGCAGCTGCCCATTTCGGTTCAACCGTCATCAGGCGCTTTCAGATATCTTGCAACTATATTCGTTTCAAAGGGGTTTGGGAAAACGGCAATTGCCGGGTTTGCCTCATATGAATATTCTCAGTTGATCCAATCCGACAACTTTTATTATAAGTATGGGGATCAATGGATTGGCGCTATCTATTTCAATTATCGGCCCTGGAAAAGCTTAATTCTTGATTTCCAGCTTCGGAATGAGTTTCGTGGAAAATCAAGCAGGGAAAACAACGAAATTGTGGATGCTTCAGGTTATGATGTCGTATATTTCACACCCCAGGTCACATATGCGTTTAAGCATAACTGGTATCTTTCGGCATTCGGCGATATCCCCTTATATAAATACTATAATGGAATTCAGATGACATTTGGCTATGCAATTGCATTCAGATTAACAAAGAAAATTGATTTTATGGCGATCCAGGCCCGTGCCAGGGCTCGCAAATCCAACCAACCCAAAATGGAGGAGTAAACTTATGGAAACAACATCAATCGGATTTATTGGTGGAGGAAGGATCACAAGGATCTTCCTGACTGCCTACAAAAATGTTTCAAAATCGTTTAAAGAAATTTTGGTTTTTGATCCCCAGGAAGCGGTATTATCTGCATTAAAGTCGAAATTTCCTGAAATTCACACGTCATCTACGGATCTGTCTTCTGTTACGGCGGCCGACATTGTATTTCTTGCGGTCCATCCACCGGTCATGATGGAGACACTGGCTAAAATCAGGGATCATGTAAAGCCTGATTCAATCCTTGTATCATTGGCCCCTAAGCTTACCATTCAAAAAATGTCAGAGGGCCTTGGAGGATTTTCTAACCTGGCCCGCATCAATCCCAGTGCTTCCTCCATTATTAACCAAGGAATAAACCCGGTTTGCTTTTCACCATTAATGTCTGATGATAGAAAAGCTCAACTGACAGAGATAATGAAACCCCTTGGAGCATTTCCTGAAGTGGCAGAGTCGAAGATTGAAGCATATGCAATGATCAGTGCCATGGGACACACTTATTTCTGGCCCCAGATTGAGAAATTAAGGGCACTTGCAGTTTCCTTCGGTATGGATGAATCCGAAGCCAAATCAGTGATCTCAGAAATGCTAAGCGGCACAACAGAAACTCTTTTTAAATCGGGATTGACATTTTCTGAAGTAGTGGACCTGGTTCCTGTTAAACCTTTAGCGGAAGTTGAGCAGACTATTGCTGGCTATTATGATCATTACCTGATATCACTTTACCAGAAAATTAAACCTTAATTCCGAAGATTTGAGCCAATCAACAGGTATCGTTTATAATCAGGATGATATATTAGTTGCAAGGATTGCAAAAGCTTTAGGCCATCCTGCAAGGATATCAATTCTGAAATATTTGCACCAGGTAAAAAAGTGCAGTTGCCAGGATATTGTAGATCAGATGCCGATAGCTCAGGCTACTGTTTCTCAACATTTACGAGAACTTAAAAATGCTGGTTTGATCAACGCTAGTTTTGAACCTCCCAAGGTAATGTATTACATAAATCAGGAAAATTGGGAGAAGGCCGGACCGTTAATATTGAATTTTCTTAAGTTATATTGAAATGCCAGCATTGATGAAACCTTATCTTTCTCACATCATGCATTTTTTAACGTATTAATACGTCATTTCAAAATATAACGTATATTTGCGATACAATTAAAAATCAAACTCCATGAAAAGAATTCAAACAATGTTAGTCCTGTTTCTGCTTGTTACAGGATTGATCCGTGCCAATGCACAGACTGCAACTGAGATTGAGAGTGCCAACAAATCCTGCAAAGTGGTCTTTCTCGTAGCTTACAGCACAGCCGGAGCTGATGCCGATAAGGCATTTGCGATGGCTAATGATGCAAAAAAGAGCCTTAAATCTTCATCAGTGATTGTAAAAATGAACACTTCCGATGCTGCAAATAGCTCCTTAGTGGCAAAGTATCGCTTGGCTGGTGCTCCTTTGCCTTTGGTTCTTGTTCTGGATAAAAATGGAACACCTTCAGGTGGGCTTGTCCTCAAGGATGCAACTGCAGAGAAACTCGTTGACCTGGTACCTACTCCAAAGACTTCCGAGCTGATTAAAGCCCTGGCTGATGGGAAGTCAGTTTATGTTGTTGTTTATAAGGACGCAATGCCTTCTCAGAAAGACATCATGAACAATTGTGCAACAGCTTGCAGTAAAATGGATAATAAGAGTGTGACTGTCAAGGTTTCGCTGGATGATAAGAAAGAGACGAAACTCTTTCAGACGCTGAAATGTGATGTCAATGCAAAGGAACCTGTTACCTATGTAATTAATTCAGCTGGTCAGGTTACTGGAACACATGCTGGTCTTACGGATGTCAATACCCTGGTTAGCTCGGCCAAAAAAGCGCCTGCCAGCAGCTGCTGTCCTGGTGGAGCAAAGGCAGGTGGCTGTAAATAGACTTTCTCACTGATACTAATTCTTTTGCTATGACAATTTCAAAACTTGTCCTGATAGAATTGTGGAAAAGGAAATCACAATTAATTACTGGATTATTGGCTATTACTCTTGGCATTGCAGTGATTGTAGCTATTCAGAGTGTCTCGGTTGTCTCTGAACAAAACGTTGCCAGGAATCTTGATAATCTTGGTGCGAATATTCTTGTCTTACCCCAGGGAGCAAGCATTGATAATTACTATACCTCCGATATCGACGCGCCTACATTGCCCATGGATTACGTTGAGAGAATACTTACCTCCACTATTGCCGGTGTTGACAATATGTCCCCAAAACTGACTCGAAGAGTTAAAGTAAACGGTCAATCTATTGTTCTTACTGGCATTCTTCCCAAAAGTGAGATTGCCTCCAAACCATTGTGGCAATCATCGGGTTTAGTGGGGGCTGAAGTTAAGGCGGCCTGCGCTCCCACCGAGTCGGTTAATAAATCGCATGGCATGGAGGATGAAAAGCTAAAGCGTAAGGCAATAGATACGCTTTTGAGCAACGATTGTATTGCTGGTTCCCAGGTTGCACGCCTGTTAAAGCTTTCAGCCAACAGCCAGGTCACCATCATGGGAAAGGAATTCAAGGTGGTCAAAGTACTTCCTGAGACCGGTACTGTAGATGACGATCGTATTTTTGCCAACCTCAAGGATGTTCAGCATCTGTTGGGAATCGAAAACCAGGTTTCTGCCATCGAGATCATGGGTTGTTGTAATGCGATTTCTGAAGGATTGCTTAGTAAACTTCGCAATATTCTTCCTGATACCAGAGTCACAACGATTGGTCAGATTGTTTCAACTCAGATTGAGACAAACCAACTGATGAAAAAAGTGACCCTGGTCATGTTGATCATTATCTTTTTTGTTGGTGGAATTTCAATCGGTAATTATATCTGGGCCAATGTCAATGAAAGAAAACGGGAAATCGGAATCCTCCGCATGATGGGAGCAGAGCGAAGGACCATTTATAAAATGTTCCTGTTAAAGGCTCTTATCCTGGGTGTAGCAGGAGGGATTCTTGGTTTTCTGATAGGAACATTGGCCGGAGTTATACTGGGACCCTATCTGGCAGGTATTATTGTAAAACCTGTGTATATATACCTTTTATGGTCGATTCTTCTATCTGTCGCCATTTCTTTGGCAGGTTCACTCTTCCCAACATACCTGGCCGCTAAATTTGATCCACATTCAAACCTGCAGGAGGATTAGTATATGATTTTACAAGGTGAAAATATCTTAAAACAATACCAGCATAACGGTGGCTTAATTAATGCTCTTGATAGTGTATCATTTTCGGTGAAGAAAGGAGATTTTGTAACTGTTACAGGACCCTCAGGGTCAGGAAAGAGCACGTTATTGCTTTCCCTTTTCGGGCTTATCAGGCTTACTTCCGGCAATATCATCTTTGATGGGAAACGCATCGATAACATCAACGACAGGAAACTTACCGAAATTCGCAAAAAATCGGTTGGTTATATTCTTCAGAGTTTTGCTCTGATCCCTTACCTTACAACGATCCAGAATGTCATGATCCCGCTTGCACTCGAGAAGGTTCCGAAAAAAGAACAATATAAACGTGCATCTGAAATTCTTGATTATGTAGGCTTGGCCGACAGAACCGATCATCTTCCCCGTGAACTTTCCGTTGGTCAGCAACAGCGTGTGGCAATTGCGAGATCAATCGTCCACAGGCCCCAGATTATAATGGCTGATGAACCTACAGGTAACCTGGATCCTGCATTGTCACTTGAAATACTGGAATTCCTGAGGAAGATTAACCAGGAGAATAAAATTACCATCATTATGGTAACTCACAGCCCGGTTGCTGCCGGTTATGGAACAATGAAGTTGCACCTGAATGAAGGAAAAATTGTTAATTCTTAAAATCGTAAATTCATATGGCATACGCGAAAACGGATCTTTTTGATTCTAAGCTAAGCACTGCCGCAGTTTTATTCAAGGCATTGGCTCATCCTGCCAGGCTTGCAATCTTGCAGTACCTGGCAGAGACAAAGGTTTGTATTACTGGTGATATTTCTGATGAGTTACCCTTAAGCCGGACCACAGTTACCCAACATTTAAAGGAATTGAAAAATGCCGGACTGATTCAGGGGCATGTAGATGGGGTCAAGGTCAACTATTGCCTTGATCCAAAGAAAATATGTGAATTGGGCAAAGCCTTCCAGGAACTGTATGGAATCATAAATGTCCCGGGTAATTTTAATTGCAAATAAAATGAAAATATTGATTTTATGTACCGGTAACTCATGCCGAAGCCAGATGGCAGAAGGATTCATGAAATCTTTCGATTCCCGCCTTGAAGTTTATTCCGCGGGAACGCAGCCCGCTACTCAGGTAAATTCTAATGCTGTGGCGGTTATGAACGAACTCGGGATTGATATTTCAAGGAATAAACCTAAAAGTGTGGATCTGTTTCTATCCGAGCCTTTTGATTATGTGATTACCGTTTGTGGTGGGGCGAACGAATCTTGCCCGGCTTTTATTGGAAAGGTTAAAAACAGGATCCATATAGGTTTCGATGACCCGGCTGAAGCAGTCGGTACCTTAGAAGAAGTGCTTCCTGTTTTCCGCAGAGTAAGGGATGAAATAAAAACAGGCTTTTTATCATTTTATAACGAAAAGATAAAACCTGCAATGGGTCAATAAAACTATTTTGATAACCATGAGAGATAAAGAAAATACCAATAGTGCAGGGAATGATCTTCTAAATCCCGAAACTTGTAATTGTGACGGTAACTGTTGTCCGCCAAAGAAGAAAAGGATTTATCCTAAATTGATCTTCTCTTTTGTAATGCTGGCTGCCCTGGGGATCATCTTTTTTAAGCTGTTTTCACATTCAGCAGCTGCACCTGCCACAAACAAACAAGTGTTCCATGATCCTAATAAACCAGTATGGAGCGATTCAACAGGGGCAAAAACCTGCGATACCACAAAAGGGTCTTCTTGCTGTTCTAAATAAGATCGAAAATGGGATCATGGATCAATCAGGTTTTAAGCAATGAACATGCATCAGTAATAGTATTATTGGCTGTTCTGATAATGGGGATACTCAGTGTATTTACCTGTGCATGTAATTTTGCTATTATTGGTGTGGTAGCTGGATATTCAGGTGCAAGTTCTGCAACCAGCAAAGCAAAGCTGGTCTTTTTAAAGGGATTTGCTTTCCTGCTAGGAACGATTATTTCAATGTCGGTCGTTGGTGCCCTGTTCGGATTCGCTGGGAAATTGATCAGTGCTTCACTGGGTAATTACTGGAAGATAGCGGCTGGATTGGTTGCTATAATCTTTGGCTTGTATTCGATGGAACTGGTGCCATTTAAATTGCCTGGGATCACTTTTAAATCAGAAAAATCCCAAGGGAATGTTTTTACTGCAATCCTTTTCGGACTTGTTGTTGGAGGATTGTCTGCTGCATGTAACACATGTTGCAATCCTTTCTTTCCTATCATCCTGGCGACGTCTTTTGTAAAAGGTAGCGCATTATGGGGTTTTATGATGCTGGCCACATTCGCCTTAGGATTCGGACTACCGCTTGCAGCAATGATCATTGGTATTAGTATGGGAGTTGGGAGTATATCAAGAAAACTGTCGTTGGTCGTTCAAATTGTAAAATACATAGGTGGGGTGGCATTAATTGCATTAGGTTTCTACTTATTATTCACGTTTTAGATGACCATGACAAGCTTTGTTATCGGAGATGTTATGACCCAACTTGGTGTTATCCCTCGGGTCTCAACTCAATGGACTTTTGAAGACCGCTGGAGCACGATCAAGGTGCGCTGGTCGATTGGACGCATGCAATACCGTATAACACCTGGAATTTATGCCGTTGGTAATCCCGATAGGAACTCCCATGTGTTCGTAACAGGCAATTACAAACTCAGTTTTGACCACCTCAGGCGGGCTCTCGAAGGGATCGACGGGTGGATCCTGGTCCTTGAAACCAAAGGTATCAATGTTTGGTGTGCTGCAGGCAAAGGCACATTCGGTACGAAAGAGTTAGTCAAACGGATTCGACATCATCATCTGGATCAGATTGTAGACCACCGGAAACTTATTTTGCCCCAGCTTGGTGCTACAGGAGTGGCAGCGCATGAAGTGAAAAGAATGACGGATTTTACGGTAATCTATGGACCTGTTTTAGCCAAAGATATCCAGGCCTTTCTCACTGCCGGCCTAAAAGCCACTGATGCAATGCGCAAGGTCACCTTTCCTTTTATCGAAAGGCTCAAATTGATCCCAGTAGATCTTTTTTACGGGAAATACTATATGCTGCTTGTGCCTTTTGTTTTTCTATTATTTTCGGGACTTTCTTCAAAGGGGTATTCGCTTGAGCTTGCTTTAAATCATGGGTTGAAAGCCTTCGTCAATCTGTACTCCGGCTATCTTGCCGGTTGTGCTCTTACACCGGCTTTGCTCCCTTGGATCCCTTTCCGAAGATTCGCGGTAAAGGGACTTGTTATGGGATGGTTGGTTGCAATCCTTCTCTTGTTTGCCGGTACTTTGGGGATAACTTTGATCGAGAAAGTTTCATGGTTTTTGATGATTGGTGGTCTTTCATCATTTATGGCGATGAATTTCACCGGATCCTCCACATTTACTTCTTTGTCAGGCGTACAAAAAGAGATGAAAACTGCTCTGCCGGTCCAGATTGCAATGGCTGTCCTGGGTATTATTGGTTGGATATTAACAAGATTCTTATAATATGAATGGATTCGTTTACCTCTCCGATGTCGTTACACTTGAACTTGATCCGGTAAAGTGCAATGGATGCCGCATGTGCCTGATGGTTTGTCCACATGCTGTATTTGGGATTGAAGCAAAAAAAGCCGTCATCCTGCACAAGGATCTCTGTATGGAGTGTGGCGCTTGTGCGAAAAATTGCAAGGAAGAGGCCATAACTGTTAAATCAGGCGTAGGTTGCGCAGCTGGTATCCTCAACGGTTTAATCCGTGGCACTGAGCCTACATGTGATTGTGGGGAGAGGAGTAGCTGCTGCTAAGAGATTGATAATAAGGTTATTGAATATTATAATTAGTAAACCAAACGCATCAAATATGAAGACAAGATTAAAATTCTTAGACCGCTATCTTACATTATGGATCTTCCTGGCTATGGCTGTTGGTGTTTTCTGGGGATGGCTTTTCCCCGGTATCGCCGGCTTTTGGAATTCAATGTCCTCTGGAACTACTAATATTCCGATTGCAATCGGGCTTATTGTGATGATGTATCCTCCATTAGCCAAGGTTAAATATGAAGAGTTAGGCGATGTCTTTAAAAACACAAAAATCCTGGGTTTATCCCTGGTCCAGAATTGGCTGATCGGCCCAGTCCTTATGTTCTTTTTGGCTATTATTTTCCTGCAGTTCAATATTGATTATATGTATGGCCTCATTCTCATCGGTCTGGCTCGTTGCATTGCCATGGTTATCGTATGGAATGAACTGGCAAAAGGAGACAATGAATATTGTGCCGGTTTGGTAGCGTTCAATTCAATTTTCCAGGTGCTGCTGTTCTCTGTTTATGCATATCTGTTCATTGCAGTTTTCCCAGCCTGGTTTGGTCTGCCAACAAATAGTGCCGTTGCAGCTATAACCATTAAACAGATTGCTGAAAGTGTATTCATTTATCTTGGAATACCTTTCCTTGCCGGATTTCTTACCCGCTTTATTATGATAAGGATAAAAAGTAAAGAATGGTACCATACGAAATTTATCCCAAAGATCAGTCCACTCACCCTGGTTGCGCTTCTGTTCACCATCCTAGTGATGTTCTCACTTAAGGGCGAATATATTGTTAGAATTCCACTGGATGTAATCCGCATTGCCATCCCGCTGACAATATATTTTATCATCATGTTCCTTGTTTCATTCTATATGAGTAAGAGGGTAGGAGCAACCTATGAGCAGGCAGCTACTTTGTCCTTTACAGCAGCGAGTAATAATTTCGAGTTAGCAATCGCTGTTGCAATTGCAATCTTCGGAATTAACTCCGGAGAAGCATTTGCAGCAGTGATCGGACCATTGGTCGAAGTTCCGGTACTGATTGCCCTGGTAAATGTGGCACTGAAATTTAAAGTAAAATATTTTCAGAAGAATCTGATAAAGTAATCATTATGATTACTTTTCGCGTGGAGAAGACAAAATACCTTTTCAGAAACTTATCTGGTTGTATGTTTTTATAAAGGTTTCTATTTCTGATTTTATCTTGTCCCTAACCTCAATTGTTTTAGCCAGTTTTTCTTCATGAGTCCCTGTAAAAGATGAGGGATCCTGGAATGACCAACCCAATCTTTTAGATATTCCCGGGAAAATTGGACAACGCTCTGCACCGGCGCCATCGCAAACAGCGATTACAAATTGAAAGGAACGGCCTTGAGTAATTATTGTGCAAATTGGTAAAACCTTGAATGTTTCAAAGCCATGAAAGCAACAGCAAACATAAACCTCGATAAAAGAGCAAGAGTTTTCAATCTAAGTTATTGACATACTTATTTATTAACTCCCTGAATACGTCAATATTAATTGGCTTAGAAATATAATCATTGCATCCAGCCGCGATTGACTTTTCTTTGTCGCCTTCAAGTCCATAGGCTGTTTGAGCAATGATGATCACATCCTTATTGAATTCCCGGATTTGACGGGTGGCTTCATGTCCATCCAATACGGGCATTCTGATGTCCATCAATATTAAATCAATATCAGGGTTTTTGCGACAAGCTTCCACGGCCTCAACTCCCGTTTCTGCTTGTAAAAACTCATTCCCGGTTTTGTGGAGAACAAATGCAATCAGATTTTTCGAAATTTCATCATCTTCGGCAATTAGTATTTTCAGGTTGTTACCTTGATTAGTTGTACCCGGCACAGCAGGAATTTCATTAATGGCTGCATCCGATTCTGAAGGAATGGTATAAGGAAGGGTAAAAGAAAATACAGAACCTTTCCCCGGGGTACTTTGCAACCAAATCTTTCCACCTAAAATTTTAACAAAAGCCTTTGTAATGGATAACCCCAAGCCTGCTCCTTCATTATACCTGGCCGACAAGTCATTTCCCTGCCTGAATCTTTGAAAAATAATTTCCTTCTGTTGTTGAGGAACACCCTGGCCGGTATCTTTCACAAAAAATTCCAGAAAGCCGGCTTTTCTCTCACACCCGATTTCGATAGAGCCTGCCTGGGTAAACTTAATGGCGTTCTTGACAAGATTAGTAAGAATGGCGTAAAGTTTTTCCCGGTCTGTTTTAATAATTGACTCCTTCGAAAGCAAGTTATTCTTATCGTACATTTTCAATCCTTTCTTTTCAATTTCAGGTTTGAAAAAGTCATAAATAAATTCAATCTGTTCGTTAACGTTTATTACTGATAATGAAACTTCCATCTGCCCGGATTCGATCTTTGAGATGCTGACAATATCGTTAATGATGCTGAGCATCCGGTCGCCGCTTTTTTCAATAATGCCAATATATTGTTGCTGTTGAGCGTCGGATAAATGGGGCTCTTTTAGTAAGTTGGCAAAACCGAGAATCCCATTCATGGGTGTTCTGATTTCATGGCTCATGTTTGCAAGGAAGGCTGATTTAAGACGGTCACTCTCCTGGGCTTTCTCTTTTGCCTTGATTAATTCCTCTTCGAAAAGCTTGTGCTCTGTTACGTCCCAGAGAATACCATTGATTCTAAGCGGATTGCCCTCATCATCCCTTACCAGTCCTCCTCGTGAATTCATAAAATGGATACTTCCGTCAGGCCATACTGCGCGATACTCCGGCTCATAAGGAATATTCTGCTCAATCGTCAGGCTAAGTGCTTTTATAATAATCTCCCGGTCGTCAGGGTGTATTGCTGCAAAAAATTCTGCTGCAGTTCCTGCAAAAGTAGCAGGATCGATGCCCAGAAGATGGCAGACCTGGTTGTCAAAGTTTCTCTTGTCCTCGATGATATCCCAGGACCATACCCCCATACTAGCTGATCGTAGTGCAAGGTCAAGATGCGCCCTGCTCTCTTGTAAGGCTTTTTCCGCCTGCTTTCGATGGGTGATGTCCCGTGCAATAGTTGAAGCGGCAATGATCTTGCCTTCAGGGTTGAAAATAGGCGAAATAGTAAGGGATATCTGAATCTCCCGGCCATCTTTTCTGCATCGGGTTGTCTCGTAATGTTCGATTACCTGGTCCGATTTAATCCTGTCAAGAATCTCTGGAATCTCATCATTTTTTCCTGGCGGAATCAGAAGAGATATGGATTTGCCAATTACTTCGCTTTCACTGTAACCATAAAGTTTTTCTGCACCTTTATTCCAGCTTGCAATTATTCCATCAAGGTTTTTTCCTATTATAGCATCTTCGGATGACTGAACGATGGAGGCAAGCCGTTTCAGATTTTCTTCCACTCTCTTGCGTTCCGTTATATCATGAACTGAACCAACCAGGTTTTTACAAACTCCATTTTCACTAACAACGGGAGTGATGCTGACAGTACCAATCATCCTTCCGGTAGGGTAATCTGAAGTCTCTTCCCAGAGTACTGTGCTTTTCTCATTGATAGCCTGTTTGTATTTTCCAAGCACGATGGTCAGAGATGGCTCGGGAATCACTTCGTTTATGGTTTTGCCAACCACCTGCTCCTGGCTTAATCCGGTCTTATTACAGAATGCCTGGTTGATAGAAATAAAGCGATATTTCCCTTCACCTTCGATAGCTAAATGAAAGATGACATCGTCGACCGTATTGTAAATGGATGACAGCCGTTGTTCATTTTCATAGAGTTCTTTTTCTATCCGTTTACGTTCCTGCTCCTCTTCAATAAATTCGATAGCAAACCCTATATCTGCTGTCATCTCATCGAGTAATTTCAATTCTTCATCATCGAAAAAATTCCCTTCAGGTGCATATAGATTTAAGGTACCCCGAAATTTTCCTGAAATTTTGAACGGGAAAACAGCTGAAGCATGGTACCCAAGTTTCAAGGCATCCTCACGCCAGGGGGACATTCTGGGATCGGAAGCTATATCATTTGCCACGACGTGATTGCCTGTAAGAAGGGCAGCTGCTGTGGGTCCCTGACCGTGTTCACTTTCGTTTAAAATGATATGGAGTCTTTCCAGGTAGTCACCAGCCTGGCCTGCGAATGCGACAGGTTTCACTTGTTTGGTTTCAGGATCAAGCAATCCGATCCAGGCCATCCTGAAGCCTCCATGGGATACAATGATGTTGCAGGCTGCCTCAAATAGTTCCTGTTGCTGATGAACCCTTACAATCAGCTGGTTAATTTCACTCAGCAAGGCATAGGTCCGGTTTAGTTTGCGGAGGAGCAGTTCTGATTTCTTCTGCCCGGTGATATCGGTAACCGATGTAATAAAATATAAGGGGTTGCCCTCTTTATCGCGTCGCAAAGAAGTACTGATATCCGCCCAAATAACAGTTCCCGATTTATGAATAAACCTTTTATTAAAACGTATTGAATCCCTGTCACCCGCAACCAGGGTATCAATAGCTTTTTGATTTATTTCTATATCGTCAGGGTGAGTTAATTCCTGCCATCTCCTGTTCCTGAGTTCCTCCTTTTTATAACCAACCATTTCGCAGAAAGCCTTGTTCATATCCATCTCACCGGAAAGATAGGTTATCGATTTCCCGGTAATGGAATAATCAAAAACATATTTGAATTTATCTTCGCTTTCGTGCAAAGAATCTTCTGTCCTTTTATTTCCAGTGATCTCCCGGGCAATATGCAATGATCCCCAAACCTTGCCCTGCCCGTCTTTCAATGGTTCAGCCAAGACAGAGAACCAACCGTTCAGATGTTCTGAAAACATCTCCTCAGTATGCTCGTGGCCATCTTTAATCATTTTTGCATGTGGACAATCAGCAGGTGGCTCATTTGTGTGGTGCAGGCACTGGTAGCACTTAGAGCCGATGAGTTCATTTAATGAAATGCCTATCCGTTTTGTAAACGCATCATTTGTACGGAGAATATTGTACTCATTGTCAAGAATAAAGATCAGATCGGGTGTGATATTGAAAATATTCTCAAAATCAATTTCTCCGGAGGGTGAGCAAATCAACTTATCCATATTTTCTGATTTGGTTTCAGGCACTGCCTCTGCAAGTGATATACCAAATATAAATCATTCTTTTTATTATTTTCAAAAGTCCAAATAAATTAAAATCGTTTTCCTTTCCCTTCAATATGGGAAACACATTATGGACATAACAAATCAGAAAACTATTTCACCTTCATTTTAATATTCATTTTACTTCATTGAAAGTCAATAAGAAGAAAGGGTAAAGCGGTTCTGGCGAGTGCTGGTTAAAATTATCATTCTTGCTTTAGTTTCTCGCTCAACACCAGGTTTAAAATATTCTGTCTTGGTTTAAGTTCTCCTGCTTATTTTTCCCTTATCCCGGACTGCCGGGCCGGTGCAGCTGCCGATTTTGCCGCCTTACCGACTGCTTTTTCTTCGCAACGATCTAACATTCAATTCGATGAGGATACTTTAGGTTTTTCATACAATATCTCAAAATTCTCTCCATCAAATACCCCTCTCCAACCGACCAGGAAGGAACAGCTCTCCGTCAGTCCATTATTTCGCAGGTTGAACGCATGCTGGAGCTCAATCGGGAGATCTCATCCGCAGTCCTTCCAATTCAAAAAGAACAAATCCAGTCCAGAATTGATTACACCGACGACAAGATCAGCAGCCTTGTTTACGAGCTTTACAGGCTTACAGTCGAAGAGATCGCTCTGATAGAAAATGCAAGGTAAACGGGTGAATACAATTTGCCTTTAAACCGCAATAAAATGCGATTGTGTTTTAGAATTTCACCTTATCCATAAAAGCAAAACTCATTTGAATTGAGATCGCGAGAATTGCCAGAAACAATACGAGCATAGAAAGTTTGTTTTTGGGAGATGCTTTACTTATTACTAGCAATATATATCCGACGAGCAGGTTTAAGCAACCCCATAAAACATTTACCAGTGGAGAAGAAAGTCCTTTGCCGGGAGGATGTGAAAAAGGAGATGGAAACGGGTCTCCTGAAATGCCATGAAAAAAATGAGGAAGCGCATTTACCAGGAATACTCCGGCAAAAAATGTTGCAACATAGTGATACCATTTCATGTTTGTGATCTTTAGGTGATTAAACATTTTAAATTCAGAAAGTCTAAAAATAGATTTTAAAAGCTCTGCAATTTATTACATCATCAGCCATAAATTATGGTTTCTCCGATCCGAATAAATATACCAGGATATCATCTGTGCGTTCCCTCCAGTTGGCCCATGAATGACCGTCGTTAAAAACATGGAAAGCATGGTTTATCTCGCTTTGGTTCATATCACGGTCAAGATTCTCGTTTGCCTGAAGGAAAGTAAGGTTGTTGACAGTGCCGCTTGTTAAATCGAAGCGGCCGACATCGAGGTAGATATGAAGTAACGGCCGGTTTTTCCCTTTGCCTGAGTAGGAATGGAATACATCATAAAACTCATCTGTAAGTGTTGTGGATTGACAGGCCCCGCATTGAAACACGTCAGGACGGGAAAACACTGTGAGTAATGCGAAGTAAGCGCCTGCCGAAATCCCTGTGATTGCACGGTTTTTGGGTTCACGGGCAGTTTTGTATTCCCTTTCGATGACAGGAACAAGTTCATTGCATATGGCATTCATGAATGCTTTGTGGTCATTTCCCATGAATTCTGAATAGCGGTCGGCAGGCGGAATAAAAACAGCGATTACCGGTTTGATCTTCCTGTCGGCAATCAGATTATCAAGAACAACCGGATATGACATGAAATCCATCGCCTCAATGCCATCCAGAACATATAAAACCGGTAAATGTGACAGATCTGAATATCCTGCAGGTATATAAATTTTCACTTGTCTTGATTTGATCGCTGTATCATGACTGGTGAATAATAAACTTCCGATGGTACCATGATGTATATCTGGCCTGAACTGTCTAAACGGATCAGGGTAAAATCCCGGCATGGCAATTTCAGAATGAGGGCCAAACCCGCTGGGTGTGATATGCAGGTTTCGTGGATCGGTGGTAGCAGTTGTATCAATAATGAGTTGGTAATCAAGCCGGGTATTGAAAGGCAGGGTGTAAGTGCGATGAAAAAAAGTGGTTTCACCGCAGGGAACAGCATCCATTGTGTCGGGTACTGACCATCCAAATTGAAGATCTCCATTAATACAAACATGTTTAGCCTTACCGTACCAATACAGGCTTACAATGCTGTCTTTCTCATATACCGGGGTAGTTGGCAATGTTTTAATTAAATTCAGGACTGACGTATCACGTCCACTTTCAGGGAGGGATTTAAGCCTTGAAACGAAAGCCTCGAACCGGCTTCCATGCTGAGCCCTGGTGCCGGGAATGGTTTTACATGCTATTGTTTGGGTGCGATTTTTACAACCGGTTATACTAAAAACAAGCATCAGCAGCAATATGCCGGAAAATAAATGGTAACTGAGGCGATTTTTCATAGGTCTTGCCTAAAGTGTTTATTAATGCGGGTATTTTTTATTTATCCTCAGTTGATATTCCCAACTCATTCCTGCATATAATCGTAGTTATGAAGCTGTAGGGTTATTTTTTTTGCGGGAATGAAAGCTTCGGCATAGGCCATGTAATTGAGACCATCTTTCAGCCTTATGAAAGTGCCGGTAAAATAAACGATTTCTTTCTGGAATATGGTTTGGACTTCAATTTTCGCTGTACTGTAGTGTGAATCTTCAACCCACCAGGTCAGTTCGTCCCCCGTATCCTCCACATTTCTTCCGGTAAACATAAACTCATGAGTTGAATCAATCACTTGCCAGGCTGCTGCTTCGATAAACCGTTTTACCTGTTCCGCATCGGGCAGGGTGTATTTTTTCAGGTAGTCACGCAATCCAAAAAGAAATTTTTGCATGTTCTCTTTTTCCTCTTCGGCAATTTCCTGGATTAGGAATGCTTTGGGCATCTTTGCCCCCTGTTCATTTAAAACTTTTTGAACGATCTTTCCATTAGGGCCAATTTGGTTTTTTTCGATCATGATATTCAGGACCTCCTTTGATTTTATAATTTCAGTCCTGGACGTCCAGCAATATTTTAAAAGAAGTTCATTGCTGGACTTTCTTTCACCAATAATCCGGGTGACAAGTTGAGAAACTTCAGCTTCCTTGGTTTGCGCTGAAAGGTATTGCCCTGATTGTATCCAGCAGAATAACAGGAGCAATAGTGAGATGCTTTTCATAATTGTGAGCTTTGTATCTGATGAGCCCGATCAATCAAACCAATCAATTTCCGGTTCTCCGATCTTTAACAGGATCAGTTGTTCCGGTTCTGTTACCACCCGACAGTCCTGTTGTTTTCATAACTTTGACGGTAATGTTAATGTAAAAGTACTTCCTTTATTCTCTTCGCTTACCACTTGCAAGGTTCCTCCATGTTTTTCAATAAATTCCCTGCAAATGATAAGGCCTAAGCCCGTGCTAGGTTCATGTGATGTTCCTTTTCGGTTTGTATTTTCATCAAACCTGAACAGATTTGTAATCATTGCCTCGTTCATTCCGATACCTGTATCAGTAATGGAGATTTTAACTGAAGAGTCGGGCATGGACCCCGCGCTGAGAATGACTTTTCCCTGTTCATATGTGAATTTAATTGCATTGGAGGTCAAATTACGGATGATAACCTCAAACATGTTCCTGTCAGCATAAACTTCCATATCGGCCGGTATATCATAGCTTATTGAAATTCCCTTTTTATTTGCCGATTCCATCAACACCTCGATAGTCTCGGCTAATTTGTGCCTCAATGGGAAGACTTCCGGATTATATGGAATTAAACCACGTTGCAGCCTTGACCACTCTAAAAGATTTTCAAGTAGAGCATAAAGGCTTGTAGTTGATTTTCTCATACTTACAGCAATCTTTTGAATCTCGTCCTTAGAGAGGGACGGCAGTTCTTCGACCAGCATTTCTGTAAATCCAAGTAAAGAATTGAACGGACTGCGCAAATCGTGGGCAATGATAGAGAGAAGCTTGTCTTTTTCGGCATTAAGCCTTTGGAGTTCTTCATTTTTCAATTCTATTTCATTCTCAGCCAGTTTGCGTTCAGTCACATCCCTTAATGAGCCTTCGTGATAAAGAATTCCACCCTTGTCGTCAAGCACATGTCTTCCATGGTCCTCTACCCAGATTTCAGACCCATCTTTCTTCTTCAACCGAAAGATCGCCATTTCCTCAAGTTTCTCCTCCAAATCTGAACTTTCACGATCTTCTTCTGAAAAATACAGTTGCGATTTGATATCGATGGCCAAAAGCTCTTCTTTACTGTCATATCCAAGCATTTTTACAAGTGCCGGATTAACTTCCAGGAATTTCCCTTCATGACTGCTTCTGTAAACTCCGTCAGTCATTGTATCAATCAGGGTCCGGTATTTTTCTTCATCTATCCGCACAAGCTCCTCTACTTTTTCACGCTGGTTGATCTGGCGCAGGATCATAACGAATGAGAATATAAAAGTTCCAAGAACAATTACAATCAGCCCTGTAATACCCAGGAGTAAATTCTTTGAATGACGTTCAATTGTGAGGAAATCATGAGTAGTCCTTTTGTCGAAAATGACATAGAATTCATTGATGGGTTTCATGATGCTGGCTTTGGTTTTGTGAAAGGCATCATCATTCAATAGCCTGATTGCAAATTCCCGGTCCGGTGTTTTCTTCACAGTGAAATTACCTTTTCCATCATCAAAAAAACCCTTGATTGCATTCATGGCAGCTCTTTCAACCTTGACCAGTTCATCGGAATTTTTTTGAGCTTCCTGCAATTTGGTAAATTCGACAGGTGTGAAACCTTCCCTGGCCATTAAATCATGCAGTGAAACAGCGGTATCATTTTCGCGGGGCTCCTGCCCCGGTCCGATTACCAGATCCCAGTAGATATGCTGGTAGTTCACCGGGCGCGGGCGTTTACCATCGCGTATATCAAGTACAGCCAGGTATTGACGTTCATACTCGGCATTGCCGGTGGAAACATAGGTCCTCGCCATACGGGTGAGATCATCGGAACTCTGACGAAGTTCATCTGCAAGCAACCAGGAATGAAAATGAAGATCACGGCTTTTCTGAAGATCCTCCTGGTACCGGAATAAACGAAGGATCATCAGTCCCAGTCCGACAACTAAAACAAACTGTATCCCGAAAAGAATGATAAATAGTTTCTTTAATGACATAATTTGATGTTGAATTACTATAAATATACCAGGTGATATAGGTTACACAAATGTTGAAATCATGTTCAATAACATCTCCTTGTCAATAGGTTTTGAAATATATCCATTTTAGGATATTTTATGTATAAAGATAATAATATCTGATTCGGAAAGATAACTTTGAATATCCCTTTTTCAGTTTCCCGGAATCAGCAACATGTTTCAGGACTTCAGGTCATCTGATTCAAACAGGCCTTCGAATGTCAATATCCCAGCATGTTCCGGAGTAAACCTGTTATCTCTTGAAATAATATGTATAACCCAATACAATCCCGAAGGACTGGGCAAAAACATCAGATTTTGATGACATATCCCCTCCCGGGCTCACGATCACGATAGGTTGTATTTCTTTCACAGGGCTGAACCCATAGGAGAATCCAAGCGTAAGAGTTTGACGTACATTGTGGTAGGAAAGCCCGGTTGATACATAATAAAGATCCCAGCTGCCGGTTTTCGGGATCAATTCGTTGATCTCATCAGGAGGAGTATAAGAAGAATAATCGGTATGTGCCCCCATAATCAGATTGAACTTCTTTCCAAGAGCCTGGTTAAATCCTATTCCTACATTGAAAACCGGCTTTGCCGCAGCGCCCATATAAAGGTACTGATCTATTTTCCTGCTTATCCCTGAACTATCCCTTATAGAGGAAGGATAAACGAATGCTTCATTTCCTGGCTGCATGATGTAATAAGAACTTATCTTCGAATAATACTCGGCTGAAACAGCAATCCTGGTTTTCGGTGAATGGTACTCGATACCAAACCCAAGTGCCAGTGGGTGGTAGTACCTGGCGTGGGCTGAAGTGTTTTCAGCCACGATCATATAAGTGGTTTTTTGCTCTGCGGATGATGATCCTGAATAAAATCCGG
Organism: Bacteroidota bacterium; assembly: GCA_026391735.1. GTDB lineage: Bacteria > Bacteroidota > Bacteroidia > Bacteroidales > FEN-979 > CAIRDP01. The sequence continues at coordinate 151,218 of JAPLDL010000013.1, read as the reverse complement.
TTTCTTCCCTTTTTGCGCTTCCGCTTCCGTAAATTCCGATCGAAGGGGTTGTCAATGAAACACCGAATTTCCATCTGCCTGTCTCATATGCAAGGCCGATCTTGGCAAGGATACCAAGGGCCATATATTTTACGCTTTCAGAACTGTTTGAAACAACAAGGGAAGACAGGGTATCGGCAGAAGAGGTCTCCCTGACATTATGCGTGATCCCAGTGGTTTGTCCGCGGTATGTGCAAAATAGCGAAACACCTATTCCAAGTTTGCCATTTGCTTTGTAGCTCGCGCAAACACCGAACCATTGTTCATTGATCTGGTTTACAAAATCTAATTCACCGAGATACTTGTTTGGTTCGGTTCCTGAGGCGTCGGGAACAGGTTTTGAATATCGGGAGCTCATGAGGATATTGGTGAAATTCCGGGTAAGTATGGAATAACAGAACTTAAGTCGGGGCACTTTGATATAATTGATCATCCCTGAAAGGATCTGGGGATAAATGTTCATTTGAGCTGAATTCAGGTTGATTCCAGGTCCTGCTCCATCGTTCATGGTTATTTTATCAAGTCTATACACATTTCCATCAACAGAGAGGTTGGGATATTCTATAAATGCGATGGCTCCTGGATTATAAAATGCTGCACTGTTGTCGCGGGTTCCTGCAATTACTGCATTTCCCATAAGAGTGCTCACGGCCCCGAACTGCTGGGACCAATAATGGTTTTCCTGGGAAATTGCAGTCAGGACGACATATAAAAGAATAAAAAGGGTCAAGAAAAACTTCTTCATCTGAAGGTTATTCCTGGTTTAGTGCAGGGCAAATTTATTAAAAACATGACACTTATCGATAAAAGCAAACAGTTCTACTTTCTCTCCAATCTCTGTTTAATACTTTCGATAACCTGAACAGGTGAATCGACAATCAACATATTAGTGAGCCAGTCAGGGATACTGCCAGCCGGGTCAATATAACCCTCCAGTACAACATGTGTCATATCTTTGCCGGCAGGTTCGACAGTCCAGGTTTGCCGGTACTCCTTGATGCGGATCATGTCTTCGCGTTCAGGTATCATACCGCATAGCGGAGTTGCCGTTATTTTACCAATACTTGTTACTGAATCGAATTTAACTTTAACATCCACGCACAGGTCACGGTCAGTTACCGGCCAGGGTAAATCGTATACAAGATAGTATTGTGCCCGTATGAACTTCTCATAAAGCAACACTTTGATCTGGCTGAAGTTCTTGTCCCACCAATCGGTGTTATTCACATCTTCGATCAGTGCAAAAACTTTTTCTGACGGTGAATTGATCAGGGTTACACCTTTGTATGATTTCAGGGACTCACCGGCTTCAATACGGGTATATATTTTGATACCATCCTTTTCTTTGATGAAATTCCAGGATTGTGCTTTAATGGAACCTGATAATATCAGGGCCATTAAAAAAAGAAAAATAAAAAATAACCGAAAATATCCCGCTGTACTTTCTTGCATAAAGAGTATCAGTATCAGATGTGCAATCAGTTAAATTCCTGAAACCTGAATCTTATGAATTCAGTAAAGCCTTATACAGATCATAATTTTCCTGATCATAACAAACGAAAGTAACGGTCGCCGGAATCTTGTTTGTTTTGAGGAATGCCCTGGTTTCGCGGATAGCTATTCCGGCTGCGAGCTCTTTTGGAAAATGGTATATACCGGTACTAATATTGGGAAAGGCGATCGCTGTGCAATCATGCAGTTTTGCCTGTTCAAGGCATGACCTGTAACAGCTTGCGAGTTTTTCGGATTCCCCGTTCTGGCCTCCCTTCCAAACAGGGCCAACAGTATGTATGATATACTTTGCAGGCATGTGAAGTCCAGGCGTAACTTTTGCTTCCCCGACTTCGCAGCCACCAAGCAGTCTGCAGATTTCAACAAGACCCGGGCCTGCCGCCCGGTGAATAGCGCCGTCAACGCCACCTCCTCCCAAGAGTGATGAATTTGCAGCATTAATAACTGCATCGACCTGCAATGCAGTAATGTCACCCTGAATTAGTCTGATACGTTCTTCCATAGTGTGAACAGGTTTTTAAATTCGTCGTGGATTGAGCTATTTGTAGCAATAATTTCTTTTCCAAAGATATAATTTTCCCCGCCTGAAAAGTCAGAAACTCTTCCACCTGCATTGCGGACCAGCAATTCCCCGGCAGCAACATCCCAGGGGCTTAGCCCGTACTCATAAAACCCATCATATCTCCCTGCCGCAACATAAGCCAGATCGGCAGCGGCTGAACCGAGTCTTCTGATACCACGGCTGTGTTGCATAAGATGCCTGAAAATATCGAGATAATCTTCCATCTTTCCATAATCGTGATAAGGAAATCCTGTTGCGAAAAGGGAACCGGCAATGTTGGGGGTTGCTGAAACCCTGATCTCTTCATTGTTTTTATATGCAGGTGCATTTTCCCAGGTATAGAAACATTCATCGAGGTTGACCTCGTAAACCACTCCTGCGACCACACGGTTATCCTGCATTAACCCGATACTGACACAATATAGAGGAACACCATGAATGTAATTTGTAGTCCCATCCAGGGGGTCAATGATCCACGTAAGTTCTCCTCTGCCCAATGACGGGCTCTCTTCAGCAATAAATCCAGAATCCGGAAGTACCTTGCTCAAACGGTCCATGATCATGGTTTCCGATTCGCGATCGACATAAGTAACAAAATTGTTAAAGCTTTTCAGCTCAACATCAGAAGATTTGATTTTCCGTATCTCGTTTCTCAGGAATTGGCCTGCCATGACTGCGATCTGGCAGGTTTGCCTTGTGATATTCTGGAGGTCCATTTTAAATAGTGAAGTAAAGAAGCAGTGATGAGGCGAAATTAAGAATTATTCAGATATATAAACTCCTTCCTCATCCACCTTATTCAGTAACACCTTCCTGATTTGGTTTGAAAGAGAAGAATCATATTTCGTTTTAACTTTAATATAATTTTCAGAAAAGCCGTGCATCCAGCCCCGGGAATTATCGGATTCGAATAATACCCTGACTTCACTGCCCAGGTTTTGCCTGTAAAAGGCCTGCTTCTTTATATTCGAAAGATGATGGAGTTGTCTGCTCCTTTCTTTTTTAATTTTATCAGGTACTACCCCGGCCATATGAGCAGCCAGGGTGTTTTCGCGCATGGAGTAAGTAAAAACATGCATATACGAAACCGGCAGATGTTCCAGGTAAGTACAAGTGTCTCTGAAATCCTCATCGGTCTCCCCGGGGAACCCCACAATTACATCAGATGCAATACATGCCAGGGGGAGTTTTGCCCTGATCCTCATAACGCGACCAGTGTATAATTCAAGATTATATTTTCGCTTCATCGCTTTGAGGACCTTATCCGAACCCGCTTGAAGGGGAATATGAAAATGCGGCATGAATTTGACTGACCCTGCTGCAAAGTCGATGATCTCATCCGACAGCAGATCCGGTTCAATAGAGGATATCCTGATCCGGTCAAGGCCATCAAGTTGCTCAAGCTCCTGCATGAGCCTGAGAAGATCTTCTCCATTATGCCTGCCAAAATCGCCTATGTTCACTCCGGTGAGTATTATCTCGTGTATACCGTTGGTAATGATCTCCCTTGTGCTGCTGATCACATGTTCGATCGTATCGCTGCGGCTATGACCCCTGGCCAGTGGTATAGTACAATAGGAACAATAATAATCGCATCCGTCCTGTATCTTGACAAAGGACCGGGTGCGGTCACCCATTGAAAAAGAAGGGATAAAACCGCTGTCCTCCTTGATACCGGGAATAAGTCCTCCGTGGTAATCGGGTGTTTTCAGCTTCTCAAGTTCATCGAGAAGATCATACTTTGAACTGTTTCCAAGAACAAGGTCAACACCATCCATATGCAGGAGGTCATCAGGTTTTAGTTCGGAAAAGCATCCGATCACTGCAATTTTTGCAGCCGGGTTCAGTTTATGCGCCTGGTGGATCGCAGCTCTGCATTTCTTTTCTGCAACAGATGTAACAACACAGGTGCTGATCACATAAATATCAGCAACTTCATGATGATCCTTCAACTCAAACCCTTTTTCCCTGAACTGGCGCGAAATGGAAGAGGCTTCGGCATAGTTTACCTTGCAGCCGAAGTGATGGAAAGCAATGGTCGTTGGAGTCATGAGGCAAAGATACTAAATCGTGAATCGTGACTCGTTATACGTGATCCGGTTCACGAATAACGGCTCACGACTTTACATATTGCTGCAGGAGTATCCCGGTAACGATAAGTCCCAGACCAGCCAACGTGGAAACCAAAATCGTTTCGCCAAGGACAAAGTGGATTATGATCAGCGATATGAAAGGGGAGAGGTAAATTAGATTGCCCACCTTTGCTGTGGTTGAAGAATAATTAAGAGCGTTAAGCCAAAGCACGAAGGTTATGCCCATCTCGAAAAGGCCTATATATGCTGCTCCGGCAATGCCATACCAACCCGGGATCCAGAAATGCCTTGTAAATACTATTGTAAGAAAAATATAAAACAACCCAAAACTGAAATTCAGGAAGATCTTAACCAAAGCCTCTCTCTTATCTCTTAGGTTGATGATCCAGTACAAAGCCCAGAACACGGCGCTTCCAAGGGCGAGGAGGACTCCGGCCGTGCTGGAAAATTTGAAGGAAAGCAGATGGCCATGTGTTGAAATCAGCAGGATCCCGGTAAAACTTACCATGATGGCAAGTATGCTCCAGATACTTATTTTCTGTCCCAGCAGCGGGATTGAAAGCAAAACAAGCACCAGGGGCCAAATATAATTGAGGGTGCCCGCTTCCTGAGCCGGGAGCAGATCATAGGCTTTAAGTAGCACAACATAGTAAAGATAAGGGTTCAGCATACCCATCAGGGCCGAATTAAGGAAATCGGCGGATGAGGTTTTCCGGAGCAAAGGCAGCTTTCCCCTGACAAGCAAAATAAAGAACAACGCAACCACAGCCATCATAGAGGAAAAAAGAAGCAATCCCAGGGGGTCCAGGTACCTCAGGCTGAGCTTGAAGGCTGTGCCGATGGTCGACCAGCAGGCAATAGCCGAGAAGGCATAAAGGTATGCCTTTCGCTGGTTTTTCATGATTCGTGCAGGTTGTCCATTCCGGCGCGAAGGTAAGAAAGATTGAAAAAAGTTCTATTTTTGCAGTATAAACGCCGAATTATGAAAAAGCTTGCTGTTGTTGCTCTTGGGGGCAATGCGCTTCTCCGTTCCGACCAAAAAGGGACCATTGGAGAGCAGGAAGCAAATGCCTATGCAACTTCCGAAAGTCTTGTTAAACTAATGAAACGGGATTATAACTTGGTACTTACCCATGGCAACGGACCCCAGGTAGGGAACATCATGCTGGCCAACTCTGCCGGGTTTAAAATGTTTGGTATCCCCGAAATGCCATTGGATATTTGCGTCGCCTACTCACAGGGCTTCATCGGCTATATCATAGAACAGCAACTCAAAAATGTCCTTGAGAAATATGAAATGGAAAGGGACATTATCACTATCACTACTCAGGTTTTAGTAAATAAGGATGACCCGGCGTTTAAAAATCCGACAAAACCTGTAGGACCATACTATACAAAGGAAGAAGCAGAGAAAATCATGTCAGAATCAAATTCTGTGTTCCGGGAAGATCCTCGTGGCAGAGGATGGAGAAAGGTAGTCGCCTCCCCTAAACCACTGGTGATTCTGAATAAAAAAACCATTGAGAAAATAGCCCGCCAGGATAATATTGTGATCGCAGTAGGAGGGGGAGGGATCCCTGTATATTATGTCGAGCCTAACAAACTGGAAGGAATAGATGCAGTAATTGATAAAGACCTTGCCTCGGCGCTGCTGGCCTCACAGATCAATGCCGATAAATTTTTCATCCTTACAGATGTTCCGAAAGTATGCATCAATTTTAATACACCCCAGGAAAAGTCTCTCGATCGTTTGACTATTTTCGAAGCAAAACAATATCTGGAGGAAGGGCAGTTCCCCGAAGGAAGCATGGGTCCCAAGATCAAAGCTGCAATTCATTTTGTGGAGAATTCGGGTAAAGATACCATCATCACCAAGACAACAATGCTTGGCATCGATAATGGTGGGACCAGGATCACCCTTGTTTAAAGACCATTTTCTTTACTTCGATACCTTCAATTTTCAGGAGTTCGTTTTCAAGTTTTATAAACTCCTGGATGTCACCGTACAATTCGAGCAAAATTAAACCGCAACCGGGGCATGCACCGGGATCAGGATTATGCAAACCAAGCCTGGTTCTTACGGAACATCCGAATTTGGCGAGCACATTCTGAACCAGGGCTACCTTGCTGACCCTGTCGGTGATATTGATACCAAGAACCCAGGTTTCTTTCATATTGTAATGGTTTATTTAAATGTTCGGAATAATGATAGATGCTGAAACCCCTCCTTCAGAAGTAATGTTGATATTGCCGTCAAGCTGTTCAACCAGGAGTTTAATGATGAACATGCCCAGTGAGTCCTGGTTTTGAAGGTCAAATCCCGGAGGAAAACCGACCCCGTTATCGGAAATAACAAGTTTGAAACCCTTGATGTCGTATTTTTCCAGAGTCAAAGTGATAACGCCTTTCTCGTTAAAGGGAAATGCATATTTAAACGAATTCGTAAGAAGTTCATTGGTGATCAGTCCTAATGGCAAAGCGGTTTCGATATTCGCCAGGATATCTTCTAGCCGGGTTACCAGCCGGATATTATGCCCGCTGAAAGTGCCCGAAATAATCGAGGCCAGCGACAGGATATAGTTTGACAGTGGTATCTTGTCAAGGTTTTCACTCCTGTAAAGATGTTCGTGGATAAGAGCCATCGATCTGATCCTTAGTTCAATATCCCTGATCACCCTCTGGAAGTCAGGATCCGGATTCTTCCTGCCCTGCATACCTAACAGGCTGATCACAATTGCGAGATTATTCTTTACCCTGTGATGGATCTCTTTCAGCATAATCTCTTTCGTTTCGGCATTCCTCAGTTTCAGGGCTTCAACTTCTTTCTCTTTTGACCGGTCCCTGGTGACGACCATAACCTGTTCCACCCGGTTGTTTCGAACCATAGGAATCTTGCGGGTTTCAAGAAACACGCGCTGACCATTGAATTCAAGATCCATCTCACCAATCGATATTCTCCCTGTATTAAATACAGACCTTATGTCTTCAATTTCCTTGTCACTTATGAACGGGAAGGAATCGTTGACATTTAGATTGGAGAGGTCCGACGCAAAGCCTGCTTCTCTGGCAGTGTGCTTTAGTGTGGAATTGACCATGATGATCTTCAGGTCACGGTCAACAACAACAACCCAATCGGGAAAGCTGTCAAGGGCTTCATGATATTGCCTTTCTGACCTCACAAGCTCTTCTTCTGCTTCCTTGCGGTCCTTGATCTCTATGATCAGTTTATGATAATTATCAGTAAGTGCTTTCTGATGTAAAAAGTTTTTCCAGTTAAGGTTCTGGAAAATATATGAGATGAAAAAGCCCAGAGAAGTTACCGATACCACAAAGAAAAGATGGTTAAAAAAAAGGTTGGGCAGGGTATAACTACGGTTGATAAACGATGCAAGGATGTAAGCCAGCAACTGTAAGGCATTAAGGATGATAAGATCCCAGAACCGAATGCGGTAGAAAGTATGCATCCCTATCATGATAAGCATCACCCAGGCATAAAAATAATTATACCCCCGGCTGGTGATATCGGAAGTCACGCCAACATAAAAAATCGCAGCACATGAAAACAGGTTTATGATGATGAAAATAAGAGAGAGTTGTTTGCGCAGGGGTTTTAGGAAAAGGACCACCAGTGAAATCAGCAATGACGGAACAATAAGCCCGAACCTTAAAAAGTATCGCTGTTCAGGCAGGTTGCCGAACAATGATTGATTCATAATGGCATAAGCCACAAAAAGAAGAAGGGTTACTGAGAGGCCCACTTTCATGCTTGGAATTGAGGAAGACAGGTAAAATTCCTGGAATTCCTTATCCAATTCTTTGCGCGATTGCTGCTCCATAACCCCGGCCCTCTGTTCCTCAGGTCTTAAATACCATATGCTGAATTTCCAGGCCGCCGATTTCTTTGAGTTTACCTTCAAAGATCTCGAACTCATCATGGTTGCCTGTAAGCTGAAGCAGGATTACCCCGGTTCTGCTGCATACATCTTCGCTCACTTCATGAAAGCCCAGCCTGGATTTTATCAGGTGAGCATATTCGGAAAGCACTCCCTGTGTAAGTCCTGCTTCTTTGATGCGGTCGGTTATGAGCAGTCCAATGATACGGATCTCTTTCATATATATCGGCTTAGAAATATAAGTCACGTTTTCCTTCCTTCACCTGCTCGAGTTTTTCTACCAGGTTTTGTTTAAAATCATCCTGGTCCATTTCACCGAGTTTCTTTTCAATGAGCCTGTATCCCATTTCCCTGGTTCCCTCGGGAGCATAATCTTCAAGGTATTCGGCCAGGGTGAGTAAGGCATTAGGCTGGCAAAATCTTTTAATAAATCCGGGGACAGAAAATTCCATAAAATGTTCTCCTGTGCGGCCCCTCCTGTAACATGAGGTGCAGAAGGACGGGATATATTCATGCTGGATAAGTTCTTCCATGATCTGGTTCAGGCTGCGGTTATCATTGATCTGGAACTGTTCCAGATCAATATTCTGGGCTTCTGCATTTTCTTTTTTAGCATAACCTCCCATTTCAATATTTGTGCCTCCGTCGATCTGGGAAACCCCGAACTGTAAAATCTCGTCCCGCACAGCCGATGGTTCCCTGGCGGTAAGGATCAGACCGGTATAAGGAACAGCCAGCCTTAGAATAGCAACGAGTCTTGTAAATTCAGCATCGCTGACAATGTGTGATTTATCAATGTTGAGCTGTGATGCATACTGTATCCTTGGGAATGAAATAGTATGCGGTCCCACGTTATATACTGCTTCAAAGTGGTTGGTATGCCTTACCAGACCCAGAACTTCAAATCTCCAGTCATACAAACCAAACAAGGCGCCAATGCCTACATCATCAATCCCGGCTTCCTGAGCGCGGTCAAGGGATGTAAGCCGCCATTCGAAATTCCTTTTGATCCCTCCGAGATGGACTTTGGCATAGGTTTCTTCATGATAGGTCTCCTGGAATATCTGGTAAGTGCCTATTTTTGAATCTTTGATGATTCTGAACCCATCAATATCCATTGGGGCTGCATTGATATTTACCCTGCGGATCTCACCCGGGCCGCTTCGTACCGAGTACACGATTCCAACAGTCTCAGCAATAAATTCAGCATTGTATTTCGGGTGTTCCCCGTAAACCAGGATCAGCCGTTTTTGACCTGCATCCTCCAATGCTTTGACCTGGGCTACAAGTTCTTCTTTTGACAGGGTGATCCGGCTGATGGCTTTATTTGTGGATTTAAATCCGCAGTAAGCACAAGTATTGATACACATATTGCCAATATACAGGGGAGCAAATAAAACAATCCTCTGTCCGTAAACTTTTTCCTTGAGGATTTTAGCACCCTGTTTGATCTCTTCGACCAGCTCAGGATCATCGGCCTGGACCAGAATGGCTGTTTCTTCAAGTTTAAGCCTTTGCTTGTCGAGAGATTTGGCAATTATTTCCCTCACCCTTTCTTTAGTGGGTCTGGCATTGTGAATGAAACTCCAGATCTCCTCAGAATCCATGAAGGGCTTCATCCGCTGATCCTTGATCTTTAATTTTTCAGGTTTAAAAAGCATTTCCGGCAGTTTAACGGTAGTTGATTCCGTATGACAAAGGTAAGCGAAATATCGATGTATTGAAGTAGCGAAATAACGAAATAGCGAAGTAACGAAATCAGGAAGACCGGGGTTTGTTCCTTTCTGAAAGATAAACCCCGCCGATGACCAGAATCATTCCTGCAATCTTTTGGGCTGTAAATGGTTCGGAGATGAGAAAAAATGAAAAAAAAGCTGTGAAGACAGGGATCAGGTTTGAATATATGTTGGCCTTGCTGATGCCGATCTCTTTCACTGTTTTGGCAAAGAAAACGAAAGCGAGGGAAGAGGCAAAAACCGACAGGAAGAGGAAGGATGAAATAATATTATAATTAAAGCGGACTCCTTTTATCCCGTTTCTCTCAAATATCAGGAATAATGGGAGAAACAGCAGTGCTCCGATAATGTTTTGCCAGGCCACGAGGGTCACTGGCGAATATTTTTGAGTGAGTTTCTTAAGGAATACCGAAAAGACAAGTGCAGACATCACTGCTCCGAAAAGCGCAAGTACCCCTTTACCTTCCCCTGAGAAAGAGAGATCGCGTGAGGCCAGCATGATCGCCACCCCGCTGAAAGAAACGAAGATGCCAAAAATATTCAGCCTGGAGATTTTTTCATGGAAAGTTAGCCAGGCTATGATAGGTGAGAAAACCGGTATGGTCGCTATGATCACACTTGAAACGGTGGCAGAAGTAAATTTAACACCGAAATTCTCGCCGAGAAAATACAGGAATGGATTAAATACTGCGCTTCCGAGAAGCAACCACAAGTCTTCTCGCCGGATCCGTTCAAACCTTCCTGAAACTATCATCAGCAGGAACAGAAATGCCGAAGATATCAACAACCGGATAAAGATAATAGTTACAGGTTGAAAAAAATCAAGCAGGCCGGATGTCCAGACAAAGGACATGCCCCAGAACAGCATGGCTGCCAGTGCATAAAAATGTACCGGGATCTTATTGATTTTCACCGGATGCAAAAATAGAATTTTAAATCTTCACTGTAACATTTAGTAACTTGGCGAGTCTATTGGCTAAAGCTGGGAGTTTGGAAACCCGTTACGAAAATATTCATAAGGACCTCATCGATGCCTGCCGCGTCGGAGACAGGAACGCCCAGTTTAAAATTTATAAGCTATATTATAAAGCCATGTTTAATACCAGCCTCAGGATAGTAAATGACACAGCAGAAGCCGAAGATATCATGCAGGAATCTTTTCTGGATGCCTTCCAGAGGCTGGAGAGCTATACAGGGGAGGGAAGTTTTGGCAGCTGGCTGAAACGAATTGTAGTCAATAATTCGCTTGATGCTTTGAGAAGGTTTAAAGATACAGTTTCATTTGAGGAGGGAGTGGTGGATCTGCCCGACGAAAATGAGGACAACCAGGAAGCCGAGATCAGATTTCAGGCAGGGGAGGTGATGAAGGCTATCAGGGAACTTCCGGAGGAATACAGGGTCATCATCAGCCTCTTCCTCCTTGAAGGATATGACCATGAAGAAATATCAGGAATTCTGAACATCAGCAACCAGCTTTCGAGGACCCGGTATTCAAGGGCAAGGCAAAAACTGCTTGCCATACTGAAAGAAAATAATTACCGTAAAAGCTTCATATACAATTAGTCATGAACAATCTGGATAAATTAATCGAGGAGAATCGGGCAGAGTTTGACGGGATAGAGCCATTGGACGGTCATTTTGAGAGATTTCGCGAACGGCTTGGTACAGGAGATGAGTCTGGCAGAACCTCTTTTTCAAGGTTCAGCCTGCTAAAGGTTGCCGCTGTCATCCTGGTTATTATTACAGGCAGCATTGCGGTTTTCGACCTTGCAACACGTTCTATTAGGGAAAAATTCTCAGCAGAAAATTCAGATGTGCTGCTATCTCCGGAGTTCAATGATGCCATACAATATTATGATGCAAGGGCCCTTGCTCAGATGAAAGAAGTACGCAAACTCACCAGTGATCCTTTGCAGGCCGACCAGATCAATGGGGATGCATTGAAAGAGATGAAAGCCCTGGATGAAAGCACAAGCGATCTAAAGAAATCCCTGGCAGAGAATCCAAATTGCGAACGCCTTCAGGCTGCTGTTATCCAGAACCAGCAGATGAAAGAGGGAATTATGAACAACATCGTAAGCAAATTAAACAAACATTAACCCTATAAATACCGCATATGAAAACTTCCTTGAAAATAACCTTCATCATACTACTGGTCTTTCTTGTAATCGGCATGAAAGGAGCGAGTATCAATGAATATACACGGGTCATAAAAAAAGAATTCAATGTAAACCAGGATGCCCAGCTTACCGTCTCCAACAAATTCGGGGGAATACATTGTTCAAACTGGGATAAGAATGTGGTGGGGATAGAAGTCAAAGTTGTGGTAGATGCTGCAAACGACAATAACGCTGCTAAGATGCTGGAAAAGATCAATGTGAATTTTAGCAATACAGCCTCACTGGTAGAAGCCACAACTGTGCTCGACGATATGAATACTTCGGGTAAGAACAGGTTCCAGGTTGATTATACCATTACCCTGCCGGTGAGCATGAGTCTTGATCTTACAAATAAATTCGGGGATATCACCGTCAATGAAGCCTCTGGCAAGACCAGGATCAACCTGAGTTACGGGAGCCTTGACGTGAATAAGCTGGATAACTCTGACAACCTCCTTGATTTGAAGTTCTGCAATTCAGCCAAGGTCAGAAGTATAAAGGGGGCCGTGGTGAACCTTAAGTATTCGACCCTGGATATAGATTATGCAGGAAGTCTGAGGCTGGATTCGAAATTCTCAAACCTGAATGCAAATAAAATCATTGCACTGAATATCAGTTTCGAGGGTGGTGCCGTGGATATTAAAAATTCATCAAGCATTGATAGTCGGGGGAAGTTTTCTGATATGGACTTTGACCGGATTGAACAGAGCCTGAACATTGACATACAATATGGGAGCTGCAGTGTGCGTAGCATGGGACCCGATTTTACAAGTATCAGCATTAATAACAAATATGCCGATGTTGATATACGCCTGCCCGAATCTGCAGTATACAACCTGGATGCTACCATGAAATATTGTGAGCTCAGATTCCCTGAAAGCAATTCGAACCTGAATTTTCGTTCAGTAACACCCACTTCCTCTGAATTCAGGGGGGTAGTAGGCAGCAAGGATGCCAAGCCAAAAGCCAGCGTAGTAGTGAAGAGTGATTACGGGAGCGTGTCTCTTCGATAGATAATGGTCATCACGATCCATAAATCATCAGGATCATAACGATTTTTTGTAACCAAAACGTAATCCGTCAATCAAATATAAATCAGACCAATAAAAAATCAAAGACCATGAAAACAAAAAGAATTATGACTCTGTTCATGTTCGTGATACTTTTCACAAGCATTTCGGGGATTACATCAGCCTGTAACATGATAAACGGTGTTCAGGGCGACGGTAAAGTTATAAAGGAGACCAGGGTTGTGAGCTCCTTTGATCGCATCGAGGTTTCAGGCGCTTTTAACGTTTACCTGAAGCAGGGAAGCCTTGAGGAAGTAATTATTGAAGCCGATGAGAATCTGCAGCCTATTATTAGTGCCGAAGTGCATGGCTCAACTCTGGTGATAGATACTAAAAAGCCTATTAACCATATGACGGCCCTGAAAGTGTATATCACTTTTAAAGATCTAAAAAAAGTGGAGGTCAGCGGAGCCGTTGATATTACGACCGAAAGCAAGGTGAATCTCACCGATTTCAGCCTTCATACCAGCGGTGCATCCGATGTGAGGATGGAGGTGAATGCACAGAAACTTGACCTGAATTGCAGTGGGGCAAGCAAACTAAGACTTACAGGTACTGCCACCGATGTTACAGCTGATCTTTCAGGAGCATGCGATATATACGGGTTCGACCTGGTTTGCGAAAATTTTACCGTTGACATGAGTGGGGCAGGTAAAGCCCAGATCCATGTGACCAAAAAGATCAATGCAGAGATCTCCGGAGCAGGCAGCATTCATTACAAGGGAAACCCTGCGGTGATCAATCAAAGTGTATCCGGTGCAGGATCAATAAGGCATGAGGATTAGAACAGGGTTTGCGTGATAACGGGATAAAGTGATAGAAAAATTCAATTGTTGATTTTTCGGGCTGTCTGGGATTGGCAGCCCTTTTTTCATGGCTCTATCCACAGCACGGAGTTACCTGTACCGTATTCATTCTTTTCCCATTGCTCGTTTGCTGGATCGACTATCCATTTCCCGTCGACAATGAATTTATAGGTGTGTTTTCCTGGCTTCAGATAGATTGGAAATATCCAGGTGCCATCTTCATTAATCTTCATTTCGTACCCATCTTCTTTCCATCCATTGAAACTGCCGGTGAGGATGACTTTCCTTGAACCGGCATACCCTTCAAGTTTGAACAGGTGGTTTGGTTTTATGGTAATGAATGAATTGCAATCCGCTCCTTTACCTGTTGTATACGGATTATCGGGATCGGTGATCCAGCGGCCGTCCAGGATGAATTTATACTCGTAATTTCCGGGGGCCAGCACATACGGAAGCTGCCATCCGCCCTTGATCTTCTTCATAGATAATTCTGATCTGTTCCATGCATTGAAATTACCGGCCACATTAACCTGATTAATGGCGGAATTCCCTTTCAATATAAATAACATGGTATCGCCAATACTCAGAAATGAGTTCTCATGACCGCTGCCATCAGGTCTTTGGATATTATTCCCCGGGTCGAGGATCCAGTTACCGTCAACGACGAATTTATAGGCATGTGTTCCTTCTCTCAGGAAAAGGTTGATGGCCCACCCGCCGGGAATCCTGTGCATCCTCAGTTCACGGGGATTCCAGTTGTTAAAGCTTCCGGTAACAAAAACCTCCTTTGAAACTTTGCCGTACTGCAGGAAAAACCGGTAGTTGTAACAGAAAACGACTGAATTTTCTCCTCCCTGGAGGTCATCTTCCCTTAATTTATTGTATGGATCGGGGCTCCACTTCCCGTCAATTATATATTTATATGAATATTTTCCGGGTTTCAGCCTCAGGGTGATGAACCAGCCGGAGTCACAGCGGATCATCGGGGTTTGCATGGTGCTCCAGTTATTGAAGCTCCCTGCGATATATACATTGCGGGCATACTTTCTTTCAGGAAGATAAAATTTTGCAATACCATCGTGATAGGTAAACACCGAATAAAGTGTAAAAATGTTCACTCCAAATGCAGATGATTCCCTTTCTTCCACTCCGGCTGCATTGATCCAACGGTCGTCAAGCATATAAATATCTCCCTTTTCAAGTGAAAGGCCGCCTCCCATGGGTTTGGAAAGTTCCACGATATTATTGCCAAGCTGTTTTACATACCACTTCACTTTGTTGACCAGGATCTCCGGTTTCCCGCTGAAGGCTTCGGCCATTAAGGCGCTGTCAAGGTCAAATTGATTCATCACTTTCTGCTTTTCGGCCGGGGTCCAGTTCCTGTTAAGCCTGAAGATAACATGGTTGTTATCGAGCCTGCAGATTTCCTTTGGATCATACTGGGTCATGGCTATGAGCGGGAGTGCAAGCAAAGCCAGGAGGATGAAATATGGCAGGGATGTTCTCAAGTTCACTCGCTTTTATTAAAACTGATCTTCATTTCAAGTTTTACTAAATTAATACAAATCAGCCCTTTTGAAAAAAAATCGTACCCTAGCATACCATCTACCGTGAGACCAAAAGCAGCAGACATATTATCAAGGTTTGTGATTATGGTTTGCATCTGAGGAAGTTGCTGGCCTCCCAGTACAAAATCATTCAGTGTACCGTACAATGCTTCTGCTGATAGCGTACCCGAACCGACCAGGCCGGAACGCCGGGTTATGCTTACCGTATTCATTACTTTTTTAGACGAAGCAGAACTGATCACATTCGATTCGGCCCCGGTGTCAAGGCAAAAACTAAGTATTTTTCCTCCTATCTTAGGACAAACAAACAAAATATCCTGGTACATCTGGATCTTCTGGCTAACATCCGATTTAAACTCTTTGGAACCCGGGCTGATCCTGTTCCCGCTGCGGTCGAGGCGGT
This sequence comes from Bacteroidota bacterium, assembly GCA_026391735.1. Lineage (GTDB taxonomy): Bacteria > Bacteroidota > Bacteroidia > Bacteroidales > FEN-979 > CAIRDP01. Next base: position 135,377 of record JAPLDL010000013.1, on the reverse strand, counting down.
AAAGGTGTAGTTCATTGTGGCGGACATCGATCACGATTTCCATGTTTTTCAGCAGGCTGAGCCCCATAAGGCCAAGAATTTTCACCCCCCTGCGATTTTCGATATGCCCGAGATCAGCCATATCGGCAAGAATATTAGTGCATGCGAACCCCGAGATCTGGATCCTGCTTACTTTTGTTTGCCTTACGCTGGCAACACCCCCGGTGATACCGCCGCGTTCACCCGCTTCAATGCTTACATACTTCCTGAAGTAGGTGCTATTCAGAACCAGTCGGGAGGATCCGGTATCGAAAATGAAATTTCCCGTTTCATTATCGATGCGGGCTTCCATCATCAGCAGCCTGCCGGCACGTTTTAGTGGTATCGTAATCTCATCAGGATTAATTGATCCGGCAGATGCGCTCCCTCCGCTCACCGTGATGCTTATGGTGCTGTTGATCACATAGCATAATGAGGGATTAACCTTACCTGTATTATTCATGGAAAACCCAGAATGTGAAAGCAGGATAAGGAAGAGGAGGAATAAGACCTGACTTCTGATCCGTAAACAGTGAACTGTGAACTGTAAACAGTGAAATGTGAACCGTGAACTGTATCTCTCAATTTGCTTACCGGGTCTCATGATTCAATCATTTTCAGAAATTCTTCTTCTGAAATAATCCTTACGCCAAGAGTTTCAGCTTTTCTTCGTTTCTCAGGACCCATATTTTCTCCTGCAAGCAGGTATGATGTACGAGCCGATACCGAGGATACATTCTTTCCACCATGGTCCTCAACGGCCTTTTTGATCTCATCTCTTGAAAATTTTCCAAAGACACCGCTTACAACGAAAGTCATTCCGTCGAGTTTACTGCTTTTCCGGGGCGACTGTTCTGCGGTTATGGCAAGCTGGAGCCCACAGCTTCTCAACCTTTCAATAAGTTCAATGTTCCCGGGTAGTTCAAGCCAAAGCAGGAGGCTGCGTGCGATTTTCTCTCCGATTTCCTCTACATCGGTGAGTTCGTTTATTCCGGCCATCCGCAGTTTATCAATAGATCCGAAATGGCGTGCCAGCTTTTTGGCCACGGTTTCTCCTACATACCTGATCCCGATAGCATATAAAACACGTTCGAAAGGGACAGTCCTTGATGCAGCGATACCATTCAGGATATTGACGACTGTTTTCTCGCGGAATTTCACCACTCTGTCTTTTTTATCGCCTTCTCCCTTGTACTGTTTTTCGAGCCCGATAAGAAGATCATACTTCAGATCATACAAATCGGCAGGGGAGATCACCAGCCCATTATCGAACAGGATTTCGATCTTTCCTTCGCCAAGGCTGTCGATATTCATAGCTTTCCGGCTGATAAAATGCTCGAGTTTACCCTTGATCTGGGGAGGACAGGCAGTTTCATCAGGGCAAAACCAGGCTGCTTCACCTTCCCTCCTTACCAGGCTGGCCCCGCATTCGGGGCAGACTTTTGGAAACATGAGAGGCTGTGAACCTGCTGGCCTGAGGGAAAGATCAACACCCGTGATTTTTGGAATGATCTCACCACCCTTTTCAACAAATACAGTGTCTCCTGTGCGAACATCCAGGCCGGCGATCACATCGGCATTATGCAGGGTAGCCCGTTTTACGACAGTCCCGGCAAGTGCGACAGGTTTAAGATTGGCAACCGGGGTGACTGTCCCAGTTCTGCCAACCTGGAAATCCACTGAGATCAGCTCGGTGGGAGCTTCTTCGGCCTTGAATTTATATGCGATGGCCCAGCGTGGCGATTTGGCTGTGTAACCGAGCTGTTCCTGCTGGGCATAGGAATTTACTTTAATAACAACTCCGTCAATATCAAAAGGCAGGTCTTTACGGGCTTCATTCCAGGTATTGATATAATCGAAGATGTCATCGATGGTCTTGCAGCGAACCACGTAATCGGAGATCCTGAACCCCCATTTCCGGGCCGCCTGCAGCGATTCGTAATGTGTGACATAAGGGAGTTCCGGGCCCTGAATGGTATAAAGGAAACAGTCAAGCCTTCGCCTGGCCACTTCCGCCGAATCCTGCATTTTAAGACTTCCCGAAGCTGCATTGCGCGGATTGGCGAAGGGTTCTTCTCCGTCTTCCTCCTTCTGCAGGTTCAGTGACTCAAAACTTGAATGAGGTAAAATGATCTCACCCCTGAGTTCAAACTCCCGAGGGTAACCTTCCCCCTGAAGTTTTAACGGGATGCTTCGTATGGTCCTTACATTGGCGGTCACATCGTCGCCTTGTACACCATCACCCCTGGTCACGGCCTGCACAAGCCTTCCGTCAACATACGTGAGGCCGATAGCAACCCCGTCGAATTTGAGTTCACAAACATATTCCGTCTCTTCGCCGATAATCTTATGGATCCTTTCTTCGAAATCCCTGACATCCTGCTCCGAATAGGTATTTCCAAGCGAAAGCATAGGATAACGGTGCACCACCTGACGGAACTCCCTGGTTATCTCACCTCCTACATGACGGGTGGGAGAGTCGGGATACAAGTATTCGGGAAACTCCTTTTCCAGCCTGGCCAATTCCTCAAGTTTAAGGTCAAACTGGTAATCGCTGACCAGGGCACGAGACAAAACATAATACCGGTAATTATGCATCCGGATCTCTTCCGAAAGTTCCTCAATCCTATGCCTTGCCTGCTCACGGTCCATGGTCACGATAATTTCCAGAGCCCTAATTTGATCTTTAAAACAGTTTTTAAATACTGGAAAAATTCACTTTTAAGATCGGTTTTCGACAAACCGCCAAGCCGGTCTTTATACACCACCGGGATTTCAATGATGGGATGTTTCAGCCGTTGCATCACATACAGAAACCTGATGAAATAGTCTCCATAACCGAAAAAGATCTTTTCGGCAGGAAGCCCGTCAAGTATCTCTCTTTTAAAACAAAAATACCCGCTGAGGTTATCGGTAGTCTGCATTTTAAGCGTGTAATGAACGAATTTATTGAAGACTTTGCTTCCGAAATATCGAAACTTCGAGGTTTCCATTCCTCCTCCGATCACATAGCGTGAACACGAGGCTATGTCGAAATAAGCAGTAATCTTTACAAGTAAGGGGATCAGATTTGGCGGATGATTGAAATCGGTATCCATGACGATTATCTTTTCTCCTTCACTCTGCCTGATACCATGCAGGATTGCCGAAGCCAGGCCTTTTTCGTTTAATCTGAGAACTGGTCTGACCCTGGGATTCCCTCTCCATTTCGTTTCCACTGCTTCATAGGTCCCGTCGGGACTGTTATCGTCAACTACTATGATCTCGAAAGTCAGGGGTTGTGCATCCAGAATCTCATAAATTTCGGTCACCAGTGCATTGATGGCATCATACTCGTTGTAAGTCGGAAGAATAATACTGAGATTCATGTTGAGTATTTTTCGTATGCCTTTATCAGGCAGTGTGCTATATAATCTATCTTTTCTTCTTCAAGGCCAACATACGTAGGCAGGCTTATTCCTTCCGACGCAATGGAAATGCTGTTAGGGTTTCCGGCCGGACTGAACACAGGGTCTTTATAGAACGACATAAAATGGATGGGGTAGAAGACCGGGCGGCTGTCGATATTATGCCTGCTGAGCTCGCTTATCACCACATCCCTGGTTTCGAAGTTCATGCCTTTAAGCCTTACTGTAACAAGCCAGTTCACATTACGGTTACCATGGGTTTGCTGGAAAACGATTCCTTTACAGGATGACAGTTTTTCTTTGTAGCGCCTGAGGATTTCATCCCTGGATGATAGAAGTGTATCGAGTTGCTCAAGCTGTGCCAGTCCGACTGCGGCCTGCATATTGGTCATACGGTAATTGAACCCCAGCTGATCGTACCAGTATTTCTTTTTACGGTTCATCCCATGGTCCCTCAGGATCCTCATCTTTTCGGCAAGTTCGTCGTCATTTGTGACACACATCCCTCCCTCGCCTGTAGTCATGATCTTGTTCCCGAAGAAACTAAAGCAACTGATATGTCCGAATGTCCCCACTTTCCTGCTCCCGAGAAGTGCCCCGGTGGCTTCGGCACAATCTTCGATCACCAGCAGATTATGTTTCCCGGCGATCTCCATAATCTCAGTCATGCGGGCCGGGTTTCCATACAGGTGAACAGGAATAATGGCTTTGGTCTCAGGCTTGATGGCATGCATGATGGATTCAGGGCTGATATTCCAATCATCAGGATCAACATCGGTTAAAATGGGAACAGCATTGCAATATCTTACAGCATTTGAGGTCGCAATAAAAGTAAGGTCGGGCACGATCACCTCATGCCCGGCCTGAATTCCCGATGCTGAAAGTGCAAGATGAAGAGCGATAGTCCCGTTATGCGTGGCTATGGCATGCTTTACTCCATGATACGCGGCAAATTCCCTTTCAAACCTGTCGATATAAGGCCCAATAGAACTGATCCAGCCCGACTCCAGTGCATCCAGAACGTATTTCTTCTCGTTACCCAGGAAAGAGGGTTTTGCTATTTGAATCTTTTGTTCATTCATAGGTAGAATCGCTCTGCATTATTTCTTTTCAGGAAAAAATTCGGTGTTTCTGTAAATATACACAGTTTTATTCCGGTTTATAGGGTTAAGCCTGTGCACAAGCTTATCAATAAATCCGGGCTCAATAGTTGTTTCATAAACAATGAAAGGAAGGTACTTTCTGGATTTGATAACCAGGGGGGTTATCTCCCCGTCACTTGTGAAGAGAATAAACCGGGGCGCAGAATTATTTCCCCGTCTGAGTGAATAAGCCAGAATACTGTCGAGGCTGTGATCCCCGTTTTTTTCATTAGCCATTACCGGCCATTGGCCCAGGTAAAATTTCGGGAACATTTCAGGGTTGGCTCCACCGTCAATAGCGGTCATATAGCGTATATCATGGTATTTCGAAAGATAGCTCATGCTTTCGGCCATGGACCTTTTGGAATAAGTAAAGGTAAAAACCAGGAGCATTATGGAATTTATCATCCAGAAGAATATCCAGCAGGCACGGAGGAAGGTTTTATGGCTGGCCCAATATTTTGAGCTATCCCTGAATTCCTGCCATCCTATGCTGCCGACAATGATAAATAACGGAATCATTGGGATGATAAACCTTTCCTGCTTGTTCGGGACCCATGAGTGGAAAGCAAAGAAAAGCAGGATGGGCAAGAGGATAAAGAAGCAGGTTCTCCATTTCCTGATAAATCCCCAGAAAAGGAAAATGCTTACCGGGGGGATCAGCATTCCGCCGATAACAAGAAAATAATTATACCATGGAAGGTTAATGTAGTCATTTATCTCTGTAAGGGAAGACGTGGCATAAGTGTATAGCTCAATAAAAGGTTTGCCCCAGATCACGAGGTCGATGCCCCCCTGGACCAGGCTGAAGGTCAGAAGAGAGCCTGCAGCCAGGGAAATCAGTGATTTGAAATTTCCTGTTAATAGCAGCCAGAGACCTAAACCCAGGGGAAAAAACACAGCCTGGAAGCGGATATCGGTCGCCAGTCCGAGGAAAAGCCCGGATATGAACCAGGATTTCAATGGTTTTTCCTTGCTTCCCGGCCGGGTGATAAACCAGAACCCAAGAATAATAAAAGGTACGCAAACCATCTCCACAAGATTTCTAACACTCATCCAGGGCATGAACCAGAATAAAGCAAGAAGGATGCCGGCAAGCCGGGCCGGCCGTTTACCGCCAAGAGCTTCGGTGATCTTATATCCATAACCGACGGTGATCAATGACCAGGCAGCAAGAACAATCCTCATGAAGAACATCTTGAGCTGGGGATTATCGACGTGGAGAATTTTCATCAGAGAGAAAAACAAAAAGTTAATCCCGGGATAAAACAGGTTGTGCCCGGTAGGGCCTGTATTACCCTGGCTCCATGGAAGCCAGTTGTTATAATCGCAGCCGTCAACCCATGACTGAGCCGATTCGATGGTAATATAATGATCATCGAACATCCCCCAACCCTTGGCAAATATGGCTGCAAGGAGGCGGAATATAATAGCCAGCCAAATGATCAGTGCAAGGGGCTGGTCATCCCAGTATTTAAGGAGCTTCATTCGTTTTATACTCAGGCCAGCTGAATCCACTCGTAATAGTAGTATCCCAGTTCAATAGGATTGATGCACATTACAGGGATCTGGGCCTCGTTGAACATCAGTTTTTCATCCCATGACGACATGCTGAAACCGGGAACATCAATATTGGGCCTGGTCATGATCATGATCATATCGGTATGATTCACGGCTGCATGAGAAAGCAACTGCTTTGCAAAATCACCTTTTGGTTCGGCGTACGTGATCTCATGGCTGATGTTCTCTTCATTGAAGGCATCCGAGATCTGGCGTGTGATTATTTTAAGCCTGCTGTTAAGCCCTTTGTCGGCTTCCACAGCCTGAAAAATATGGATCTTCGAGTGAAAGAGTTTCGCCATTATTTTTACCCACTGTACTGTTTGCCTGGATTCAAGATCATTGGAAACCGGTAACACGATATTTTCGTAACCCTGTTTGAAAGATCTTTTTTGAACGACAATAACAGGAACGGGAGATTCAGACACAACCCGGAGGGCATAACTCCCGAAAACATGCTGGAGCCCTTTCTTGCCGTGGGTGCCCAGGACCATCATGTTGGCCTTAATCCTTGATGCAACCTCGTTGATAGTGCTGAAAATACTGCCTTCTTCCGCAATCGTGTCAACAACAACATCATACTTTTTCTCGTAATATGACTTATATTCCTTCAGCCTTTTCTCGACGTAATCGGTCCCCACATTCTTTTTCTTCAGGGCCGATTTGGTTTCATTGTTGATAACATGGAGGATGACTGCCTTGTATTTGAGAAAACGGGCAAGGTGGATGCCATGGATAACCGCATTTCCGCAGACTTCCGAGAAATCGGTTGGGATCAGGATGACGCTGTCGTACTTGGTTTCTTTTGATTTTTTTGTTGCCATAAGGTTGTTATTTCATAAAGGTTTTCTGTTTTTTTATTATTCCGTAAATCGGTTGCTGATTTTGTAAAATACGTATGTTCGCTGAGAAATTTTATTTGGATATCAAGCCAGTCGCTCAGGTTGGTTTTCCGTATCCCGAAATGATTCCATTCATTCTGAAGTTCGAACGAATGAATGAAAAAGTCAGTTCGCCCCAGGTAATCCAGGTCGGCATCACAAAGTACCTGCTCGGCTAGTGTGTTTGCTTTCTGCGGAAGACGTGTGACCATGATCAGACTATTGATAATACCAATTTCAGTTTCAGTAAAACCGAAATCCGGAAGAAACTTGCGAGCCAGTTCAGCTGATGCGGTTTCATGATCTTTATACCTGATCAGCATACCTGAATCATGGTAAAGGGAGGCTATCTCAATAAGCTTCGCTTCATTCTCCTGTATGCCTTCCAAGATAATCAGCCTCATCACTGCATCATGCACGTCGAGTGTATGGCCGATACAGTGATAGGTAAATTCGGGATTAAGCTCCTTGCGGAGTTTTTCAATTATAAAGTTTTTTGCTCCCTCGAAATCCATCATGGTTCATAAGGACTATGAAATGTAAAAATAGCAAAAAAGAAAAATGAAATGAGGGAAGATCAGAAATTCTTTAGCTGCCTGATCGTTTCTTCAGGATTTGAAGAGGCAAATACCGTATTGCCAGTAACAAGGATGTCGGCACCTTCCCTCACGAGGAGAGGGGCATTTGCGAGGTCAACGCCTCCGTCGATCTCAATCAGGGAGGCTGAATTTTTTTTAAGGATCAGTTCTTTGAGTTCTCTGACTTTCCGGTAGGTGTTTTCGATGAATTTTTGCCCGCCAAACCCCGGGTTAACACTCATCAGCAGAACCATATCCGCATCGGCGATAATCTCGGTGAGCAGGCAAACAGGTGAATGCGGATTAAGAACTATTCCTGCTTTTGCCCCGGTGTTTTTGATGAGGAAGACCGACCGGTGCAGATGCGTACAGGCTTCGGCGTGAACGCTGATAATGTCGGCCCCTGCTTTGCGAAACCTCTCAATATAACGGTCAGGGTCGACGATCATGAGATGCACGTCCAAAGGCTTAAGTGCGGCCTGTTTAATCTTTTCAACAACAGGAAGCCCGAAAGAAATATTAGGAACAAACACACCGTCCATCACATCCAGGTGAAACCAGTCGGCCTGGCTGCGGTTGACCATCTCGATATCTTTCTCAAGGTTGAGGAAGTCAGCTGAGAGGAGAGATGGAGCGATGAGGTGCATTTACGAATTACGATTTATCTGACATCTGCTATCTGACATCTGATATCTGATATCTGATGGCAGATGGCAGATGTCGGATGGCAGATTATCCTAGATAGGTTTTCAATATCTTCGACCGTGAGGTATGTTTCAGTCTGCGGATTGCTTTTTCCTTGATCTGACGCACGCGTTCGCGGGTGAGGTCGAAGCGTTCGCCAATCTCTTCGAGGGTCATCGGATGACTGCCGTTAAGACCGAAATACAGGCGGATCACATCGGCTTCCCTCTGAGTGAGCGTTGAAACTGCACGTTCTATTTCCTTTTTCAGGGATTCATAGAGGAGTCCGTTATCAGGAGTAGTGTTTTCCTCGCCCTTGAGGACGTCGTACATAGTATTGTCTTCGTCCTGGATAAGAGGAGCGTCCATTGAAACATGACGCCCTGAGTTACGCAGTGATTCTTTGACCTCGTTTTCACTGATCTCAAGCAGATGTGCGATCTCGTCGGAATTCGGTTCCCTTTCATACTGCTGCTCAAGCTGGGCGTAAGCCTTATTGATCTTATTTATTGATCCGATCTTATTCAAAGGTAGTCTCACGATCCTCGACTGCTCAGCAAGAGCCTGAAGGATTGACTGGCGGATCCACCAAACAGCGTAGGAAATGAATTTAAATCCGCGTGTTTCATCGAAACGTTGGGCCGCCTTGATCAAACCCAGGTTTCCTTCGTTGATCAGGTCGGGCAGGCTCAGTCCCTGGTTCTGGTATTGTTTTGATACAGAGACCACGAAACGGAGGTTGGCTTTGGTAAGTTTTTCCAATGCGGCCTGGTCGCCTTGCTTGATTCTCTGTGCAAGGGATACCTCTTCGTCGGCGGTAATGAGCTCAACTTTACCGATCTCCTGGAGATATTTATCTAACGACGCGGTTTCGCGGTTGGTGACCTGTTTCGTGATCTTCAGCTGCCTCATGCGCGATGTTTTGTTTTATACCTTTGGTTGGTCAGTTTTACGAAAAGCTGGTATTAAGGTTACAAATTTAATCATTTCTCGGATGACGGTGATCGGGTCTGTGTTCCGATCTGTGCTCCGGTCTTGGGCCGCTGCGATGACCTTCTTTCTGCTCGGGCATCCCTTCGGGTTTGGGCAGGAGGACCTTCCTTGACAGTTTTAGTTTCCCTGTCTTAGGGTCGACCTCGATAAGTTTCACTTCCACTTCATCACCGACTTTCAGAGCATCCTCGACCTTTTCAAGGCGTCTCCACTCAATTTCGGAGATATGAAGCAGCCCGTCCTGGTTTGGAAGGATCTCGATAAAGGCTCCAAAAGGCTGGATATTTTTCACTTTGCCTTTATATATTTCTCCAACCTCAGGTACGGCAACGATCCTCTTGATCTTGTTGAGAACGGCATCCCTTGCGTCAACATTATCGGCCACAATATCGATAACGCCGAATTCGCCGACTTCTTCGATAACAATGGTGGTTCCTGTTTCACGTTGCATTTCCTGTATGACCTTTCCTCCAGGGCCGATAATAGCGCCGATAAATTCACGGGGTATCTTAATCTGGGTGATACGAGGTACGAATGGTTTGTAATCTGCACGGGGTTCAGTGATGGTCTTAGCCATTTCGCCGAGAATATGCATTCTTCCACGTTTTGCCTGTTCCAGAGCTTCTTTTAGAATATCATAGGATAGACCGTCACATTTAATATCCATCTGGCAGGCTGTTATACCGTCGGCAGTACCGCAAACCTTGAAGTCCATGTCACCGAGGTGGTCTTCGTCGCCAAGGATATCAGAAAGAACAGCATATTTTCCAGTCTTCATATCGGTAATGAGGCCCATGGCAATGCCTGATACAGGTTTTTTGATCTTCACACCGGCATCCATCAGAGCAAGCGTTCCTGCACAGACGGTCGCCATGGATGACGAACCGTTGGATTCCAGAATGTCCGAAACAATGCGGATGGTATAGTGGCTGTCCTCATCTGTGGGCAGGACAGGTTTTAATGCACGGAGAGCGAGATTGCCGTGGCCGATCTCTCTTCTGCTTGTACTGCGGATGGGTTTCACTTCCTTTGTTGCAAAGGGAGGGAAGTTATAATGCAGCATAAAATTTGTTTTACCTTCGATCACCGCACCGTCTACGACCTGTTCATCAAGTTTGGTTCCCAAAGTGACGGTAGTCAGTGACTGGGTCTCACCCCTGGTAAAGACAGCCGAACCATGGGCTGCCGGAAGATAATCGACCGAGCTCCAGATAGGGCGGATCTGATCGAGTTTACGGCCGTCAACGCGAATACGTGCGTCAAGAGTTGCATTCCTGACAGCTTCCTTTTCAAGATGATGGTAATAACGGCCTGTCATAGGAGCGTACTTTACCTTTTCTTCTTCGGTAAGTGCAGCAACAAATTCTTCTTTTATAGTATCAATGATAGTTTTGCGTTCGTGTTTGTCGGCAACTCCTTTAGCTGCCATGGCATATATCTTATCGTAACAAGCGGCATGTATCTTTTGCATGTATTCTGCATCATTGACCTCATGGCAATATACCCGCTTGACTTTTGATGACTCGATCTGAGAAGCAAGGTCCATCTGAGCCTGGCATTGAACTTTTATAGCATCATGGGCAACACGGAGGGCTTCCACCATCGCGTCTTCCGAAACTTCTTTCATTTCACCTTCCACCATCATTATGTTTTCCATGGTTGCACCGACCAGGATGTCGATATCTGCATTGGCAAGGTCTGAAATGTTAGGGTTGACAACAAATTGTCCATTGATCCTGGCCACGCGCACTTCGGAGATTGGTCCGAGGAAAGGAATGTCACTAACAGCAAGAGCAGCTGATGCAGCAAGTCCTGCAAGTGCATCGGGCATGATATTCCTGTCGGCAGAGATGAGGGTTATGATAACCTGTACTTCTGCATGAAAATCATCGGGGAAGAGAGGTCTTAATACGCGGTCGACGAGGCGTGCGATCAGTACCTCGTAATCGGACGGTCTGGTTTCACGTTTGAAGAAACCACCGGGGAAACGGCCAGCTGCAGCATATTTTTCACGGTATTCAACGGAAAGCGGCATGAAATCAACATTTTCGCCTGCTTCCTGCCTGGCAACCACGGTGGCCAGTAACATAGTATCGCCCAGCTTGACGACAACGGAACCGTCGGCCTGCTTTGCGAGGCGTCCGGTTTCAATACTTACCTCGCGACCGTCGGGGAGCTGGAAAGTTTTTAAAATAGGGTTCATCTGGAATAATTCTTTATGTATGGGCCCGGATTTTCTGGTTTATTAAAGGAAGCTGCAAGCCCGGGATAAAATTCTTACAGTCTTTCAGATAGTAAAAGAGGCAATTCACATTGCCTCTTTTACAATTCCGTAAAGAAATACCTTACTTACGGATATTCAGTTTCTTGATGATAGCCCTGTAACGGCCAATCTCTTTTTGCTTCAGGTAGTCGAGCAAACGGCGGCGCTTTCCAACCATGCCAACAAGGGATCTTTCGGTGGCCATGTCTTTTTTGTTTATTTTAAGATGCTCGGTAAGATGCTGGATCTTCATGGTAAACAATGCAATCTGGGCTTCTGCTGAACCAGTGTCAAATTCAGATTTTCCGTGCTCTTTAAATGCTGTCTTCTTTACTTCAGGTGCAAAATTCATTTTCTGAAAACTTAAATTAACGTATTTTTTAGGGTATTAAAATCGGGCTGCAAAATTACATAATTCTTTGGAGTTTACCAAATGTTAACGAGAAATTGCTTAATTTTTTCAGGGAATTGAAATTAAGTACCTTTGACCTTGACCCGTGAATCGTGAATAGTGACCCGGATAATTAAATTTTGAACCCATGCAAATTCAGAACATACCTTCTGTACTCCAGTCCCAGCGGGAGTTCTTCAACGCCTACCTGACCAGGGATCTGGATTTCAGAATCGAGCAATTAAAGACTCTCCGAAAGGCCATTCTTGCTTATGAAGACCAGCTTTATGAAGCCTTCAGGACAGACCTCGGCAAGTCAAAGTTCGAGGTTTACGAGACCGAGATCGGACTGGTGCTGGAAGAAGCAGGGAGGCATATCCATAAGTTGCACCAATGGGCAAAACCTTTAAAAACAGGAACGAACCAGGTACTTCATTTCTGGTCGAAGAGCAGGATATATAAGGAGCCATTTGGTCTTGTGCTGATCATGGCTCCCTGGAATTATCCGTTTCAGCTTCTGATCAACCCACTTATTGGAGCTGTTTCAGCAGGAAATTGCGTGGCACTGAAACCATCCGAATTAACCCCGGCAATAGCCGGTGTGATGGAAGAAATGATCACCCGGTTCTTTGATCCCCGGTATATATCAATTTTCAATGGTGATGTTGAAACAAGCAAGGCCCTGCTCAGGGAAAAATGGGATCATATTTTCTTCACAGGAAGCCCTGCAGTAGGCAGGATTGTGATGGAATCAGCAGCCAGGAACCTCAGTCCTGTTGTCCTGGAACTCGGCGGGAAAAGTCCTTGCGTCGTAGATGCGGATGCCGACCTGAAAGTTGCTGCAAGCCGCATTACCTGGGGCAAATTTCTGAATTCAGGGCAAACTTGTATCGCCCCGGATTATCTGTTCGTGCATACTTCTGTTAAGGATGAGTTGCTACGGCTAATGAGTAATAAAATAATCCAATATTTTAGTGCCCATCCGAAAGAAAGCAGCGATTATCCGCGCATTGTGAGTGAGGAAAAAACCCAGAGGCTCGCGGCTTTCCTTGGGCAGGGAAAAGTCATATGCGGAGGTGAGGTGAATATCCACGACCGCTATATTGCTCCTACGATTCTTGACGGTATCGGACCCGGTGACCCTGTGATGCAGGAAGAGATCTTCGGTCCGATCCTGCCTGTCATGGAGTTTTCAGACATAGAAGAAGTCATTAGGTTCATCAACTCCAACCCAAAACCTTTGGCTTTATATTATTTCTCTGAAGACAAAGCCAGACAGGATGCTTTCATAGCAAAAACCTCATCAGGAGGAGCCTGTATCAACGATGTTATTACCCATATTGCCAATCCGAACCTGCCATTCGGGGGAGTGGGGAATTCGGGTATGGGGCAATATCACGGACAGTTCAGCTTTGACACCTTCTCGCATCACAGGTCTGTCCTAAGTAAATCCACGAGGGTTGATATTCCTGTGAGATATCCTCCGTATAAGGGTAAATTCCGGTTATTGAAAATGTTGTTAAGATAAGCCTGTACAATGTAACATTGGGTTTCAGGCTTCGTCAAAATGAGGTATAAATTGAACTAGTGATGGAAAACATAAAGGAAGAATTCAGGGTAAAAAGTGAAGAGGTGGTTGAAAAAGTCAAGCAGCTTATTCACGAGGGCAATGTCAGACGGATTATTATTAAGGATGAAACCGGAAAGGTTTATCTTGAGATCCCTGTAACGATAGGAGTTATTGGGGCGCTTATAGCTCCGATGCTGGCTGCAGTGGGAGCCATCGCGGCGATGGTCGCACACCTGAAGATCGAGGTCATCCGCAATGAAGAACCTGAGAAAAAAGACTGACATCTGACATCTGACATCTGATATCTGACATCTGGTATCTGATGTCAGATGTCAGATGTCATCCAGATCTCAAACGAGAGATCTGCCTGGTTCTCGAACATGTTCCTTCCGTTCTGAGTAACAGCACCAGCTTCACGCGCGTAACGTAAGAACCTGGTCTCAATTGGGTTGTAGATGAGGTCATATGCTTCATGGAAGGGTTTCAGCAGTTCATAAGGCAGGTCAGGGGCAGCATCGGTAAGAGGGAACATTCCTAAAGGCGTGCAATTCACAATAAATGTAAACCGGTTCAGCAAATCACTGCCGATGTCCTCATAACCGATGGTCGAGTTATCCCTCTTATTTCGTGAAACATGCAGGACATTAAGCCCTTTTCTCTTCAGGCAGTAAGTGACAGCTTTTGACGAACCTCCTGTTCCCAGGATCAATGCATGGGTATGCCGGAAGCCGGGTTTCAGGGATTTTCCGAATCCGTCGGCATCGGTATTATATCCTGAAAGTTGGAACCCGGAATCTGAACGCTTTACAACAACCGTGTTCACCGCGGCGATTTCTTCGGCAATAGGGTCCAGCTGATCAAGCAGCGGAATTATGCTTTGTTTGAATGGGATGGTCACATTAAAACCTTGCAAACCGGGTACGGCATGGAGCAGAGGCAGTACCTCATCCGCCGACAATAATGGGAAAAGAGAATAGGAATGAGTGAGGCCTTCGCGTTTAAATTTTTCAGCGAAATATTCAGCTGATGCTGAATGTTCAAGCGGGTAACCGATCAGTCCGAACCGGTTGGGCTGTGTGTTCAAACCTGCTGGAACTTTTTTAGTTTTTCAGGAAGAAACTGGAAAAAAGTATCTCCTCTTAAACCCAGTCTTAAAGTTTCCAAAGGAATGATTTCAGCGGGGGGAATGTTACCGAGGTTTACATTTGCTCCAAAATGTTTGATAAACCATACCTGCTGGGATTTCAGCGGGGCCTCCCAGATAATTTTCTGGATGTCGACCTTGCTTAATATCTTATTGATCAGGGCCACATGAGCTTTGCCTGTGGGCCTGTAAATACCGACATTGCCAGTTTCCCTGGCTTCACCAATAACTTTAAAAGATCCGGCCTGCAGCTCTTTCTGCATCATTTCTATCCATTTGCCCGGTGAAATGAGTATACCCGATTCCTTTGATCCTACCTCAGAAAGAACAGTATATTGTCTGGAAAGGATGTTAATATGTTCGCATTTAACATCATGGTCAATACTCATTGAGCCATCGGAAATCTCTACCGTATCGAGACCCAGCTGGTCAATGTACTTACGGAAGTCATCGAAACGGTCGCGGATGAAGAAAGCCTCAAAGAGGGTGCCTCCGAGATAGACTTTTATACCACCGTCTTTATATACCTGGATTTTTTTCTGAAGGTCACGGGTAACCAGGGCAGTGCCAAAGCCAAGCTTGACATAGTCGATATAATCGCTGCCGACTGATACCAGGTCTTCGGCTTCACGAACACTCAGGCTTTTATCCATAACCATTGCAATACCCGTTTGGCGGGGTTTTAAAGATCGATCGGGCAAATAAGGAAGGTCAATGTTCATCATATGGTTTATTTTTTGTGTGCTTCAATAATCCCGACGACTGCAGGGTGATGCTGGGCTTCAGGGAACATGGTAAATAATCTCTTATAGCCATCGAAGTCCATAGTAAGGGCTTTCGAAAGGGTCTCTCCGGCATGTTTACTCCGGCCCAAAAGGTAGAGGTAGTAAGCCATCCCGAAGAAGAAATCGGGATTCTCATCATGGTATTTCAATCCTTCAAGAAGCACTTCATATGCTTCCTGGTAGAGCCGGGCATCCGCATAAGCAACAGAAAGATCAAGCCATACGTCAGGGTCATCAGGATTCAGCTCTATAGCTTTCCTGTATGCAGGGATGCCTTCATCCAAACGATTCAGTTTGACATACATGTCGCCCAGCATTGACCAGTATTCTGGGACTGCAGGAGATAATTTTATGGCTTTCCTGATATAAGAGAGCGCAGTCTGTGGTTTTCCAAGCTCATCATAGGCAATGCCGATCCCCATCCATGCGTCGGCAAAATCACTGTCAAGCGTGATGGCTTTCTTGTAATAGTCGATTGAGTAATCAAACTGGCAAAGTTTTTCATAACATTCACCTATGTAATAATAGGTCAAAGGTTCAGGATCTTCATAATACAAGGTCTCGAGATAAGTCTGTATGGCTTTCTCGTACATGCCGGCATTTGCGTAACAATTGGCTTTGTTGAAATAAGCGGAAGAGAACGACTCGTCAATTGCAATAGCATAATCATAGGCCTCAATCGATTTGTCAAACTCTTCCATATTCCCGTATGCCACACCCAGGTTGAACCAGGAAACCTTCGAATAGGGATGGTCGTTGAGAAGGTTTGAAAAGAATTCAATGCATTTTTCGGATTGCTTGGTGATTTCGAAGCAAAAGGAAATTTCAAACAGGGCTGCTTCATTTTCCGGATTAATGCGGATAGCTTCGGTAAGATGACCAATGGCATGCTTGTATTTGCCAAGATTTTCGTACTCAAATGCCAGGCTCACATAAATGTCATCCTGTTCCTCACCGTTTTCCAGCGCTTTCTTGAATGACTGAATTGCTTTCTCGGACCGTTCAAGCTGGCTGTAGAGGTTACCTTTCTGAACCTGAAAGTCGGCGTCACTTACATCAGTCTGGTCAAGTTGATCAAGCAGGTTCAGCGCTTCATGGTCTTTTTTATTATAGATATAGTATTGTACCTGCTTCAGCAGGATCAACGGATTGTTCTGATGCTGGCGCAGAGCTTTTTTTAAACATTGAAGAGCTGAAGGGAAGTCGTTCAGATAAAGATAATAGTCAATAATATCTTCGTATTCAAAGACATCAAAGAAATGCTGTTCCTTATGGTTGACCATGTCCTCGTAATTTCTTACAAGGGCAATCAGCTCAGGGTCGAACTGTGATTCAAAAGGATCTTCCATAAAATGACGCCTCAGAAAAGCGCAATAAACAAATTCCCTGCAAAAGTAATAAATTCCGGCATGTGATACCCTATTCGGGCATATGCTTTATTTTTCAGGCCCGGAAAATGTTCTAAATCGTGAATTGAAAACAAAGGCGGATCGGGGAAACCCAATAGCTTTTATTCGCTAATCAGTTTAAATTCAAATTGTAATCCTGTTGATAAATAATTATATCTTTGTGAATCAATTCACTTTACGTAAGATTTAAACATAACAGATATGGATAGAGCAATTCGGGTACCCCAGGACATTAAAAATGTTGTTGAGGATCTTGATAATATCAATGAAACTGTTAATCTTGAGGCAATTAACAAGCTGCATCGTATTGCAAAGCATTCGGAAGATTTTCGCCAGAATGTTTTTGACAATTTATGTTCGTTTGTTCGAAAAGTAACTTCATCTGAAGAGTATCGTTTAAGGGAACGGCCTAGTTTCAAGATTCAGAATATCTTAAATCTTTTAATTTGCGATGAAACCGAGAGAGTAATATATAAAGACCTGCCTGCCGATCTGCACGAGAGTTATTTTCAGAGGGCTATTCTGAAAGGAGCTGATTTGAGGGGGGCCGACCTGAAGGCGGTTAATCTGAGTAAGTCAAATCTGAAGGGAGCAAGTTTGAGGGGGGCCGATTTAAGTCAGGCTGACCTGAGAGGGGCCGACCTGAGGGGGGCTGATCTGAGGGGGGCATACATCAAAGGGGCAGATCTGAGTTCGGCAAACCTGAGTAAGGCAACCTTAGGAAAGGCAAACCTGAAAGGGGCCAACCTGAGTAAGGCAAACTTAAGCGAAACCGATCTGAATGGAACAAACTTGAGCGGGGCAAATCTTTGTGAAGCATACCTGGGCGAGGCAAACTTGAGTACGGCAAACCTGAACAGGGCCGATCTGAGCAGGGCTGATCTCAGAGCAGTTAACCTATGCAAGGCAAACCTGAATGGCGCCAACCTTAGAGGGGCCAATCTAAGAGGGACAAATCTGAGTGAAGCCGACCTGAGCAAGGCCGATCTGAGCCTGGCAAATCTCAGGGGGGCGCTTCTTATCAGTACAAACCTGAGCGAAGCTAACCTGAGTAAAGCAGAATTGAGCAAAGCTTCATTGAGTAAAGCAGATCTCAAAGGGGCTGATCTTAGTGGGGCAACGTTCAGACAGGCAATCATGAGTGAGGCCGACCTGAGTGGGGCTGACCTTAGTGAGGCAGATCTTACCGAGGTTTATATGAATGAAGCAAACCTGAGTGAGGCCAACCTGAATAATTCCTGTCTGACAGGAGCAAAAATGGGTTGGGCCCTTCTTATCAGAACTAACCTTAGCGGGGCAAATCTCTGTAAAGTCAACCTCGGCGGGGCAATTCTCAGCGGTACAAACCTTACCGGGGCAAACCTGAGCGGGGCAAACCTGAGTGAGGCCAACCTGAGCAAATCAGACCTGAGCAAATCAGACCTGAGTAATACCGAAATGAGAGGGACCAACCTGAGTCCGGCAAACCTGAGTGAGGCATTTATAGATCGTCCTGACTGGATAACCAAACTAAAAGACTGGAAATGTACAGGTACAGAGGATATAGAGAGGAAATACGAAGTTATTGGTTGCAAGAAGGATGGGCAAGCTGTTTACAGGATAAGGGAGAAAGTGAAATTGATGAGAAGTTCTGGCAAAAAGGCTGACCGGGGAGGTAAAAAAACGGGAAAATAAATCCGCAGAAATAAATTGAAATAAACTGAAATAAATATTCTATGACATTAATCGCTTCAATCAGCGGGATTCGAGGAACAATAGGGGGGAAGGAAGGGCTTGGGCTTACTCCGTTTGACATACTGAAATTTACTTCCGCCTTTGCACAGTGGGTCAGAAATGATTCAGGGAAGGATGCTCCTCTGCTTATTATTGGCAGGGATGCCAGAATTTCAGGTGAAATGGTCAACTACCTGGTTTGTGGAACCTTGATGTCTTGCGGAGTTGACATTATCGATATCGGTCTTACTACAACACCCACAACCGAGCTGGCAATAGGTTTTCATAATGCCGACGGCGGGATCATTCTTACAGCAAGCCATAATCCCAGGCAATGGAATGCGTTGAAACTTTTAAATTCAAAAGGTGAGTTCCTCACAGCTGCCGATGGTGAAAAGATACTGGAACTGTCGAGGAAGAAAGACTATAATTTTACTGATGTTAAGAATCTGGGGATATGCTCATCCGATGATTCCTGCATTGAGAAGCATATTGAAAAAATACTTGAGCTTGAACTAGTTGATGTGGAAGCAATTAAAAAGGCTGGCTTTACAGTGGCGATCGATGCCGTAAACAGTTCGGGAGGAATTGCAGTTCCCTTGTTACTGCATGCCTTGGGAGTTCATAAAATAGTACCGCTTTTTTGCGATCCCAGCGGGGATTTTGCTCATAACCCTGAACCTCTTTCGGAAAACCTCGGCGAACTCTGTGAAATTATTGTTAAAAGCAAGGCTGATGTAGGGTTTGCAGTTGATCCAGACGTTGACCGCCTTGCTATCGTAAACCAGCTTGGCGAGCCGTTAGGAGAGGAATATACACTGGTTGCTGTTGCGGATTATATATTAGAAAAAAAAACCGGGAATACTGTATCAAACCTTTCATCCACCCAAGCTCTTAAAATAATTACCGAACAACATGGAGGAAAATATTTTGCCTCGGCCGTGGGGGAAGTCAATGTGGTGGAATGCATGAAAAAGCACCATGCCGTGATAGGAGGTGAAGGAAACGGGGGGGTTATATACCCTGAATTGCATTACGGAAGGGATGCCATGGTAGGGATTGCCTTGTTTCTTTCTTACCTGGCCCGTTCGGGTAAAAACTGTTCCCAGCTGAGGGATAAATATCCTGACTATCATATTTCCAAAAACAAGATGAGCTTTTCTTCAGATGTAGATATTGATATTATCTTTAAAAAGATAGCTCTGCGGTATAAGAACCTCCCGGTTTCATCGATCGACGGGATTAAAATTCATTTTGACGGAGAATGGGTCCACCTTAGAAAGTCAAATACCGAACCAATTGTAAGGATTTATGCCGAAAGCAATATGCAGGCTAAGGCTGATAACCTTGCGTTGAAACTAATGCGTGATATTGAGGAAATCATCAAGGAAAATGAGTAAGAAAAAAAAGAAAAATGCAGTAAAATACAAACAGGTATCTATCACCATTTCTGCACGTCAGAAAAAATCCCTGATGAATTTCTGCAAATCAAGAAAGAGCACTCCGAACAAAGTCATTAAAAAGGCAATTCGCCCCCTTCTTGAAAATTACCATGACCTGGAAGTGAACCATGTTTCCTCAAAGGTTAACCAGCTCCAGCTATTCAGCATGGAATAAGATCTTTTATTTCTTTTTTTGAATTGTATTCTCGTAAGGGGTACGGTTTATTATAGACCTGCCAAGGGTCACTTCATCGGTATGTTCCAGTTCATCACCTACCGAGATTCCCCGGGCAATCGTTGTTACAGGTATTTCGGAGGCATGAAGCTTTTTATATATGTAAAAATTTGTTGTATCCCCTTCAATGGTCGTGGGCAGAGCAAGGATTATCTCGAAGATGCTACCGGATTCGACTCTGGCGACAAGCCCTGTGATATTGAGTTCGCCCGGACCTATTCCTTCCATGGGAGAAATTATTCCTCCTAAAACATGGTACACACCGTTATATTGCCCCGTGTTTTCAATTGCTATTACATCGCGGATGTCTTCGACCACGCAAACAATTGATTTGTCGCGCTTAGGGCTGCCGCAAATGGAACATAATTCCTCGTCGCTGATATTCCCGCAATCCCTGCAATACCTTATCTCATTATGCATTCGGATAATTGCCATGCCAAAAGATTCTGCTTCTTCTTTTCTGGATTTAAGCAGATGCAATGCCATTCTAAGAGCAGTCTTTCTGCCGATGCCTGGCAGTTTGGCCAATTCATTTACAGCAGTTTCAAATACTTTTGATGGTAGTGAATTCACTAAAAAATGTTTAATTTGCAAATGTAATCTTTTAGCTGTTTCATGATAACCAGACTGCTTCTGCTTTTTTTGTTTCTGGGAATAAATTCCTTTACATTCAGCCAGGATAGCCTGAATAGGACCGATGCATCAGGCCGCAGACAGGGAGCATGGAGGAAATTTGATAAAGACGGGCACAAGGTCTATGACGGGCAATTCATTAACGGGATTCCAACCGGGGCATTCAGGTATTATTATCCTGATGGGAAGCTGAAAACCATATCTTACCTTTCGGATCAGGGCAAAACGGCAAGAACGATCTCGTATTCATATAATGGGCGGAAGATAGCAGAAGGTAATTACAGAAGTGAGAAAAAAGACAGTACCTGGAGGTATTACAGTGATCAGGATGGGGTGCTTCTGTCGGAAGAGACGTATATTCAAGGAGTTAAAGAAGGAGTATCACGTACATTTTATCCTAACGGAAATATTGCCGAGATACTCCATTACAGGGAAGGGCTGAAGGAAGGGGAGTGGATTCAGAATTTTGAAGACGGCAAGCTGAAGTTTAAAGGAGGGTATGCAGGGGATGAGAAAGAAGGTGCATTCACCGGGTATTTTCCCGGCGGAAGGATCAATATGTCGGGAGCTTATAAGTCGGGCCACAAGGATGGAACCTGGACCTTTTATGAGGAGAACGGTGATGTTATGCGGACTGAAAAATATTCTGAAGGGGCAAGGATCATAGAAAAATAACCTTGAAAACACTGAAGATTTATACAGTTGATGCTTTCTCAAACGGGGTATTCACTTACATTAAAGGTGAGATCATAATTGAATAATTTTATAAAATCCGTGTATGGAGGTAAGGACATTCAGCACAAATTCGGTAAAAGAGTTTCGCCAAACCTGGGAGATAAATACTTCTGATGGGTTCAGTGCGAACGCAGCAGTTATTTTTTCTTCAATTGAACTGGACCGGAATGAAATCATTCAATTCCTTCAGCCAATGGGCGTCAGGGTATTTGGCTGCACTTCCTGCGGTGAGTTCCTGTATGACAGTGAAGGTAAGACAATAAGTGAAGGAGGATTGGTCTGTTCAATGCTTCTTCTGAAACCCGGTTCGTTTAACCTCCGGCTGTTCAGCGGTCAAGGACTGAGTTCATTTTATTTAGGCAAAAAGGCCGGTGAATGGGCTGCAAATGAATACAAGGATCCTGCAGTACTTGTGGTTGCAAGCGGACTTACGATTGACGGTGAGCAATTGGTTCATGGAATCCAGGAGGCTGCAGGTCAGGATATCATTATGTATGGTGGGCTGGCTGGCGATGATGCACATTTTAAAGAAACAGCTGTGTTTACCGAAGACAACTCCGATACCAATGGGGCGGTCCTGATGGTTTTTGATAAATCGGTTTATAATATACAGGGGATTGCCACCAGTGGCTGGGTCAGTATCGGGGCCGATAAAGTGATCACACATTCCGAAGGCAATGTTGTGTATACCATAGATAATGAACCCGCGCTTGATGTTTATAAGCATTACCTTAATGTGAATGACGAAGACCTGCCTGAAATAGGTGTGGAATATCCTTTACTTATCCGGAAAAAAGAACCTGATTTCATATTGAGGGCAGTGCTTAATGTGGACAGGGAAAAGAAAGCACTGATCTTCGCAGGGACTGTTCCGAACGGCGCGGTTGTGACTTTTTCAAGTTCTCCGGGCTTTGAGATTGTTGATTTTACCAAGAAAAAAGTGAATGAATTTTTTGAATCCAACCCCGCAACCGATCTCCTGATCCTGTTTTCCTGCATGGCAAGACATAATGCCCTTGGACCAACTATTTCAGAAGAGATAGAGGAGGCCTGGATGAAATGGAAAAAGCCCCTTATCGGTTTCTTTACTTACGGAGAGATTGGGAATAATTACAGGAACTCCTGTGATTTTTACAATCAGACCTTTACACTCGTTTCATTAAAGCAGAAATAACATGTTGGTGGATTTTAAGTTGCTCATCGAAGATTTGCGACGATTACAAACGCCTGACGAGTTTACTTTATACTGGGACAGGGTGCAGGAAGAATTATCATTGGTAGCATCAGAATATTCCAAGCTGAAATTCAAATACGAACGGTCAAATAAAGAGAAAAACATTCTTTCCTCACTTCTGACCCGGACTTCGGCAGATTTAAAAAAAGTTTCGGAACATCTTAAAATCAGGGCCGAGGAACTGTCCACAATTCTTTCCACTATCCCGGCTTATGTTTATTTTAAAGACATAGATCTTAAATATATACTTGTAAATCAGAGTTTTGCTGAACTTTTTGGAGCCGACACCGATCAAATTCATGGTAAAAGAATTAAAGAAATTTTGCCCGGGTATAATAACCCAGGGTATTTTGAGCAAGAGAATAAGGTTATTAATTCAGGAACTGCAGTTTATGATATAGAAGAGGAAATTGAATTTAATGGAAGATTACGTTGGGTGAGCACAAATCTTGCTCCGATCCGTAATGTTGAAGATCAGATCATTGGCCTGATCGGGATTTCATGGGATATAACGGAACGAAAGCACTACGAATCAGAATTAAGGTATTCCAAGGAATTAGCTGAAGCAGGAACTATGGCAAAGAATGAATTTATTGCGAGTATTTCCCATGAATTCCGCACACCTATGAACGGCATTCTTGGCCTTGCCGAAATTCTGAGAACCACCGCTCTTGACGAGAATCAGATGGATCATTTAAAAGGTATTATAACATCGGCCGAGAACCTGCTTGTGCTTGTGAATGACCTACTTGATTTTTCTGCCATTGAAGCGGGAAAAATGGAACTTGATTTCCATCCTTTCATGCTTGACCGGGTTCTGGAGGATATTTTTCAGATGCTGAACCTGAAAGCAAGGGAGAAGTCTCTTGATTTCTCAGTCAAAATAGCCGATGCCGTGCCAACCCACCTGGTTGGAGATTCTCAAAGGCTGCGTCAGATTATTATAAATCTGGCCAACAATGCCGTTAAGTTTACTGATCAGGGCAAGATAGAGATCAGGATTTCTCTTGAGAACCGTTCGGCCGACCGTGCCTTGCTTAGATTTGAAGTCATAGATACAGGGATCGGTATTCCGCCGGAAGCCAAAGATTCATTATTCAAAGTTTTCTCAAGGATAAAGCAAAACCAGCACAAGCTTATTGCCGGAACCGGGCTTGGGCTTTCGATCTGTAAAAAGCTGACCGACCTGCTGGGAGGAGAGATCGGGGTTGAGAGCATGCTGGGTGCAGGGTCAACCTTTTGGTTCATCCTTCCTTTTGAGTTGAGCGGCATCAAAGTATTTGACCCATTTAAAACTGAGACTTTCCAAGAATTGTTGTATACAGGGCAGAAGGTCTTAGTGGCTGAAGACAACCTGATAAACCAGAAGATAGTCTGCTTTCAGCTAAGGCGGATGGGTTTTGAGGTAGAACTGGCTGATAACGGACAATCTGCTTATGAAAAATATACCGGGGGTAGTTTTGACGTCGTCGTGCTTGACATCCAGATGCCCTTGATGGATGGCTACCAGGTTGCAAAAGCGATCAGGATCAAGGAACAAAACACCTTTAAACACATTCCCATAATCGCACTTACGGCTAATGCAATGAAAGGGGACCGTGAATTATACCTGGCTGCCGGGATGGATGGCTATGTTAGTAAGCCATTCACAGCCGAGACCTTGCAGCAGGCTATCCAGCTTGCTGTTGCCGTTGCTTCCCGTTATTCCCGCGACTGAACCCGGGTGATAATATTGCTTAACTGAGATTATTCAGGGTTTTGATTTCTTTCGTTTCTTTTTCTCCTTCTCTTCAACCATCATGCGTTGGATCAGGGCTGTACGCTTCACCCCGAGTTTTGCAGAAACATGTTCATACCAGTTGGAAATCATTTCCACATTTGTTCCCTCCCAGCTCTCCCTGTAAAAAAGCTGGATGCTGTCGTGCAGCCCGCTAATTTCCTTTTCGTACAGATCTTTATAATTGTTCCATGATGTATGGGAACCGTATTTCATTGAATGGAACTGGTGAAGTATTTCCCGCCTTTTCAGTTCATACAGATCAAAGATTACGTTGATAAATGCAGTTGCCCTGTAGCTCTGCCTCTCATTCATAAAGGATCCATGAGCATTCACCAGGGTGGCTGAACTCATATGCAGGCTGTCATTTATTTCAACCGGATTGATCAGAATTAAACCAAGGATCTGTGAACCCTTCAAAGGGTCTCCCTTCCCTTGGGCAGCAGGAATATAGACTTTTTTTGATATAGGAGGCGAGGTGCCAAGCTCATAAAATTCGAGGTTGCGGTCGGCAGTCCAGGGAATATAAACTGAACGAACAAAACTGTTTAAGCCAGGCGAATAGTTCAGTAATACTCCATTTGATCTGAAAAAGTCCCTGAATGCAGATTGTTTTTTGCTCTCAGGCGTTATTCCCGGATATATCCAGAAGACAGAATCATAAGGAATACTCATGATCCTCTGATAATCGTTGGGCTGGTCCCCTGGATAACCGAGGGTATTCAGGTAAGGCTTGCCGAAATCGTAAAATATCAGTTCTGCATCAGCAGAAAGGTTAGTAAGCCTGCCATCCTGTTTCTCAGTGTACTGCAGGGAATAATTGAGCGACATTCTGTCAGTTTTCGGATGTTCTTTATCAGTATTATCATAGCTTACCGACCAGGAAAGATTGACTGAATCCACCTTGTCGCCCTTGATCGGAGTTCTCAGGTAATAGAAATCGGTATTTTTAATCGAATTTTCTATCCTGTCGATAGTATTGTCATTTTCGTTTAGGTAAACAACACTTTCAAAAAGCTTCACGCTGTCGTTCTTAGGCACAAGCCTGAGAACATAATTCATGTTCTTTGCTTCACCGGAATGTTTTATAAGGTTCACATAGTAAAGTTCCTTGAAACGATGATAGCTTAAATTTCCTGCACACTGGGGGACGGTATAATGACCACCACTGGCAAAGGGGAACAGATGCATCAGGATATCGGTCGTATTCAGGCTCCAGAAGTTTCTGATCGTCAATCCAATCCTGCCATTCTTTGGGGTAAGCATACGTATACCATCGCCTGCAGAAACAGAAGCATTAAAGTATGTTTCAATGATTTCCAAAGGCTCACTGTTGCATTCGCTGAGAAAAGAGAAGTATGCCTTTGTAAAAACCAGTTCGTCGGTTTTACGGTATTTCTGGCATGCCTCATAAAACATCCTGTAAAGATAATCAGGCTGGCCTTTTGCAATAATATTAACTTCTTTCAGATCGTAAATCATGGGTCTCAGCCCTATGTTGGCTGAATCCCTTAGAGTCTTTACCTGTATCTTTCTGCTGTAATAGCCTACTGAGGAAACCAAAACAGTATCGGATTTCAGGAAAACATTTGAAGGCAAATAATAATGACCATCCTCATTGGCGATCATCCCGCCTTGTTTCCCAAGCAATCTTATAGTTGCGTAAGGGACGGGTACACGGGTCCTGGCATCATATACCATTCCCTTATAGGCCTGCTGCGCCAATAAGGGCAGGGAAAGCATAATGTGCAAGCATATGAGGATATGCCGTAACGACAGCATATTGAAAAATTGTCCAGGACTTATTTCATCCCTCCGCCGAACATAGACTTAAGTTCGGCTTCAGTTGTAAGCTTGTAATCAGAAGGAATTTCAAAAATACTGTCGGTCAGTGCTTTCTTCTCAACTTTCGTGACCAAATACTGCATTGACAGAGATTGCTCCTGAAAAGTGAATTCCATCAGCATCCCATCAATATCCTGGTAAACCGGGTTTCCAAAGTTAGTTTCTTTGCCTCCCAACTCATTGGTATACCATATTTCGAAGGCGATCTTTTTCCCGTTCTTTTCAACGGTAACGATTGCTTTTTTGCATTTATAACCTGCAATATCCTTGATGTCGTTTTTAAGTTCAATTGTGGGTTTCGGTTCTTTGCCGAGATCTTTGCTGATTTCATCCATCGTTTTTCTGATGGCAAGTTTTTTCCCCATGATATCCATAAGGCTAACGGTGAACTTTTTATCGTAATTAGTGATCTCAACCATAGTCCCCATAGCTGAAGTTGATTCATTGCGTGTATTTGACCCTTTCACTAAAAGTGTCATTGCTTTAGGGAACATGGCAATCTGTTCGGCGGGCATTGTACTGTTGGGGATTGTGATGGAATAGGAGATAACACCTTCAAATTTTCCGCCTCCTGCATTTGAGATCAAAGGAAGAGCGAAAATTATACAAAATAACAGGACTGTTTTTTTCATGAAAATGGTTTTAAGGTTTTGAGCCGATAAATATAGGGAATTATCTTCTTCCAAGCCTGTTACCACCCAACAACCCCCATCCGCCGCTGCCGATAAGGAATCCGAAGGCATACCAGGCCCCGTTATTGTTCTGTGCAAAAACGGTTACATCATTGTAAATAAGCATTCCAATCAGGTCAAAAGGAGAGATAAAACCATGCCATAATCCGCCCCAGAAGCCGTAAGTGTGGCCTTGCAGGCAATGCGTAACTATTTCACGGTGAGCACATCCTGTAAACAGGAAGATGATCGCAAGGCCGATCATGCAAATAAGTAAAAGATTCATTTTTTTCATACTTTTCCTTTTTTATAAAGATTGTTTGCTGATTTCATTTATGTCAATACATTCAAGATGTTTTTTCCCATATCCTTTTATAGCAATGTTAATCATGGCTTTCCCGACCCTGGCAGTATCTGTGGCAAATTTCGGCATGGCCCTGAAAACCGGGAACAAGGGCCTGAGCACCACATAGAGTGTATTATACAGCCTGGTGCTTGATTTTATACCTTTTAAGGGCTCGATAAATCCGGGTCTGAACATGTATGCTGCTTTGAATGGTAAGTCCAGCAAGGCATTCTCGATGCGGCCTTTCACCCTGGCCCACATGATCCTGCCTTTTTCAGATGAATCGGTACCTGCCCCAGAAACATAGCAAAATACCGAACCCGGGTTCTGGGCAATAAAAACTTTTGCAAAAGCCAGGGTCAGGTTATAGGTCAGATCAGTATATTCAGGTTCTTTCATCCCTGCAGAAGAAACACCCAGGCAGAAAAAACAGGCATCATATCCTTTCATCTCTGATTCTATGGCAGAAAGGTCAAAAAAGTCCTTATGCAGAATCTCCTTTAACTTCGGATGTTTGATCCCCAGGGGCTTGCGGTTGATCACAAGTACCGATTCAACATCGGGGCTGTCGAGGCATTCGAGCAGGACCCCTTTGCCAACCATTCCGGTTGTTCCGGTGATAACAGGTTTTATTTTCATATCAGTTATCTTTTTAATCTTTTTTCTTTGGGAAGCTGTATCCAAAGCTTATTCCGAAAAAATAATATATCTCCTGAAAATTCGTAAAAGGAGTGAAGTCCAGTCTGAGCAAAAATCCCTTCTTACCCTGGTACCTGATGCCCAGGGTGCCTGTTGGAATTGGGGCGTTCCCTTTCTCCCAAAGGCTCAGTTCACCGCCTTCACCCTCTTCAACATCCATAAACATCATACATATCCCTGTTCCTGCTTCTATGCTCAACCCTTTGTGAACCTGGAAAATTGAGTTCACCATGACAGGAAATGCAATCAAACTTGCAAATGGGTATACCACTCCTGCTCCAAATCCTCCGCGGGCTGTTAGGTAATAGAACTTCCTGTGGAGGAGTACCCTTTCGTAATTCAGGGAAACGCCTAATACAGTCTGGCCAAGAAGCTCCATATAGATGCTGTTATCCTGGTATACCTGGGGAACGGTATCATGTTTTGATTGGCTAAAGGCCATGACTGAGCCAGCAACCAAAGCGATGATGATGAGACCGATTCTCATTTCTGGTTTCTTCCTGATTGGGTTAATGTATGATGATGATCTTTTGGGAATAAACTTTACCGCTTGTCATTACCCTGATCTCATATATCCCGTTGGACAGGAACCCAAAATTTAAGCTTGTTCCCCGGCTTGCTATTCCGGCTGAACGGAAGATCATCTCGCCAATGGAGTTGTAAACACAGAGACTTTGTATATCGGTCTCAGGCATTCCGTTTAATTCAAAACGGAATTCGCCGTTTGAAGGGTTAGGGATCACTTTTAATGGATTCACCCAGGAAGATTCTTTAATGCCGCCTGTATAGGCAACACATCCTGTATCAGCTTTCAAAACAACAGCATAAGCGGAAGCCTGAAAATTGCTAATACTTCCTACGTAAGACGTACTGAGTGTGATTGGTGTCAACGTTACTGAAATGGTATTATCAGGGAAAGAATTGGATGTTATGCAATATGAACTGTTTCCTGATGATGTGAGTTTGATGATCCCTATCTGCTGGTTATCTGTACGGCTCATTCTTACCCCCATGATCGGTCCGTTGCCTGTGACAATAAACCCGCTGTCAAAGGAGGGTATTACAACACTTGGCAGTATCCAGAGTGACCTGGCCCATACGGTTTCCATTGTTGAATCCACTTTTACAAGGGAGCCAAAGGGCCCGTACATTTCGGAAGCGTTCATGAGAAGATAGCCCCCGTCGGTAGTTGGGCACATTTTCCCGTTTGGTCTTGAATATGCATATGAGCCTTCATACCCTACGGCCCTGGACCAAAGAACGGTCCCGGCAGTGTCGATCTTCATCAGGGCCATTTGTGAATTCTCGTCTGTGAAATAACATAATATCCCATCAGGCAATAGTTTAAGATCATTCCCTTCAGAGAGGTAATTACTGGCAAGATATTGTCTTTTCGACCATATTATTGAACCTGCAGGGCTTAACTTCATCAGCAGGAGATTGCTTGAATACCCGCTGCCATTCCCGACAGAACCAGTTACAATGAAATTCCCGTCGGAAAGTTCAACAGCCGCATACGTTGCATTATTATAGGTCGGTGAAGAAAATGCTTTGCACCAGCCCAGGTTTCCTGCAGAATCTAACTTCATGACAAACGACTTTTGATACGGAGGTGAACTGTCCTCGAAATTTCCGCCGGCGATAAAACCATGGTCGCTGGTTTGGGAAATAAAAAATGCTGAGGCAGCATTTCCCATATAAACTATTTTAAACCAGACCATGTTACCATCCTGGTTGATCTTAAGGAACAGCAACTCCGATTGATTTCCGTTAAAATTGGTAACATTGCCTGCCAGCAGGAAACCTGAATCATTCGTCGGTGTTAAGCAGAAAATATTTCCAGTGGAATCACTGTATGATTTGCTCCAGATAATATTACCTGCCTGGTCCATTTTAATGACCGATGGCCGCCAGTCTTTATATCCTCCAAAAAGGTAGTTGAGGTCAGGGGTTCTTACTGCTCCGAAAACCTGGACAGATCGGAAGGCAGTGTCATCGTAAAATACCCTTGTAAACATTGACTGCTGGGCTGAAACCGGAAGCAGTCCATTTACCAGAAAAATGAAAAGTGATACAAATTTAAGATAGCTGAAGTTTTTCATATGACCATGAATGATGTGTAAAGTTACAATATTGTTTTTAATCTTATATATACATAAGATTCGTTGGAACTAAAATGATCCTTTAAGTCTTATGAAGACTGAAGTCTGGCATGAACTCATCAGAGCCGGGTCATAGGTCTGGAATGTTTGTGAGATCAGCGAAAGATCCAGGTTGTTCATCAGGGAAAAAGTAAAAGTGGGGATGATAAAATACATTTTGTTGGTTGGATTGTAAATTCCTGCAACCGCAATACTGATAAGCGGAGTAATTGGGTAGGAGATATTGCTGAATATCGAGAACCCCGTCAGGAATGGATTCTTAGCATTTAAGAGAGCAGGGTTGAACTGGTTGATCAGGACGTTGGATGAATTTATATGGTTAGAATTGTAGAAACCTTCGAACTGGAGGAAGATCGAATTTCTGAAGGTGTAATCATATTCAATCGATGAAAGGAATACTCCTGTTGTGTCGCCAAAATGCTGAAGGGGCTGGAACCAGCTCATTTCACCTTTGAACCCGCCTTTTGCTATTTGCCCGGCCCAACCAAGGCCCAGCACCAGGTCGCTCTGAGTGTAAATGCCGGCAATCCCTTGAAAATCATATTGCCATTTATTAAACCTGTACAGGCCTGCAGCAGTTATCTTTTTATCCTTATCAGCCTTCACGGCAATTTCGGCTCTAGATGAAGGGCTGGTAAAGTACTGCAATCTCACTGCATCGCTTCCCGGCTTCTCTTCATAATCAAAATCGAAGTAAGAGTATGTATTGAAGATATCATTGGGGTTCCACACAAAAGTCTGGCTCCAGTTGATCCTTTGCCTTCCGATCGTCGCTTGGAAATTATCTTTTGTATAATCAAGCCAGAGCCTGTCGATAGCAATGTTCAGGATGTATGAATTACCTGAGAAAATATTCCAGGTCATATTTACCAATCCGTTATCGTAAGCAATAAAGTCGGCGTACTGCGGACTTATAGCAGCAAAGTCACCCCAGTAAAAACGGTTTCTTTCCTGCAGACAGAAAGTAAAGCTTTTTGAGATATTCCATTTGAAATTATTTCGGTTGTGGATCAGGTTATCGGTTACCCAGGGTTCGTCTATCTTATGGATGACCACCGTTTGCATGTCCTTCAGATAACCATTGAAGGACCAGCTTTTCTCTTTCTTTTCAACAACAGAGTCCTGTGCAACAACATTCCCGCCAGAATAAAACAGCAGAATTGCAAGAATTAATGCCAGCCAGTGAGGCTTTGGGTTAAGTGTTTTATAAGAGCGCTGCTTTGGGTTGCAAGGCATAGCTTCAAACATTAATTCTTTGAAACATCCGAAACGATTTTCCCGTCTTCCAGTGTAACCACCCTGCGGGCTTTAGCCACAACTCTTGAATCATGGGTCGAAAATATGAATGTGATGTTTTCTTCCCGGTTCAGCTTTTCCATGATTTCAAGAAGGTTTTCGGCGGATTTCGAATCCAGGTTAGCTGTGGGTTCATCGGCGAGGATGAACTTGGGCTTTGATGCAAGGGCTCTGGCAACAGCAACTCTTTGCTGCTGTCCGCCTGAAAGCTTGTTCGGCCTGGTATTTATCTTTTCTCCAAGGCCAACACTTTGGAGCAATTCAAGGGTTCGCTTATCCCGTTGTTCCCGGTCAACACCCTGCAACTGCATAATGAATTCAACGTTCTCCTTTGCAGTAAGCACAGGTATCAGGTTGAAAGACTGGAAGACGAAACCAATGTTTCTCATCCTGAAATCGATCAGTTGGCGGGACTTTAAACCGGTAATATCGGTGCCGTCTATCATTATCTTTCCGCCGCTCGGAGTATCCAATCCTCCCAGCATGTTCAGCATAGTAGTCTTACCTGATCCGGATGGTCCGACGATGCTGGTGAATTCGCCTTGTTTGAATGCAAGGTCAACGCCGTTCAATGCGTAAACCGGTATCGTTTTTTCGTCGTAAACCTTGCTCAGGTTTTTAATCTCGATGATGTTCATAATGTTGTCTTTAGTCTTATCACCCGCATTCGTAAATCGTAAATCGTAAATCGTAAATCGTACATCGTAAATCGTAAATCATTCTATCCTTATCGCTTCCACTGGCTTCAGCTGCAGGGCTTTCCTCGCAGGCATGACTGCCGATAAAATCCCGGTTAATATTATCATTATTGAGAGGTTAATGTAAAGTTCAGGTTTAATGAAGGGGTAGATCTTCGGGTCGAAACCGAAAGCCCCCAACCCTTTTGAAAAGGCCGACAGGTCTATCCCGTAACTATGAAAAACAGAAACAAGGGTGGCACTAACGGCCATGCCCGCGATTCCGCCGATAATTGTGAGAAATATAGTTTCAAGCATAATCATCCTGAAGACCCTTGACTTGCTCATGCCAACAGCCATCAGCATACCGAGTTCCCTCGTCCGCTCAAAAACAATCATAAGCATTGTGTTTACGATACCGAAGGCCAAGGCAAACAATATGATCCCGAGGATGACATACACCTCGATAGCAATAGCGGTTGTAACCATTCCCATATCGGGCCTGATCTCTGACCAGTCCTGGACAAGCAATCCCGGGAATTTAGATTTAAGTGCAGCCTTGACGAGAGGGATATTGCTGTTATCATTGGCAATCAATGCTATTTCCTGTATCCCGTTATCCATTTCGGTCACCCGGTCCAGGTCAGTTTTTTTGATAAAAACATTAATCTCATCGAACATGGTGTTGGCGCTCTGGAATATTCCATTGACCGAAAATGCAGCCTCAGTAAGGTTGCCGTCGGGGTTTTGGAAACGCAGAACGATCTTTGATTTCAGCCTCACCTTGAGTTTGTCGGCCAGCTTCCTCCCAATCACCACCAGGTTTTTGCGGCTTCCTGTGAAAAAGCCTCCGGCAGAATCGGGTATGGCTTTATACAAAGTGAATACGTTTTTTTCAGCCGCGGGGTCAACCCCAAGGATCTGCACACCGGTCGCAGAATTTGGAGATGCGGCCATACCTGTAAGGCGTGACCTCAGGCAAACGGCTTTAACCGATGAAACTCCCGAAATAATTCGGGCAATGCTGTCGGCCCGGGGAATAGTATACCTTGACTCATAGTTTTTAAGGAATTCAGGGTTGTGGAGCTGGATGTGGGCAACCTCGTTGTTGATGCCCGACCTTACTTTCTGTTCTACCATGCCGGTGATGACTGAAACCGTAAGGATCCCACCGGCCAAACCCAGGGTGATAGCCGTGATCACGATAAGGCTCCTCACCTTATTTCTCCAAACGTTCTTGAATGCGATTTTAAAGATCATGGCCTGGTTTATTTATGAAGTGCATCAGCAACCTTAAGTTTGAATATCCTGCGAACCGGGTAGATGCAAGTGAGGGAAACGATGACCAGCACAGTGGCCACATTTGACAGGATAAAATTGGCCTTCAATGCAAGAGGCATCAGCGGCTGGATGCCATATGAGATAAAGGCCTGCGCCATGCTCCCCCAGATGTGGATGGGATTCAGCTTGAAGTAAAGCATGATGGGCATTGCAAAAGCCACTCCCGTAATAAGCCCGGTAAGCCCGATCAGGATCATTTCAAGCACCAGTATCATAGCCAGTTTGCTCTTCTGCATTCCCACCGAAACGATAACGCCAAATTCCCTGGTCCTCTCGTTGGTCATCATGATCACAGTGCCAAACACCCCGAACCCGACGATCATGTATAATATGGCAATGATGATCTTTCCGCCTGCAGTTTTGACTTTCAGCTGCTGAGTGATCTCGACCATCATCTCATCCCAGCGCATGACCTCAAACTTCCCCCCGTCGACCTCTGCCTTGAGTGCAGCTGCAGTGTTGCCAATTTCATCAGGATTCTTAAGAGTTAATGAAAGGGATGTGATTCTGCTATCGGCGCTGAAAAATTCCTGGGCCGTGGCAAGGTTCATATACACCATCTGGTTGTCCAGCACAGGAGATGGAAAATGGACAATCCCGCAAACCGGGTATTTCCCTGCAGCGCTGATTCCGTGGTAGCCCTGGCCAAGCAACACCAGCGTATCGCCTGCGGTAAGCCCGAGATAAGATGCCAGGCCCTGGGAAACAAGTATGCTATTTTCGCCGGTGGATAAGTAATGCCCTTTAACAACCTTGGCCGAGAGCTTTGTAAGAGCATCTTCCTTTAAAGGATCTGTCCCTGCAAGCATCACGCCCTTGGTTTGTTTTTCAAAGGATGAGAGTGCAAAATATTCAAGGCGGGGAACGGTCTTGTCGACATTGGCATTCGACTTCACCACTGCAGCCAGGGAATCGTTAAAAGCCATGGAGTTATTTATATCCCGATCGTCCCAGTACCCTTTTTTATGTATTTGGATATGCCCCGTGTACGACTGCACCACAATCTCGGCGAGGTTGTCGAACCAGCCTATCTGAAGTGATCGAACTATCAGGGCAAGGAAAATCGCGAGGAAGATCGATGCCGCTGTGAGCAGAGTCCGGCGCTTGTTCCTCCATATATTACGCCATGCAAGCCTTAAATCGCCCATTTTATTTGATCTTTTTCATGTTCTGCTGGGAAAAGAAACTCTCATCGATACCTGTATTGAATTTCATCTCGACGATATGCATTACGGTCTTCTGACCCTTTTTATTTACAGGTATCATCTCAAGCCGGGTTGGGATATCGCGGTCGCCCATCCGCCGTATATCATAATTATTGGAAACGTTCACCAGTTTGTTGTCTTCATCGTAATATTCGGCCATCCATACATCATAACCGTTTACGGTCACCCACATGAGCACTTTGCCCCATACAACCGGTGCATCTGGCAAAGGTGTAAGCTCTATCTTGTAGCAGTCCATCTCCCTGACTTTCTCACGACCCAGCAGCTTATGGGTATAATCGACCACGATCGACGACTGTTTCACGAGGTCGTCATTGGTAAAGTCGGAACCCATCCAGCTCTGCAGCATCATCGATGGAGGGATCTTGATGGTTTTATCAATCGAAGGCACCCAGTTCCACATCTCGGTTTTTATTTTCAGGAACACCTGCCCCTTGTCCTTGGCCGGAGCAGTGATCAGCACCAGCGAATATTCTCTGAACTTCGACCAGGTCTTCATGCTGATGGTCCTGGTCCAGTCGGGACGGATCACAGTCATAGTCATAGTTCCCTGGCTGGAGAGTCCACGGTTCTTGTCATCAGCCTTCTGTATGATCTCTTTTGCGCTCAGGGCCTGGGCAAACGAACCCTGCCATCCGCCAATTACCAGTATCAATAAGAAAAGCTTTTTCATCATTTTATTTGTTTGCGGATATCATCCTGGTATATGCTGAGTATAAAGATGACATTTAAAATCCAAACCCGATTTTGATCCCGAGATTGATAACAGGCCCAAAGAGACTCAGGTTATTTATATTGGGAGAATGATCAGGGTTATACCATTGCATCGCATTGCTGTCGTGATAAAGGTAATACCCATAGAGAAGCTGATGCAGCTGTATTAATTTGACCCCTCCTCCCAGGTAATAATCGACTATGAAGAATTTGTAGCGCTTCATTACGCCAATGCGTAAGCTCAGCCCGAAATCATTCCTGTACTGGTCCTGGAGATCACCGTTACTGCCTCCTTCGGGCCAGTTTGTGCGCAAATTTTCCGCCCAAAGATACCTGTACATGAACACAAGCCCTATATAGGTACTGGGATTGATTACATAATATTTTGGATTTGTGGTCACCGAAAACCCGCTGTAATTGTACAAGGGATAATTGATCATGTAATAGGCGTCGGCACCCGGTATCCCGAAAATGGTGCTCAGTTCGGTTTCCCATGTGAAATCTTTGCTGATCACGCGCTCATAAGAGAATGCGATCTCAAGATGGGCCAGTTTGGATACATTGAATTTCAGGAAATTCCTGAACACAAGGGGATTCTTCTTTTCCCTCCAGTCTGATCTTGCCTGTCTGAGGCAGGACTTGAAATACAAGCCATAAGAACGATGGTCCCGGTAGACGGAATCAGGCGGAAAAATCAGTTGCCAGTCAGGAGATCCGGCCACATAGTTTGGTGGTATCTGTCTTTTAGGGAAAGGACGAGGAATATCTTTTATTGAGTGGGAGAAGAGGCTGTCAATTTCACTGGCCAAAAGAATAGTATCAGGAAAAAAAACCGTATCAGCCCTGATCAGTTTCACCTTTCCTGAAATCAATTTTCCTGATTTGATTATGACAGATATACTGTAGTTTTCTGTGAGCTGGGATAATTTTTCCTTGTGATTGTTCCTGATCAGGATCACATGCCTGGGTGGTTTCCACGGCTGTGAGAAAGCCGAAAAACAGGCCCACAAAAGCAGTGGGAAAAGAAAATTTTTCATTTTGAATTTGTGAAGCAAACCTTTATCAATAACCGGAAATCAGGATTTTTTAATTATTTTATGGTTTTATAAAAAGGGTGAGCTTCGGTATTCAGTACCACCTTGTCGAGGTTGAATGCCTCATCGGGGGCAAAGAACAGATAACAGTATTTCATGGTTTCGGCGAAAAAGAAGCTTTCAAGTGCATCCAGTTTCTCCATTGTCCTCACATCCTTTATCTCAACATATCCTTTATCGACCTGGCAGTACTTTTCGATTGATTCGAAAAGATGCTTTCCCGCTTCAAAATACTGCAGGTCCTTCGTGAAATGCCATAAATAATAAGTGGTTTCGATTGCTTCAGGCCTGACAATGTATGAGGGTGAAGTGACGGCCATAGTCATGTAGTTTATGCTTTCAGGCTCCAGCCCATAAAGGTCCCACATTTTAAGTATGGATTTATCTAGCTTTGCAGCCCTGACCAGGTCGCCGTCCAGGCAGAGGACTGCTCCAAAAAAGCAATCCAGGGCTCCGAATTCAGTGGCTGTCCGTTTGCCCGAATCCATATCTGCCCATCCATACCAGAAGCCGCTGCTGACCTCTGTTGCAAGGTATTTATTAATTGCATCACGGGATGAATCCCACATGCGTTTCAGGTCAGGATCTCCCAGAAGCAACCAGCCTTTGAGCAGGTATTCATAAAAAGAGTCGATCCCCCCGCTGATATGGGTTTGCCTGTCAACCCATTCACCAGTTTCAACATTGATCTGTGATCCCATAAGGCCGGTCTTACCCCTGAGATTATAGATCGTCATGACTCCTTTTTTGCATTTTTCGTAATACAAAGGATTTCCGGTAAGCCTTGAAAGCATTCCGTATTCCAGGAGCATGGTCCCGATCTCCGCCGGATTTGATATCTTCCCTGAGACTTTGCCTGTTTTAAGGTTTATCATTCGGTAAGGCATTCCTGTTGGGGAATTGAATACCGGAAGCATACGGTTCCCCAGGTCGGTGGCCAGGTCGAGAAAGCGTTTATCGCCGTCGAGCTGGTAGGAACTAAGCAATCCCCCCAGCATCCTGATGGTGATTTCGAACTGCTGGACCTCGAAATCTTTGTTGAAATTAAGATTCTCAAAGATCAGCTTTTTGACTTCCTCTTTCTCATTGGTCAGGCCCATGATATGCATTGTGGTGAAGGCATCCACAGGTGTCATTAAAAGGGATTCAGCATACCAGTTATGTCCCTTCATCGATAGCGGGTTCACGGCATCCATTCCCCATGCATAGGTTTTGTAGCATGACCATGCCTTCAGAAAAGCTGTTCTGACTCTTTTTGCATAAGCAGCCTTATCGGCCTGCAGCTTGTCATCGGGAGGATTGCCGGCATGAAGGGATAATGTCATCAGCAGGCATATCAGTAAGGGCAGTGAGTTGAAACAATTTTTCATGATTCTCTTTAATAATTTTCCTCTCTCACCTGCATGTATGCTTTCGGGTGCTGGCAGGCAGGGCATTTCTCAAGGGCTTTTTCAGATTCGTATACATAGCCGCAGTTAAGGCATTTCCACCATACCTTACCGTCCTTCATAAAAACCTTGTCTTCTGAAACGTTTTGCAGAAGCTTCAGGTACCGGCGTTCATGTTCAGCTTCGACTTTGGCGATCATCTGGTAAGCTACTGCAATTTCCATAAACCCTTCTTCTTTTGCAATCTCGGCAAAATGAGGATATAATTCAGTCCATTCCTCATGTTCGCCTTCAGCTGCGGCTTTCAGGTTTTCTTTGGTAGTTCCTATAATTCCGGCAGGATACATTGCAGTGATCTCGGTCATCCCGCCTTCCAGAAATTTAAAGAAACGCTTTGCATGTTCTTTCTCCTGGTTCGAGGTTTCCATGAAAATTGCTGCGATCTGCTCAAAGCCTTCTTTTTTCGCAACACTGGCAAAAAATTCATACCGGTTCCTTGCCTGAGATTCGCCTGCAAATGATTTCAACAGGTTTTGCTCTGTTTTTGTTCCTTTCAATGATGTTGACATAGCACAATGTTTTTATTTGTTATAGTTTAATAAAATCAGTTTTTCTGCTTCCGCATGCCGGGCATACCCAGTCCTGGGGCAGCTCCTCAAATTTTATCTTTTCTGTAGCTTCATCATAGATATATCCGCATGCGGGGCACTCATACTTATTGAATGCAGGTTTCTGATTCTCTGCAAGTTTTGACCTGTCAATATAGGTCGGGGCATTTTTAGGAGAGGCAGCCTTTTTTACCTTTCTGTAGTACAGGTAAGTCATTGGCTCTTTTGAATCATCCGTCATTTCGGCATTTACCAGCTCGCCGATGAACATCAGGTGGGTTCCCACATCGATGGTCTCGACCAGCCTGCATTCAAGGAATGCAATGCTTTCGTCCAGGACAACGGGAACGCCGGTATCTCCATACTTTACATTCATCCCTGCTAGTTTGTCAAAATCTTTTCCGCTTTTGTATCCGAATCTGCCGAAGATATCCGAGGAGGCATTTTGATTCAGTATCGAAACTGAAAATGCCCCTGACTTCAGGATCAACCCGGAGGTGAAATTGTTTTTATGGCAGCAGGCTGCGAACTTCGGAGGTTCGGCAGTGACCTGGAATACAGTGTTTGAAATGAATCCGTTGCCTCTGGCTTTATCGCCAGAGCAAACAATGTACATCCCATATGAGATTCTGAATAATGCTTCAAAGTTGATCATGGGGCTTTTCTTGAAAAATAATGAATTACCTTGGTGCATTCATCCTCTCGAATGCTTTTTTCAGATCTTCCGGTCCGGCTTTTAACATGTTTTCACTGAAGCCGTAGCTGATCTCAGTTTTGCCCTGTTCCAGCTGCTCAAACACTGCGTTAATGAAATCACCAACAGGAGGGGCGTAAGTATGACGGCCTTTACCACCAAGATCGGTATTCAGGGCAGGAGGGATCAATTCGATAACCTCAACGTTCTTCGCTAGCAACAGATGCCTGAGCGAAAGTGTGAAAGAATGAAAGAATGCCTTTGAAGCGGAATATATCGGGACTGAAGTCAAAGGGGCGAACGCAAGTCCGGAGGTGACATTGATGATGGTGTCAGGTTTTTGGAGTTTAAGAAACAAGGATGTCAGATGGAGCGGGGCTTCGATGTTGATCTTTATTTCTTCTTCTGCCCTTGGGAAAAAGTCAGTATCGTGAATCCCCATGATCTGCTGGATACCGGCATTGTTGATAAGCACGTTCAGGTCGTGATGCTCTGCGGATATCCAGTTGAAAAGCTCTTCCCTTTCCGGGGCTAATGAGAGATCACAAACCCATGTGATAATGCCCGGAAGCTTTCCCTTTAAATCCTTTAATAGCGCCTCACGCCTTCCGCAGACAATAACCGTATTGTTTTCTTTAACGAACCGTTCGGCAAGGCCCAGTCCTATGCCTGATGCCCCTCCTGTGATCAGGATTTTATTTCCGGATATGTTCATTTCAAGGTTTCAGATATTTTGTATTAAGTTCATTGTAAACCTGCATTAGTACTGTAGTGTTGTTTTTCTGGTCAAACAGCCCGCTCCAGTTGTTGAGGGGCTCCCAGATGCATGCCCCTTTCCCCATGTTATCGGGCAAGCCGAAAACAATATCATGAACTTCATGTTTGAAGTCAGAATATTCAACTATATTAAGGGGTTTATGATACCGTTTCAGAAGATCATTGAGGTTGAATTTAAGGTCGTCGAGGGTTCCATGCCATCTCGGATAATAGGAGAGACCTATGATGTCGAACTTTACTCCCCTGGCGATCATGTTGTCGAGCCAGAATACCGCCTCTGAATTTTGTCCTCCAAGGGCAAGATGCATCATGACAATAAGCCCGGGATCAACATCTTCAACACCTTCCATGCCTGCCTTAAGCAGCGCGGCAAGCTGGTCGGGGTTGCCAATGTGGCCTTCGGGCCAAAGGATTCCGTGGTTGATCTCATTTCCGATCTGGACCATGGCGGGTAGGGTGCCTTGTTTTTTCAAGGCAAGAAGCACCTTTGCCGTGTATGTTCTCACCGAATCTTTTAGTGCCGAGAAACCCAGGTTTGCCCATGCCTCAGGCTTATTCTGTTGCTGCGGATCGGCCCAGTAATCACTGTAATGAAAATCAAGCAGGAGTTTCAGCCCGGCTTCATTGATCCGCCTTGCCATGTCAAGAGTGTGTTTAAGGTCACAAAATCCCTTACCTGGTGAATACCCTTTTTTGCCGGAAGGGTTAACGAAGACCCTTAATCGGATATAATTGAATCCATGATCTTTAAGCAGCCTGATGGCATCTTTGACTTTCCCGGAATCTGAAAAATTGTTTCCCCTGGCCTCGATCTCAGGGAGGAATGAGATATCGGCGCCTATCATCTTATCGATAGTTTTGGTTGTTTTCGGCAATTGCTCAGGTTTTGGTTTCATCATGTGAAAGCCGGGATTAAGCGTATGGATTTCATGAGACCCGGGCCATAATTTCCCGCAACGTGCTTCGACCTTCACTTTTCCTGGTTTGGTGCCGGCAATGAAGATGAGGTTGTAAACTCCTTTCACCAGCTTGCATGCAGCATATTTCATTCCGGCGGTATCCTGACAAATAACAAGTGTACCCGAATCGGTGGCTGCAAGTTTGCCGTCACCGCTTATGTAAACCCTTACTGTGTCTTTGGCTGAAGTGACTTCCCTCGACAGGCTGTCGGTGAGTGCTATCCGCAGCCGGGTATGATCTTTCCCATTGGCCAGCAGGGTCGTGCTGTAGCTTGTTAGCATAACAGAGACAGGCCTGCCGGATTTTGCGGTTGCTGAATGGCCTGTTCCAAAGGTATTACCCGTTAACGGATAGAATCCCAAAGCAATAGCCATCCCAAATAGCAAACTAATACTGGATAACTTCATGATAAAATGATTTCTGAGGTACTGAAAAGGAAGCTTCTCAACGAACAGGCGAACCGATTACAATTTATAATTAACAGAGACCCCGTCTATTGTTCCGCTAACGCTGCCGCCGGTTCCGTGTGAATTGAGAATGATGGTGAGATTGATGTTGATTGTTTTATCAACTCCCGGGCCGGTAACTCTTACGCCGCCTCCGATATCCATACTGGAAGCTGTCCCGAAAGTGCCTCCGTTAACCAGGGTGAATGTCCCTGCCAGTGAGATATAGGGTGCCCCGTTCATTGTGTAGGTCTGACCGTTGGATTTAAATGCATACGCATTGATCGTTTCAGTAAGTCCGAGCAGCATTGTACCGCTTATTATTGCTCCTGTTTGGTCGTTGACCGTCATAGAGCCGGTTACGCTTCCGAGCACATGGATGTTTCCACCTTCAGGTCCGGCTATTGTACTCTCAACAGTAATATTAATCGGGTATATCGAATTCAGGGATTTTGTCGGAGTGTTCCAGGCCATACCTGCCTGAAAAATCGCAGAAACGATATCCTGGTTGTTGAGGCCAGTGGGTTCTGATGAGGATGAGTCTTTTTTACAGCCGACCATTGAGATCAAGGCAATCGCGGAAAGGAATACAAGGATCTTTTTCATTTTTTTCTTGTCAGTGATTAAAGTGCTGACTCCGCACTCTTCATGATATGCAATTTTTTTTAGGTTGATGTTGAACAGTTTCAAAGTTAATACTTTTTCAGGAGAATTATTCCTAATGCTAGAATTTATCTTCAGTACAATCGTTTTTCAAACTATGCCACAAAGCGATTTCAAACCAGGTACGACAATCTGCATTTGGCAAGTTTACAGTTTTCATTCATTCCTTTATTCAGAAAATAAGCCTCACCATTGTAAATTTCAATTTTTTCCGGATAGGGCAGGGGCAATATAGTCCCTTTCTTTAACTGACCGGTTTCCAGATCAATACGGTGTATCCGCACTAAGTCATTTTTAAGATATAGAGTATACATAATCAAGTACAGAATAGTCCCTGTCTTTAAAGAGAAAAGAATAATTGGTTGAGGTGATGTTCACTTCCTTCAGGTTATAGGCCTTCGACCGCAAAAGAAATTCGAATTCCTTGCCGGGGGTTTTAGTTACCCTGAACTTCTCATCCTCATATCCCACGCAGGAAAATAAAAGTGAAACCGGAATATTTTCCAATTTCAGAGCAA
This sequence comes from Bacteroidota bacterium, assembly GCA_026391735.1. Lineage (GTDB taxonomy): Bacteria > Bacteroidota > Bacteroidia > Bacteroidales > FEN-979 > CAIRDP01. The sequence continues at coordinate 92,658 of JAPLDL010000013.1, read as the reverse complement.
ACCGGCCCGATTTATCGGTCGCTGTCCCGGTGCTTGTCCCGAGTACCTTGATATTGACGTCAAATAAAAGGCAGATGTTTATTTATCACAGCAATAGTTCAGCCATGTAAAGGTAAATAAGAATTTAGCTTAATTATATACGAAATTTGAATTTTCTGCTTAACTTGCTGGTGGTTAAGAACCATTTTTATGAAATCTCCGCGAATTACCGCATTATTCATGATGACAGCTTTAGTTTGTATTGCTGTAATCCATGTATCCTGTAAGAAGAAGGAACCCCAACCCGAACCGGTTTACCTGACCGTAAATCTGTCAAGATCGATGATGCAGAACGGTTTGTATTATCCTTTGAATTACCAGGAACGTTCGATCGAACTGGATTTCAGCCAGGCTCTTGACTCTTCAACTGTCCAGGGAAATATCTCCTTTTCAGGGAAAGAAGGTAACCTGGACTCAAAGTTTACGATGATTTCTTCGGGGCGGAAACTGATCATGGCTTTCAAACCTGATTTCAACTTGCGTGATGGCTGGAGATACGAGATTCTGATTAAAACCGGGCTGAGATCAGTTTCGGGTCTTACACTGGCTTCGAATACGACGATTGAAGTAAGGACCGCTGCAAAGCAGCTGCTCATCGATAACGATACCTTACAGCGAACCTCCATAGTTTGTATAAGTGATATCCATATGGGGGATCCAAGGTCAGCGGCACTCGGATATTGCTGGTTCACCAGGAACCAGTCAGCTCTTGAAAGTCTGCTCAACGCTGTGCTCGTGAATTCCCAGGTGAGGCAAGTAGTGATCCTTGGCGATCTCTTCGACGAATGGATTGTCCCTTACCGGCTTGCTCCCTTTGATACGGGGGCCGGTATCCGGGATTCCAGGGATTACTTCCATTCTATTGCAAATGCGCCAGTGAATGTCAATATTATAAGTGAGCTTAAAGCCATTGCATCAAGCGGGACGATACAACTGGTTTATGTTCCGGGTAACCATGATATGCTTTTGACAAATGAGATCCTCCAGGAGATTATCCCGGGAGTTATTTGGAAAGGGGATTCCACCGGTTTGGGTCATTATTCTCCTGTGGATGAAATGATCATGGAGCATGGCCACCGTTATGATTTCTTTAATTGTCCCCAGCCCTTGTCAAACCCGGGCCATATCCTGCCACCCGGATATTTTGTTTCCAGGCTTGATGCCGAAGGGTTGATGGAGCACGGGGGAAAAGGACATCCGCAGACCAAATCAGAAAAGGGACAGCTGGAATTCATGACAGCCTGGACTGCTGCCATTGAATACCTGAAAATCCATTACACTCTTAATCTTGCTGCAGATTCATCAAACGTTCTGATGGGTGGCATAGATAATTATCCGGGCCCTTTCAGTTACAACGGAGCCAGGGATATGTATGCTTCCAACATCGAGGAGTTTTGGTCTGCCACTGAATCCAGGAACGCTGTCCCGGTCATGATGCCGGTGTTGATGGCCATTCTGAACGGCAGCCTCGATCTTTCTTTTGCTGCTTCATATGAATTCATGCAGCCGGAAGCTCCGGGAGTTTATAAGCTGGTCGTTTTTGGGCATACTCATAATCCAATGATATCAGTCTATCCTGCAGGGAAACAATATACCGGCATCTATGCAAACACGGGTTCATGGGTCAATGCAGAATTGTCATCCAAACCTGTGCGGACATTCCTGGTAATTAAACCGGGGGCCTGGACTGGTTCTGAACTTGATGTCGTCTCCTTGTTTCAGTACAACCTTGACAGCGGGAGCGGGAACCCGGTTCCCGGTTATGTTCCTGTCCTGATATCCGAGGAAAGTATCGTCAGGAGCAATTAAATAAAGATTTTATTTTTTTTCGGCGGATTATATTTCTGAACTCAGCCATCAGTCAGAAAATATGTAATTTTACCATGAAATTAATCTAAATAAAAATGAGAAGCCATATATTGACTATATTTTTTCTTTTCATGGTCCTGGCAGTTTCGGGGCAGGTTGCACCGAATAAATTTTTTGTCGCTTTTACTGATAAAAACGGGACACCTTATTCAACCAATAATCCTCAGGCGTTTCTGACCCAGCGTGCTATTGATAGAAGGAATGCCCAGGGCATCCCGGTGGTAGAAGACGACCTCCCTGTTAATCCTTCTTATATTCAGCAGGTGAAAAATTTGGGTGTGTCAATTCTTAACCCTACAAAATGGCTGAACGGGATAACTGTTTATGCAGCAGATACCTCAGTAATAGCTGCCATCAGGGCTTTGCCTTTTGTTTCAAGGGTGTATAAAAGCACGGGAGGTAAAAAAGGAGTGCCTGGGCCGGATGATAAATTCCAGATCGAGTCAAGGTTTTCTGATGTTGTTCAGTCAGTTACGGCTAAATCGGTGAACTCCCCGGCTTCATACAATTACGGCATCTCCTACACCCAGATCCACCAGGTTAGGGGAGAAGCCCTGCATAATCTTGGATTTCATGGCGAGGGTAAGGTGATCGCGGTTCTGGATGCAGGATTCCTCAATGCCGATGTGCTTCCTGCTTTTGACAGTTTGCGTGCCAATGGACAGATTCTAGGGACCCGCGATTTCGTTTTAGCCGGGAACAATGTGTATAATGAGTATTACCATGGTATGTGCGTGCTTTCAATCATGGGAGGAAACCTCCCTGGATTGCTGGTCGGCACGGCTCCGAAAGCTAATTTCTGGTTACTTCGTTCTGAAGATGTCAATTCAGAGAATATCATTGAGGAATACAACTGGGTCTCCGCAGCTGAGTTTGCCGACAGCGTCGGGGCTGATGTGATCAATTCATCTCTGGGGTATACAACATTTGACGAACCGAAATACAATCATACCTGTGCCGATATGAATGGTCATTCCACTCCCGCCACGAGAGGCGCAAATTTTGCCGCCAGCAAAGGAATCGCTGTTGTGAACAGTGCAGGTAATTCGGGCGGTTCAGGCTGGGACTGCATGAGCGCTCCTGCCGACGGTGATGGAGTGCTGGCTATTGCCGCAGTGGATTCAAATGGATACAGGGCCTACTTCAGCAGCGTGGGAGTCGACACTTCCGGCAGGGTAAAACCGAATGTCGCAGCGATGGGTGTTGAAACGGTAGTCTCCTCTACAAGCGGATCTGTAACCCGGGGAAGCGGGACATCATTTTCCTCACCACTTATTGCCGGGCTGGTTGCCTGTTTATGGCAATCCAAACCATCGGTCACCAATTTCGAAGTATACCAGGCCATCGAACGCTCCTCCAGCCAATTTGCCAGTCCTGATTCATTGCTTGGATTCGGGATCCCTGATTTTGCAAATGCTGCCCTGGTTCTTAAAATCAGGGAGACGCCGCGTTTGAATATATCGGTCTATCCAAACCCTTTTGATGATCATATTACAGTAAACTATGTTTGCAGCCGTGATGAACAGGTAAACCTGGTCATGTATGATCAAACCGGCAATCCTGTCATGAAACGTTCAGTAAAAAGCCTGCAGGGCCAGAATGTTTTTTCTCTTAATGGCTTGTCAGATAAAAGCCATGGTATTTATTTATTGAAGATGACCTGCGAAAGCTTCACCTGGACGGGGAAGGTTGTGAAATAAAAATTTCAACCATTCAATAAAGACCAGATTTATAGGCTGTTTTGTAAATATCTGAAAAATTATTATTTACATTATGGAAAAGAAAATGTTCCTTAATGAGAAGCTGCTGGGTTTGAAATCCACTCTTCCTGCTTTGATCCTTGCCGATCATTTTCTTCTGCGACCCGATATGGCAGACAATTACACTGAGCACCAGAAGGAAAACTTTCAGAAGGATGTTGCATGGATATTGTCTTTCCTGGCTGAATCGGTCTGGGCCGGGCAGCCGGCACTGTTCGAGGAATTTATTTCCTGGCTCAGGACTTTTCTTTCCTCGGTTAAAGTTCCAATGAAGGATGTAGCAGAAAGCATGATGTTAATAAAAGCCAGGATTAACAAGGTGTGTACAGAGGATGAAAACCTCGTTGTCAATCCCATTCTCGACAAGGCTGTCATCCTCTTATTGTCAGCAGAGCAACAGGTATCAATACCTGCCATGGAAAACTTTCTGACTCCACTGGCCCAGAACTACCTCAATTATTTACTCAAGGGGAACCGGAATAATGCCTTGTCACTTATCCTGGATGAAGTTAAATCGGGAGTTCCGGTTAAAGATATTTATCTTAATGTATTTCAACCCGTTCAATATGAGATCGGGAGGTTATGGCAGACCAACAGGATCAGTGTGGCACAGGAGCATTTTTGCACAGGGGCCACCCAACTTGTCATGTCTCAGCTGTATCCATTTTTATTTACCGGTGAAAAGAAAGACAGGAAGATGGTCACAACCTGTGTTTCAGGAGAACTGCATGAGATGGGAGCCAGGATTGTCACCGATTTTTTTGAAATGAATGGTTGGGACACGTATTATCTTGGAGCAAACATGCCTGTTGCAGGATTGATTAGGTTTATCAAGGAAATCAAACCTAAACTCCTGGCAATTTCAGCGACCATGACTTTTCATGTAAGCGCTGTTGAAGAAATGATCAGCTTGATACGCAGCGATCCTGGTATCCCCTCCGGGCTGAAAATCATGGTGGGCGGTTATCCGTTTAAAGTAGCCAACCTCCTCTGGGAGAAAGTCGGGGCCGACGGGTTTGCGCTGGATGCACTCGATGCTATTAAGCTAGCTGATAATCTGCTGGCTGCCTGAGGACAGTGAAAATCGGTAATCTGTATTACCAGATCACAATCTGTAATGAATCAGCGCTGGCACTCTTACATCCGAAAGCATCATTAAATTCTTTCATCAATGGAAGTGTTGCGTTGATCCTCCAGCGTGCCGGAGAGTGCTCATTGGTTTGTACCTGGTTGATGAGGCTCTCGTTGGTCATGTTTTCACGCCAAACCTGGGCCCATCCCAGGAAAAAGCGCTGCTGGTATGTAAACCCGTCGATCTTTCCGGGTTTCTGTTTCCCTGTAAGGGATTTTTCAAGGGCATAATAACCTAGTGTTAATCCGCCCAGATCAGCAATGTTTTCGCCCAGAGTTAGTTTGCCATTGATTCTGAAACCTTTGGTAACTTCCATTGCATTGAAATAATCTTCCAGCTTCTTACCCAGAGCGACAAAATTTTTGGAATCCTGGGGTGTCCACCAGTTACTCAGGTTCCCGTTCCCATCATACTGCGCACCCTGGTCATCGAACCCGTGAGTCATCTCATGCCCTATCACAGCAATGATAGCTCCGTAGTTGATGGCATCATCGGCATCCGGATTGAAAAACGGAGGCTGGAGTATGGCTGCCGGAAATACAATTTCGTTATTGGTAGGGTTATTGTATGCATTGATCGTTTGAGGCGACATATCCCATTCCTTTTTATCAACAGGTTTTCCTGCTTTTTTTATCATGTCATTGTGTTCCCAAAGAGCGATATTGATACTGTTCTCAATGAGTTTGTCGGGCTGGATATCGATACTTGAATAATCTTTCCATGTATCGGGGTATCCTATCTTCCAGGTAAAGGCTGCCAGCTTTTTCTTTGCTTTTTCTTTGGTTGAGGAGCTCATCCAGGTAAGTTTATCAATACGTTCGCCATATACCGAACGCACATTTTCTATCATTTCCGAAACTTTTTTCTTAGAAGATTCAGGGAAAAATTTGGCCACATACAGTTTACCCAAAGGCATGCCAAGTCTTCGGTTCACGCTCATCACAGCTCTTTCTTCGCGGGGACGCTGGGTTTTTACGCCAAACATGACCGTACTGAAAAAATGAAATGATTCTTTATTGAATTGTGAAGGCAGTAGATTGGAAAAGGTCAAAAGAACCTGCCAGCGGAAATAGGTTTTAAGCACATCGACCGGGGTTGATTCGAACAGCAATCCCAGGTTCTTCAAATAGTTTTTGTCCTGAACAATCACTGTGTCGGCCTGAAGGCCAAAGTTTTTATAATAATTGGACCAGTTTATGGCAGGAGCCAGCTTCTGCAGTTCTGCAAATGGGATCTTGTTATAGATTTTAACAGGGTCGCGCATCTCAAAATTTTTAAGCTGGATAAGCGCCATTTTCGTTTCAAAATCCAGCACGGTCTTACCTGCAGAGGAGACCTTCCATCCCGCCATCGAGAATAAATTATCAACGAGTTTTACAAATTCAGCCCTGATCTTTACCATGGAAGAGTCCTTATTCTCGTAATAATTACGGTCGCCCATCGACAATCCGCCCTGGCCCATGAAAATGGCATTCATTTTACTGTTCCGGTCATCGGCATTAACATACACTTCAAATGGGCCTGCAATATTCATTTTTGCCAGTTCTCCTTCAATTGCAACAAGATCGGACGTGCTTTTTGCAGCCATGATCTTATCAGCGATAGGGATAATAGGGTTGATCCCGCGCCTGGTAATGGTTGCAGTGTCAAGATAAGAGCGGTAATATCCTGTAATGAGCTGAGCTTCGCTGCCTTTTACAGGGTTTTCCTGTGTAAGCAATTCATTGATAATCCCTTTGATCTTCACTTCCCTGTTCTCTTTGTCCAGGATATCAAATGACCCCCAGGAACTTTCAGTGGAAGGAATAGGATTATGTTTTTTCCAGTTGCCGTTGGCAAATCCATCAAAATCAATACAGGGTTTCTGGCTCGAATCAAGGGAGGCAATATCAAATGCCGGAACTTTGATTTCGGATTTCTTTGTTTTATTGCTGTTACATGAAACAGTGAGGAACATCGCCATCACCGGGAGTGTAATCAACAGAAATACATGTTGTTTTTTCATTGGAGGGATTTTTTGTAAAAGTAATTAATTATTAGAATTACACAGTTTCAAGAGCGGTATTCAAGACATTTTATTAATTCTTCTTGAGCAGAACGGTCCTTTTATTAAAGTCGGCAGCTGCGTTGATCACACTACGGAACTCCTCAAATTTTTCTTTCGGATAATAGGTCTCAGTATATTTTTCTTCGGATGTGATAATGAGCATATTCCCTTGCATTACTGCTTCGGATCTGAAGAAACAACTGATCTTTCCATTGTTCATCATACTTACGTTCATGTTGAGTGAACTGATGTCGCCGGTATGATAACCGGCCGGGATCTGAAGCTCTATCCGGCGGTAATAACTATGCAGGTCACTGATAGCCACGGGGAGCTTCCTCTTTGATGCCTGGTAAAGTTCCGATTGCGCACCTATACTTTCCCCGATCTTCACAAGAATATCTTCTCCTGCCGATTCCATCAATGCATCTGAAACAGCCAAAACATTCCATGTAAGCGGGAAAACTCCTATATCTGCCGGACTATTATGCTGCAGATTATAACTTATTATACGGATGTTCGGATCCCCCATATCGAATACGTTCTTTATGATCTCTTTTTTTCTGCTGTCATCCCAAAGATGCCACCAGGCCTGGAAATTCACTGCCACATCCTTCGAAAAAATCCGGTGAGTATTGGCTTTGAGACTAAGTTTTAACGGATCCACCTCAATGCTTACCATGAGTGAATCCGTTACTTCACTTGTGATTTTGAGGGGAATAAACCTGATCTCGTAACCAAGAGTGTTCATTTTCTCCTGGAATGATACCGGCTTAAAGAACATGCCGTAATTTTCCTGGTATTCCGAAGGGATCAACCCATATCGCTGTGTCTCATCATCTGGAATTATATAATTTCCGCTTCCAGGGAAAAACAAGGCAAATTGATCCATGAAATTCCATCCGTTGAAATCGGGGTCGAACGGGTGTTTCTCCCTGTCGGTGGTCGCCACAAGATAAAAATCAATTCCGGCTTCCCTGTAAAGGGCGACGAACAACCGAACAAGATCGAGTTTACGGGCCTGCTTTGCTTTAAAAATCAAGTCGAGGGTCATTTCCTTATCAGATGATTCCACAATGGCTACTTCCGATTTCAGGTGGTTTTCGATTTCCCTGATCGCCGTTTCTGTATTTTTCAGGTCAGGGTTCATGCTTTGCAGCCAGTCTTTCGCTGCATTGGATTCCTTTTTGCTTATATCGTAAAAAAGTTCGTAAAATCTTGCCGCAGCTTTACTCCAGGAATATGCTCTAACCAGTGAGTTATAATAATTGTAAGCCAGAGTATATTCGCACTTCTGCAGCGAAGCCTCATAAAAAGCATACTTTTCCTGTTCCAGGGCAGGAATATAGCTTGCCCTGGCTCGTTGTTCAGTAAACCCTGTCGAATCGGTCACCTTTGTAAACCGGGGGAATCCGTTGTAACTCTTAATGATAAATTCAAGTTTGGAAGGATAGGTGAATATGAGATCTACGTTAGTCCGGGTCTGGTTATCCTGTTTTACTATTGTACCATATGGGTTGAACTTCTTCCTGAGAACGAAATAATATTCAATTTGTCCGCCCACCTCAGCCCCTTCTATTACAAAGCTTTGGTAATTACCTTTGTTTTCCAGGTTTTCGACCTGCCTGATACTCTCTTTGGGAAGTTCTGTGATTTTCCCGGTAGGGGAGATGAACCTGGCCCTTATCGCGATCATATCGATGGCATCGCTGGTGGGAATGAAAATCTTATTATTCTGGTTGATAGCCGAATACGTATCAACACGGATTTTTCGATGGCGCACAAGTATCTCCTCGAAGAGGTTCTCTTTGTTCAGGTAAACTTCTTTGATATCCCTTTCCAGCAGGATCACCGATCCGTTAGTGCTTTTAACCGTATCATTATTTGTTTCAGCGGGAAAAGTATTCCAGGTGTAAGTCTCATACCTGGTTTGGGAAAATAGGCTGGCAGGTAACAGGATAAGGATAGCAAAACAGAATTTTTTAATCATAGTATCACTTTTTGATCAGTACAATGGATTTGGAGTAAGCCCGGTGCAAGGCTGAAAGCATACGCGAAAAACTTTTCATTTTTTCACCGTTGATCACCTGGAAGGCAAAATAAACCCTTGTTGTAAGAGTGAGCGAACCATTTTTAAGGCTGTAATGCTGTGAGAATCCGAATTCAGGCTCGTTAAATTCAGATGAATCGGGGATCTTTTCGAGGATGTAGGATTCAGGGATTTTGAGCGTACATCTGAAGATATTGTCGAACGGTTGTTCCGCTTCAACAGGCATTGTGCGGTCATCATCAATCGAGAGGTTTCCCGGGAACCGGTCAAGGTTTAGGTTCACATAAATCCGGTCCTTGTCCTGGGTAAGATAATCCGGCACGGTGAAAGAAAAGTTCACGATAAAAGATTTACTCGCACCGGAAGGATCCTGGATACTCACCGAGTTGACAATGAACTTATTGCTTGCTTTTGGTAATTTTGAACTCAGGATCTCACTGTAATGCGAAGTGTCGGATCTGCTGAACAAGTAAAGCATTTCAGCCCTTCTATCCCCGGTATAGCTTTCAGTTCCGGTTCCAACCAGGGTTTTTCCGGAAAAACTGATATACATGGAATCTATGCATGTATTGGCCGATGGCGGGGCAACAGGGATGGAATAGATCATGTAATCGTTTACTCCTTTCTCGATCATGCATTCCTTGCCCTGTATTGCAGCTGGTATTTCGTACATCCGATGAAACTGAGTCGTTCCGTCAAGGATCACAGGTTCCCCCTTTTCATTCCACCAAACTGCCACCATATGGTTGCTGCAACCTCTCTGAGGAAATTCCGAAAACGAGTATGGGATGGACCGAGTCCCTACCCAGGCATAACTTACTTTAAGGTTTTGGGAACGGAGCAGCCCGACAAGCAGGCTGGTCTTCCCTTTACAGTCACCGTACATCCTTTGGAGGACCAGTTCTGCGTTACACGGGACAACCCCGTTTTCACCATCTTCGATGGCAACATACCGGATCTGCCGCTGAACCCATTGGTAAATTGCATTGACTTTATCTTCATCCCTTTCTTTGCCTTCCGAAAGTGAATCACTCAGCTTTTTAACCTTGCTGCCGACCGCCTGGATGGTATCCTTCAGGTTTTTATAACAGTAGGTGTAAAGATCGCCTACGGTCCCTATCACCGGGACTATCTGTCCTTCAGCTTCGTAAGCAGCCACCTGGATAATGATATGAGGAATAAAATACCGGCTGTCGGGGGCCACATTATCGGTTTCGAAACCCTTGATCTCATCTGCTTCCCAGGTAATAATGGTTTTATTCCCCTGCCGGATGGATGTGCATTTTATGAGAGAGGTATCAGAGTCACCAAACAACCTGTAACGTATTTTAACATTGCCCGGGTAACTTAAGCTGAGCCTGGCCTTTTCGACTGGAGCATGACGCTTAAAAGTGAATGTGACAGGAATAAAAAGTTCAGGTAGCTCCGTTTCAGACTCAACAACCAGTTTGGTCCCTTTCCCGACTGATTTGAAATTGAAATTATAGGCGTATTCATCGTCATAAAAGATCCCGTCGTCAATTTCAGATGTCCTCACGAAATCCTTCACAGGAACTTTATTGTACCTGTCACCTTCGGGGACAAGGCTGTATGCATGAATATCTTTCAGCTGATGGGTCTTGTTGAAATAATATTTGTAGTCGCTCAATATTGTTGCATTATCCTGGAGAACGATACGGGAAGAATACTCTTTCATCCTGATCAACGGTTTGCCTTTTTTCATTTCAACCGTCATTTCCTGCTGCTCCAACTCATAAACCATTGAGTTCCCGGGGTATTTCTGCTGAAACCGCAACAGTTCGGCAGAAGCTTGTGATCTCAGCTGGCCGGGACATAGGGAGAATAAGATCCACTGAAAAACTATGAAGATTTTAAAAGGTCCTGATCTCATAGAGTTTACCGCTATTGTATATATACGTTGCCGTATGCTTTCCGTTTTCATTATACAGTTCCCATTCCCCGTCTTCTTCATCATAGTAATATGAACCTTTAAGCCGAAGGCTTCCTCCGGGATAATACAGACTGTATTTCCCGTTCCTGTATCCGTTTTTATAGGTTATGGATTCTTTAAGGATGTTTCCCTGAAACCATACTTTAAATAACCCTTCTTCATCATCATCAACATAAGTTGCTTCCTTCATGACATTTCCGCCCGGGTACCAGGAAGTGAACTTTCCGTGATAGCATCCCGATTTCAGGCCTGCCTTCATTGACGGCTTCCCGTCGGCATACGATGTGCTTATTTCGGTAGTCTCCGAAGTGACAGGCTTAACAGGAAGAAGTTTGCCATCGGGGCCACAGCAGGTATATCCGGCGATGACATCCGCCCAGTAAATAATCCGATACATAAAACTTCCGTCAGGTGCAAAATAATCAGATTTCCCCTCCCGGGTATCATCGGCCCATTCAATCACCCTGCTGATCTTCCCGTTCTCGTAATAATCTGTTTCTGTCCCGTTCAGATCGTTGTTTTCCATCATGGAAACACTATTCAGTTTCCCGTCAGTGTAATCTTTGCGAAGTCCGTTGCGTTCTCCCATGTCAAATGGCATTTCGTTTACCAGATTTCCTTTCGGATCCCATGTCTTTATTGTCCCTTCCACTTTCCCGTAACAGTATGGAACCTGCTGCCACATCTTCCCGTTAGGATAATATAATTCGCTGTTACCGGTTTTGAGGTTGTCACGCGTATGTATAACCCGGTGCAGTACCCCTCCAGGATACCGCTCAACATACTTTGATTCACCATAATGATAGTCCCAGTCGGATGTCATCTTCCCCAGCCGGTCAAAAAACAGGGTGCGGATCTCGCTCCCGTCATCTTCATAAAAAACCTCCGTTTCGGGATTATTTGATATGCTGTAGTTGATCGTACATCCTGCCGGGTGGCCATCAATTAAAAAACTTCTGGTTTCAACAGAGTCGTCGGGATAGTAATAAAACCATTCCCCTGAGGCTCCTGAGAATTTATAGTCTCCTTTGGATTTAATGTTTCCCCTGGAGAAATATTCAATATACCTGCCAATGATCCTGCTGCTGTCGCTATTGAAACGCTCTTTAGGCTTACCGGTCTTATAGTTGGTTTGCTGAGCGCCCGTTAGTTCATCGTTGATGTAGTTCGACGATTTGATTTTGATACCTGCGGGGGTATATGAGATCCATTCCCCATTATGTTTGCCATTGACATAATCGCCTTCGGTCATGAGCCTTCCGTCGGGGTAAAATCCTTTGTACCTGAAAGTCCCGTTCACCGGTTCAGCCTGCCAGATCCTATTTCCACTGCTGTCGTAAGCTTTCATCCCCACCGCCAGGTCTTTATCAAACTTTAGCACCTCCTTCACAATGCCCGAATTGTAATACTCTGTGCGGGTACCGCAAAGCAGACCATCGGTATAAGCTGAATCGACAGTTTCAATTTTTCCGCCCGGATAGAAGGTCCTGACGATCCCCTGCATCCGGCCTTGTGAATCATATCGGCCTTCCCTCCATACCTTACCATTCCTGTAATAGCTGATGAAGGGTCCTCTCAGGGTGTCGTTGGCATAGTTTTCAACAGATTCAAGTGTATCGTTAGAATACCAGAAACGGTGAATCCCTTCGCGGATTCCGTTTTTATAATTCCCTGTAAATTTTTTCACCCCGTTCAGCCAGGTCTCGGTCACCATTCCATCAACCTCGCCGGCTTTATTCGTATACTCTCTTTTAAACCATTCTTCATAATTGATCAGCATAGCTGGGCCTTCAGCAGAATCCCTCGAATAGGTTACAAAACGGCTCATTTCACCCGATGCCCTGAAATGTTCCTCCCTGCCTTCCTGTTTGCCTGCTTTGAAATAATATTGTCCGTTTTTTGCTCCGTTTTGATACCAGGTAGAACATGTACCGTCAAGGCTGTCATTTGTATAATTCAGTCGTTGTTTAACCTTTGCATCAGGCCAGTAAATGGTCCAGTTACCTGTTTTTTTATCATTCACATAACTTCCCCTGTCCTTCACGCAACCGTTGCCGTCAAGGGTGATCCATTCTCCCTGCTTGCTCCCTCTCTGCGAAGGGAAAGAACCGATAGCCTCGAGAGAACCCTTGTTGTTATAATGATATTCTGGAATTCCCGCTATCTCGTCAATATAGGAAAAACCATAACTTTTCCGGCTATTGATGCTGGTCTGGGCCCATTTCACAAACTTCTCATATTTTTCCTTGTTCTTAGCCAGCCATTCATCAACGCCGGCATTTTCGAGGTTCTTCAGGCAGTAATTCAGGTACATTTCAAAACCAAACTCATCCATCATCTCAACGAAGAACCTCGCATAAAACTGATTATAGAGGCTTGTATCATTTGAATCAAACTTAAGGGACCGGAACACAAGAAGAGACATACGAAAAATCTTATAGTCGGGTTTGTATGGATATTCAAAATTTTCCTGGTAAGGGAAACCCGATTGCAATAGCATAGTCAGCTCCTTCCATTTTGCCGAATCAGGATTATTCCTGTAAGAGTATTTATATGAATGGATCAGGGTATCATATTTCCCGAAAATCGCTTTTTCGAACTGGTTCATCGCTGAAATACCCGGATTGAGCAGAATCGCCATATTGAAAGCAAGATAGGCCTGTGCGTTCCTTCCCATGAACAGATTTACTTTGGCAAGGGCCATGTTGCTTCCGGCATGATACGGATTAATCCGCAGGCTCTTTAAAAGGATCTTTTCAGCCTGTTCATACTCCGTCATATTCACAAGGCAAACGGCCAGGTTGAACAGGAGGTTCTGGTTGTAGGGCCAGATCATAAGGGCCGAATCAATGATTGCAGCGCCTTCGCGGGTCTTTCCTTCCTGGTCAAGGATTGAACCTTTAAGAGCGTAAATCTGGGGTATTTCATAATGAAGGCTGAGCGCTTCATCGATTTTCTTCAAGGCTTCTGACCGCCGGTCGCTTTCATTGAGGCTTAGCGCACTTTCAAAAAGTGCCCATTTGTAATTCGGGTCACACTTGCTCACCTGGCTGTAACAATCCAGGGCCTCCCTGTATTTACCCTGGTCATGGAGTTTGACTCCTTTCCCGATCAGGGCATTGGAACCGGAAGTGTCGGCATCCTGGTCCTGAGCGGTCAGGTTGGTTGTAGCAATATTCAGACAAAATAACAGGAAGATAAGCCTCAGGTACCTGGGTATCATCCGGGTTAAATTATGATCATTCATACGGGCAGGATGAAGAAATTAGTATGGAGTTGCAAGTTATAAAATATTTATCTATACAATAATTAAGATGAAAAATATGTGCTTAGATTATACTGTTTATTACTGCGGATGAGGGAGCGGTGGCAATTATGGCGCCCTGATTATCTCAATCGCTTTCAGCAGAGGTTCATCCTGATGCGCAATAATTCCTTCAATGGTAGGATTTACTTCAAGATCGGGAACGATTCCCACTCTCTGGGTTTCCCGTCCCTCGGGATTACCTATCCTTGCTCCCTGTCTTATTGGCGGCGGATGAAGAAGGGAAGAAAGAGGGAAAGGTATCCTAGAGAAAATTTATGAAATCCAGTAGTTTTGTATAAAATTCTTGTCAACCCAACGAAAAACCCGAACCCCATGGCCACAAATAAAAATTTCATTGAATTCATCACCGACCAGCTTGAAAGCGCAGGTGAGGTAAGCAGCAAACTGATGTTTGGCGAGTACGCCATATATCTTGATGGCAAGGTCGTTGCTCTGGCTGCCGATAATAAATTTTTCGTCAAGCCCACTGAAGGAGGAAGGGCTTTCATCGGAAATCCTGTTGAAGCACCTGCTTACCCCGGAGCTAAAATGAGTTTTCTCATAGAAGATAAGCTTGAGGACAGGGAATGGCTTTGTGAGCTGATCAGGATCACAGCCAGGGAACTTCCCGAGCCTAAACCCAAAAAGAAAAAGGCGCAAAAATGATTGGATATTGTCAAAACAATGATGAGCAGTGATCGAATTGTGAGTTATTCATTATCAATGGGAGGGGCAAGGCGGACATGAATCCCTCGCGGAAGCTCTCCCTGAAATTAGCTGGCTGAACCTGTCAGTGAAATTTCTCCTTCCGTGACATCATTCCGAGCATAGCTGTCATTCGTTTCTCCCTGACTTCGGGAGTTTTGGCAGTTTGCAGGCGGAAAGCAATAGAGTAAAGGTTTGTTTTGTCGAGAGTCTTGAAAAATTCAAGACCTTTTTTATCTTTTGACAGTCTTTGAATGAAATCAGCAGGGACGGTCATTTTGCTTGGTGAGTCGTATGCAAATTCCCATCGGCCATCCGCTTTCGCAGATTCGACCTGTTTTAAGCCCGAAGGTTTCATTTTTCCTTCCAGTTCCAGTTGGACCACTAATCCGATATTCCGTTTTGACCAGCCACTTTTTGATCGTCTTGGCGTGAATTTCTGAATATAGGCGGCTTCGTCAAATTTTTTCAGTTGCCCGTCAATCCAGCCATAGCATAGAGCTTCCAGCAAGGCTTCATGGTATGTGACAGTCGGAACCCCTGAGTTCTTCTTGTAAAATTTAATCCAGATGCCGGTTTCAAGAGTATGGTTGTTCTCCAGCCATGACGCCAGTTCCTTTCGGGAACTGAATGAAATAATGGGGACATCATGTTTAACGGTGGCCTTCATTATTTATGCTTCAACTTTATAGTATACTTTGTAATATTTTCCCCTTTCATCGGAACCCTGTTCGATCATCTCACGGTTGCCGTGAATATAAATATGGAAGTTCTTGTCGAGTTTGATCACGCTTTTAAAGACCCTGGCCTGCTTCTTTACTGCACTATCTGAGATATCAAAATGTTCGGCTATGTCTATATCCTGGTCGCGCTGGTAAGAGTCTTTGAAGCGTTTGAACGATTCAATAATTTCAGGGTTTTCTATCACTTCAGTTGAAAATTCCTTCATGTCGAAGCTTTCATTCTCCTTGAAAAACTTTACCGATTTGTTGAGCAGGTCCACCTGGTCGGCTTTGGAGACGTCGAATTGCTGCGGAAGTTCTTTCGTGACGAAGTCTTTGCATAACGAAAGCACATTCCGGGTATTGTAATACTCGTCCTTGCGCTGCTTTATATGAAGAAAGTCGTCGATCCAGTATTGCGCTTCATCACCTTTGTTGGTATTATCAACAACAGCAACAATAAAACCCTTTTCTCTTTCAGTATTGAATATCAGGCAACCTTTATCCAGTTTATGAATATTGATGCCCTGTTCGCTTAAAATTTCATAACCATCGCCAAGTGCAAAAACTTTCAGGAAAGTATCCTTGTTTTCCGATTTAAAGAGCCCCAGGGCATCGACTCTTTCCCCGCCCAGGGAACAATCCTTGAAATAAACCGTGTAAAACTCCCCGCCTTTGATTTTCGGGTGGGTGCTTTTCTCATACAGATGTTTTGCCAGGCTTACCGATTGTATATAAAGCGAGCCGGGATCGTCGAATACCCTGCATGCATAGGTATAAACCTCGTTAAGTTCAAGATCGCTGTCATGATAGAAGGTAAAGTATTCCTGCTTCTTAAAAGGCGTCAGAAAGTAATCCAGGAACAAACCATCCAGCTCATCATTGGTTTGAAACGCCGATTTCGACAGATGAAGCCCCTCGGTTAATTTATTGCCTACCTTATGAATTGCAATTCCATTAATTGAGGCGGTATCCTTTAAAATCATTTCCATCGAACACAAAATTAAAACTGATGCAAAGTTAGCAAACAGAGCTTAGGTGATCAAAGGTATTAACTGCGGATGAGGGAGGGGAGGAGGCCTGGCACTAATTTTTTAGACACCTTGAAAACCAGTTAAAATTTCTTATAATTGAATTCCAATGATGGGAAAAGACAAAAATATTTCACTGATCATCTTCCTGTTGATCTTTGTGATCTGCTTCACTTCATGGTTACATCGTGAAAAGGAACATCCTACTCCGGTTTATTCCCTTTCCTTTTCTGTTATTTCAACATCCTATACTTCAAATGACCCGGCCATTGCTGTTACGCCAACAGTTTGTCCTGACCTGAAGCTTCTTTTCAACAGTCGGCATTCAGGCATATAAAACATCCCTGATTGCCTGAATAGACGGGCGTTTAACACTGAAAGTCTGTTTTCATGTCACTTAAGCTGGTATTCCCATATTTATTATTTTATCCAACCCTTAAAATGCATTTCATTCCATAAGAAAATTCCTCCCGGAAACAGGAATGAAGATGCAATCACTCTTGTATAATTCTTAATCCGTTTTTATTTATTACATGCAAATCATCTGCATATTTAATCGTTTTAATTATTTTAATTTTCATACTATGAAAACAATAAGAAATATATTGACAGGAGTGATCATACTGCTTTTTATGTATTCGGGTTATTCACAGGAACCCGCCCCGAAAATGAGAGTAATTACATTGCAAGGTCAGGGGGAAGATACCTCTTCAAGGCTACTGGGAGAATCAGCGGAAATACTTTCAGCAAGGCTGACCTGTATGAGCCTGAGGGATTTCAGTGTCACAAAGAACGAAGTGAAATCCGCCCTCATCGTTACAGTTAAAGATACCATAAGTACAGGGTTGTTGCAGGATATCCTGACGGCACCCGGAAAACTGAATTTTTATGAAAATGCCGGCAGGGACGACAGTCTTATCCCGATCTTCAAACAAAGATCCACGAGGGAGATCATACTCGAAGCCCATGCTGATTTTTCAAATAAGGAGCATCCGGAACTTTGTATCACGTTCAGAGAAAACCTTTGGGATATATTCAAGGAGGCTACGGCAAGGAATATTGATAAACCTATAACCCTGATGATTGACGGTAATGTTAATGCTTCCCCGAGGGTGAATGCTGAGATTGCCGGGGGCAAGATCACATTGACTGGAAAAGGTTTTTCCAAATCAGAGGTCAGGAAACTCGTCGCTTTATGTTCAAACGGGGAGCTGCCCTTGAAATTTATAATGATCTGCGTCAAATAGAATAGAACGGGGAGACGATCCCGAAAAACGTCTCCCCTTCTTTCATGGTCTTAGGGATTCTGGGAATCCTTTTTAAGCATATAGTTCCCGGTATTCTCATTTTTAGAAACCTTATATCCTTCGTTTAACTCCAGAGTCCAGCCATCGCCGCTGACCAATTTATTATCAATTTTCAAGGGAACGCTCACTGAAATTTTATCCCAGCCGGAACTCATCAGGGCTCCGTTATTAATCGTAAGGATTCCCCAGACATCAGTGATCCTTGCATTTTTATAGAATGAGCCTTTATCTTCGACCGGGACGATATTCCTCGGGTCAAATGAGATATTCATTTTCTCAAGCCTGATTTCAAAGTGAGGCTGCTCCGCAAACTTGCTTTTTATTTCTGCGATCAGGCGTTTTGCTTTTACCTCCCTTTCTGTTTCCTGGGCAATGATCAGTTTCCCGTTATACTCATCTGAGATCTTCGTAACTATGGTCTTTAAATCACGAGGCAGAATGATTTTGAATGCTTTGATAAAATATGCGGTCAGGTTTGTTTTTACACTGATTTCCCTGTTCCAGCCGGCCCTGTTTGGGTTAAGCAAATAGCCGTAAACAGGCGTTGTGACGTATGGAAACGAACGGACAAAGGTAGGGTTGGACATAAAGTCATCAATCGTCTGAACAAAGTGTTTAACAGCATCAGCCCTGGTCCTGTTACTTATAATTACTCCGGTATATTCAGCTATGCCCTCATTGAGTTCCAGGAGATTTTCGCTTGAATCAGCCCCTGGGTATAAGGAATACCGAAACATGCGAAAAGTAAACGCATCGGTAAGGCATTTTTTTCTTTCGGCGGATGAAGTGCATTGTATTGCCTTCTTCAGGGCTTCCAGTTCAAGCCGCAGATATATCCTTCCATCCTTCTGGTCAAGGTGATTGTTTGCTACATTATTTAACCTGAACCCCAATGAAGGCTGTGAAACATGAAATAATTCATGGGCCATCAGGTTGATCCTGTCCTCTTTGTTAAAAGGGAGAGGCAGTTTGATCATAGCCCAATCCCTCCCGTTCCAGTGACTGGAGGTATTGGCAATATTGACATTTTCAGGCAGTATGCATGAATAAACTGAGCCTGTAAGTTTCAATAGTCCTGAGGAATCAGGGACATTTGAAAACAGTCGCCTTGTTGCCGGATTTACCAGCAGGATCGGGCCATACAGGTTTTTATTCCAGAGGCCTGTAAAGGTAGCAGTAGC
Source organism: Bacteroidota bacterium (assembly GCA_026391735.1). Classification (GTDB taxonomy): domain Bacteria; phylum Bacteroidota; class Bacteroidia; order Bacteroidales; family FEN-979; genus CAIRDP01. The sequence goes on along the minus strand of JAPLDL010000013.1, from coordinate 73,560 downwards.
AGTTTTAATCTCATCGAAATACCTTTCAATGCTGTCGGGCATTGAAGAAGCGGCTTGTCCCGATACAGTATAAATCGATAAGAACAAGGCCATTGTTGTAAAAAGCTTTTTCATTTGTGAATTTGATTTTCAATCGTTCCCGGAAATCAGGTTTTTTATTATAAAGGGTTATTTGTGTTGTTCAACAGCGATCAGAAAGTGCTGAGTGCGAAAGAATATGGCGTTTCCCGAAATGGCAGGAGTAGCCATGCAAACATCCTTCATGGAATTTTTAGCGATCAGTTTAAACTCAGGACCGGCCTTTATTACATAAACGTTTCCTTCCTCGGAGCTAAAGTAAAGCTTTCCGTCTGCTGCAACACCTGATGCGGAGAAAGCTTCTTTCAGGCTCTCTTTGTACTTTACTTCGCCGGTGAAAGCATCAAAGCACGTAAGCATGCCATTGACTTGCAGGTTGTACAGGAACCCTTTATAAATTAACGGGGTTTGCATATATGCCCCTCCGCGTTTGACATTCCACAAAATGTACCTGCTCCTGGTGCTGTCGGGTGCCAACGTAATATCACCTGTGGCATCAGGGTTTACAACAAAAATAGGAGATGATTTTCCATGGGCGCTGTTCAGGTAAATATATCCATTGGCAACAACAGGGGTAGGGGCGGGCGCATCACCTCCTCCGCTCATGGTCCATATCACTTTTCCCGTTTCGAACTCATATCCGCAGATATGCCTGTAACCATTGGCAATAATAAATGTTTTGCCCTTATGAAGGCAGATGGCGGGAGTGCACCATGTGGAAACCTCATCGCCCCTGGATGTCCTCCATTTTTCCTTCCCGGTGGCCAGGTCCAGGGCTGCAATAAATGGTCCGGCAGGGATATCACACTGCAAAATAATTGTACCGTTATAGATGACCGGTGAACTTGCATAACCCCATTCAACGCCGGGATCGGTATACGGACCGGGATTCAGTATCCCAAGGTCTTTGCTCCATACAGGATTTCCCTGGAAATCGTAACAATACAGACCCTCGGAACCAAACAGGGCAACGATATAATGCCCGTCGGTGGCCGGTGTGCAATTGGCCTGTGAGGATTTCGTATGACGTTTGGATTTCGGTATCCCTTTATGTGCAACCCTTTCCCAGATGATCTTCCCTGTATTCCTGTCGAGGCAATAAACCCTGAACTCATGCTCCTGTAAATCATCCGCTTCATCTATATCGCCGTACAGGCCGACTTTAAGTGATTCTTCAGTTTTAAGATTGACTGCGGATGTCACTATGAGGTAATCATTCCATATCGCCGGACAAGAGTGGGCCAGTCCGGGAATGGCAGTCTTCCACTTGATATTGATATTACTGTCGACGTTCCATTTTTCGGGAGTTACCCCTCCATCGACGTACCCCCTGCCGCAGGGGCCGCGGAATGCGGGCCATTGATGATCATAATCGACCTGGGAAAACACAAAATCAACTGAAGCACAAAGCAGGCTGAGCAGGAGCAGGATTCGGATTTCTTTCATTATGATTGTATTTTAAAAAGCTTTGATATTGTTGTTTGTTCCCTGTTTTAATTGTAACTGACTTCCCAGTCCACCGCCTTTTCACTGTCGGATTGAATGCTGATCGCCCTCATTTTCCCATCGAAGGTGTTATTGAGAAGCATGGCGCCATTACACTCAAATCCTGCAAACGTACTTCCTTCAGGTTCGAAGATGTATATGGTGTATGGGTCCCCTGCAACCATTCTGCTCCTTCCTTTAAGGCTGTTCTCCTTCCATGAATACTCTTCAAGTTCCAGTCCGCCGCATGAAATATGGCGGCTGGTCGCAAGAAGCTGGGGATGTTTCTCCTTTTCCCTGATGCAAAGCAGCTGGCAGTTGTATGCCGTATCCATGTGGCCAGGGCTGAATTCCTCTTTGAATGATCCAAGGAATTTCCTTGTCCAGAACTCGAAAACCAGGTATTCCTTCGATGGAAACAGCCCGAGTTCTTCAAACCTGAATGAGGATCGGCTTTCATCGGTGCGCCCGAGCAGCAGCCAGTTTCCGTAAGGTTTGTTTATTTCCAGGATGAAGTGGGTGTAAGGAGAACTCAGGCGGGCATCAAACACCCTCACTCCCGAACCGCTTAGTTCGGAACCCACCCTGTCGAGGTACATCGATGCAGAAGGGTCTACGTCGTAGATCTGTCCGGGAACCGTGAAAAGCACGGGGATTGAGCGTTTAGCGGCTTCAACGTAAGGAGTACGGTAAACTTCGGGCCTGTCGGTGAGCATGAACAGGGAACCCGTCATGGAAGTGGCCATGCAGGCGGGGTATGCGACTTTCGGCTTCAGTTCGATATGGTCGGGGTCGTTTCTCCACACCACGTTATTGAATGAATTGTACTGGGTTAGAGTGCGCAGCCCGTAACCGTCATCGCCAATCCTGCATCCGTCAACAATCCCGGTAAGTTCGGGCCTGATGCCCCAGCAGGCGAGCAGGAAATTATCTTTCCCGATCTCTTCACGTACTGCCTTCACGACATTACGGAAGGCTTCAACCCGGTCAGTCTTTTTAAATTCAAAATATCCCGCATTGCTGTTATAACCCTCATACCTCAGATGCCTCAGCGCATCCAGCTTGAAATATTTCCAGCCGGTTTCATTGAATTGCCTGTAAACAGGCCTTACCAGCTGGTCCAGGGTATTAGGGTTAGAACCATCCATCACATAGCCAACCCATCTTCCTTTAACTGGCAGTCCGTTGGTATCTCTCACAAACAGGGAGGCATGTGCATAAGCCCATTCTTTATCTGAAAAAGCCACATTCGTCCAGATGGCCGGTTTAAGTCCTTTTGAGCTGATGTATGCCGACAATGCCGGCAGTCCTTCGGGGAATTTGCTGTTTGCAACGGTCCATTTCTCGGGATAGGAGGTTTCCTGCTGGTAACCATCGTCGATCTGGATATATTCCAGGCCGTATGGCTTTAGCACCTCACCCAGCACATCGGCGGTTCGCTTAACATCATCCGCAGTCACCTTATCAAAATAGGCAAACCATGAAGACCATCCGACCACAGGCTTGTTCCACACCCTGTAATGCCAGGGTTCGAAATACGGCAGCCCCCGGTGTTTCTGGTAATAGCGGGGCTTGAAGAGAAAGCATATCTCCCGGCCTTTGACCGAAATTATATAAAAGTTCTGGTTTGCGGATGAGGACCGTGGTATGATCCTGACCGGGGACTGTTCCACCGACAGCGACCAGTCGCCAGCCCTGTCGTACACGGCCCTGTTCAGTAGACTATGGCTGAGGCCTGCGGAATGCCTGACAAAAGTACTGCCAATGGCCCGGTTCTCTTCGCATGGGAACGACTGATCACTTGCAATTATCATTCCTTCGATGGAGACAGGCTTTCCGTCGTTCGAGGTGATGGTAAAGGCCTGGAAGATCTTTCCACCGGCGCTGTCCACTACTTCCCTGAAGTAAAAGTCTGATGGATCGCAAATGATAAAAGCCTTGAGAATAGTGTCACTACCGTAAATCACCGCAAGGTGTTGACCGCGCAATGACACCTTTGCCGGGGCATCGGGTGGGATTTTCAGGCCGGGTTCGTTCCCCGAAAAAGCCAGGCATTGCAGGGAGAGCAGGATTACCGGCAAATACAGGACGGTTCTATTAAAGCTCATCGATAATGAACTTTTTCATTTTCAGAAACTTTTCCGTCACTTTTCCCGCGTGTGAAGGGTCTTTCAGAAGTTCTTCAAGGACCGAAGGAACGATCTGCCACGACAATCCGAACCTGTCTTTAAGCCAGCCACATTGTTGTTTTGCACCGCCTTTACTGAGATGGTCCCATAAGTAATCGATCTCCTCCTGGCTGTCGCAGAAGACCTGGAAAGAGAAGGCTTCGGTAAAGTCAAAGGCATGCTGCATCGAATTGCCCATGATCATGAACCTGTTGCCGTTGAGGCTGAACTGGGCATGCTGTACCGATCCTTTGGGCTCACTTCCGCCCCCGGGATACCTTAGAATGCTGCCGGTGGCAGATGCCGGGAAAACCGATGTGTAGAATTCGATGGCTTGATCGGCCTGCGGATGATGATTGCCCATGAAAAGAAAAGCGGGTGTGATTTTTTGCGAAGTAACGACATCCAGTGCAATTTGCCAGGAAACTCCAAAACGGTCGCTGATCCAGGCATATCGTTCGCTCCACTTGTAGCTGCCCAGTGGCATCATAACCATCCCTCCATCCGCCAGCTTATTATAAATAAAATCGACATCCTCTGCTTTTTCGCAGGCAACATACAGTGAAACCGAGGGATTGAGCTTATACATGGGCCCCCCATTGAGGATTGTAAAGGGTTGGGAGTGGAGAGTGAAGTTCACCGTGAGAACCTTGCCCTCTTCCTGTTTGTGGGTTTCGAAGCCCTCTTTCCCGAAGTAGCTTATGTTTTTTATCGCCGAGCCGGGAAAGACGGAAGTGTACAATTCTGCGGCCTCTTTCGCATTCCCGTCGAACCAGAGGCAGGGGGTGATGTTTTGTTTCATTGTAGGATTTATAAAGAATACATGAAGTCTCTCAATGAATTATTTGTCCTGTTTACGCTCTGAAGTATTCGTTGCGATCCAGAACAGGATAGTAAAAGCCGATACAAAAAACGGGAAAATCCCGTAAAGTGTGTCAGACACTGAATGAGAGTGGCAGTCAACTGCGATAAAAACGGTAACACAGAAAAAGACAACACAAAGGCTGATTAATATTCCTATGACTGAAACCGGGATGTAAATCCATCCAATTTTCTTAAACCAGATTGTTTTCATTGCTTCAAGAAGTTTACAAGCGTTACAATGTGTAACGGTTTGGATATATTCTTTGTTTTCATCGGAATTTGACGTCTTCTTCACTTTTTGCTTGATGCAGCTGATCGTAAAGGCTCATTAAGGGTGGACTTATTATCCGATAAAGTTAAATACTTTTGTGAACTTTCATTGGTCGTTCAATCCCTTCCCGTTTAAAATCAGAGTCAGGCATTTTTCAATCCTGGCTTCCCGGGTTTTGGATTGTTTGGGTTGAGAAAAGTAAAAAAGATAAGCTCTCTGACGTCCCGGTGTCAATGCCTCAAAAGCAGTTTTCAAAGCAGGAAGTTTATCAAGCATTTTTTGAAATTCATCAGGAACCGGGTATTCTGAGGTCTTTTTTAATTCCACTTTCAAACCGGCTTTCTCCAATTCAATGGCTTCGCGTATATAGGCTTTCAGGATAGCTTCCTGTTTAATAATTTCGTGGATTCCGGTGAAGCGAATCTGCCTTGATGCCTGCAAATTCTCCGTTTGCCGGATCAGGATTCCATGGGGATCCTTTATCAGGGCTCCTTTAAAAAACAACAGGGCACAGTATTCTTTAAATCCATGCATTAAAACCAGGTTTTTATTCTGCAAAGTGTAACAGGGAACACCCCATTTCAGTTCCTCGATAAGATCACAATCGAGAATGATCATTCTCAATTTTTCGAATTCTTTCTGCCATTTTTTGGCCTTACTTAAAAATATATCGACCTCAGGTTTTCCCTGGCCTTCATATGGAGTCCCTTGAGCGCCTTTAGGAGGATCAGAAATTTTTTTCAGCATCTTTTTATCTTCAGATAACCATGAAATGTAATCGTTACGAGAATTCTTCGAGAAAATAATGAACAAAGGTAATGCCAGTGCCGGGAAATTTAGTGTTAAATTTGTTGCTGTCAGCGGACTGTTTGCAGATGTTTTTAATCCTTAAGTGATGCTTATCAAATAACCAGGATAAATGAAAATAGTAATAATAGCTCTTGTACTCGTATTGTTCTATTCACAATCTGATGCGCAATCAACTGATGTATACATCAATGTGTCTTCCGGGGTTCAGTACCAGCTGATCGGGACCTGGTCAATACATACAGTCAGCAAGGCCGATCACCGTGCGACCTTTGTTTATGCAGTGTTACACCAGGAGGACTGGTTTGACAGGTTTTTGAAAAAATAATGTGCTATGAGAACTCCTGAAAGTATACTTCCCGATCTGAAAGAACTTGGCGGTTTAATCCTTGGATTCCTGCCCTGGCTGCTCTTCCTTTTCCTTGCAGGAAAATCTCTTGCGAGTCTGGAAAGAGCAATTATAATAAGTCTTGTGGCTTGCCTGCTTTTAAATTATGGCGAACTCAAACTGGGATTCATCCTCAGCTGGGGCACTTTGATCTTCTTTGGCTTTTGTGCAGTCGCGATCAACCTGTTTCATGTGATGTGGGTGGCGGCATACATGGACCTGCTGTCAAATTCGGCACTTGCATTTGTGATGTGGCTCACCCTGCTGATGGGCAAACCATTCGTATTGCAGTATGCACGTAGGGGACTTCCTGAAGAAAAATGGCATGAACCCGGATTCGTCCATGGCTGCAGGCAAATGACCATTGTGTGGGCTTCATTGATGAGCCTTTCTGTAGCATTAAGCCTGTTGAAGAGAAGCTCATGGTTTGAATGTCCTGCCTGGGTTTACTTCGGCTTAAGCCTGGTCATAATTATAGCGGGGCTAACCTATACAACGGTGTTTAAACGTCGGAAAAGACTGAAACGGCTTCAAGAAGAGCCGGTCAGCAGCATTTAATAATATATCCTTTGCTGTTGAGGCTGTAACTTACCTCTTTGAAACCAACCTTATATAAGGCATCAACTACCTCATCTTTTGAGTATTTATTAAAAATGCCATCCTTTGTGAATTTCATTTTTTTAATAAAGTCAACATTGGCCATGAAAATGCAGAACATTCCATGTTCTTTTAACGCTGTTTTTATTTTTGTAAATGGTTTAGCAAGATCATCCCAGAAATAAATAACATGTATGCAGAAAATCTTGTCAAACTGATCCGGCGACATTTCTGACTCTAGGAAATTTCCACACTTCAACTCGAGCTTTCCACTTTCGATAAACTTCTTATTCCTTTTCGATGCCTGTTTGAACATTAATTCCGAGAAATCAATTCCTGATACAGTACAATCATACTTCGATAATATCATATTCACTCCAAGTCCGTGACCATAACCAATTTCCAGTACTATATCATGTTGTTTAATATCCAATTCCGGGATGAGTTTAAGATAGTCGGGCATATTCCCCTTCATCATCACCTTCGATATGATCTTCCCCAACAATCCTGTGGGCCTCTTAAATTGGTTACCAATTGATCTGAGCATGTCGGTTAAATTTAATGGTGTTTATCTATTTGACGGAATCTCTTTTCACGGGCACTGCAGATGCAGTGTTGTTGATGAAGATAAGCCCGTCGTAGAGTTGTTTTGCGATGATTGCTTCGGTGAAAGCATAGGCGTGTTCGGGGTTATAAAGCGCTCCTATATTATAAGTCTGCTTTGAAACCTTAAACAATGCATTTTCTGAGCTGTCCAGGTCGATGAAAAATGAATCAATACCAACCAGGGCAAGTTCATTGGTAAGGGTATTCTTCCTGTTAACCGTTATGGTGAATTCCTGCAGCTTAGCTGCGGCTTTCGGAATGGCCTGGAAGCTGCCCTGGTTAAACACGAATCCTGTATTATAATAAGCATCACCGAAAATCTCATTGAGATAACATCCCATGGTTTTATACCTGTTGAAATAATATTTGGCGTTTTTACAGATATGGCTGTTATGGGCCCATGCAAAGACCTTTGCCTGTTCCAGTTCAGATATCCATTTAATGTTTTGGGCCATACAACTATCACGCCGGGTGTAAGCTATTTTACGTTGACTGGACGAAAGAAGTATCACCTGTTCTAAAGATTCAACATTATGGTTCGCCAGTTCAAATTTTAGCCTTCCGCTAAGTGGGGCATACAGGTTTTCGTTATCCCGAAACCATTCCCTGATGAAGGAAATGATCGCATGGATCTGCGATATTCCTTTGACAGAAGCTTTACCGGGTTTGAGGGTGTAAAAATAGTTGTAGCTGCTGTCGTTCAGAACCGACAAGCCTTTCACAAACTTATCAAGATTTGGTTTGTCAAACTCTTTGACATATTCTATCAGTGCATTGGCGGGGCCTTTATATGATTGGCAGTCGAAACCGTAAAATTTCAGTTTTTCCTTGTCGGGCCTGGTTTCATTGTAGCTTTTCATCCATTCGATCAGGTCTTTCACTTCTTCCGTATCCCAGGTCCAGAATTCCATCCCCTTCATCGCACTTAACACATCACCTTTTCCGTATAAAACATAATCATTCACTTTCAGTGTCCCTCCGTAAGTTGCTTCAATGGTAAAAACCCGGTACCCGCAATGAGTGGCCAGGAATTTGAACATTTTGGCTTTCATGTTGAAGAATTCCTTTGTGCCATGCGTTGCTTCACCCATCCCTACGACTTTTCTGTCTTTCAACAGGGAAGCCAATGGCAGCAGTTCATCCTGATCATCGGTCTGATTGGGAGTCAGAGGGTAAATCGTTTCGTATGATTTACCAATTATTACTTGTGTCTGCGGATGGCTTTGAAGGGTAATGAAACAAAGGATGAGGAGAAAGGGAAAGTCTAGCCCAATGCCGGTTAACTGATGTTTCAAGGTTTCCAGTTTTTATAGATCATTTCAAAACCTGCGCACATGCTTTTAAAACCAAGAGAGTTATGCGTTTCATCCTTATACCTTACAAAATCCCACCTGAATCCTTCAGGCGCATACTTTTCAAGAGCTTCCATGAATGGGAAAACTCCCATATCTTTTTCGTTGGATAAGGAAATAAACATGGATTTCTTAATGTCTTTATTTTTTGCAAAGAAATCGGGTAATCTCTTAAGGCATGATTGATTTTCGTACCATAAGCTAGGATCAATACAGATAAAGGAAGTAAAGAGTTCAGGCTGGTTTAAGAGGGCGTAAACTGCAAATAAGCCCCCGGCTGAATGCCCGATTATACAACGCTCAGAAGTCGCCGGATAGGCTGAATCAATATATGGGACTAACTCTGAGCTGAAAAATTGAAGGAAATTACCTGCACCGCCACCAGTCGGATATTCTTTATCAGGCACAGGGAGATAGTCTTTTTCCCTGTCTTTCGAGACTATGCCAACGATAATCGACCGTGGCATTATTTTCAACATCTCTGAATAATAATTTTCAATCCCGAATGCTCCAAACAGGTTGTTCCCGGGGTCCAGAACATAAACGACCGGATATTTCTGGTCCGGATTGTCTTTGTAATTGAATGGCGTGATCACAACGATGGTTTTCCGTTCATTAAGAACCTTCGATTCAATATGAACTTTGTCACCAATAGTAAAATCAGTCCTGTCTGACTGGGCAAACATGACATTAATATGTATTAAAAGTAATGCCGGAAGGAGTGAGAGGATAAATTGTTCCCTGATTTTTTTCATTTTTGCTGATTTAGTTTGCTTTCCAGAATATTTTCAAGTTCCCGGGCGTCGGGATGTATGGCCAGGATAATTCCTTCAGGGTTTACCAGGTAAGTGCAGCCTCCGGATCCCGAGATATTGTATTTGCTCCAGATACCATTTTTATTATCTAGCTCAATGAGATTCAGCCAGGGGTATTTGTCATTCTGGAGAGCAGTCCTGAATGCGTTATCATTCCTGAATTCGCAGGCGACTCCGATGATTACGAATCCCTTCGATTTAAACTTTTCATATACCGGGATCATACTCCGGCCCAGCGACCGGCATGGCCCGCACCAGGAAGCCCAAAGATCAATCAATGCATACTTTCCTCTGATGCAGTCTGAAACCCTGACTGATTTCCCGTCGGCTGACGGTGCTTCAAAATCAATGTAATGACTTCCCACTTTGATCTTATTGATTGCATTAAGCATTTCACCAATCCGCTTCGTATATGGATGCGAAGGAAATTTTTTTGCAAAAACCGGATAGATCCCATTAATGAAAGTAAGATCAACACTCGTTTTATTGTAGCTGTATTCATTAAGCATTGTATACATTAGGGAAAAGGAAAACAGGTCGACATGTGCTTTGATAAAGCCATTTACCCAGTACATTTTAATCCTGCTCACCGAATCGTATTTTACAAGGATTGATTTCACGAGGTCTGACTTCATCTCTCCTGAATTTTCGAGTTTCTCCCTTTCAATGTATAGTTTCGCCAGGGTATCCTGGTTGCTGGTATTGCTTATTTTATCAGCTAATGCCTGCCCTTTACTACTGTAATATTTATTTGAATTCCAAAGGGAATCCAGTATCCTGCTGTAGGGTTGAAAGAGCGGACTGAAAAGTATTTTTTGATTTCCGTTAAAATCTGACATTTCCTTATTCAGGTTTCCTCCGCTTATCTTAGCTTTATTATAGTTTTCAAAATCATAAAGGGTAAAATCGATGGTGCAATCCTCAGGGAAAAAGCTTACCGGCCCCATGGCTCCTTTTTCAAGCTCATCCAGGAAAATAAGATTATACATCTCTTTAACAGGAGCTTTGAGTTCATATTCAAAATGGTTGTCGGTGATCGGGATCCTGACCCCGTTGAAGCGTGGATCTTCCGTCATCCGCAATAGTATAATTGTCTTGCTCTCTCTGTTTACTAAAGTCCCTTTAAGTTTACAATTTATATTCTGGCAAATTGATTCACCAGAAAGGGCGATTAAAAAAATAATCAGTACTAAATAAGTTTTTTTCATGTTCTATAAACTTTATTTTTTCTCCCTGAGACAACGTACCGAGAACCCCATCCACTTCGGGTGGATCAGGCGGTTTACATCCTCCACACCATAAATGATATTACGGTACCAGGCGCTGGTGGAATCATTTTCAGTTCTGCTCCACCAGAAACCGCTCTTGCCCATGATGAAGAAGCGGCCATAACTGCAGCGCTCACCACCCGGAAGGGCAGAAAAGCCGAAATCATCAGTGCCGCTTCCGCCAAAGCTCCAGCCTGATTTAGTTTTAAGCCTTTGCCCGGCATCAAATCCACGCCCTGCAAACTTATCCCAGATTGGGTCTCCAGAGCCGTACCTGCTGTCGGCTGCCCCTTCCAGATACTTCCACTCTTCATCGGATGGAACCCTCCATCCATTGGGGCAAAGCCTTCCAGTGCCAACTGCATGCCAGTTGTAAAGTGCCCCATATGTGTTGGCATTATTTTCATTGTTGTTGTACCAACAGTAGGCGCCTATAGTCAGGCCTGTCCATAAAATGCTGTCGGTTACATTGGGAATTTTAGTGCCGTCGCTATAAGTGGTGGTTTTGAGATTATCTGCCATCCACTCATATTTACCAATGACAACAGTCCTGTATGCATTGCCATTAATATCGGTCATACTATCATTTTTCAGGACCTGAGCTTTGGGCGATAGAGTACTTTGCAGGACGATTAATGATAGTATTGCCAGATGTTTCATTGAACCTGGTGTATGTTTTAAGATATCCTATTCAGGGCAGCCTGAATGCAGCCATTTCCCGGGTTTTACGAACTGCAAATATAATGACGGCCATAACCTCATTGGTCTTCGCTGAATTGATCCGTCAGTTGTTTTGTCAGTCTCCACGTACTGAGTGACGTTATTTATTGATCGTTACTAAGACAGTCCGGCTAAAGAACACTTTTGGACTTTCAATTATAGTAAATCCCTGGTTTCTTATTCTTCCTATCATTCCTTCGAACGATGTTTTTGAAACATGAAATTTTGGCTCAATGATGTATATCCTGCCTCCGGGGTTTAATATAGATTTTAATTCCTCCAACAACTTAACCTGATCGGGGACCTCATGGATCATGTAAAAAAGTAAAACAAAATCAACAGTTTCTTTAAGGCCAATCCGATCAGATTCACACTTATGGATTTCTATTCGTTTTTCCAGTGCACTTCCCCTGATTTTATTGCTGACTTTTTCAAGCATCCCTTCCTGTAAGTCGGCAGCAATGACTTTTCCTGAACCTTCCAGCATGTTTGCAATCTCTATGGAAAAGAATCCCGGGCCGCAACCTAAATCAAGGACGGTCATGCCTTTATGAATGAAGGGGTTTAAAATTTTGCGTGGATTCTGTAAAAACCTTCTTATTGAATTATCCAATCCGCCTGCATATTCAACAGGACAAGTTCTGCTGTTTGTCTCGTTACCCATATAATCTGACTTATAAAAACCGAAAGTATTTAATAAGACGCAAAACTGCCTGAATGTTACATGAAAACAGGTTTGTATTATTTTGTCTTGCCTGTAAGCATGCCGATAATCAATTTATATTAGTGACTTCAACCTTATCCGATAGGTATTTATACGGTTTTACGGTTGTTATATAAGCTAAAAGGCAAAGAAGCAGGGTAATCGCAATGATGATGGGAAGACCAACGTTCAGGATCAGATTGTAATAAAGTGCATAAGGTATATCCCTGACTTCAGTTTTACCATTATTATAACTGATATACTCTCTATTCCCTTCTTTATATGATTCACTGATGCAGGAAGATCTTCTCAGCAAAGTGTCTTTAAAATTATATAACATATACAGGAAGCCGTCTTTCTGAATGTGCTGTTCCAGAGGTTTGTAAAAAATAAACCCTGTAAACACATCTTTGTACTTTAATTCGGATGAGGAATTCCACAGAAAGTCATCAAAATTATCATTGCCGAACGGACTGTTTTCGAAATCGAAGCCCGCATCGGGATTACCGGCTATATCGAAAGCTTTATCCCATTTTCCATGCTGCGCAGGACCGAAACAAGTAGTGTAAAGACCAAGAGGGCCCCTGTTGATGATCACATTACAGACCTTCCCCGGAAGGGAATCCATGAGGATAGCTGTTGTATAATGGTTATTGAAGAAATGTCCGGTCTTTATTCCATTCCTGTCCCTGATGAGGCCATAACCATGCATCCAGTTCATAATAACAAGTCCTTTTCTCCTCTTTTCATTTTTTGCCGCTTTATCCCTGTATATGGAGGTTATACGGTCGGCCATGATCTTGTCCCGCTTCTCCTTGCGGGGAAGGTCCTGATATTTTGACGCGGTCATTTTAGTCCAGTCCATAGGTATATCGGTACAATACCAGTTGATCTTCAGGCTGTCATCCGCATGCGTATTAAGCTTATTTACGAATTTCAGAAAATCAAAGAGGTTAGTATTCCCCCAAATTGGCCAGAGCCCATCGGTATTTGTCTCCAGCCAGGCCGTGGCTTTGTTCAGGGTATCTTCATTCGGGAAAGCCGTATTCAGATAATGCGTGAGGCTGTCCTGGTAGGTTTGAGAAATTAATTCAGTGTAAAGGTTGCCAACTTTTTCGGTAAACCTGGGATCGCCAACTATTTTGGATATCAGCTCATACTGGGTAACCTCAGGATGAAGCCTTTCATCCAGCACCACCAGGTCGTATTTTTCAAACAACCTAAAAACATAATCCACAGGATTGACAGAATGCATTTTAATAAAGTCGGCATACATTTTTGTTTCGGTATTCACAGGATATTCGGGGATGTTTCTTGTCCAGAAGTGGTTCCGGTCATCGCTGCAATACGAGATCTTGATGTAAATTGTAAGAGTGAATATTATGGCAGTGGCAAGGAATGAGGCGAAGCGGATGAGACCGCGTTTCTCCCTGTTTTTAATTGTTTTCGTGGAAGAGGCCAATTCCCACCAGGGTCTTTTTAAAATGAAAAACATGACCAACATGATGATGGCGGCAATGATCAATACTGCCAGGGTGGACCATATCTGGGCTTTGGTATAAAAATGTATACGGTGGATGATATAGGAGGGGAGGAGCAGAGCGAGGAAGAATATACATACAACTTCCCTGGTCACGATCTGCTTTGCAGTTGCCTTATTATTGCCTGTAGAGACAACCTGCAGGCTGGTTATGGATTTTGCCAGTGTCCTGCCATTGAAAAAGAGGTAACAAACGGTATAATAAATTACACAGCAAAAAGCAAATCCGATAAAGAAGTCATAGTAGAACCACTGACTGATCAGCAGATGCGTGAGAAAGGCAGCACAATAAACGAATTCCAGGTCGATCAGAGCTGAGAAAAACCTTCGCCAAAACATCGGTTTTATTATGTTTTGACTTTCCATGATTTCACTTTTTTACTTTCTTCTTTAAGGGAGTAATTTTAAAAGTGAAACCAACCTGGGTGCTGAAATTATTCCATACAAAATTCGTAGACCAGGAATTTGTATGGTAACCTGCAGAACTGAGTTTATATCCGGTCTGGGAAATTACGTAATCCAGGGTATAGTAGAACCCAAATCTTTCTTCATTGTCAAAATAGATATTATATCCGAGGCCAATGATATTATTGATATACATATCCGACTCATCCCAATGATATGGCTGAGTGCCGGAACCGTAGTAAACATCGTATGATCCTTTATAGGCTAAATACTGGAATGAGTAATGAATAAAAAGGTTCTCCCGGTAATAGACATTAAAGACATAGAATTTATAACTTGCTACCCCTCCGATATTTGGATTGGTTTTGTTCCCGGTATAATACAAGGCGTTAGTTTGAAACGGAAAAACAATGCCGGCCGAAAATTCATGTCTCCCAACCTGAACATAAGGTGCTACAAACAACGCACTTTTAAGATCTGTGAGATAATTCTGATCGGCCGGGAAGTTTGTAAATCCACCCACTGCGATGCCGAAATCCTGCTTGACTGGATCCGATTGAGAAAAAAGTTGAAAAGACAAAGTAGAAAACAGCAGAACCGCAGACGAAATTGCAATAAATTTCTTCATCTTGTTGATTTTTACCATTCCAGGAACAAACGTTGAAATACAACAAATTGTTTTATATGTGTGCAAAATAGTGAATTACTTTTTTACCGGTCCGACAGGGAAGAAACGCGGAACCTTTTTCTGATATCCAGGGTACTCAGGATATTTGCTTGCGCTGATCTCTTCACTGAAGCTTGAACTGCCCTGGAACAGCACAATGAGAAGCAGACAACCGGCAATGCTCCAGTTGAACCATTCACCGCTGGCAGCAATGCTGAACAGGTAAAAGCAAACCCAGATAGACTGTTCGGCAAAATAGTTAGGATGACGGCTATAAGCCCACAGTCCCTTATCTAAAAAGCCTTTTTTCAGATCTCCATTAAGCTCCTCACCGGCTTTGATCTTTGCCCATTTCTTACTTTGGAAATTCCACTGCTGGATGTCAGCAATGGTTTCTAAGAGTATGAAAAAGAACATAGACGCTGCTACGACATAATCGAAAATGCCTATTGGTGTATTGATATTCTGGAGGGCGACAATAGTCGGCAAAGTGAAAAGTAAAATAAGAACCAGCTGGTAGCCCGAAATGAAGAACAGATTGAACAAGGTCCATTTCCAGCGAGGCTTGAACTCTGGTTTTTGGCGTAAAACAAGCCAGCGATAGTCTTCCTCACCAGCCCAGAAGCACCAGCTGTAGGCGCCTTTCATGGCGAAATTTATCGTCAGCCTCAAGCCCCAGAGGGTCACGAGTGTACTCATCACTACCAGCCTGGCAGTGAAATCACCGTAAGCAGCTACAACCCAGGTATAGACAATAGGGAGCAAGCTCCAGAGTTTGTCAACCTGGCTGTTATTCCTGGTTAGTTCCCCGACAATAAACGAGTATGCAATGACAATTGAAACTATGATGATAAGTGTATATAGTGCTCCCAATTCTAATGGGCCTAAGGCGGTGCCGAAAAAGTAGCTGAACAAAGGAACTGCCAACAAGGTAATTCCCAATAAGATTGCGGTGGTAATGATTTTCATGAGTCTTTTTAATCAGTTTGGTTAAAAAGACTGCAAGATAAAGAATTTCCTTTTTTATCCGATGTGGATCGTCTGCAACCTTAGCTCATCCGTAATCGGTAAAAAAATGCATTAGAGTTGAAAAGAAGACGATTTGAGTTTATTAATGATTATAGATTCTTATTGATGAAGATCCTGTTTTACACGTATTATGAAGAAATCCCCGTGTGCCTCATGGCGGCCAAAAGATTTGAACTTTGGTTCGGTTATATTACCTTCAAGCGATGAATAGAGGATACCTGGTGTAAAAAAAATATTATTCTCTTTTAACGTCCGGATAATCTTTTGAGCAAACGGAGAATGATCCAGGGAATTCGACCAGTAATCGGGAACGTTCCCTGTTCCGGAAGCAAGAAATATCCTGCAGTATTTGTCTTTCTTTCTTGCAATGATAGTGTCTATTGGTACATCGGCTTTAGTGAGGTCATATTTTTCAAGTGCCAGATCAGGTGAAACCAGGTCGAATGATCCGCCAAAACATATGTCCAGAACTAAAAAGATATGCTTTGAGGGTATGATATCGAGGAGCACGTTCAATTTGGCAAGCGGAATATAGGTATCAAGGTATGGGTCTTCTGCAATTGTTTTTGAATCCCTGGCTACTATATTGCCTGCGCCAAAGTCTTTTGCATAATAACCATGGCCTGCAATAAAGATCAATAGATTATCCTCAGCCATAAGGGTGTTTTTGTATTTTATAATGCTGGTATAAATCGAATCCCGGTTCTGGTTAATAACAGTTTTTGTTTCGTAACCAAATTGCTGTTTCAGGATTTCAGAAATGGCCTTTGCATCATTGACCGGATTTTTTAAATCCTGCCAGTCAGGATTATTGTTATAATCATTTGTTGCAATTAGTAAGGCGTAATTCTTTGGTTTATGTGACACTGTTGTTGTTTTATCATTATTGTGTTCATCTCCTATCAATTTGTTTCCACGCATAGAGTTCCCACTTGCTAGTTTCTGTTGCAACTTGCGGAAGTCTTCTTCAAAAATGAATTTGGAATAAATATTTTGTAAATGGCCTATATTACACTGGATATCTTTTTTTGTAATCTCGAACTCATAAGCTTTTGGATCATCAAAGAATTGTAAAATATTTGAAGAGTGACATAGCAGGTTAGTCAATGCTCCACCACTCTCGGTCCCTTCGCAAGGTTCGCCTTCCCTTCCATATCCATTGGTGGTTATGATAATCCGGTTCCTGATCCCACTTGATTGCAAAATTGGATTCTTCTCGAACAGGTTTACTGCAAGATTTGTGCTGAATTCCTCGCCATTTCCTGCCTCAGAGATAAGCACTTGTTTTTTGCATTGGATCTGGTCCATCCATTTCGATAATAGTTTTACTGACAGTAAGGTGTTTGCAATTGGGAACCAATCGATATAGCTTCCAGAGATTTCGGGCTTCAAATCATTCATATAAGGGATAAGAAATGTTTCATGATTTTCCCCTAATTGGACTGAAATACCTGCAAAATAGAAGATGAAATAGTCTTCTGGCCCTGCTTTAAGTGATATTTCATCAAATGCTTTTTTGATATTTGAAATGGTTGCGGAGGAGTCGTTTAACAGACGAAAATCAAGAAGGTTATAGAATTTGGCTACAGCAATTTGGCCTGCAAAAGGAAGTGTATCAGTTTTTAGAGTTAAAAGGTCATTGTATGCTTGAAATTCCCCTTTTCTCAATGATTCATACATGTAATTTAGATAGTCCTTTTGGAATTTTTCAGTTAATAATCGCGAATCGGAAACGCTGTATGCAAAACTATGACCGGGATATTTATTAATACCAATAGAAATAATATAAAGGTGAGGAGGAAAAGGTCCCAACCCGATTCGAGCCGCCCCACAGTATGAAAGTTTGGGGATAATTTCGAGTAGTACTAGAAGAAAGATACAAAGGTGGTAAATGTTTATCTTTTTCATGTCGCTTCGTGAGTTAAGAAAACATATGATTTTCTTCTGATGATAAAATAAAATTAGTACAATTCAGCCATCATTATCTATTCCTTGAAAAATAAAAGGCCTCCGGGAGCCGGAAAGCCTTATGATTAAAGGGAGCAATAAAGCGAATCAATATGTCAGTCCCTACGCTTGAAGGACCATAACCCAAAAAAACGCAGCAGTTGTTTACTCGTTCTTGAAAACGAGTTTCCCGTCTTTTGCATCAAGAAGGATCTCTGCATCCTTATCCACTTTTCCCGAAAGTATCATTTTGGAAAGCTCGTTCAATACTTCACGCTGGATCACACGTTTAATGGGACGGGCGCCATATTGGGGGTCGAACCCCAGGGTAGCGATGAGATCGACAGCTTTAGGGCTGACTTTGAGTTTAATGTCATTCTTTTCAAGCATGGCCTGCACCTGGCTCAGCTGCAGCTCAACAACTTTGCTGATCTGGTTCCGGGTCAGGGGTTCGAACATGATGATCTCGTCTACGCGGTTAAGGAATTCGGGCCTTATGGTTTTCTTCAGCAGTTCGAAAACCTGATCGCGAGTGCGGTTAAGAAGCTCATCCCGGTTCTTGTCGTTGACTTTTTCAAGGTTCTCCTGTATAATGTGGGAGCCTATATTTGAAGTCATAATGATGATGGTGTTCTTGAAATCGACGGTGCGGCCCTTGTTATCTGTAAGCCGGCCGTCGTCGAGCACCTGCAGCAGTATGTTAAATACGTCGGGATGGGCTTTCTCGATCTCATCGAGAAGAACCACGCTGTATGGCTTGCGGCGGACGGCCTCGGTGAGTTGACCGCTTTCTTCGTAACCCACATATCCCGGGGGCGCGCCAACCAGCCTCGAAACGGTATGCCTTTCCTGGTATTCACTCATGTCGATCCTCACCATGCTGTTCTCATTATTGAACAGGAATTCAGCCAGGGCCTTGGCAAGTTCTGTTTTTCCAACCCCCGTAGTACCTAAAAAGATGAATGAACCTATAGGGCGTTTAGTGTCCTGCAACCCTGCGCGGCTTCTGCGGATGGCATCACTCACGGCGGCAATCGCTTCTTCCTGACCGACAACGCGCATGTGGAGCTCGGTTTCGAGGTTTAATAGTTTCTGCCTTTCACTCTGAAGCATGCGGCTCACTGGAATACCGGTCCAGCGTGAAACGATATCAGCAATCTCCTCCGCGCCGATCTCTTCGTTGACCATGGGAGAGTCTTTCTGGATCTCCTGTAATTTAACTTTGAAATCTTCAATATTTTTCTCGGCCTGCGGAATCTTTCCGTATCTGATCTCAGCTACCAGTCCAAGGTTACCTGCACGATTAGCCTGCTCGGCTTCAAGTTTCAGGTTTTCAATTTCTTTTTTACTCGTCTGAATATGTTCGGCAAGCTCTTTCTCAGCCTGCCATTTTGAACGCAATTGATTGCGCTCGTCATTTAAGTTGGCGATCTCTTCGCTCAGGCTTTTGAGCCTTGATACGTCATTTTCGCGTTTGATGGCTTCACGTTCGATCTCAAGCTGGCGGATCTTCCGTTCAATGATCTCCAGCTCCTCGGGTAATGAATTAATTTCAAGTCTGAGCTTGGATGCGGCTTCGTCGATAAGGTCGATAGCCTTGTCGGGAAGGAAGCGTTCGCTGATATACCTCTGCGAGAGTTCCACTGCCGCTATAATGGCTTCGTCCTTGATCCTCACTTTATGATGTGATTCATACTTTTCCTTGAGCCCCCTTAATATTGAGATGGCATCGAGAGTGGAGGGCTCATTAACCATTACAGGCTGGAACCTGCGTTCCAGGGCTTTGTCTTTTTCAAAATATTTCTGGAATTCCTTGAGAGTTGTTGCGCCAATGGCCCGTAATTCCCCACGGGCCAGGGCAGGTTTCAGGATATTGGCCGCGTCCATAGCGCCTTCGGTAGCCCCGGCTCCAATGAGAGTATGGATCTCATCGATAAACAGGATGATCTCCCCGTTGGCATTGATGACTTCCTTTACAACAGACTTCAACCTCTCCTCAAACTCTCCCCTGTACTTTGCTCCGGCCATTAGAGCGCCCATATCGAGCGAAAAGATCTGTTTGCTCTTCAGGTTCTCGGGCACATCCCCGTCGATGATGCGGTGCGCCAGTCCTTCGGCAATAGCCGTCTTTCCCACACCGGGCTCGCCGATGAGGATGGGGTTGTTCTTGGTGCGTCTTGATAATATCTGCAGTATACGGCGGATTTCCTCGTCCCGTCCGATTACGGGGTCCAGCTTTCCGTCCCTGGCCAGTTCATTGAGGTTGCGGGCGTACCGGTTGAGGGCGTTGTAGTTCTCCTCGGCATTCTGACTGTTTACCGAACTTCCCTGTCGTAACTGTTTGACTGCGGATTTGAGTTCTTTTTCAGTTACCCCCGAATCCTTTAGCAGCCTGGATGTGGCATCTCCGGCTGCAAGTATACCCAATAGCATATGCTCGATTGAAACGAATTCATCCTTCATCTCCTGGGCCATGGCCGTAGCTTTCTGCAAGGCCTTGTTGGCATCGTTCGACAAAAAGGTCTCGCCACCCGTGACTTTAGGATGAGATTCAACCATCTTATCGAGGGCTCTGGTGATTACACCCAGATTAATGTTAAGTTTTTTGAACAGCCAGGGTAGCACATTCTCATCCACGGTAAACATTGCTTTGAGCAAATGATCAGGCTCAATTGCCGGACTTTGCAGTGCATTGGCGATCTCCTGCGCCTTTTGAACCGCTTCCTGGGCTTTTAATGTGAAATTGTTAAAGTTCATAAATTGTGTCTCCTTTCTGGTAAAGCGCTTCGCGCTGATATCTGGATAGCTGGATAAAGCGCTTCGCGCCGATAACTGGATATCCAGCTATCCAGCTATCCAGCTATCCAGTTATCCAGTTATCCAGTTATCCAGTTATCCAGCTATCCATCTATCCATTCATCAAACTCCCTGCCACATCGAAAAATCTGCATATTTGTCAGAAAGATAATAAAAAATACTGCCAGTTTCTTAGGAATTGTTAATTTTGTAACAGCAATTTTAACAGGCCTTGCATCATAGGAAGACATTGGTTTTAGGTGCCAGCACAAACCCCGAAAGGTACTCGTATCTTGCTGTAAAAAAACTGCTTAAGTACGAGTTCCCAGTCTGCGCTATCGGGCTCAGGGAGGGGGAGATTGACGGTGTTAAGATTGAAAAACCTGGAACGGACTTCGATCAGATCCACACGGTTACGATGTACGTCGGCCCGAAGAACCAGCTTGATTATTACGACTATATCATCCGCCTTCAACCAAAAAGAGTCATATTTAACCCCGGCACACAGAATGTTGAGTTTGAGAAGAAACTCCGCGATGCAGGTATCCACGTGACCCACGCCTGCACCCTGATCATGCTGTCGAATCAATTGTATTAACTGGATATGGCGCTTCGCGCCGATAGCTGGATAGCTGGATATGGCGCTTCGCGCCGATAACTGGATCTCCAGTTATCCAGTCATCCAACCGTCCCGTTCTCTGGCCCCTCTGTAATATTTCCTGCAAATTTCCGTTAATTATTTACCTTTACGGCCGATTTCTGATCTTCATGAAACGTCTCATTTTTATCTTCTTTATTTTTACTTCCCTGGCTTGCGCAGCTCAGATCACAGTTACTGTGACACCAAAAGATACGACTTTCTCATGTTACCGCGACAGTGTTGCTTACCATGCAAATATAACCGGGGCCGACACGGTTCAGTATGTATGGCAAAAGAACGGTGTAGATATTCCCGGAGCCGATACGGCCTACCTCATTTTTCCTCATGTAAAGGCTTCCGATACAGCTCACTACCGCTGCATCGTATTTAAGGGCGCCCTTGTTGATACCAGCAATACAGTGACTCTCAGGATGCATCCGAAGATGAAATTTGATACCCTTTACCGTTACAATGCACTTGCCTGCCCGCTTCAATGCAAGGGCCAGTTCAAAGCGCTGGTGTCGGGAGGTACTCCATTCACCATTTATCCTCCCTACATGTACAACTGGCATGGCGGACATAACCAGGATACGCTTTGTTTTGGTGTTTGCCCGGGGAAACACAGGCTTACTGTAATGGATTCGCTTGGCTGCAGCATCGACAGCATTTATTTTGTTGATGTGCTTAAAGCTCCCAAGATCCGTTACACAATCCTTCCATCCGACACTATTTACCTGACAAACCCGGTAGCAACGCTACAGTTTAATGATACTGCCCGTCAATATATGACCAACTGGAAATATTACATGTTCTACAATGTGGATAGCACAGTGACAGTGTCGAACACTAATCCTGTTCAGTTTATCTATGACCGCAGCGGCACCATGCTCACCCAGATGAGGTTCAGGGATAACAACGGCTGTGATACAACCTTGCAGGATACTCTGACGGTGAAGATCATCAACCTGTTCATCCCCAATGCGATGACTTCAAATGCGCCCAATGACAAGCTTACTTTTAAGGAGATCATCTCCGATAAAAACTACAAGGATATCACCCTGAGCGATATCTACCTGAGTAACGAACTCTGGATTTACGACCGCTGGGGCCGGAAGATCTACCATACCACCGATTATGTGAACAGCACCTGGGAGATCGGAAAACTATCCGACGGGACCTACTTTTATGTTTTCAAAGGACATGGTCTGTACGGTGATGATATGCATCATGGGTCGATCCAGATATTCAAGTAGTAACCCTGGATAGCTGGATAACTGGATAGCCGGATAAGGCGCTTCGCGCCGATAACTGGATAGCTGGATAAGGCGCTTCGCGCCGATAACTGGATTACTGGATAAGGCGCTTCGCGCCGATAACTGGATAACTGGATAGCTGGATATCAGTGATCTATCAGGTTCGGATCTCCTTAATGACGGTCAAACATTTCGAATATCAGCAGTCCCCCTTCCATGAGATCTTTATGATGAATCACAAGCCCTTCGAGGGGTTGACCGCGTAAAGTTACAGATTTAATATAGATATTCCTGTCGCTGAGGTTTTTGGCAATGATCGTCAGTATTTTTCCGTTCGGAAGACTTATCGTTGCTTTTGAAACACAGGGGCTGCCGATATTGTAAACATCGGTGCCGGGGCAAACCGGATAAAAGCCAAGGCTGCTGAAAATGTACCAGGCGCTCATTTGTCCGCAATCATCGTTGCCGCATAATCCGTCCACTGCATTCTTATACATTGAATTGATGATCTTGTGGATCATTGCCTGGGTTTTCCATGGCTGTGAGGTCCAGTTGTAGAGGTAGGGGATATGATGGCTGGGCTCGTTCCCGTGCACGTAATTGCCGATCAGGCCATCGCGGGTCACATCCTCCGTTTCGGCAAAATACTTATCATCGAGATGCATTGTAAACAGCGAATCCAGGCGGTTAATGAACGCTTTATCCCCACCCATTAGGTTTATAAGACCGGGAATATCCTGTTGTACATGGAAGGAATAGTTCCAGGAGTTCCCTTCCACAAAACCCTGATTGGCGGTGCTTAAGGGATCGAAAGATGGTTTGAATGTGCCATCTGCAAATTTCGGACGCATAAATCCTGTATGCCGGTCAAATACATTTTTATAATTTTGGGAACGTTTCAAATACTTTGCAGTCTCGGCCCCGGCAAACATCTGCAGCATGGGCCCTGAGGCCGAATCATCGGCAACCGCATCAGCGAACTTTGCGATAGCGAAATCATCGTATGCATATTCAAGTGTTACCGAAGCCGCACTAGCGCTTTTTTCTAGCGGCACATACCCCAGCTTCATATAATCGCTTATGCCTTCATAATAGGTATTGGCGGATGTACCGATACAAGCACGCAGAGCCTGTTCCGGATTAAAGCTATGCACACCTTTCACCCACGCATCGGCAATCACCGCCACGCTGTGATATCCGGTCATGCACCAGTCCTCATTCCCGTGAAAGGACCATACCGGGAGCATCTTTTCAGGACTTTGTGAGTAATGTGCGAGCATGGATGAAACCATATCCCCGCTTTTTTGCGGATACAGCCAGGTGTAGAACGGGTGAAGTGCCCGGTAAGTGTCCCAGAGCGAGAATATTGTATAGTTGGTAAACCCGTTTGCAGTGTGGATCTCCTGGTCTACGCCCCTGTATTTTCCGTCAACATCCTGGTAGATTACCGGGTTCATAAGGACGTGGTAAAGGCAGGTGTAAAAGCTGGTAAGCATGTCTGCCCTGTTTGATCCATCCGAAATCCGATATCTGATATCTGATGTCTGATGTCGGATGTCAGATGATATTTCAACCCGGATGCGGGAAAGCTCCTTCTCCCAGTTCTGCTGGGCCAGTCGGCATATCCAGTCAAAATCCCAATTCGGGATCTCGGCTTTGAGGTTTGCAAGGGCTCCTTCCATGCTTACTGCTGAGAGGCCGATCTTCAGACATATCTGTTCTCCCTTGTCGGTTCTAAACCCGAACCAGGCTCTGATCTTCTTGCCCGCCATCTCCGGGAAATCGCGGTACTGGCTGAACCTGCGCCAGAAGCCACGGTAAACCGGTTTATCCCAGTTACGCCATCCGCATTCAGTAAAAGGCTTCGAAAAAGCCATCGCAAAATACAGGTAACGGGTTCTTCCCCAACCGCTGGTGATGCGGTAACCTGTGATAAGGGTGTCGTTTAACACTCGTACATAGGCCCACAACACTTTGCCGTCATAATTGTATATGCCATGGATCATATCAAGGATTACGCGGGATGAGTCGCTGGCAGGGAAGGTGTAACGATGGAAACCGCATCTCAGCGTTGCTGTCAGTTCGGCTGTCACATCCGGGTCATCGAGATGTACCTGGTAATATCCGGGTTCGGCTTTCTCGGTTTCATGGCGAAAAACTGAACGGTAGCCCTTCTCAGGATGGTCGGCCGTACCGGGATTCAGTTGCAAAGGTCCGGTTTCGGGCATGATCAGAAAGTCGCCCAGGTCGGAATGGCCGGTGCCATTAAAATGGGTATGGCTGAATCCAACAATGGTTTTGTCATCATACTGGTAGCCGGCACAATAGCGGTAGACTTTCGGATTGTATTTTCCGTCCATGTCGTAGGGAATGGTATCAGTATCGGGACTGAGCTGTACAAACCCGAATGGTACACAGGCCCCGGGAAATGTATGTCCCATCTCACGGGTACCAATAAGGGGATTGACAAAGGAAGTGAGCGGCTGGGAGAAGGAAGGGAAGGACAGGAGGATCAGGAGGCCAATGGTTAATTGAATGATGCGGAATAATGGATGCGGGATACGGGATTGAGCAGATGGCAGATGGCAGATGGCGGATGGCAGATGGCGGATGGCAGATGGCGGATGGCAGATGGCGGATGGCAGATGGCGGATGGCAGATGGCGGATGGCATTTATCCCTGTGCAAAACTTTTATTGATATACTCAGATCGATTTATTATATTTGTATGTTCTATATATCTAAATCATTCCGGTTTTTCAAATCATGAGCCTGATGAAAAAGTTATTCATTATCTTCAGTGGTATTCTGCTCTCCTTTATGGTTTCCGCTCAACCCTGCCTTCATGAGGGGAGGGGATTTTACACCCAGGAAGATATCAACAGTTTTCATACCGACAATCCCAACTGTACTGAGATACAGGGAGATGTCATCATCAGCGGCACCGATATTACCAATCTGGATAGCCTCAGAGGGGTTGTCGCCATTGACGGGTATCTTGAAATTTCTCATACCGAACTTCTCGGGTCATTATCAGGGCTCGACAGTTTAAGGACCGTTGGAGGGCATTTCGGAATATACACAAATCTAGCCTTGAATAACCTGAGTGGCCTGAGTCACTTACGATCGGTCGGAGGAAATTTCGAGATATTTGATAACCCGGTTCTTGCCAGTCTTAAAGGCCTTGATACCCTGGCTTCTGTTGCAAAGAACCTCTGGATTGGTTCAAATCCCTTACTCGTAAAACTTAACGGGCTCCATCACCTGGGTTCAATCGGGGGACTGCTTCAGATCAACGACAACGGTTTGCTCAAAGACCTGGTAGAACTGCACCATCTTAAAGATTTAGGGGCAGAGCTGGTTATTTATTCCAATATGTCATTACACAGCCTTAGCGGTCTTGACAGTATCCACCCAGGGATGCTCCCGTCCATTACAGTTTATAACAACGATAGTCTTTCAGTTTGCGATGTTTACAGCATTTGCAGATACCTCGAGGTCCCCTGGGCGAATGTCACGATAAATAATAACCGCATCGGCTGCAATAGCCGGGCCGAAGTTAAAACGGGATGTGATACCCTGGGGGTTGAAACCCATATTCCCGTTAATCCTTTTATAGTTTACCCGAATCCGACCCATGGTAGTCTGACAATTCAAATAGCAAATCAGTCCTCTGGCGTTCAGATAAGCCTGCTTGATATTTCAGGCCGGGAAATGCTTTGGGCAGTCGTCAATGAACCTGAAACCACACTTGACCTGGGGAAACTGCCCGGGGGTATATACTTCATGAGGGTTTTGAGCGGCGACAGGAGTTTTACCCTGAAAGTGGTTAAATTCTGATATTCCGACGGTATCAAGCTTTTCATCACGACCTTTATCATGTTTTTCCTACATTTGCATAAACCCAGGCCTATGCGAATTAAGGAACGCTATGAGAAAGCTATCGAATATTTCCTGTCCCACCGTCCGACCGCCGAAACTGAGCTCGTCTACACCGATCCATATGAGCTTGCCGTAGCCGTGATCCTTTCAGCCCAATGTACTGATAAGAGGGTGAACATGATCACTCCCGGTCTCTTCCGGCATTACCCAACCGCCGAAAGTCTTGCGAATGCGAAACAGTCAGAAGTGTTTGAACTGGTTAGGAGCTGCTCTTACCCGAATAATAAAACAAAGAACATCATCGGAATGGCCCAGGTGCTGATCAGGGATTTTAATGGGATTATGCCTTCGGATGTGGACGAGTTGCAGAAACTTCCTGGCATCGGCCGTAAAAGCGCGAATGTTCTGGCTGCGGTGATCTATAATAAGCCAACTATGGCTGTGGATACGCATGTACACAGAGTTTCGGCAAGAATAGGGCTTACAGTAAATGCAAAGAACCCGTTCCAGACCGAAATGCAGCTGATCCGTCATATTCCCGAAAATCTTATCCCCATCGCCCATCATTGGCTGATCCTGCATGGGAGATATGTATGCCAGGCAAGAAAGCCAAAGTGTGAAGAATGCGGGCTGACGGAGATATGCAAGTTCTATCAGGGTCAAAAAAGATAACTGGGTAGCTGGATATGGCGCTTCGCACCGATAGCTTGATATCCAGTTATCCAGCTATCCGACTATCCAGTTTGTTGAAAACTTCATACAATTCCGGCAGGATATACCGTGGGCTTTTAATAATTTTGAATAAAATTAAAAACACATGAGCGCTTTAAAACCAGGAGACAAAGCACCTGATTTCCAGGCAGTAGACCAAGATGGCCTGCCTGTATGCCTGAAAGATTTTAAGGGGAGTAAACTTATTTTGTATTTCTATCCTAAAGACGACACCCCGGGTTGTACGGCCGAGGCCTGTAACTTGAAAGACAACTTTCAGGTATTGAAGAAGAAAGGTTTTAAAGTGTTAGGGGTGAGTGCCGACTCGGAAGCTTCTCATAAAAAATTTATTGCTAAATACATATTACCTTTTGCCCTGATCCCGGATAAAGAGAAAACCATTCTCAAGGCATATGGGGCATGGGGAAAGAAAAAGCTATATGGTAAGGAATATGAAGGGATCATCAGAACAACCTATGTGATCGATGAAAAAGGGGTGATCGAAAAGGTCTTTGCCAAAGTTGATACTAAAAACCATTCGCAACAGATCCTTAAGGAGATGGGCTTATAAAAAAGGAGGAAAAATGTCACAGGAAGTAAACAAAGAAAAAGTTAAAGCCCTGCAGCTTACTTTGGATAAGTTGGAAAAGGCTTATGGAAAAGGAACTATCATGCGTCTTGGCGAAAATGCCATTGAAGCTGTGGACGTGATCTCTACCGGATCGATTGGCCTGGATATTGCACTTGGTGTCGGCGGATTACCCAAAGGCAGGGTTATTGAGATTTACGGACCGGAGTCATCAGGAAAGACAACGCTGGCTCTTCATGCAATAGCTGAAGCCCAGAAATCCGGAGGTATTGCAGCATTTATCGATGCTGAGCATGCTTTTGACCGATTTTATGCCCAGAAACTTGGAGTTGATGTGGAGAACCTGCTGGTATCCCAACCCGATAACGGGGAACAAGCGCTTGAAATAACCGAGAATCTTATACGTTCAGGCGCCATCGATATTATCGTGATCGACTCTGTCGCCGCACTTACTCCTAAAAGCGAAATTGAAGGAGAGATGGGGGATTCCAAAATGGGTTTGCAGGCCCGCCTGATGTCCCAGGCCCTGAGAAAACTCACATCGACCATCAGCAAGACACAAACCTGCTGTATCTTCATCAACCAGCTCCGTGAAAAGATCGGCGTAATGTTTGGAAACCCCGAGACAACCACGGGTGGAAACGCTCTCAAATTCTATGCCTCCGTGCGGCTCGACATCCGCAAGATAACTCAATTAAAAGAAGGGGAGGAAGCAGTTGGCAACAGGGTCAGGGTAAAAGTGGTGAAAAATAAAGTCGCTCCGCCATTCAGAAAAGCTGAATTCGACATCATTTTCGGTGAAGGTATCTCCAAATGTTATGAAATACTGGATCTGGCTGTGGATAACAACATCATAAAGAAGAGCGGGTCGTGGTTCAGTTACGGGGATACCAAACTCGGTCAGGGCCGGGATGCGGTGAAGAAGCTTATACAGGACAATCCCGAACTGATGGAAGAGCTGGAAAACAAGATCAAAGAACTGCTAAAAACCCAGAGATAGCATGAGAATTACCGCGTTTTGCACTGTTTTTATCCTCATCTTATTGAGCTTTGGCTGCGGCAGGGGAGGAGGAGTGCATGCTAAACTGAGCAGGGAAGATTCATTGAGGGTTGAGCTTGAAAACCTGAACAGGAAAATATCCGGAAACGGGAAGGATGCCGGCCTTCTGCATCAAAGGGCCAAACTTTATATTGACCTGAGGGAGATCAACCAGGCCCTGAACGATATCAATAAAGCCTTGCAGATAGATCCTAAAAAAGCCGATTATTACCTTACGTTATCCGACATCTACCTGCTTATGGGGCAGCCTCAGAATTGCGAGGAGTCTCTTTTGAAAGCTGTTTCGGTGGAACCCGAAAATATTACCGCCAATCTTAAACTGGCTAACCTTTACCTTATCGTCAAGGACTATAAGAAGGTGGATCAGTATGTACGCGAAGTACTTACGATCGATAAAGCGAACAGCTCGGCCCGGTTTACAAGAGCTATGGCTCTGCTCGAGACAGGCGATACGGCACATGCAATCGGAGACCTGATGGATGCTGTGAAACTGAACCAGCAGTTTTTTGATGCTTTTATGCTGCTTGGTGAGTTGTATGCTACTCATAAAGACCAGCTGGCGGCCGGTTATTTTACCAACGCGCTAAGGATCCGGCCGAACAGCAAGGAAGCCCTGTATAACCTGGGTATGTTCTACCAGGAAAGTGGGCAATTTGCGAAAGCAATTGGTACCTATGAAGTGCTGATGAAGGTTGATACTACGTTCAGGGATGCCCCTTACAATATCGGTTATATAAACCTGGTTTATCTCCAGGATTTCAAAACTGCCGTGGCGTATTTTTCAAAAGCCATCGCAAGGGACTCTTTACACGCCGAATCCTGGTACAACAGAGGGCTGAGCTTCGAACAACTTAAGGAATACAGGAATGCTTATGATGATTATCAGAAATCGCTTAAGCTCAAGGTCAATTATGATAAGGCCATCGATGGCCTGAACAGGTTGGACAGATTGATAAAGAAGTAAATCGCGGCATGTTGATGTGCACACGGGGTGAGCGCTTAGGAAGCTCCCACTTCAGCCTTCAGGGCATTCAGTTCATCCAAAAGATTTGAACAGGCAACCTTAAGATCTTCAAAGACTTTATTCAGCCCTGTAGTTTGCTGGTTTTTGGCCATTTCATCCAGGGTACGGGATAGCTCGATAGTAAGCGGGTCCTGGAAATTTGCAACGACACCTTTAAGGCTGTGAGCATTGAATTTCAATTGGGTAAAATCCCCTTCCTGGATGTTCTTCTGAATCTTTTCCACACGCTCTGGATATTCGCTAAAGAAGATGTCGATGATCTCAATAATGGTCTCCTTATCGAAATACTGGAAGTTCTGATTTAATTTATTGCGGTCAATCATAGCACATCATTTGATGCAAATATAAGTAATAATGTCTTCTTTTCTTCATTTATTGAGATAATGAAATTACCGATGGCGCCGATGGGTTGTAGTCCCTGATATGCAGGTCAGGAGTTTCTGAAAAATTCATCTGAAGCCATGGTACACCTACCTCCGGTGTGGGATAGAAATAGGCGCTGATTAGAAAAGTAGGAAAAATAAGGTTGTCGTTTTTAATCAAAATACCTAGTCCGATAGCAGTATAAAATCTCGTATCGAAAAGATTTGAGTACCCGTCACTTTTAAAGCCTCCGGCGAACATGCCGGTAAAAGCAAAGCGGAACCCATAAAAGTACCAGGGAGTGAAAGCTACCGTTGAAAAATAGCAACTCAGTGAATTCACCCCTTTGAAAACAGTATCCGAATTATAATTATTGATATGCAGGTCCTGGTTGATATAGCTGAATTCATTGTTATTGGGGCGGCGCAGAAACCCCTGCCGGTAGGTTGTGAATATATAGGTCCTGAACTTGTATCGCTTATCGGGAGTGAAATATAGATAGCTCATGTAATTCAGACGGGCAATAAATACCCCGTCCTCAAAGGTCCTGTGATTAAAAAAGATCCCCAGGTCCAGCCGGCCCTGGAGGTACCCGAATTTCTTTATGAAATTTCCCTGTGCATAAGAAAATCCTGAATATAAACGGGTATAATAGTCGGTGAACTGGGGACCGAAGGTAAGCTGCATCAGCCTGCCGTATGGTATATTCTCGGTTTTTCCGAAATTAAGGAAGTAATCGATCAGGTAATAATTGTTCCTCGAGAACGCAACGCTGGCAAGAAAACTGCTTACATCATAATAACTCTTGCTTGAATCTATGCTTATCGAAGGCCTTTGGGTGTAGTTTGTAGCCTGGAATGCGGCTGAAACGATGAAGCGGGTAGGTATCTTGTAGTCGGCAATCAGGTGCGAACGTCCCAACCAAATATAACCGGAATTGGCCTTGCTGTATTTCGGATTATCATCATGGGGGCCGAAAATGAGTTTATTGTACTGATAAGAAAGGCCACCTGCGTACTTTGTCCGGTTCGTCACGAACGGGCGGTCAAGCCAAAAACCAACATTAGCCTGGTGAAGGTCATCCTGGTAATAATTAAGTGTGAGGTCGGTGAAGGATCCAAGAATATTGGTGTAAGTGTATGAAACCCCGTCGAACCTCGCAAAAGGAGCACGATCTGAAGCAAAGGAAAAGTTCAGGGCAAGACGATCGCCCAGGCCTGCAAAGTTAGCATCAAAGAGTCTGACATTCACTTTTTGAGTTGTTATGAGCGGAATCACGGCCCCGATAGACCACACATCCTTGGTCACCACGACCACGTCAACTGAGTCCTCGTTCTCAGCCGGAACGACAACCACTCTGGCATCATCGATATAGTTCAGTTCCTTTAAAATACGCTCCTGGTCAGCCATCACATAGGGGTCCAGGGCCTGTCCCTCCCTAATAAGAATCATCTTCTTTATAACAAAGGGGGCACTCTGGATATGTACGATGTTCAGGAACTTTCCGAGTCCGGTCGTCGCCTCCCTGGCTGTATCTATAACTGTAGGGCCAAAAGGATCTAGGGAGAGCACATGGATTGACCTGATTATTTTCCCTTCATATTGTTTATACGCATTTTCACTGGCCATGGCCTGAACAGTATCAGGCAGCGTACTTATCTGGGGAGAGACAAATGCAAAGCTGTACAAAAGTTTTGTGAACTTATGCCGGTTAAATCTCTGGAAAACAGAGTCATAAAAGGCTTTTGTCTGAATCTTGGATTTCTTGCCGTTGTAAAGGCTGTCTTCCTTTGGAGCAAGCAGGGATTTCTCTTTTTCGGGGAGTTGTGCAATCAGAATTCCAGGAAATAGAATACACAAAAAGAATACAGACAGAATACTTAAGCTGAATACATGCCTGTCCCTTCGTTTCATGGCTGCATTGCCGGCTTTATTTTAAATTAAGGGAGTTGATAATACCCCGGAGTTTTTCGTTAAGCTTTTTATCAGTCTCTTCGAAGGCCATTTTGTCAACGAGAGATTCACGGAGTCCGAAGTAAAACTTGATCTTGGGTTCTGTACCTGAAGGCCTGACACTGATTACACTGCCATCTTCAGTAAAAAATTGCAGTACATTGGATTTCGGAAGGTGGATGATGTTTTCCTTTCCATTCTCTACGTCTTTCTCAATGAGACTGTCATAATCTTTGATCCTGACTACCTTGCTGCCATTGATCTCTTTTGGAGGATTGCTGCGGTAGCCGATCATAATTTGCTTAATCTCCTCTGCGCCGCTCTGACCTTTGCGGGTTACCGAAAGCAATGATTCTTTATAGAAACCATGCTTCACGTAAATTTCGAGCAGGAGATCGTACAGGGATTTTCCCTTTGAAACAGTCCATGCCAGTGTCTCTGCAATAAGTGCGCATGCTCCCACAGCGTCTTTGTCACGCACAAAGTCACCGGCCAGGTATCCATAACTTTCTTCCCCTCCAATAATAAATTCCCCCAGGCCTTCATTCTTCCTGATAATATCGGCTATGTATTTGAACCCTGTAAGAACGTCGTAATATTTCAGATCGAAAGAAACGGCTATATCCTTAAGCAGTTCAGTGGTGACAATGGTTTTTACAATAAATTGTTTCCCGTTGAGCCGGCCTTTCTCCTTCCATTTCGTGATCACATAATAGAAGAGCAGGGATGCCGTTTGATTACCGTTCAGAAGGATCATCCGGTTGTTGTTGTCGCGCACAGCTATTCCAACACGGTCGGCATCGGGATCTGTCGCCATCACCAGGTCGGCATGCAGCTTTTCGGCAAGCTGAATCGCCATATCCAGGGCCGAATGTTCTTCGGGGTTCGGACTTTTTATTGTAGGGAAATTTCCGTCGGCAACCATCTGCTCCTCGACCGGGTGGATGTTTCTGAAACCAAAGCGCTTTAAAATTTCAGGAACCAGGGTTCGTCCTGTTCCATGTAAAGGAGTATAAACTATTTTAAGGTCTTTCTGTTGGCGGATGATATCCGGGGAAAGCGAAAGCGTTTGAAGTTTTGCAAGATAAGCCTCATCAATTTCACTACCGATGCTGACGATTTTTTCCTTATTTCCCTGCCATTTTACCTGGTCGATGGAAGAAATCTTTTCCACTTCCCTGATGACGTTCTCGTCATGAGGGGCAATGAACTGTGCTCCGTCATCCCAATATGCCTTGTACCCGTTGTATTCCTTCGGGTTATGGGAGGCAGTGATCATAACACCGCTCTGGCAGCCTAATTGTCTTACAG
Organism: Bacteroidota bacterium; assembly: GCA_026391735.1. Lineage (GTDB taxonomy): Bacteria > Bacteroidota > Bacteroidia > Bacteroidales > FEN-979 > CAIRDP01. The sequence goes on along the minus strand of JAPLDL010000013.1, from coordinate 40,269 downwards.
CAAACGAAAGCTCGGGCGTAGGACGGAGATCTTCAAACAGGTAAACCCTGAACCCGTTAGCTGCAAGGACTTCAGCGGTGATCTGTGCAAAATACCTGCTGTTGTTCCTGCTATCATGAGCGATTGCCATCTTATGTTCAATGCCAGGGAACATCCTCATTACATAATTTGCAAGTCCCTGTGTAGCCATTCCTACAGTATATTTATTCATGCGGTTAGTGCCATCACCCATAACACCCCTTAGTCCCCCGGTGCCAAACTCCAGTATACGGTAAAACGAGTCGGCCGTCTCTTCAGGATTCTTTTCAATCATTTCCTTTACCCTGGACTTTGTTCCCTCATCGAAATTGCCATGGGTCCACGATTGGGCTTTTTCTAATATGTTTTGGTCCATAATGTTGATTAGATTCAATGTTCTCGATACCTCGCTATCTGATTTCGCCATTTAATCTATTAATGCATTCGCCCAGGCTGTCTTTCCAATAAGGAATCGCAAGGCCGAATCGCTCCTTGAACTTTGCCTTGTTGAGTACGGAGTAAAAAGGACGCTCGGCCGGAAGCGGGTAGTCCCTGGTCTCAATAGGATTGATCAGACATTTGATCCCTGAGAAATCAATAATGGCTTTGGCAAAATCGTACCAGGAAGCGACACCTTCATTGGCATAATGGAATATTTCAATGCCTTCATGCTCTGTTACCTGAGGAATGATGTCCAGGATCGCAACTGCCAGGTCTTTGGCATAGGTCGGACAGCCGATCTGGTCGAATACGACATTGAGGCTCCCCCTTTCCTTACCGTATTTCAGGATTGTTTTTACGAAATTGTTGCCAAATGCCGAATACAGCCATGATGTACGCAAAATTATCCCGTTTTTACAACTGCTCAGCATTTGCGTTTCTCCTGCATACTTTGATTTGGCATAGCTGGATGCTGGGGCCGGGGTGTCTGTTTCCACATAAGGCCTGAAGCCTTTCCCGCTGAAGATGTAATCGGTGGAGATATGAATAAGCAAGGCGTTAAACTCCCCGCATGCATTTGAAAGGTTTCTTACAGCCAGGGCATTTATCTTCAGAGCGAGATCAGGTTCCTGTTCAGCCTTATCAACCGCGGTATAGGCTGCACAATTCACCACAACATCAGGATGCAAAACATCCATAAAGGCAGAAACCGCCTCCATGCTGGTGATATCCAGCTCCTCCACATCGGTGAAGGTGAACTGAATTGCGGGATATCCCTTCCCGAGAATCTTCAACTCATTTCCCAGTTGGCCTTTTGCGCCGGTAATCAGTATTTTTAAATTTTCTGACATGGTTTCTTCTATTAAGTAGCGAGAAGTGAGGTGACGAAAATTTCTGAAATAAATTTCGCTTCTCGGTACCTCGCTGTTTTATACTATTGTCTTAAAATATTCAATCGTCCTCTTCAGGCCTTCTTCCAGGGGGATAGTTGGTTCCCAACCAAGTTCCTTCTTAGCCAGAGTAATATCCGGTTTCCTTTGCAAAGGGTCATCGGTAGGAAGAGGCATATGAATAAGTTTCGATTTCGATCCTGTTAATTTAAGAACTTTTTCGGCCAGTTCTATCATCGTAAATTCTCCGGGATTACCAATGTTCACTGGTCCTGTGAAATCTTCACGCGAATTCATCAGCCTTACCATGCCTTCCAGGAGGTCATCCACATAACAGAAAGAACGTGTTTGTGTGCCTTCACCGTATATAGTAATATCTTCACCCTTTAATGCCTGTACGATAAAGTTTGAAACGACACGACCGTCGGCAGGATGCATCCTCGGACCATAAGTGTTAAAGATCCTGATAATTTTAATCCTGACTTTATTCTGCTTGTGATAGTTCACGAAGAGTGTCTCGGCAACTCTCTTGCCTTCATCATAACATGAACGGGGTCCTATGGTATTTACATGACCCCAGTAGCTTTCGGTTTGGGGGTGGACTTCCGGATCCCCATATACCTCGCTGGTACTGGCCTGGAGCACTTTTGCCCTGATCCTTTTAGCCAGACCGAGCATATTGATAGCCCCCATCACTGATGTCTTTACAGTTTTGATGGGATTATACTGGTAATGAACCGGTGAGGCTGGGCATGCGAGGTTAAAAATTTCATCCACTTCGATGAAGAACGGCATGGTCACATCATGCCTTATCAGTTCGAAATAAGGGTTTTTAAGCAGGTGGACCACATTCTGTTTCTGGCCAGTGAAATAATTGTCCATGCAAACCACTTCATGCCCCTGATTCAGAAGCTTCTCGCAAAGGTGGGATCCCAGAAACCCGGCACCGCCGGTGACTAAAACTTTCTTTTTTATCATACCTTAAAAATTTAAATGAAAAGACCTAACAGCGGTGTTCTAACTGTTAGGCCCTTTCGATTTCATGTTTTGCTTACTTGGTGGTATTTACACCTATGCAGAAATAATCGAAATTTTTCTTTTTGATCTCATCGACGTCATAGATGTTTCGTCCGTCAAAAATGACTGATGTTTTCAGCAATTTCCTCATGACATTGAAATTAGGAAATTTGAATTCAGGCCATTCTGTGATCATCAGCAGGCAATCGGCATCAATCAGCGCGTCATACTGGTCGGCGGCGTATTCGATCTTGTCGCCCAGTATCCTTTTGGTTTCATGCATTGCAACAGGGTCATAGGCTTTAACTTTTGCACCGGCATCAAGAAGCTTTTTAATGATTACAAGAGAGGGAGCTTCACGCATATCATCGGTCTGAGGCTTGAAGGAAAGTCCCCAAAGCCCAACAGTCTTGCCCTTGAGGTCTCCATTGAAATACTTGTTGATCTTATTGAACATGACCGATTTCTGGTCATCGTTAACTGCTTCAACAGCTTTAAGGACCCTCAGGGAATATTTATAATCATCACCCGTGTGAATAAGCGCTTTCACATCTTTTGGGAAACAGCTTCCGCCATAACCGGCGCCGGGATAGATGAATTTATTACCAATCCTGGAGTCAGAGCCAATACCTTTTCTGACCATATTGATATCCGCCCCAACGATCTCGCAGAGGTTTGCAATATCATTCATAAAGCTGATCTTGGTTGCAAGCATTGAGTTTGCAGCATATTTAGTCATTTCAGCTGAAACAATATCCATGAAAATCACCGGATGTCCGTTCAATGTAAACGGTTTGTAAAGAGCTTTCATGAGTTCTTCTGCCCTGGGTGAGTCACAACCCACCACGATGCGGTCGGGTTTCAGAAAATCATCCACAGCAGCACCTTCTTTCAGAAATTCGGGATTCGAAGCAACGTCAAATTCTATCTTCACGCCTCTTTTGTCAAGTTCTTCCCTGAGGGCTTTCCTTACTTTCTCGGCTGTGCCGACAGGAACCGTGCTCTTGGTGACGATCAGAAGATAGTTATCCATATACTTCCCGCAATCACGTGCAACAGAGAGTACATACTGAAGATCGGCGCTTCCATCCTCGTCGGGAGGAGTTCCAACTGCACTGAATACCACTTCGCAGTCGACCAGGGCATCTTTCAGACTGGTTGTGAAGGCCAGCCTGCCTTTTTTTACATTTCTGTGAACCATTTCTTCAAGTCCCGGTTCATAAATCGGAATGATCCCTTGGTTCAGGTTATCGATTTTCTTCTTATCAATGTCAACACATGTGACTTCAATACCGACTTCGGCAAAACATGTTCCGGTGACCAGACCAACGTAACCGGACCCAACGATAGCGACTTTCATGATTGATGGTTTTTAAGTTAGGATTGTGATTTTACGATATTCAAATGTAAATATAAAACAAAAAATCAAAGAGAAGTCAAATTAAAAAAATTATAACTGTAAGCGGGTTTGGATTTCCCTGACATCTTTTTTTAGTTTTTTTACCGTTTCCAGCAATACTTTGTTTTCATTTTCTTGGTTGTCAGGAAGTTCCGGGCTAATATAATGAACAAACTGCCATATCTCCCTGATATTGTTCACAGGAAGGTCATACGGTTCATAGAGAGGGTTCAGGGAATGGAGCCTTAGCGTACCGTACTCCTTAAGCTTGTTCTCAACTACTTTGAACACTATTCCCTCATCCGCAGTCAGAATAATATATGCATCCTTATCCTTGATTGAATTCCAGTCCTGGAGGAACATACCGGTAACAAAAGCGCCATGGGGGATAGGCAGCATGGAGTCGCCGCTGACCTGGAAAGTGCGGTATTTCTTTTGCTTTGAGAGGAAAGGCATCCTGAATGTAGGTAAGATGCTGATATATTCGGGATCGGCGAAACCAGTAGCATAGCCTGCTTTAGCTTTTTCGGCGACCAGCTCAATGTTTTCCTCGTTATCGTTGCCTACCGTGGTGGTCAGTATCCTGAGGTTTGAACCTTTGATGAAGACGTCGTACCCCCTTTCGAGCTGCCTCACCTGGCTTTCGGGAAGACTGCAAAGGTCAACCTTGATCAGGGTATCGATGGCTACATTGAAATATTTGGAAAGGATGATGAGAGCTTCGAAGCCCGGCTGTGCTACGGCATTTTCATAACCGCTTAAGGTTGAGCGCTTCATCTCCAGTGTGTCGGCTACGTCGTCCTGGGTCAATCCCCGGCGCCGGCGTAAAAATTTGATATTTGAACTAAAAAACATGGCAAAAAGTTTTGGTGTTGCAAATATAATGATTATATTGTGATCACAAAAATGATTAAAAAATAATCATGATTATTTTTAGCCGCAACATTGTCCACTTCGACCTCGACACCTTCTTCGTATCGGTGGAAAGGCTTATTAATCCAGCGCTGGTGGGAAAGCCGGTGCTTATCGGCGGGACTTCCGACCGGGGGGTGGTGGCGAGCTGCAGCTACGAGGCGAGGAAGTTCGGGGTGCATTCGGCTATGCCGATGAAGATGGCGCGTACGCTTTGCCGGGATGCGGTGATTGTTCGGGGCGACATGGAGCTGTATTCCAAATATTCGCATGATGTTACGGATATCATTGCTGAACATGCGCCTATGTACGAGAAGGCGTCCATCGATGAACATTATATCGATGTGACGGGGATGGACCGCTTTTTCGGTACGCTTAAATGGACCCATGAGCTCAGGCAGAGCATCATCCGCAATACAGGTCTGCCCATATCTTTCGGGCTGTCGGTGAACAAGACCGTTTCGAAGATCGCCACCGGAGAAGCCAAGCCTAACGGGGAGCTGCAGGTTCAGCGTGAGGCGGTGAAGCCTTTCCTGGCCCCCCTGTCTATTCGGAAGATCCCTATGATAGGCGACAAGACTTACCGCCTGCTGAGGTCCATGGGTATCGTGACTATCGACACTCTCAGCAAGATTCCTGTGGAGATGATGGAAAGGGTGATGGGGAAGAACGGGATCATGATATGGGAGAAGGCAAATGGGCTGGATTCCACGCCTGTGGTGCCGTATTCGGAGAGCAAATCGATCAGCACCGAAACGACTTTCGAACAGGATTCCATAGATGTGGTGAAGATGAAAGAGAAACTGGTGAAGATGGTAGAAAAGATTGCCTTTGAGCTGAGAGACCAGCAGAAACTTACATCCTGTGTCACGGTGAAGATCCGTTATGCGAATTTCGACACCCATACCCTTCAGAAACATGTGCCCTACACGGCTTTCGACCATATCCTGATCCCGCTGGTGAAGGAGCTGTTCGACAGGCTCTACCAGCGCCGAATGCTGATCCGCCTGATCGGCGTGCGCCTTAGCGGTCTGGTTTCCGGTAACCCCCAGCTTAATATGTTTGAGGACAGCAGCGAGATGATCAGCCTGTACCAGGCTCTCGACCGGGTAAGAAACAAGTATGGGCAGAAGATCGTGAGGAGGGGAGTGGCGTGTACCTGAACTGCCATTCATACTACTCCCTGCGCTACGGAACACTTTCGGTTGAAAAGCTGGTTGATGAGGCTGTGCGTTGCGGGGCGAAAGCCCTGGCGCTGACCGATATCAACAACTCCACGGGCATCATGGAATTCATCCAGGTATGTACCGACAAGGGGGTGAAGCCCATTGCAGGGATAGAATTTCGCCGCGATGATGAGCTGCTTTACGTCGGGCTTGCCAGAAACAATGAGGGGTTCAGGGAGCTGAATGATTATCTGAGCCGGCACAACCTGAGCAACCAGCCCCTGCCCGACAGGCCGGAGCAGATGGAGAATGTGTACTGGGTGTTTCCCCTGAGAGCAGATGTCAGATATGAGATGTCAGATGGCGGATATCAGAAATCTGCCATCCGCCATCTGACATCCGCAGTCCCATCACCCCATCATTTCATTGGGCTTTCGCCTGCTTCCGCTAACCGTCTGATGCTCTCACGCCATCGCCACCTCATGGACCGCATGGTGATCTGGCAACCGGTGACCCTGCTTGATGAGAAGGGCTATGAACTCCACCGGAATTTCAGGGCGGTGGATAAAAATGTGTTGCTGAGCCGGCTTGATCCCGGGCAGCTTGCTTCGCCCGATGAGATCATGAAGCCGCTGGACAATCTGCTGGAACCTTACCTGGAGTTCCCGGGGATCATCCGGAATACCGAGAAGCTGATCGAAGACTGCAGCATAAGCTTCGACTTCAGGGAGTGCAAGAACAAACGGACTTTCACGGGGAATGTGTATGATGACCATGTGCTGCTTGAGAAGCTGGCTTTGGATGGATTGCAGTACCGCTACAGGAAGGGGAATGTGGAAGCCCTGAACCGGATCAGACACGAACTGGGCATCATTTCGAAAATGGGTTTCTCTGCTTATTTCCTCATCGCCTGGGATATTATCCGGTATTCCATATCGCGGGGATTTTTCCATGTTGGGAGGGGAAGTGGGGCAAATAGTATAGTAGCTTACTGTCTGAAAATCACAGATGTTGACCCCATTGACCTCGACCTTTACTTTGAGCGGTTCATCAATCCTAAACGAACATCCCCTCCCGACTTCGACATCGATTATTCCTGGAAGGAAAGGGATGAGGTGCTCGACTATATCTTCAAACGTTACGGGCATGAGCATACTGCACTGCTGGGGGCCATGTCGACCTTCCGCGACCGCTCTATCATCCGTGAACTGGGAAAGGTCCACGGGCTCCCCAAGCAGGAAATGGACCTATTTATCAAACACCCTGAGGATGCCATCCACAATAACCATATCATCAAGAAGATCAATGAACTGGGTGAGATGATGGCGGATTTCCCGAATATGAGGACAATACATGCGGGGGGTGTGCTCATTTCCGAACATCCTATCACCTGCTATACTTCCCTGGACATGCCGCCCAAAGGCTTCCCAACCACCCAGTTCGATATGTACGTGGCCGAAGATATAGGCTTCGAAAAACTGGATATCCTGAGCCAGCGCGGCATCGGACATATCTATGAGACCGCGGGGATTGTGCGGAAGAACAAAGGAGTGAGTGTGGATGTTCATAAAATTAATGAGTTTAAGGCGGATGAGGAAGTGAAAAAACTTCTGAGGACAGGGAAGACCATAGGCTGTTTTTACGTGGAAAGTCCGGCCATGCGTGGCCTTCTGAAGAAACTACATTGCGACAACTACCGCAGCCTGGTTGCCGCAAGTTCAATTATCCGTCCGGGCGTAGCCCGTTCGGGCATGATGCGGGAGTATATCTTCAGGTTCCATAATCCGGGTAAATTCAAGTACATGCACCCCATCATGGAGGAACAACTGAAGGAAACCTACGGGGTGATGGTGTACCAGGAAGATGTGCTCAAGATCTGCCATCATTTTGCCGGCCTCGACCTGGCCGATGCCGATGTGCTGAGAAGGGCGATGAGCGGGAAGTACCGCTCAAAAAAGGAGTTGCAGAGGATAGTGGACAAGTTCTTCGAGAACTGCCGCAAGTTTGGCTATCCCGAGGAAGTGACAAAGGAGGTATGGAGGCAAATAGAGTCCTTTGCGGGCTATTCATTTTCGAAAGCGCATTCGGCTTCCTACGCGGTGGAAAGCTACCAGAGCCTTTTTCTCAAGGCGCGTTACCCGCTTGAGTTCATGGTGGGAGTAATTAACAACTTCGGAGGATTCTATCCCTCATGGGTGTATTTCAACGAAGCGAAAAACTGGGGGGCGAAGATCCATCCTCCCTGCGTGAACCGTGGGGAATTCAAGACCTGTATCCGGGGCGATGATATATATGTGGGCTTTGTCCATATTAATGGGCTGGAGACGGCGGTGGGGAAAGCCATTGAAAATTTACGATTTACGAGTTACGAATTACGAATTAAGGAGGATGTACGATGTACGATGTACGATGTACAATGTACGAATGCCGTGGCGACTGATCCAGCTATCCAGTCATCCGGCGGCGACTACCTCGACCTGGCAGATTTCGTCGAACGTGTGCCGGCTTCGCTGGAACAGGTGGTCATCCTGATCCGTGCCGGGGCGTTCAGGTTCACGGGCAAGCCAAAAGCCATGCTTCTGTGGGAGGCACATATGCTGCTGGGCAGCCGGAAGCAGGGAGCGGGGAGCCGGAAGCAGGGAGCGGGGAGCAGGAAACAGGGAGCAGGAAACAGGAAACCGAAAACCGGATCTTTGGTCCCGGTTCCTGATTCCCGGTTCCCGGTTCCCGGTTACCCCCCCGGCCGGCACCATGTAAACAAGGAACATTCGCTGGTTGCCGACCATCCGGGAGCATATTTTTCCCGTTCCCTTCATCCTGCCACAGATATCCCGATGGTTGCCGACCAAAGCCTCTTCAATACGCGGCCGAAAAAATTTGAACTGCCTGCTCTTTCGCAAAGTACGCTTGAAGAAGTTTACGACGAGATAGAACTCCTGGGCTGGCCTGTTTCAAATTCGTATTTCGAACTGCTTGAGACTTCGTTCAGGGGTGAGATAATGGCCCGGGATATGATGGGCAAACTTGGGAAAAAAGTTCGTATGCTGGGCCTGCTGGTCACCATCAAATACGTTCGTACCGTCAGGAAGGAATGGATGCATTTCGGCACTTTTATCGATTTTGAAGGACAATTCTTCGATACGGTGCACTTTCCCCAGGCGGTAGAAAAATATCCCTTCCGGGGGGAAGGGGTATATCTTGTAATGGGTAAGATCGTTGAGGAATTCGGCTTTCCAAGCCTCGAAGTCGAAAAGATGGCCAAGATGCCTCTGAAAAAAGACCCGAGAAGCTGAGGAGGCTTAGTCAAAGCCCCGAACCAGTTGAGGCTGGGCGAGTTTCGGGAACCGCGGCGTAATCTGGCCTCAGGGCTTGAATCCGCAACAATACTGAGTGCCCGAAGGTGCTGTAAGGATAGTCGTCCCGATTAACCCGGCTTCCTTCATCCATCCGGTAATCTCATCCATGGTATAAGTATCTCCGCGCTTTGTGCCAACCAGCATGTTGATGGCAAAAACAGCGCCTTGGAAAGGCTCTGTCCGGTCCTCGTTCATCAAATGGTCCATGATCACCAACTGTCCGCCTGGATTAATGGCATCAGCTCCCTTACGGATCAGAAGCCTGTTTTCTTCAGGATCGTTGATATGGATAATAGCCGACATCAGCACAAGATCGAAACCATCTCCGAAAGGATCTGTGTGGTAATCACCCGCAGCGACGCTGACGTTGGAAGAAAGCTTATACCGGTCAATATATTTTTGAGTGATGGGGATTACATTCGGGAGATCAAATATGATAGACTGGATCGCAGGATTTTTTTCAATAAAAGCAAAAGTGAAAGCGCCTGAACCTCCTCCAACATCGAGGGTTCGCTTTACTCCCGACAGCCTGAGAAGTGAAGCCAGTTCCTTGCCCTGGGCAACACCCCGGTTATGCATGGCGGCAATGAACGATTCAAGCCATTCGGCTCCCCGTTCATTGAAATTATCCTCAAGATCGACAGCCGAACCTTTTTTAATAACCTGGGTCAGTGTGTCCCATTTTCTCCAGAGGTCGGCCGTATGCCCTAATCCACCCAGGAAAGCAGGGGATGAGCATACGAGGTGCTTCTCGGCAAAGGCTGAATTCGTAAAAAGCCCATGCTGCTTTTCAAGTAGCCCCATACCTGCAAGTACATTCATCAGCCGGTCGGTAGCTCTTTTATCGGTATTGATCAGTGAAGCCAGATCGGCCGACGAACATGATTTCCCGGCTAGATGGTCGAATATCTTTAGTTCATGCGCTGTTAAAACGATTCTGCTGAGCCTGAACCCATTAACAAGCTCCATGAGCTCGGATGTGTTTTCTATTTTCATCATTTCAATCCCATGGTAGTTAGCCCTTGTTCATAAATGATGTCAACCGGAATATTTGCACTACTTAGCCGGCTAAGGTCAGAAGCGAGTTTTTCATTGACTTTTCCGTTTTTAGCCAGGTAGGCTTTTGCTCCTTCATAATTACCATCCCCTTCAAAAATCAGGATTTTAGAGGCCCAGGCATCAATTGCAGTTTTGATTTTATTGAAATCGACTTTGTAACAGCCTTTGGCGTCCCTCTGAAATGCCCCGTTCTCTTCAAAAAAATTCAGGCACATCATATTGGCTTTGCCGTGAGCGCTGGCAGCACCGAAACGGACAGAACGTAAAAGGCTGGCCATATAGGTAACATAGCAGTCTTCAACAGTGATTCCCTGTATCTCTCCCTTCGCAATCAAGCGGGTGGCCATAAACAAACCCAGGATATCCGCTTTTGCTTCTTCAAAAGCAGAATACTGTTCTTTCAGCGCTTCACGAACATTCACTTTTCCGTTAATGGTGTTTTTAAGTCCAAGTCCATGTGCAACTTCGTGGAACATGACATTCGAGAAGAAGGCATCAAACTTAACATTAGCTCTTTGAACCGAATCGATCAGCATAGTTGCAATCGGCATCAAAATGTTGTCAAATTTGGCCTTCATGGCATTTTTAAGCTGAAGCCTTCTCGATCCCTTTTTCAACTGCACCTTCTCATCATTAGGCAGGTTGATTGCAATAGTCTTGCTTCCTGCATTTGACGAGCCCGAGACGTACAGAAGGTCATAAGCGTTCAGGTCTGAATCGGTCCCTGGCTTCTCTTTTTTATACTTTGCATCCACCGGCAATTCAGACTGAAGTTCAGGAAGAAAAGCTGCGAATTTTTCAAGCTTTTTACTCCAGTTCTTGTCTTTTACCAGGATGGCCCCTTCAAAGGCTGTTTTGTATCCGAAAAGTCCATCTTCGTAATTCTCAATCGGACCTATCACGATGTCGATTGTGTTCGTTTTCATGTCCATCCAGGCCATGTCACTTGCAAAATAATCATCGGTGAGAAGGGCTTTTGAACGCAATTCCAGGTATTTCTTCAACCCTGGGTCTTCGGCAAGTCGGGCAGCCTTTTCAAGCAAGGAAGCCGCTTTTTCTGTTTCTTCCTTGTACGCTTCATGATACCATACCGATTTCAGAGCTTTGTCGGCTCCCCTGACAATTATCGTATACTGGCTTTCTTTGTTTTTATCATTCCATTTTTCAAATTCTTCTTTAGTCATGTCTTTCGGATAGAAATTCACTCCGGCAGGCCTTTCATCCAACCCTTTAACAAATGGCTTGTTGCCGTTAAGTCGTTCCCACGGACCGTAATTGATTTCAGCAAACCTTCTTACAAGGCTGTCGGCGATAGTATCGAGGAAAGCCTGTTTATCGCCAATAGTCTGTTTCCAGTAAATAGCATCAATAATATCAGCAGCTTCAACCAGTAGAGGGATCATCTCCTTTTCTTTGGCAGTAAGGGTGTTCAGATCAGTCGTAAGTCTGACTAAGGCAAATTCGCTGATCTTCGCCTTCATAATTGAATCCTGAGGATTCATGGCAGATTTATTGTTTTTCATACTGCAGCCTGAAAACAGTATCGTGAACAGGATAAGTGCAGAGGATAATTTTGTGAAAACATGGCCCATGATGTCGTATATTTTTATACAAAATTATACATTTTCTTGTTTAATTGCCTTTTTCGCTGTAGGTTTGGAGTGCAAAATCAATAACCCAAAAACCAAAAATCATGGAAATACCCGTTTTATTAATCATCGGAATCGTTCTGCTTCTTTTTTTTGCAGGGGTCCGTATTGTGCGTCCTACCCACCGTGGGCTGGTAGAGCGTCTTGGCAAATATAACCGCTTTGCAAATCCCGGTTTTCACTGGATCCTTCCGGGAGTTGAGCAGATGTACAGGGTAAATGTCACTGAAAAGATGATTAATGCAGAGCCCCAGGAGATCATAACAAACGATAATCTGAATGCCAGGGTTGATGCCCAGGTATACTTTAAGATCAAGTCGGATGAGGAGCACGTAAAAAATTCACAGTATGCTGTAAACAGCATAGAATACCAGATTGTCAACCTGGCAAGGACGACCCTGCGTAATATTATCGGGACCATGACACTGAAGTCGGCAAACAGCGAACGTGGCAAGATCAACAAGGAACTGCATGGAACTCTTCACGAAGAAACCATGAGTTGGGGAATTGAGATCATCCGTACTGAACTTAAGGAAATTGATCCGCCCAAGGATGTACAGGAAACCATGAACAAGATCGTCAAAGCCGAGAATGAGAAGATCGCCGCAATCGACTTTGCAACGGCTACTGAAACAAGGGCTGATGGTGAAAAGCGTGCCGAGATTCGCCGAGCTGAAGGTATTAAGCAGGGCGCAATCCTGCGTGCAGAAGGCGAAGCCCAGGCTATTCAGTTGGTTAACGAAGCTGCCGAAAAATACTTTGTCGGAAATGCCCAGATGCTAAGGCGAATCCAGGCAATGGAAACGTCATTGAAGGACAACAGCAAAGTCATTGTACCAACCGGCTCCGACCTTGTCAATGTGATGGGAGAGATGTCGGGCGTGGTCCCTATTGTTAAAAAAACTTCAGAGCAGCAAGCCTGATAAGGATCGGTTTACCTGTTACGCCAGATGATAGGGAGCAGGAAATCTATGATCTTCTTTGTTGATTCTTCAATTGTTAGCAGGTCGGTGCGAACCTCAAGTTCCGGTTCGGCCGGACTTTCATAGGGTGCATTGATCCCTGTGAACTCTTTGATCTCCCCTTTGCGGGCTTTCATGTAAAGTCCTTTGGTGTCGCGTGATTCGCAAACATCCAAAGGCGCATTGATAAAAATCTCTATAAAATCTTCGTGTCCGATGATCGTTTTCGCCATCAGGCGGATCTCGTTTGTCGGGCTTATAAAGCTTGCAATAGTGATAATGCCGCAATTGACAAAAAGTTTTGAAACCTCGGCGATCCTGCGGATATTTTCATAGCGGTCGGCATCGGAAAATCCGAGATTCTTATTGATCCCGGTCCTTACATTGTCTCCATCGAGGGTCTGGACAAAATATCCTATCCTATGTAATGCTGATTCTACGGCATAGGAGAGAGTAGTTTTGCCTGCTCCCGAAAGACCGGTCATCCAGATGACCTTTGCACGTTGATTCAATTGTTTTTCCTTGCTCTCCCTGTCTAGCTTGAGTGATTCGGTCGGGTAGATGTATTCTGATTTTTCGTTCACTTTATCCTGTTTTTCCGTTCAGACTTCATACTCTTTCAAAGAATAATGATCATTTGACAAACCTCGCTGGCGAGATTAATATAGGGAATAATTTGATATCTTTGAAAATAGTTCCTGAGATTGAGGCAAAGATAAGTATTACTGAAAACCTGACCCGATGAAACTCTTTAACAAAAACAGATTTTTTTTCACAACCCTGGTCCTGGTGATCTGTTCAGCTCCACTGGAACAAGTGTTTGCAACAGGCCGTGATACCATGAATAAAATCTTCAGGGAAGGTGCCGTCACGATAGAGGATAAAGGTCCGTACTACCTGGTTACCCTAGATTATACCAGGGAGTCAGATCCCTGGAAAATGGGTGAGATGTACGGCCGCTGCATCCTTAAAGCAGAACCAGATTATGAATCCATCGTTGGATATTATATGTTTGAAATAGCTACATTGGAGGGTCTCTGGGGAAAGACGGTCCCTGAACATCTTAATGCAATCAGGCCGCAGCTTCCTGCATTTTATAATAATGAACTGGCCGGGATTGCCTCAGTAATGAAAGGCAGCTGGACCTGGAGCAACGAGGAAATTGTATACTGTTTCAACCTATTGCCCGATCTCTTCAGAACCACGAAATGCAGCGCATTCGGTTGCTGGGGTGATGCTTCAGTTAACAGAAAGAACGTAGCTTATCGTACACTCGACTGGTTCGGCGGCTTATTTGCCAAGGAATTGCCGCTGATCCAAAGTGTGACCCGGATCAGGTACAGGGATAAAACTATATATCTGATTGGTGCCCTTGGGCATCTTGGATGCATCACAGGCATAAATTTGAATTCCGGGATTATGGCAGGGATACTCGATTCGGATGTGTCTGGTACTACTTACGATCCCCAGGGCTGCAGGTCGTATAATTTTGATCTGCGGAAGGCACTTGAAGACTGCTCTGGCACCATGAAGCTGGCCTCAGAACTCACTTCGACCTCAAAAAAATATGCATTTTCTCACCTTATTGTTTTAGCCGATGAAAAGCAAACCTGCATCCTTGAGAATAACATCTCGGGACAGGGAGCACATCCGGTTCGGGCGTTAAGGTATGATACTTCTCATCTAAACCAAGGAGTAAAGTGGAATTATCCCCACATCATCGGGGCGGTGAATTGTTTTATGCTGAAAGGCCAGGTGGACAATTTTTCGCAGGGAAAATATAAAAAGATCAACGAACGGAGATGGTCTTTGCTTCTTGAACAACTTAAAACCAGGCTTGCAGCTGGAAAGAATAAACTTACTCCGGCTGATGTGCAAGCTATCATGTGTTCATATTACGGGGAAGGCCCAGGATCATTATTGCTGAATGACGGAGATCTATATAATCTCCAAACCCAGCAGATGATGATTTATATTCCGGCTGAACGTTCGCTTAAAGCTTTTATCAAGCCTAAGAAAGGAGCCAACCCTGCAGACCCCTCACCTTTCTTTTATACTATTCCACTGGAGCCCTGAACTGCATCGAGATAAACCAGCGGGAGAATTTTTACCGGACCTGTTCCCTCATCCGCAGTAATAAAAAAAGGCAGTCATGTGACTGCCCTTGTGATCCGCCTGGGATTCGAACCCAGGACCCCCGCCTTAAAAGGGCGATGCTCTACCGACTGAGCTAGCGAATCTCTTTTTTAATTTGAGGGTGCAAATTTAGATAATTTAATGGAACAAACAAGATGTAGTTGATAAAAAACCTCAGGAAATTTCGCCTTTGCCCATTCTCAAAACGATTGGTTCGTTCCCCCTGCAGTCAATCACGGTAGAAGGAACATCTCCGGAGTGTCCTGAGTCGATAACGATGTCGACCAGCTTTTTGAACTTTTCATAGATCTCTTCAGGATCGACCGGGTATTCGATAATTTTATCATCGGAATGAATTGATGTTGTCATGATGGGATTACCAAGCTTTTCAACGATCTGTAAGGGAACTTTATGATTCGGGATCCTGATCCCCACACTTTTCTTTTTGCTTTGAAAGAAGTGAGGAACATTGTTGTTAGCTTTCAAAATGTATGTATATGGGCCAGGCAGTGTTCGGCGCATCAACCTGAAGATGTCATTATTTATCGGCGTTGTATAATCGGAAAGCTGGCTCAGACTGTGACAGATAAATGAGAAGTTGGCCTTCTCCCTCTTTATTCCCTTGATCTGCGCGACCCTGTCAACAGCCTTGATTTTAGTAATGTCGCAGCCAAGCCCGTAAACAGTATCGGTCGGATAAATGATCACCCCTCCGCTTTTCAAACAGTCGGTGATGATCTTAAGGTGCCTTTCACCAGGGTTATCGGGGTGTACTTTCAGTAACATAAAAAAGGGTAAGCCCCTTATATCGCACCGCTCAACCAACTTACCCTTGCTTCCTTCCGGACCTGGGGGAGTTTGAAGGGAGCTGGTCGTATAAGACTTACCCGATGCAAATTTACAGCTAAAAATTGATTTATGATGATGTGTTAAAAAATAAATCCCCTAAGTTTCTTACCTTTGTTGTAGCAATCTAAAAACCCGTTAAGATGAAATCCAATTACACTATTGTTCTGAAAAATTCAGCTGTATTCGGCTCAATTTTAGGAGGTTTCATGTTTGTTACCTCTCTTCTCATCTATGTCCTGAATGTCAACGTATTTAACGTTTTTTTCTGGGTAATTTATTATGGGCTGATATTGTTGGCAATTCCGATTACACTGGGGTTATATGCCACGAATTATTTAAGGACCAGGTTATTGCCTGAAAATAGAATGACCTACCTGGAGGCATTTGTTGGTCTTATGATTATCTTTTTTATCGCTTTGATCATCTCAACGGCATACAGCCTTTTACAGACTTTTGTTATTGATCCGAATTATTTATCGAATCACTACGGTGATTTCACTGCAATGATGCAACGTTTCAATGTTCCGCAAAGCCAGATTGACGAGGCCTGGGAAAAAGCCCTGGATCAGTCAAAAAATCCATGGAACCTTATAAAAGGCCTCAGATGGACCTCGATCTTTATTGTAGGGATTTCAGCCCTGCTTGCCTTATTTGTCAGAAAAAAAGACAAAGCGCTTGACGTTTTGTAGAAACATTGCATTCAGATTAATAATTTTACTCGCTGATGATGGATATTTCCGTTGTAATTCCCCTTCTGAACGAAGAAGAGTCCCTGCCTGAACTGGCTTCCTGGATACAACAAGTGATGACTGAGAATAACTTTAACTGGGAAGTGATTTTTGTGGATGACGGCAGTTCCGATAAGTCATGGCAGGTCATTGAAGATCTGTCGGCACAAAATCCGCATTTCAAAGGCATTAAATTCAGACGGAACTATGGAAAAGCTGCTGCATTGAATGTGGCATTCCAGGAAGCTTCAGGAGATGTTGTCATTACCATGGATGCCGACCTCCAGGATAGCCCGGATGAGATACCGGAGCTATACACGATGATAACCAATGATGGCTTTGACCTTGTTTCGGGATGGAAGAAAAAACGCCACGACCCTATTTCCAAGACTATTCCAACACGGTTTTATAACTGGTCGGCCAGGCGTATGTCGGGGATCAAACTTCATGACTTCAATTGTGGACTTAAAGCTTACCGGAATCCCGTCGTTAAAAGCATTGAAGTTTACGGTGATATGCACCGATATATCCCTTTCCTCGCCAAATGGGCCGGATTCAGGAAAATAGGGGAAAAAATCGTCCACCATCAGAAACGAAAATATGGAAAAACGAAATTTGGACTGGACCGTTTCTACAAAGGATACCTTGATCTCCTGACTATTTCATTCATGTCGCGTTTCGTGAAGCGACCCATGCATTTCTTTGGCTTGTGGGGAAGTCTTTTGTTCACTGCCGGTTTCTTCATCGCCATTTACCTTGCTTATGAAAAGTTTTTTCATCAGGCTTTTAAAATGACCGAACGCCCACTGTTTTTTTTCGGGATATTAGCTATGATCATGGGCACCCAGCTTTTCGTTGCAGGATTCCTGGGCGAACTTGTTAGCAGGAACTCCTCCGACAGGAACCAGTACCTGGTGGAAAAGAAAACCGGGAATTGAACTGAGTATATTCTTTTAATTACCCCAAAACAAACCCATGGATGCAAAAGATATTGAACGAAGGGTCAGGTTCCTTAGAAAGGTCCTGATATTCGAGGAATCTCCCGACAGCTTACTTGAACGTATTGCTGAAAGCCTTACCGAAATGGAGGTTTCCGAAGGGGAGAATATCGTTCTCAAAGGGGAACTTGGAGATTCAATGTATATCATTCTTGATGGAAGGGTTAAGGTTCATGACCATGATTATATTTTTACAGTACTGAAATCAGGCGATGTTTTTGGAAAATATTACCTCCTGGACAAGGAAGAGAGATCGGCTACAGTAACCGCACTCTCACACACCTTCCTGCTCCGTTTTGACCAGGATGAATTCCACAGGATCACCGAAAACGAAAATACGGTCTTCAGAGGAATACTGAAAGCCCTCGTCAGACGCCTCAGGGATATGAACGTCATTGAAGAGCAGCTGGCCGCCCAGAACAACGAAATCCTGTTTCAGAAAGATACTCTTGAAAAGCAAAAGCAGGAACTGATTGACCTAAATGCGACCAAGGATAAATTTTTCTCTATTATCGCCCATGACCTGCGCAGTCCGATTTCCACACTGATCTCTCTTTCGGAAGTACTCCGCACCGATATGGACCTCCTGGAGCCATTGCAGCAGAAAGAGATCCTTGAAAGCCTTCATGATCTTTCAAGGAATTACCTCAAATTACTGGATAATTTGCTGCAATGGTCCAGGGTTCAGTCGGGCAGGATGGTTCCGGAACCTACCGGTTTTGACCTGGCTGAAACGATCAGGGATGTGCTCGGTTTTTATCAGCCTTATGCGCTGGATAAACAGATCAGGCTGGTTGAACGCAATATCAGCTCAGTAAACGTGTTTGCCGATAAAAACATGATCAGGGTAGTGTTGAGGAACCTGATCTCCAATGCGATAAAATTCACACAGCCGGGAGGTGAGATCCATGTTATCCTTCTTATCAAAGACAATCTGGTTGAAGTGATCATACAGGATAACGGACTTGGCATGCCCCCCGGTGTTCTTGACGGTTTGTTCAAACTTGATAAGACACAGTCTTCAAAAGGTACTGCAGGTGAAAGGGGAACCGGGCTGGGTCTGCATCTGTGCAAGGAATTCGTGGAGTTGAATAAAGGTGCAATCAGGGTCGAAAGCCAGAAAGGCTTTGGCTCCATATTTACTTTTACCATTCCCAAACCTAGTTAATCCTCCAATGCCACAGCCGCAGAACGTTATTCTCATTGGCTCGGCTTACCCGCTCAGGGGCGGTCTGGCAACCTTTAATGAACGCCTGATCAGGGAATATATCCGCCTCGGCTCCCAGGCATCGATTGTAACATTCAGCCTGCAATACCCTTCGCTGCTCTTCCCCGGTAAAACACAATACAGTACTGAGCCTCCTCCTTCCGGTGTGCCAATCAGGGTGAAACTGAATTCAATCAACCCTGTTAACTGGCTGAGAGTTGGAAATGAAATCAGAAAGCTCCGGCCCGACCTGGTCATCGTGAAATACTGGATGCCTTTCATGGCTCCCTGCTTTGGAACCGTTTGCAGGCTAATCAGGAAAAACGGACATACCAAAGTGGTCTCGGTCATCGACAATATCATCCCGCATGAAAAACGGCCTGGAGACAGGTTATTGTCTTCCTATTTTGTCCATTCGGCGGATGGCTTTGTGGCGATGTCCCGCTCGGTGATGGATGATCTCACAACCTTCGATACAACGAAACCAAGGGTCTACTGTCCGCACCCCCTGTACGACAATTTCGGTGATGCCATCAGCAAACTGGAAGCAAAACAAAGACTTGGACTCGACCCTTCCTGCAGGTATGCATTGTTCTTTGGCTTTATCAGGGATTACAAAGGCCTGGATTTACTGCTTGAAGCATTCGGCACCGAAACCCTGAAAAATTCAGGGATTAAACTTTTAGTCGCCGGAGAGTTTTATTGTGATCCTTCCCCTTATAATCAGATCATTAAGGATCGCAAACTCGAGGATTCGGTGATCATGAGCAATGATTTTATTCCCGACAGCAAGGTTGTTGATTATTTCTGTTCTGCGGATGTTATCGTCCAGCCTTACAAAAGCGCTACCCAAAGCGGAGTTACACAGATAGCCTACCACTTTGACAAACCTATGATCATCACCGATGTGGGAGGATTGGCTGAATTCGTTCCCCATAATAAGGTCGGATACGTAGTAAAGCCTGATTTTCAGTCAATTGCATCTGCCATAGTGGAGTTTTATGCCTCCGGCAAGGAAGTTGAGTTCACGGCTAATGCAAAGATTGAAAAACAAAAATATTCCTGGGGAAAAATGGTGGAAGCGATAAATGCAGCCATGATCAGTGAATAGTGAATAGTCACTGGTCACTTTATCCGTCCGCCAGTCACCAAGAAAACTGTATATTCGCAATGTAATTTACCGATCATAACCATGATTATACGTAGCAAAGCCCCACTTCGCCTGGGTTTGGCAGGCGGAGGAACGGATGTCGCACCATTTTCAGATATGTATGGCGGGGCAATATTGAATGCCACTATCAGCATGTACGCAACAGCAGCTATTCAGCCCAGGAAAGATGGAAAGATCATCCTTAATTCCCTTGACAAACAGCAGAGGTTCGAATTCGATTCCATTGAAAAGCTTCCGGTAGACGGTCAACTCGACCTGCATAAAGGTATCTATAACAGGCTGATCCGCGATTACTTGCTGAAACCTCTTTCTTTTGAACTTACTACTTACGTGGATGCGCCTCCGGGATCAGGGCTTGGAACAAGTTCAACCCTGGTCGTTGCGATCCTTGGCGCCTTTGCCGAATGGCTTAACCTTCCTCTTGGAGAATATGACCTGGCCTATCTTGCCTACGAGATAGAAAGGGTCGATCTGCAAATGGCTGGCGGAAAGCAGGATCAGTACGCAGCAACCTTTGGCGGAGTAAACTTCATGGAGTTTTTTAAAGACGATAAAGTCATTGTAAATCCATTAAGGATACGCGAAAAATACCTGGATGAACTGGCCCATAACCTGGTGCTTTATCATACTGAGACCAGCCGTCTTTCAAGCCTGATCATCGAAGAACAGAGAAAAAATGTAATGGAAGGCAATGAAAAATCCCTTGAGGCAATGAAAAAGCTTAAGGAGCAGTCGGTGATGATGAAGGAAGCCTTGCTGAAAGGAGAACTGGATAAGATAGGGGATATTCTTGACTTTGGATGGAAGTTCAAAAAGAATATGGCAGACGGGATCACAAATCCCATGCTCGATGAGATCTATGATACAGCCAAAAGGAACGGCGCTACAGGAGGCAAAGTCTCAGGTGCAGGAGGAGGAGGATTCATGTTCTTCTATTGCCCCGGTAACACACGCTCGACTGTGATAGAGGCACTGAAGGAATTCGGCGGACAAACTAAGCGATATGATTTTACGCAGAAAGGACTCAGGAGCTGGACGATATAAAATAGGTAACATGACTTTTTTAGAATTAGCAAGGTCAAGGTATTCTGTCAGAAACTACCTGCCAAAGACCGTTGAGGAAGAAAAACTCAACTATATCCTTGAATGCGGAAGGGTCGCTCCCTCTGCTGCCAATTATCAACCCTGGATGATAAACGTGGTACGTGATCCGGAAGTAAAGAAGAAATTGGAAGAAACATATAATCGCGATTGGCTGAAACAGGCTCCGGTGATCCTGGTCTTCATTGGTGACCACCGTAAAGGATGGAAGCGCGGTGACGGAAAGGATCATACCGATATTGATATTGCCATCATTGCCGATCATGTTACCCTGGCTGCGGCGGAGCAGGGGCTTGGAACCTGCTGGATCTGCAATTTCAATGCGGTAAAATGCGCGGAGCTGATGAACCTTCCCGATCACCTCGAACCCATAGCCTACCTGAGCCTGGGCTATCCTGCCGACTCCATGGATGCGACATCCCGACATCTGAAAAGGAGATCATTGGAAGAAATTATTAAATTTGACCACGTTTAACCCGGCGATTTATTCGCACCAATTGTTTATTTCAGTTGCGTGCTCATTTCAGCTCCGCCGAACGCCATCAGACCCATTGAACATTTTACAATCTGACATATGACCCGAATAAAAGAAGCAATTTTGCAGTCTATCGAGACCAAACAGAAAATCCTGGATAATCAGGAACTGTTGAAAGTTATTGAAGATGTTGCATCTGCATGTTCAACAGCATTCTGCAACGGGAACAAGGTCTTGTTTTGCGGAAACGGGGGAAGTGCGGCCGATGCACAGCACCTTGCCGCGGAATTCTCCGGAAGGTTTTATTATGACCGTCCGCCACTGCCATCCGAAGCTTTGCATGTGAATACATCTTACCTGACGGCAGTTGCAAACGATTACTCATATGATGAAGTATATTCGCGCATTGTTAAAGGGAGCGGACAGGAGGGTGATGTCCTGATCGGGCTGTCGACTTCGGGCAATTCGAAAAATGTGATAAGAGCCTTTGAGGTAGCCAATGAGATAGGAATGCTTACAGTTGCTTTGACAGGTGAAACCGGAGGCCTGATGAAAGATATTGTGGATTTCCTTATCAATGTCCCTTCAACTGATACGCCAAGAATACAGGAGTCCCATATTCTTATCGGTCATATCATTTGTGAAATCGTTGAATCTTCATTATTTCCTAAAGCCTGAATCTTGGAAGCTATAATTCTTGCCGGCGGTTTTGGTACACGTTTGCAGAAGGTGGTTAATGATGTCCCGAAATCCATGGCTGAAATCAACGGCAGGCCTTTCCTTGAATATCTTCTCAACTACCTTATAAACCAAGGTGTTACAAGGGTTGTGTTATCGGTTGGCTATAAACATGAAATAATCATGGATCATTTCAGGGACCGATACAGAACCATGGAACTGGAATATGCCGTTGAAGAAGAACCCCTGGGAACGGGGGGAGGTATTCGTCTTTCATTCTGGAGGATCAGGAGCGAAAGGGCTGTCATTATGAACGGTGACAGCCTGTTCAGGATCGATCTGCCACAACTTGAAAAGGCACATCTTTTAAAAAAAGCCGATGTTACCCTGGCTTTACGCAAACTGGCAAATACTGGCCGTTACGGAAGAGTTACACTGAACAGGCAGAGAAGGATAGCTGGTTTTGAGGAGAAAACCGAAAATTCAGGTCCCGGCCTTATCAGTGCCGGTGTCTATATTATGGAAAAATTATTTATTATGAAACCCGTTTTCCGGGGGAGATTTTCCATTGAAAAAGATTGTTTCGAAACAAATTATAACACAAACCGGATGTTTGGATATCCTGCCGAAGGGTATTTTCTGGATATTGGCATTCCTGAAGATTATCAGAAAGCTCAGCATGAGTTTAAAGGATTTAAAGATCGATAACAGCTGGTCTCTATTTCTCGACCGCGACGGGGTGATCAACAACCGCCTGGTGGATGATTATGTTCGAAACTGGGAACAGTTCGAATTTAAACCGGGAGTGGAGGAAGCAATGAAAGTACTTTCAGGGATTTTTGGAAGGATTATTGTCGTTAGCAATCAACAGGGTGTTGGTAAAGGCCTTATGACATTGAATACTGTTGAGAAACTGCACGAAAAGATGGTCTCTGAGGTGGAAGCAGGAGGAGGAAGAATTGACGCGGTTTACTTTTGCCCGGCCCTGGAAAGCGAAAAATCCTTTAACCGCAAGCCCAATATAGGAATGGCACTCCAGTCGCGAAAACGGTTTCCCGATATCCGTTTCAGGCAATCCGTCATGGTAGGGGATTCCCTTTCGGATATGATTTTTGGGAAAAGGGTAGGGATGAAAACAGTATTTCTTTCTTCAAACCTCCCACATATCCGCAGAGGATATAAAACCATCAATTTTGTATTTCCTGATCTCCGGGCCTTTGCCAAAGAGCTGATGTCAGATGACAGATGTCAGATAAATCGTATATCCTAAATCATCCATGTCTCCAAAGACTATCCTTGTCGCTTTCTTCGCATACACTGCCCTGCTTTTCTTTATCACCTGGCTTACAGCAAGAAAAGCAACCAGCAGAGGGTTTTACATTGGAAACAAAGCTTCTCCATGGTTCGTAGTTTCCTATGGCATGATAGGCGCTTCCTTATCGGGCGTGACTTTTATGTCGGTACCGGGATGGGTGGGCGACACTCAGTTTTCTTATTTTCTGGTTGTATTGGGTTACCTTCTCGGATATACCGTTATTGCTACTGTTTTACTTCCTCTTTATTACAGGCTAAATCTCACCTCTATTTATTCTTATCTTGGAACACGTTTCGGATTCTGGTCCTATAAGACCGGCGCTTTCTATTTTCTTCTTTCCAGGATCATTGGCGCATCATTAAGGATGTTCCTTGTTGTAAACGTGCTTCAGGTCTTTGTTTTTGATGCATGGCATATCCCGTTCGCAGTGACGGTCATGATCTTTATCGTACTTATTTTATTATATACTTTCAAAGGCGGGATCAAAACCATAATATGGACCGATATGGTCCAAACAACGTTTATGATCCTCGCTGTGGTCTTATCGGTATACCTTATTTCAAAGAATATGAACCTGGGAATAGTGGACCTGTTTCACAAGGCCTCGGATAACGGGCTTACCAGGATCTTCAATACTGACTGGAGCGACAAGAGGTTTTTTCTAAAGCAGTTCCTTAGCGGGATGTTCATAACTATTGTAATGACGGGGCTTGACCAGGAGATGATGCAGAAGAATCTCAGCTGCCGTAACCTGAGAGATGCTCAGAAGAACATGTTTACCTTCAGCGGTGTTTTGGTACTGGTAAATTTTATTTTCCTGTTCCTTGGAGCAACATTGTTCATGTATGCGGATTTCAAAGGAATTAAAATTCCGGCTCGCTCCGATGATCTGTTCCCTCTGATTGCAATTGACTACCTTGGTCCGTTGGCTGGTCTTATCTTTATCATCGGATTGATATCCGCAGCATACCCCAGCGCCGACGGGGCTTTGACTTCACTAACCACATCCTTTTGCATAGACTTTCTGGGCCTTCCGCAGAAAGAGAATATGCAGGAGAAGAAAAAAGAAAGGATACGTTACCTGGTACATATTGCCTTTGCATTGATTTTACTTGTGGTTATAATTTTATTCAGATCCGTTAATGACAGGGCTGTGATCGATAAGTTATTCACCGTTGCAGGGTACACTTACGGGCCTCTCCTCGGCCTTTATGCTTTCGGACTTTTTACGCGCAAACCGGTCAGGGATAAGATTGTGCCGGTCATTGCCATAATCTCACCCCTTGTTTGTTATTTACTTAGCAACTATTCGGTGTTAATATTTGGTGGTTATAAATTCGGTTTTGAGCTTTTGATTCTTAACGGATTTATTACTTTTGCCGGACTTCTGCTTGTAAGCAGGAAGAACTCGTGGACTGCGTAATTATACTTGTATTCCGTTACCTCCCGTGAGCCAGAACGGTAATCATTTACTTGAAAATCGTAAATCGTAAATCGTAAGTCGTAAATCGTAAGTCGTAAATCGTAAATCGTAAGTCGTAAATTATCTAAAATGGACAACATAAGATTCAGAGCATTGGAGATGACCATGGGGAGAACCCCGAAAGTGGTTGATTTTCCCAATAAAAAAGCATCCGAGTACTTTGGAGAACTTACTTTCAACCGGGTTGCCATGAAGGAGTTCCTTACCGAAGAAGCATATAATGCAGTTATAAATTCAATAGAAAAAGGTGAAAAGATTGACCGCAGGATTGCCGACCAGGTGGCGGCAGGCATGAAAGCCTGGGCTATGAGTCAAGGCGCAACCCATTATACCCATTGGTTCCTTCCGCTAACAGGTGCCACTGCTGAAAAGCATGATGCCTTCATAAGTCCTGTGGAAGGCGGTTCGGGGATAGAGAAATTCAGGGGCATAGAACTTACCCAGCAGGAGCCCGATGCATCCAGTTTCCCTAGCGGAGGCATACGTTCAACGTTTGAAGCCAGGGGATATACTGCCTGGGATCCTTCTTCACCAGCCTTCATCATGGACCGCACACTGTGCATCCCTTCTGTTTTCATTTCATATACTGGAGAAGCTCTTGATTATAAGACACCTCTTTTAAGGGCCCTGCATTCTATAGATAAGGCGGCTGTCGAAGTATGCCAGCTGTTTGATAAAGACGTTACGAAGGTGTTTGCAACCCTGGGCTGGGAGCAGGAGTATTTTCTGGTTGATAAATCTTTATTCAGCGCCCGTCCCGACCTGGTGCTTACCGGGCGTACCCTGTTCGGGCATTCTTCAGCAAAGGACCAGCAGCTTGAAGATCATTATTTTGGGACCATCCCGCAACGGGTTATGGCTTTTATGCAGGAGTTTGAACTTGAAGCCCACAGGCTGGGGATACCTGTAAAAACAAGGCATAACGAAGTTGCCCCGAACCAATTCGAATGTGCTCCGGTGTTTGAAGAGGCCAATCTTTCGGTTGACCATAACCAGCTGATGATGCATCTTATTGAGAAGGTGGCCAGCCGTCATAATTTCACAGTACTGCTTCATGAAAAACCATTCAGCGGTGTCAACGGTTCCGGAAAACACAATAACTGGTCCTTGTCGACAAACACAAAGGAAAACTTGCTAAGCGCCGGAAATAATGCAAAAACGGAGCTTCGTTTCCTTACATTCCTCGTGAATATTGTTAAAGCAGTTCACGATAATGCCGACCTCCTAAGAGCGATCATTGCAACTCCGGGAAATGACCACCGCCTTGGAGCAAACGAAGCCCCTCCGGGTATTATTTCCGTTTTCATCGGAGCCCAGCTTACCCATTGGCTGAATACGATCGAAAAGAGCGATAAGAACTTTAAATTCAGCCTTGACAGCGATACCGGACTGCTGAAAAACTTCCCGAAGATCCCCGAGATATTGCTGGATAATACCGATCGCAACAGGACTTCACCTTTCGCTTTCACAGGGAACAAATTTGAATTCAGGGCAGTTGGTTCATCGCATTCCTGTGCGCCTGCAATGATCGCCCTGAACATGATCGTAGCCGATCAGCTGAATAAATTCCTGAAAGACCTCAAAGCGGTGACAGGGAAGAAAGTAAAGCTGGACGATGCCATCCTCCCGATTCTGAAAAAATATATTAAAGTGTCGAAAAACATCAGGTTCGAAGGAAATAATTACGGACAGGAATGGTTGAAAGAAGCTGCTAAACGCGGTCTCTCGAACCATAAAACCACACCTGATGCTCTGAAAGCTCTCGTCGAGAAAAAATATGTGGACCTGTTTGTAAGAACCCAGGTACTTACCGAAAGGGAGGTTCATGCACGTTTTGAGATCGGGCTCGAGGATTATACTAAAAAGATCCAGATTGAATCGAGAGTCCTTGGCGACCTGGTCTCAAACCATGTGATCCCGGTTGCCATCAGGTATCAAAATATCCTCGTCGACAATGTTAAAGGACTGAAGCAGGTTCTGGATCTCAAAACGTACGGGAAAATATCCCAGAACCAGATGGAACAGATCACCGAGATATCTGAACATATTGATAAAATTATGACCTTTGTGAACGATATGACCGAAGCACGAAAAGTCGCTAACAGGATAACGGACCCCGAAGAAAAAGCAAAGTCATATTGCCACCATGTTTTTCCTTATTTTGAAAAAATACGTTATCATTCCGATAAACTTGAGCTGATGGTCGACGATGAAGTATGGCCATTGCCCAAATACCGCGAATTGTTATTCATTCATTAAGCTCCAGGGTACCATGAGGACAAAGGTTTTTTTTCTTCGGTTAATGCTGCTGCTTCCT
The DNA here is from genome assembly GCA_026391735.1 of Bacteroidota bacterium. Taxonomy (GTDB): domain Bacteria; phylum Bacteroidota; class Bacteroidia; order Bacteroidales; family FEN-979; genus CAIRDP01. Next base: position 12,942 of record JAPLDL010000013.1, on the reverse strand, counting down.
CTTCTGGTCAGCAGCATTGCATTTGCACAGATCAACGTTGTGCATATTGATAACAATACCTTTCCGCAGACCAACGAAGGGATATTTTACAGCCTTCCCCGAACCGTCGTAAATGTCACGGTGAAGATCGACCGGATTGAGAATTACCAGGGGCCTTATGCTGATTATGCCCTTCGCTATCTTGGTCTTAAAAACGTTGTTCAGGCCAATTCAATTGAATATAAAATATCCGACATCAATATTTCTACTTCTTATGAGCCTGATCCTGATCAGTATTATTTTATCGAGCTGGGTGAGAAGATGTCGAGAGGAGAGAAGGCCGGACTTCTTTCACTTACCGACGCAGGGATCATATTGGGAACTCTGCCATCCGCCGCCGACACAACAACCCAGGCAAACAGGCTGATCAATACTGAAGAGCCGCCTCTGGAGCTGGAAAAGGATGCCTTTGGTGAATTGTTCAGGAATTATACCGATGTGAGCGTATTTGAAAAGATCGATACCATCCGCCGGAAAATAAATATAGATACCATGACCCTTGAAAGGCAGTACCTTAAAAAGACCATGGTCGAGAAATCCCCTGAGCAGAAAGCCAAGGAAGCAGCAGATTTCCTTTCCAAGATCAAGGATAACCGTTTTAACCTGATTACCGGGTTCCAGGAAGTCAATTATAATAAGGAAACTCTGGAGTTCATGGATGCACAGCTGAAGAATCTTGAAAGGGAATACCTGAAATTGTTCACGGGTGTAAAGATCCATAAAACAATGACCTTCTCGTATAAGTATATCCCCACGCCCAACCAGATCAATACAGAGATCCCTATTTTTAAATTCAATAAGTCCAAAGGTGTTCAGGATCTGGATGCCTCGGGAGGCGGCAAAGTAATCACGATCAGGCTGCAAAGAGTGGGCAATACCAATTCGGTATCTGCTTATCTTCAGAAGGCAGGAAAATCGGCCAAATCCAATGGATTCTTTTACAGGATACCCGAATATGCTAGGGTAACTGTGAAAGTCGACGACAATACCCAGGAAGAACAGCAGTGCCTGATAAGCCAGTTAGGCCTTGTCACAAACCTGCCCTCCAGCAAGTGGAAAGTTCTGTTCCATCCTGAAACAGGCGGAATTAAAAGTTTGAGTATTGAATAAGCATGCTTACAAGGGATCAACCCGGGTATAGGGCTTTCCTTATTCTTACCAGTTTTACCAGAAGGTCTTCAAGAAATTCGAGCTTCAACATGTTGGCGCCATCCGATTTTGCCATGTCAGGCTGAGGATGTGTTTCAATGAACAAACCGTCGGCGCCCGCAGCAATACCAGCCCTGGCCAAAGTTTCAATAAGCTCCGGCTTGCCCCCGGTTACACCGTCCGATTGGTTTGGCTGCTGAAGTGAATGCGTGACATCCAGGACCACCGGGACCCGGAACTTCTGCATTTCGGGTATAGAACGCATATCCACTACCAGGTCCTGATAACCAAACGTGGTACCCCGCTCGGTAAGCATAACGTTAACATTACCCGTGCTGAGGATTTTCTCCACTGCGAAGCGCATGGATCCAGGCGAAGAAAACTGTCCTTTCTTTATATTTATGGTCTTTTTCGTTTTTCCTGCTGCAATCAGCAGGTCGGTCTGCCTGCAAAGAAATGCAGGAATCTGCAGCACGTCAACAAACCCGGCAGCAAAATCGGCTTCCTCTTCCGAATGAATATCGGTAAGTGTGGGTATGTCGAATTTCTTTCCCACATCGGCAATGATCTGCATGGCCTTGTCGTTGCCGATCCCGGTAAAGGAATCGCCCTTTGAACGGTTGGCTTTTTTATAGGAAGACTTGAAGATATAAGGAATGCTAAGCTTGTTGCAAATTTTTTGAATATGCCCGGCGACTTCAAAGGGCATGGTATCGTTTTCAACAACACAAGGGCCCGCGATGAGGAAAAACATCTGAGGGTCTTTGACTGATAAACGGGGGATGTTGGCTGGGATCATACTGCTTGGGTTCTGGGTTACTGGGTTACTGGGTTCTGGGTGACTGGGTTCTGGAGCCTGGTATCTACTGACCTAGTAACCCAGTGCCCAGTGCCCGGTGCCTAATATTTATACTTTTCTTTCCATAGCGCTTTCAGTCTCGCCCTGATTTCTTTTTCCTTCGGATTCTCCTGAGGCACGTAAAAGGTCGAACCTTTAAGCTTTTCAGGTAAGAACTCCTGGGATACAAAATTATTATCGAAGTCATGAGCGTATTTGTAATCTTTTCCATAACCTATTTTCTTCATCAGGTTTGTAGGAGCATTCCTGATATGAAGAGGCACCGGGAGGTCTCCATGCTCCCTGAAGGCTTTTTGTGCACTGCGGATGGCAAGATAGGATGCATTGCTTTTTACCGAGGTGGCAAGATAAATGGCAGTCTGGGAAAGGATGAGGTCACATTCAGGATACCCTATCACATCGACTGCCTGGAAACAGGTATTTGCAAGGAGCAGGGCGTTGGGATTTGCATTCCCTATATCCTCTGAAGCAAGGATCAGCATCCTCCGGGCGATGAACTTGGGGTCTTCTCCGGCTTCAACCATCCTGGCCAGCCAGTATACTGCGGCATTCGGGTCGGAACCCCTCAGGGATTTTATAAACGCTGAAATAACATCATAATGCATCTCTCCCGTTTTATCATATATGGCTAAGTTCTGCTGTATGATGCTTATAGTATTTTTATTATCAATGCGGATGTCTTTTTCCCCGGGGCTAAGCGAAGTGACTATCAGCTCCAGAGCGTTCAGCAGTTTACGGGCATCACCACCTGAAATACGCAGTATTGCCTCCGGCTCGACAATAGTAATCCTTATGCCCATTTGCTTTTCAAGCCTGAGTTTGCCTTCTTCAAGCAGCTTCATGAGCTGAGGCTCTTCAAGGGTTTTAAGGATATAAATCTGGCAACGAGAAAGAAGGGGGGAGATCACTTCAAACGAAGGATTCTCGGTTGTGGCTCCGATCAGTGTAATGATACCTTTCTCAACCGCACCCAGTAGTGAATCCTGCTGGGATTTGCTGAACCTGTGGATTTCGTCTATGAACAGGAATGGACTGGTTCCACTGTCTTTGGCTTTGGCAATAACTTCCCTCACCTCTTTTACACCTGAACTTACAGCACTGAGAGTGTAGAATTCCCTTGACAACTGCCTTGAAATTATATAGGCCAGGGTAGTTTTACCCACTCCCGGCGGTCCCCATAAAACCATGGAAGGGACATTACCCGATTCAATGGCTTTCCTGAGAATGGCAGACGGGCCCACTAGATGCTCCTGCCCCAGGTATTCATCAAGGGAATCGGGCCTCAGTTGTTCAGCAAGGGGTATAAGCATAAGAACTCAAAGGTACGATTATGCGATTTACTTGTCCTGATTACTGTTTTGAATTGTTAATATCTTAAAAAATGTTAAAATTTAGTATTCTGATTTTCAGACAAATAGCCCAAATGTTAAAAAATGTTAAAAAAAAGTGGTCCAAAAACTTGTTCGGTATGCTATTGTTGCCTTATCTTTGCATCAAAATCAAAAACAAAAGAAACGATGAAAAAATTTGCAACATTATTAGTAGTAGGTGCTGTAGCTTTCATGTATGCTTGCGGCCCCAGCGCAAAAGAACTTGAAGAAAAAAAGATTGCTGATTCAATCCGCGTTGCTGATTCATTAGCAATGGTTCAGGCAGAACAGCAGAGAATTGCTGATTCAATTTCAAAGGCTGCTGACGAGAAGAAGAAAGCCGACTCAATTGCTCATCAGGATTCTATTAAGAAACACCTGATCAAGGCTGCAAAACCAGCAAAAGCTCCTAAAAAAGCTAAGAAATAATCCTACTTACTCCAAATAAAAAGCCCCGCCAAATGCGGGGTTTTTTATTTGGAGTAAGGTCCTGGCTCATTCAGTTCAACCCCGTCTTTAATTAAAGATTTTTTATTTCAGCGATAAGTTTCTGCATGGTGGCTTTGGCATCGCCGAAAAGCATCCTGGTCTTTGGCATAAAGAAAAGGTTGTTCTCGATGGCTGCATATCCTTTCGCCATGCTGCGTTTCATAACGATTGTGTTCTTTGCTTCCCACACCCTGATCACGGGCATTCCGGCAATAGGGCTGGAAGGATCGTCTTCGGCAGCAGGGTTTACCACGTCGTTGGCACCAATCACGATGACCACATCGGTAGTGTTCATTTCGTTGTTGGCATCTTCCATTTCCAGAAGTTTTTCATAGGCAACATCCGCTTCGGCGAGCAGGACGTTCATATGCCCCGGCATGCGGCCAGCAACGGGATGGATGCCATACTTCACCTCCACACCTTTGGATCCTAGGAGGTGCTCAAGTTCATGGCAGAGATGCTGTGCCTGGGCAACCGCAAGTCCGTAACCAGGCACTACCAGCACCTTCTGGGAGTAACTCAGCAGAACGGCAGCATCGCTGAGCGAAATTTCCTTGACTGTTTTGTCTCCCTGTTGGCCTGCCCCGGCTGCACTGCCTCCAAATGCTCCAATGATCACATTCAGAAGGGAACGGTTCATTGCCTTGCACATCAGGATGGTCAGAATAGTTCCTGAGGAGCCGACAAGGATCCCTCCGGTCAGCATGGCCTGGTTGCTATAGAGGAATCCACCCATTGCTGCCGCAACACCTGTAAACGAGTTCAGAAGTGAGATCACTACAGGCATATCCGCTCCGCCTATCGGCATCACGAAAGTCACACCGTAAAATAATGCAAGCAATGCTAAAAGGTAAATCATCAGGTTGCTGTCCTTGTGGGGGGTCATGGTCATGATAAATACGACCATTGCAAGGAGCAGGAACAGGAAAAACAGGTTGATGTAACGAAGGATAGGGCTTTTGATGTCCCCGATACGTTCATCAAGTTTGCCAAAGGCGATCATGCTTCCTGCAAATGAAACGCCGCCTATGCCAAGTCCGAGGAGGATTGCCAAAGCTTCACCGTTAAACATATTTGTTGCCGCCGAAGAAGCAAGCATATTCTGCATTTTCGGAAACTCCATCAACGAAATCAGAGCAGCACAGGCGCCTCCCATGCCGTTGAATAACGATACCATCTGCGGCATCGCGGTCATTTTTACTTTCATAGCAGCCATCCATCCAACTACACTTCCTATACCCAGCGCCACGATGATCCAGCCTATATTGTGGATCCCCTCGAAGGTACCGTCTTCCATCTTTATTTTATGGAACAGGATGGTAAAGAGGATTGCAAGACCCATACCGGCAGCTGCCCATAGGTTGCCGTTGCGTGCTGTGTCGGGATGGCTTAGCTTTTTCAACCCCATGATGAACAGGATCGAAGCCAGTAGATAAGAAATTTCAAGGACGGAAATGTATTCCGAGAATTCAAAAGTCCGTGTCAGCGTTTCAATAGTTCCCATGTCTCCTCCTTATTTCTGTTTTTTCTTTTTACTGAACATCTCAAGCATACGGTTGGTGACCACAAATCCCCCCACGACGTTGAGAGTGCCCAGTATGACAGCAATAAAACCAAGGATCATGGCAAGAACATTGTTGGCATGCCCCATCACGATAATGGCTCCTATGATCACAACTCCATGTATGGCATTGGCACCCGACATTAAAGGTGTGTGCAATACCGAGGGAACATGGGAAATCACTTCGATACCCAGGAAAACAGAGAGTATAATGATAAAGATCGCTTCCCGGTACTCCATGAAAAATTTCAATATTTCAGTCATTGTTCAGTGTTTTAAGAATTTATGATTGATTTGACGCGATCGTTGATGATCTCACCTTTGTGGGTCACGCAGGTTCCCTTAACCAGGTCATCCTCCCAGTTAAGATTAAATTCGCCTTTAGTGTTGAACATCAGTTTCAGGAAATTGATCACGTTCTTTCCGAACATCTTGCTGGCGTCGGAAGGCATGCCGGCAGGAAAAGCGGAATTGCCGATGATCCTGACCTGGCCGTGAACTAAAGTTTCACTGTCTTTTGTCAGTTCACAGTTGCCCCCCGAGGAAGCAGCAAGGTCGATGATCACTGCACCTGGTTTCATTGCTTCTACAGTCGCTTTCAGGAGCAGGAGAGGGGCTCTTTTCCCCGGTATCTGGGCGGTACATATCACCACATCCGATTTCACAGCATGATCATGAATAGCTTGTGCCTGCCTCTTTTTAAATTCCTCGTTTTGCTCTACAGCGTAGCCTCCTGCAGCTTTATCATCAGTTGCGCCTTCCACGTCGATAAACTTCCCGCCAAGGCCTGTGACCTCTTCTTTTACCGCAGCTCGTACGTCAAAGACTTCCACCACTGCGCCGAGTTTTCTCGAAGTGGCAATGGCCTGCAGTCCTGCAACACCGGCTCCTAAGATCAGAACCTTTGCAGGAGTCACTGTCCCTGCAGCAGTCATGAACATCGGGAAAAACTTAGGAAGATTGTCGGCAGCACAAAGTACCGCTTTATACCCAGCTACTGTGGCCATTGATGATAAGATATCCATAGCCTGAGCCCGGGTTGTGCGAGGCAGGATATCCAGGCTGAAACTTGTTATATTCCTGTCGCACAGATCTTTGACCAGCTGAGTGTTGACCATGGGGTTAAAAGCAGCCATAAAAACCTGTCCTTCTTTCATCATCCCCAGTTCATTCATACCAGGGGGCTGTATTTTAATGAGGAAATTTGCCGATTCAAAAACTTTTTCCCTGGCCATCAATGAGGCGCCTGCAGCTTCGTAATCCGAATCGGAAGCATATGCATTAATGCCTGCCCCGGTTTCAACAATAACCTGAATATTCATCCCGGTAAGCGTTTTCACGGCTTCGGGTAAAAGAGCCACCCTTCTTTCGGGAAGCTCCTCCTTTAATAATCCTATAGTCATAAAGTTCTTTAATTAATCGAATGCCCGCCTCCAGGTTATCCTGCAGGACGGCAATTTAATTTAATCGGTAAATCCCGCTTTATAATGGTTCCCGTCACAAAAGGGTTTCCTTTTTGAACTTCCGCAACGGCATATAGCCGCTACTTCATGCTCCAACTGGAGGGTTTGACCATCAGCATCCTGAATAATAAAATTACCACGAATGAGGGCGGGTCCGTTCTTCAGGATCTGGATCGTGGCTTCAGGCAGTTTGTCTGAATCGTCTTTTGCAGCATCGTCAGCAGCACTCGAGTATTGACAACCCGTATAATTTCCTCTGTTGGAGCCGCTTCAGGCTTGATCCAAGGGCGCATTGTATTATCGAAAACTTCTGGAAGGCCTATCAGACAATTTGCCGAATGAATGCATAAGCGGGGTCTCCAATACACAGTCACTTCATCATTAGAGTAAGAACGGCTGCCTTTGTTCTGTTCCCTGATCTCAGTTAGTTCAGTTTTAGTGATTTCGTTACTCATAAATGACAAGAAAATTTGCGTAAAGGTAGGAAATAATTATTTTTGGCTAATACTTTCATACCATCACTATGCCATTGACAAGAAATACCAGATTTTCCCTGAAAAGCAGGCAAGCCGGAAAGGATCATTTGACTGAGGAATTGAAGAAAGAGCCAATAGAGCAGTTCAGGGCCTGGTTTGATGATGCGAAGAGAAATCATGAATATGAACCTGAAGCCATGGCTCTTGCAACAGCCGATAAGAAGGGGAGGCCATCGGTTCGCATGGTGTTGTTCAGGGATGTGAGTGAAGGGGGATTTTGCTTCTTTACCAATTGGGGCAGCCGGAAAGGACTGCAACTAAAATCAAATCCGTATGCATCAGTATTATTTTACTGGCCAAAGCAGTACAGGCAGGTAAGGGTGGAAGGCAGAATAAAAAAAGCTGCTGCGGAACTGTCGGATAAGTATTTTAACTCTCGCCCTCTGGGCAGCAGGATCAGTGCCTGCATTTCGCCACAGAGTGCGGTAGTTCCCGACAGGATTTTTCTTGAAGCCATGCATGAGGCCTTTTCAAAGGATCTTGGCCGGGAAGATCCCAGGCGGCCAAAAAACTGGGGAGGCATTATTCTTGTCCCAAATCGTTTTGAATTCTGGACAGGCAGGGAAAACCGCCTCCACGACAGGATACAATACCGAAAGGGAACAAAAGGCTGGATAGTAGAACGGCTGGCGCCCTGATCACTTTATTCCTCACTGACCTAATCTGAAATCAGCTGAAGATGATCTCGACTTTGTCGGATGATAATTTGGTTATTTTTAATTCTTCATGGAAATGCTTCCCAACCCCGTGAGCCAACCCGATAAAAAATTCGATCAACCCCCTTGGCGATTTATAGGTCATTATAAGTGTTTTCGGGTCTTTCCATTCATAATCAAACCTTGGAGGATGCGCATTAGGTATCGTTTGCGTTGTTATCACATGCACCTTGTCGAGGTTCAAAAGAAACTCCTTTGCTGAGGTTAATCCGCTGTAAAACGGTTTGTAAACCTTGACTGCAAAATCATTAACCCAGTAATCTCCGAATGCGGCAGCAGCCTGCTCAGTAGTTATTTTTAACACTTCACAGGCAGAAGCTATCACTTTCATAGTCAGTGCATCGTCAACATCCTGTGTGGTAAGGAAGAAAGTTGTTCTGGGTATTCCGGCTTTTTCCAATGAATCTTCCCATTTATTCTTTCCGAATTTTTCGGTGACCATATCGGCCAGGCACTTCACAATTACACCTTTCATAATTATTTTCCTTTCTTTTAGTATTATTTCGGTATTGTAAAATAGAATGTTGCTCCTTTTCCTTTCTCAGCTTTGGCCCAGATACGGCCTCCGTGCCTCTCGATGATCCGTTTTACCGTGGCAAGCCCCACACCGGTACCAGGAAATTCGGTATTCGTGTGCAGTCGCTGGAAGGCACCAAATAATTTATAATAGTCCTTCGGGTCAAATCCATCCCCGTTATCTTCAACAAAAATCACTTTTTCGGAACCCTGGATCTCGGTTCCCATATAAATACTGGGCGAATCAGCTTTGGAAGTGTATTTCCAAGCGTTACCTAAGAGGTTCTCGAGGACCACACTCATGAGATGAGGATCGGCATTCACGATAAGATCTTTTTCAATGTCGATTTGTATTTTCCTGCCATGATCTTTAAGCCGGAGTTCATTAATAACCTTTTCGGCTATTTCGGAGAGATTTGTTTCTTTTACCTGAATTGCGGCTTTGCCAGATCGGGCAAAATTCAGCAGATCCTCAATAAGATCGGCCATCCCTTTGGCCGAGTTTATAACAATCCCAAGGTATTGCATCGTTTCATCATCCAGCATTGGTTCCTTGTCTTCCCTGATCAGGTGGATATACCCGAGAATAATGTTCAGAGGTGAACGCAAATCGTGCGAAACTGTATGGGCAAAAGATTCCAGTTCATCATTGGCCGAGATCAGATCTTCATTGAGCTTCTGCAATTCGGCCTGTGCCCTCACAAGTTCATCATTCCTTTGAACAGCGGCTTCATAAACAGAAAGCAGAAGGTCAAGTATCTGTTTTTTCTCTGAATTGATTGAGTACTTTTCTCCTCTGAAAACGATTTCAATAACCATCTCCGAACTACCTGATATTCCCAGGTTGCGGTTTGCGAGAAGATACTGGATCCGCGACAGAAGATATTCGTCGTCATATGGTTTTGTAATGAAATTATCTGCGCCTGACTGTAAGCCTTTGATAATATCCAAAGGATCGCGAAGGGAAGTGAGCAGTATTACTGGTATATTTTTCAAATCATTGTCAGCCTTCATCTGTGAACACAACTCATACCCGTTCATGCCGGGCATTACGATATCACTGATGACAAGCATTGGTCTCTTTTGCCTGAGAGATTCCAGGGCTTGTTCACCATTTACTGAAACACCGACTTCAAAACCTGATTCTTCAAGCAGGTACTTGAGCTTTTTTGCCTGAACCGGGCTGTCTTCAACAATGGCCACATAAAACTTGCCGTGACGGAGATTTAAAATATTATTCATACTTGGTATCTTTTCTGTTGGATTCATTCAAATAACTGATCATCTGCTCGATTGAGAAAATATGTGTAGCGGCGCCGGCTCTGATGGCTTCCCCGGGCATACCGTGAATCATAGAGCTTGCGGCATCCTGAGCAATGGTAACAGCACCTTTTTCTTTCATCATCTTTAACCCTTGTGCGCCGTCTTTGCCCATACCTGTAAGAATTATTCCCAAAGAGGACCGGCCATAAGTGGTGGCCATACTTGAAAACAAATGATGTACCGAAGGTCTCAACCCGCTGTCGGGAGGCCCTTTGCCGGTTTCAAGCACTCCCTCACTCCTGAACCCCAAATGAGTATCACCGGGAGGTAAGACGATCATGCCAGGCTTTAATTCCATTCCATCTGCAGCAATAACAACTTTTTTCGAGGTAGTCATTTCAAGCCATTGGGCAAACCCCTCAGCAAAAACAGGTTCAATATGCTGGACCATTACAATGGGAATGCTAAAATCTCCGGCAAGCCCAAGCAAGAGCTTCTGAATGGCAATCGGTCCGCCTGCCGAGGCACCGATACCGATTACATCAATAGTATTTCTGAAGGAAAAGTGACCCGGAACATAGGGCTGAATATCTGTGGCAACCGAAATGAAATTCTCAGGCTTTTTGTGTACGGGATTCCTTTTTACAACTTTAACTTCCGACATCAGTCTGATCCTGGTGATCAGAGACTGAATCTCACGAGGGTATTCCGTTGAATATACACCCGGAGGCTTGGGAAGAATATCCACAGCACCCACTTCCAAAGAACGAAAAGTCTTTGCAACTTCAGTTGAATTGTATTCACCGCTTATAATTATCACAGGAGTCGGCACCAGGCTCATTATTTGTGAAGTCGTTTCAAAGCCGTCCATTCCCGGCATATTGATATCCATCAGAACAACCCTGGGTTTTAGTTTCTGGATCAGCTCAATGGCTTCTTTGCCGTTTGATGCCATTCCTGAAACATGAATCCCTGGCGCAGAATCAAGGATGTGACAAAGGAACTTCCTGAACACAGAAGAATCATCGACGATCACAATATCAATTACGCTGGACACCATGTCAGATCAATCGTTGAATAGTGGAAACCAGATTGCTGCCTTCAAAAGAGCTTTTAGCTATATAAGCGTTGGCTCCAGCTTCAAGCCCTCTCTGTTTGTCCTCAGCTGATTCCAGGGCAGTAACCAGGATCACGGGTAATGAAGCCATCTCAGGTTCGCTGCGGATTTTTGATGTAAGTTCAAACCCATTCATTCTTGGCATTTCGATATCAGAGACCAAAAGGTCATACGTCCCCTGCTTAAGGAATGTATAACCTTCCCAGCCGTCAATCGCAGTTGTAACTTCATAACCAGCCGCTTCAAGGAGATTTCGTAAGAGTGAACGCGACGTGAGAGAGTCTTCAGCTACCAGGATCCTGATAACCTTGGTATCGCCGGGCTCAGGAGTATCAGGTACTCTTTTAGAAGCTGATGTGCCGGACTGCAAGACGGAATCAAGAAGATCCAGAGCGTCAATAACCGGCACAACTCTCCCGTCGCCAAGAACCGTTGCCCCGCTTACATGTCTTACCCTGAGCAGCTGTCCCCCGAGTGGTTTGATAATGCCTTCCTGCTCCCCGATGATCTCATCTACAATAAAAGCGTTTCTTTTCTTGCCGGATGAAATAATGATTATGTAGTTATAGCCTGACGATGCTTTTGCTTTAGCCGATACGAATCCAAGTGTGTCTGACATCCTGACAAGCGGAATATGATGGTCCTCGTACAATATCGTTTCATTGTTTTCTGCTTTATGAATCTGGCTTTTAGAGATTCTGGCCACCTTTTCCACACTATTGATCGGAATCATGATGTAATTTTCTCCAAGCACTACCAAAACTCCTCTGAAAGTGGCCAGGGTAAGCGGAAGTAAAATTGTAAACCAGGTACCTGAACCCTGATCGGATTTAAGGCTCACCTTTCCTCCCAGCCTGACAATTTTTTCAAACACTATTGCAAGGCCAAGACCCCGGCCGGAGATGTCGGTTATCATGGCGCTGGTTGACACTCCGGAATGGAAGACCAATTGCAGTAGTTCCGTTTGTGTGAGCCTGCGGCCCGCTTCTTCTGAGATGACTCCTTCCCTGATAGCCGATATAAGGACCTTCTCAGGATTTATACCTGCCCCGTCATCATGGATTTCGACCTGGATTTCCCTTTCCTGTGTTTGGCTCACACTGATTTCAAGCACGCCCTGACTGGGTTTATTTAATTTTAAGCGTTCATCCGGTTTTTCGATACCATGATCAATACTGTTGCGAATGATATGAATCAGAGGATCTTTTATTTCCTCCAGAATTCTCCTGTCTATTTCAGTGGTTCCCCCCTGGATTGTGATATGAATTTCTTTCCCATTGTCTTTCGAAAGATCCCTTACCATCTTGGGAAACAAATCCAGAACGGTTGAAAAAGGCATCAGCAGGGTTTTACGTATGCTCAGAAGCATATCGTCTATCATTCTCGAAGTATTGTACTGATATTGCCCAAACAAGCGGTTAAGCCTTGAAATATGCTCGTGCAGTTCCCTTGCTCTCTCTCTATGCCATTTCCTGAGATTATCCCAGTCGGCCAGATCAGTATCTTCCCCGGGGCTTACCTCTTTCATCCTGGCATCAGCAAGTTTCCAGAAATTATAATATCGGCTGGTTATTCCCGAAAGTTCCCTGCTGAAGTAGCGGAACATCGATTTGGCTGCGATGAACTCCTCAGCCTGTATCATCAAAGACCTGAGTTTCTCAATAGATATCCTGATAGTTTCCTGTTGGGCTTTATGTTCAGGCGATGCCATGTCTACTCTTCGGGGAACTGAGTTCCCGGCAGACGTGAGAGGTTTCTCAATGGTATGGTTATCTTTCTTCCTGGCATTAGTTCCGATCAGTTCAACTTTGCCCTGGGCTATATCAGTAAGCCTGCATACCATGTTCAATGTGTCTTCTCCCTT
>JAPLDL010000001.1 GCA_026391735.1 Bacteroidota bacterium | reverse complement strand
TTACAGTCGAGTAGCAACAGCTGCCCAGTCGACCAGCTTCCAGAAATCTGCTATATAATCGGGACGGGCATTGCGCTTGTCAATGTAATAGGCATGTTCCCACACATCGCAGGTAAGCAGCGGCAAGGCACCTCCCTTAAGCGGATTGCCTGCATTACTTTCCTGAACGATCTCCAGCGAGCCATTTTCCTTCTTTACCAGCCAGGCCCATCCTGAACCGAAAAGAGTTGCTGCAGCGCCTGAAAACTTTTCTTTGAATTCACCAAAAGAACCAAAATTCTTGTTGATAGCATCAGCAAGCGTACCCTCAGGTTCCCCGCCTCCCAGTGGCTTCAGACAGTTCCAGTAAAACGTGTGATTCCACACCTGGGCCCCGTTGTTGAAAATCCCTCCGGAAGCTTTTCTTATAATGTCTTCCAAAGAAGCATTCTCAAATTCAGTGCCGGGCACAAGTTTATTCAGATTATTTACATAGGCCTGGTGGTGCTTGCCATAATGATATTCAATCGTTGCCTTTGAAATATAGGGTTCCAATGCATCCCATGCATACGGAAGTTTAGGAAGTTCGTGTACCATAATTATCTTTTTTAAATTTTATGTTGCAAAGATACAAAGCCTTACCTCAATAATAAAATTATTTAGAATGATTCTTGATCACATCCATCGCTTTTTGAAAAGCAGGATCTATTGTATTCAGAACAGGATAAAATCCTTCATTGTCGAGCAGGTTCCTTCCGATATATGCCTTAATAAGAACTTTTGATCTATGGTCGCTTTCGGCAAGACCAATCCCTTCATGCTTCAGTCCCTTCTTTACTGCATATGCGAGGAAATCGGCATACAGAACATCGGTGATCTTAAACCCTGACTCGAAATCATCAACGTTCTTATAGCGGGTAAGCTGAGGTCTGAACTTATCGGTATAATCAAAAGCCCATTGGTATATCAGGCCCTTATTGACAGCCAGGTTGTAAAATTTAAGGGTTGAATCCTTCTCGATCGGCACAAAGATATCGGGCATGATCCCGCCGCCTCCGTATACGATCTTTCCTGCAAGGGTTTTGAACTTCAGTGAATCGGGGAATTTAATGCTGTCGGGATGTTCCAGTTCCCCATTGATGTACCTATGGTAATAATCGCTGTTGTATTTATCCAGCCCTTCCTTATAAGGTTTTTGTATACAGCGGCCGCTGGGTGTATAATAACGGGCTACAGTCAGTCTTACCGCGCTGCCGTCCTTCATATTGAGCTGCTCCTGCACCAGACCCTTACCAAAAGACCGTCTTCCGAGGACAACACCCCGGTCATTGTCCTGAATAGCCCCGGTAACGATCTCCGCGGCAGAGGCAGAAAATTCGTCTATCATAACCAGAAGGTCGCCCTGTTCAAACAAGCCTTGTCCGTCAGAAAAATATTCTTCCTTATCATGATTAGCACCCTTGGTATAAACGATAAGCCGGCCTTTAGGGAGGAACTCATCCGCCAGGTCAACAGCAGCGGTTAAATAACCTCCGCCGTTCCCTCTCAGGTCAAGGATCAGTTTTTTCATCCCGCTTTGTTTCAGCTGTTCAAGAGCGGCATGTACTTCATCATGGGTGGTTGCCGAAAAATTATTGAGTTTGATATACCCAATCACCGGCCCTGCCATATAGGCTATATCCATGCTGTAGGTAGGGATCACGTCACGGGTAATAGTGTAATCGATAAGGTCTTTTACTCCCCTCCTGAAAATGCTCACGGTAACCTGTGTTCCTTTTGGCCCTTTGAGTTTCCGCATGACATCAGTATTCGAGATCTTGATGCCCGCTACATTCTTTCCTTCAATTTTCACGATACGGTCACCTGCTTTAATACCCAGTTTTTCCGAGGGGCCATTGGCAACAGGCAGGATCACTGTAACTGTGTCGCTTTCGATCCTGAACTGTACCCCAATCCCTTCAAAACTTCCAAGAAGGGGATCCGTGGCATCATGAAATTCGGCCGCGGTTATATAGGTTGAATGCGGATCAAGACCTTCCAGTAAACCTGTGATTGCTTTTTCCTCGAGCCGGGCCTTGCCAATGGTATCCACATAATTCTTCTGGACATATTGAAGGACCTGGTTCAGTTTGCCCGACCCCTGGATTTTAAAGAGGCTGAGCCCGGGGGCATGGCTGTATAGCCAAATACCCAGGAACATCCCTGCAATCATCACCAGGGCAAACCAAACGGGCATGTATGGATTGATTTTCTTCTTTTCCATTATAAAAATATTGCTGCCAAAGATACCGAATTCCTAAATTTGCATCACCAATGACAATGCTATGACTACTAGAATACGGATATTCCTGATGATTATTGCAGGTATTACGGCAATTTCCGATCCGCTGAATGCATCTCCTGTTCCCAAGAACGTAACCATGCCATTCAAAAACAGTCATTTTGCCACCATTGATTCAGCATTGATCCATTATCGTTTGTGGGTCACAAAGGTTAAGCCGGCCAAAGGGAAGATCGTGTTTATCCATGGATTTCTTGGATCAACCTATAGTTTCAGGAAGAATTATGACAGCCTTGTGAATGCCGGGTACAACATTCTTTCTCTTGATCTGCCTGCCTTTGGCTACAGCGACAAGGGAACATGGATCAATCATTCACAGAGCCACAGGGCTGTAATGATATGGAAACTGCTTGACTTTATCGACAGGGGTGATACTGCCAGGTGGAATATCGTTGGGCATTCAATAGGCGGAGGAGCGGCCGAAGCCATGGCCCTGATGCGGCCCACACGCACGAAAAGCCTGATCCTGGTCGATGCGATGTTCTTCAACAGGAACAGTGGCGTCATGAGCATCACTTTTTCCCCTTCAAACACCAGGCCTTTAAACAAATTTTACGTGGATTATGTTAATCATTGCATGCCGACGTTCGAGGGTATTTATAAATTACTGAAAAGCGGCTACAAGCAAAACCCCGATTCCAGCGATGTCACAGGATATATGATGCCGCTCAGAATACCGGGAACCTCTGAAGCTATCGTTAGCTCCTTTTCAAACTGCAAAGAAACCATTCCCTTAAGTATTGACAGCCTGAAGAATATTCCTGTTCTTGTGATCTGGGGGACAAAGGACAGCTGGCTCCCTCCCCGGTCGGCGAAAATCATCAAAACCTATGTCCCGTCAATGGAATTATTTAAAATCAAAGGAGCAGGGCATATGCCGAATGAAACACATCCAAGGGAATTTAACGGGAAACTGGTGAATTTTCTGAACCGGGTGAATTAATCCTCCCTTACCACCTGACAATCAAACAGCACTCCGACCCTTTCTCCTTCTTTTCTCAAATCATCAACGATCGGTTTAATCAGAGGGACGCCATGCAATTCATTGTACTTCGCGTACTCAAATTCCTTTTCCCCGGCAATAAGGATCTCGTCCCGGCCGACGGCAATAGGAGAATTTTTCAGTATATCGATCATGGAATCCATGGAATCCTTAAAATCTGACAGAGGACGGAATGCATCAATGTTTATTGCCATGAAAAAGTGGGAAACACCTGTTGGGTCCGGTTTGCCCGGGCCACCAACATTCGTCAGGAAACTGCCGCCTGAAAGAATAGAGCATAACACTTCGACAAGCAAAGCAAGACCGAAACCTTTATACCCGGCAGTTACTTCCATTCCTCCCAGGGGTAGCAATGCGCCATGACCTCCTGGTTTGATCTTTGAAGGTTCATTGGTGACCTGCCCGTCCTCATCAATACCCCAGCCTATTGGTATATGTTCGTGTTTTTTCTCATAGATCTGGATTTTCCCATATGATACAGCCGAAGTAGCCATATCCAGCAAATAAGGATAACGCTTGCCCGAAGGTGCGGCAAGAGCTATAGGATTGGTTCCCAGTACAGCAGTTTTTCCAAAGGTCGGAGCCACAAGTGGCTGGGAATTAGTAAGGCTGAGCCCGATCATGCCTTCCCTCAGGGCCATCAGGGCATAAAATCCGGCAATCCCGTAATGATTGCTGTTCTTTATTGTTATTGCACTGATACCGGCATGTTTGGCCTTGTTTATAGCCATACGCATGGCTTTATACGATACCACCTGCCCCAATCCGTTCCCCCCGTCTATCAGGGCAGTGGAAGGAGTTTCAGTGATTATTTTAAAGGGCGTTTTCGGGTCCATC
Organism: Bacteroidota bacterium; assembly: GCA_026391735.1. GTDB lineage: Bacteria > Bacteroidota > Bacteroidia > Bacteroidales > FEN-979 > CAIRDP01. The sequence continues at coordinate 91,823 of JAPLDL010000001.1, read as the reverse complement.
CAGCCTTTGCTTATCCTGCTTCCATAATAGGAGCCAAGCCTTTGCATACCATGGGATTCAACTCCCCTGATATCTGCACAGATAAGTACTCTTCCCACTGTTTTGGCATCTTCCTGAGACACCCCGAGCTTTGTCATATAATGGATCACGAAATCCATCAGATCACTTCGTTTAAACCTAAGAATTGGCTCCATACCCATTCGATTTAATTATTGCCACACACTATCAACAAAATATTTTGTATCCCCCCTCCAGAACAGCTTACCATTCATTTCTTTGTAGTGAAGGTTTACGGGTCTGCTTGCAAGGTGCGAAAGCTGGTCTGCGATACGCTCGTCCGTTACAGAAAATAAAAATTTCTCCGAAGCAAGCGCAACATTCTGGTTGCTGACCACGCTGCTCAGGACCATTTCTCCCTCCCAAGTCTTGAACATGTTGCCGCGTTTTGAGAATTTCTGCAATAATCCGGCCCGGTTGCCTTCACTGTAAACGAAGAAATACTTCCAGTAAATGAATGCTGCAGACACAACAAACAGTATAATAATCGCCCAGGTGTAAAATTTTTTGATTTTTGATTTCATGATACGTCGATTTGAATTACAAACTTAGATAAATGGATTGAAAATAATACAGAGGCCAGGTGTTTTTAATAGTTCTTTTTCATGAAATCTTATCCCCTATTGTCAAAGATCGGCATCTGTTGAGCTATGGTGAAGAATTATTTAATTACGTATTTTCGCGGATTATCCCTTGGTTTCAAATAATTTTTGATCATACCCCTAACGAATGATAAACTGTCTGTTGACTGGTGGATGCGGTTTTCTTGGGAAATTCATGATTGAAGAACTTCTTTCGTCCCGATCACCTCTTCCCATTAAATTACTTCGCGTTTTCGATTCCGCTGATTATAATGGTCAGGCCGATCCGAGAATTGAATTTATACAGGGGAATATCCTTGATCAGGATGCCTTGCATAAAGCCTGCAAGGGAATTGACGTAGTGATGCACCTTGCCGCTATTGTTGACTGGGGCACTCACCTGGCGGGAGATGTATATAAAGTGAATACTACAGGTACGCATAATGTTATCAATGCCTGTAAGGCGGATGGCGTGAAGGTCCTTGTTTTTACGAGCTCCCTTGATGCGGTGTTCGGCGGCAAGCCCCTGGTCAATATCGATGAAAACATTCCCTACCCAACAAAGTTCCCGAATATGTATTGCAGGAGCAAGAGCGAGGCCGAAAAGCTTGTGTCAGCTGCGAACGGGGAAGGGTTATCGACCGTTATATTGCGGCCTGCCGATATATGGGGAGAAGGCGATCCATTTCATATTGGTTCACTGATTGATATGGCAAAAAGCGGGTTTTACGTAAGAATCGGCGATGGCAGCGCAAAATCACAGCATGTGTATGCCGGGAATATGGCGGTTGCGCATATCCAGGCTGCCAGAGCCCTGGTCGAGGGGAATTCCCGGCTCGCAGGTCAGGCCTATTTCATAACAGACTCGGGAAGCGCTAATTTTTTTCATTTTTATGATGCTGTCGTGGTAGCGGCCGGCTACAGGATATGGCCAAAGAGTCTTTGGATCCCCAGGCCTGTGGCCTATATGATGGGTGCCTTAACAGAGTTTTCGGCAATGCTCATCCGCCCGTTTAAAAAAATAAATGTGAAATTCAGCAGGTTTGCCGTGATCTATACCTGCAGCGATTTTACTTTCTCATCAGGGAAAGCCGTGAATGATTTCGGGTTTAAACCAAAGTACAGTGTGGAAGAAGCGTTCAGGAGGACGGTGGAATATTATAAGACGTGAACCGTGAACGTGAACCGGTTCACGGTTAGCGGATCATGAGTTACTAAAACGTAATGACCCTACCCTCTCCCTGCAGGTACTGGGTGAGCACCTCTCCCATGTATTTCACTTCGATTCCCAGGGACCTGATAACTGAAGTAACGCCATAGGCTTCAGTACAACCTCTGCAAGCCTGGACATTGATTCCGCTTTGCTGAACAAAATCCAGCTCCCGCTGTACATCGGCGTCACTGGCGAGAAGTCTGGCCGAAGGGCCCCAGATGACGAGATTGATCTCATCCCACCATCCCATACTTTTCGCATCCATCAGGTATACGAAAATCATTCTCATGGCTACATCCTTTTCACCTGTTGACCAAACGACATTAAGTTGCTTCATGGACGGGGATGAAGATTAGTTGAAGCAAATATATTAAAAATCGGGATGTCGTGATGATAGCGATGATCGTTACGAAAATTTTAGTTTTTGGCGGTGGGCAGTCTGAATTCGCCATATAGCTCCTTCTCGGTGTACTTCTTTTGTTTTGCAAGCGCTTCAAATTCGAACTGGTCTTGGGGTGTGACCGATTTCATCGTCAGGTATGATTTCAGTTTCAGGCCCAGGACTGAGTCTTGCTTCACCATTGCCCGGTATTCGGAATTCACAACCCAGTAATAGTCCTGCCAGCATTTTCTCAATGTCGGGGAAGGAAGAACGTATGAAAAATACTGGGCCAGCAAACGTCTTGGGCCAACTTCCTTGTTTAACACGATCAGTTCGGTCACATAATGGTCGTATTGTTTGGCCTCATTCAGTCCTGCTGCACGATCGCGGAAGCCATAATCGATGGTCATGGTGACAATGACCAGGGCCACTGATCCGATGAGCCATTTGACAACATCAAAGATCAGTTTCAGCTTCTGAAGCTCGGTGATTGGAGCAGCTGTTTTCAGGGATTCGGGTTTTAAGGTTTTCTCTTCCATACATTATGGTTTAAGAAACTGGTGAACAGTGACTGGTGACGAGTGAACAAATATAAGGAGTAATAAAGCGAAAATCAAGTCCTACAAACCTGCAACCAACTGCTTGAGCCTGGTCTCGGCAACTTTCAGATTGAATTCGAAGCTGTAAAAGCGCGCCAGGGAATTGGCGTAGCTCTCTTGGGCCTGTCTCACTTCCAGCGCCGTGGTTTGCCCGAGTCTCAGCCTCTCGAGGGATATCCTGAGGTTTTCTTTTGCAAGGGTCAGGTTATCCTTTTCTATGCCCAGCAGAGTCTTCTGGTCATCAAAGTCGGTAAGCGCAGTTTTCAGCTCAGTATTGACCTGGAGTTTCACATTTTCGAGGCTGTACTGTGATGTTTGGAGCTGGATCTTGGCCGCTTTGACCTGTCGCAAGGCGTTGCCCGCCTGGTACACCGGGATGACGAGGCTGCCGCCGACCAGCGGTCCGTAAGTGCGGTTTGTGAGAATATTGGAAGCGCTGTTATCGCTTTGCTGGAAATTATAGGCAGCAACAAAATTCAGTTTTGGCAGGCGGTAGGTTTTAAATTCTCCGAGGCTCAGTTTTGCAATATCCACCTGTTTCTGGTATGAAAGCACACTGGTATTGTTAACATAAAGTTTATTCATCAGGTCAACAGGATCAGGTTGGTAATTCAATGGAATTGAATCGGCAACTTCAAATTCGGTTTCCGGATCCCGGGCAATGACCTGGTTCAGGGCCCGTTTGGAATTCCTGATATTGTTCAGCTGGTCAATCTCGGCTTCCCGGTTCACATTCAGGTCGATCTTGGCCTGAAGGAGGTCGTTTTTATGGGCAATTCCTGCATCATACCCTTTCTGAAGGATTTTAACCCGTTCAAGGCTGTACGCCATCACATCGCGTATGGCAATCAGCTGTTGCTTCTGCACAACCACCTGGTAAAACGCCACGTTCACGCTATACACGGTCTGCATCACCATATCCCGGAACTGGATCTCGCCCAGTTTTTCGATCTGGGTCAGCTTGTTCTTGGTGATAAACATCTTGGTCCCGTCAAACAAGGTCCAGGTTAATGCAGCCCCTGCATTAAATGAATTGGATTTACCGGCGGATGAGGTTATAGCGCTTCCCGAAGAGGGGTTCAGGTATACATTGTTCACTGAATAATTGTCGGTCCCGGTCACAGTGAAATTCGGCAGCATCCCTGCGTTTCCCAAGGTGTTATTCACTTTTGCCACATCGGCATTATTCCTTGCAATGGATACATCGTAATTGTTTTTGAGCGCTATCCCGACTGCATCTTCTACGCTCATCAGGGACTGGGCTGATAAACCAGTTGCGGCCATCAGCATACCAAACAACAGTTGGATTGTCTTATTCAGCATGGCCTTCGGAATAATCAGGAATTTGTTCTTTTTTCCCCGACATCATGACATACATGGAAGGGATGACAAAGAGCGTAAGTACAAGTGAAAACAAAAGTCCTCCTACCACGACGATACCAAGAGGGGTTCGGCTTTGCGCGCCTGCGCCCAGAGCCAGCGCGATAGGCATAGCTCCGAAAATCGTCGCCAGGGAAGTCATCAGGATTGGGCGCAGGCGCGCAGCTGCCGCCTCAAACGCCGCCTCACTTTTCGACAATCCAAGCTTCCTCTTCTGATTCGCAAATTCCACGATCAGGATACCGTTCTTGGTGACCAGGCCCACCAGCATGATCATCCCGATCTCCGAGAAAATGTTCAGGGTGCTCCCGAAAATGAAAAGCGAAAGCAATGCACCGGTAACAGCGAGCGGTACGGTGATCATGATGATGAGCGGATCGATAAAACTTTCAAACTGGGCCGAAAGGATCAGGTAGATCAAAACCAGAGCCAGAACAAATGCAAACGAAGTGTTCGAGCTGCTTTCGGCAAAGTCACGGGAAGGTCCGAGCAGGTCGGTATTGAACGAACCATCGAGAGTCTCCTTCGCGATCTTTTTCATGGCTGTAATCCCCTCACCAAGTGTCTTTCCCTGGGCCAGTGAAGCGGAGATCGTTGCCGATTTATACCTGTTGTAATGATATAACGTAGGAGGTTCGCTGCTTTCCTGCATCCTCACCAGGTTGTCAAGCTGTATCAGCTGTCCGCCGTTACTGCGCACATACATCGATGCTATATCGGCCGGCTTGTTCCGGCTCTCGCGATCAAACTGGCCAATGACATAATACTGCTTCTCGTTCCTCAGGAAATAACCGTAACGCTTCCCGCTTAAGGCAAACTGAAGGGTATTCGAAATGTCGATTGCATTTACTCCAAGATCGGTCGCTTTCATCCGGTCCACAATAATATTGATCTCAGGTTTATTGAATTTCAGGTTCACATCCACATTGCCGAAAGTCGGGTCTTTACGGGCAAGGTCAAGGAAACGGGGAACCACTTCCCTTAGCTTGTCGAAATCCAGGTTCTGGAGAACAAACTGCACAGGAAGCTGGGATCCTGCAGAAAGAGATGTTGATATGGTCTGCTCCTGAATAGGAATGATCCTGGCTTCCGGAAATCCTTTATATATCTTTACCAGCCTGTCATAGACCTGCTGCTGACTTGCTTTCCTCTGGTTAGGTTCGACCAGAAAAATATTGATCCCGCCGGTATTGGTTGAAGTGTTGCCGAAGCCTGAACCGGTTCTTGCGAAAATCAATCTCGCCTCAGGTACTTTTTTACTCAAAGTATCTGAAATCTTATTGACAAGCCTTTCCATATAATCGAAATCCGTGCCTTCAGGTGCAGTGATGGTAGTCCTAAGAATGCTGTGATCTTCGAGTGGCGCCAGCTCTGACCTGATCGATTTAAACAGGACAAACACCAGGATAAAGCATGCCCCCAGTATAGCAAGGCTGACCCATTTACGTTTCATGAACCAGCTCAGCAGGGATCGGTAGCCCCTGTCAAGCCCTGCAAAAAAAGGTTCTGTCATCCTGTAAAACTTCAGGGACTTGATATCGGCCCTGCCCATCTTCACATTCAGCACAGGTGTCAAAGTAAGAGACACAAAAGCGGAGATAAGAACTGCACCGGCAAGTACAATCCCAAACTCTCTGAACAACCTTCCTGTAAAACCCGAAAGGAAAATAACTGGAATGAACACAATCGCCAGGGTCAGGGAAGTGGCAATGACCACGAAAAGAATTTCCCGTGTGCCTGCAAAAGCGGCTTTATATTTATCCATTCCCTGTTCAATCTTTTTGTAGATGTTTTCTGTGACCACGATGCCGTCGTCGACTACCAGACCTGTCGCAAGGACAATTGCAAGAAGAGTTAGCACATTAACCGAGAAACCGAAAATATACATCAGGAAAAAAGAGCCGATTAGGGATACCGGAATATCAATAAGCGGCCGCAGGGCTATAACCGTATTTCTGAAGAAAAGGAAGACAATAAGCACCACCAGCCCGATAGCGATCAGGATGGTCTCGGCCACATCCGTCACCGACTGCCTCATGAATTTGCTCTTGTCATAACCAATATCCAGCTTCATCCCGGGGGGTAAGTTCTTTTTGATCTCATTGAACCGTTTAAAAAACTCATCGGCAATAGCGATCTGGTTTGATCCGGGCAGGGGGATCAGGGCCAGGGATATTCCTGTCGCTCCATTGAGTTTTACCCCGGTTTCATCGACTTCGGCCCCCAAAGATGCTTCACCTATATCGCTCAGGCGGATTACCTGGTCATTGGTTTGCCGTATGATCATGTTGTTGAAATCATCTTCGGTGGTCAGCCTGCCATAGGTCTTCACAATAAGTTCGGTGGACCTGCCCCTGACCTTGCCCCCGGGAAGGTCTACATTCTCCTTCATCAGCGCAGTATTCACATCTTCGGCAGTGAGGTTGTAGGCAGCCATTTTCCTGGGATCCAGCCAGAGCCGCATGGCCGGTCTCTTCTGACCGTAAAGCATGACAGAACTTACACCAGGGATGGTCTGTAGTTTCTCCTGCAACACATTCTCGGCATAATCACTGAGGTCCATGGGGTTCATGGTAGTACTCTGAACAGCCACCGTGATGATTGGGTCACTGTTGGCATCGGCTTTTGATACTACGGGAGGAGCATCCAAGTCCTGAGGAAGGTTCCTTGCCGCCTGGCTTACCTTATCACGCACATCATTGGCCGCTTTCTCAAGATCGGCGCCCACATTGAACTCTACCGTAATATTGCTCGATCCTGTCGAAGAAGATGAAGAAATGGAACGTACGCCTTCAATGCCGTTTATGGATTTTTCAAGCGGTTCGGTGACCTGCGATTCAATAATATCGGAATTGGCGCCGGCATAGGTCGTCTGGACATTAATCGTAGGCGGATCAATAGCGGGGTAAAGCCTTACCCCCAGAAATGAAAAGCCTACAAATCCGAAGAGCACTATAATGAGGCTCATCACGATGCTGGCAACAGGTCGTTTTATCGCGAAATCGGAAATCGTCATATCCCTTATTTTATTTTCGCAAAGGTAAGTTCCATTTCAGGCTTGATGAATAAAACACCGGTTACCACGACCGTATCACCAGCGCTCAGGCCCTGGATTACTTCGATTGTGCCGGCCTTCCTTACTCCGGTCTTGATCGGAACAACTACAGCCTTCCCTCCCCGGCTTACTATCACACTCTTGCTCCGTTCTTTCATAATAATGGCCTGGGTAGGGATCATCAGCGCATTGCTGTTTTCGCTAAGTCTCAGCTCCACGCTGGCATAAGCCCCGGGCGTAAGAGTCGGGGCATGAGATTCAACCACAGCCCTGGCTTTCAGGTTCCGGGTATTCAGGTCAATCCCCTCTTCGGTCGCCATTACCACGGCATCGTATTTCTTGTCGTCTCCCTCAACAGTGAATTTTATTTTAGTTCCCTTGTGGATCATGGAACTGTATTTACCGGGAACCGAGAAATCAAGTTTCAGCTTGTCCGATTCGCGGATCGTGGCAATAGGGGTCGATTGTGTGACCTGTGCGCCCAAACTGATGTTTCGCAAGCCTATTACGCCATCATAGGGAGCCAGGATCGCAGTTTTTGAAATCTGGGCCTTTAACAGGTCTATATCATTCAAGATCGATGTGACCTGTAATTCCTGCTGATCATATTCTACCTGGCTGATACCGTCGACCTTCAGCAATTCGGCCTGGCGGTCAAGGATCTGTTTGCCGATCTCATATTGCGTCTGGGCCTTTTTAAGCTGGGCCTGCAGGTCTCCGTCGAAGATCTTCAGCAGCATGGTACCTTTTTTAACAAGCTGGCCCTCCGGCAGGTTGACCATGACCACCCGGCCCGGCATCTCAGGCATTAAAACAGTCTCCTCGAAAGGTCGCAAAGTGCCTGAAATTCCAATTGTTTCATCGACCACCGAAGGAGTGACAACATACCCTTCAAGGAAGGAAATAGATGGAGCATCCTTGCCTCCGTTCTTCTTTTTATTTCCGGAGCAGGAACTTCCTCCGGTAATAAGAATGATGAGGATGATATTCAGTATCGCTTTCGTATACATAATATTCTTTCTGACAGGTTCAGGCAGTCTAAGGTTATTATTCCACTGCGGGAAGAAACCTGAATTCGGACTGCAAAATTAACAATTTCAGTCCAGCGGTGGATCGAAATCCACCTACTGCCGGAATTTAACCTACGTAGAGCCGGGTTTTACCGATAATTTGCTCAAGATAGTTTTAGCTTGATAGTGTTAGAATGAAGTGAGCATCATGTCGACGATGAATTTTCATATATTTACATTCTCTATTCCAAATTTACATCCAGATGAAACTCCTTCAGAAATCCTTACCGCTGATTTGCTGCCTGTTTTCAGTTTTCAGCTATTCACAATCTACCGGGAATATCAGTAGTCCCACGACAGAACCTTCCTGGAACTGGTCCAAAAAATACGCCGGGAACGGAGGTCCTGTTTCAAAGGACATCAACAGCGAAAGCAATGGAAATTTTTATATGACGGGCCATTTTAACGGCTCCCTTACATTTAATAATATTACTATTAACAGTTCGGGTTCTTCCGACCTGTTTATTGTTAAGACAAACTCTTCGGGTGATGCCATATGGGTTAAAAAGATCCCTGCCTCTGACGGGAAATCAATATTCCCCTGCCGACTGGTTATACTCAGTAACGGTGACTTTCTGGTAAACGGGATCTTTAATGGTACGGCTTCCTTCCCCGCAAATTTATTGATCTATTCGGGGCATAATGATGCATTTGTGGCCAGGTTCGATGCAAGTGGGAACAATCTTTGGGCAGCTAAATATTCTGATACTGAAAGTCTTATTGTAACCGGACTTTCAGCCGACGCCGGCGGAAATTCCTATATGACCGCAAACCTGCAGACCACGGGAGAAGCCAGGATCATTAAATTCAACTCTTCGGGTCAGCTGGCATATTCACAAAGCTATTCGAATGCTTATTTTGCAGATATCGCCTGTAACAATTCAAACCTATACCTGTGTGGGTATATTTCCTCATCAGCAACCTTCGGAACTACTACCCTTAGTTCGGGCAATTATCCTTCATCATTATTCGGGCAGACCGACCTCAGCGGGAATTTTACCTGGGCCGATAACGGGAAAAGCGCATCAGGGATATCAGAAGCTTCTTCCATCGCGGTTGATAATTCAGGTAATATTTACAGCAGTGGTTACTTTGCCGACAGTATCAGGTTCCGGCCGGCTTCGGTGAGACTGACTGACCCATCAGGGTTTACGCCCCTGTTTATCGTAAAATATAACTCTTCAGGAACCGCACTTTGGGCTTCACAGTTTGCCGACCGGAATGTGTGGGATTACCCTGTTCAATTATCTCTTGACGGAACCGGAAATCCTTTTGTGTTCAGTTACTACGACATGGGGTTTACTTTCGGTTCTTCAAACCTTACCAAATATGGGAATTTTGTGGCATCGTACTCATCTGCCGGGGCAAAACAATGGGCCGGGGATCTTCAGAATTCACCCACCAGGACTCAAGTCCTTGCAAACGGGGAGATGATACAGTCGAATGATTATTATTTCAATTCCCATATCATCAAATACGATCAATCTGCATCTCTTCTCTGGGACAAACCATCATCTTCCGACGGTGGACTGTCGGATATATGGTACCAGATGTGCATAGATCATGAAGGCAAGTCCTATATCCACGGTCACTGCCAGGGGACTGTTTATTTTAATGGTACCCCGGTGAATGCTTTCGGGGCAAGCCTAACAAAGATCGACGGGGATGGTTCGGTGATCTGGCAAAAACTGTTTACTACACCACTTACACAGGCAGCCACTCCGTCGGGTGTTTGTATCGATTCTTCCAACAATTGCTTTGCGTGGGGGTGTTACACCGACTCACTGACAATTGAAGGGAGCCTGCTCAGGACTTCCCATCCCAAAGGTTACTCGGCCTATCTGGTCAAATATGACAAGGGGGGCATGCTTCAATGGATACAAACTTTCGTGGCTTATAATAACATGACCGCGGTGGGTGGCATCACAACCGACATCGATGGCAATGTTTCCCTTACCGGCTGGTTCTATGATACGCTGAAGGTAGGAAATACGATTCTTGTCAGCCATGGCACTTATAATTCTGATGTTTTTGTTATCAAATATTCTTCCGACGGCAGCCTTGTCTTCGCAAAGAACTTCGGAGGAACCCAAGGTGCAATGGGAAGAGGTATTTCCGCTGACTCACAAAATAATCTCTACATCACAGGTGCTTTCAGGGGAACAGTCAATTTTGGAACTAATTCTCTGACCAGTCTTGGAGGTTACGATGTTTTCCTAGTAAAATTCGACAGGGAAGGAAATTCACTATGGGCAAAGCAGGCGGGCAGCTCAAGCGGTTCAGCCTATGAAAGAGGGCATGCAATTGTAACCGACAATTCCGGTAATTCCTTCATTTCAGGTTTGTTTTGGGGAACAAGCATGAGTTTTGGTTCATTGTCAATAACCAGCCCCTGGGTTAATAACCTCTTTATTGCGAAGTATTCCGCTGACGGGACTCCCCTCTGGGCCCATGCACTGCGATGCCAGGATTATACATGGCCTGCATACCAGATGGGACTGGATGAGGAAGGCAGCTGCTACATGGGTGGGGATTATATGAGCCAGTTGATTTTTGATAATGGCCCAACGTTTACAGGAGGAGCAAACAACAGCTTTTTTGTGAAATATGATGCCTCGGGGAACTTTATATGGAATAAAAATATACCCCAATCAGCCTTTTCAGACGGGTATAACAATTATTACAACCTGATGAGCCTCGCGGTGTATAACAAGAATTCCATGCTGATAGGAGGAAGAATAATCAATGACACACTCACACTGGGAACCTCAAAGATGTATTCATATAATTCAGGAGCATTCATTGGCCTGCTGGGCGACAATCTACCGGTAGGAATCTCAGATCTAAGTGTTGAAGAAAGACATATCTCTGTGTTCCCTAATCCATCAAATGGTATTGTCAATATTAAATTTGAGGATCCCGCGATGAAGACATTTTTTTTCAGTGTCAAGGATGCTCAAGGGAATACCATTTATTCAGGGAATAAAACCTGTGGCGAAAGCACCATGATCAGCCTGCCCCATGTATCTCCGGGGCTGTATCTTTTCACTGTAAACCAAAGCTCAAGGAAGTATTCGGTAAAGCTGCTCATCTATTAGATGTAATCCCCTGATTTCTCTCAAGTCAGAAATCTTACATCTTCCATCCTTATCATCTTTTCATCTTCAGGCTCCCTGAAGGCATTGATCAGCTTGCAACCCTGGTATTGATCCAGGTCCCCGGGCCTGATCTCACGCTTCAATACCTTTCCTTCGGCCAGCAGCCTGGAACGGCAGGTCCCTTCAAGTAGGGGATTGGCAGGGGTGTACCAGCGGGAGCCGTTATAAAAGATCAGGTTGGAAATACTGCTGTCGGTGATCAGCCCGTCCTTTACAATGATAATTTCATCGCATTCTCCCCGCATGGCAACTAATTCTTCCAGGGCCTTGCGGTCGTAATATTTCAAATGATAATCAATAGAATCGGCATTTACCAGCTTCAGGCTCCTTACCGGGTATTTCACATAATGCCTGAAAGTAACTTCAATAAGATCCTTTTCATAGATCATATTGCATCTCACTATCCCCTTTTGCATGTTCTCAGGAACCCGCAGCATCAGTTTAAGCCGGGTCCCTGGGACCCTGAGCCCGGCAGCTGGTTCGCATCCTGCATCCTGCATCCTGAAACCCGACTTCAGCATGCGTTCTTCATGCCAGCGCAGGTGGAGCGGCAGCCCGTTCTCGATTCGTATGGTCTCAAATAAGCGGCACATAAACCTTTGCGATAAGTTCATCATACTCGCTCTGGCAATCGCTCAGGGCGGTGATCCCTCCCCCGCTTCTGAAACGCAGAACGCCATCCTCCTTTTCAATAAAACGTATCATGACTGCGGATGAAAAATCCCGTCCATTGAAATACCCGAAAATTCCTGTATAGAATCCCCTCCCGCCTGCCTCGGCTTCCTTTATGATCTGTACCGTCCTTTCTTTCGGCGCCCCACTGACGGAACCGGCAGGCAATAATCTGAAAATATCTTCCCCGAGATGCTCCAGGTAATCCCCCGGCAATTTCCCGCTGATCTCCGAACTCATCTGCAACAAATCCTTTTTGTTTGTCCTGATCTTTTCAATATAACGGAATCGTTCAACCTTCACTTCAGAGGCTATCATTGCCAGGTCATTGCGGATAAGGTCAACAATCGTATTATGCTCAAAAAATTCTTTTTTATCGGCCAGCAACCTGGCCTCCGCATCGGGGATTCCGGCGTCAATTGTGCCTTTCATTGGATTTGACCTTACAATCCCATTTTCAATCCTGATAAAGGGTTCGGGCGAAAACACTGTAAAATGATCCTCGAAAAGCAACTTATAAGGCGCATGGCTCAATTCAAATATTTCCCTGAGGCTAAGTACGGTATCCAGTTCCGTGGCAAATGTAAGATTGATCAGGTAAGTATCTCCCCTTTTAAGGTGCCAGCTCACTTTTTCGAAAGCAAGACGATAAGTTTCAAAATCCACGGGCCTGGCTGAAAAGCTGAAGGGTCTTGTCTTTTCAACTGGGTCCCTCCTGCTTCCTGCTTCCCGCTTCCTGCTTCCCGCTTCCTGCATCCTGAACCTTATCCCCTGATCTTCTGCTTCGGCGATGGTCATGACGGCCGTGTGAAAGCCCTCAAAATCGGTTACCAGCAGGAAAGGAATTTTCTTTGCGGCATATTCGTTAATTTTACCGATCGCATCCAGCCGGCCCATGAAAATATTTGTACTCGATAACCACGATTCTTTCACTTTCAACCTCGTTGAACTTCTGCGTAATAACGGCAAAGTTAGCTTTAATGTGGTAAAATCGGATGAACTGCATCTTTCATCCGTTGCATCCTGCGACAAGATCATTTTCTCGCCCGGTCCGGGACTTCCCGCTGAACAGCCGGCTATGTTCGAGATCCTCGGGGAATACGGCGAAAAGAAATCCATTCTCGGCATCTGTTTCGGCCTTCAGGCCATCGCGCTGTTTTATGGCGGAAAGCTGTATAACCTGCCCAAAGTAGTACACGGACAGCCCCGCAACCTGAATATCATCCGCCCGGAACATTATATTTTCAATGGGATCCCGGATAATACTGAGGTCGGGCTTTATCACTCCTGGGCGGTTTCAGAAGCCTCCCTTCCATCCTGCCTTAGAATAACTGCCCGGTCGGAAGACGATACCATCATGGGACTGGCTCATAATACTTTTGATGTCTGCGGATTACAGTTTCACCCCGAATCAGTGATCACGGCTTACGGACAGAGGATGCTGGATGACTGGATAGCTGGATGACTGGATAACTGGATGACTGGATAGCTGGATAACTGGATCTTAGTTTGATACAGGTGGATCAGATTGTGAATGATACCCCCATGGTAACCGAATACATATAATAGGGCAGATAAAATGTGACCTGGTTTCGGTCGTGTTGCATATAATATCTCAGATCCACGGCCAGCCATTTTAACAGTTTGAAATTCATTATCGTTTCAACTGTAATGCAGGGGTAAGGGGTTTTGAAATCCGCAGAAACATCATACAGCTCGGTACCTTTGAAATTGCTGACAAAAGGTTGCTGGTACGACACGATGATATTCATATCGAAGATCTTACCGAATGTCCCGTTAAAACTAAGATAAGCAGCAGCCCTTACGCCGTTGCGCCAGGCAAAACCCGTGCTGTCGTGATCGAGTTTTTTTATATCGTCCTTAATGACTTTCCATTCCTCCTCGCTCCACCAGCCCTCATAATCGGGCGGGAGCAGGTCATACCGGTCCCATTGGTAAAGGAACCCGAAACCGGCCTGTATCCTGATCTTCTGCCTCTCCAGGATCAGAGGAACAGCGTAGACCCCGGTCTGCCAGCGGGCATTGATTCCCCGGTCCTCATCAAACTGGAACATTGCGAAAGGTTCCATGCTCAGTTTACTCTTGATCAGTTTGCCTTCAGCGTAACTGTGATTGAAAAGATTTGAATGAACAAAAACATACCCGGTATTGTTTGTTGAACGCTCTCTGAGCCCCTGGTAATTGATCACGCCCGAGATTTCATACAGATTATGCGAATCCTGCACAAGCCCCGAAGCGGTGGAAGTCAGGTACAGATACTGCACTGCATCCTGAAGAAAATAAAAGCCAAGGTAAAGATTGCCGGTGGGACGGCCTTTTTTAAGTGTGTCGAGGTATTGCTTGTTGAAGGTGCAAACCTGGGCTGTAGAGGCAAAATTCATACAGACCAAAGGAATGAAAAAAAGGAAACCCGCAATAAACCTCACTTCTCTGAGAGGTTTTAAGAGTTTCCCCGGTCTGACTCCTGCAAATAATGAGCCGAAACCTGTACCTTGTTTCCCCATGCCTGAAAATTTATTACTCAGGTAAAAGTAACAAAATTTCAGTCAGATCACCATTGCATCGGGACTTCTATCAGCAGGATATCGGCATCGGCGACCGCCCTGATATCAATTTCGGAAGCATCCGAAATTCCTACTCCGTCGCGGTCTTCAAGCCTGGTACCAGCGACATCCGCAGACCCGTTAATGATAAAAACATAAGCCCCGTGAGACTTATCATGCAGGTTATATGAAGTGTTTTTGTCGGCGGATAAGCTGATCCTCGAAAACCAGGTTTTCTGGTTCAGCAAGAGCGCCCCGGCCTCATCGGGAGATACCAACCTTTGCCATTGCCCGTTTCGTTCCGAAGGGTCGAATGCCTTCTGGTCATATCTGGGTGTAAGGTTTTTCGTGGCAGGGAAAACCCATATTTGGAAAAGCTTTACAGGGATCTCAGGATCGGCGTTGTATTCGGAGTGAAAGATCCCTGTTCCGGCGGTCATCACCTGAACCTCGTTTGGGTGCAACTGCTGGATATGCCCTATGCTGTCCTTATGCTCCAGCGTCCCTTCCAGAACTATGGTCGTGATCTCCATATTATCGTGCGGATGTTTGTCGAACCCGCCGCCCCCGTCTATTATATCGTCATTGATTACCCTGAGCGCGCCAAAATGTATCCTTGAAGGATCGTAATAGTTTGCAAAGCTGAAGGTATAATGTGTGTCGAGCCAGCCGTAGTTCGAATGCCCACGGCTGCTCCCCCTGTGAATGATGGTTTTCATAAAAAATCCCTGTTTACTGAACTTTTAAAAGTTCCACGTTAAGCGCAAGCTTCACTTCGTCGGCCACGACCATGCCGCCGGCTTCGGTGATGGCATTCCAATGCAGTCCGAATTCCTTACGGTTGATTTTCCCGCTTAATTCAAACCCTGCTTTTGTATTTCCGTAAGGATCGACCATGATGCCGCCAAAAGAGACTTTCATCTCAAGCTGACGGGTGGTTCCGCGTATGGTCATATCTCCATTCATCACGAATTCATCGCCGCCTGTCTTTTTGAACGAAGTCGATTTGTAAATAAGCTTCGGATGATTGGCAGCGTCGAAGAAATCAGCTGATTTCAAATGGCCGTCGCGGTCGCCTACCCCGGTATTGATGCTGTCGATATCGGCCGAGAATTCCACTTCGGCATTGCTCCAGTCATCTCCGTTTGTAAAAACGGCACCGTCGAATTTTTCGAATTTGCCGGTCACTGTTGAGATGACAAGGTGTTTTACTTTAAAAAGTATCTCTGTATGATAAGGGTCTATCACCCATTTTGTTTTTGTTGTTTCCATGATGTTTATCTTTTCTGCAAAATTACCCCGGCTTTCGTTCACCGGAAATGGACAAATCATGGTTTAAATAGGAAAAATCACGGTTAACCCGAATGGCTGTGTTTAAATTCCAGGAGTGACTGTCCGGTCCCCGATTTAAAGAATTTGCTGAAATGTGAAGGGTCGTCAAACCCCAGTTCGAAAGCAATCTCCTTGCCTGACTTACCAGTGAATATTGTGGTACGCTTTGCTTCCAGCAGCAGCCGGTTGCGGATAAAATCCTTGGCTGAAACGCCGATATTCGATTTGATCACTTCATTAAGGTAATTCGGGCTCACATGAAGAGCTCCGGCATACTCCTTCACCTGGTGCCATTGATGAAAATGAGTCTCCACCAGGTTCTTAAACCGTTGTACCATAGACTTGCCCACTTCGATGTGTTGGGTATTGGTATCGGGGAACAGGCTGCAATGGGCGTTGCATTCGATGAGGAAGAGTTTCAGGTAAGCTCCGATGGTTTCATATTTCATTTCCTGTTCCGATGCATAGGCTTCTTTAATACGGTCGGCGAATAAAAGAAGGGTTTGCAGCCTGGGGTTGGAAAAAGGCAATGCGGGGGTCTCGCTGCTGTCGCGGAATAGTCGGAGATTCGAAATGAAATTTTCACGTATGCTGTTTTTCATCAGGAACTCAGGGGTGAATAGTATGACCAGTCCCGTAATATCAGGACTGGATATGATCTGGTGGACCTGGCTCGGACTTACAAAGAAGATATGATGGGGAAGGATAGGGTATTCCCTGAAATCGATCACATGCCTTCCCGAGCCGCTGAAGGGCCAGATCACCGAGTAGTAATTATGCCGGTGTGGGTCATCGGCAATACCCTGCTGGCGGTCTGCAATTTCCTCCATGGTCCTGATCACAAAAGAAGCAGGCATGCCATCGTCAAGCAATTCAAGGCTATATATTTTCTCCTGCATAAATTCCTTCTATTGCAGCTGTTTTTTTAAACTCAGAGTATCCGGTGGAAATTTGACTGGAAGTACCATGCTCACATCAATAGATTTTCCCTTCACTTCACCGGGCTTCCATTTTGGCATGAGTTTTACCACCCGTACAGCTTCTTCGTCACAGCCTCCGCCGATACCTCTCATAGCTTCCACATTGTCGACCGAACCATCGGCTTTAACAGTAAATCCCACGAATACCTTCCCTTCCAGTTTCATGCTTACAGCCTTTGGTGGATATTTTATATTTTGCCTCAGGAACCTGAACAGGGTTTCGGTTCCTCCCGGGAACTCGGGCTGCTTGTCTATTTTCTTAAAGGTCTTGTCATTATCCTTGACTTCCTCGTCCTTGGGAGGGTTATGATGGCGGGGCGGAGCCAGCGCCGGAGTCCCTGCCTGGCTTTCGTACTGGTTGTACTGGTTGTATTGTGCAACACATTTCATGGAGAAAATATTTCCTGCAAAAAAGATCATCAGGGCAATGATCAAGTTTACAGCACCGAAAGGATTTCCTTTTGCCGGGGTAAAAAAACTGGTTTTGCAAGGGATCATTTTAATCCTCTTAATTCAATATGCAAACATAGAAGTAGATTTTCAGTTTTCAAAGTTTTTAAAGATTTGTTTAATTCTCAGGATATCCCCAACTTTGGAAAGTGTAATACACGATGACATGAGATTCTCAATAATAAAATTTTTCCGTGAAGGGATAAAATGGAATGTTGTCTTCCTGAGTACTGTGATATTCACAATATTTTTCATCCCTGTTTTTCAGGAACCCATCCAGAAATGGTTCTATGATCTTTCGTTCACCCTTATCTTTCTGTTGGGTTTTATTACTTCCGACAGGAAACACCCGGCTTTTCTTCCCGTTGCCATCAGTGCAGTGGTCCTGCTCTGGATTTCAGCTTCATTGAAAATGCCTGTTTTGTTTGCTTTTTCCTACTCCCTGAATATCATTTTCTTCGGTTTTGTGATCGTAGGAATGGTTAGACATTTAATTGATTCAAAAACCATCAAGATCCGGATCATACTTGAGTCAATCATCATTTACCTCCTTATCGGGCTGATATTCGCCATGGTGATCAGTCTAATTAATCATTATGACCCCCTGGCTTTCAGTTTCCCTGCCAGTGATGACAATTCCAGCGTGGGACATCTCGATGCTTTCATGTATTTTACCTTTGTTACCCTCACCACAACCGGTTTTGGCGATATGCTCCCAAAAGAGCCATATACCCGTTCTCTCACTATTTTTATTTCCATCACCGGCCAGATGTATATTGCCATCATCGTAGCCACTCTGGTGGGTAAATATGCCGCATCGAGGCATGAGGACAGGAACGAGGAATGATGCAAATTCCGGGTATTGTTTTATTTCCCCCCCGCCTCAAGCCAGTCTTTAACATACTCAATCC
The DNA here is from genome assembly GCA_026391735.1 of Bacteroidota bacterium. GTDB lineage: Bacteria > Bacteroidota > Bacteroidia > Bacteroidales > FEN-979 > CAIRDP01. The sequence goes on along the minus strand of JAPLDL010000001.1, from coordinate 73,419 downwards.
AGATATCAGTCTTATCAAACAACTGGTAATTGGGGGGATAAGGAATGAACACATCGGGCGCGATACCAATGTTGTCAATTGGATGATCGGGAAGCCTGCGTGAACGGGTCATGGGATACCTCATATAATACTTTCCCGAAGGCAGGTCAACAGGCACCGAATTTGAATAGTCAAGCACACCTGCTGTATGAGTATCACCAAACAAAGTGACTTTGCTGCTTGTTTTCGCAGCCAGGAGGAACTGCTCGGCTGAGGATCCGTTGCCTTCATTGATGATAATACCTACCCTCCTGGGATATTTGTAAACAGTATCTTCTTTCACGGTATCGTCCTTGCCCATCATGGGGTGGATCACAAATCCCCCGGGATTCTTCTTCATCTCGGCGAGTAATGTTTTAGTCCACCTGATACCTTCATCCCCGTTTCTCAAGGTTCCCTTTTTCAGATCCTCTTCATACATGTTAATGTTATCCTCACAGGCATACCATTCCACTCCCTTGCTTAAAAACGGACTTGTATAGATCAGTCTGAACAGCATCTGCCATTCATCATCCTGCCCTCCCCCGTTGGCCCTGAGGTCAATCACCAGGTTGGGCCTGCTCATGATATCCTTCCAGTGGTCAGTGATGGTTTTTTCAATCCTGTCCTTAAACCCGTCAAAACTGTTGGGTCTGATAAAGAAAGTGCTGTCGCTGAGTATTCCATAGGTGAAATAAACATTGCCCCCGTTCGGATAAAGGGGTACGTATGACCTCATAAATGCCTGGTCGTTGCGCGGGGTCGAAGTTTTACGGACGAGAAATTTATCGTCATGAATCTCAAGGATTCGCCGGTTCACATGCAGGCTTGCAACAGTCTTCCCAACCCTGGCTCCCTTCCAGGTTGTATGCACCCGTACATTAAAAACAGTATCATTTGACGGCGGATGACTTTCTTTGTTTATTCCAGCCTGCTCATTAGGGCAAAACTCAAACATTACCTGCCCGGGTTTCCATCGTACCGTACTCACCGAAACACCCAGGTAATTATCTGTGCCCGGATCTTTCACCACCGCCATTTCTCCCCAACCGGAAACCCATAACCCTTCAATTGTTGTTGAACCTGAGGTACGTGAAAAAAGCTCGTTGATGTCAACAGCAATATTCTTCCCGTAAGATGAAGTATCACTCTGCACCCATTCCCTGTCGGGACCCGGTTTCCTCCTCACTTTTAAATGATGGTCCCTGAAGAATTGACAGTATTCATCTAAGTATACCCCGCAGGAGTCGGGGTGAAGCTCAATCCGCCTTCTCAGATCCTGCTCAAGGCGGGTAAGCTCCTGCACCTTATCCCCTTTAACCTTATCATTATACCCGGGATAATTACTTTTTACCTTGCTTACCACAAAGTCGAAATCGGTCATGCAGGACGACTTCTGTGAAAAGGAATAACTGCAGCCAAGCAACAGGCTGAGAGCGAAAAAAATTGATTTTTTCATCTGGAAATTAGTTCTGTCCCAAAATTAATAATTTAATATCTTTACTAAACAATAATTATTCCTCCGTTCCTTAAAATCCCACCCTATGTCACCGCGAAAAAAACTCCTGCTCTTTTTAGGGATACCCGCCCTGCTTATCCTGGTTTCGCTGATCCTTTTCCAAACCCTCGGCCGGTCTTCAAAAGGGCCGCTGATGCATGTCAATCCGGCCTTCCGGCAGTATGTTCAGGCATTTACATCCGGACTGGTCCCGTCGCATTCAACAATTAAGATCAGGCTTAACGACGACTATGTGGATTCTTCTTCCATGAACATCCCGCTTAAAGACGATCTCCTGCAGATCAGACCTTCTGTCAAAGGGACAACATACTGGACCGACAGCCGCACCATAGAATTCAGGCCCGATGAACCCTTGCCTCAGGATAAAGTGTTCACAGTTGAGTTCTTCCTCTCCAAACTGATCACTGTTCCCGATTCCATGAAAACCATGACGTTCCAGTTCAGGACCATCCGCCAGGATTTTGATGTGAGTATTGATAACCATAAAGCGGTTTCGGAATCGGATCTTACGAAAGAAGTACTTCTTGGAACGGTTTATACTGCCGATGTCGCCGATGACAAACAGGTGGAGCTCATGCTCAACGCAAGCCAGGAGGGGAACAGCCTCCCGGTCACATGGCAGCATGATTCAAAAAACAATAAGCATACATTCCAGGTAGGATCCATCATACGGGGTGAAAGGGCTTCGAGTGTCAAACTCAACTGGAAGGGCTCATCCATAAGTTCTACTTCCGACAAGCAGTTCAGCGAAGAGATTCCCGCCCTGGGGGATTTCAGGTGGATTGAACTGAGGAATATTGCAGCAGGCGAACCCTATTTCATCCTGAGATTCACCGATCTCCTCAAACATGATCAGAACCTTGACGGACTAATCCGCATTGGCAAACTCACTAACCTCAGAGTATCGCTCCAGGATAATGAACTTCTGGTGTACCCCCCGGCAAACATGGAGGGGAATCCGAGGCTGACTATTGAACCCTGCCTGAGAAACTGCCAGGGCAAGGAACTTGGACAGCGTATAATACAAAAACTGTCGCCCGAAGGGAATAAACCCGACGTAAGGTTCACAGGCAGCGGCGTCATCATGCCTTCGTCAAACAGCATGCTGCTTCCTTTTGAAGCGGTCAACCTCAAAGCTGTCGACGTAAAAGTCATCCGCATATATGAAAATAATATTCTCCAGTTCCTCCAGATCAATGAAATGGGAAACAACAATGACCTTTCGAGAGTGGGCAGGGTGATCATTAAAAAGACAATCCCTCTGAACGGGGCTGCAGACTATGGCCGCTGGAACCGTTTCTGTATTGACCTTTCAGCATTAATCAAGACCGAACCGGGGGCTATTTATTCGGTCAACCTCAGTTTTACAAAGAAGTTTTCCACTTATCCATGCAATTCAGGTGAAGCTATGGAGAAGCAGGATATGGTGGTCATTCAAAACCCCGACAGGGAAAACAACCGGGAAGACTGGAATTATTACAATAGTTATGATGATGATGAAAATGATAATGGCGGATGGAATAATTACCAGTGGAACGAACGGGACGACCCCTGCAAGGTTTCATACTACTTCAACAAAGCCGCCAACCGCAATGTCTTTGCTTCAGACCTGGGCATGATCGCCAAGGGCGGGGCCGAAAATGAATTTACCGTTTTCGTGACAGATCTGGTCTCTTCAAAACCTTTATCCGGCGTAAAAGTTGATTTCTACAATTACCAGCAGCAGGTTATGGGAACAGCCTCTACAAACGGGGATGGCATGGCTGTCGCCCGTCTGAATTCCAAACCCTTTATTGCGATAGCTCAAAAAGATAAGGAAAAGGCCTATTTAAAGCTTTCGGAAGGTAATTCGCTTTCGCTTTCAATGTTTGATGTGAGCGGCGAACCTGTACAGAAAGGTATCAAGGGATTCATCTATGGTGAGCGTGGGGTATGGAGGCCGGGCGATTCGATCTACCTGACTTTCATAATGGAAGACAAAAGCGGGAAATTTCCAGCAAACCACCCAGTGAATTTGTCATTGTTCAATCCAAGCGGACAAATGGTTTCACGCACTGTGCTCACTTCATCGGTAAACGGGTTCTATGCCTTCAGGACCATGACACAAGCCTCGGCCCCCACGGGCAACTGGCTGGCCAAAGTGAAAGCTGGGGGAGTGGAGTTCCAGAAAACCCTGAAGATCGAAACGGTAAAACCCAACCGGCTGAAGATCCGTATGGATTTCAATAAAGCTTATCTGCAAAAGAACAAAATACCGCCGGTTCAGCTTGAAGCGAACTGGCTCACGGGAGCGATGGCCCGCGGGTTAAAAGCCGAGGTCAGCCTCACCCTCACAAAAGCGGTCACCGCCTTCAAACAATTCCCTGCCTATACTTTCGATAATCCAACAGCAGGCTTTGCAGCCGAGAATATCAGCGTTTTTGAGGGCAAGCTGAGCGATGAAGGGAAGGCTACTATCACTCCGGTGATCCATGTTACGAACGTCGCTCCCGGGGTGCTTAATGCAAGTTTTGAAACCAAGGTATTTGAAGATGGAGGGGATTTCTCCATTGACCGTTTCAGCATTCCATATTATCCTTATGTTTCCTATGCAGGTCTGAAGGTCCCGATTCCTTCGGCCAGGGAAAGGGTTTTGTATACGGGCAAATCATACGATATCGACCTCGTGAATGTTGACCCCGACGGTAACCTGGTTCCTACAAACAGGCTGAAAGTCGAAATCTTCAAACTGGAATGGCGCTGGTGGTGGGACGATTCAGAAAAAAATTCAGCCGATTTTGTTTCCACCTCCCACTTTAAACCTGTGGATTCACTTACCGTAAGGACGGTAAACGGCAAAGGGACTTACCAGTTCTCAGCAGGCACTGAGGAATGGGGAAGGTATCTTATCAAAGTGACTGACAGGGCTTCGGGTCATGCATCCGGGAAAGTTGTGTATGTTGACTGGCCAGGGTATTTCAGAATGCCCGGAGGTGAAAAGCAAGCCGCCTCCATGCTTACCCTCACAACTGATAAATCGAAATATACCGTGGGTGAGACCGTCAAGATCAGCCTCCCCACCTCTCCCGACGGGAGGGCCCTGCTTACGGTTGAAAATGGGTCCCGTATAATGACATCATTCTGGACGCCTACCAGCAAAGGCAGTACCGACATAAGCTTTAAAGTCACCGAAGACATGGCGCCGAATTGCTATGCGTTCGTGACCCTGATCCAGCCTCATGCCCAAAGTAAAAATGACCTGCCCATCAGGCTTTACGGAGTGGTTCCCGTGTTTGTGGAGAACCCCGAAACGCATCTGAAGCCTGTCATCAGCCTGAAAGGCAAGCTGGTTCCGATGCAGCAGGCTTCAATTACTGTAAAAGAGGCCAAAGGCCATCCAATGACCTATACACTGGCAGTGGTTGATGAAGGATTGCTTGACCTCACCCGGTTTAAAACACCCGACGCCTGGAGCGTATTTTATGCAAGGGAAGCCATGGGGATTAAAACCTGGGATCTTTTTGACCAGGTGATGGGAGCCTTCAGTGGCGACCTGCAGAGAATACTAAGCATTGGAGGGGACCAGGATCTGCTGCGCAGGAGTGGACTCAAGGCTAACCGGTTCAAGGCAATGGTAAAATTCTTCGGGCCATATGAACTCAAAAAAGGAGAATCCCGAACGACGACTTTCACTATGCCTGAATACATCGGATCGGTAAGGATAATGGCCGTTGCGGGCTATAAGGGAGCTTATGGTTCAGAAGAACTGACAGCGCCGGTGAAAAAAGCACTGATGGTGCAGGGCACCCTCCCCAGGGTGCTTGGCCCCGGCGAAACGGTAAAACTCCCGGTTAGTGTATTTGCCATGGAAAAATCGGTGAAGAACGTCAAAGTGAGCATTGAAGTAAATAATCTTTTCCAGGTGAACAGCGGAAATAACCGGGAACTAAGCTTTACCGACATCGGTGACCAGCTTGTGAATTTCGACCTTAAAGTGGGTCAGATGACAGGCATCGCTAAAGTAAAGATCATTGCGGTAAGCGGGAATGAACGGGCCGAAAACACCATTGAGATGGATATCAGGAATCCCAACCTGCCCGTGACGGATCTGTATGAGAAGGCTATTCCTGCCGGGGGAAGCTGGAACACCGGGTTCACCCCACGGGGTATTGCAGGGACCAATTCGGGTTCACTCGAACTATCTGCCATGCCTCCCCTGAACCTTGAAAAATGGCTGTCGTACCTGATCCATTATCCTTATGGATGCATTGAACAGATTACATCCTCGGTATTTCCCCAGCTTTACCTGAAAGACCTTGTCGAACTCAATAGCGAGACCAAAGCAGGTACAGAGCAGAATATAAAAGCCGGCATCCAGATGATCAGATCGTTCCAGCTGGCAAACGGCGGACTGGCTTACTGGCCGGGATCGGCTTATGCAGATGACTGGAGTACCTGCTATGCCGGACATTTTATGCTGGAAGCCGAGAAGAAGGGTTTCGTGCTGCCTCCGAATTTCCTTGCCGCCTGGAAAGTATACCAACGTGAGAAAACCATCTCATGGACTGCTAATGCCAGCTGGTCGAACAGCGACCTCGTTCAGGCCTACCGCCTTTATACCCTTGCACTGGCCAGGGCTCCCGAATTGGGTGCCATGAATAAGCTACTGGAGAAAAAAGACCTTTCCCTGGCTGCCAGGTGGAGGTTGGCGGGAGCATACCTGCTTGCAGGCAAACCAGAAACCGCGCAACAACTTATCAACGGGATTGGAACCGGTATTGAAACGTATGTCGAAATGTGGGGAACCTATGGAACCGAACTTCGCGACAAGGCGATGATCCTTGAAACTCTGACGATGCTGAACATGAAAACCAAGGGGGCTCCTCTGGCCCGTGATATAGCTGTGGAACTTTGCAAAGCAGGATGGCTGAGCACCCAAACTTCCGCCTATTGCCTGATTGCATTGAGCAATTTTTACGGGGCCAATGCAGGAGGCGGGATTAATGCTGCATTCAGCCTTGATGCGGGTGAAAAAACCCAGGTGAATACAACAAAATCCTTGTCGGTCAGCTCCGTTGACCCCAAGCCCGGGCACAAACAGGAGCTCAAAGTATTCAATAACGGGAAGAATCTGCTCTATGCAAGGCTTCTTATCAGGGGAATTCCGGCTTTCGGGGATTCCTCATCCGCCGACAATAACCTTAAACTGAATGTAACCTATACCGGGCTGAAAGGAGAAAAGATCAATCCAGGCAGCCTGGAACAGGGAACGAATTTCATTGCCGTTGTGAAAGTGAGTAATCCCGGGCTGCTGGGGCCATACCAGAATCTCGCCCTGGCCCAGGTCTTCCCATCGGGCTGGGAGATCATGAATGCCCGGATGAGCGAGATGGCCTCAGCAATAACCAAGGCATCTGTGTACACTTACCAGGATGTTCGTGATGACAGGGTTCTTACCTATTTCGACCTGGATGCCGGTGAAACCAAAACGTTTAAGGTCCTGTTGATGGCGACCTACTGTGGGCGTTTCTACCAGCCGCCCGTTCAATGCGAAGCCATGTACTATGACGTCATCAACGCCCGTGTACCCGGCCGCTGGGTAGTTGTGGAGAAGTGATGAAGGTCTTGAATTTTGGTTTGAAGTGGAAGTGGTATTTCTGGTTTGCCCCGGCCTTATTACTTTACCTTTTACTGCTCCTTGCCTGGCCTCGACATTTGTTCAACGATCCTGCCTCAACGGTAGCTTATGACTCTGAAATGAGGCTTCTGGGAGCAAAGATCTCAGCCGACCAGCAATGGCGTTTCCCCGAAAGCACCGATGTCCCCGAGAAATTCAGGAAAGCCATTATCTGTTATGAAGACCAATGGTTTCCTTTCCATCCCGGGTTCAACCCTGTTTCCATGGCGAGGGCGGTAGTCCTGAATTTAAAACATCATAAAATTGTCAGCGGGGGTAGCACTATCAGCATGCAGCTGATAAGGCTTGCAAGGAAAAACAGGGAGCGTACTTACTTCGAAAAAGTGATCGAGATAAGCCTGGCTTTTATCCTGGAACTCACCCATTCCAAAAAGGAGATACTCAGGCTTTATGCTTCCCATGCGCCATTCGGGGGCAATGTGATCGGTGTGGAAGCCGCTTCATGGAGGTATTTCGGGGTAAGCGCTAACCGGCTTTCATGGGCTGAGGCCGCAACCCTTGCCGTTTTGCCGAACAGTCCGGGCCTGATCTACCCGGGGAGGAGCCCCCGTAATTTATTAATAAAACGCAACCGTCTGCTCGACAAGCTTTGGTCACAGGGCAGGATTGACCTTACCACCTGCGAACTGGCGAAAAGCGAGCCCCTGCCGGTAAGACCCTATCCCCTTCCCCGGCTTGCCCCTCACCTGCTTGACCGTCTGGCGAAAGAAGGTTTTAAAGGGGAGAAAGTGCAGACAACCCTTGACGCCAGGCTCCAGGAAAGAGTGAATAATATCCTTGAACTGCACGGGATCCAGCTTGCTGCAAACGAGATACATAATGCGGCAGCCATCGTCGTGGATGTTAACACCGGGAATGTACTTGCTTATTCAGGGAACCTCCACCGCATTGGAAAAACCGATCGCGGGAACGATGTGGATGTAATCATATCCCCCCGCAGCACGGGCAGTATCCTCAAACCTTTCCTTTATGCTGCGATGCTGAACGATGCCCTGATCCTTCCCAACACCCTGATCCCGGATATCCCTGTCCAGATCGGGGGTTTTATCCCCGAAAATTACAACCTTACTTACGACGGTGCGGTACCGGCTAAACGGGCGCTTTCGCGCTCGCTGAACATACCTGCAGTGAAAATGCTGCAGACTTACGGGTACACTCCGTTTTATAACCTACTTAAAAATGTCGGGCTGACTACCCTTACCAGGCCGGCCGACCATTATGGCCTTGCTATCATCCTGGGAGGGGCCGAAGCCAGGCTCTGGGACCTGGCCGGGATGTATGCTTCCATGGCCCGAACTTTGAAACATTTCTCACCTGAACATTTAGGTTATAATAAGGCGGATTTTCATCCACCGGTATTCATCCATGACGGGAGTAGCAAGGTGGTGGCCTATGAAAGCCATTCTTCCTGGTACGATGCAGCTTCGATATGGCTTACGTTCGAAGCCATGGTTGAAGTGGCTCGTCCCGACGAGGAAGCCCAGTGGCAGCAGTTCTCGTCCTCCCATAAGATTGCCTGGAAAACAGGGACGAGCTTCGGGAACCGGGATGCATGGTCGGTTGGAATCACTCCCGAATACGTGGTTGCAGTATGGGTTGGGAATGCTTCAGGGGAAGGCAGACCCGGTCTTACAGGTATTGGTGTTGCAGCTCCCATCCTTTTCGATATCTTTAAAACCCTTCCGGCGACCAGCTGGTTCAGAACCCCGGTAGAGGAAATGGTGAAAATCCCCGTTTGCCGTTATAGCGGGTACAGGGCTTCTTTGATCTGCGAATTCAAAGATTCAGTCTGGGTTCAGAAGAGCGGGCTGAAAACACCGGCCTGCCCTTTTCACCAGCTGATCCACCTGGATAAAACAGGGCAATACCAGGTCAACTCGGGCTGCGAATCCACCGACAATATGCAACATGTTTCATGGTTCATACTTCCGCCTGTGCAGGAATGGTATTTCCGCACAAAAAATCCGTTCTATAGGATGTTGCCCCCTTACCGGAAAGATTGTGCCCAAAGCCCCGGCAACCGCAATATGGACCTGATCTATCCCAAGGACGGGAGCATGATCTATGTGCCGGTCGACCTGGACGGGAAAACGGGAAGTGCCGTCTTTAAAGCCGCACACCATAATCCAGATGCAGTGATCAACTGGCACCTCGACGAACAATTTATCGGCTCAACCAAGCTTACCCACCAGATGGCACTCTCACCCGAAAGAGGGTTTCACCGCCTTACCCTGGTCGACCAGTTTGGGGAATCAATCAGCATCGGATTTGAGATCCTGACTAAAGAAAAAAACACAACCTCATCAGGAAAAAACCTATAAGGAACGCCGGTAAACCCTTATTTCAGCTTTTTGATCACAAAAAACAGGCAGGAATCATCCACTTCCTTTACACTGACTTTGATGTTCCGGATCCAGCGTGTCAATTCAAGAAAGTTTTTGGGGGTGACAGTTGAAGCGGAAAAACCATCCTTGCATACGATATTGCCATTCACGGTCTTTTCCTTATCGATCTCGCCAATTAGTCCGGCTTTGGATTGGATTGCAAACCATTTTAGCCTGTGCACCCAGAATTTTTCGGAATAGGTTGAGAAAATTGCAGTCCCTCCGGGTTTTGTAACCCTCACCGCTTCTTTGATCAAAGTCCGCTTCTCGCCATCAAAGGCAGAAATTCCATTCTGAAGACAAAGAACCATGTCCATTGTGTTAGCACTATAGACCAGTTTCACGGCATTCATATGCTGAAGGAAATGATGCTGTACGTTTTTCAGCTGCTCCTTGGCCAGAAGCAAACTCTGGATGGATGTATCAATGCCATGAACGTATTTCGCCTTCTTGGCAAGATGAGGGATTACACGTCCGTAGCCGCAACCGAGATCCAGAACAACGTCTTTCCGGTTGATCTTTTTAAGCACAAAATCTGAAGGTATTGCCTGATGCGTGACGGGGCAATATCGTAACATTTCTTCAGCCGAAGAGCAGATAAGGATGTGTCGTAATATCCTGGCAAGAGGAGCAGATCTTACTCGCTAAGATACAAAATCTTGATTTTTAAATAAAAAAATTTTATTAAAGATTTTTCAGGCAACCTTTTTTACCCTGCTTAAGTCTTTATAAAGATATTGCTGACAGTAAGGTATATTTTATTTTTTATTACTTTTACTGTTAGGTTTAATAAAAAATGCCTGTGAGGGGAAACAGGTATCGCCGGGGTTCCCGACATTAACCCGGTGAACTCAAAAAGAATTAAGGGATTATGAAACATCCCGCATGCTTTCGAATTGGAAATGGGAGAAAAACCCAAAGTGCCCGATCTGCGCTTTTTCTCCGGCTGATGGGAGTTATTTTCTTTTTTCTACCTCTAGCAGCCTTTCCCCAACAAACTCCAGCTAAATATAATCTCGGTCCGCAGCTGCTGCCTGGTCTCAACAACCAGAGAAGTAGCGAGAGTCAAAATACAATGCCGATGTATGATCCGATGACTGGGAACCTAAATACATCATGTCCTAATTCCAATTTTTCACTGGGTAATTTTAACGACTGGACAGGGTGTAAAGGGTGGTATAATATAAACTGTAACTGCAATACTCCCGGGATTGATACCGTAGGATCCCATCACGTGCATAAACTCATCAGAAGCAGCTGGCATGACCATAATACATGCGATACATTACTTACTTTATTCCCGGGTGAAAGTTATTCGGCAAGATTAGGAGATACATCATATTCATCAGGTTCGGCTAACAATCTGTGTCCTCCAACCGGATTTCCTATTCCTTCCAAAAAAGAAGCCGAGTTAACATATCAGATAAATGTTACATCAAGTACTTATCTTTTAATCTACCGGTATGCTGTTGTTTTACAAACCGGAAATCATACAGGTACCCAACATCAACCTGATTTCAGAATTCAGATAACAAATGCTTCAGGAACTGTTCTGGATTCAACCTGCGGGTATTATTATATAACTGCACAAGTCACAGGTCCTCCGGTTGCAGGATGGCACCGATGCAGAAATAATTCGAATGGAGACGTTTACTGGAAAGACTGGACTACAGTTGGCATGGATCTTGCCCCTTACCTTGGCCAGACTGTTTATGTGAAATTTAAAGCCCGGGGATGTTCTTATGATACCCATTTCGGTTATGCTTATATCTCAGTATACTGTAGTTCACTGATAATACAGACTGCTCTTTGTGAAGGGGATTCAACCGCCACCCTAACAGCTCCTCCCGGCTTCAGTTCTTACATATGGAATACAGGAGAGACTACGCCCCAGATTACAGTCCCCCACCCGGCAACAGGGTCACAGTATTGGGTTAAACTTACTGCATATAACGGTTGTTCCGATACCATTTGGAATACCCTGACATATACAATTGTCACGGCAGATTTTAATGTCACTCCCTCCTGCCCGGCACACCCAACCCAATTTACTGATAAATCCACTGTTAACCAGAACCAGATAGTAAGCTGGGACTGGGACTGGGGAGATGCTTCCGGGATTACCACTACAACGAACCCAAATCCAACGCATGTTTATCTTAACCCGGGGACCTATTCTGTTAAAATGATGGCCCATTCCACTGAGGGATGCAAGGATTCGATCATGAAAAGCGTGACCATCGATACTCTGGCCCTTGTCACGAATAACCCTATGACCAAAACCATCTGCAGCGGGGACCATATCAACCTCAATATAACATCTAATGTAACCGGGGCTCAGTTCCTATGGACTGCCACGCCCCAGCATCCGGGCACAACTTCTGGCTATCATAATAATGCAGTGCTCAAAACATTCCTGAATGATACCCTCTTTAACGTGGGGCTTATTCCTGATACCATCCGATATTCCATCAGCCCGCATGACAATACCTGCGTCGGCCCCGACACGGTGTACAAAGTAGTAGTCCTCCCCAAACCCGGACTCACGAATTCAATCCTGAGCCAGTCGGTCTGCTCCAACGCTCCAACCACTGCAGTTACCCTGGTCCCTTATCCCTCTCCTCCGGCTGTAGTGACCTTTAACTGGACTGCTTATCCCTCCAGCCCATTGCTGACCGGGTATATCTCCTCCGCAAATGGCTCCCTGAGCATCCCATCCCAGACCATTATCAACAATACGGGTGTTCCTCAGGTTGTCGTCGACAGCATCACACCATATCTGCAGGCCGTATCAGCTTGTCCGGGTGATAAAAAAGGATATGTGTTCACTATTAACCCCTTGCCCACACCGGTCATATCAGGACTACCATCGGTCTGCGCGAATACTTCGGGAGTGACATACAGCACTCCCAACGTGACAGGGCATGATTATTTATGGACCGTCACGGGTGCAACAGGTTTTACCGGCGATCATACCAACAGCATCATCGTAAACTGGGGAGCCGGCCCTACAGGGACTGTCAAGGTACAGGAAATCGATCTGAACCAGCCTACCAACTGCAGTTTCACCACCCCCGTTACAACCGTGGCTCTGAATGCTAATCCGACCCCGGTCATCAGCGGGGTTCAGAATCCCTGTGGACTGAGCCTGCAAACCTATACCCTGGGAAGCCCGGCCTCAGGTCATTCGTATGATTGGAATGTAAGCGGGGGAACACCCGTAAGCGGAAACAATTCGAATATTTCGGTGACCTGGGGAAATACCAACCCCATCACTATCAATGCAACAGAAACCATTTCCTATCCCGGGGGCGTGAACTGTTCTGCACAGGCTCCGCCTTTTCCGCTAACGCTCATTCTATTTCCTTTGCCCGCCGGGCCCATCACGGGGACCAGCGCGGTATGCAATACATGGACAAGAACCTATACGGTTCCTACCATCACCAATGCTGACAGTTATACCTGGTGGTATCTCCCGTCAACTGGGGTTACGATCACGAATAACGGGGCATCGGCCAACCTTGCCTTCGACCTCACAGCCACCAGCGGGAACCTGTTTGTGAAAGGAAATAAAACCGGTTGCGGCAGCGGTCCGTCTTCACCGGCATACTCAGTTACAGTGAATCCTCTCCCCTATGTCTCGCTTTCATCATGCATCGATCCAAAAACCACCACCTCTTCAAGACCATTTTATCTTAAAGGAGGAGTTCCTCCCTCGGGACGATATTATATTGACGGCAACTTCGTGACCGGGGATCTAATCACCCCTTCCACCCTCGCTACCGGCAATCATCTGATCACCTACCAGTATACCGATATGAACACCTGTACCAGCACTACCTCTTCCATTACCTTAAACGTGCTGTCAGGCAGCCTCCTTTCCTCTTGTCCTTATACATTCACTGATGCCCGGAATTCCAAAATATACCATGCTTCTATGATGGGAGGGCGTTGCTGGATGCTTCAGAACCTTGACTACGGGACCAAACTGGACCCTGATATCCAGCCCCAGACCGATAATTGCATCATTGAAAAATATTGCAGCACCGCCGATGTCAATTGTACCAATTACGGCGGATTATATCAGTGGGATGAGCTGATGCAGTACCGCGTCCCTGCAGCGGGCGAATACATCCAGGGACTTTGTCCCCCCGAATGGCATGTCCCTACCTCAGCAGAATGGCAATTGCTTATCGACGGACAGACCAACGGAGGCAATGGAATAGCCGGAGGAGATCTTAAGGATCCCAATCCGGCGCTGGGATTCAAAGCTATATTGATGGGCCTTTATTACCAGAACAGCTTCTGGGCCTTTACCAGCGGGGGATTGCAGGCAAGTATCTTCTGGACGTCTACTTCATATAGTGGGACAAGGATTGTGGCCAGGGGGATGAACAGCTATAACGAAAGTATTTCGGTTTATAATTCCGGACGTTCCAACGCACTTCCGGTGCGCTGTGTCAAGGACTTTTAACTTCCCGGGCAGGAACCCCAGGTGACACTGACGATCTTCACCACATCCTTTATCACGATCTTCATCACGTTTTGAAAAAATAAGTATCTTCGCCTTAAATCTGATAAAAGTGAAACATGTTTCAGCTTTCCTCTTTGTACTTTGCCTGCTCAGCAGCCCGGGTCCATCCACAGCCCAGGGAATGATGAGGGACCGGGAAGGAAATAACTATAAAACCTTAGTTATCGCAAACAAGGTATGGACCGCCGAGAATCTGAATGTTGCGCACTACCGTAACGGGGATGTCATACCCGAAGCAAAAACGGCTGCGGATTGGGACCGGTATAACGAAAACCGGACCGGCTGCTGGTGCTATTATGATTTTAGTGCAATCAACGGTCACAAATACGGCAAATTGTATAATTGGTACGCCGTGCATGATCCCAGGGGATTGGCGCCAAAGGGCTGGCATATTCCCAGTGATGTGGAATGGCTGGTATTTACCAATATTCCTAAAGATGGAGGCAGGCCCGGACTGGCAATGAAAAGCAGGCAGGGCTGGGGAAATGAGAGTGATGAATGTAACGGCAATAACGATACCGGTTTCAGCGGTCTTCCCGGAGGTTCACGCGAAGTAGGATCCTTTGAAGGTATAAGGATGATAGGCCATTGGTGGTGTTCCACCGAAAGTGAAGTCAACTTCGCAAGGATACGAAGCCTTGCATGCAACAGCGAAGATCTTTGGCTTCATACCAGCCTTAAACAATGCGGCAACTCGGTCCGTTGCGTCCAGGACTGATACATCTGCCGGTAAATTCAATGCATAAATTTCGGCCTGATCTCCAAACACCTCAGGGCAGTTGGGAGATCATCTTCTTTGACGGTTTATACCGCCTCCAGAACCGGTATCTGGTCAATGAGGTATAATAAAACAAATCCCTGAGTAACGGGATCCTGAGCAAATAATGAAAAATACGGTAAAAGACCACCAACGAAAGGAATGTAATTCCCCACCGGATAAATGTGAGTAAAATCTCTATCCAGGCGTTGTGCTCAGGAATGGTGATGAATGTCGCCACCCATTTCCAGAACAGGGCCAGGATGACCAGGTTGATCAGGAACATAATGCCGGTGATATATCCATGAGACGTTTCTATTGCCCGTTTGGGGCAGTTGTTCATGCATCTCATGCAGCTTTCGCAGCGGTATGACCAGAAAGGCCGCTTATCGACGGTGAGGATGGCATGCATCGGGCAGTTATTGCTGCAGAGTTCGCAGTTGTCACAAAGTTCGTTGGCGTAAAATGTTTTTGCCAGCATGAAACGGCCCATGAAAAAATACCCTATGCTGATAGGGCTAACAAGAATATCCTGGATTATATCCCGGAAAGCGGTATATACTTTTTTTCCGTCAAGTATCTTTGAGGCAAAACCCTTTGTAACTCTCTTGCAGTGTGCGTAAATGGATTCAACAACTGCTTCTTTTACCCCGGGATGGAATGATATCCAGTTTGACGGGAGGTCAATAGACCTGAGACCAAAAATACGATATCCTTTCAGCAGCAGAACGATGGCCGAAAGCCACAGGGCCAGTCCGCTCAGACCGGGCACAAACCATTTTGACAATTTCAACCCGGCCCTTGTATTCATCAGAAAAACCCGGTTGCCCCTTGACCTTGGGAACCTGAAAATAAAATACATGCTTACCGGGGGATAATTGAAACCATGTGTCGGTGAAACAAAGCCTATCAGGGCACCCCCGGGGAAGGGGTTTATATGCTTGCGGTCTATACCGGCAATATCGACGACCTCTGTTGGGATTTGCCGTGATTGCGCCTCTTCCGCAAACCAGGCAGCTACATTGCGGGCATTGCCTGTTCCCGAAAAATAATAAAGGATCAGCTGACCAACCTTTTCAGGCATGAAAACCTCCTGTTGCTCAGCAAATTTAGCAATACCGGTGTTAATGACAGATTAAATTCTTTCCTATATTGAAATTCTTAATGATCTTATGATTAAATTTGGATGCATATTACCGGATCATTGGTATAGTAAATCTGACCAGGTCATGCATAACCGTTATGTTATCCTGATGGCATGTTTTCTCATGGGCCTTGTTGCCTGCAACAAGAAGGATACTGCATATAATCCTTCCCCGGAAGCTACATCCAGCCAGTATTATGTTCTGGATATCGGTGTGAAAATCCCCCGGCCTGGTTTTACAATGCTTCCCATCACCGGGTACCAGCAAAGCACAGAATATACCTGCGGGCCTGCTGCCGTATTTACACTTTTAAACTATTACGGGATGAGCGGCGATGAAATGACAATAGCCAGGGAAATGGGGACAAGTACCACAACAGGAACCAATCCCGATCAGATGGTTACCTGGCTCAAGGCCAACGGATTTAAAGTCAGCTCGGGGGAAGGAGGCAGCCTGGAACTCATCCGGAGTAACCTTGAAAAGAAAATACCAACCCTGATTGAATGGAGCGACTGGGGTGGTCACTGGGTGCTTGCTGTAGGCTATGACACCAGGAATACCGAAAATCTCATGGACGATGTAATCATCTTTGCAGATCCTTACGACCGCCACGACGATCGTAAAGACGGCATCGACTGGTTTAATGCCCAACGCTTTTATTATATGTGGTATGATGCGCTCCTGTTTGGGAAAGTGATGAAGCGGATTTATATCACTGCAACCCCATCGACATATTAAATACCGGAAATTCTCTCATAGCATTTCTGAAAAACAAAAACCAATTTGCTGAAAATGGTAAAAAGAGTAGGCATTTTTAAATTATTCCAATTATGATTACACCTTATTTTATTTTGATTGCAACCCTTGTTGTGGTTGCCGTAATTTTCCTTCTTACGCTGGTTTTCAGCTCGCTTCTGATTGTCGGCGGAAGAGAAATCAAAGTGTTGGAAAGACGATGGTTTGGCAAGCAAATGCCCAAAGACCGGGTCTTTGCAATGAGTAACGAAATCGGGATACAAGCCAGGACGAAAGGACCAGGTTTATATTTTCTATTCCCTTTTATCTACAGCAGGAAACATCTCGACTTCACCATCATTGGTAAAGACGAAGTAGGCCTGCTGATCTCCATGGATGGAAACCCTATCCCATCCGGAAAGATCTTTGCAAAACCCGTCGAATGCAACCTGTTCCAGGACGGAGAAGCCTTCCTCGCCAACGGAGGCGAAAAAGGTTCCCAGATCCCTATCCTGCCCCCGGGTATATACAGGATCAATACGATACTATTCAATATCAGCAAAGAGCCTGTGACCATCATCGGCGAAAATCAGGTAGGTATCGTTGAATCCATCGATGGAGCTCCAATCCCTGCCGGCCGTATATTTGGTAAAGTGGTCGAATGTGACCTCTTCCAGGACGGGGCTGCATTCCTGAAAAACGGAGGGGAGAAAGGACCTCAGATAAAAACCCTGCCTCCGGGAAACTACCGTATCAATACACGCTTGTTCAAAATAACTGCTGTCCCGATTACTGCGGTAGAGAAAGGACAGGTTGGCGTCGTGACCTCGCAGGACGGGAAACAGATAAGCGGCGGAAGGCTCCTGGCCAAAGCGGTGATCGACCATAGTAATTTCGAAGACGGTGAAGCATTTCTGAACAAAGGTGGTGAGAAAGGCCCCCAGACTTCCATCCTTCTCCCCGGCAAATACCGTATCAACACGGCCTTGTTCAAAGTTGAGATCAAGGATACTATTGTCATCCCAGATAAGAAAATAGGGATTGTTGTTGCCAGGGACGGGCAGCCCCTGCCTGAGACCGAGTATGTAGCCAAACCGGTTACAGGGCATAACAATTTCCAGGATGTGACCAAGTTCCTCGAAAGCGGCGGACAACGTGGTCCTCAGTTTGACGTACTGAAACCGGGTACCTATTATATTAATCCTCTCATGTTCAGTGTAGAACTGGATGATGTAGCGGTTGTAGAGCGCGGACAGGTTGCCGTTGTGGTATCGAATGTCGGGGCTGAACCTCCTCAGGTAAGACAGATCACCGACCAGATTGCAAATGAGGAAAAAGAACTCAGCGACATCACCACAGGAGATACAAAACCTTTAGACAAAAGGGTGGATGTGGGGCTTGAGCGTTATGTCGTGCCTAAGGGGTTTCGCGGGATACAGCAGGAAGTGGCAGGCCCGGGGATCTATTACCTGAATCGCAGGGCATATATCGTGTATATCGTTGATACGACAAATATCACTATCGACTGGGATGACTCCAAAGAAACCCGTTTTGATCCCCTGAGGGTGGTTTCTCATGATGGTTTTTCAATCAATGTTTCGGTGAAAGTGGTGATACGGGTACGCCCCGACCAGGCCCCGTATATGGTCGCAAAGATTGGTTCCATCCAGAACCTCGTCGACCATGTGATCCACCCCATGATAGATTCCAGTTTCCGTAATCAGGCTTCGGCAACATCCGCAATGAACTTCATGCAAAACCGTCATGAAGAACAGCAGAAAGCCGAAGACCGTGCCAGGGCTGAACTGGGGAAATACCATGTGGAACTGGTGAGTGTGCTTATCTGCCAGATCCAGCTTCCCGAAGACCTGATGAAAACCCAGACCGAAAGGATCATCGCCCAGCAGCAACAGGCCATGTACGCAGAACAGCAGAAAGCCCAGCAAAGCCGTATCTCCATGGAAAAGACCACAGCCGAAGCCAATAAGCAGCCCGACCTTGTAACGTCGGAGATCGATGTGAAAGTGGCTGATAACCTGAAGAAAAAAGCCATTCTCCTTGCCGAAGGCGAAGGAGAATCCATCCGCCTTAAACGCGAAGGAGAGGCCAAAGGTATCGAAGCCGTTGGGAAAGCCGAAGGGGTGGCTATCGAGGCAAAAGGTTCTGCCACTGCCGAAGCTTATGAGAAACAGAAACAGGCTATCGGCGAACAAGGTGTTATTGCCGTGCAGGTGGCCGAAAAGATCGCGGGTGGGAATGTGAAAATCGTACCGGATACCCTGGTCACCAGCGGCGACGATAACGGAGGTCTCGGACAACTGATTGCTGGCTTCCTAAGTAAAAAGATCACAGGGAGCAAGCCACAGGAAAGTAAATGAGTTGACCCCCTGGATCGTTTACTTCTTTAGCCCGGGGTTGTTCTTCGAATGGCTCAGGAACCAGGTGTACAACTCAGGATTATTGTAAGTTTCGGTCCAGGCATTATGATTTGCTTCGGGATAAATGGTGATCTTCACTTTCCCGCCCTGCTTGCGGATTGCTTCAAACATCGTGATGGCACGGTCAACCGGCACAACATCATCTTTGGCGCCATGAAATATCCATATCGGGGTCGACTTTAATTCGTCACTCAGGATATAATCAAAAAACCCGCATACAGGGGCTATTGCTGCAAACAGCCCGGGATACCTGAAAGCCATATCCCATGTGCCCCAGCCCCCCATGCTGAGACCCGTGAGATATAATCTGTTGGTATCGATACGATACGTGGAAATAACCTCGTCAAGCAATGATTTTAATGCTTTCGTGTCCCACGACCTGTTGGAAGGCGGGTTTTGCGGGCTCACCACTACAAATGGAAAATCCTTTCCTTCGTCAATCAGTTTAGGTATCCCGTTTACCTTGACCTGGTTGATGTCGTTGCCCGATTCACCGCTTCCATGCAGGAAGAGGATAAGCGGGAAAGTGGAATGAGTGTCAGTGGCATAGGCCGGAGGCAAATACAAAAGGTAATTCATTTCCACGACCCTGGTAGCAGAAAAATGCTTTGTGTTTGATTGGGCATTTGCATTCGCCGAAATCATCAGGGGCACAAACAGAATGAGCCTGTAGAAGATGGATTTTCGCATATTGCAGAAAGTAAATTTATTAAACATACACCGCGGATGTCAGATCTCCAGGTTTTGTCCGATCCCGGCAGCAAGAGCCTTCTCATATACCAGTTTAGCGGTTGCGGCATCCTGAATTGCCAAACCGTTTGATTTGAATAAGGTAATTTCACGATCATTGACTCTGCCTGCTTTTTTCCCTGTGATCAGCTCACCCAATTCTGCATAAAAATGTTCTTTCTGAATTTCACCCGTGGTGAGAGGGATCATGAAATCGCCGGCTTCCTTAAAAGAGGCCTCATAAGAATCTCCCACGAATTTTGAGCGTTTGACAATCGCTGTATCAAGTTCCCTGGCATTCGGGGAATGACTTCCTATCCCGTTAATATGGGTTCCTTCCCTGACTGCATTTCCGTCGAATAAAGGATTTGCCGAAGAAGTCGCTGTTACCAGGATGTCGGCTTTCATCAGTTCTACAGCAGATGAAGCGGGAATGATATCAAGGTTCAGTTTGGGCCCCATCTCGGCAATAAATTTTTTCAACGCTTCTTCCGAAACATCATATACCAGGGCTTTGGATAGCTTCCTGGCTTCTGACAGGGCCCAGAGCTGCATTTTCGCCTGTACCCCGGCGCCGAAAATGCCGGCAACCTGTCCTTCCTGTCTCCTGGCAAGATATTGGGTTGCAACACCACTGGCAGCGCCTGTGCGAACCGCAGTGAGATATCCGCCGTCCATGATACAGATCACATTACCCGTTGCCGGGTCCTGCAACAAGACTTTTCCGATCGTAGTGGGCATGTTATATTTCGAAGGGTTATTCTTATAAACAGTGACGACTTTACAGGCCAGGGCACCCATTTGTTTCAGGTATGCCGGCATGTATAACGAAAGTCCGTCGGGCGGTGAAATGGCAGTGCGTAAAGGCAGGATTGCCGTTCCTTCCGAAAGTTCGCGGAAAGCCTGTTCAACAGCTGCCATGCAGTCTTTCATGGTCAGTACTGATTCGACATCGCTTCTTTTCAGGATCAGGGTCATGGGAATTTTTTTTGGTTATGCGGGTCCTCCGCATTTCAAAAATACAAAAAAAGCCGGCCGGGATATATCCCGGCCGGCTTTTTTGATAATTAACCTCCTGGTTAAAAAATTACAAGTTTCTGCACCCTGGCTGAACTGCCGCATTCGATTTTCAGGAAATAGACTCCCGACGGGAGGTTTTCAAGGTTCAATGAACGGGTTATCGAAAGGTCCTGCTGATCCAGTTGCTCCCGATAACGGATTACTCCTGTAAGATCAGAAACCTGGATCCTGACCGGCGACAAGGTATTCCTTTTCAGCGAAAGTGTAAGCCTGCCGCTGGAAGGATTAGGCCAAACTGAGAAGGACAAATCATCCCTGTTAATATCGGGAACCCAGTCACAAACCATGAAACCGAGGTGTTTGATACTGTTAACCATAGTGTTGCATACACCGATGCCGGTTACACTAAACGTAAGATTCACGCTCATGGCTGCTTTGTCGGCAGTCCCGGGGTAGTACAACGATTGTGCCGTGGAGGTACTGCTGAAAGTTCCGTCACCCGAAGAGGACCATAGCACGGTTGAGGTATTTGAAGCGGTACCGCTCAGGGGAACCTGTGTAACATCAAGACAAACGACGGTATCCGCTCCGGCAGCAGCTGTTGGGGCTGCCTGCACGGTGACAAGAACGGAGTCGTTCACACTGTTTGTCCCGTCACTCACATGGACGAAATATTTGGTATCCACAACAGGCGTAGCCGTTGGGTTCTGCTGGCTTGAGTTAAATCCCGCCGGGACCGAGGTCCATGTATAGGTATAACTTCCTGTGCCCCCATTTGCCGTTGCATTCAACTGGGTGGAATTTCCGCTGCATATAGCTGAAGGCATTGCGTAAACAACCACTCCGAGAGGCTGCCCTGCATCCTCATTCACGGTAATGAACTCTTTATGGGTTGTGCCTTCTGTTATCGCAAAGGCTCCGTAAATATTTACGCTCCCTGTCCCGGCAGCCGGGGCTATCCATGAAAAGGTCCAGGTCGCTGTACTTCCGCTTATCTTAGAACTTTGGGTGCAGTATTTTGTTCCGCCTACCAGTTTGCTACCGGAACCCGCAACAAGGGTACCAAGCTGATTTCCCGCAATATTCTGCGGAGAAACCTCAAATCCCTTCCCCCCTGAACCTGTAAATGACACAGTAATTGAATACGTACTACCACCTACATATCCTGAAGCAGGAACATTAGTGGTAATATATCCCGTCACAGTTGTTGCCGATCCTCCGTGACATGAAGTACAAGTAGAACCGTCGCCCGGTGAACCAGTTTTGCCTGAGGGGGAACCGCTTGAATGACCATATACAGTAGTTGTAATTGCAATACTGAACAGCATGAGAAAACACAATATGAACGGGTAAATATTTCTCTTCATAATTTTCTTGATGTTTAGTTAAATATTTTGTTAAATAAGCCGGCATTAAACCCGGTGCAGGGCCCTGAAAGCGGCTTCCGCCGCGCAGGAGCATGGAATTTACCGGGAGAGATTAAATTCGGCCCGGAATTTCCAGCGTCAAAATTAACAAGGAATTTAAAGTACAACCCGATCCATGTATTGACATTTTCAAAGGATAACATTGATAATTATCAACTAACGTTCTGTTTTTTTGATTGTTATATGTTTAACAATGGAGCCATATGCATGCAGAAAAGGATAAAAAAACCCTCCGGCCTTAACCTGCCGGAGGGTTTATCTGATTATCAAAATTGAGGATTACTGGTAGCAGACCAGGGTACCGTCGGCCATCAGGCGCACTCTCAGGTGGCTTCTGTCGAGCCGCATATACACCATATACTGCAGGCTGTTGTCGGCCAGGATATACTTCTCTGCCGTATTGCAAATCTCATAGGTTGAATAATTCGCTGTTATATAATCCTTCACAGGCTGCGGTACATCTGAATACCGGAGCCTGGATGCCTGTAACAGATAGGAATCTGTTGCGCTGAAGATAAGTTTGACAGGGGGTGCTGTATCATTTTGCTTACCGATCATGACTTCTTTCACCAGGCCATTAAGGCATATCGAATCGTAATCGGCATTCAGAATGATATACCCGGCAAAATTGGTGGTGATATACGCTTTGATCACCGAAGATAATGAATCCAGCGGGATACCGTGTCCTCTGTGAGGTCCACCATGATGACCATGATGGCCATGATGATGCCAGCAACCTGTTGTATCGCCTGGGATTGAATCGTTGTGTATTGTATCACCGGGATGATCGCCTTGATGATAATTCCTGCCGTCGCCAAGATAATCCCCGTTACCGGTGAAAGCCAGTTCCTCGGTGGTATTTAAAGCCACAATATATTTGGCGCTTGAATTCCCAAGAACTAAAATATAATCGATGGTTGCATCAGGATAATTGATCTCCACATAAGTAGTTGCCTTTGTTGGCAGGGAAGTCGTCTGGGTTGTTTGTGATGTTGTGCTGGTCTGGTCTTTCTTGCTGCATGCGCCTATCACGATCACTGCAATGATAAGCATAAGAAACATTGCTCTTTTCATCTTTATATAAGTTTTTATGAGGCCTTCGTTTATCGCATCAAGGCATGGCGTCCGATTCTTCAAATTGAATTCATAACAGGAGGTATTGATGCTTCATGAACTTTGTTTAACCTCTTTAATAACCCTAAAAATTAAAAAGGTTGCCCGAATAATTTATTTCTTTGTAACTTCCAAGTTGAATTCCGGTCTATTGTTGAATAATAATTTGTTGATATGAAAAAATTACTCGGTTTTATCATGTTTTTCGGCTTTGCCTCAATGGCTGTGGGCCAGGAAAATCCTCTCTGGATGAGGTATACAGCCATTTCTCCTGATGGCCAGACCATCCTTTTCTGTTATAAGGGCGACATCTGGTCGGTGTCTTCCTCCGGTGGGAACGCTACTCCTCTTACTCTTACCGATTCATATGAATATTCACCGGTTTGGAGCCATGACGGTAAAACCATTGCATTTGCCTCAGACCGCAACGGCAACTTCGATATTTTCGTGATGCCCGCTTCGGGGGGCGAAGCCAGGCGGTTGACTTTCATCTCAAACAAAGAAGTTCCCAGCAGCTTTACCGCGAATGACAAAGACGTCATTTTTTCGGCATACCGTCAGGATCTGGCGACCAATGCACAATTCCCCATTTCACTGATGAGTGAGCTTTACACTGTGCCTGTTGCCGGGGGGAAGGTTTCGCAATTACTCCCAACACCAGCGCTGGAAGCCACCCCAACATCCACAGGCGATAAAATTATTTTTGAAGACATCAAAGGATATGAAAACGAGTGGCGTAAGCATCACACTTCTGCTATCGCGCGTGACATCTGGGTTTACGATTTCAATACTGCAAAATATACAAAACTTACAAGTTTCGCCGGGGAGGACCGTAATCCGGTGTTCGACTCCAACGATAATGATTTCTATTACCTGAGCGAACAAAGCGGCTCCTTTAACATTTACAAAAGCTCGCTTTCGGATCCTTCCAAAACCAGCGCCATCACCCATTTTTCGAAAAACCCGGTTCGTTTTCTTACAAGGTCAAAAAACAATATCCTTTGTTTTACATATGATGGCGAGATTTATACCCTCCAGGCCGGAAACGAACCTAAGAAAGTCGTTATAAAGATCAGTGCCGACGGCCGCTCTCCTCAGGAACGCATCACCCCGGTCAATGACGGGTTCACCGAAATGAGGCTGTCTCCCAACGGGAAAGAATATGCTTATGTTTTCCGGGGCGAGATCTTCGTTACCAGTGTGGACGGGGGAATTACCAAGCGAATAACAAATACGGCTTACCAGGAACGCAGCGTGAGCTTCAGTCCCAACGGGCGTTCACTGGTTTATGCAGCAGAGGTTAATGGCAGTTGGGATGTATATACAACTTCCATTGTCAGAAAAGAGGAACCGTATTTCTATGCTTCAACTGTTTTGAAAGCAGAACCGCTTATTGCAACCGAAGCTGAAGAATTTCAGCCCGAATATTCTCCTGATGGCAAGGAAGTAGCTTATCTTGAAAACAGGGTAGTGCTCAAAGTCATTAACCTGGCCAGTAAAACGACGAGGACGATAATGCCATCAAACGTGAATTATTCCTATGCCGACGGGGACCAGTATTATCAATGGTCGCCCGACAGCAAATGGTTCCTGGTCCAGTTTTCATATCCCGACAGGGTCTTCACGCCTGAAGTCGGACTTGTCTCGGCCGACGGCAAGGGTGAAATCCATAACCTGACCCTCAGCGGCTATAATGATTATGTTCCAAAATGGTCGGTCGACGGCAAAATGTTCATCTGGGGAAGCGACCGCGACGGCACCCGCGACCAGGGCGGCAACCTTTCGAGCGACGATGTTTATGCCATGTTCCTTACCAGGGCTGCCTTCGACAGATTCAAACTCTCTAAGGAAGAGCTGGCTCTTGTAAAAGAGCAGGAAGAAAAGGCAGAAAAGGAGAAAAAGAAATCCGAAGACAAAGCCAAAGCTGATGCAAAGTCAAAAGCCGGGACAGATAAAAAAGCCAAACCGGATTCTGCTGCAAAGGATTCCTCGAAAGTAAAGGTGATGATCGACTGGGAAAACCTTACCGAGCGCAAAGCAAAACTTACTCTTCACACTTCCCCGGCCAGCGATTGGCTGCTGTCAAAAGACTGTGAAAAGCTGTATTACCTGACTAGTTTTGAAAAGGACAACGACCTCTGGATGACTGATCTCAGGGCAAAGGAAACCAAGCTGTTTGCCAAGATCGGGGCTAAAAGCGCAAGCATCCAGCTTTCGTCGGACGGCAAATTTATTTTAACGCTTGCTGATGGCAAACCTATGAAGATCGACGCCGAAAGCGGCAAGGCGGAACCTCTGAAAACCTCGGGAGAAATGCTGATCAAGCCAGCCGATGAGCGTTTATATATTTTTAACCATGCCTGGAGACAGTTCAAGGAAAAGTTCTACGTGGTGGATATGCAGGGTGTCGATTGGGATTATTACTATAAAGTCTATACGAAGTTCCTTCCGTATATAGCCAACAATTATGATTTCGCTGAGATGCTTAGCGAAATGCTGGGCGAGATGAATGCTTCCCATACCGGTTGCGGTTACCGTTCAGGCAAGCCGAATACAGACCAGACTGCCGACCTCGGACTTTTCTTTGACTACGCATTTAAGGGCCAGGGATTAAAGATATCAGAGGTCATTGAAGGCGGACCTGTGGATAAAGCAGTTTCAAAAGTGAAGGCGGGATGCATCATTGAAAAGATCGACGGCCTTGAGATTAAGGATACCATGGATTTTTACTCTGTCCTGAACCGGAAAACCGGAAAACTTACCCTTCTCTCGGTTTTCGACCCTGCAACAGGCGAACGCTGGGAAGAAAGCGTAAAGCCTGTCAGCATTGGCGAAGCCAACGAATTGCTGTACAAACGCTGGGTGAAGAACCGCCGCCTCGAAGTGGAACAACTTTCGGGCGGGAAAATTGGCTACGTGCATGTACGCTCAATGGATGACGCCAGCATGAGGGTAGTGTTCGAGGAAGCACTGGGGCGTAATTTTGAAAAGAAAGCCCTTATTGTGGATACCCGTTTTAACGGTGGAGGGAACATTCATGAACAGCTATCCGATTTCCTGAGCGGGAAAAAGTATATCGACATTATTCCACACGGACAGTATGTAGGTTCCGAACCCACCGACAAATGGGTTAAGCCGTCCATTGTGCTGATAGGCGAAAGTAATTATTCCGATGCTCATTTGTTCCCGGTTGCCTATAAACTCAAGAATATTGGGAAGACCGTCGGCATGCCTGTTCCCGGCACGGGGACCTTTGTGTGGTGGGAGAGCCAGATCGATCCGACCCTTGTTTTTGGTATCCCTATGGGCGGATGGCGGATGCCTGACGGACGCTTCTGTGAAAATAACCAGCTGGAACCGGATATTAAAGTGGCTAATGACCCCGGCGTTCTTTCTTCGGGACACGACCAGCAAATAGAAGCAGCTGTGAAGGAATTATTGAAATAATGTATTATCTTTGACAAGAAGGTAGTATTGCTTTCCTGATGATGAATACCTGAGGTTGCATGGTAATGAAACTTCGTGTCCATTACATAGTAATCTTTTGCTGTTTCCTGCTCCTGGTTTCCTGTTCCCGGGGCAAAGACAATCCGTCAGAAAAACAGGTTTCGGCAGGCCTTCTCGATCTGCGCGGGGATACCCTATCAGCCGGTTCTATTTTGCAGCTAAATGGCCAATGGGCTTTCTGTTTTAACAGATTCCTGGGATCAAGGGATTTCGATTCATTGGCCCATCCGGTTTATGCAACCGTGCCTGGGGAATGGAATAAATATCTGAGAAAAAACAAGCACCTGCCCGATACCGGATATGCGAGCTACAGGCTTAAGATCCTGTTACCTCGGCATTTGAATCACCTGGCTTTACATATACCTGTTATTGGTACTGCATACACCCTGCTGCTTAATGACACGGTCATTGCCCGATGCGGTGTGGCAGGTACAACAAAAAAAGCGACCATCCCGGGAATAAAAGTGGCTTTGGTTGAATTTACTCCCCAACAAGATACAGTCTCCCTGGTTTTTCATGTTTCAAATTTTCATTACTCAAAAGCCGGTCTATGGTACCCTATTACGATGGGGCCACGGGAAATGGTCATCCGCCAACTTGAAAAGCAAATGATCGGAGAATACATCCTGGCCGGTGCATGCCTTTTTCTTTTCCTTTACCTGGTCACATTTTTTATCTCCCGGCCAAAAGAAAAAGCCGCCTTGTATTTCAGCCTTTTCCTGCTGATCTGCGGCATACGGACAACGGTCACGGGAGAAATCACGCTGCTCAACCTCTTTCCTGGTTCAGGATGGGAATTGATAAACAAAATCGACCTGCTGAGCTTTTACTGGCTTATCCCGGTCTTTATCATGTATTTCCGGTCATTATTCCCTGCTGAAGTTTCCCGTTTACTGCTCCGTTTAAATCTCACGGTAATCAGCCTTTTGAGTTTTATTACGTTATTCACACGCGGAATATTCTACTCCCTATTTGTCCCCTATGCCGAACTTTACTGCCTGGTGATCGCTTTTTACTTTTTCTATATCATTATCCTCTCGATTATCCGCAAACGTGATAATGCATGGGTTTTCCTTTGTGGTTATATATTCCTCCTCCTTGCTACTGTAAATGAGATCCTGTTTTATAATGATATAACCCAGGCCTGGTTTACATTGCCGGTGGGGGTGCTTGGCATGTTCGTTTCCCAGACCATCCTCTTTTCACGCAAATTCTCCAGGGAATTTCACCAGATCGAAACCCTTTCGGGGGAACTGAAATGGGCTAACTCCAATATTGAAAAAGCAAACCGCGCTTTGAGCCAGCTGGATAAGGCTAAAGGAGAGTTCCTGCATATGATCAGCAACGATATCAGAAAGCCGCTGAACCGTATCCTGGGATACACCGGTATTCTTAAATCCCGCCTTCAATCGGCTAATCTTTCAGGGATCATTGAATACCTGGATATTTCAGCGAAACGACTTGAAAAATTCTCCAAGGTTGCGTTGATGATCACTGAGCTTCAGGACCGGCAGGTAGCCCTTGAGAAAAATCCGGTAATCCTGACTGAATTGGTTGAGAGTGCATTGTTGAAACTTAAACCGAAAATTGAAGAAAAGAATATCAGGGTCAGACTCTCCATAGATCAGGCAGAGGCTGGTGTAACAGGCGATCCTGTTCTTCTGTTGATCTGTTGTGAAAGTATCCTTGATAACGCAATAAAGTATTCGCAGCCGGAAGGAGAAGTAACAGTGAGCACCGAGGCTGGCAATGGCAAAGTCACTCTCTTATTTACTGACTCAGGATCAGGTTTCTCGGATAAAGCACTGCAAAACATGTTTAAGCTTTTCAGCCTGGGTGAAGAACATATTGACCGTCATGTCGGGCTCGACCTGGCTTTGGTGAAGCTGATCATTGATGCACATGGAGCTGCGATAGACGCAGGCAATAACAGGAACGAACCCGGGGCTTGCATAAAACTTATTTTTTCAGTGCCGGCCGGCCCAAATCAGTTGAACGAGTGAAGAGCAAAAGAGAAAATATAAGGCATTGGTCCATAATGATATGCAAAATTCAAGGATTTGCCCCGTTCGTAATTTTACTGCTTGCTTTGTCTTGCATTTTGGGATCCTGCTCAGCTGAACAACAAAACCGTGTACCGAAAGCCGTTAACGGTGTGATTGATTTGCGGAAATGGGACTTTCAGGATAACGGGATTATCCGTCTTGACGGACTCTGGGACTTCCGCTATGGTGAATTTCTTAGTTCACATGGATTTGATTCTGTTCGGGACCGGTATTTTATAAAAGTTCCCCGGGCATGGAAAGGGTATCACCTGAGATCGGAAAAACTACCTGGAACAGGGTATTCAAGCTACCGGCTCAAAGTCCTGCTGAACAGGGGCCCACAACAACTGGCTCTGAAAATACCGGGAGCGGGTTGTGCATATACTTTGTTTGTGAACGACTCCCTGATAGCCCGAAATGGAATCCCGGGCAGAACAAAAGCCGAAACGCGGCCTGAATTTGCTCCTCTTGTCACCTTGCTGCCCCCCGGCTCCGACACGATCAGTATCGTGGTCAGGGTATCAAATTTTAATTTCTGGAAAGGAGGATTGTGGTATTCGATCGGACTGGGATTAGCCAAGGATATAAAGCGCTCAAGAGAAAGGGCTATGGTTCTGGAATTCTTTCTTTGCGGCGCTTTTATCTTTATGATGATATACCTCTTTACCCTATTCCTCTTCAGAAGGCAGGAAAAACCAGCCTTATTTTTCAGCATCTTCCTTTTGCTTTCGGTCATCAGAAGCCTGGTGACTGGCGAACAGTTCCTGGTCTCATTGTTTCCTGGGATACCCTGGGAACTGATAGTAAGGCTTGACTTCTTAAGTTTCTACCTGCTATTACCCTTTGCAGTCTATTATATAAACTCCCATTTCAGGAAGGCTTTTCCAAAACCGGTATTGCTCCTGACGACTCTTGTCGCCGCTGCAATGTCTTTACTTACTTGTGTAACACCTGTCTCTTTTTCCTCCTCCCTGGTGATTTATATGGAATTGTATTCACTGGGGCTCCTGGTATACACCTTTGTTGTAGTCCTTAGGGCAACTGTGCAGCGACAGGACAGTGCTGCAATTATTCTCACCGGATATACGCTGATGTTCCTTGCTGCCATTAATGAGGTGCTTTTTGATAACTACATCGTCAATACCTTTAATTCCCTTCCTTATGGGTTCTTGTTATTGTTTTTCTCCCAGGCTGCATTGTTTTCCCGCAAATTCTCCAGAGAGTTCAACCAGATCGAAGAGATGTCGTCAGAACTTAAAACCACTCATGACCATCTCGAACGGATCAACAAATCGCTGGTCTCCCTCGACGAGTCCAAAACCGAATTCCTTCATCTTATAAGCCATGAAGTAAGGACCCCTCTTAACGGTATCCTGGGATTTACCCAGCTGCTGAAAGAGGAATTGCAGTCATCGGAATTCTCACACGTAATTGATGAAATGAATACGTCCGCCACAAGGCTTGAAACATTCTCAAAAGCTGCTTTGCTGCTTACCGAGATGCAGGCACAGTCGGGCTTTGTTAAGGAACCTGTTTGGATAAAGCAGCTCGTCGGCGAAACGATCAGCGAAATGCAGGATGCATTGCAGCCTAAGAAATTAGTTATTCATCAGGAAGGAAATGCACTTGAAACCGAGATACAAGGAGACTGCGCACTCTTGAAGATTGCATTGAAATGCCTGATCGGGAATGCCATCCGGTATTCTCCTTATGAGGGAATTATTGCTATATCGGTCAATTTGCAAAAGGAATCTCTGTTATGCACAGTGCAGGATCAGGGCGCTGGATTCCCCGAAGGAATCCCCGAGAAAATCAACCTGTACCTCACTTATATGGATAAACAGTACTCCGGTACTGTCGGGTTTGACCTCGCTCTGGTCAAACTGATCATTGATGCTCATGAAGGCAGTATTGTCACGGGTAATAACCCGGATAGCCCTGGAGCGTTTATCAGGCTGATATTCTATTTATAACCTTACATCTCTATTCCATAATACGATAAACAGCTTCACTCGCAGGACCTCTCACCGTATAGAAGAAGTTCAATCCACATTTTTCATATTTTATTCATTGTTGATTTTTTCAACATCTGTTGAATAATTAAACAGTGGCTTTAATATCATTGATATTCAATCTTTTAAACATGATGAATGAAATAACTGTATATTTATTCAACATTTCGTCTTGTTTATTTTTTAAACATTAAATTTGTATTTCACTGGTTTTCTTGTATTTACATTCATTTTTTTGCTCTGGCATCATTATTGCATAGATAATAATACAATGAATCAGAAATAATAAAGCCATGAAAACAAAAATCATCCCCATTCTTTGCTTGCTTGCAATTTTCTTTTGCAGCAGTTTAAATAGTAAGGGAGCAAATACAAAAAACAATCAGCCTGCACCTCAGTCAATCAGTGTTTACAGCAGTCCAGAACTTTATGACCTGGCTAGCCGATGGGCAGTAGAATATGCCATTGCAAATCCGGGGCAGATTGTTAATGTCATTAAAACTGAAGAGACTGGTATCCGCTCCGTTATTAATGCAGGGGGAAATATTTGTTTCGTTTCCAGGGAACTTCCTGCAACGGAAAAGCAGGGCCCTATGTTCCAGATTGTAGTGGGCAGGGAGATTATAGTTCCCGTGATCAGCTCAAGAAATCCCTTCCTTAAAGAAATTTTCGAGAAAGGTATTTCCCCCTCCGCTCTAGCCCAAAGTCTGAAGGTCCCGGGTAAAATGGAATGGGGAACTTTACTCGATAACAGACAGCCATCCCCGGTGAAGTATATTATCCTGAATGATGATTTTACGAAAACAGGGGTTTGCAATTTTACTCAGGCCGACCGGTCTTTCATTGAGGAACTGAAAACTGAGGATCCTAAAACTTTGATCTCGGTAGTTCAGAAGGATCCATACGCAATAGGATTTTGCAGGCTTACTGATATCCTCAACCCGAATTCTTCGACGTTTTCCGAAAATATCCTGCTAATGCCGATCGACAAGAACGGTAATAGGAAACTGGATTATATGGAGAATATCTATGATAATTTCCAGGATTTCACCAGAGGAGTATGGATCGGAAAATACCCGAAAGCATTGACCAACAACATTTATTGCATATCCAAAACAAGGCCTGCAGGAGTGCCGGAGATTGCTTTTCTGAACTGGGTTCTTACTACAGGGCAGGATCTGCTTCCTGCCAATGGGTATTCCGATCTGGTTAACAACGAGAGGCAATCACAGATGGACAAACTGATCAGCACCCCGGTTTATACGGAGACCCCCAAGGAAACGAATTCTGTCGCAAAGAATGTTTTACTGATCCTCGTTCTTTTAGTCGCATGTAGTTTCTTCCTGGACCTTATCATCCGCCGATACCGGAAGAACAAGACAAGGCTCATGGATTCCATTTACATAAAGCCCTCAGCATTTGACGAGAAAGATCTGATCCTTCCCAAGGGGTTGTATTTTGACAAAACCCATACCTGGGCCTTCATGGAGCAGGACGGGACAGTAAAAATCGGCATCAATGATTTCCTGCAGCATGTTACCGGACCTATCACCAGCATCGGGATGAAGAACCCGGGCATCAGGATCAAGAAGGGAGACCAGCTTTGCATTCTGATTCAAAAAGGGAAACATCTTATAATATACTCACCTGTATCAGGGACTATCAAAACCCAGAACCATGAATTGCTGGTCAATTCATCGGTGATCAATACGTCTCCTTATGCCGGCGGCTGGGTATACACCATTGAACCCGAAAACTGGCTGAGGGAAATTGAGTTCATGTCGATGGCCGACAAATTCAAGACCTGGTTAAGCGGCGAATTCAGCCGTCTCAGGGATTTTCTTGCCTTTTCGGCTCAGCCCGGGTCGCCCAGGTATGCAGGAATCGTCCTCCAGGACGGGGGTCTGCTCAAAGACCATGTACTGGCCGACCTTGGTCCGGAAGTATGGGAAGATTTCCAAACAAAGTTCATGAATAATTCGCGGTAGATCAGGCATTTAGTAAACAAGACATGATAATAACAATCTTATGAGCATTAACCGACGTGGGTTTTTCAAAGTCTTGGGTATAACCGGGACGGCTCTGGCCATAGGCAGAGAGCTGCAGGCGGCCCCCAAAGGGAGCAATGATATAGAGTTCCGTGGAATTCTATATGATTCGGCACATTGTAAAGGATGCCATGGCTGCGAATATGACTGTGCCGACGCCAATGGGCTCCCCCCGCCCGATCCCGCGAAGGACCTTCCTCCGGTGAGGAAAACGAGTGAAACCAAACGTACGGTTGTCAATGAATACAATACCTCCAAAGGAAAAGTTTTTATAAAGATGCAGTGCATGCATTGCAATGAACCTGCCTGCGTTGCAGCCTGTCTTACCCAGGCCATGCATAAAACGAAAGCCGGACCGGTCATCTGGAGGGGTGATAAATGCATGGGATGCCGGTATTGCATGATCTCCTGTCCGTTCGATATCCCTAAATTCGAATTTCACAGCGCCAACCCTAAGATCCAAAAATGCGATATGTGCTTTAACAGGCTGAAAACAGGAGAAATGCCCGCCTGCGCGGCAAATTGCCCCAACGATGCCCTTTTTTACGGAACCCGCCGCCAATTGCTGAGCGAGGCCCGAAAACGGATTGTTGAAAATCCAAAACTTTATGTCGATTACCTTTACGGAGAGCACGAAGCCGGCGGTACCTGCTGGATGTATCTTTCACCAGTTCCTTTTAAAGAACTTGGCATGAAAACCAACCTTCATAAAGGGTCCTATCCTGCGCTAACCAAGGGATTTCTTTATAGTGTGCCTTCAATATTCGTACTATTTCCGGCACTATTACTCGGTATTCAACAGGCCACAAAAAAAGAAAATCAAAGCGGGGAGGAAGAAGTATGAGCAAAGATTATTCAATAGCGGCAGACAATGACGGCAAGCCCATCTGGAAATTCTTGCTGAGCGAACTAAAGCCCAAAGGTAAAATCCTTACACCCTTTAATATTATTTCGGTCCCGGTTATTTTGCTTGGTATTGTGCTCATTGTGATCCGGTTCTGGAAAGGTATCGGCTCTATAACCAATCTCACCCAGGAAGTCCCCTGGGGTTTATGGATCGGTTTTGATGTAGTTACAGGCGTCGCTTTTGCCGGCGGTGCTTATGTGCTCACTTTCATGGTATACATCCTGAACATGAAGCAGTACCGCTCCATTGTGAGGGTTACCGTTCTTAATGGGTTTCTGGCTTACGTGTTTTATGCCGGGGCTCTACTGCTCGATCTGGGCCGCCCATGGAATGTCATAAACCCTATCATCGGGAATAACTTCGGGGTGAACTCTGTTCTCTTCCTTGTTGCATGGCATTTCCTGCTGTATATGATAGCCCAGCTTATTGAATTCTCACCTGCGATTGCTGAATGGCTCGGGGCAAGGCGGATCCACAGGATACTCTCGAGTATGACCGTTGCAGCCGTCATTTTCGGGATCACCTTGTCGACACTTCACCAGTCAGGACTCGGAGCACTTTACCTCATGGCCAAAGAAAAGATCCATCCGCTCTGGTACTCCGAATTCATCCCTATCATGTTCTTTGTTTCCAGTATTTTCGCCGGTCTTTCAATGGTTATTTTCGAAGGATCCATCAGCCACAAGGTTTTCTTTAAACAGATCAGCGAAAAAGACCACCAGGCCCAAACCGGCATAATTTTAGGCTTATCAAAGATCTGCGCAGGAGCTATGTTTGCTTACTTTTTCCTGCAAGTGCTGGTGTTTATTCATGAAAGGCATTGGGACCTTATCAACACCCCGATGGGATACTGGTACCTTCTTGAGATGCTGGGTTTCGTATTCCTCCCCATGATGCTATTTTTCTACAGCTACAGGCGAAATAATATAAAACTAGTCCGTATTGCCTCTATCCTCACCATACTCGGCATCATACTGAACAGGCTGAATGTCACAGTGATCGGCTTCAGATGGGATGCGGCTGTACATTACGTTCCTTCCTGGATGGAAGTGGTTGTGACTCTTACAGTAATTTTCACAGAACTCTGGATCTTCAGGTGGGTAATCAATCGCATGCCCGTTTTGCGGGATGCTCCCTCCTGGGCAAAACATCATGAATAAAATAAACATACATCGTAATTCTTAAATCGTATATCATATGGACGGCTTCAGTTATTACAATATTTTTGAGACGAAAGGGATGGAATACCTTATTATTATAGCTTTTCTGGCCCTGCTTGTTCCTTTCTCGATATTTCTCAACAGGAAAGTGAAAATTAAACGGCAGTTCAGAAAAGCCATAGGTATACTAACAACAAGCATCCTGAAAATCCCCCAGGGGGTTTTTCACAGCAGTAACCACACCTGGGTTCACCTGGCCAAATCAGGTATAGCCAATGTGGGTATTGATGATCTTCTTCTTCATATCACAGGGGAGGTAAGTGTGAAATTCCTTAAAAAACAAGGAGAAAAGATTGCCAAAGGCGAACTGATGTCCCTGATAGAGCATGACGGGAAGGTGCTGGAAATCTATTCACCCATCTCAGGGATGATCACAGGTGCAAATCCAGCCCTGGAAGACCAGCCCGGTATAATGAATGAGGATCCTTATGGCTCAGGCTGGATATATAAGATCAAGCCGGTGAGCTGGAACGCTGAGACCAGCTCGTATTACCTGGCCGATGAGGCCGTCGATTGGTCGCAGATGGAGTTGCTCCGGTTCAAGGATTTCCTTGCTGTGTCAGTGCCCAGGTACACTCCTGAAGATTCCGGGGTGGCTTTCCAGGACGGTGGCGAACTCAGGGACCACTTACTGCCTGAACTGCCGGAAGAGATTTGGCAGGATTTCCAGAAGGCGTTCCTTATGCCGAGGGAAACTCCTGAATAAGCTGTATCGGGTTCATATATTTGACCCAGCATGCAGGATCATTAATTCAATAAAATAAACTGGTGTCAAATCACCGGTTTTTTTTATATTGCAGTGATAATAAACCTATGCAAAAGAACAGTACTCTAAAGTCCTTATTCGGAAAATATGTTCAGGCCCGATCCTCGATCTACTCAAGGGTCGTTTTTATCATCTTTGTATCTTCCGTTTTCCTTTTTGTTTCCTTCAGCATCATTTTCAGATCAGTCAACGAGCAGTACCTGAATACCGTGATCCGGCAGAACGGAAACAACATCGGCTCAATCGTCGGAGGCTCCCTGTATCATTCCATGCTCGAGAATGACAAAAGTACTCTCCAGAACACCCTCGACATCATCAACACCATGCCGGGGATTGACGAAGTGAACATGTATGACATCAAGGACAACCTGGTATACACCTCCATTCCATCCAGTACAAACAATTATCACAGCAACCCAAACTGCATCAGCTGCCATAATAACCTGAAAGCAATGTTTCCCGGGAAAGGAAAACATTATAAGATCATCGATGCCGAAAGCTATTGCAGGATGAACCATAACGACAACAACAGCCGACATCTGCTGATCAAGCTGCCGATCCTGAATGAGAAATCCTGTTACGAAAGTTCATGCCATGCCCATCCTGTCACCGATGAGGTCTTAGGTTCCCTTATCATTAAAATTCCCCTGGCCGAGCTTGATTCAGCCATAAGGAAATCTTCAACCGAATTTTTCCTCCTGGCTATACTTACTACTCTTGTCCTGTTAGGCGTTCTTATCATGTTTACACGCCAAAGGATCAAAAGGCCCCTGAATGCCCTGGTTAAAGCAAGTATTGCCGTTGCAAACGGCGATACAAGCACCCGCCTGGAAATCAAACCTAACCAGCTCGATGACATGAAAATGGTTTCCCAGGCTTTCAACGAGATGCTTGATAACCTTCAGGCAGCGACCAGCGAACTGGAAAACTGGTCCCAGCAACTGGAATATAAAGTCCAGAAAAAATCGGAAGAATTAAGCGCCGCCCAGAATGAAATGATCCATATTGAACGGCTTGCCTCACTCGGGAAATTATCTTCCTCGGTGGCCCATGAAATCAATAACCCATTATCGGGTATCCTCATTTACACAAAACTTATCTATAAACAGCTGAGCAATCCCGAACTGTACGCAAGCAAAAGGGATTCCATGCTGAAACACCTTAAGCTGATCGAAAACGAGGCGAAACGATGCGGAGATATTGTCAAAGGGCTGCTTGAGTTTTCGAAGAAAGACCAGGAAGACTTTGAACCCAGGCATCTCCACGAGGTCCTTCAGGAGACCTATGAGCTGATGACGCATCCGATAAAAATTGCAAATATTCACTTTTACACTGATTTCGCAGCAACCTCCGACCTGATCTACTGCAGCCCGAACCAGATCAAGCAAGCCTGCGTGGCCATGCTCGTGAATTCCACCGAAGCGTTGCATGAGAACGGGGAGATCCTCATCCGCACACTAAATCCAAACGAGGAAACGGTAAGGTTTGAAATTGTTGACAATGGTATCGGGATATCTGCGGAAGACATCCCCCATGTGTTCGAACCTTTCTTCTCGACCAAGCAAAGCGCCAGCGGGATAGGCCTGGGACTGGCGATTGTTCATGGTATCATGCAGAGCCATAACGGTAAGATCCAGGTAAAGTCCGAACCCAGTCATGGCACAACCTTCTCAATAACCTTACCCCTGATCAGAAATTAAGATAAAGATATAATGGCTAAAAAGATTTCAATCCTGGTCGTTGACGATGAAGAATCGGTCAGGGATTCATTAAGCAACTGGTTTGTTGAAGACGGCTACCAGGTGGAATGCGCCGAAAATGCCAAGAAAGCGCTACAGCTTATCGAATCCTCCTATTTTGATATCATCCTTGCCGATATCAAAATGCCCGGCATGGACGGGCTCGAGATGCTCAGGCGGATCAAATCCCTCAGGAACGATGCCATCGTGATCGTAATGACCGCTTTCGCATCGGTCAATACGGCAGTTATGGCCCTGAAGGACGGGGCTTTTGATTATGTCACAAAACCATTTGATCCGGATGACCTGTCCCATCTTATCCGTAATGCCTCAAAGCAGATCCTCCTGGCTCAGGAGAACGAAACGTTGAAAAACAAAGTCATTTCCCTTGACAGCGTCGAAGACCTCATCGGGAACAGTGAGGCCATGAAAAAAGTGCTGAAACAGGTCGAAAGCGTGGCACAATCAAACACTTCTGTCATTATCACCGGCGAAAGCGGGACCGGGAAAGAGCTTATCGCCCGTGCTATTCATGCAAATTCCCCCCGGAAATATTATCCCCTGGTAAGCGTTCACTGCGGCGCCCTCACCGAAAGCCTGCTTGAAAGCGAATTGTTCGGCCATGAGAAAGGAGCTTTTACCGGGGCTATGTATAACCGTAAAGGGAGGTTCGAAATGGCCGACAGCGGTACTATTTTCCTGGATGAAATAGCAACTATCTCACCTAAGATGCAAATTGAACTGCTGAGGGTGCTTGAAACAAAGACATTTGTCAGGGTCGGAGGTAACAAAGAAACATCGTCGGATTTCAGGGTCATCTGCGCCACCAACAGAGACCTGAAAAGCATGGTCGATCAGGGGACTTTCAGGGAGGATCTTTACTACCGCCTCAACGTCGTGAATATTAACGTACCTCCCCTGCGTGAACGGCTTGAAGATATTCCCCTGCTGGTCGATTACTTTATTAAAAAATACTGCAATGCAATGAACAAACCGCTGATCATCATCGACGAAGCGGCCATGCAGAGGCTGGAGGAATATCCCTTCCCTGGAAATATACGTGAACTGGAAAACCTGATCGAACGGGCGATCGTGATTGGGAACGGGAAGAAGATCACCCTGAAAGATCTTCCCTTCGGAAAGGATATGATAGATAATTCAATAGAAAGCCTGGATGATTTCGAAAAAACCTTCATCCGCCAGATCCTGAATAAATACAGTTGGAACATCACAAGAACTGCCAAAGCATTGAAAGTCGACAGGGTAACGCTTTACAACAAGATCAGGAAATATGATCTTAAACCCGAAGAATAAGAAGGAAAATATAAGGAAACAGCTGATTCCCCTTAACTGAAGTAGTTTTAATTCATGGTCCCCTGATGGCTCAACAACATATCACTCTGATCTCTTATGGGTACTTTGGAAAGCAACTTCTTGAACAGATAGCGGAGGCAGTCAGGCAGGAATTCAAATTTCCTGTAAATTTTAAAGAATCCCATCTTGATCTCAGCGAATTTTTCGACCCCGGGAGAAGACAGTACAATGGGAATAAGATTTTGCACAAGCTGGACAGTTTGGCCATGCCCGACAGCCTCAAAACTATTGGCTTGTTCAGCGTTGACCTGTTTATCCCGATCCTCACCTATATTTTCGGACAGGCTGTTCTGAACGGGCAAACCGGAATTGCCTCATTATACCGGCTGAGCAATGAGCGATATGGTATCGAGCCGGATGAAAAACTGCTGCCGGAAAGGTTCACCAAAGAAGTGATCCATGAACTCGGCCATACTTTCGGGTTGATCCATTGTATGACGCCAACCTGCGTCATGCGGTCAAGCACCTATGTTGAAGATATTGATCAGAAGAACCGGAATATATGCCACTTATGCCGTGAAAAGCTACCCCCTGTAATACCTTATAAGATTGTTGGTTGAACCATCATGGCTTACGGCTTTTTGGACATCCTGAAGTTCGGGGATAATTTTCATCGCCAAAACTTTGCCCAGTTCCACTCCCATCTGGTCAAATGGGTTGATACCCCACACCACTCCCTGTGTATACACTGCATGTTCATACATGGCTACAAGCTTGCCAAGGTATTCAGGAGTAAGTTTTTCCATAAAGAAGGTTGAAGAAGGCCGGTTACCTTCAAAGACTTTGTGCGGAACCAGGCTATCAGGTACATTCTCCTTTTTTACTTCGTCGGCGGATTTCCCGAAAGCGAGGGCCTCCCCCTGTGCGATCATATTGGCCACGAGATAGTCCTGGTGAAGCGGAAGGGGGTTCAACGAAGTCCTGAATCCAATAAAATCACAAGGGATAAGCGATGTTCCCTGGTGGATCAGCTGGTAAAACGAATGCTGTCCGTTAGTTCCTGGCTCCCCCCAGTATACCGCCCCGGTATTGTAATCGGCCCTTTCCCCGTCAAGAGTGACATATTTACCGTTGCTTTCCATGGTCAGTTGCTGAAGGTAAGCAGGGAAACGTTTAAGGTAATTGTCATAGGGCAGTATGGCCTGGGTCATAGCCCCGAAGAAATCAATGTACCAGATACCAAGCAAGCCCATGATTACCGGGATATTCCTTTCAAACGGCGTATGGCGGAAATGTTCATCCATCCGGTGAAAGCCCTCCAGCATTGAATAAAAATTATCCGGCCCTATCGCGATCATGGTGGATAATCCGATAGCTGAATCCATGGAATACCTTCCTCCCACCCAGTCCCAGAAACCAAACATATTTCGCGTATCGATCCCGAATTCGCTTACTTCTTTTTCGTTCGTTGAAAGTGCCACAAAATGACGGGCCACGGCTTGCCCGTTTTGCAGCTTCTCCAGCAGCCATGATCGTGCCGTGCGTGCATTGGTCATAGTCTCCAGGGTGGTGAACGTCTTGGAGGCCACGATGAACAAGGTTTCTTCGGCTTGCAGATCATGAACAGCCTCGGTGAAATCACTTCCGTCGATATTGGATACAAAACGGAATGTAAGATTCCGTTGGGTATAAAATTTCAGGGCTTCATATGCCATTACCGGGCCCAGATCAGACCCCCCGATACCGATGTTTACAATATTCCTTATCGGTTTACCTGTATAGCCTTTCCATGC
Organism: Bacteroidota bacterium; assembly: GCA_026391735.1. Lineage (GTDB taxonomy): Bacteria > Bacteroidota > Bacteroidia > Bacteroidales > FEN-979 > CAIRDP01. The sequence goes on along the minus strand of JAPLDL010000001.1, from coordinate 32,572 downwards.
CCCGCTGCGAATTTGGTTTGAAAAGCCGGCCATTTTTTCCAGGACTTCATGTATGTCAGGAACCACGTTATGGCCATCAACCATGATCGCGGAACCCTTTGGCGCCCGTAAGGCAGTATGCAGCACCGCCCTGTTCTCGGTGATATTGATCTTTTCACCCGAGAACATCGCTTCAATCTTCTCGGCAAGCCCCCTTTCCCCTGCCAGCTGAAAAAGCAAGCTGAGAGTCTGGTCAGTGATCCTGTGTTTTGAATAGTCAAATAAAATACCCTGATCCTTAACACTGAAGCGTTCCGACCTTCCAGGGTCCTGGACGAACATGGTGCGAAGTGATAAATCCCTGAGTTCCCGGAAGTGCATTTCCAATGCCTTCCAGGCAGTTGATTCAGTCAATCTGTTGTTCATCGTGTAGCTGGGGTTTTATTTTGCCAGTGCACTCAACGCGGCTTCCCATGCAGGGCGGGCTGTTGCCCAGCTGCCTTTGAAGTATTTACCGCTGATATTGGATTCAAGAGTCCCTGCTACACCGGCTACAGTTTTCACCGTATTGGCTGTTTTGGCATCTTTGACCCATTTGTCTTTCACCTTGCCCCATCCAGCGTCCATAGCTGTGGGAAGCAAACCGCCCTGCAAAGTCTGTAAAGCTGAAGAAGCTCCTGCAGCGTCGCTTACGTTATTCACTTTGCTTACAAAAGCTGTTTTGTTTTTTTTGAATGAATCGGTAAATGCATTATCCGAAATTCCGTTGGTCAGCTGGCCTATGAGGTTGCCGATATTGGCCTGACTTGTAGTTTTACCAACTTCAGTTGTTGCACTTTGTTCTGCTTTCTTGACATCGGTGTTTGTTGGAAGCTTGATGTTCTGTGCCTGTATTCCAAAAGCAAACAGGACAAAACAGATTAAGAGTGATGTTGTTTTCATGGTTCTCGGTTTTTAATGATTAATATCGTAAAGATAAAAAGAAATCAGCAAAATGTCAATTTTTAATGATTTTCTGGACCAGGTTTCCCCTGTCTGTAAAAGCTTCCATCATATACTCCCCGGGCGGAAGACCGGAAAGTTGCATGGCAGCCGAGCGGACTGCATCATGGCCCGGATGAGTGATCGATAAGGTTCTGACGGCATTACCCTTCAAATCGTAAAGTATTAAACGTGCAAGTCCCGGTGCTTCGGCCCACAATATTTCCTTTACCGGGTTAGGTCCGTATCTCAGCCAGGGTTGTATTTCTGAGGCCACAGGCCGGATCCCTCCGGGATTCGGGTGATGAAGGTCTGTATGCTGGAACCAGATATTCAGCCGGCCGTCGCGGGTATCAGCCCAGACAGCCGACATGGTGTCATCCGCCATCACCACATTCATGAAATCGTTGCCTTTGCCGGCGAGGACCTGGTTATACCCTATGATGGTGTCGGAGATCCTGAAATTAGGTGAAAACCTGATTGAATCATGCCAGCGTACCGCACCGTAGATTTCGTAGGAAGTTGCATACCCTGTATCCGGTGCATGCCTCCGGTCGCGCCAGGCCGAAATGATGTCACCCACCGAACTGAATCCTGCCCAGGCAAGCTCCTGCATTCGACCATTGCCTGCCGGGTCATCGTTGACCCGGGTGGTATCGGCCCAGGTTATTCCTCCGTTATGAGATTCCAGCATCACTACATCAGGATCTCCAAACATAGGAGAAATGCGAAAAAAAGCCAGATGGGAAGGATCTGTGGGGTCGGAAATCAGCCTGTAGCCTTTCTTGGAAAGGGTGTCGTTCACACCTGCTGCACCTGCAATAACCCAGTGATAGTTAAACGAAGCTCCCCCGTCGGATGACCGGGCGATGATGAACCTCGGAAGCAGGCTCTGGGTGAGTTCCCAGCTTGGATAGATGGCATAAAACATCCCGTTTGAACCGGTCTCAGGAGCTGCCATGGGACCTGCAATATAAGGACCTGCCAGCCAGTTCAGCGTATCGAGGTATCGCCAGTTTCCCCAGCTTTGGCCGTTATCGGTCGAACGAATGAAATATGGCCTGTTGGGAGGAGGGATCCATTGAGCAGGCTTGGTTGTGATATACATCCTGCCGTTATATGTTCCACCCGAACGGTCTATAGTAAGAAAGGGCCTGTCGATCGGCCTTTTCAGTGCGTCGTCCCAGGCATCGATTACCTTACTTCGCTGGCTCCAGCTTAGCCCGCCATCCGCCGACTTCACAACATAAACAGCGCCTGAATCGGGGCTTTTCCTGTAATCAATATAAGCAAGAAACACATTGCCCGAACCGTCGAAAGCCAGGGAAGGATCGGCCGAAGTGAAACCCGGCGAAACATGGGGAATGCTCTGCACCTGGCTCCAGTTCATGCCCCCGTTAAAGGTTGCCGAAGTCTTGATCGCAATTTGCTGATAAGGGATATACCCCATCCAGGCAACCACCATATGCCTTTCATTAGCAGGATCGATAGCCATGTATGGCTCCCCGTCGAAATACAGGCCCTGGGAAAGGTTAATATTCTGTGCGGAGGTCATGAGCCTGAAAACCAGCAAAGCCACGATAAACGATGTACGCATGATGACCGAATGGATACAGTAAAAAGTCCTGACTAAAGTACGCTTTTTTGAAAAATTCAACAGGCTTGTAATTAAAAAATATCCGCTATTCAGGATTGTGGAGTATGCTATCATTCTGACCGACAACCGGGGCATAACCTACCGGGTGAAGGTGCTCAAACTTGATAATTAAGATTGTTCCGATTCGAGTGAATCGACCAGCTCGGCCATTAAGGTAAGAAGCCTTTTTGATTTTACCCTGCCCAGATGTTTCTCAAATTCGGTAGTCAGCTGTTTATTTACTTCCCATATCTTCATCAGAGTATCAGCACCTTTGTCGGTAAGAGAAATTATATTGCAGCGGCTATCCTGCATGTTATGCTTAATTGTGATGAGTTCGTGTTTCAACATCTCCTGTACTAGCTTACTCATGGCTTGTTTGGACACTTTAGCGCTTCTTGCCATCCCGCTGTTTGAGACCCCGTCAAGCCCGATGGTGAACAACAGGTGGATATGGCTCGGACCCATCTGATGAAGCCCTATCCTGGGTAATAAATCATCGTCCAGTTTAACAAGATAACGATATAAGAGGTAGATCTGCCGGCCAAAGCTGTCACTTTTTGCAGGCATCAGGTCGGTTATTTTTTTTTTGACTGATTTTGAAAGCATTGTAAATTTTATATAAAATTAGTCAACTACATTGTCGATATTTCGTCAACTTAGTTTACTTTTGCAAAAATATAAAAAACTTATCACATGGATACAGAATCCGTAAAAGAACCTAAAAGAAGCAAAAAGATATTTCCCCGGATTATTATAAGTACGGTAGTCATTATCGGTTTGATATACCTTGCCAAAGAAGTCTGGTACGCCATTCATCATGAAGAAACCGACAATGCCCAGGTCGAGATGAGGCTGGTGCCCATCCTTTCAAGGGTGACGGGTTACGTGGATAAAATTTATGTGGATGATTACGTGAATGTGGCCAAAGGGCAGCTGCTGATGGTGGTTGACTCCACCGAACTTCGGCTGCAGCTCGAGGAGATGCAAGCTGATTTCAACCAGTCAATATCAGATATTGAAAATGCTAAGGCATCGCTTACCAATGCCGAGGCTTCCCTTTCATCGGCAAAATCCAACCTGGAGGTCATCCGGATCAGGTTGTCAAAAGCAGCCAATGACCTGGACCGCGATAAAAAACTGTTTGAAGGCAATGCCATCACCAAAAGGCAGGTCGACGACAGCCAGTCAAATTTCGACGTAATCACCAAGCAGCTTGAAACCAGCCAGCTGGATGTCAGGGTGGCTGAAACAAGGCTTGAAGTATTGAGATCGCTTGTAGGCAAGGCACAGGCACAGGCCGATATTAAGAAAGCACGCATCGACCAGCAGAAGTTGAAACTTTCCTATTGCCGTATCTATGCAATAGCAGATGGCAAACTGGGAAAGAGAAATGTCGACCAGGGGCAATTCATCCAGTCAGGCACTCCCCTTTTCACCATAGTAAACACCGAGAGCCGGTGGGTGGTAGCAAATTTCAAGGAGAACCAGTTAAAAAATCTCCACCGGGAACAGGTAGTTTCAATTAAAATTGACGGCTATCCGAACCTGGTTGTCGAGGGAAAGATTGTTTCACTCTCCGATGCCACCGGGGCCAGGTTTTCCCTCCTTCCTCCCGATAATGCTACCGGGAATTTTGTGAAAGTGACCCAGCGCATCCCGATCCGTATTGAGATCATTGATGCGGAAAAATACAAGGATATACTCCGCGCCGGTATGAGCGTGGTGGTTTCAGCCCACATCTGATCCCTTCTATGTCAACCCTTAGCAGAGCAGCAAAGATCATTATCGCCCTCACGACGGTTTCGGCAGCCATCATGGAGCTGATCGACACTTCCATTGTGAATGTCGCTCTCAACCAGATGGCAGGCAACCTTGGCGCTTCCATCGAAGATATCGCCTGGGTGATCACTTCCTATGCAATAGCCAACGTGATCATCATCCCTATGACCGGCTTTTTGGCCGCATTCTTCGGAAGAAGACGTTATTACATGGCTTCCATCGTCATTTTTACCATCGCTTCCATTTTCTGCGGAATGTCAGTCTCCCTGTGGCAAATCGTTTTATGGAGGTTCGTACAGGGTCTTGGCGGAGGCGGCCTTCTCTCAACATCACAGTCTATCCTTTTCGAAACCTTTCCCGGCAAACAAAGGGGGCTTGCAGCAGCCCTTTTCGGCATGGGTGTTGTACTCGGTCCCACACTGGGCCCCACGGTTGGCGGACTGATTATAGACAGCTACTCCTGGCCCCTGATATTTTACATCAACGTTCCCTTCGGAATTCTTGCAAGCATACTTACCTACCGGTTTATCCCCAGGGGATTCGATATCCATATAAAACCAAAAATAGACTGGAGCGGGATATTCCTTCTGACCATAGGAATAGGCTCACTTCAGTATGTTCTTGAACGTGGGGAACATGAAGACTGGTACGACTCAAAACTGATTATCTGGTTCACCGTTACTGCAGTGATCGGGCTGGTTACGTTTATCTGGTGGGAACTTAAGCAGAAAGAACCTGTTGTAAACCTCCGAATTTTAAAGGACCGGAACCTTGCACTTACAACTCTTCTCACATTCATCGTGGGATTCATTTTGTTTACCTCGGTTTTTATCTTCCCCCTCATGCTGCAACGCGTATTAGGATATACGGCTTATGAAACCGGTCTTACCCTGCTTCCCGCATCCATCCTTTCGCTCTTTTTCATGCCCTTCATCGGCAGGGCACTCTCGGCAGGAACATCTCCCAAACTCTTTGTCGGCATAGGATTTATTACACTCATGGGCTTCGGTATCCTCATGTCAAGGGCCGACATGAATGTTTCCTCGGGATTTTTTGCCCTGCCTCTGATGATCAGGGGTGCCGGCCTGGCCTGCCTTTTCGTTCCTTTGAATGCTATGGCCGTCGCCGGATTGCAGCCCCGGGATATCCCTCAGGGGGTCGCTTTGAATAATATGATGCGGCAGATGGGTGGGTCCTTTGGCATTGCAATAATTAACAATTATGTAGCTCACCGTGTCGCAGTTCATCGTATGGACCTGATCAGCAATATTTACAGCGGGGGGCAGCAATTCTCCGAACGGTATAACCAGGTTTACCAGGGACTGCAGGCTAAACTCCCCCTTGCGGCCAACCTGCAGCAGCAAACCTACCAGGTGATAGAACTTTCGGTGATGAAACAAACTTTTATGCTGAGCTATCTCGACGCATTCCTTTATGCAACCTTGTTTATTTTGATTGCCTTCCCGCTGATCTTTATTACTAAAAACAGGAAGATCGGTGGAGGACAGATTGCAGCGGCGAGTGAAGCGCATTAAAAATGTACAATGTACCATGGACAATGTACAAATGACAAATTTGACTTTTTGAATACAGATAAATAAATATATGAGACACTTTTTTTTGATAATACTGACTACTGTTATCATCAGTAATTTGCAGGCGCAGGAGATCCCTGTACCGGCTGCATTGAAGCGCTATGTTGACCAGTCGTTCCAGAAGTACCCGAAGGTGGGCGAGATGACCGACCAGGTGCGCATGAGTGAAGTCAGGGTGAGCCTGGGAAAAGCCGGATACCTGCCGGTTGCCGGGGTCAACTTATCCTATAACCGGCTATACCCCACCCCCGCTATAGATATACCGATGGGTGGTTCGGTCCAGTCCTTTCAGGTAGCACCGGCCGATAATTACAACGCCTCGGTAAGCCTTGCCCAGCCTATCCTCGACCTGAGGATCCCGGCGGCAGTGAACAAGGCAAAAAGCGATCTTGAAACATCAAAGGACAATCTCGATGGGTTCAAGATCCAGCTGGCATACCAGGTGGCCCAGATCTATTACTCAATCATATTTCTAAATAAAAGTCTCACTGTACAAAAAGAACAGATTAACCTGCTCCAGTCAACCCTGCAGCAGATAAATGTGAAAGTGAATTACGGCGATGCCCTGAAATACGACCTGGTATCGACCCAGGTAAAATATACCAATGCCGAGAATTTTTATACCGACCTGCAGACTCAGCTTGGCAAGCAATACAATTTGCTGGGCATGCTCACAGGAAACAGCGGGAACGGGTATCTCAATGATACCGTCGTCAACCAGTCGACCTTCAGGGTTGCAACCGATTCAATACTCTCCATTGCAGTGCAGAACAACCCGGAGATAAGGATAGCGGGCGATAAGATCAAATCGGCCGGCTGGGACATAGTTTCTGCCAACCGTCTGCGTATGCCCCTGGTCAGTTTCCAGGCAGGACTCGGATATAAGAACGGTTTTATGCCCGACATACAGCCCATGGTATTCAACTATGCCGTGGGAGTAGGCCTGATAGTTCCTATCATTTCTGCAGCCCGACCGGCCCTTCAGAAAAAAATGGCAACGATCAATCTCAATGCATCAAAACTGGCCTTGGAATCTCAGAAAGTCAGCCTGAATAAAGACATTCTCAACTCTTTCGAGGATATTCAGAAAAATATAAGGAAACTTGAAAGCGCCGACACCCTGATCAGTTCAGCCCAGCTTGCTATGGACCTCGCAACCGACCGCTACAAATACGGAGTTATAACCAACCTTGACCTGCTTACCTCCATAACCAATTATAAGGATGCCCAGCTCAGCCGCCTGCAGTTTGAATACAATCTCTTGTTGTCGAGGATGGAACTATGCAGACTTGCAGGGATAAGGTGGTGGTGATAAAAAAAGGTGCCGAGGAAAACCAGGACACCTTTATAATTGGTTATGGAGGTAAGCAGGATATGCTTATCCCCATTTCTGAACTGCAGCTCCGATAGCCGGACCGCCTTTTGCAAGATCCTCCGGGGTCATGACCGGAAGGAAATCGACATCAGCACCCAACCATAAAAAGAAAGGTTCTGCAATTGCAGGAATTTCTGATGCATCATTAACATTTAAAACGATATATGCTCCCCTGTGGCCGCAAATTGTTGTAAAATATGCAGCTTCCGCTTTGATATCGCCCAGTAGCTCATGCATCTTGTGACCAAATTGAGGATCGCTTATTGCCTTGTCCCCTTTTTCCTGGGACATCTTGATTTTCATTATATATTTCATGTTGAATCTCCTTTTCTTAACTTTTTGTAATACTTCTAAATTATGATTAATAACAATAATTTATTAATTATCATGCAAATATAATATGGATTTGGTCTAAATTAACATTCATGATGATATTTTTAAAATCTTTGTATTATCTTTATTCCGATCATATGAGATAAACTTGGCCTGGGTATAAATGAATCTGAACCCAAATAAATTGGATAGTCTGCTTTATTGCATTCCGGGAGATGAATCCTGGTGCATCTTCATTATCTTTGACTTGTCAAAATGAACTTGGTATTCTACTTGCATTCATTATGAAAAAATCAATCCTGGTCTTCATCTTTTTGGTTTCAACTTTACCACTTACCATACTTGCTGCCAATAACGACTCTATACCACCTCCGAAACAGCCATATCATAAAAATGTCATTAAATTCAATCCGACCCCAATGCTGCTTTGGAGCTGGAAAAATATAACTTTCAGTTATGAGCGAATCCTTTCGCCCCGGCAGTCAATCTCAATTGAACTGGGTTACCTGGAAATGCCCCGACTGTATGAAGATACCATTGCCAGACTGGTAAAGATCACAAGTCATTCCAAACATGGGATAAATGCTACTATAGAATATCGCTTTTATATTTCACAGCTGAATACCAGGCCGATTCCTGCCGGTTTATATATCGGCCCCTACCTTACTTATTACGGGTACAGCTTTAAGAATGATTTTGATATCCTGCACACTTCCATTGATAGTACGGGGACAATTAAGGGAAACTATTGGGCCTTCAACCTGGGCATTGAACTGGGCTACCAGTTTGTTTTCTGGAAACGCCTTACTCTTGATATGGTGCTTTTAGGACCTTCAATAGCTTATTACGGTGGCAAAACCGACATTTCTGGAAATCTCAGTGGGTCTCAGATCCAGGACATGAATGAAGCGATATATGAAAAATTAAAGGAAAGATTCCCTTTGGTTCACACTCTCTCACTTGATAAATCTTTTCAGCAAACAGGAAAGCTTGATGTTATTCGATGGGGTTTACGTTACCTGGTGCAGATCGGGTTTCATTTCTGAGATTAATTAACAACTTATTGACTTCTTCTTTACCGTTCACTATCTTTACATTAAAAACTATTTATGAGATTAGGAAAAATCATCAATTATTTAATGCTTGTTATAATCGTTATCGCATTCGGCTGCAAGCAAGGACTAAAGAAGGATGCAGCAGCATCCTCCGACACAAAAGAATTTAAGGGGAAAGTCGAACTTGATGTCCGTAATTCGGTTCCCGACTGGGCGCCGTTCATTCCGAAGCAGGCTCCTGCTGAGGCTCCCAACATCCTCTTTGTCCTGTATGATGACACAGGCCTTGCTTCATGGTCACCATTCGGCGGAAGGATCAACATGCCTACCTTACAGAAACTTGCCGACAACGGACTGATGTATTCTCAATGGCATACCTGTGCTCTTTGCTCACCTACCCGCTCAACCCTCCTGACCGGAAGAAATCATCATCTGAACGGTATGGCCTCCATAACGGAAGGAGCCACCGGGTATCCCGGTTCAAACGGCCATATCCCGGAAGCTTGCGCTACCATGGCACAGATCCTTCAGGATAATGGCTGGAGCACTTTCTGGCTTGGCAAGAACCATAATGTTCCCTATACCGATGTCGCTGAAGGTGGAAGCCGCAAAAACTGGCCGCTTAACCAGGGATTTGACCGCTACTATGGTTTCATCGGCGGAGAAACAAATCAATGGTACCCCGATCTGGTCAACGACAACCACTTTATCGACCAGCCCTACATGCCTGAACAGGGATATCATCTTTCAAAAGACCTGGCCGACGAGGCAATTACCATGATCTCTGATGAAAAAGCAAGCAACCCGTCAAAACCATGGTATATGTGGTTCTGCCCCGGAGCCAATCATGCCCCCCACCAATGCCCGCAGGATTATATCGATAAATACAAGGGCAAGTTCGACGACGGGTATGAAGCTTACAGGGAATGGGTACTTCCCCGGATGATCGCGAAGGGAATTATTCCCAAAGGCACCGAACTCACCGCATTCAACCCCATGCCTGAAGCGATATCCAACCCTGCCGACTTCGTGCGTCCCTGGAATACGCTTAACCCTGACGAGAAAAAACTTTTCTCAAAATTGGCTGAAGTATACGCGGGATTTTCCGAGTATACCGATGCCCAGGTGGGACGTATCATTGAGTACCTCGAAAGAACCGGCCAGCTTGACAATACGATTGTGATCTATGCTGCCGACAATGGCGCCTCAGGAGAAGGTACACCTGACGGCTCGGTCAATGAGAATAAATTTTTCAATGGCTGGCCTGATGCTTTGGAAGAGAACATGAAGCATATTAATGAACTCGGAGGCCCCAATACTTACGAACATTTCCCCACCGGATGGGCCGCCGCCTTCTCAACCCCTTTCCGGATGTTCAAGCGGTACTCTCAGTATTCCGGTGGTACCTGTGATCCCCTGGTCATCTCGTGGCCAAAAGGTATCAAGGCCAAAGGTGAGGTCCGTGACCAATATCATCATTCAGTTGACATTGTCCCAACCATCCTGGAAATTTGCGGCCTGACAATGCCTGATGTTTATCGTGGAGTAAAGCAGATCCCGCTATCCGGCATATCCATGCGTTATACCTTCGATGCTAAAATGGAAGACCCCACAAAAAAACACCGCCAGTACTTTGAAATGCTTGGCACAAGAGGGATATGGGAAGATGGCTGGAAGGCTTCAGCCCTTCATTCCCCTTTGACAGGGAAAGGCGGATTTGATAAAGATGTGTGGCAACTTTACCATGTTGAGGTTGACCGCTCAGAATCTAAGGACCTGGCAAAGGAAAATCCTGAAAAGCTGAAGGAAATGATAAAAGCCTGGTTTGAAGAGGCTGAGAAAAATAATGTATTGCCTCTCGATGACCGCACAGCCCTTGAATTGATCACCGTGGACAGGCCTACCGGAGAACCTCCCCGCGACAGGTATGTTTATTATCCCAATACCGCTCCGGTTCCAGAAGGTGTTGCGGCGGATGTCCGCAACCGTTCTTACAAGATACTCGCGGATGTTGAGATTACCGATGCAAACTGTTCCGGAGTGATATTCGCCCATGGCTCACGTTTTGGAGGTCATACCTTATTTATCAAAGACCATAAATTGCACTACGTCTACAATTTCCTTGGAATCAAGCCTGAACAGGAATACGTTTCTGGTCCGCTGAAACCCGGCAGGTATACCTTTGGAATGGAATTCACAAGGGAAAAGGCAGGTGATCACCACGAATCCATAGGGAGCATGAAACTTTATGTCAACGACAAGGTGGTAGCCCAGGGCCCTATGAGGACCCAGGCCGGTAAATTCACACTTTCAGGCGACGGTCTTTGTGTTGGCTACGACAGCGGTGATGCCGTAAGCCAGGAATACAAGTCCCCCGGAACATTCAAGGGCGGCACAATCCGATTTGTTGGGGTTACTGTCGAAAAGGCTGCATACCTGGACCTTGAAAAAGAAGCAGCGGCAGCGTTCGCAAGAGATTAAAAACCGGGATAACAATTCCAATAATATTTCCTTCTCAATTTAAAAAAAGCAGCCATCCGAAAGATGACTGCTTTTTTTTAAAACCGGTTTAGTAGTGGATCATCGGTTAAAGTGACTATGCTGAACAGAAATCATGCAATAATAAATTGAAATTGTGAGAACTATTCTTATTCTACGAGCTTATTACTTATTAAAAACTTTCGTTACAAAATATTTATCTGCAGAAGCAACCTGAACGATAAAAATGCCTGTGCCCCGGGGTGCTTCAACACTAACAAAACCCTTCATATTTATGCTGTTATTGCTGACTAACTGGCCCAGGGTATTATAAACTCTAACATCGGCCTCCTGACCTTCCATTGACGGTACCTCAAGGAATATTTTACCCTTGCCTGCAAAAGCCCTGCCTGAAATTGCTGAATGTTCCTCCATGCCGTTCAGTCCTGCAAAATGAAGCCTGAAACGGTCAATTGCATTCGCTGGTTCATAGTTGAAAGTGTAAACACTGTCCTGTCTCAGGTTAACCATCTTTCCAAGCAACTGGTCTTCGAGCAAAACAGGAACGTTAGCATTGAATGACTCCATGCCACTGGCAGTAAAGGAGACCTGGGAAGTAGCATTAAAAGTAAAGTGCAGGGGTACAATAATTTCCCCGGCACTGAATGGCAGACTGTTAATGCACAGCTCACTGTTATCGGAAGCCACAGAACTGAACTGGGGTGCCTCCGCTCCACCCTGCAGTTTATTGCCATCAAATTCAGGGTCAAATGCAGTGGTTGCTCCTTCCCGGAAATGAACTACAATTTCATCATACGCATTATTATTAAGGGCAACTGATTTAATCCGGAGTAGATTTGGTATGAGTTCACCGTCTTTTAAAAACGTTGCGTTTTGGTTCGTACATACAGCATTGGTCATCGAAAAATCATATGAAGAGTTAACAACTTGTACAATAAATGACTGGCCAAGAGCAATAAACTGTGTGCCTCCATGTGTTCCGGTGGTTCCATTATAAGAAGCATAGTTTTCAGTGGAAGAAGCCGCTCCTGCCGGCCAGATGTATATTGTGCCACCCATTCCTGTCTTTTTCCAGCCAGCACCAGAATTCCAGTCTATTGTTGAGGGAAAGGGATTAGGGACCAGGTTATAGCCTGTTGGTGATGTATAAGTAATGAGAGGTGTAAATTTTCCGCTATTGAATTTCCCCGTAATGCTATAAGTAGCAGACGTTCCGGGGTAATAAGTCATATACCCCCTTCTTTCATCAAGCGGTAAGGTTGTAGATGAGCCAAGATTGTCCCAGCTATTGGTCCCTTCGTTGAAATCGTAAAGGTATGAACCAAGAAAAATGTTACTTGTACTGTTTGTTGCAGCATCAACCGGAAGCGATACAAAATGGTACTTCATAGCGTTAAGGTCAGCGCTTCCCGTTACGAAAATGTTGACGGTACCGTCAGGCTTATAAGGAGTCACCTCATTTAAAGGAAGTAGTAAGGATCCCGAGTGGTTGATTTCAGAATTGATAACAATCCCGCCGACACCATTAAGGTTTATTACGCTGTTTGAAATGGTCAATTTGCAGGCTGGATTAATCAATAAACTGCTTCCGGAATGTATAACTAATGAGTATACCTTTGCCTCTTTTCCAGTATCATCCAGAATAATATTTCCAATATCCGGGGGAATAGTTGCACGGATGGTATCATTAGGAAGATATCCTGTTGAACGACCGATTGGAGTGCTTTCTGTCCAATTACTGATAGTAAACCAGCTTCCACCGCTTACTCCCGACCAGGAAAAACCATAGAGTTCAACAGATCCGGACAATCCTGTATAACCAAAAACAGAACCACCTGAACCTGAATAATTATCGGCAACAATAGATCCCGTTCCGTATATAATCCCGGTATTCACAAGGGTTGCCGGAGTACTGACCGTAAGACTGCCATTTATAACCATCCGCGGACTAACAGAAGCAATATTAACTTCACAATTATTGGCAGTTACGGAACCTGTTGACCGGATAAGCGTTATTGCACCGGTTTTAACCTGGAAGCAACCAACGGTCATGGACCCTGCTAGGATCAAGGTGTCTGGCACTGTAACGTTCACTCCGATAACTATGCTCACCGATAATCCTGCATCGATAACTGTGAGATTGCCAGTCGGAGCAATTTTAAGCAATGGGAAACCATGAGTCTCTGTTCCATCTCCAAGAGATACATCAAGCTGGACATTATTGCTGATCGTTACTCTGTCACCATAGACTGGGTATCGTGTCGCTGTTGTATAACTACCACTTATAAATTCTTGCCAGGTAGTTGTTACAGACCAAAGTCCATCCAAAACAGACCTGAAACTTCCACCCGTTGAGAACCCTGATAATGGCCCGATCAAAAAACAGATCAGGATGATCAAAATTTGTTTATGTTTTCTTAAAATTTTTGTCATGGAATCATGAATTTTATAAGATCAGGGAACAGAATTAAAAATGAAACCCTATCTGTACAAGGTACCTGAACCCTATGCTGAACAATTCCAGTTTGCCATTTTGCTCGAAAGACTTGTTAATAACGAAATCTCCTATCATCGGGTATTTTGCCAGTAACTTATTGTATAATTCTTCGTTGATCTCTTTTAGTTTCGTCTCGTTAATATTCCCGGTTATATCCAACCTGCCCCCATAATAACTGATGGCGGGTCCGACCAGGACAAAATCAAGGGTCAGTCGCTTCCAGAAAACAAACTGATAGCCCAGCTCAACTCCAAGATTAAATACGTAAAAATTTCCTTTAACCTGTCCTGCGCTGTCGATACTGGCGTGAAGAACATCTATGTCATTTTTAAAATGGTATCCATAATAACTGCAATATGGCGCCAGGTAAACCCCGTCGGGAATTGGCCTTCCATTCCTTGTTGTAAGGTAAAAGCGGTATTCCAGAGCTATATTTATTCCATACTTTTCACGACTGTTTATTGCAACCAGTCTTCCGATCGTATCTTTGAAAAGTGCAGGAAATTCGAGATACCCAAGTGTAAGTGCGATGGACTGTTTGTTGTTTATAACCCTCTCATAGCTGAATGTTAAATTTTTACTGCTCCATAACAGCATTGGAGTGGGATTGAATTTGATCACATTTTTATGAAAGGGCTTTTTACTCTCTTTCAAAGTGTCACTTTTCCCTGCTGAAACCAGGGAAGGAATCGTGATCATAATTACAAAGAAAAACAAATTGGCTTTTTTCATTTCTTCCGTTTAAATTCATCATACATCGCCTGAACCTGCTTCTCATTTGGAAAGCAGGTTTTTAATTTTTCTATATACGGTGAAGCTTGAACCCTCTCATTCCGGTTCATATAAAAAGCATAAAGCGCATAGAGGATATCGAAATTGCATGCTTCCATTCGCAGGCCCTTGATAAAAGTCATAATGCACTTCTCATTTTGTCCGGTCATCTGGTAAAGCAACCCTAAATTATACAAAATCCTGGTATTGTTGCCAGGTTTGAATGATGCGGTTTCCAATAAGGCAATGGCATCAGGGTATTTCTTCTGCTCCCCGTAAAGCAAAGCAAGATAATAATATCCATCAGTCAGATCGGGGTTGGAAGCAATCATATTCCTGCACAGCCTGATCACCGAGTCGGTCTTTCCCTGCTGGTAATATATCAAAACTAAATTTGCCTTGGCGGGATAGAACAAGTCGTCGATCCTCACAGCCTCACGGTAATTCTTTTCCGCTTTTGGCAGGTCCTTCAGTTTTGCAAAATAATTGGCAAGATTATACCTCCCTGTAGGAAAATCTGCTACATATTCCTGGGACTTGCGGTATTCCTCCAGTGCTTTCAGGAAAAACCTGTATTGGATCTCATTAAACGCTTCTTTTTTGAAGACGGATAACCTGTTGGCGGCTTGCATGCGGACTGCCTTTACGGGATCATTCAGAAGCGGTGAAAGTGTGCGTAACAACTCAGCTGAATCGGCTGCCATAAAATTCTCCGCCGCCGTATAACGCAATAAGGGATCCGGATCACCGCAGGCCTTACGCACCGCCGCCTGTGCCCTTGCACTTGGGTAAGACGACAAATATCCTATAGCCGTTGCCCTGATGATCTCAGGATAGAGGTTGCTGTTGATGATCCTGAGCAATCCCGAATCGGCCCCGGCCTTTCCTGCCACCGCATCGGCAAGGATGCTGCCATAATGCGGCTTACGTTTTTCCCCGTACCATTTATTCACATTCTGAAGCGCCCAAAGATCGGTCTTGTCATCATGGCAACGGGTGCAGGCATTGGGCGTACCAAGCTGTATCGAAAGGTCAGGCCGAGGGATGCGCAAACTATGGTCGTATCTTCGGTCGATCCCCATATAATACCTCCCAGGCATATGGCAGTCCCGGCATAAATTCCCGTCGCCGGGACCGAGTTTCCGGCCTTCTTTATTCACAAATGAAGTCCCGGCCTCTCCCCTGGCTTTGTGGAAATGATGGTTGAAGGTGTCATACTCATCAGCCCGGTGACATTGGGTACACAACGCATTGCCCTCGAACTTCCGTTTCAGGCTGTGTGGGTCGTGGCAGTCACCGCAACGAACATCCTTCATGTACATTTTGCTCTGGGTAAATGAACCGTATTCGTAATCCTCATCGAGGAACTGCCCGTCAACATAATAAAATGAAGCCACCGGAAGCTGCGGAATGGCATTGCTCAGGAAGTCAGGGTGCCCGAAATCATAAGGCCCCATCGAACTCCTGCGGGCATGGCAGGGCGCACAGGATTCCACGTATTGGCGGGATGGGATCTTGCTCGTCTTCACAACAAGCCCAGTATTATTGTCCTGAGGCCTCGCCATCCCGGGCAGCCTGGCCCATTCGATATGCGCTGAACCCGGACCGTGACAGGCCTCGCAATTAACATTGATATCACTCCAGGTGGTATTGTATGAATTGGACTCGGGGTCGAAATTTTTCTGCAGGTTGGTCGAATGGCATTCGGCACACATGCTGTTCCAGTTCTGGGCCTGGTTGGTCCAATAGAGCCAGTTACCGGGCTTCATATCCTCAGGCTTGTAAACCATGGCTGCCATCTGGAACCACATTTTTTCATTCGTATTCCATGCAATGGGTAAACACTGGTATTTCCCGTTCCCGAATGGAATGAGGTACTGCTGCAAAGGATGCACGCCAAACGTATGCGACACCCTAAACTCCATCATCAGTCCGCCGGGTCCTTCGGTAAACACATAAAATTTTTTGTCCCTTTTATAGAATTTGGAAGTCTTTCCGTTAAACGTGAATTCAGCGTTATTAAAATCCCCCAATATGCTGCTGTCGCTTGCAACACTCATGGCTTTGTCATGATCGGAACCTTTCCAAAGCCTGAATTCCTTCTGGTGGCATTCAATGCAGGCATGGCCTCCCGTGAAAACAGCCACCGCCTGATGTACTTCACCTGGTTGCCTGTTCAGCAGCATTGAAAGCGGGAAGCTGAGCACAATCGCAGCAGTCGCAAGCATTCCGGTGAGTTTCCAGGTCCTGTTCATGCTCATGTTGCGTATACCACCTGGTATTTCCTGAATGAATTCCTTTCCTTCAGCGTTCCAATATCCACTTTCACCATTCCGTTCTCGATCAGCACAGGGTAATAATCCAGCGCTCTTGCAGCAGGGGGGTTCAGCACTTCCCCGCTGATATCAAAAGCCGAAGAATGGCAGGGACAGATAAATCTCTTTTTGCTTTCTTCCCATGAAATGGAACATCCAAGATGGGTGCATCTAATCGATAATGCAATAAACCCGTCGTCCTGCAGCCTTGCCAGGTAAAACCTCCCGCCCATGAAAGCACTGACTGAGTTTCGTGCGAATGAATCTACCGATCCTGCATCCAGCATCTGCTTCGCCAAAGGGGCTTGCTTGTTCTTACCTGAGAATATGTATGCGGATATCATCCCCAATCCCTCAAGCGCGGCAAGAACACCAAGGCCTTTCCAGGCCATACCGAAGAAATCGCGGCGGGACATTTTCCCTGGAAGTGCTTTTGAAGTTGAACCTGCAGTTTGATCAGTCATTTCTTAAATGGTAATTCGTAATTCGTAATTCGTAATTCGTAAATCCCTTCAGACATTCCATGGAAAAAAAATGGCCATGTCTTTTCCCCTGAAAAATATGCCTGTAAGTGTTAAAACAATAAATGCGGTAAGGATAAATACAAAAACCGCCTGCACGAGTTCAGCTTTAGACAGCTTTAACCTTTTAAGATAAAACCGGTAAAAAGCCGCCATAAACAGTAATAATATAAAAAGTGGGATAATTCCGTTGCTGATAAACGCAGGTAATAAGGGCATCATGATCTCGAAATTCAGCACCCAGGCATTGAACAGGATCCCTGCTATGGTTACAACAGCCCCAAAAATACCGGTGGCTTTTGCTGATGTCTTTCCCTTCTCCGAAATAAACCAGTGGCCCGAAGGCGGTTCATCATATGTTATAAAAGGAATCCATGCCAGGAAAGCCAATACGCTGAGAGGTATGATAAAAGCAGCAAATAAAGGATGGAAATGCATCAGTAATTCCTGCACACCTGCAAAGTACCATGGTGCTTTGGTGGGGTTCATGCTGTAAGCCGGATTTGCCTTTTCGAGAAGCGGGGCATTGAAAATCGCGGCAAATAAAAACAATACAGCGATCAGAACAAGTGCAACAATGAATTCCCTGTAAACCAGGTTCGGATTGACCGGAACAGCTTCCCCTTTTTCTTCGTCTGAAGGAAGCATGATCCCCCCGGCCTTGCGAACCCTCCAGAAATGGTATATCACAATAGCCAGCAGCAGAAATGGTATCATTGCCGAATGAAATGCAAAAAATGTTTGCAGGGTATCAGATCCAAGCTCGTTGCCGCCGATTATAGTCATCCGCAGACCATTACCAAAAAAAGGAAAATACCCGATAATATTGGTGCTTACAGTGATCGCCCAATATGCCAGCTGGTCCCAGGGCAACAGGTAACCTGTAAAGTTTGAAAGTACGATCAGGAACAGAAGGAATAATCCGAACAACCAGTTGACTTTACGTACTTCCCTGTATGCACCGGTGAAGAATACTCTCAGAAAATGCAAAAAAGCGATCAGCAAAAGGAACACCCCGCTCCAGTAATGGATGTTCCTGATAAATTGTCCGAAAGCCACATGGGTTTTCAGGAAAATAATTGAATTATACGCTTCAGCGGGAGAAGGGATGTAATAAAACCTGAGCAGAATTCCTGTGAGAATCTGAAGGACGATAAGCAAGGCAGCCATCCCACCGAGCCCGAAAGTACGATGAAAGGTCAGCGAGTGCTCGCTGACCTTTGCAGGATGAAGATGTAACAGAATGTTTCGCATTCATTAGTCCATATAGACAACGGAACACTGTTATCAAACCGAATTATTTCGCAGGCTTTTGAATAAAAGGTACTTTCTGCAAGATCTGAACACGGATATTTACCAGGATATAATTCTCAATCTGGTAGAACTGGGTGGCAATGATGCCGTCGGAAACTGCTTTGACCTTGCCATAATAGGAGATAATCAGATCATCGGTCTTTTTCCCGAGAGCTATCACTTTTTTTGTCCATTCGTCGGCCTGTA
Source organism: Bacteroidota bacterium (assembly GCA_026391735.1). Taxonomy (GTDB): domain Bacteria; phylum Bacteroidota; class Bacteroidia; order Bacteroidales; family FEN-979; genus CAIRDP01. Next base: position 13,733 of record JAPLDL010000001.1, on the reverse strand, counting down.
CAGGGGTAAAATCAAAATAATGGTCGGCGTACTGTTTGAGAAGATCAATGCGTTCCTTGCCAAGGGCCTTGCGTTGAGTTTCATATTCGTCATAAAGCTTCCAGAAAGCATCTTTCTGTGCAGGGGATACCTTCACGAATTCGGCAACGACAGCTTTTTTATCCTTTCCAAACGCAGCCTGCATCAGGTCAATTTCTTCCTTGTTAGACTGGGCCCATGCAAATGAACTTGCAAATAATACTGCAATAAGAAATAAGTACTTTTTCATAATTTTTCGTAATTTTTATAAATGTTTAAGAATTAAGCAAAAGTACATATTATTCGGATTACTGCAGTTCAAGGTAATCCTTGCCTGATGAACAGATTCTCCCTTATGGTATTATTATCACTCTGATCTGCTATTCCTCCTTAATGAAAATTCCGTCGGAGCTGTCTGCCGGTTTATTTCAATTTTGCATCCAGGGTGATCTCCACTGCCTTCAAAGCCTGGGAAACCGGGCAACCGACCTTCGCCGAGCCGGCCAATTCAAGGAACTTATCTGCGGTGATCCCGGGAACATCTCCTATCAGGTTCAGCTGAATTTTTGTGATCTCAAAATGGTCTGTGATGAATTCAATATTCACGGCGGCATCCACTTTGAGTTCAGCTGGAACATAGCCTGCAGCGGTCAGTGCAAAGCTCAGGGCCATGGCATAGCATCCTGCATGTGCTGCAGCGATGAGTTCTTCGGGATTGGTGCCGGCGATGCCATCCTCATTTTTAAAACGTGTGTTGAATGAATAGGGAGTATTGTTAAGCACTCCGCTGGTGGAATTAAGTACACCTTTGCCTTCCATCCCATTTCCCTGCCAGATGGCTGTTGATCTTCTTTTCATATTAACTTGGTTTTAAAATATTTTAGTTAGCCCTTGACTGACATGATAAATAAAAAAAGTATTTTTTTATCGTCGGATCCTGAGCTGAGTTTGAAGCAATATACAAAGATATTCTAATCGCCGGGTGAAGTCAAGCTGGAATTGGTAATACTTACAAGTGAATACGCATCTGTATGCCGAGACGGAGTAATTGTGGACCAACTTCAAAAATATTTGCACTGAGGTTCTCTTTAGGTTACCTTTGAATTGCACCACTAATGCTTCGGTCGAACATGTCAAAGAGTGCAAAAATTTCTATATCATGCGATGAGACCATACTCGGGATAGATGTTGGTTCAGTTACCATTTCATTGGTCCTTACCGACCTCTCGGGAAAGATCCTGAAAACCATTTACGTTTTTCACCAGGGACAAGTCCGCGAATGCCTCCGCACAGCAGGCCTGCAACTGGATCTTTCAGCCCTTCGTGGCATTTCCGTTTGTTCCTATCCTGGTTTTAATCCTGAACAGGTCATGGTCTGCAATCCGCAGCTTTCTCTTATTAAAGCCACGAAAGTAATTTGCAGAAGCTCCAGGTCCATTTTATTGGTAGGTGCCGAGAAATTTACCCTGATCCGCTTTGATGAAAATGGCAATTTTGAGTCTTCCAGGTCAAACTCTTCCTGTGCTGCAGGCACCGGGAGTTTTCTTGACCAGCAGGCATTCAGGCTCAACCTTTCAGGCATTGAAGAATTATGTGGTCTGGCCATGAGCAATAAGGGGACTGTGCCTGATATCGCTTCCCGATGTTCGGTATTTGCTAAAACCGACCTCATCCATGCCCAGCAAAGGGGATATTCCATTGAAGCTATATGTGACAGCCTTTGCAGAGGGTTGGCAATAAATATCGTGGATTCCCTTTTTAACCAGGAATCCCCCTTGCCTCCTGTATTCTTTGCAGGTGGAGTAGCTAAAAACCCTTCGGTGGTCCGCCATCTGGAAATGCTTCTGAATACAAGGCTGCTGGTTCATAAATATTCACATTGCATGGGAGCCGCCGGCGCCTGTTATCTGTAGCTGAATGAAAAATCCCATCCGTCCTTCCATCCAGTAAGCTCTCTGGATGAAGTCTTGCTTCATGAAGAAACGGGGAAAACATATTTTCACCCCCCCTTGATTCCGGCAGGTTCCGGATATCCCGATTTCAGCAGCGAAAGTTCATGGAAATTCAGACCTGGTGTCATATCCCATCCTGTCCTGGTGGAGGTTGACCTGTACAAACCAGTTGCCCGGGGCCGGGAATATTGGACGTTCCTGGGTATTGATATTGGTTCCACCAGTGCGAAAGCCATTCTAACAGATACGGATCATTCCCCGCTTGCTGGTTTTTATACTTATTCTGCAGGTAAACCGCTGGAAGCAGTTCAGTCCATCTTTGAAGCGATTGATGACCTGGCATGGAGATGCGGGATCAGCCTGCAATTCAAAGCAGCCGGAACGACCGGTTCAGGAAGGAATTTTATCGGAAAGATCATTGGAGCCGATCTGATTCTGGATGAGATTACGGCTCATGCGAGGGCCGCCTGTGAACTCAATCCGCTCACCGATACGATCATTGAGATCGGCGGCCAGGATTCCAAGTTCACACTCATGCATGACGGGATCGTGACCTTTTCTCAGATGAATGCGGTTTGCGCGGCCGGAACCGGAAGCTTCCTGGAAGAACAGGCAGACAAGCTGGGTTGCAAACTCTCCGATTATTCACTTCGCGCCAAAGATGTCTCTTCACCCCTTGCCAGTGACCGATGCACAGTATTTATGGAACGTGACGTCAGTCAGCTTTTAAATAAAGGGTACACCTTGGACGAGATCCTTGCTGCTGTCCTCCACTCGGTAATGGAAAATTATCTGAAGAAAGTGGCCGTTGAAGGAACAATAGGGAACCAGGTATGTTTCCAGGGAGCAACGGCAAAAAACAAGGCCCTGGTCGCTGCTTTTGAACAAAGGCTGGGTAAAAAAATATTTGTATCTCCTTTCTGCCATCTTACCGGTGCCCTGGGCGTTGCCCTGTTGCTCGGGGAAGAAAAACCACTGGAAACCGCTTTCAGGGGCACCGGCATCTATAAGGAAACCGTCGAGATCCGATCCGAGAGGTGCACTATCTGCGCTAATCATTGCGAAATAAGCCTTGCCAAAGTTCAGGGATCGCTGGAAGCTTACGGGTTCCTTTGTGGAAGGGATTATGAAACAAAAAAACACCTTCCCCCTGACTCAGCCTTTTTCAATCTTTTGGAAGAAAGAGCCGGAATATTTCATATCAGCCAACCCAGATCTTTCAGCCACAACGTGGTTATAGGATTGCCTGCATCCCTGCATTTGTTCGAAGAACTTTACCTCTGGAAACGGTTTTTCGGGAACTTAGCTATCCGAACAATTACCAGCGAGAATTATCCCGATCCCGTGAAAACAGGCAAACGGATTGCCGGGGCAGAATTTTGTGCCCCTGTCGATTCCATTTATGGACATGTCGCCTGGCTGGCTGGTAAAGCCGATTTTGTTTTCCTGCCGGTTTCTCTGGAGACGAGGAGTAAAACAGGAAATACCGAGCAGAATTTTTGTTATTACACCCAGTACTCGGCTTCCCTGGTGTATACCCTGAACGACAAAGGGATCGCTTCGAAAATTATCTCGCCTATGATGAATTTTTCGAAAGGGAACCGGCATGTTATCAACCAGCTTACGAACTGTCTCAGGAATTGCCTGGGCCCCGAAATAAGCAGGGGGAATGTAAAAAGGGCTTATGAAGAGGCATTGCTCTTTTCAAATGAACGTAAGAAGAAACTCTTTCCGCTTTTCAAAGCTGAATTTCAGCCCGAGAAAGATATCTCGGTTATGCTGCTGGGAAGGCCTTATGTAGTCCTTTCAAAATGGATGAATAAAGGCATCCCCGGGATCTTTGCAAAAATGGGGATCAAAACATTTTTCCAGGATATGGTCGAAACTGATGAACTGCAGTCGGCAGAGAATGGGTTTATTCTCAGGCAAATCCCCTGGTATTATGCAGGGAAGATCCTTGAAACGGCAAAAATAACGGCTACGACAACAAATCTCTATCCCGTCCTCATCACGGCATTTAAATGCGCACCGGATTCCTTTATGATAGAATATTTCAAGAAACTTCTGAACGGATTTCATAAGCCATACCTTATCCTGCAAATAGATGAACATGATTCAAATTTAGGGTATGAAACCAGGATAGAATCGGCAATCAGGTCTTTCCGCAACCATGCTGCATTGAAGCAGAAGACCCCTGAACCTTTACCACGGGATCTTTTCCCCCAACTCGATACAAGGATCAATGGAAAGACCCTGCTCTTCCCCAGCTGGGACAACCTGGTCGCCCCTCTTCTGGTAGCTAACCTTAAACGTGGCGGCATCGATGCCCGCCTTCTGCAGTCCAGCGATCTGATCATTAAAAAAAGCATGGCATACAATACGGGGCAATGCCTTCCCGTGAATATCGTTGCCCAGGAATTTATTGACTATGTTGAGCATCATGGTTTGCCGCCAGGGGAAACAATGCTATGGATGACCAAATGTTATGTCACATGCAACGTAAGGCTTTATCCTTTTTACATTAAAAATCTTCTTGAGGAGTATGGCAAGGGTTTTGAAAACGCAGCAGTTTATTACGGGGAATTATCGCATCTGGAAATAGCTGTGAGCACCGGTTTTTATGCATACTTTGCCTACCTGCTGGGCGGGCTTATCCGCAAACTGGGATGCAAAATAAGGCCATACGAGATAATTAAAGGAGAAACAGATGCCGCGATCGAAAGGAGCATTCGAATCCTTGAGCCTGCTTTTTTGGGTAACCGTTCAATGGATGATGCCGTGAATGATGCGATCGCTCTTTTCGATAAAATTGCCCTGAAACCGGGTAAAAAACCGCTGGTTGCAATATTCGGTGACCTCTATGTTCGCGATAACGATATCATGAACCAGAACCTCATCCATGATATTGAGGAGAACGGGGGCGAAGTCCTCACCACTCCCTATACCGACCTGGTGAAGATTACTATCGAGAATGTCATCCGCAGGGCAATGGAAAGAGGGGAATATTTTAAGACAGGCCTTTACAGAGTGATGCTTTCGAGTATAAGGATTTTCGAGGACAGGTATTATAAATACTTTAACAAATACTTGGGGGTCAAGCCTGTGGTCAATCCACTGAGGCTGGAAAGACATCTTGCAAAATTCAATATCTCACCCTATCATTCCGGTGAGTCCTATGAAAACATTTTGAAGATATTTTATATCGTCGAAAACTACCCGGGTATCTCGCTCTTCGTCCAAACGAATCCTTCTTTTTGCTGTCCGGCCCTGGTAACGGAAGCAATGGCCCGGGAAATCAAAAGAGTTACCGGAATACCGGTTGTTACGGTCACCTATGATGGAACCAGCGGGAACAAGAACGATGTCGTGATCTCACACCTGAATTCGGTTTTATTTCCCGGGTAATTTTAATTACTCCATCCTGGGCATGTTCAAACCGCAGTTAACTTAAATGTGTAACATCATCAAGGACTACTACTTCTTAATTATCTTTAAATACTCGGGCGAAATCCCATTATCGAATTTTATCACATAAACCCCGGCCGGAAAACTCCCTGTTTGCACCAGTGTTCTTTCCGACAACATCCCCTTACACACAACCTGTCCCATGGAACTATGGATTTCATAGCTTGTTTGTTCTTTGTTCTTACCCGGTTCAATCGTGAGTTCATCGCCGACAGGGTTCGGGTAAACTTTTATTGAGCTATTGGTTGCCTGACTGTCTATCCCTGTCAGATCGACATTAATAGTATTTGAGGGATCGGAGCTGCAACCCGAAATTGTTACAATTGAATAATACGCTCCGTTCTGGGTTACGTTGTAAGTTTGATGTGTTGCTCCTGCAATCTGTCCGTTCTGATCATACCATTGATTGCCTGTTGCGGCATCAGAACTTAAGATATGCCCGGTTTGTGATATTGAAGGCGTTGGTGGTTTCGAAACGGGTGTTACTGCCAGTTCATTGGTATGAGTCCAGGTATGGTTCCCATCGTATTTAACCCAATCATAGGTAGCTATCTTATACCCTTCCCCGTACCAGGGATCCATATAATAAATGTTATTCCCCGAGATCCCGTGTCCGACAACAAAATGCCCCCCGCCGGCAGTCCAGCCCCAGCGGATAATGAATACCCGATTCAATTGGATGTTCGAAGTTATTTCTGCAAGTGAAAGGTAGGAACCAACTCCGTTATTGGTAATATTGTCAAAGTGGACCAAAATATCCTGGATGCTGCCGGGATACCCCCAGTTATAGTTCCAGTAATTACAACCAAGATTAGGGTTTACACAACAATCGGTGCTTCCGAAACTATGCCAGGTTGCAACATTGCGGGTGTATTCAGCTATAGTGCACTGGGCAGTAGGAGTGCAATAGTAATCCAATGTGCAGGCAGAAACGCCGGCCCAGCACCATTGATTTTGTTCCTGGGTGATTTCAGGCACATTCAATACCTGTGCGTTCAGATGAGCTCTCAAAATGAACGACAGGATCAGGACAATAATTGCTGACTTTTTCATAGCTCCTTATTTTTAATCAAATTGAAAATATCGTGTAAACCAAGCCTTTTGTCCCCGGGACCTTGAACAGGTATAAACTGTACCTGATTGGAGGAAGATGTTTCTATAAGATAGTCAGATCTTAGTTCATAAACCCTGAGTAAACCACAAGTCTGAGCTGATTTCTTTGCAAACAATTCCCCTGCCAGTACCCTTGCTCCGAAATCGGCAACCTGATAATCTCCGTTCACAAGAATGATTGTCAGCAAAGCCCTGTATTCATTATCGACAACAACAGGCACTCTCCATGATGATCCAAATACGATGTTTGAATCTTTGATAATGTATACTCTAAAAGGTGTGTCAAAAGTGACATTCTTGAATTCTTCACGATTTTTAAACCCGTAATTAACAAGGATGTTCTCGGGAATGTTGAGGGTAAACGATTGGAATTGCTTTTGAACCGCCTGCAGGATGGAAGCTGCTTCCTGAGCCTGTGAAAGCTGATCAAAAACTGTTTTTGAATCGCCTTTAGTGACCACGGCGCCTGCCGAACCTTTACCTGCCTGTGAAAAACAGACAGGACCAAAGATAAGCGCTGCAGTAAAAGCAAATAAGAAAAGTCCGATTTTTTTCATAGCCATTTTATTTACATTAATGTTTCATGTTTGTATGCTTCCTTAGCCATTGTGACAATCTGCCAGTATGGCGGGATATAGCCATTTTTTTCAATGAAGTGTTTAATTTTTCCCTCCGTTAAATTACGGATTTTTAAATGAATCTTGTTAAGTGCATCTGTTTTCAAGCCCTGTGTTGCAGATAATCCTTCAGGCACAGGTCCTTCCCTGTGGAACAGGTTAAGAAGCATAGAATAGCCCTTGGCCAGCCTGGCAACAGGTAACATCCAGGGGTTGATCAGGATATCCTGATAGTTATCTTGATTTTCCAGGATGACATCCATGACCGCATTATAAATATGGTCTTTGAACAAGGTCTGGGGATCCCTCCATTCAGCCACCACGCAGAGTTGGGGATCATATTCAAGATCAGAAGGCATCAGGGTAACAAAATTCTCCACTCCGAATGCATGAAGCAACCTGATCACACCGGGGGACGATATGGTCGAGATGGCCTGCCAGAGGTGAAGTCCGTAATGCTCATAAGCCAGATAACCGACTTCAGAACAAAACATGGCAGACGTATCATACAGGTCCATTTTAAAATTATAAGGAATATGCTTGTTCAGGGCTTCATGGTAAATGTATTCAGCGGCTTTATGGGGTGTCATTGGATCACTTATTAGCAGGGGCAGGTCGGCCCGGGGTCTCATCACCATGAACCTAAGTTTTTTATCAGCGATATATTGTCTTACCGAAGATATAGCAACACCCCTTTCAATATGGGCTTCGACCAGGTACGGAATACTTGTTTTTTTATCAACATAGATCATTGCAACATGGGAAAAATTGCCCGGATAATCGTTCCCTCTTGATATAAGGGCCGAAACCACAGCTCCTCCCCGGGAAACAAGGAGGTCACCGCTATGTACTGTGATGCCGAAGATCTTCGCCGATGGCGTGACACTAGGCTCATCCTTAATAAACATCGCGGGATTGAATCTCATATCCGGCAGCTGTAAAAGTACTTCCTCCAAAGCGGCCCGCATGCCGTAAAGGACCTGGTAAATCGTATTTCTGGAATCTGCCTTGTTCATGTCCCAGTGCTGAGACTGCAGCTTGATGCTGTTTCTCACCTTGTTATAATACCCGGCGAACCAGTCGGTTTGATCCTTCGCTGATGCAATCACCGGGGCCATGGCGAAAAAATTGTACATTAGTGAAAAAAACACCGGATCATCGCAGCTCAGCGGTTTGCATTGCGATACCCTCAAGAGTGTTTCTGCAGTGTCTTTAAGTTTTGTCAGGCGAACATTACGATTTACCGGATCTGCAATTCGTTCTTCAAGGAAAGTTTTTTCTAGCCCTTTCCAAAGATCATCTTTATTCCATGCAAAGGGTGTTTTCCCCCCCTCCAGTTTCGGTTCTTCTTTAGGGGAATCAGGGATCATCAGCAACAGGTAAACCAGCATCAAGGCTGATAAGATTAACAGGATGATCTTTCCCGACTTTTTCATTGAAGTGACCTCTTTCTTCTTCCTGATTATAATCCTGGCACAATACCGCTGATAACCCTAAAGAGTAAAACTGAAGGTTGTTCCCTTCCCTGGCTCGCTTTGGGCGTTGATTGTGCCGCCATGTTTAACAATTATACGTTTAACGGTTGCCAGTCCGATGCCCTTACCCTTGAAATGTTCATCACTATGCAATCTCTGGAAAGGAGTGAATAACTTCCCCAATTGTCCCATATCGAAACCGACCCCATTGTCCTTGATAAAAATGGATTTCCAGTTCCTGGTAATGCAGCAGTGAGTGAATCGATCAGAGGCATGCCGACTTTTTGCGCATGAGTAATCTGAAAAATTATCAAAACCATTATGGCAATAAAGGAATACTTCATGACAATAATAGATTTGCCTGCTATGCAAATGTAAGGAAGAATTACATTAAATCTACTTATCATCTGGAATTTAATAAATGGGTGAGAGACGGCGCCAATCCCTGGCAAAATTATACATTCGTATAGTAATGATATGTCCAATATTAGATGTATCTTTGTGTATTAAGATACTGGAAGTTTTTATCATTATTTCTATTACTACCCATAGCATGATTTGATCTTACAATTCCGGGAAGACCTTTCACAAGCTATAATTTCTCTCTTAATCCTTTTACAATAACCTTGCAGTCCTTACATCTGATTATCATGTTTTCACAAAATAAATTAAATATTCTCAGGGCAATCATTGTTGATGATGAACTTCACGGCAGGGAAAACCTTAAAAAGATAATTGAAATATATTGCCCGGAAATTGAAATTCTTGGCCTGGCCGAATCTGTTGTCAAGGCAAAGGATCTTGTAAGTACAACTAATCCTGATGTGGTTTTTCTGGATATCAATATGCCGGTGCTTGATGGATTCGACTTCCTGGCTGATTATGATGAGCGGAAGTTTTTAGTTGTTTTTGTAAGCGCCCATGAAGAATTCGGGATCAATGCCGTTAAAGCTGGGGCTGCAGACTATCTGCTGAAACCGATTAATATAAAAGAGCTGAAACAAACTGTTAAAAAACTTTTATCAATCCACAATAAAGTACAGGAAATTGAAATTCCCCGGGACATTGACAAGTTGGTGATCCCTTCCTCCCATGGATTTAATGTGCTGATAATTGATGAGATTATACGGCTTGAAGCAGACGGGTGTTATACAACAGTTATCATGAAAGGAGGGAAAAACACAGTAGTTTCCCGCACACTGAAAGATTTTGAGGATACACTGCCTAAGGAAAAATTTTTCAGGATCCATAAATCCCATCTGATCAACCTTCAGTTTATAAAAGACTATTCCAGCCTTAGCGGAAATCTTGTTACAATGAACGATGGGAGCAGGGTTGAAATCTCCCGCAGGAAAGCACCGGAGTTTATTCAAAGAATTAAAACCGTGCTGAAGTCTGTATAACATGTCAGTAAAGTCAGTTATCCTTGCATTTATCATGCTTTTCCCTTTTGGTGAACTTCATCCGCAAACACCTCCCTTTTACCATTATAAAACATCAGACGGATTAGCTTCTTCAACCATTTATGAGATCATTCAGGACAGGGATGGTTTTATCTGGTTCGCCACGATGAACGGAATGAGCAGATTCGACGGAAAACGATTCACAACATTCAGAACGAATGAAGGTCTTAATTCGAATTCGATAATTTCTCTTGTTGAAGGCCCGAACGGTGAATTATATATCGGCAATTACGAAAAAGGAATCAATGTTTTAAGAAACGGGAAAATTAAGAATTATTGCAGCCAGATTGATGGCAAAAGTTTTGCCACCTCATATCTTTTACTTGTTCCTTCAGGAAAAGATGAACAGAAAATTTTTGCTTATCGTAGTCATGGGGTTATATTTTCAGTTACTGAGAACAAAGGTTCCAAACTGAAAACTCATAGTATAATCACTTATCCTGTAAATGTAAACAGATTAGGGTTATTAGCGAATAATGACATGGTGGCTCTAACTCCTGATGGGCTATATAGTTTTAAAAAGACCAGGCTGACAAAAATCCTGATTAAGGGGTTCCCTGATACTGAAGCTTTTTGTCTTGCAAATGCTGGCGAAGGAAGTTATTTTATCGGTACGAGGGGGACGATTTACAAGGTGAAGAACAATTCCGTATCTGAGAAATATCCTGTAATCTTAGGCGGTAACAACGATGTTTGCGAAATCTTGATCGACAGGCATAAAAATATCTGGTTTTCAGTAATGAATAAAGGGTTCTTTTTGATTCCTTGCGGTTCGAAAAACATTATTGATATTGGAGTTAAAATGGAACTGGAGAATACTCTTGTAAACACTATCCTGGAAGATAAAGAAGGGAATATTTGGATAAGCACCTATGGCAAAGGCGTCTTTTGTTTGAATAACCTGTATCTGAATAACTATAATGAAAATGATGGATTGAGTAGTAATAGTATTTATTCCATTGAGAAAGACAAATCGGGCAAATTACTGATAGGGACTTTTAACGGCCTGAATATTTTTGAAAACGGAAGGTTCAGCCATTTTAAGACTAATTCGACAAAAACATTAACGGAATATATTTATAATATTAAAAAATCAGGTAATGAATTTTATATAAGTGGTGCGTTTGGAGAAACCGGGGTAAAAAAAACTTCATATAAAGGCATTGTCCTTAATCTTTTTGACCGGCCGTCATTCTGTAAAACAGCTGATGGTCTTTTTTTGTTTGGAGGTTCCGGGAACTATATTCTGATAGCAAAATCACTTTCTTATAAGCCCGCTGCAACGCATCAGATATTTATCTTTGGGAAAGGCACTGTTATAAATCGCATTAACCAGATTTTTGAAGATTCGGAAAAAAACATCTGGATTGCAAGTACCCTGGGCTTATGTAAAATCACGGGGACCTCAAACTCATTCGAGCAATGGAAGAAATCATTTTTCCCTTCTGATGCGGTTCTGAACTCAAGAATAAATTCAATTATTCAGGATAATAAAAACACGATCTGGTTTGCAGGTGATAAAGGAATAGGCAATTATAACCTTCTTAATGGCGCTGTTAAAACCTATAAAAGTTTAGGTGTGTATGATCTGGCATCAGTCAATTCTATTGTAACGGATAATAAGAACAGGTTGTGGATCGGGAGTATGAATGGACTTTTCGTGTTTGACGGGACTTCTGTAAAATATCTGAACAATTTGACCGGACTCCCATCCGATGAAGTGCTGACACTGTATTATGACAACAAAATAAATATTCTGTACATTGGGACAAGCAATGGGATTTCTTTACTGGATTTATCAAAATTCGACAGCTATAATCCAAGTCCTCCAAAAGTAAAAGTGACCGGTATAAAAGCAGGAGATTCAGTTTATCACAGTTATGATAACCTTGTTTTTAAACCCGATCAACATGATGTCTATATTGAGCTGAAAGCATTGAATTTTTCTTCACCCGCCTCCGTGAAGTATGAATATAAAATTAATAAAGATTGGATGCCAACAGATTATGATTTCCTGAATTTCATTGCGTTGAAGAATGGAGTTTATACTGTGCAGATCAGGGCTAAAGCTCAAAATACAAATTGGGGTGAACCATGTATTATTTCATTCCGCGTCCTGCCCCGATTTGTTGAAACAATTTGGTTTGACCTGATCATGATAGTTACTTTTATGTGCGGCTTATTTTCTGTTGTAAACTGGCGTTGGAGAGTAAATAATAGCAAGGTACGTAACGAACTTGAACTCACCGAGAGAATTAACGAACTTAAGCATCAGGCGCTGAGTGCAATGATGAACCCTCATTTCATTGCCAATTCCCTAAATTCAGTTCAATACCTTGTTAACAGCCAGAGGTACGAAGAAGCCAATAATTACATTGCGATGATGGCCAAGCTGATGAGAAAAAACCTGGATTCAGCAGGTAGCGGTTTTATACTTTTATCCGAAGAAATTATCCGCCTGAAACTTTACCTTGATCTTGAGAAGCTAAGGTTTCAGGAGAGTTTTTCTTATGAAATAATTTTGAGTGAAGATGTTGACCTCGGTTCAGTAATGATCCCGAATATGATCATCCAGCCTTTTGTGGAAAATTCTTTATGGCATGGTATTATTGATTCAGGGAACAAGGGACTTCTTACTGTTTCATTCTCGTTTGAGGACATTGAAATTGATTCTCTCATATGCAGATCGCTTATTATCAAGGTCACCGATAATGGAATCGGCATTACAGAAGCGAGGAAGAACAAAAAGGAAGATCACATTTCGAAAGGCATACATATCATTGAAGAACGTCTCAGGCTGCTGAGCACAAGGATGCACCTTCCCCAACCCATTATGTTTGAAGACCTGGGAAGCCAGGATAACAACTCCCGTGGGACAGAGGTAATTATTTCACTTCCACCGCCCCTCTATAAAATTGTAATTCCCGGATCAGGCCCGGTTTCCTCCCCTGCCGTTTAATCAGGATTCCCTACCGTTAAACAAACAATGCACACCACAGGCTTGTCCAGTCTTGCGCTGGCAGCATGCTGCTTGTATTTTTAGCTTGAATTTCCAGCATAATCAAGAAATGAAAGCCATAATGATCATATTGACCTTAATCTCAGCATTCCTTGCTGGTTGCCATATGAATTTAAAACATAAAGACTATAAGATTAAGTTAAAGGATTTTGACTGGAATACGAATATTAAAGGAAACTGCGGCGAAATCTATGTAAAAGGATCAAGCTTCATTTTCGGCAGGAACTACGATTCGACCTTTATTGAAATTTCCTCAACCAGCGGCGCTGTGTTAGACACTTTACATCCTTATACAGTTGAGCAGGAAAGAGAATGTACTATTCTTGACAAGGCGAGCGAATATAGCACCGGCTGCTCTTTACATAATGTCCCTGTTGACAAAAAGAAGTATTTAAAAGTTACATTAAAAATATTCGACAGGCAATATCGGGGAGATGATGAAACATATTATCTGATCATTAAAACCCTGACAAAAGAGGAGTTTATAATTCTGTTTGATCGTAAACAATTTCCCTCCATCAATGATATTACATATTTTAAAGACGGCAAGTTTACTGTGACTTATAATGCAGAAGCGGGATACGACCAACATAAATATTCAGTTTTTGTTG
>JAPLDL010000021.1 GCA_026391735.1 Bacteroidota bacterium | reverse complement strand
TTGCTGGACCTGTTACCGTTCGACTTGCATGTATTAGGCCTGCCGCTAGCGTTAATCCTGAGCCAGGATCAAACTCTCCATTGTATAAGGAAAATTTAATGCCTCAGGTTAACCATTACCAAAGAAATTGATAGAAACTTATTAGAGTTACTATTACTCTGGGATATTTGCTACTTTCTTACTTCAAACTTTCAAAGAACTTTCTATTTCTAAACCCCTTCCGGGTACTTCGTTCAAAAATGGACTGCAAAAGTACAAACATTTTCGTTACATCCAAACTTTTTTTTCATTTTCTGTTAAAAAAGTTTTTCACTTCCTGAAAACCCCTGGTATCCGAGGGTTTGCTTGCATTAATTACAGTTGTGATAAAAGAACGTCGAAATCGGAGTGCAAAATTACAACTTAATTCGATACAAAAAAGGAAAATCTTACTTTTTTTTATTTATTTTCGAATTCATTATATAATTAAAGAACAATTACACCCCTCCTTATTACGTTTCTGTTGTACCTTTGTACTGATTTCAGTGGAAAAGGTTACATGATGCGCCAATATTTCATTACATGATTTTATAATGACCTTATGAAAAAATATTACGTATTGATCTTATTATTTCTTGCTTTTCTGCCTCCCATCATTATAAATGCACAGGATTCAGCTAATATTTTTCACCCAACTAAACCTGCAGTCCCCAAAGATAACTTCTGGCGCCGGCTGTCAGTCGGAGGCAACGTGGGATTCCAGTTCGGTACAGTTACAGGTATCATGATCTCACCGGAAGTCCGCATACGCACTATAGACCAATTATACGTCGGACTGGGCTTTACATACGAGTACTTCAGGTACAGGGACTATTATTATGATTATAAAAATAACGAATACCTTGATTTTTCTTCCAATGTCTACGGAGGACGGATTTACCTCAGATACTACCTGAGAAGCATTTTCCACAGCTGGGTCGGAAACCTCTTTGCCCATGCCGAATATGAATACCTGGCCTATATTCAGCCATACCATTACGATCCGGCCGGAAATATCGTTGATCCCTATAATAACACGCTTTCTCCCGGTCAAAGCACCGTTTCATATAACAGCATCCTTATCGGCGGAGGCTACTCACAACCTATTGGCGGCAGGGTTTTCATGGACCTGCTGATCCTGTTTAACCTGAACGACGCTTACTATTCTCCTTATTCCAACCCGGTGTTCAGAATAGGAGTAGGAGTGGGATTGTAAGATCCTGTATCTGATATCCGATCTCGGATGTCAGATGTCGGATGCTTTAAAACGACAAGCCATCACCAATGTAATCCAGAATGAATCCCGCCATCTCGAAATCCAGTAAAATCCCCGGGACCTTCCTGTAAGGAATTTTTTCTCCTGAACCTGCTTTACAAACCAGCTCTTCTGTGTACTTAATAATATCGGTCATACCTGTATAATTCAGAGTCCAGGGTAAATCGGCAGGGGTGTGATACCTGCTGTGAAGCCCGGTGTTTAGATACAAAACCGGGATCCCCGACTTATAAAAAGCATCCTGGTCTGAAAAAGGCAATGAAGAAGCTACTTTCTGAAGGTGGAAAGCAGGATGTTTCACTTCCCTGTAGAGCTTTGACCAGCAAGGCGAGCTCCCTGCAGCTTCCGCAGTAACCACCAATCCCTGGCAACCCAGTCGGCCTATCATGTCGAAATTAACCATGAAATTTACCGAATCCATGAAAGAAGGATTTGCTTTTTTGACAAAATATTCTGAGCCCCAGAGGCCTTCTTCTTCAGCCGAAAACAAGATCACCATGTAATTGTTGGCCGGATCCGGATGAGTTTTGAAGTACCTTGCCAGTTCCAGAATGCCCGCCGTTCCGCTGGCATTGTCATCCGCTCCCACACAATAAGCGCCTTTATCTTTAGGATTCTCACTTTTACCAAGGTGGTCGTAATGTCCGCCCAGAATAATGGTGTAGGGTGCTGAGTTGTCAATATAACCGACTACGTTATGGTACGTCTTCCTTTCCCTTCCGGGATATGCCTCCATGGTTACAGGTTGGCCGGGTTGATTCCTTATGCTGCTGATGACCTCGGAGGTTACATAAATAACAGGGATGGTGACTGTATCGGATCCGGAAAAATCAAATAGCACCCTTTTATATTTTCCCGGGTCATTATAAAGTAATACCCCGGAAGCACCTCTCTTTACCGCTGCTGCAATCCTGGCTGCAGGAATAAGCTCGGCTTCCATTTCCGGTTCCTTACTGAATTTCCCCGGAGTTTCAAGGTTTATAAGTACGATCTTTCCTTCAATTTCCCTGAGGCCAGTGTTGCTGTCGGGCCCCGACCCTGGAACGCTCAACCCATACCCGCAATCGATCCAGCCGGCAGTCACAGAATCATTCGCAGAACAGGAACACAGTCCAAAATCGTATCTCCAGGCGAATTGTTTTCCTGCAATACTCAAACTGGCAGGTTTGCTAAATTTAATAAACTCACGTATAAAGGGCTGAAGATAACTGGTCCCTGACCATGGTCGTACATCTGCTTCCTGCAGCCTGCCGATAATGTAATTATAGGCTTTACACTCTCCCTCTGTTCCTGCTTCTCGTCCTTCAAGGGAATCGGATGCCAGAACAAAAATATCATGTCTGATTCGCCTGGTTACAGCAGAGTCGGAAAAGCTGAATTGAGCAAAGGAAGGAAGGTCCAGCATACAAGCCAGGAGGGTGAGAAGAAGTATGCGCATAAGCAGTATTTTATCGGAACCAGGATGAAAGATGCAGGATATCCTGCGTCATGAATCCTGCATCCAAAAAATCAAAGATCCTTCAGTATCTCAAGGGTAAGGTCCCAGAATTTATTTACTGTTTCGATGTTGAGTCTTTCATCAGGAGAGTGGGCTCCTTTAATTGTAGGACCAAAAGAGACCATGTCCATACCCGGGTAAATTGCACCCACAAGTCCGCACTCCAGCCCAGCATGAATGGCTAGTACTTCCGGCTCGCAGCCGAACAATTTTTTATACGACTTCATTGTAAGCTTCAGCAGTTCCGAACCGGGATCTGGCTTCCATCCCGGATATCCCTGCGATTGTTCGACTTTGGCTCCGGCAAGCCTGAATACGCTGGCCA
The DNA here is from genome assembly GCA_026391735.1 of Bacteroidota bacterium. Lineage (GTDB taxonomy): Bacteria > Bacteroidota > Bacteroidia > Bacteroidales > FEN-979 > CAIRDP01. The sequence goes on along the minus strand of JAPLDL010000021.1, from coordinate 123,652 downwards.
CCATATCGCCGGCATCCTTCTTTGAAGATTCTACTGAACTGCGCTGGCTTGTTGTAATGAACACCCTCCCTTCCCTTTCCTTTACAGAAGCCAGGTTGGTTGATGTTTCAACAAAACCGGGTATTTCCCTCGACATGGCAAGTACGCCATGTGGACAGGCATAGACCGCATTCAGAACAGAAAACTGCAGGCTTTCCGACCATACCGTTGAAGGCATTGCGACAGGGGTGAGCCCAAATTTAAGTGAGGGTTCGGTCACATGCAATTCACCAACAAGGTCATTGTGGAAAGCATCAGCGGATGTTTTAAAATCATTCACCATAGCCACAGGAACAAGTACTACTGCGAAACCTTCCCTTGCAATTGCATTTCTAAGGTTGCCTGCATCGCAGGAAGCCAGCCTGGCACCGAAATCAGACGAAGCATTCCAGAGGAAACGGTTCAGGAGCTTGGTTGCATTGCCCAGCCCTTTATTAATGTCATCCCCGGAGTGGCCCCCTTTTAGCCCGGTCAAATTAACCCGGAATGCAGAAAAACCATCAGGTGCCGGTTCCAGGCTTAGAGGAAGACTGGCTAAGGTATCTTTACCTCCTGCACAACCAATAAACACCTGCCCTTCGTCCTCCGAATCAAGATTGATCAGCACTCTCCCTTTCAGCAAATCGGGTTTAAGCCCGAAAGCGCCTGTGAGCCCAGTTTCTTCATCAATGGTGAACAAAGCTTCCAGAGGGCCGTGGGAAACAGAGTCAGACTCCAGGATAGCCAGCTGCACGGCAATCCCTATCCCGTCATCCGCCCCGAGGGTCGTCCCTGTTGCCTTCACCCATTCACCGTCGATACGGGGAATAATAGGGTCCTTATCAAAGTCATGAATAGTATCGGAATTTTTTTCACATACCATATCCATATGAGACTGGAGAATCACAGTCTTCCGGTTTTCGTAACCTGTTGAAGCATTTTTGCGGATCAGGACATTGCCACATCCGTCCCTGATGCATTCCAGCTTGTGCTGTTTTGCGAAATCCATGAGCCAGGATGCTATTTTTTCTTCTTTTTTCGATGGGCGTGGTACTTTGCAGATCTCTGAAAAGTAATACCAAAGCCGTTCTGGTTTTAACTGGTTGAGAGAGTTTTCCATTGTTTTTATTTATCTAAATGCAAATGTATTCATTTTTACTTTTAATTTCGTATTGATGAAACAGCATTAACAGAGATCCTGACCCTTCAGCCTGAACCGAATATGGAGAATGAACAACAAAATTCAGATCGCAACAAAAACGGCATGCAACTTTTACGCCGCGGTGGCCTTGCAATACGCTATACCCGCTTTTTTATCCTTGCTTTTCTCATCGTATTCTGCATCGCATTTTATTATACCTTTTCATATACCAGGGCAATCCTGGATGCCGATGCCAAACAGCTGGCTTCAAATATTACTGATCTGACCATTTCAAGGATCAACAATGTGATCAAACCGGTTGAACAGGTGCCTTTTACCCTCTCATCGGCACTGGAAGCTGAAAAACCGGATTACCATATGATCACCGACCTGGCAAAGGAATTTGTTCTTGAGGATACCGTGGTTTTCGGAAGCGCAATAGCATTTGAACCGTATATGTTTGACAAAAAGCATTACAGGTACTGTCCTTATGTATTTGAAACCAGGCATACGACCATTGAAAGGGATCTCTCATCCGAAGAATATGATTACTTCACCCAGGATTGGTACCGAATTCCCAAACAACTGGGCAAGGCGGTCTGGTCGGAACCCTATTTTGATAAAGGAGGCGGAGATACCCTCATGTGCACGTACTCAGTGCCTTTTTACCATTGGATAAATCACCAGCGGGTGTTTGCCGGGGTGATCACTATGGATATTTCGCTTGGCACATTCGAGAACATACTGGAATCAGCCCGGGTTTCGAAAACCGGAACAAGTTACCTGTTATCTCATAATGGCAAACTCATCACTCCTCTGAACCAGCATTATGTGAATACAGATATCCGCCAGCTATTGCTCCGTAAAGACGATAAAAGGCACAATTTGATGATTGACAGCATGCTGCAGGGTCATCGAATGTTTCTGAAGCTGACCGATCTGAAGCATGTGAAGGTCCCAAGCTGGATTTATTCGGCCCCTGTACCTCATACAAACTGGATATTTGCTGTCACTTTTCCAACCAGTGAACTTTACGCTGGTTTATACGATTTCTTCAGAAAGCTGATCGCCATTTTTTTCTTCAGCCTTCTGGCAATGATACTGCTCACAATACTGATCACCAGGAAATTTACCAGGCCTATCATCAGGTTGCTGGATGCCACGCATCTGATTGGCCAGGGGAATTTTGGGACAACCTTGCCCGTATACCGTTCCAATGATGAGATCTCTCAGCTTACAAATGCATTCTCACATATGAAAGACGAGTTGGTCCATTATATTAGTAATCTCCAGGACGCAACTGTTGCACGAGAAAAAATGGAAAGCGAATTGAAGGTGGCCCATGATATCCAGATGGGGCTGCTTCCAAAGAACTTCCCGGAGCGGGAGGATTGGCAACTTGCGGCTCTTCTGGATCCGGCCCGTGCAGTAGGAGGTGATCTGTATGATTATTATTTTTTAGATGATGACCACCTCTTCATCGCAATCGGAGATGTTTCAGGCAAAGGTGTTCCCGCTTCATTATTCATGGTGAGCGCCCGCACGTTTTTCCGTTCTCGGGTTGCCCTGAATGTTCCGTTGAACCAGAGCGTTTATGAGATCAATAAAGAGATCTGCCGGGAAAACCCGAACCAGATGTTCGTTACCTTCATTGCAGGGATCGTTGATCTGAAAAAAGGGTTCATGACCTATTGCAACGCAGGTCATAACCCTCCGTTCATGGTAAGGGCCGGAGGCAAAATCGAAAAACTCAAAGAGGTTCATGGTATTCCCTTGGGTGTTTTTGAACATGCTACCTATGCTTCCGGTTCCGTTGCTTTCTCTCCAGGTGATGCGTTTTTAATGTATACCGATGGGGTGACGGATGCTTTAAATACTGCCGACAGCTTTTACGGCGACGAACCTATGCTTGAAATTGTCCGCCGGAATTCTGATCTTTGTCCCACTGACCTGATTCAGCGGCTCGAAATGGATTTGAATTCATTTATGAAAGGAGTTGACCAGGCGGATGACATCACCCTGCTGATACTAAAGTCGAAGCAAATGCCCGGACAGGAAAATAAGACGAGGGATGTTAAGCAGATTCGTTTGCTCAACCGGTTGGGTGAGCTTAATAACCTGGTAGCAGCGCTTGAGCAGACTTCTGAAGAATGGGAAATCCCAGTGAAGACTGGTATGGAGCTGAACCTTATCCTTGAAGAATTATTTACAAATATTGTATTCTATGCCTATGATGACGGACGTGATCATGAAATCATACTGACATTTACAAGGCTTTCAAAGGATTCGGTCCAGATTGTCATTGAAGACGACGGGAAAGAATTTAACATCCTTGAAAAAGATACCAGTAATACGGTCAATAAACCTATTGAAGAACGACAGGTAGGGGGCCTTGGGATACATTTTGTTAAACAACTTGTGAATGATATCCGCTATGAAAGACGGGATGGAAAAAATATTGTAATTTTAGTCCGCAATTTTTAACACAATAATCTGATTATGGAACTTACTGAAAAGAATAATGAGAAATGCATGATCATCGGCATTAAAGGCAGGCTGGACACAATCAATTACAGCATTCTGGAAAAACGGCTTATGGAGCTCCTTGATCAGAATGTTACTAAAATACTGGTTAATTGCTCTCAGATGGACTATGTTAGTAGTTCAGGTCTGAGGATACTGCTGATGGCGCTGAAAAGGATCACCATGGTCAAGGGTAAATTTGTACTTTGCAGTTTGCAGGAAAATATCCGTGAGATATTTGAAATATCGGGATTTACAACCATCTTCGAAATTTATTCCAATGAGGAAGATGCCCTCAGGGTATTCTGATGGCCTATTATATCCATTTTAAAGATCCCAATTCAGAGGAGATGGTGAGCTACCTTGCCTCTGTTCCTGCATGCCCGGGGACTTGTTTTTTTATGGATATCAATCGCTCCACCGATATGAAATACCTGGGCGGGCTGACCGACTGGGGCCGCAAGCTTAACAATACCTTTAATTTTCTTTCGCTTCTGAACGATTTCCCTGAAAATATCGTCAAAGGTATCGGAGATGAGATCATGTTGTTCATCCCCGATGAAGTGCTTAAAACCAAAACTGCGATAAATTCCTATTATATGCTGCTTGAGGAGATCTACGCGACCTTGTTCAACATTCAGCATTATCCTGTTCCTGATACTTTTCTGCCTTGCAAAGTTGCAATTCACTATTGCACCGAAGTGCACAATGTCACTTTTTTTAAGGATGCAAATGATTATTATGGTTCGGATATCGATTTAACAGCCCGGCTCATGACCAAATGCCTTGAAAACCGGATCGTGCTCAGTGAAAAATTCCTCAACAAGGTGCATAAGGATCTGAGATCCCTGAATTTGCCTGAAAACACCGGATGTCTGAGACATATCTCCGAGAGATTCCTGGAGAATTTCAAGGGTGTCCCGGTGAGTACGAAATACAGGATCATTGATGTGGAATGACTGGATGACTGGATAGCTGGATAGCTGGATAGCTGGATAGCTGGATAACTGGATAGCTGGATGACTGGATAGCTGGATAACTGGATAGCTGGATGACTGGATATCTGGATAACTGGATAGCTGGATAGCTGGATAACTGGATAGCTGGATAGCTGGATAACTGGATAGTGGGATATTCGGGATCGGTGCGAAGCGCATGATGAATTGCATAAAGATATTGTCGAACAATGAATATTATAATCTATTTCGTCCTTATCACTACCGTCATCGCCAGTGGCTCCCTGGTATTCCTCTTCCCCCGCGATGACCAAAGACTGCTTAAACTCCTTCTTGCCTTCTCGGGAGCCTTCCTGATAGGGATCAGTTTTCTTGTTTTGGTTCCTGAAGTGTTTTCAAAACCTGCACCCTTAGCAGGCTTGTTCGTTATACTGGGGTTTCTTATTCAGCTGGCTCTTGAACTGATCACCGAAGGGGCAGAGCACGGGCATAAACATGAACATAAAGAAGGGGAGAAAGCTGCTCCCTGGCTACTGTTAACGGGCTTGTGCATTCATGCATTTCTTGAAGGCATGCCATTGGTGAGCAGTTTTGCCAAGCCAATCGAGCATTCACTGGTCCTTGGCATCGTGGTGCACAACATTCCCATCTCGCTAACCCTGATGGGACTATTTATGCATTATGGCTGTAAACCAGGGAAGTCATTCATTTACCTGGGGATCTTTGCTCTGATGACTCCTCTCGGTTCAATTGCAGGTCTTGTAATTGAGAAGAGCCTGGCTTCCTCACTCGAGTTTTTCTTTACCTACAGCATGGCTGTAGTAATCGGGATCTTTTTGCATGTATCCACAACTATCCTTTTTGAAACGGAAGAACACCATAAATACAATCTGCAGAAGTTTCTCACAGTCTGCCTGGGAATACTTGTTGCATACCTCGTTTCCCTGATAGCCCATTAACCTCATCGGCAGTCTTTTTTTAATAAATCGTAAATCGAAATTCGTAACTCGTAATTTTTTTTATACCTTTGCGCCCGGTTTTAATGAATTGTTTGTTCTTGAAAATCATCTGAAAATTCAGCATATTTACTGCGTTTTCAAAATTTTTTGCCCAGGTGGTGAAATTGGTAGACACGCTACTTTGAGGGGGTAGTGTCCTTAGGATGTGCAAGTTCGACTCTTGTCCTGGGCACCATAACCGGCTGATATCAGCCGTTTTTTTATTGTTCTTTTAATATTAATCGCCCGGATGGCGGAATTGGTAGACGCGCTAGTTTCAGGGACTAGTGTCCCCAGGATGTGCAGGTTCGAGTCCTGTTCCGGGCACCGCATTAAATTAAAACCCCGTAACTAAACGTTTACGGGGTTTTTTAATTCAGAAAACAATGAGGAAGTGTTTACTAATGGGGCTGATCATGATCGTATCAACACTTCAGGCCCAGAAATTCGAAGACCTGGCTAAAACCCCGCCTATGGGCTGGAACAGCTGGAACAAATTCGGCTGTGATATCAATGAAAAAACAATCAGGGAGATCGCCGATGCCATGGTCAGCACCGGTATGCGCGATGCCGGTTACCAATACCTTGTCATCGACGATTGCTGGCAGGTAAAGAGAGACTCTGCCGGCAACATCATTGCCGATCCTGAGCGATTCCCTTCCGGGATGAAAAGCCTGGGCGATTATATCCACTCAAAAGGGCTTAAATTCGGTATATACTCCGACGCCGGAACTGCGACCTGCCAGGGAAGGCCGGGGAGCAGGGGATACGAGTTCCAGGATGCGCGGACCTATGCTTCATGGGGAGCTGATTACCTGAAATATGACTGGTGCAACCATGGAAAACAAAACTCCGAAGCTGCATATACAACCATGCGTGATGCCCTTTACAAAGCCGGAAGGCCGGTTGTTTTCAGCATTTGCGAATGGGGTACTACCAAACCATGGGAATGGGCAAAAAACATAGGGCATTTATGGAGGTCAACCGAAGATATAATCAATTGTTTCGACTGCAAGAATTATTGGGGAGGAAACGGTGTTCTTCAGATCATTGACCTGTTTACTGAAATCGGAACCTATACCGGACCCACACATTGGAACGATGCCGATATGCTTGAAGTCGGCAACGGTGTACTTACTCCCAATGAGGAACGTCTCCATATCAGCATGTGGGCTATGTTCTCCTCTCCCCTGATGGCCGGAAACGACCTCAGAACCATGTCGAAGGAGACCATTGCGATCCTGACAAACAAAGAAGTCCTTGCCATCGATCAGGATAAACTGGGGATCTCTGCAACACGCTGGATGAAATACAATGATCTGGAAATATGGTTCAAACCGCTTGATGGAGATGCCTATGCTTTTTGCTTTATCAATCGCGGGAACCAACCGGTCAATCTGGACCAGGATCTTAAAACCACAATTAAAAAGTATGTCGTCGACGGGTCTTACCAGATCAGGGACCTATGGAAGCACGAAAATATTGGAAGTACCAGTGAAAATGTCAAAGGTAGCCTTGGCGCCCATGATGTCCTGATGCTAAGGTTATCAAGGAAATAATCCGGATCCAACTCTGGCTGGCCAGGCTTCTTGCATCAATCCTTGCTGCTCAGCATACTGTAAAAAGAAAAGCAGGCTGATGCCGGTTCCTTTGAACCGTCAGCAAAAACAAAAAGAAGATCATCGTTCTTCAGATTATCCTTTTCAGGCCATTCAAACCGGCCAATGTACTGCCCTGAAGTTTTATCCCTAACTTTTATGTTCTCAAGGCGGATGAGGTCGCCCCAGGTTTCCTGGCTTCCTGGTTTCATTTGCGAAAAGTCAGCATCCATGGAGAATTTCAGTTCAAATAATGTTATTCCCGCCTGCAAGGTATTTGTATGAAAAGATTTTTTCTGTCTGGTAACGAAGCTCACCATCATCCGCCCATACAGGAAAAAGCCTGCCGTATCCCGGCCTGTAACCAACAGGGTCATCCGCAGAGTATGGCTACCCTTATCGGGAATACAAAAACATTTTATCTCGAAGGAACAGGGGTTAATATAGATCAACCGCCTGATATAAAAGGAAGAATCGGGGTTTGACCTGAAGTAAGAGTTTACTGTGCAAACGGTTTTGCCATTTTTAAAAAATTCCTGCCTGAAGTTCAATGGGATCTTCAGGAAGACCGATGTAATGATGTTGTTTGTGCCGGGAAAAGCAACGGGGAGGCTGTCTGAAGAAATCCTGTCTCCTGCATTGGTGATGCTGTCAGATTTCAGCAGAGCTGAAAGAGCTTCCCATCCGTCAGTTTGCGATAAGCCTGCAAGAGTCCCGATAAGTTCACTGTCGAAAACCTTTAATGCTTTTTCAGCTTTAGATTTATTCATGGACTGCCTGTGGATGCAAGCGGTATTGAAAAGTATGAACACGAAAATAAGAAAAACAGGTTCCAGATGTTTTGCCGGCTTCATCATCATTGATTATATTCAGTGAGGTTCAAAGGTCGGTAATTAATTTTGTAATGACAATCTCAGTTTTTCCAAAAAGTAAATATCTTTGAGCTGAATAATTATCCTGAATCCATGGGCAAAAGATACTTCCTTATCATTGTGCTTGCACTTTTGCTGATCCATTGGAATGCTTACCCGCAGGAAAGGAATAAACAAGCTGAGAAATACGCTGATTTTTACTGCCGGATGCTTGCAAATTCATGCAGCATGGCTCCAAAAAATCTCACAATACAACTTCAGAAAAGTATTTGCAATACGAATTTGAAACTTGGTTGGGCCGGATGGAGGATATGGGCCCGTATTGCATGGCGCGGACAAGTTTCAAGGATGAATTATAACGTGAATGTGTATATCGAAGTGAACGAACCTGTCAATGGCCGTTCGGGTAGTACAACATTTTTCTTCCTGGATTATTCTTACCTGCTTGGATTCCGCTGCATCAAGGATGAAAAAACGAAACCGGCCCGGCTGTTGAATGGCAAGATCAAATTCTGCCGGTACCGGGAGTTTGATTATGTCAGATTTTGAGAAGGTTTTGTAAAACCATCAGCTGATCTTTCAACCTGCTTTCCGACCCGTCGGAGAACCTGATAAAATAATCAAAACGGCCATCAACCCCGCTTGGAGATAAAATGATATTGCCTATAATGTCGCGATCATCGGAATTCAACAACTTCAAATCTGTATTTTTATTGAACTCCTCGTTATATTCGTTGCTGGTAGGGTTAATCTTTCCATAATTTATTTTACCCGAAAGTTCAGTCGAAAACAGGTTCTGCTCTATCCTGATATGATTTATGGAATATGAAATCGGTGGATGATAATCAATTTCCATCTTTATCGCTGAGACCATGATCTCCTTGCCGGCCTCAAGAACACGAAGGTTTATATTAAGATTGCCCCGTTTAACAGCGAAACTTCCTTCCCGGTTCAGAGTCAATGAGATATCAGTTGAATCACTCTTTATTTTCGTGCAAATGGAGGCGATCATTGTTTCTGAAATACGGGCCTGGTGGCTGAGACTGAATTCTTCTCGATTGCCAATGTACAGTTTGGCCCTTATTTTTACAGGGAATTCCGGCCTGGTTCTGGTTTTCCCGGTTTCAAATTCATAAAGGAAAAACCTGCATTCCTGATTTGCCTGTCCGGGCATGGGAAACCTGATTATGATAAGGGAAGTATCCTTTTTTTTAATGAACATCTGGTTTGTTGCATCCCAGCAATATATGCCCTTGCTACCGGTAAAAGAAAAATTCTTGTTAAAACCAGGTCGTTTTGACGTGTCGATGAGGAATGGAAGCGGGTTTGATGGTTGCTGCAACAGAAATTTAAGGGCTTTGAAGCCTTGCTTCTCCGATGATCGGTATATAAAACTGATAATATCGCTATTGAGGATTTTCAAACTGGTCAGGGAATCTTTCTTGTCCAGAAAATGGTTGTTTTTACACGAAAAAAACATACACGAAATCATGAGGATCAAGGAGAAAGGATATTTTCGGACCATTTGGTGTTTAATTTGGTTTGAAAGCGGATTGTTTTCCGTATAAAATTTCAAGAATCATATTTATCTCAACCGAACTAGCCAGGGTAAGAGGGTAATGTTAAAAAGGCAAAAGGGTAAGATTTAAAATCCTACCCTTTTTGAATCCAATATGAAAACGAATTTTATTTTGTCCCGGCATTGGTTGATGTCAGCGGGAACTCCAGAATAGTGCCATCGGTTTTAACAACTCTGGCATAAACAATGCCAAATTTGTGATTAAGAGACCAGTAAATGGTTTTTGTAGGGGTTACTTTTCCGTTTACGGTAAGACCTGCAGGTACATCTTCCTTTACATCAATGGTTTTGATGTACATCGAAAGAGCCGGCACATAAAAGTCATCGGTTGTGCTTTTTGAGATTACCGTGCGAACTACCTGAACGCTGCCCAGGTTGTATTTATACTGAGTCCCCACTGCATCATCAAAATTTACAAGAGTGAATGGTTTGGACTTGTCACCGCTTGAATAAAAATAATCGGCAAATCCGGTGGTTGTCATGCTTCCAGTTACAGCAATGGAATTAGATCCGTAGGTGCACGTAACCACCACATCGGTTCCTGAAACCTGCGAAACCACAAGGTTCCCATTTCCGCTGGAGCTCCATGTAGTTCCCACAACCGCAAGTGCACTCACTGTAGGTGTACTTGATGAATCATCGGTCTTCTTTTTGCAGCTGCTGCCAACAATAGCAGTAATCAGCAGAATAAGGATAAAAATCTTTTTCATAGGTAAAGGTTTTTAATTTACATCAAATACAATATTACCACTTATTATCATAATTACCAAATTTTTGTATAAAAATTAAAGTTTGAGAATAGTCAGATCTTTAGTTAAGGAGGATCCTCCAAGCAGTTGAGGTACCTGCTCCTTCAGTTTCATTTTAACCGATGTGGCGCGGACTTTCTGAATGATGTAATCCGACATTTCTTTGAGACTGGCATTTCCTTTTGATTCTTTAAGTTTTTCCAGTAAAGCCATTGTAAAAAGTCCATGGCCGGCCTGGTAGTCTGACCATGCTTTTTGTCCGGGTGAACTGGCTGCAATAAAGAAAACATTGGCAGGGACATTAGGATAGCGCAGGTTTATTTTAACTGATTTACTTTTTTCAGGTTTGGGCTTTAACGCATCAAACTGGAACGAGGCTTCAAGCAGTATGCTGATTCGCCTGGAAGCGTCTTCCTGGAGCATTTTGTATATATCGGTGATCCGGATGATGAATTTGGGGTCGTCATTCTCAATATCTACCGGTAAAATATAGGGTTCCATAGTTTTTTCATCGATCAGGCCATACCCGGCATAATAAAAAATCAGGTCGGCATTTCCATTTATGCCTCTGGAATAGGAAGCAAGTTTAATAAGCTCCCTTCGCATCTCAAATGATTTGGCATTGGTTATCATCTGAATATTTGAAGACGGGATGCCAAGGGTGCGTATTGCATATTCCCTGAATACCCGGGCATCGCGTGAATGAAAATCCATGGAATCAGAGAAACAACGCGCAGTCTGCATCGGGCTGTACGCATCATTTGAAATAATCAATACATAGCTGTTCTTTCGTTCTTTGTTTAATTCCGGGATTTCTCTGTCAGCATCGCATAAGGGTTCAAAGTCAATCGGCTTGTTTGAGCTGGGAGCTGGTTTCCCTGTAGTGTACAAATATATGAACCGTGTAAGGGTGTCGGCAATTATCTGTGAAGCATTGAAATAGGCTTTGTCATCGGCAAGTTCGATGGACGTCCCTCCCCCTTTTATCCGTTTCAGGTCGTTGCGGTAAACCTGTTTCCCGCTCCTTTTGTCAAACACTTTCAGGCTTGCATCCAGAGCAGCAAAATAAAAATAGTCAGTCTTCCCGGTAAAATAAGAGTTGCAGTTAACTCTGATTATCATACTGGCCTGGTTACTGTCCTGGACCTGTCTGAAATTATTTTCGCTGAATTGTCTGCTGATCCTGGGCAGGATAACAGGAGGAACAGCACCCCTGGTCCAATGAAATTCGGAGCTTGAAATAAAGAAGGAGGTCTGAGCTCTGGCATTGTCAACCCTTAATCCGATCAACATAATCAGCACAACCAAAACGATCTTCATCACGTGCTTCATCACGATCTTCTATGTTCTTTCAGTCTGAAACGATAAGTAATCTTTAATAAGCGGTATTTCGGTTTGAAGTATCCCGTATTTCTGCAGGTATGGAACATCCTCATCAAACGCGTCCATAAAGGCATTTTCAGTGAGTTCTCTGGAATCCAGACTTTTAACGTATAATTCAAGTGCTCTCTTCCTGTTTCCACGGCATAAATACACATGGCCTGCATTCATATAATCATAAGCCGATACCTTTTCTTTTTGTGACAGGAGCTCATTATATCCTGCTTCCGCCTGGGGAAGTTTACCTGTAACAAAGTCGCAGTAAGCCGAGGGTCTCAGATATTTAAGGTTCCCTGGTGCATAGAAAAGGAGCTGGGCATATATCTGGGAAGCTTTTTCATAATCTTTGAGGTTCAGGAAGCATTGAGCAAGCTGTGTTTGAAGAGATTGCTCGGAAGGCTGCAACTCAAGCGCTTCTTTGAAATATTCCAGGGCACTTTGGAAATCCTTCAGACGTATATAGCACCAGCCCAGTTTCTTTAGTATCCAGAGACGGTCTGTATCAAAAAGCTCGGCTTTTTTATAAAATTCAATGGCTTTTCTGTACCTACCCAGCTTCTGATAGCTGAAACCTATCTTCTCATAGAATTCTCCTGAAGGGTTCCCTTTACCTGAAAGATATTCATACAGATCAATAGCTTCATAATAATGTCCTTTTTCGAAGTAGAATTCTGCCAGTTTGAGGGTGAACGTCTCCTGTTCGAAAAATGTTCGGTAAAAATAAAGGCCGTCGAAGGATATTTTTCTCCTGAAGATATCTTCGAACTCTCCACGGTTGGGGTGGATTTTGAAAAAACGGTAAAGGTCCTGGATATACTGTATAATTATTGCATTTTCACCAAGCGACTGGTCAAGCATCTGCTCTTCGGATGCCATATCCTTCATCTGGGCCAATTCAGCTTCAAAATTAGTGACGATGAGGTTTCGTTGTTGTGCAGGGATTGCCTGAAAATTCAAAACAAAGGAGTACTTGTCAGAGTTGCAGATGTAAAAAGCATGTTCAAGGCTGTCGTACAACCTGCGGTTCAGATCGTCATTTTCAGGAAAGAGGATTCCCGATTCGGGATTATTCCTGTAAAATGGTATAAACCAGTTGCAGATGCGGTTGAAAAAGTCGAAACGCTTGAGCATCTGGAATGTGCTCATAAAAACATCCCCGCCTTCCATCTGCATTTTCGAAAACCTCTCAATCTTTTCAAAAAGCCCGGGAACTTCGTCAACCATCCCTTTCCATCCAGGGTTCTTGCCTTCCATGTCTGACTCTTCCGTTTGATCTCCAAGCTGAAGTTTGTCTTCAATCTTAGGCATCATTTTCTTCATGTCGGGCAGCACTTCTTCCTCAAATTCCCGAGTGATCTTTTCGGTTTCCCTTGCCATCAGGAACTGAAGAAAGATCACTTCGAGGTTCTTCATTATCTCAGGGTCACTTGCAAGGGAATGAAGTTTTTCATTAAGCTCGGGATGGTTGGCGATCCTGCGGTCATATTTGATTAGCCCTAAAACCAGGCCAACAATCGCTCTCTGGCTAACCTGCTTTTCACCAGCCTCGGCGAATTCAATGAGAAGAATGAATTTTTGCAGATCGAAATAATTCAGAAGACTGAGAGTAAGACCGCTTACCACAATTGATTTCTCATGCCATTCAATGGAGCCTGACCTGTTGATGCTTCTTGCCAGACTCAGGTGATTCTCGTCGATTTTCTCGGTAAGCCAGATCAGTTTGAACAGCTTGTCGAGCATTTCTGGGGGTATTGCCTTATATGTTTCCTCCCCGGTGTTCCCGGCAGTGTCGATAAGCTTATTCACTGCCCTGTGAAGGAATATCTCTTCAATGGAAGTGGTTATTTTTTCAGGGTCTTCTCCGAATTCCTGAAAAAGAAGTTTTTTCTCATTGTAATGCAATGGCAGCAGAGGGGCCCTCATACTGTTCTGCAACTCATCGGCAAGCGAAAGCAGCGAGACCGAAAGACTTTTAAGTATTATTTCCTGCTGGGGGTCTTTATAGCCTTCAAATGCATACCGAAGCAAAGTCCGGTAATTATCTCCAAGGGTCTCGAGCTGGTAAAAGAATTCCTGCCTGCTTGAAAAGCGGATCCAATGACCAAATTCATCGAGCGCTGATTTAAAGCGATGCTCAAAAACGGCTTCGGTCACCCTGTGGTACCTTTGTTCAATGTCATTTCTCGATAAAGTGATCACTAGTCCAGTATTAGATAATAATTCACGTCAAATACCTTGCCAAAGTTAACTCTTTTAGTATCATATCCTGATTAGCCGGGAATTCATTTTATGGGATAAATTTTACAATTTGTCATTAAAATTTATATTTTTGATTAATGAACAATTGACACTAAAGTAAATTGAATACTACATAAGATATCTCAGGCGATTCTCTGCACCGGGCCAGGGATATGAATGGAAGGATTAAAAAAATCAGGGATGAATAATTTTTAAGCTAAGCAATATGCAAAGACTTATTCAGGTGTTTAGTAGTATTGATCGAACATGCGGAAGCTGCAGTTTGACCGATTGTACGCCCTGCGTATCTGATTCTCAGAATTCCGGTTTGTACTTTAACTTCACCCGTCGTGATTTCGGAAAGACTCTACTGGCAGCCTCTGCTTCTGCCTTATTGGCAGGATGTACCGGCGCAACCGGTCCAAAATCTGCAGCCGCTGCTGCAGATACTGCCAAAGCAGGCCTTGCCGCTAATCCTCAACTTGTAAAGCAATCAAATGGGCCTATCATGACTGTGCTTGAGGAATTTTATAAAATGGGCCCCGGTCCGTCGAGTTCCCATACCATGGGACCTATGAGGATCACCTATGATTTTTATCAGAGGATTTCCAAACTTCCCTCCGAGCAGCTTAAAAGAGCCACTACGGTGAAGGTTCATCTTTTCGGCAGCCTTAGTGCAACCGGGAAAGGACACGGCACTGACCGTGCTTCACTTGCAGGCCTGCTTGGCAAAGCACCGGCAACATGTCCGCCCCAGTTCCTCGATTCCCTGGCCGCAAACCCCGATCAGACTTACAAACTGATCCTCGGACCAACTACTCTTAACACAACACTCCAGGACATCATATTTGATGCGACCAAAGGAGATTTCCATCATCCCAACACAATGACCTGCAAACTGCTGGCCGGCGATCAAACACTGTTTGAATTAGAGTACTATTCTGTTGGCGGCGGTTTCATTGAATGGAAGGGCTATAAGCCACCGGATAAAGGACAGCCGAGATACCCTTATCAGCATGCAAAGGAATTAAAGAAGTACCTGATCGACGACAAGATCCCTTTTGCCAAATTGCTGCTTGAAAACGAAATGGCTATTTCAGGAAAGAGCGAAAAGCAGATCATGGAGTTTCTGGACCAGGTTTCCGAAGTCATGATACGCGGAGTTGATACCGGATTGAAGGTTGATACTATACTTCCCGGCCCGATCAAGCTGCACAGCAAAGCTTTGGACATGATGAAGAACCTCAGAGACACCAACAAGGGAGATGCAGGGAAGGCACTGACAAAGATTGCCGCATACGGGTTTGCGATGGGGGAGGAGAACGCTAGAGGGCACATCATTGTCACTGCCCCGACTGCCGGATCGGCCGGAATCCTGCCCGCAGTTTTAAAGTCATTACGGGATATCAACACACCACCTCAAAAGATAAGGGAGGCCTTTCTTGCCGCAGCATCCATCGGCTACCTCTGCAAGCATAATGCGACACTTTCGGGCGCCGAAGGTGGTTGTCAGGCTGAAGTCGGTGTTGGCTCGTCCATGGCGGCCGCAATGATCGCCCAGGCATTGGGCGAAGGCCCCAAGGTGGTAGCTAATGCAGCAGAATCAGCCCTTGAAAGCCACCTCGGAATGACCTGCGACCCGGTTGCCGGTTATGTGCAGGTGCCATGTATCGAGCGCTGTGCCTTCGGGGCTGTAAAAGCCTGGACGGCTTATTGTATTGCAAGCGAAGAAGATCCTATGGAACGCCGTGTTGACCTTGATACAACCATTGCAGCCATGGCTCTGACAGCGAAGGAAATGAATTCAAAATACAAGGAAACCTCCGAAGGCGGACTAGCTGTTTCACTGGTGCTATGTTAGACACATGTTCCGAACCTGAATACACAGTATGAACAAGAGTTCAAGAATGGCCGTTATGTCGTGGCTACAGCCATTCTGCTCACAATGATATTGAAAGAAACCGGACCTGCAGCAAAAAAAATCAGGACTGAAAGAAAATAGTAAACCATGAATACCTTATTATTGCCAGGGAACCAATTATGACTAAGGGAAATTCTTTTGCAAGCCGCTCTATAATTATATTTTTTCTTGCCGTACTAACATTGTCAGGGCTCGTGCAAAAGTCATCCGCCCAGAAAAATGATACAATCTATCTGCTGAACGGCGACCGGATCACCGGCGAGATAAAGAAGTATGAAAACGGACAGCTTAAGCTGAGTACAGAAGGGATTAATATAATATATATTGAATATGATAAGATAAAGACGATACATTCCGGCAAGTTTTACGAGCTTGTAAAGAAATCGGGCTTCAGCTATTACGGGTCCATTCTTAAATCTGATTCATCCGGCTGCATTGACATTGTTATTACAAATGATACAGTGACTGAAAGGATTCTGGATGTTGTTGAGATTACCAAGATCAATAAACGCTTCTGGAAAAAATTTTATGGGTCAATTGACCTGGGAGCAAACTATTACAAATCGACGAAGACCGTACAGTTTTATTTTGACGGTGTTATTAATTACAGGGGCAGGAAGGACCTGATTTCATTTATCACTGACTTGTTTTATAGTCAGCAGAACCTTTCCGACTCAGTCGTGCTTTCACAGAAATATGACATCGGCCTCGAATACAGCCATTTTTTCCAGGGAAAATTCTGGTTAGGATTTGGAACGAAAATGCAAAAGAATTCAGAGTTGGACCTGGATTACCGTTACCAACTGAGCCTGGGTGCAGGATATGATCTTGTTCATACTAATCCTATCAGGTTTTACTTTATGGGCGGAGTGCTTGCCAACAGGGAAAAGCCAACAGATTCTGTCAATGCCTCTACCAATTTCGAAGGTATTATTGCTACGAAATTCTCATGGTTGCGATACAGGCATCCCAAGATTAACATCTCAACCGGATTCAATTACTTTCCCAGCCTTTCGATTGCGGGGAGGCACAGGCTTGAGTACAATCTCTCGGCTAAATACGAAATCTTCAGGGACTTTTTTGCAGGACTGACTTTCTATGACGATTACGACAGCAAGCCCTCCGGAGGTGGTCCCGCTTTGAACGACTGGAGCGTCGTATTTACAATAGGTTATACCTTTTGATTTTATGGCAGGGATGGATCAGAACCTGACACCTGTTGTGAAAATGACTGACTGCAGCTGGTCACTTTCTCCGCTCTTGAAAACATAATTCCCGTCGGCGGCAAACAAATGCCGGTACTCCATGCGGATGTAACCGATCTTGACAGGTTTGTATTCGAAACCAACAGAAAAGCCCTGGGTCATTAAGCCCCGTGATTGACCATTGTAGTGATACACCTCTGACATGAAGCCATCGTAATCATTAAAAAATTCATATCTACCTGCAACAGAGAATTTTTTCGCGAAAGTGTATTTTGCCTGGAGAAGGCCCGAAAACATGGTTGCGGTTTTATCATTGTTGGGTGTCATCTGGCTGTTTGTCTGAGCTGCAAAGTCTGCCTGGCCGGTTAAACCTAAGCCTTCAACCGGGCTGTATTGAATAATCAAATTGTTATAAAAAAGAAAACGCTCGGGGGATGTACCGGTCAGAGCTGCATTTCCATAAAAGTTATTGTAATTCAGTGTGAGTTCAGGAACCGGTTTGTAGTATATAAACGTCAGTCCTGCCATGCGGTTGTTTTTGGAATAAGCCAGGGAGTATGGATTTCCGACCATAATTCCTCCCCAGAATTTGTCGGAATAATTCCAGGTTAATTTTATACCCAAAACGCTTCCTACCTCATAATATCCGCCCACTGAAACTGAGCTCAGGTAGTTCAATACAGGCCAGGATGATTCTATACCCACGGGATTTAGGAAGTACCCGAAATCAAGCCAGAGTTTCTTTCCCAGCCTGAATCCAAAGTTGGCTTGTCTGATGTTTTTAATGAATTGAGCTTCGGGTGCAGCCAACAGGTTAGGGGCGTCACCATACTGGATTGCAAGTTTTCCCCTGACCTTTTCTGAGGTGTAACCAATCTCGATAGCAGCGACATTCATGCGTATCTGGTTCTGCACAGGGCAGTTGCCTGCAAAAGGGACTACATTGGCTGTGTCATTCTGACTGTTTATGGTTCCATTATAATACGCATCGATATAAAATCCGAAAGTGAAATGCTTTAGTCTTCCAAATACTTCATTTTTCAATTCTTCGGTAAGACTATCTGCTTTGCTTTGAGCGCAAAGCTGGCCTGAAGATGCCATCAGCAACAGCCCCGATAAAATGGCAGCTTTTTGCCAATTGAAAATGTTTTGCATACAGGTATGCTATTGAAGAATTCTTATTTCCATCCACCGCCCAGGGCAAGATACAACTGAACGACGCTTTGCATTGAATTGAGTTCGGCCTGCGACAGCTGGATCTCAGCCTGGTAAAGTAGTCTCTGGGCATTGATTACATCAAGATAACTTGCGTAGCCGGCATTATACAGCTGGTTTGAGAGGTCAAATGCAGTTTGTGCGGCATTATTCAGGTTTCTTTGTTCTGAGACCATCAGTTTCATTTTGTCGACAGACAGCATGCCGTCGGAAACCTCTCCGATAGCTGTGTAAATTGCTTTCTGGTATGTCGCAAGAATTTCTTCATGATAAGCCTGAGATTTATGCAGGTTGGCCCTTAATTTTCCGAAATTGAAAATAGGCGCAACAAGGCCTCCCACAGCCGATCCGATAATGCCGGCTCCAAGAGTGGAGTATCCAACCGATGCATTGATGGTCAGTGTCGGCATCATCATTCCTCTTGCAACACCAATCTGGGCATTGGCTGAGACCAGCTGTTGTTCAGCAGCAATCAGGTCGGGCCGGCGTACAATGAGCCTTGAAGGGATCCCGGTTTTAGGTAAGATGTTTGTATCCACCTGCGCCATTAAGGGGCTGCCTGTTTTAATTTCACCGGGAAGATCACCAAGTAGCAACCTGATGGCATTTTCCTGAATCCCGATAGCTTTCTCCAGAGCGGGTATCTGTGTTCTCACAGTGGCCAGTTCGGCCTCGGCCTGGGCAACGACAAGCCCGGAGGCGGTCCCGGCGATCATTTTCGCTTTGACGAGGGCAAGAGCCTCTTCGCGTATCCTTACATTCTCTTTTGTAATCCGCAGTTCATCCCGGTATTCAAGAAGCGAATAATATCCCTTTGCGATACTTGAAATAAGAGAGATATATGTAGCCTGCTGATAAGCTTTCTGCGAGAGCAGCTGGGCTCTGGCCGATTCTTTGGCACGGCGGAGTTTTCCCCAGATGTCGAGTTCCCAGCTCAGGTTTCCTGTTGCATACAGGTCATTATATTCAATGGTACCTGTTCCTGAAGGAGGCCTTTGTGCATTCTGATATGCTGCAGCACCCTGTGCGCTGACGGAAGGGTAGAGATCAGCCCTTGCCGACTTGAATTGTGCCAGAGCCTGGTTAACCCGGGAAATAGCTATCCGCAGGTCAAAATTAGCCTGGATCCCCTTTCTGACCATGTTCTGCAATACAGTATCCCTGAAAAGCTTTGTCCAGGATGTATCTGCAAATGAAAGTGTATCGGTCTGGTTTGAAAACCTGTACTGCTTGCCCAGGTTTGTGTCGGGTCTCTTGTAATTAGGTCCGATTTTACAAGAATTGATTCCTCCTAACAATAGCGCGGCAAGGAGCAGGATTATATGTTTTTTAGAGATCATATCGTAATGTTAGACATGGTTGAATATTATTTTGACTCAGGAAGAGCTCCTGTTTCTGCAGATTTCTTCTTGAACAGTTTTTGCTCTAGTTTTTCAAACAGGACATACAGGGTTGGAACGACGAGAACCCCGCAAATGGTTGCGATGAGCATCCCTCCGAAAACCGAGGTGCCCAGGGCATTCCTGCTGTTGGCGCCTGCTCCTGTAGCGGTAACAAGAGGAACCACCCCAAGTATAAAAGCGAATGAAGTCATAAGAATTGGTCTGAACCTTTGTTTCGCACCTGCTACTGTGGCTTCAAACAAGCCCATGCCGCCCTCAAACTTTTGCCGGGCAAACTCAACGATAAGGATTGCATTCTTGGCAACCAGGCCGATCAGCATGATGAGACCGATCTGGGCAAAAATATTATTCTGCAGGCCGCGTAGCCATTGGAAGCCAAAAGCCCCGAATATACCAAAAGGCATCGCGAGAAGGATGGGAAGAGGCAATAGCCAGCTTTCATACTGGGCGCAGAGCAACAGGTAAACGAAAATAAAGCACATGGCAAAAATCATCGGTGCCTGTCCGCCAGAAATAAGTTCCTCCCGGGTCATGCCAGAATATTCGTATCCGAATCCGTAAGGGAGCGTCTTGGCACTTATTTCCTTGATCGCTTCAATACCCTGACCGGTGGAAAATCCAGGGGAAATATTCGCAGTCATATCAGATGCGCTGAAAAGGTTGAATCGCTTGACAATATCGGGACCCTGCACAGGTTTGATGCTAAGCAAGGTTCCTAGCGGGACCATTCCTCCCTTATCGTTCCTGACATAGATTTTGGCAAGATCCTCAGGATTTGCCCGATATTTACCATCGGCCTGTATAATGACACGGTAGGATTTGCCGAATTTATTGAAGTCGTTCACGTAATAGCTTCCAAACATCGCCTGCAAGGCACCATAGATATCACTCACAGCGACTCCCATCTTCTTGGCCTTTTCATTGTCGAGATCGATAAAGAACTGTGGCACATCCATACGCATGGAGGTAAACATGGATGTGAACTCCTTGTGATTACGGGCTTCCGCAACGAATGCACCGGTGACCTGTGCCAGTTTTGCAGTCCCTGATCCGGTCTTATCCTCTAACTGGAATTCAAGCCCCCCTGTCTTTCCCAGACCCGGGATCGAGGGTGGATTAAAAGCAATTGCTATACCGCCTGGAATTTTTGACATCCGGGCCTGAACACTGGCAATAACCTCATCGGCAGTTTGCTTCCGCTCATCCCATGGAACCAGGCTTATGAAAGCCATAGCGTTGGTGGTATTGACCGAATTATCAAGGATGCTGTAACCGGGGACTATAAGATAATATTTAATGTTCTTGTTTTCGGCCAGGATCTTCTCCACCTGTTGCATGACTTTGTCGGTTTGCTCCAGTGAAGCAGCCTTTGGTGCAGAGGCATTGATGAAGAAATATCCCATGTCTTCAGTTGGGATGAAACCCGTAGGAAGGGTTTTCATTATTAAGACCATTAACACGGTCACCAGCACAAGGAACATTACAGGCTTTAGAGGCTTATGAAGAAAATTATTGACCAGTTTCCCATAACCGCCTACAGTTTTTTCAAAACCCGTATTAAATCCGTTAAAAAACTTGCCTATTATCCCCTTTTTCTTGGTTGAAGGTCTTAAGATAATGGCACAAAGAGCCGGACTGAGGATCAATGCAAGGACAGCCGAAATAAGTACGGAAGCGATCAGTGTAACAGCGAACTGACGGTACATGACCCCGGTTGTGCCCCCGAGGAAAGTAGTGGGAACGAATACCGCGCAAAGAACAAGGGTGATGGTTATAATTGCCCCCGTGATCTCTTTCATCGTTTCCCTGGCTGCATCCAGGGGTTTCATGTGATGTACGTCGATCTTCTCCTGGATGGCCTCCAGGACCACAATGGCATCGTCGACAACTATCCCGATCGCTACGACCAGAGCGAATAATGTAAGAAGATTAATGGATAAGTGAAACATTGAAAATACTGCCAGGGAACCCACCAGGGAGATCGGAACTGTTATTGCCGGGATCAGTGTCGCTCTCCAGTCCTGCAGGAAAATAAAGACAACGATAAAGACAAGAATAAAAGCCTCCATAAGAGTTTTTAGCACTTCATCGATTGATGCAGTCACAAATAAAGTGGTGTCAAGTGCGGTTTTGTAGGATATCCCTTTGGGGAATTCCTTGGACAATTCATTCATAGCATCGTCACAGGCTTTTTTAACAGCAATCGAGTTTGAACCCGGGGCCTGATAGACTGCAATTGCAGGTGCAGTTTTGCCATTGAGCCTCGAGTAGGCATCGTAGGTCTTCAATCCAAGTTCTGCCCGGCCGATATCCTTGATTTTTACAAATGAGCCATCAGGATTCGATTTGATGATGATGTTGTCGAACTCCTTCTCTTCGGTAAATCTTCCCTTTACCCTGACCACATAACTGACCTGCTGACCTGCTGCGGCCGGATTTTTACCGATCTGGCCGGGGGCAGATTCCAGGTTTTGATCTCTGATGGCTTTCTCAACATCCTGGGCTGTAATCCCCAAACCTGCCATACGTTCGGGGTTCAGCCATATCCTCATCGAATAGTCGTCTCCACCAAAAAGCGAAACATCACCGACTCCTTTAATACGTTTTATGACATTGACCACATTGATGTTAAGGTAATTTGAAAGAAACTTTGTATCGTAAGCGGTATCATTTGAACTTAAGGCATACAGCAAAAGGATCGACGGATTCTTTTTCATAATGATGACCCCGCTCTGGTTCACTTCCTGGGGCAGTACATTGAATGCGCGCTGGGCTCGGTTCTGAACATTCACCGTTGCCATATCGGGATCTGTCCCAACTTCGAAATAGACCGTGATAAGGCATGATCCGTCATTTGCACACTGCGACTGCATATAGATCATGTTGTCGACCCCGTTTATCTGCTCTTCCAGAGGGACAGAAGTAGTTTTCTGAACTACCTCTGCACTGGCACCAGGATAATAAGCCGTCACTGTCACAGTCGGAGGAACCACATCAGGATACTGTGAGATCGGCAGGGATAACATCGACAGTATCCCAACCAGCAGGATCAGGATTGCAATTACTGAGGATAATATGGGTCGTGTGATGAAGGTCTGGAGCATACAATATGGAATTACGAATTACGATTTACGAATTACGAATTACGATTTACGGTTCACGGTTACAATGCTCCCGGTCCAGGAATTGTTAAGGTGTCGGTGATCATCGCAGGCTTTATTTTCATCCCTTCCTGGAACTTCTGGAAACCTTCCAGCATAATCTTTGATCCGGGTTTCAGGCCGAAATTAATAACAATCTTGTTCTCAAAACTCCGTCCAACCATTACAGGCACCCTGGTTACTTTATTACTGTCACCCACGTTGAATGCAAAATATTTTCCCTGGACGATAGTCAGTGCACTCTGGGGTACGATCACGGTGCTGTCCCGCTCTCCCAGTACCAGCTGCACCTGGCAGTAATTTCCCGGCTTTATGATGTGTTCGGGGTTGGCAACCTTGGCCCTGAGAGCAATGGTTCCGGTAGCCGGGTCGACATTCCTGTCAATGAAATCAATGTCGCCTGGAATGGGGTATTTCCTTTTATCGGCAAGGGTCAGATAAACCTTGATAGGGCCATTCTTCCCAAGTTCTCCCTTATGCGTCGCGATAAACCTCATTATGGCCAGGTAGTCCGTTTCATTCATCTGGAAATTAATATACATGGGATCAACAGCTGAAACAGTGGCAAGAAGGGTGCTTTCACCCCTGCCGACCAGGTTCCCCGGCCTTACCTGGACCGAACCTATATATCCTGAAATAGGTGAATCCATGTTTGTGTAAGAGAGATTCAGGGCTGCTTGCTCAAGAGATGCCTTGGAACTGGCAACTGCAGCCCTGGTCTGCTTTTCGGTGGTCACAGCCACATCGTAATCATTCTGACTGATGGCATTCGTGGATAGCAGGGGTTTGAGCCTTGCCACATCAAGCTTGGCTTTTTCCCAGGCTGCAGTCTTGCTGTCCAGATCAGCTTTTGAATAATCAAGGTTGTTCTGGTACTGATCTTTTTCAATCGTAAACAGGTGCTGGCCTTTGTTCACCATAGATCCTTCCTGGAAAGCCCAGTTCATCAGGTATCCTTCAACCCTGGCGCGGATATCGACCGTTGGAATACCTTCGGCCTGCCCGACCATGTCAAGAAAAATAGGCACTGTGCTTCCTTTAAGCAGCATCACTTTAAACTCGGGTGCCTCGACAGGTCCTTTTTCCTTTGACTTACATGCAGGACTGAATAAAATCGCAACAACTGCAACAATCAAAAGCAGATGGCTTATACATTTTTCTCTCATGATGATTTTTTTTATTTTTCTTAATATCAAAATTATAAATAAAGTCGGATTCTTCCCAAATAAAATCTGATTACTTATGTATTTTTTAAATTTGCCGCATAATATAAACTCCGGGATGAAAATCCGATTGCCACTGATCTTGTTTCTTTACTTCTCTCTCTTCGGATTTCCTGGTTTTTCTCAGAAAACCTTTAACTATTATTCGGGCAGAGATTCGTGGCGCCTGCCTTATACAGGGTATTATCATCAAAAGACCAATTACGGAAATGATATTCTTGAGGAGCTGGCCAAAGACCTTCTGAAACCGCCGAAATTTGTAAATATCAGCCTTGGGTTTAGGGAGAACATCTCCCTTTCGGAACTGAGCCCTTCATTATTCCAGGCAAGTCTTGCATTGATGGATTTTGATTTATCAGGATATCTGCAATACAGGTCTTTCACGATGAAAGAAGTGATGGCTCCCTCTGAGTTCAGGTTGTCACTTAAGCTTTCCACAAAGCTGGATACAGGAACATTCAAACCGATTGAATTTAAGTGCGGAGACCCGATGAGTTCGTCAGTGCTTACGTTCAGAACCAATGTACTCGCAATGGACACAGCGGTAGATACGCTGATACTTGGAGATTTTTCATTTTCCTATTCCCAGGCATGCTGGCAACGGTTTTATGACAGGAAGGATCTGATTGATGATTATTATGCAGCTTCGGCCATGATAGACAGCCTTGGCCGTGAAGCTCAGCAATGGGACATGAGGGAGTCCCGGTCAATCCCTTTGAATTTCATCAGGCTTTCCGAACTCGTAAGGATGATTGATCTTATCCGTGAACGGGACTTTGGAAACTCATTGCTCATGGGAGCAAACGACTCGAAACATCTTCTGGACAGTCACCTGGACTTATATAAAATCTCAAGGACCTGTCAGTTCAACCTGGCAGAAACCTTGGAAAAGTCTGGAGTTATCAATGGGTACAGCACACTTGACAGCGTCAATGATTTTTTTATTGAACGGCTGATGAGGTATATCCGCTTTACTTCCCTTATGGAAAATATCAATGGAAAGATATACAAGGATTATTTAAACCTTTATTATTCCAGGCATGTTTTTGAAGATGATGCTGAGTTTGCCAAATCAATTCTCATACGCATGTTCCCTGATGCCAGACCTGATTCATTGTTAACATGGGCCTCTGAAAGCCTTATGCAGGCTTACCGGAAAAAAGCTCAGGAATTGATGGCTGGTAAAAAATATTCGGAAGCACTGTCACTAATGGAAAACGCCCGCAGCATGGCTGTTGTTAATCCCTATTTGCATAATCATAACGGCTGGGAAAATCTGATGTCGGAAGCAGTAAACGGGATATACAGCTCCTATACAGGAATCGCTTCAAGCAGCCTGGAAGCGGGGAATGTGAAGTTTGCAATGGAATACCTTCAGAAAGCTGAGAATTACAGGCAGATATACCCCGTTTACATTACTTCGGATACTGTTTACCACAGGGTTTACCGCGCCATCTTCATCGGACAGCTGGATCAATGTAATAATCTGCTTGAAGAAGGAAATTACAGGGAAGCCCTGGACTGCCTTAAAAGCTGCGAGCTCAACAATAAAGGGAAAGCGCTGGAGATCCTGGCGGCTGATATCAGCCTTAAGGAAGAACAGGCCCGCATGGGGATCATAAGCAGTCTAGCCGGCAAATGCATAAAAGAGCTCAGAAAAGCATCGAAGGACAGTGCACTTTCAAGTTTCGACCGGGCCTCTCTCATGCTCAGGGATTTGCTGCCCGGGAACCGGAAGGTAAGGGTTCTGGATTCCCTGGCTCCTTCAATTGCCATACTCCGTGCAGGAAAGATCAATGCAATGGCTGTTTCCTATTTTAACCAGCGACAGTTTGCAAGAGCCATATTGCAGTTTGAACTGGCCGGAAAGATATCGGCGGAGTATTCATTGCCTACAGATCCTGTTATAGATTCTATCTACACCCAATCGTACAAGCAATGGCTTCTCGACAGGATATCTCAGGAACAAAGACTGATCTGGAGCAATAAACCGGATTCGGCGGGCAATTTCCTGCAACTTGCAACTCGCACAGCGATGAGCAAAGGACTGGAGAGCGACCCCGATATATTGAAGGCGCTTGCCCTTTACAAATCCAGGATCAGCAATCGCAGCTGCGAAATGATGGAAGATAGCTTGATTTTATATAATATAAGAGCGGGGAGGTGCTTTGCTTTGCACAACTTTAACCGGGGTGTCAGGATATTGCAGGACGCCATGCGGCAGGCAGGCAGGTATCCCCAATGCAGATTTGATACGGATCATCTTCAGGACTCAATTACCCGGTACAGGGATCCGGCCGAATATATGAATAAACTTGACGAGGTTACTATCTGCATGGCCACCGGGGAATATGAGAGGGGACTGCAAATCCTTGCTGAAAACGAAAAATTCTACACTCTGAAACGAATCGACCATTTCGGGATCTCCCTTACTTCGGTTTATGATTATATTGTTAGCAAGGCTAACCCGTTTATATCGATGCAGGCGCTCGATTATTATTGTACCTTAAACGAACCGGCAGAAGCATTGCGTTATCTTGTGCTGCTTCATATGCAGGGAATGCCCGAAGAAAGGTCCCTCGCTTACCAGGAAAAGCTGGCCCGTGAGCTGTGTGCCAGGGACAGGATCGCATACGGGGATGCCGACCCCCAGAACATGGTTAGCCGCTACACTTCCTCGAATTCCTGGATGCGCAGGTTTACCGAGGTTTACGTCCAGTTCTGGAAGAAGTAATCTAACCAGGCTCCTCGCATTGCGTGCAATGAATGATTTTGTATACTTTTACATTTAAAACAATAAGCTGTGAAAAGAAACCTTTTACTCATCAGCAACTCGACCAATTCAGGTGAAGAATATTTCGCCTGGCCCAGACCTTATATAGAAAATTTCCTTAAGAAATTTTCGGTGCGTTCTGTTCTTTTTATACCCTTTGCGGGAGTGAACCTCGACCAGGAGAGCATATATAAATCCTACGATGTATACGAAAACAGGGTAAAAGGCATCTTTGCAGATTTCGGTGTTGATCTTTTTTCAATACATCATTCAGATGAACCCCGTCAAGCGGTAAAAAAAGCTGAATGTATCGTGGTTGGCGGGGGGAATACCTTCCATCTGGTAAAAATGATGCATGAAACAGGCATCATGAAAACCATTAAGGAACAGGTAAATTCCGGGATACCATACGCCGGCTGGAGTGCAGGGGCAAATGTGGCATGCCCGACAATGCAAACTACTAATGATATGCCGATCACAGAGCCGCAATCATTCGGATGCCTGGGGTTGATACCCTTTCAGATAAATCCGCATTATCTGGATGCAAATCCTCTTGGCCATGCCGGCGAAACGAGGGAACAGCGCTTACTCGAATATCTTACTGTGAACAGGGATATTACTGTCGCCGGATTGCGCGAAGGCTGCCTTCTATGGATTGAAGGAAATTCTGTTGAATTGAAGGGAAACAGATCCATGAGGGTCTTCAGATACGGTCAGGAACCAATAGAATATACTGAAGGTTCACCTCTGGATTTTCTGATGAAGGACTGATTTTCACATAACTCATTTCTACTCCCTGGTCCCGGCTCCCTGCTCCCTGCTCCCGGCTCCCGGCTCCCGGATGAGTTATTGCCTGATAATCCTGGCCCAACCTGTTTGATTTTCCTTACCGATGGCTTTAAGAATATAAATACCGGGCATGAGGCCTGAGGGGTTTATCCTGTTTTGCCTGGAATTTAATTCGCCGGATACGAAAACAGTTCTGCCTGTCAGATCATAAAGTTCAATTCTGTTTATTTCAGACAAACCATCCACGACAACAAGGCTGGTGCTTGGATTCGGATAAACCAGGGAAATGAGATTGTCATGCCCTGCAATTCCGACATAACCAACCGAGGATTTTGTTATTATCCTGACCGGCTTGCCAACAGCTGAATCCCCGCTGTCTGCAACAGGTATGACTTCGAAAACCAGCCATTTGTGAATGCAGGTAGAGTCGATGGTATACGTGATATGTGTTGCTGTATCAATGGCGGTAAGATTGATCCCAAGTGAATCGGCGCTCTGGTACCACTGGTATTTGCTGATTCCTTCGCTGATCCCGTTTATATTCTCATATGAATAGACACCCGTAAGGACTTGTTTATATACATCATTTCCCTGGATAGCCACATTATTTGCAACCGGTGGGGTTGGCACCCTGGGGTTCCAGTTATTATACCAGGAACTGTCTATATTACGTCCCGAGCTGGTGTCGTGAAGGACATAGGTCCGGAAAGGTTTGCCCTTTAACTCGGAAGTTTCCCAGGAACTGTTGATTCGATATTTAAAGGTCAGCGGGTTCAGGTTATAAAAGGCTGTGTCGATGAGGACTGTTGCAGTATAAATACTGTCTTTATCATTATCATAAAGTATGTCGAAGGAACCGTTCCCGTTAAAGGAACCGGCAACGTCAACATGGTCATTCTGGCGGCTGAAATGCCCGGCCCTGGTCATATACTTCAGGTTGCAATAAAATTGCATAGGTACTTTTGATGGATTAAAGTTGTCAAACCAGTACAGGGAATGGATCACGCTGTCGGGTGCAAGCAGGAACCTGAACGGTTTTCCCTTCAGCTCTGTCTTGTTGGAGTCCCCGTTGATCCTGAATTTGAAGGCAGCAATGGCACCTGGTTCAATATTATACATGGTTTGATATATGTAGCCTGATCCGATACGTGTCAGAGGAGGGGATCCCTGGAAATTATTCATGGTCCCGGCGACATCCACAAAATCGGTGTCGGGCCTGAAACTCCCTTGTTGCACAAGGTAGCTCATATCGACCTGGAACCAGGTTGAATTCAGGTAGTCGTTATTCCACCAGCAGTAATAATAATTAACACCCTGGCCTATAAGGATTTGCCGGTCAACAGTCTCAGTAATAAAATTGTTGATCCTGAACCTGAAGTGATAGATCGCTCCTGAATCAAATCCCTGGGAAAGAATGAGGGTGAATTTGTTGTTCCCCGAATTTACAAGCTGCTGATCTGACATGCCGGTATCGAACACAGCATAAAGATGGTCAAGGGAGGGATCGAAGATGCCGCTTCTGACCGCTTTGGTCATGTTGACTTCCAGAGAGACCACAAAGACAGTATCAGATGCTGCAAAGACTTTTTGCAGGGAGAACAGGCTGCAAAGAAATAACAGCGAAGTGCAGAGAATTATTCCGTTTTTTTTCATTT
Source organism: Bacteroidota bacterium (assembly GCA_026391735.1). Classification (GTDB taxonomy): domain Bacteria; phylum Bacteroidota; class Bacteroidia; order Bacteroidales; family FEN-979; genus CAIRDP01. Next base: position 94,255 of record JAPLDL010000021.1, on the reverse strand, counting down.
CAGGTAATGCGGATTGCGATGCAAAGATAGAAAATTAACGCTTGCATTCCCGATTTAGTCTGCAGACTAAGGTAAGACTGTTACAGTATGATGATTTTCCCGCCGGAAGACACTCCTGGTGTCGTTAGTTTATAAAAATATATGCCTGGCTTAAGGCTATGGCCTTGCTCCCAAACAAAGTCGTGTACACCCTGGCTGAGCCTGCCGTCAAAAACAGTCCCTGCGAGTCTCCCGCTCATGTCGTAAACGACAAGCTTAATATCGATTGTGTTTTCTGGCAGGAGTTCAAAGGTAATCGGGCCGTTTGAAGGATTCGGGAACACCCTGATGCGGCATCCCGGAACTGATGCAACAGTAGGGTTTTCAATGCCTGTGAATATGGGCTTTGGAAGTCTTACCGTGGTATATAGCCTGTATTCCCCGGGAGTGAAAGGAAGGGTAGCAGCGACGTCGGTTACTGCAAGTGAATCGCCGGTGAAAAATTCGTACCAGGTCCCGGTTTTGGTAAAATTTGGAGAGACATCACGTGAGATCACATCAAAATTCCCCAGGACCAGGGCATCCATAGTAGGGTCGGTGAGGGTGATCTTTTTTACCTGGGCTGTCGCTTCCATGGTGAAAGAAGAAGTGCTGAACACGGGGAGGCTCTTTTTCAGTTCAATAAGGGAGCGGTAAACATTATATAAATATTTCCGGCCCCAGCTGGTATAATAATCCCAACGGATAGGTTTTGGATCCAGCCTTGAAGCGGAAGTCCCCGAAGGATAATTAATCGAATAATCATATCCCAGTTCGCCAAACTGCCAGATCATTTTGGGCCCGGGTATAGTAAGAAATAAATTTGCACACAATGCTCCCCTCTGAAGCGCTGTTGCAGTGTCTTTGGGGTTGTAGGGAGGTTTGCTACTGTTACCCGAACTGTAATCTTTATACATCTGCCGTTCCTCATCATGGCTTTCCATGTACCATACCAGGTTGGGCTGAGACCAGCCCCGGTTCTTGTATGAACCCCAGCCAAGGTCAGATGAACCGCCGGTCGTCCATCCGCCGGAGGCGTTATTATAATTATTATTTCCATTTCCCCAGGGCATCATACCCGCATTTGCAAGGACCTTTTCCTCGCTGTTGTCGGCAAAATGCTCGAGGATCATGTATGCGACGGCATTTTGTGACCAAACGGTGTCGGCATAAGTATTCAGGATATTGATCCGGTCCTGGTCATACTGCCCCCACAAGGTTACATTATCGGGATATGAATTCACCTGGGTGAACCCTTTTGACATGTCAAAACGGTACCCATCGGTATGATATTCCCGAAGCCAGTATTTCAGCAGGCGAAGCATATACGATTTTGTATCGGGACTGTCATGGTTAAAATCATAGCCTACGTTATAGGGATGTTTTGGAATCGGGTTGAACCATGGACTGTTAGAAGCTGGTCTTTGGTTCTGGTCATCCCAGTATAACTGAACCAGAGGGGACGATCCGAAATGGTGATTACATACAATATCAAGGATGACAGCCATGCCTTTTGAATGGGCTGCCTCCACAAACTGCTTAAGGGTGTTTTTAGGTCCGTAGTATTTATCCACTGCAAAAGAATAGTTGGGATTATACCCCCAGCTTATATTCCCTTCAAATTCCATAACAGGCATCAGTTCAACCGCGTTAACCCCAAGGTTTTTTAGATAATTAAGAGTGTCAATCAGAGAAAGGTAGGTATGTTCACTTGTAAAATCCCTGATAAGCAATTCATAGATCACAAGGTCCTTTATTGCCGGTGGTGTGAACGTCGCAGAAGCCCAGGGATAGGGCTTTTGTGCAGTCTGCAGCACGGTTGCAATACCGGTTGTTTTACCGGTGGGATATGGTATAAGGTCAGGGTAAGTAGCAGGGTCAATATACTGGTCGTTCGGATCACTGACTTTATCGGCGAATGGGTCACCGATCCTCAAGGTGCCGTTTACCAGGTATTGAAAGATATATTCCTTACGGGGGGTCAGGTTGCTGAGCTGGATCCAGAACCGGGAGCCATCGGGGGTTTTAAACATGTAATGAAGTGAGTCCTGGTCCCAGTTGCTGAAATCACCAATTGCAAAACATGAACTTTTCTGAGGAGCATACAGGCAAAGGATTACGTGTGTGGAATCCACGTAGTTGATCCCATCTGCTATACCAACGGGAAGAGCGGCAACAGCAGGGGATGGAATTACCGTATAGCAGAATGAATCGGCGGCTGCTGCCGTGTCATTTTTCGCCATGATCTTTACCCATTGTTTTACCCAGTTATGGCCGAAACTGTCGGCCGTAAGTGTGTCGGTGATCTCATGGCCTGGAACAGCTTTAATCAAAGTCCCGTTAATGAACAGTTTCATGGTATCGGCAAGCGGACTGGTTGCATCAACAGGAATCGGGTCCTGGAAGGAAAGAAAGAGGTTTTTATTCTGAGGAAGATTTATCTTGACACTGGTGACCGTTGAATAAACATTCGTAAAAATGTCGCCGCCATTGGCTTCACGCCCGGTTTTTGACCCGTCGGAATTTCTGAAAACAAAGGCCATTTTTAAAATGGATTCACCTGCCGGGACACCGTAAAAGGCCCTGATGCTCGGCAGCATTTTGATACTGTAAAGGTTATTCCCCAAAGGGGTCATCCTGGCTTTGGGAATGTTTACACTCCATCCGGCCAATACATATTTCCAATCCGATGTGGAAGTGCTTAGGTTGGTAATAACACCTGTGTGGGCATAGATGGGAGGGGAGGCGTTTAACAGCCCAGCATTGCCTTTTGAAGCGTCGAAAATAAGTGTACAGGAATCAAGATCGGTTGGATATACCGGGACCGTTACAACGACCTGGGAATTAGCTGTTTTATAAAGGGAAAAACAGATAATGAATACCGACATGGAAATTAATAGCCTTTTCATGGAAATTGATTTGATGTTGACAAATGTAAGAAAACCATTGTAAATGAGCCTTCAGACCCTGTTAATGTTATTTTTTTAACATTGTAATTATATTTTTTTATAGGTCAGAATCAACATGTTATATGTTTTTTAAAAAAAACGTTAAAAAAAATGCTGATCGTACGCATATTTTTATTAATTCTGCATTCCAAAGTGAAAATATACAAGTCATACGGAAATTAAATTAACGGAAAACTAACATTTTAAAATTAACTCTATGAAGAAACGTGTACTTTGGTTGCGTTACTTGATCCTTTTTTTCGCCTTAGCATCAGCATCAATTGCTTATGCTCAGGAGATAACAGTTTCGGGTAAAGTAACAGATGCGACGGATGGAAGTTTACTCCCGGGGGTAACTATCGTTGTTAAAAATACGACAACAGGTACTGTTACCGATATTGACGGAAAATACTCCATCAAAGTTAAGAAGGATGCAGTGCTTGTTTTTTCCTATGTCGGTTACATGTCACAGGAAATTACTGTTACTGAACAGCGATCTATTGATATCTCGCTGTCAGTCGGGACAAAAAGCCTTAACGAGGTTGTCGTGATTGGTTATGGCACAGTGAAAAAGCAGGACGCTACAGGATCTGTCGCTGCAATCAGCAGCAAGGATTTTAACCAGGGAAATATTCAATCGCCTCAACAGTTGATCGTTGGGAAAATAGCCGGTGTGCAGGTTACTACAACCGGTGGTGCACCTGGTGGTGATGCTATCATCCGTATACGTGGCGGTTCTTCTATCAACGCGAACAACGATCCTTTGCTGGTTGTTGACGGGGTTGCCATTGACAATGCTTCCACTTCGGGTGCCCGCAGCACTCTCGGGATGCTGAACCCTGAGGATATTGAAACATATACCGTTCTGAAAGATGCTTCTGCTACCGCAATTTACGGTTCCCGCGCATCCAATGGTGTTATCATCATAACAACCAAAAAAGGAGTAACAGGTTCAAAGAAATTCGGCCTTGAATATTCCGGGAATGTATCCATTTCCACTGTTCCGAAAACTATCAGTGTATATAATGGCGATGATTTCCGCGCCCTTGTTTTACAGAGGTACCCAAATAACCCGGGTGTAGATACACTGCTTGGTAAAGCCAACACAGACTGGCAGAAACAAATTTACAGGACCGCTGTCGGAACTGACCATAACCTGGCATTTACAGGTGCTATCAGTACTATGCCGTACCGCGTTTCCATCGGATACAATTACCAGGATGGTACGCTGCTTACCGATAATATGAGAAGAACGACACTGGGAGCAACATTGAACCCTACGTTTTTCAAGAATTATCTTAAGGTAAACATCAATGCCAAATACATGTATGAAAAGAACAAGTTTGCAGACCAGGCGGCTATTGGTGATGCAGTTGCTTTTGACCCTACGCAGGAAGTTTATGCATACGGTAACTCGGCACAGACCATACCAAATTCATACGGTGGATTTTGGGCATGGCTGCAACCGAATGGTGACCCTGTTCGCCAGGCAACAACAAACCCGGTTGCACGTTTGAAGTTAACTGATAATACTTCATCTGTTAACAGGTTCCTGGGTAATGCCCAATTTGATTATAAACTGCATTTCTTCCCCGATCTCAGGGTCAACCTGAACCTTGGTATGGATTATTCATGGAGCAAAGGAAATAACTATGTGCCTACATACGCTACCTGGAATTACTTCAACAAAGGTGTTGACAACAATTACGATCAGACCAAAAAGAACAGCCTGCTCGACTTTTATCTCAATTATGTAAAAGATGTTAAAAGTATCAGCAGTAAATTTGATGTAATGGCCGGTTATTCATGGCAGCATTTCTGGGTCAATAATAATAACTATAATGGCAATGTGCCTCACGACAGTGCTCATGCCGATACTGTTATAGTGAAGCAGGAATATTACCTCGTTTCCTTCTACGGACGTTTCAATTACACATTCAAAAACAGGTACCTGCTTACTGCAACTCTTCGTGATGACGGATCGTCAAGGTTCTCTTCAAGCAACCGCTGGGGATTATTCCCTTCAGTTGCCCTTGGATGGAAGATCAATGATGAGAAATTCCTGAGGGATTCAAAAGTGATTTCACAGTTGAAACTCAGGTTGGGCTGGGGACAAACCGGTCAGCAGGATATCTCAAGCAACTGGTATCCTTACATCCCCATTTACACCCAGAGTGACAGGTTCTCTATGTACCAGTTCGGTAATGTCTGGTATCGGACATTACGCCCCGATGCATATGATCCCAATATCAAATGGGAAACCACATCTACCTGGAACGTGGGGATTGACCTGGGTTTCCTGAAAGACAGGATTACTGCTTCGGTTGATTATTTCTACAAGGATACCAAGGATATGTTGAATTTCATCCCTGTCCCTGCAGGAACCAACCTTTCCAACTATGTATGGACCAACGTAGGAAGCATGAACAATGCCGGCGTTGAATTTACTCTTGATGTCAAACCCATTGTAACCAAGGACTGGAACTGGGATATCGGCTTCAATGCTACTACTTATAAGAATAAGATCACGAAGCTGAACATTTCCGATGATCCGAACTACCCCGGTATTATGGTAGGTGGGATCAGCGGTGGTGTGGGTAATACCGTTCAGATCGACAGGGTAGGAAGCCCGATCAATTCATTTTATGTATACCAGCAGGTATATGATGCCAATGGAAATCCTATCGAAGGATTATATGTTGACAGGAACGGCGACGGTAAGATAACCGATGCCGACAGGTATACATACAAGAGCCCGAATCCTACTTTTACGTTTGGTATAAATACAAGACTTAATTATAAAAAGTGGAGTCTTGCCGCCAGCGGCCATGCCAATATCGGAAATTACATGTATAACAATGTTGAAGCAAACAGGGGAGTGTATGCCAATCTGTACCGCCCCGAAGGACCATACCTGGGCAATGTTGCCACTTCAGTTACAAATACAGGTTTTGTGAACCAGCAATATCTTTCCGATTATTATGTGCAGAACGCCTCGTTCTTTAAGCTTGACTACCTCACCCTGGCCTATAACTTCGGGAACCTTGTAAAGAACACTCTCAATCTTGGTATTTCATTCACCGTGAACAATGTTTTCACAATTACCAAGTACAAGGGTCTTGATCCTGAAGTGAACCTTGGTTCAACCTTAGGTATTGATAACAATATGTATCCGAGATCAAGGGTGTATGTTATAGGTGTTAGTCTTAAGTTATAACATTAAAAAAATTAGAAAGATGAAACGAATATTAAAAATAACATTCATAGTAACAGCGCTGACGCTGTTTTTCGCCTCCTGCGTCAAGGATTTGAATACCACACCAATCAATCCTAAATTGATAACCCCGGATAATGCTTATTCAACAGCTGCCGGGTACAAGCAGGTTTTGGCAAAATGCTATGCAGGCCTCTCAGTATCAGGCCAGCAGGGCCCCGCTGGAAATCCCGATATAGCAGGGATTGACGAAGGGTTCGGAGAATATTTACGTGGATTTTGGTATCACCAGGAACTTACAACCGATGAAGCAGTAATTTCATGGAATGACCAGACAATCCATAATTTCCACTCCCAGAGCTGGGGTTCAGGCGATGTGTTTATTGCAGCTATGTATTACAGGATCTTTTACCAGATCAGCCTTTGCAATGAATTCATCAGGGAATCAGACCCTAGCAAACTTGATTCACGCGGTATAACAGGACAGGATAAAATCAATGTACTGAACTACCGTACAGAAGCACGTTTCCTGAGGGCCTTAAGCTACTACCATGCTCTTGACCTCTTCGGCAATGTGCCTTTTGTGACTGAAGCCGACTCTCCGGGCAAGTTCTTCCCACCACAGAAGAGCCGTGCCGACCTGTTCGCTTATGTTGAATCGGAATTGAAAGCCATTGAACCTGATATTACCGCTGCCCGTGCCAATGAATACGGACGTGCAGATAAAGGCGCTGTTTGGACGCTTTTAGCCAAATTATACCTGAATGCCGAGGTATATACAGGGACTCCCAGATATACAGACTGCATCACATATTGTAACAATGTTATTGGTGCAGGATATACACTCGATCCGAAATACAAGAATCTGTTCCTTGCCGATAATAATACCAGTCCCGAAATCATTTTCCCGATTGAATATGACGGAGATCATACCCAGACATGGGGTGGTACTACTTTCGTGATCTGCGCAGCTATTGGCGGAAGTATGAAACCTGCCGATTTTGGAGTCAGTGGAGGCTGGGGCGGTACACGTACCACCAAGCCTATCGTTCAGCTCTTTTATCCGGGCCTGAAAAATGGTCTGTACACATCACCCACACCACCGAAGAGCCCGAAGGCTTATCCAGTGGTTTATTGTCCGGGAAGTTACCAGGGATGGGATCCTACCAATACAACGACAGTGATCGCTTCCAAAGGGAGTAACAGCCAGTATGAAGGCTACCTTTACATGGCAGATGCCAATCAGCAGTTTAAATTCTGTACTACTCCTAGCTGGGATCATAATTACGGCGGTAGCAATGGGATCCTTGTACCAGGTGGAGATAATATTTCCGTTACTGATGCAGGGTATTATAAAGTTAACATTGATACTGTTGCCCTTACCTATAATGTTGTTAAAACAACCTGGGCAATAATAGGCGATGCTACTCCGGGAGGATGGAACAATGATACACCTATGGTATACGATCCAACATCAAATACATGGAGTGTTACTGTTGACCTTGTTGCAGGCGGTTTGAAGTTCCGTGCCAATGGTTTATGGGATATCAATTACGGAGACGATGGTGCCGATGGTACCCTGGAACAGGGTGGTGCCAATATCACCGTTCCTGATGCAGGTACATATCTCATTACCATGAAACTTGGAATTCCTGATTATACATACATCCTGAAGATGAACCCCTATGACCACCGGGCTATGTTCTGGAGTGACGGACAATCACTTGAGATCAATGATATCGGAGTATTTACTGATGGTTATGCAATAACTAAATTCAGGAATGTTACCAGTACCGGAGCTGCCGGATCAAATCCTACATACTGCTCTACAGACTTCCCACTGTTCAGGTTGGCTGATGTTTACCTGATGTATGCCGAAGCTGTACTCAGAGGAGGTGGCGGTGGCAGTGCTGCCCAGGCTCTTGGATATGTTAATGCCGTGCGTGAAAGAGCTTATGGTGATAAAGCTGGAGATATTACCTCTGCTGAGCTCACTCTGCCTTTTATCCTCGACGAAAGAGGCCGCGAATTGTACTGGGAATGTGTACGCAGAACCGACCTCATCCGTTTTGGCGAATTCAGCACCAGTACCTATGTGTGGCCATGGAAAGGCGGGGTGAAAAATGGTATTTCCACCCAGTCCTTCTATAATATCTTCCCGATACCTTCTTCTGATGTATCCGCCAATCCAAACCTTAAGCAAAATCCAGGATATTAATAAGTTTAAAACCCAGATACTATGAAAAAAATATCAATAATGATCCTGGTTCTTGGTCTGCTGAGCGTCCTTTCATGCAAAAAGGATGAGACCAAGGCCACACTTGCTTCTACCCCGACTGCTTCGGTTTTAAACCTTGTGAGCGGGGCTCAGATCGTTCTGAAGAAGAGCGACTCGGCTGTGCCAGTCACTTATTCATGGACGGCTTCCCAATATGGTCAGCCGCTTGTGGTAACCTATCTCGTTGAGATGGATATGGCCGGAAATAACTTTAAAAGTCCTGTTCCGGTTGTACAGGTCAACAGCTTGTTGCAGAGTTCCATCAACACGTACGACCTCAACCAGAAAATACTCCCGATGGAGTACGACCCGAAGAACCCTACTCCAATTAATCTGGAATTCAGGGTGACTGCAACCATCAACTCTAATATTGCACCGCTTTATTCGGTTGTTATCCCTCAGACTATTACACCTTATTTCGTGAAAATAGTTTATCCTATCCTGTTCGTACCCGGCAGCTATCAGGGCTGGAATCCAGGTGATTCCACGACCACGATCGCCTCAACGAAATCAAACGGACTCTATGAAGGATATATCTGGATGGGTATTGATAATGCCCTGTTCAAATATTGCCAGGGAAACAGCTGGACGACCAACTGGGGTGATGATGGTGCCGACGGCACTCTTAACCCTAATGGGGCTAACATTGTATCAGGCCCACGTGGTTATTATAAACTCAATGTTGACCTGCCGAACCTGAAACATACTTTCCTCAGAACAGCGTGGTCGCTGGTCGGTGATGCTACACCGGGTGGATGGGATACCGATACGGATATGACCTATGATTCCATTGCAAAAACATGGTCGGCTACACTTAGCCTTACTGCAGCATCCATAAAATTCAGGGCTAACCATCTATGGGACCTCAACTATGGAGATGACGGCAGCAATACTGGCAAACTTTCCGCCGGAGGCGGCAATATTGCAGTATCTGCCGCAGGGAACTATACGGTTATTCTTAACCTCAGCCAACCTATTTATAAATATCAGCTGAGGAAGAACTAGGATTAATTTCCAACACAAAAAAAAGAGGCTGAACCATTCCGGTTCAGCCTCTTTTTTGTTTTTGCTGCAACAAACTCCTTACTTCATGGGCAGGCGGATTTCACGAACCGGCTTTAGTATCATTGCACTGAAAGGTCCAACCCGGAAATTTTCGCCCTGGACCGGTTGATTGTTCAGGATATCAGTGTATTCAAGCTTACCTGCCAGAGTAAATGTTTGAGCTGAAGGCCCGGCATTGATCAGTACTATGAGCTCTTCGTTTCCATTGGTTCTCCTGTAAGCGAACTTTCTCCCTTCGGTCAGCAGAAACTCAAATTTTCCTGTGCTGAGAATCGAATTCTCTTTCCTTATCCGGATAAGTTTCTTGTAAAAATCAAACTGCTTTTGGTTGAATCCCACCGGGTCGTAAGTTTTTTCTCCGGGCTGATAATTGTTCCTGTACTCCTGATCAAACTTGTATTCTTTCCACCACAAGGGTTTGCGGCAATCGGGATCATCCTCTCCCCACATTCCCATTTCCTCCCCGTTCCATATCTGAGGAGCTCCTACGGTCGTGAAAAGCCATACCAGGTAAAGCCTGAGCCTCTTGTATGTTTCCTGATCGGGCTTCCCTGTCTTGTATGATGAATTATCACGCGGAAGGGCATGATATTTATATTTATTCGGATTATAAAAATCGGTAAGCAAACGGGGAGCATCATGCGAGGATGAAACATTCATCATGGCCTGCAGGTTTTCGGGCCTTAAACGCTTCCATTGAAATTCCAGGCTGTCACGCAATTGACCTGCATCGATCTGGAAATCGTTCTTTGCAAAAAAATATCTTGCCGGCTTATAAACCTGGTAAAACATTACCGCGTCAAAAACATCCCCCTGGGTGTAAGGCGAGGGATCCATGAGCTTGTCGGGCCATTGCTCCCACCATATCTCCCCAACAAGGTAAGCATCAGGCTGGATTGAACGAACAAATTTCCTCCAGTCCCGCCAGAAAACAAGACCTATCTGATCAGCGACATCAAGCCTAAAGCCATCAATGCCTTTGTCTCTATTTCCGTCTGGAGCCAGCCAGCGCTTAGTGACCGCAAAAATGTGCTGCTTTGCTCCGGGGTTAATGTCTCCTTCATACGGATGACCATTCTCGCGCCTGGTGGTGATATTTACTTTTTTAATCTCGGGCAGGCTTTCGATCCCTACCCAGCCGCGGTATTTAAATTCATTTTCAGGCGTTTTGGGATCATCAAAAGAAATAATATCATACCAGTCCTTATAGGCTGATTCAGATTGATTTTTCAGAATGTCCTGCCAGGCCCAGAACATAACCCCGGTATGGTTCCAGGAATAATCCAGTATCACTTTCATACCCCTTTTGTGGGCTTCGGCTACCAGTTTCAAGAATAATTTGTCGGCGGATGTCCATTCCCAGCTTGCAGGATCGACCGGGTTCTCAAAAGCTATTATCCGTTTGTCGCCTTCAGGGTCAGGCCCGAAATTCACATCCACGTGATGATAAGTACGGGCATCATATTTATGCAGGGATGGTGCATCGTTTATAGGATTGATAAAGATTGCATTTATCCCAAGGTCCTTCAGGTAATCCAGTTTGTTGAGGACTCCCTGGAGATCTCCTCCGAACCTCCTGTACTGGAGGTTTTCCATAAATGGCTGTGCTGTCGCTTTAGCCCAGGGCTCCTGCTCAAACCAGTTATAAGTCCAGGGGGTGACCTCCCAGCCCGCCGGGGCCAATTGCTTCATAGGAGGAATATTTATATCCTCCGGTTTGGGGTCGTTTTTCTTGTCACCGTTATTGAAACGTTCAACAAAGATCTGATACCAGATAGCGGTTTTCGCCCAAGCAGGGGGCTGGTCAGGTTTCGTTATGGAGTTCTGGGCCGATACACCTGCCTGGAACAGCAGGATGCTGGCAAGGATAAGCTTTTTCATCTCTATGGTCTTAATCTTTTGGTTTGAAGGTGATTTGCCTTAAAATCGTCCGCCCCATGGGGATCAGGACCACAGTTTCATCCTTCCCGCTTGAGGGGTTGTACAACTCAGTGGAAAATTCCAGTTTATCCTGCCCGTTCTGCCTGACTTTTTCTTTGACATACTGAAGCACATTCAGATTCGCAGGCCTGTAATGCATATCCCGGAAGCCATTCAGGGGATATGTTTTTATCTGGATCCCAACACTTTCAATAGGATGGGCCAGGACCAGGGGACCGTAGGTGAAATAATATTCACCGTTAATGTCCCGGTGTGTCACGATCTCGGGAAAGAACCGGATGCTCACAGAATTGACACCCTGCCAATGTTTATGGATTACAATATACCCCTTATCTTCGGTGTATTCCTCACTCACGCTGATCTTTGCGGCCCAGGCCGGCTTTCTTATTTTAAGGTCGAATTCAGAATTTGCAGCAGTTATAACAAAATTTATAAAGAAATCATAAGGGTAAGAGGTCTGTTCTTCGATGTTGATCCGTTTCCCGTTAAAACTTGTCTCCAACTCGCAGGGCCCGAGCAGGGAGGCGACAAGGCCATTCCGGTCTCTCATCCACATGTTCTGAACGTAATAGGGAGCTATCCTCCCTGCATTTGGTACACAGCAGGCTGCGACATCCTGGTGAACAGGCGAATATTTGTAACGGGTCTGGGTTCTTATGCTTGTGTCACCGTTAAGCCCGCCGCACATAGAGTAGGAATTATCGGTTTTCAGGTAAGCGATTGAACTTTCAAATGGGTTGCGCGATCCCTGTGCAGCATTAAAAAAAATGTTTTCACTGAGTTCTCCAAAACCCGGGTCCCCGGTCTTGGCCAGGAGGTCTGTATAGGAGGTCATGAGCTCATGGATAGAACAATATTCATATCCCCTGTCTGTGGCATCGGCTTTACGGCCCGAGATCCATTCGTCACCAACAGGCCCGCCCGACGCAGTTGTCGTGAGACGGATCTTCCCGAGAAAATTGGTCAACGCCGCTTTCAGTTCCGGATTCCCTGATGCGTAAAAGGCGGCAGCGACAGAGCGCAGATGCTCATAAGTATGAACCCCATGCCCTTTAAGTGGTAAAACCGAATCCATCAGTTTGCTAAACTGAGCGTCTTCGTTCAATACCTGTTTTGAAAAATCCTGGTAAAGAAAAAGACAGTAATCACGGTATTCGGTTTTCCCGGTAAGCCTCCATAATTCTTCAAGGACATCAGTGAATGCCAGCCCATGTGTGAGGCCCCCGGCATCGGGGTTGACAGAATAAAATGGATGGGTTTCTTTTGCAGGATAATTTGTCATAACATTTTCAACAGCTGTTTCAACAGCCTTGAGGATGGTAAAGTTCTTTGTGAATTCATACCAGGCAAGCATCCCCCTGAATAAAGTCGTTTTAGACCAGAGTTCACCGTTCTCATTGTCAAAGGAATACCTGAGCCCTTTATCGTAAATGCCGAGATAACCATCATTATCCTGGGTTAAAAGGATCTTCTGAATATAATCTGCGGCCCTGGCAAGATGAACCTTGTCTCCTGTAAGTATTGCCGAACGCAGGTATCCGTCCCTCCAGTTGCTCTGGGTTTCGCTGTTCCACCACAGGAACTGAGCCTGAAGTTGGCCGGTTTCGGTTATTGCACCAACATCCTTTGATTTAACCAGCTTGCTTAACCTGTTCTTCCCGTAAATATCGTCACGGAGGATCAGGTCGGGCACAAGTGAGTCGAGGTGGCCGGTAAAACCGTCAAGGTTCTCCTGTATCTGGTCTTTGATCCAGCCCAGGGGCACAACTTCAAAAAAGGGAAGAGGGTGAAATGTCTCAGCAAGGCTCGTCTTTTTTATAAATGCAGGGTTCTCCTGACCTTCTGAACGTTGAACAAACATCATGATCAAAAGTATCTGAAAGGATATTATCAGGCTTATTACCTGAACTTTCTTCATATCATCACAACTTGATAAGTGTTTGTCTCTCTATTTTACTTCAAATACCTTGTATTCCCAGGGCTTCAATTGCATTGATTTATGACCAGTGATAAGTTTTTCCTTGTTAAACACCGGTTCCCATTTGCCGCCCGGGATCCCATCGGGAAATTTTACAGTACAGGGTTTCTGGGAAAGATTGAGGATCACAAGGATCTTATGGTTATCTTTCTCTCGCATAAAGGAATATACTGCTTTTTCCTTGTCATTGCTGACTTTGGAGAATGTAGATCCCGAGTTCCCGTTCTGAAGGGCCTTGTTTGTTTTCTTCAGGTTACAGAGCGTGGTATAAAAACTTTGCAGGGGAAATGTTCCCCATTTCACTGTGTCTTTGTCAAAGAAACGTAACCGTTTGCTCATTGCCGATTCCTGGCCGGTATAGATCAAAGGTATCCCCGGGAAAGTGAAGCTGAATACGGCAAAGGTCATTGCAGCCTGTCCCTGGCGTTCATATTCTGAACCGTTCCATGAATTCTCATCATGGTTTGAAGTAAACCTCATCCGGTATGCATCGGCAGGAAAACTCTTTATCTCAGATGAATATACAGAATCTATCTTGTCGGCCGTTTTTAAGCCTTTGGCAATATCGTTCCCGAGTTTGTAAAGTTCCCAGGAATATGTTGCATCAAAAGCCGTATCGTGCATTTCGGGGGTTTCCCATTCAGCAAGGGTGAATATGGGTTTAATCTTTTTCACTTCAGGCATTGCCTGGTTCCAGAAACTCACAGGCAGCATCCCGGCCACATCACAACGGAACCCGTCAATATCGGCTTCTTTCACCCAGAAACACAAAGCGTCGGTCATATATTTCCTGAGGCCTTCCTTTGAGTAGTCCAGGGCTGCAGCGTCGGTCCAGTCGGCGACCGGAGGTATGATGTTCCCTTTCGCGTCTTTTTTATACCAGTCGGGATGCTTGTTGATCAGTTCATTGTCCCATGAAGTATGGTTGGCTACCCAGTCGATAATAACATACATTCCCAGATCGTGGGCCTTGCCGACCAGGTTTTTCAAATCGGACATTGTACCGAATTCAGGGTTTACGGCAAGGTAATCCTTTACCGAATAATAGCTTCCCAGGCTGCCTTTGCGGTTCTTAATGCCAATCGGGTTGACGGGCATCAGCCAGAGTATGTCAACACCCATTTTTTTAAGCCTTGGTAGATGCTGCTGAAAAGCCTTGAATGTACCTTCAGGGGTGTACTGTCTCACATTCACCTCGTAAATTGTCGCATTACGCGTCCATTCCGCGTGAACCAGTTTCCCTGCCTGGGTTTTAGGTTCAGTTTTCGGTTTGCATGCACTCATGATCACAAGAATCGATGCAATGAAGATTAATGTCCTTTTCATAATTACGCTAATTACTTAAAATTTCAAACGAATTACCATCCAGGGTCAGGCTGGCTTTCCCTTTTTCTATATTGATTTTATTTCCAAAGTTGGAAAGAAATGAAGAGCCAACAAACCTTTCGGGGATATCAAACTCTATCTTTTTTGAATTTTTATCTTTATTGAAGATCACAATAACGGCTTTGTCAAAGTAGGACCGCATGTAAACGAAGAGTTTATCGCTGACTTTAATGGTGGTGAAATCACCGTAAATCAAAGGCAGGCTTCCACGCCGCAAACCGGCCAGTCTGGATGTCGTCGCTAACAGATGTTTTTCATGCGGATTAAGACTATCGAATTTCATCATCCTCCTGTTGTCGGGATCAGCGGCACCGGCCATCCCGTATTCATCCCCGTAATAGATCACAGGGATCCCGGGTATTGTCATATTGAAAGCCATGAGAGAGGCAAGTTTATGATATCCCAGGGTGTCTTTGACTTCCACGTCGCGTTTCCATCCGGCTTCAACCGCATCTTCAGTCAGGCTAAGGGCCCCGCCTGCATAAGAAATGAACCGGGGCATATCCTGGTTACCTGTGATGTTACCCATCAGGTTATGCTCGCCAAAATAGCTGAATGATTGTTGCAGTGAATAATTCAGGTCGCGGAAGGAAGTATTGTCCTGTGCGAACGTGTTCTTGGCATCCCAATAGAGATTGAATTCGAACTGGGCGTCAAGCATCCCGGGATTGATGTAACTTTTGATCAGTTCACGGCTGCCAAAAGTTTCGCCTATCTGGTAGACTTGCCTGTTTTGAGGAATGACCACTTGCTGAGTGAGTTTTTTATTAAGTACCCGCCAGTAATTTTCGGGGACATGCTTTGCAGCATCGTGCCTGAACCCATCGATATTGTATTCTTTGATCCAATATGCGGCCGAATCGGAAACCATTTCGGTAACTTCGGGCCTGGTCAGATCGAAGGTGGGAAGGAAGATATCGAACCATGTCGTAAGGCGGTTCTCGTCAAACAACCTTATGTTTTTTCTTTTCCCCGGGAGGTCAAGTACGGTGATCCAGTCGGGGTGGGCTTTGAATACGGCATATTCCTGGTGGGCATGATGTGATACGAAGTCCAGTAAAATATTCAATCCCTGGCTATGGGCATCATTAACCATTTTATGCAGCTCATCAGCGGTACCGAATCTTGTATCGACTGTTGTCAGTGTAATGGGCCAATAACCATGATATCCCGAAAATTTCCGGTGGGGAGAGGGGAATTCATTATATCCCTTAAGCGGGTTCTGTGTAATAGGGGAGATCCAGAGGGTATTCACCCCCAATTTCGTGAAATATCCATCGTCAATGGCTTTCGTGATCCCGCTGATGTCGCCACCCATATAATTGACTTTTGGGTCGATATCCTTGTCCTTAATAGCTGCATTATTTTCTTTGTTGCCGTCGCGGAAGCGATCGACCATCATAAAATATAATATCATGGCCTCCTGGTCAGCTCTTGTAAGTTTTGAAACATCGGTAATGACTTTTCCACTCTTTAATGGCACAAGGATCTCGTTTGAGATGCCGGTCTTATTTATAGCCCAGGCCCTTATGAAACTGCGATCAAATGAAGCGGCTGTTTTAGGTATGCTGAGCTGAATGCCAAGGCTGTCGCGTTTCCAGAATTTCGAGTCAAGAAAATGGTTGTCCCAGAGCACAAAAATTGTATCGGCCTTGTTCTTCAAACCCAGGCTTAATTTCTTCCCGTCAGCTTTGAGGGTATATAAAACAGGAAGCCCGGGTGAATTGAGATTCCCAAGGGTCAGCAGGGAGTTAAAACCCCCGTTATTGTTGGAAACCGAATCGGGATTGTTCCTGTCGGAGGACCACTTGCCATCACAGACTATCTTATACTGGTATTTGCCGGGATATAGCTGCAGGTCGGCATACCACTTTCCATCTTTCTGGAACATAAACCCGGCCGATGGATTCCACTCGTTCATCTGACCTGCGATCTGAACCTTCTTATACTTTTTATTTCCGGGATTGAAACCAAAACGGAAATGGATCTTCAGGGATTTTTCCAGGATCAGGGAATATGGAAATCCTTTTGACCAAACTGTGAGAACGCTCAGCAGGGGAATGCTCTGCTGCCCTGGCAGCAAAATCATCCGGAGTGAATCCTTTGTGATATGTGCTGTAAGGGATCTGTCGGTAAAAAACGAATCGATCCTGTTTGGGTATAGCAGGTAGTCGCCAAGTTCAATAACAGTTGAATCGGATGTGTTAACGGTTATCGGGGCAGACAACTTCAGCATCTGTGGCTCTTTTGAGACCGGTATATCGGTTCCATGGCTGCATGACTGGACAAAAAGAGCATAGCCTAAAAAGAACAATAGATAAGACTGGTATTTCATATGATCCTTGTTAAATGGTTACTACTACACAGACTTTAATCAATGATGGTCAAGATCCTCGATGTTTTTCGGCCTTCGGCTTCCAGGGTGCAAAGGTAATTACCCGGTTTGAAGTTTTTATTGTTAAACCTGATGCTGTTCCTTGATTCCGAGACGGTCCCTGAGAAAATAGGTTCCACTAACCTGCCGTAAATGTCGCAAAGATCGAGATGGACCCTGGCTCCTGCAGGTACGGTAAAAAGGATATCGGTGTCCCATTTGAAGGGATTAGGCCTGTTCTGATCAAGGCGGATATCATTTTCAGGGAAATTCTCATTGATCCCGTTTGTATAAGGAAAAAACTGCATCAGGGGGAGCCTCAGGTGTTCTTTCCAGTTGCCCCAGCTGTGGCCTTCATGAATCTCACTGAAAGAATACGAATACCCTTTCGACTGAAGAAGGCTTGCAAGATTATGGACCATAGGAATGAGCTCGGGGATGTCATAGGTCCCGATATCCAGATAAAACTCAAGGTTGAGTTTGGGCCCACTCTGAAGGATGGAAGTTATAGCCGGTATTACATCGCTTGACTGGGCGGCAATCCTGCCGAATATCTCAGGTTTGTTAACTCCCAGGTACAGTGCTATGTTCCCTCCGTCGGAAGCTCCCAGCGTCGCACGTTTTGCCGGGTCTTTGCTGGTGCGGTATTTCTGGTCGATAACAGGGATTAACTCAGTACATATAAAAGATGTGAAGAGATCGATCTTTGTTCCTGCATATTCGGGCTGACGGTCAACCGGAGGTACAAAGACTGCAATCACCGGATTGATCATTTTATGAGCGATCAGGTAATCCAGCACATTATTGGCCGAAGCAAGTGTAATATATTCCGGGCCGTCATGAAAGAGGATCAAGGGATACTCGGATGTACCGGAAGAGTAGGAAGGGGGCAGGTATATCCTGACCTGCCTTGAATTATTCAGGATGTTGCTGTGGAATGTGGTATCCTTGATGGTCCCGTGAGGAATGCCCGGATCATAACTGGTTTCAACCGGTTTGGTATTCCCGCCCATGCGCAATTCTGAATTAGGGCCGAAACCGCCCATGCAGGTCTTTGGGTTACGGGGATCCAGTATCCAGTTGCTGCCCCCTGTTACAAGCTTGTAATCAAGCCTGGCATCGGCCTCATAAACCTTAGTAAGATACCAGAATGTAGTACCTGAGATCATGCTGAGATTCTGGTTCGGGTTCCATTGGGTAGCATCCCCGGCCATGGCAACTGAAGTTTCTGTTCCGGTATAAATATAATGCGTTACGCTGTCGTTCTCTATGAAAGGGAAACCAGGGCATACATTGATAAAACTATCTGCTACAGCTTGCCTTTCAGACAGGGGCAACGCGTTGATTCTGTCAAGAAAGTGCTGAAAATTCTGGGCTTCCGTAAAGGCTCCCATCAGGAACAGAATAGAAACAAGAAGGTTTTTTTTCAAGGGATCCCTGTTTAGATTGACGACTTCTTTTCACTGACGAATAACCATAAAAAGGCCGAAATAGCCAATGAAATTCCACTTATGATAAATACAGTCCCTTTGTCGGCCGCATGGCTTATAACCCTTCCCATAGCAAAACTGGCTACAAGCTGTGGCAGGACTACGCTGAGATTGAAAATACCCATGAAAAATCCCATGCGGCTTTTATCCACCTTTTCAGACATGATGGCAAACGGCAGGCTTACAACTGCAGCCCATCCGAAGGTAAGGATGCACATCATAGTATATAGCATAAAAGGAGAAGTAGCCAGAAATACAATCCCGAAATACCCGGCGCTCATAATTCCTACCATTAAAGCCTGGGTTTTCACCCTCCCAAACTTTTTACTCATAGGCTCGAGAAGGAATGCCGGCCATATCGCTCCAACTGCATTGAGAATAAAAAAGGACCAGCCGATCAGTTGTCCGAGGTTTGCATTGCGCTCGGCTGCAGGCAGGTTTTGCATTGATGGCATCTTTTGTTCAAGGAAAGCGAAAATGTATACGAACATGGTCTGGATGCCCAGCCAGGAAAATGCATGGGCAAAATATAGTTTGAAGAGCTCCACCCAATTTGTTTTGGTGTGTATAGCATTGCCTTTGTCATCGGCCGACTTCGTAAGTTCCCGGGGTTCTTCGATAAAGATCAGTGGCCCCACGGAGAACAGGAAAACGATCACAACACCTGCATATATCAAAAAGTAATTGCTGATGAGAGCTCCCATAAGATAAGCACCGCTTCCGAAAAGGTTTGATACCGATTGCATCCAGGTATACCCTTTTGTTCTTGGTTGTCCGTCGGGTGTCACATCTGCAATGATGGAGCGTGTTGGGTTGAAGCTGATATTGATCGAAAGGTCCAGGGTGAGTGCGACGGTGACAGCAACAGCCATAATACTGCCGATGCCGAAAAAGTCATTGATACGGGAAATATTCGGGAGTGCAAATATCATGAGGGCGGCCAGCATACCCCCGATAATGATAAACGGTTTACGTCTTCCGCCCCAGAACCAGATCTTATCGCTTATGAGGCCGACCAGGGGCTGTCCGAGTATACCGGCAATCGGTCCGGCGGCCCACACAATACCTATTTGGTCGATTTCCAGGTTGTATTTCGTCCGCAGTATCCAGCTGAGAACAGCGATTTGTATTGAAAGGGCAAAGCCCATTGCAGTACTGGGAAATCCGATAAGCAGGTAAAAGAAATTCGATAGTTTTTTCTGAATGGCTAACATGCTGTGTTATTTTGCGTTGACATTAATGTTTAAGCTCGATGATCAGAACCGATTTTGAAGGAATCGTCAGCTTTGAAAGGTCGGTAATATACTTGCCGTTGCATATTTCCCTGCCTGAACTGAAATTCTTCAGCACCTCTTTATAGCGCCCGGTCTCGAGGGTCTTCTGCTCTTCATTGTTATTCATGATCACCATAACCGTACTTTGGCTGTTGTAACGGAAGTATGTATAGATACCATCCTCCGGGACGAAATGCAGCAGCTTGCCGGTCTGAAGTGCAGTGCTGGACTTCCTGTAATGAAGCAGGTTGTGAATCATATTATACATGTCATTCTCCGGGTCATTGCGACCGGCAGCTGTAAAGGCATTACGGCTATCGCCCTGCCATCCGCCGGGAACATCCCTGCGTATGGTTCCGTGACCCTTATCAGCCCCGGTGGTCATGAGCAGCTCGGTCCCGTAGAATATCTCGGGGATCCCCCGGGTGGTAAGAATAAAAGCCATAGCCATCTTAAGCTTCCTGATGTCGTCATTCTGGGTGTCGAGGTAACGGTTCACATCATGATTGTCGGCGAAAGTGACGAGGTCCATAGGTTTGGGATAGGAGAAGTCCTGGGCGATGATCTCATACAACCTGAGTATCCCGGTATTCCATCCTTCCTTCTCATTGAAGGCCTGGATCAACGCGTCATGCAGTGGAAAATCAAATACAGATGGCAGGTTGGAATTGAAACCGTCGAGGTTTTTGGAACCTTTCTGCCAGTATGCCACAGTAGCAGGGTAATTCATCCAGCATTCGCCTACAATGTTAAGGTTTGGATATTCTTCCAGCATACGTTTTCCCCATTCGCTCATCATGTCTTTGAACGGATAGGGATAGGTGTCCTGGCGAATGCCATCGATTGAGGCATATTCCATCCACCAGATACTGTTCTGTATCAGGTAATTTTTCATGTACGGATTACGCTGGTTGAGGTCTGGCATTGTTTTATCAAACCAGCCCCTGTTAAATTTTATGCTGTCGGTTGCCGACACATAAGGATCACTAACACTGCCTGCCCTGTATGTACTTCTGGTGAATTCGGGCCATTGATTAATCCAGTCATCCGAAGGCAGGTCTTTCATCCACCAATGTTCGCTACCGCAATGATTGAACACCTGGTCAATGATCAGTTTCATCCCTTTCTGATGCAAGGCATCGCCTAGTTTTACATAATCATCGTTTGTGCCGAACCGGGGATCTACCTTATAGAAATCGGTAGCGGAATATCCGTGATAAGAGTAAACAGGTTGGTCGTTTTCAAGCAGGGGTGTCATCCACAGGGTCGTAACGCCAAGCTCTTTGAGATAATCCAGGTGATCCATGATGCCTTTGATGTCGCCACCATGCCTGCTGTCGGGTTTTGACCTGTCGACATTTTCCTTCATGCCGGCGATATTGTCATTGGTTATATCGCCGTTGGCAAAACGGTCGGGCATGATAAGGTAGATTACATCGGAATTGTCAAAGCTCTTTCTGCCGGCAGAGCCTGGTTTTCTTTGTTTCAGTTCATAATTATAGCTTTCAACAACTTGCCCCCTGTTAGAGAAACACAGTTTAAACACTCCCGGTTTGGCAGAGGCTCCTAATTTCAGATCAATGAAGAGGTAATTCGGGTTGCCAACCGTATGTACCTTTATTATAGATAAGCCTCCAGGATTGCTGCCGGTAATGGAAACAGTCGTATTCGCGATATCCTTTCCATGGATCATGATCTGGAGATTCGTGTTTTTGAATCCGGTCCACCAGAATGGTGGTTCTACCCGATCTATCCCCGCTGGGGCCGCAAACAGGCAGGCCGGAAGTAGTAAAGCCATTAACAGGATAACTCGTTTCATGTTATTTGGTTTTGCTTTTTGATTTTCTGGATCTCCCGTAAAGGCTGGTCAAGGCTGCAAGGGCAGTGGCGAGTTCAGCAGGGAAGTCAGCTTCCCTCGCTCTCCAGTTCCAGTTGCCGCCGGTTGTTCCAGGGAGGTTCATCCTTGCTTCTGAATCCAGGCCAAGGAGATCCTGCATCGGGACGATGGCTATATTTGCAACAGATGACCAGGCAAGGCGCACAAATGACCAGTGGATGTCCTTGTCGTCACAGTGAATATAGTCAAGGACCTGCTTCCTGTCGTCTTCGGAAGCTTTTTTAAACCACCCTACCACGGTATCGTTATCATGGGTCCCGGTATATACGATACAGTTTTTGTTGTAGGAATATGGGATATATTCGTTTGCTTCGGATGAATCAAATGCAAATTCCAGGATTTTCATACCCGGGAGACCGAAACTATCCCTTAGGTCTTCAACGTCGGGCGTCATAACTCCCAGATCTTCTGCAATTATCGGAAGATCTCCGAATTCGTTTTTAAGTGCACTGAAAAAGTCTTTTCCGGGTCCCGGGATCCATTCACCTTTAATCGCGGTTTCCTCTGCATAGGGCACTGCCCAGTAAGCTGCAAAACCGCGGAAATGGTCTATCCTGATCACATCATATAACGTCAGGTTTGTACGGATACGGTCCATCCACCATTTATAGTTATTATGTTTCATAATATCCCAGCGGAACAACGGGTTGCCCCAGAGCTGGCCGGTTTCGCTGAAATAATCAGGAGGAACGCCCCCGACTCTGATTGGTTTCAGTTCCCCGTCAAATTCAAATTCACCAGGGTTAGCCCAGGCATCGGAACTGTCCAGGGAGATATACAGTGGAATATCCCCTATGATCCTGATCTTGTGTTTTTTTGCATAATCTTTAACGCTGGTCCATTGTTTGAAGAAGAGAAACTGGAGGAATTTATGAAAATCGATTTTGCTGGAAAGCCTGTTTTCAGCTTCTTTCAAAGCCCCGGGTTCTCGTGTTTTGAGATCTTTGTCCCAATTATACCATGGTTTATTTCCCGAGTCTTCCTTAACAGCCCTGAACAGGGCATAATCGTTCAGCCAGGGAGCGTGGCTTTTAAGAAAGTTACGATAAGCCAGTTTCTCCAGGTCGGCGGCATGTTCGTTAAACGAATGAAAGGCTTTGATAAGAAGAGGTAGCCTTGCTTTCTGTACCTTATCATAATCCACTGAGCCTTCTTCAAAGTGAGGCATGGAATTAAGATCATCATTGGCCAGTAGATGCTGGCTTACCAGAAGGTCAGGATCAATGAGGTCGGGGTTGCCTGCATGAGCTGAATAGCACTGATAAGGAGAGTCTCCGAAGCCGGTAGGACCGAGTGGCAGGATCTGCCAGTATTGCTGTTTTGCTTTGCTGAGAAAGTCAATGAAGTTAAAGGCAGCTTTGCCAAGAGTTCCGATCCCGTATTTTCCTGGTAAGGAAGTTGGGTGTAGCAAAATGCCGGAGGCACGTTCATTCATCATTTGTTTAAAGTTAAATGGTACATATTATTTCTTGATTCCAAAGGATTCCAGGATAAATGTGATCAGTTTGGCACCCGGTTCAGGGTTTTGGCCCGAGGTACTGCCACTGCTGACCAGCAAAGTAGACCCGGGTTTCAGATTTTGCCTGATTGAAGAGACCAAGGTCAGTGTTTTGAACCCTTTACCGGGCCTGTTCGTATCGGCAATTACGTACATCCAGGGAACAGGGATCATTGCAGGAAGTGGAGAAAATACCGGGTTGCCAAGCAGCAGGGCCCTGAACCATGAAGAATGTTCCACAACGGCATCCCATGCCTGCAAACCTTCATCCCCATTTGCAATGACTGCTATCAGGCCGGCAGCAGTGATTTTTTTTTCAATCAGTGCTGCTGTCGCAGCGGTTACCTTTTCGCGGCCTGATTGTGGGTCTGAACCATCCTGAGACAGATGTACCCTGGCAATGTAAAAACCCCGGTTCAGCAGGCTCAGGACCATGGGATTGAAATTGTCGTCCTGCGCACAGGGCTTCCCTGATTCAACAAACAACAGCACAGGGCAAGGGTTTTCTTTCCTTTCATAATCCCTTTTGCTGATGATGGAGACCGGAATCCTCTTGTTATACTTGTCCCTGGCCCATATTATTTCGGCTTTATAATCGTCCTGGACATAGTTCTTAACCTGCTTTTTCCATCGGATACCCATATGCATTGAATGTATCCCGTAGGTGTAACAGGTAGGAGGGGTTATAATACTGGAATAGTTGAATATCAGCTTATCCTCGTTTTTATCGTATGCAAGCTCTGATACCTGGCCTTCAGGCTCAGGAAAATTGATCTTGTTCACAATACCCGACTCATTGTTATCCTGGTAAAGATTTGTAATTTCAATGGATGTGCTCAGGTGCTTTCTTTGAACCAGCACCATATACTTGAGGTTGATAACGGTATAATTATCAATAAAGACGCTGTCGTTCTCCCTCACGGCAGCTCTCCACCCCGACGGGGCTGGCGAAGCGACAGGGGCAATGAATATGCAGCGCATGGGTGCCTTCTCATTTGACAGGATCCAAAGGTTACCTCCCCCGAAATGCTCTGCCTGGTATACAATACCTTGATTGCGCTCCGATATCAGAACAGGTTTTAATGATTTACAGGAGAAAGGCAGCAAGCGCACTTCTGAAGTCTCAGCTGACTTGCTCTCAATAAAGATGAAATCTTTTGAAGAAGAGCATCGCAGGCCGACATTGAATGCCGGGTCATTTTCTGTATAAATGATGTGATCCTCGGCTTTTGCAATGGAAACGGCATGAACTTCCTTATGGTTTCTGACAATTAGTGACCATGTTTCACCTGCCTCAAGCACGCTGTCGTTGCCTACTGTCTGTTGGTAAGGAAAAGTGTAAGCCCGGCTGATGATTTCCTCATTGATGGTGCTTGAGAGTTTGCTGAAACGATCCAGCCATTGATGCGAGTAATCATTTTCGGCTTTTGCATAAGCCCTGGCTGAATTCTCGTTTCCGGGAAGTTTCATTGCTGAAGGCGGATGAGGATTCGTATTACAGGCATACATTGCCATCAGCATGCAGGCCATTGCCAACGTAAGTATTTTGGAACTTTTCATTCAGATCATACAGTGTTTATCAGACATATTACAAAGCTTCATCAGTGTCCTGCTGCAATCTTGCCAACCGTATCAACATAGGTGCTTTTCCGGTAGGTCACCACAATCATTGTTGCTACCGAAGCAATGGCGAAACATACTCCGCCAATGATCATTGCACTCATGGGTTTTCCAGAAAAGAAAAGTCCGATCACATATCCAAGCAGGCTTGAGGCAATAACCTGAGGGATAACAATGAACAGGTTAAAGATCCCCATCATGACACCTAATTTATCAGGGGGTAAAGCCGGTGTTAGCATGGCATAGGGCATGGAGAGTATGCTTGACCATGCAATACCCACGCAGGTCATAGAGAAAAGCAGCTCGAATTTTCCGGTCATCAGGGGGATGCTCAGCAGGCCGATGGCTCCAATGGCCAGGCAGAGGGTATGAATCAGTTTTGGCCCTGTATATTTTGTGACCCGGAGCAGGACAAATGAGAATAAAAAACAAACGGCATTGTACATGGCGAAGCAGAATCCTGCCCATGCACCTGAAGATTCCATTTCAATAGTACCTTCTTTTGCATGAAACACATTACCTGCGATGGCAGGGGAAAAATAAACCCATAAGCAGAACATGCCGATCCAGGTAAAAAACTGAACCAGTCCGAGTTCCCACATCCTTTTAGGCAGGTGGCCTGTGAGCCTTACAATCTCACCAAGGCCAAGGGTCCAGTCAAATTTCCGTGACCTGATCTCGGTGATCTCCTTTTCATCAGGAGGGATCTCTTTTGTTGAAAATACAGTCCATAAAACAGCACCGATAAAAGCAACAGCACCGATATAGAAGGATAGGGTGACTGAAGTCGGGATATGTCCCTGGCCGGCTTTGTCCTGTGCAATTCCGAACCAGTTTGTCATCATCCAGGGCAGGGCGGAGGCAATAGTGCCCCCAAGACCTATAAAGAGCGATTGTATGGCGAAACCCTGGGAGTTCTGTTCCTCGGGGAGATTGTCGGCCACCATGGCCCTGAAGGGTTGCATGCTGGCATTGATGGTCCCGTCGAGAACCCAAAGCAGGCCTGCTGCAACCCAGAACGTAGGAGAATTAGGCATAAAGATAAGAGCCAGGGAAGCCAGTATGGCTCCCACCAGGATATACGGCCGGCGGCGACCAAGCCTTGTCCATGTGCGGTCACTGGCCTGCCCTATCAGGGGTTGGATGATAACACCCGTGACCGGGGCTGCAAGCCAGAGCAAGGCTATCTGACTGGGCCTTGCACCAAGATATGAATAGATAGCGCTCATATTAGCCATCTGCAGGCCCCAGCCGAACTGGATCCCGAGAAAGCCAAAACTCATATTCCAGATCTGCCAGAAGCGCAGGTTCGGTTTTTCTCGCATAGTTTGTGGCTTATTTATGTTTGTCGTCAGCCAGGATTCTTTCAAATACCTGAACCGTGCGGTTGATATTGTATATTTTTAGTGAGTGTGTGCTGTCACTCGGATTAAAGATGCTTATATGTATTATTTCCTCGTTCAGTCTTCCATGGCCTCCGAATTCCTTTGAATCAGAATTCAGGATCAGATGATAGTCGCCCGGTTGAGGAATAGTAAAGGCATAATCAGGAATGGAGTTAAACGGATGGAAGTTGAAAATGAACAGCAAACCGGATTTTTCGAAAATGATTGTTTTATTCTGATGATCCATCCATATCTGTTTTCCGAAATTAGCTTCCAGAATACCGTAGGATCTGGCCAGCTTCAGCATCTGCTTGTCAAATTCGCCAAGGAACCTGTATTTAAGGTTGTAATTCTGCACCAAAGACCATTGGCGGCGGGCGTACTGGTGGCTCCAGTTATTGCCTTCCCGCGGAAAATCGATCCAGTCGGGATGCCCGAATTCATTGCCCATGAAGTTAAGGTAGGCCTGGCCCCCGAGAGATAGTGTAAACAGGCGGATCATTTTATGCAAGGCTATGCCGCGGTCAATGATATGGCTCTCTTCCTCCCTGCTCATCTTAAAGTAAATCTCGCTTTGCATCAGGCGAAATGCAATAGTCTGATCGCCAACCAGGGCCTGGTCATGAGACTCACAATAAGCGATGGTCTTCACATCAGGCAGCCTGTCGCTCATCACCGTCCACATTTCATGGATATCCCATTCTTCGTCTTTCTTTTCTTTGAGTATTTTAATCCAGTAATCAGGAAGAGCCATTCCAAGCCTGAAGTCGAAACCGATCCCTCCTTCTTTCACAGGTCTGCATAATCCGGGCATTCCGGTCACATCTTCGGCAATTGTAAGTGCCGATGCCTTAACCTGGTGAGCAAGGGTATTAGCCAGCTGGAGGTAGGTGATGGCATCCCATTCAACCCCTTCTTTGAAATACCCGTCACGGTCCCAGACTTCACGGTAGCCATGATCAAAATACATCATGGATGTTACCCCGTCGAAGCGGAAACCATCAAAATGAAACTCCTTCAGCCAGTATTTGACATTGGAAAGAAGGAACTGCCTGACTTCATTTTTCCCATAATCGAAACATTTGGAATCCCAGTGAGGATGGTTCCCCCTGGGGCCGGCATGGAAATACTGATGGTCACTGCCGTCAAACATGTTGAGGCCTTCATTGGTGTTCTTTGCGGCATGGGAATGAACCAGGTCCATGATGACTGCTATACCTTGTTCATGGGCTTTTTTAATCAGGTATTTCAGCTCTTCGGGTGTCCCAAAACGACTGGAAACGGCAAAGTAATTCGTCACATGATATCCGAATGAACCATAATAGGGATGTTCGGCAATAGCCATGAGCTGGATCACATTATACCCGGCGTTTTTGATATATGGGATAAGGTCATCCGCAAACTCCAGGAAAGTTCCGATTCCTTCGCGTTCCTGAGCCATGCCCGGATGGCATTCATAAATGAAAAGATCATCGAGGCTGCTGAGCTTGAAATTATCGTTCTCCCAGTCAAATTCGGCTGTCGGCTCCCAGATCTGCCCCGAGAAGTCTTTCGTGACCTGATCCTGAACCACCCTGGTTATATAGGCGGGGAGACGTTCATTCCATCCGAGCTCTGAATGGACCATGACTTTAATTTTTCCCTGGTGAATGAATCGTTCTCCATAGATCTCATCGGGAAGGAAAATCTCCCAGTTCCCGTATTTATCCCTGTTCAGCCTGTTCGCATAACGCTGCCAGCTATTGAAATCGCCAAAAAGATAAACATCCTGTGCATGCGGTGCCCATTCTCTGTAAATCCATCTTTTGTGTTTACGGTCATGATGAAGTCCATACCATAAATACGCATCTGCAAATTTTAAAAGGGACTTCCAATCAGCTTTGATCCCTTTAATCGCATCCTGATATCTGCCATATCTGTCGGATACCTCTTGTGCAACCGGTTCAAGCCAGGGGTCATTCTTCACAAGTTTCATTTTCTGTGGTTTGCCAGTTTCCATGGTCCCCTTGTTTTTATGATGGTATACAAACATACATAAAAAGATGAAAGAAACGGGTTTGAAAAAAGAATAAAATTTCATACCTTTGAATTATTATTAGCATACCTGTATGAACCTGGCTGATCTTCCGAAAAGCAACTTCAGGCTTCAGTGGAAACACTTAATGTTTGTTCTTCTGCTGGTGGCGGGATTGTTTACAGGGGGGCATTTTTATTACATTCACCAGAGAGATGATATAATCACAGTCCATAAGGAGTTTCTTTCAGCAGTTGCAAGTTTTAAGGTCCACGAGATAAACGAATGGATTGAAGAAAGAAAATCTGAAAGCGTTTATATCGCTGGAAGTCCTGAGTTTATCTTACATTTCGATGCGCTGCTCAAGGCACCCGGAAGTCCCGGGCACAGGCAGGCGATTCATAACTGGCTCAGCCCCATCCGCCGCAATCATGGATATTCAAACATAGTCCTGTTTGATACAGCAGGCAGAAAGGTCTTTAACCTTTCCGGCGATAACCTGGGGCCATGGTCGGCCGGACTGACAAAAGCTGAAAGGGATCGTTTAATCCCGGGAAAGGTAGTACTGTCGGATGTCAGCAGATACAAGGATGGTTCTTTTTTTCTCACCTCTTCTACGGTCCTGTTGAACAAGGGGAACCTGATTGGCTATGCTGTCTTTTATATTGATCCTTCCAGGAACCTCTTTCCCAGTCTTGCTTCCTGGCCGGTGAAACGTGTTACGGCCGAAAATATACTTCTTTACCATGATTCGAAATCCACGTTTTACCTTTCATCAAGCAAGGTGAAGCCCGAGAAAGTTATTGCCTTCACAACCCCCTCAGAAACTGATGAGATCAGTAAAACGGTCCCGATGAAAGGATCGCTGATGCTTGCCAATGCCAGGGATTACAGGGGGGTTCCTGTTTTGGCAGAGCTTCGTCATATTGAAGGCACAAACTGGTGGATCGTATGCAAGATTGACCGAAGTGAACTTAACGCTCCCTTGCAGAAAGGTGCGATAAATCTTACACTGTATATTGTTATTTTCCTTCTGGTGGTTACTATTTCGGCTGCCCTGATATGGAAAAGCCAGCAGCTGGACCATTACAAGTCCAAGTTCAGTTTCCAGCAAAAATCTCAGATGGATGAAGAGCAGATCAGGTATATGAATGCCCTGCTCCAGGAGATCAGTGATGCTATTATAACCTTCGATAAGGATATGATCATTCAGAGCTGGAACAAGGGTGCTGAAAGGATTTACGGATGGAAGGCCGATGAGGTGGTTGGAAAGTTCGGAGGAGGATCATTGAGGGTTGATTTTCCCGGGGCAGGAAGAGACGGTATTTTTGAGGAACTTGCCCAAAAAGGATCCTGGAAAGGGGAGCTGGTCCATAAACGAAAGGATGGAAGTACGGCTTACATACTGTCATCTACATCCCAGCTTAAAGATGAACAGGGAAATGTGCTTGGGATAATAACGATCAACAAGGATATTTCTGATGTTATTCAATCCGAAAAAGTCAAGGGTGCAGTATACAGGATATCCGAACTGGCTCATTCAGCAAAAGACCTGAATGATCTTTTCGCAAATATCCATATCGTGATCGGGGACCTTATGGATGCCCGAAATTTGTTCATTGCCCTTGTGGAACAGGATGGTGAAACGATCAGCTTCCCTTATTATATTGATGAAAATGACGCTGCTCCGGCACCTAGGAAACGGGGAAATACCCTTACCGATATTGTGCTCCGCACGGGCAAGCATCTTCTGGCAAAACCTGAAGACATACAGTATTTCGTTGACCGAGGGATCATCCAGGTCAAAGGCACACCGGCTATTGACTGGTTAGGGGTTCCCCTGAAGATTGACAAAGAGGTGTTAGGGGCCCTGGTGGTTCAGAGTTACAATCCCAAGATCCGTTACGGGGAGCACGAAGTGGATGTTTTGATTTTTGTTTCGGAACAGATCGCATTATCGATTCAACGTATGAAAATGCAACAGGAGCTGATAGTGCAGAAACAGCGGGCAGAGGTTTCCTCCAGGCTTACATCCTCCCTTCTGGCCAATATGAACCATGAACTGCGTACACCAATGAACGGCATACTCGGCTTTGCTGAGATTCTCACTAACGATCTGTTGGACCCTGAAGCAAGGGCGAAGGCCGAAAATATACTGATTTCGGGAAGAAGGCTCATGGATACACTGGATGCAATCATGGACCTTTCACATCTGGAGTCGGATAAAGTCAACAGGAAATTCCTTCCATTAAGTATTAAAAAAAGCTTGCTCAAGGTGCTTTCCAATTACGAACCTCTGATCAAAAGAAAAAATCTCACCTTGATTTTGAATGTTCCTGCATACATGCAGATACTTGGTGACGACTACCTGTTGCAGCATATGCTGAGATGTCTTATCGACAATGCTGTCAAATATACTGAGTCAGGAAGCATTTCTATCGAATCGATCGAGCTTAATGAAGGAGGAAAAGCTTATATTGCCATTTCAGTCAGGGATACCGGGATCGGAATAGCGGCGGAGAATTTCGACCTGATTTTTGAGACTTTCCGGCAAGTCAGCGAAGGATATGGCCGCAAGTTTGAAGGCTCAGGCCTCGGACTTACAATCAGTAAGAGAATTGCCAACCTTCTTAATGGAGAGATAAGGCTAAAGAGCAAAGTCGGTGAAGGTTCCGAATTTATTGTGATCCTTCCTTCAGCAGGAGCTGCTTTCGAACAAAAGCCGGAACCTCTTCCGGAGAAAACCCAGGAAAAACTTCCTTCTCAAACCGGACCGAAAAACAACCCAACGGTATTGGTGGTTGAAGATAATCTGGTAAACCTCCAGCTTCTCACACTCTATATTCAGGATACCTGTATGGCTTATTCGGCGCTGGACGCAAAAGCAGCTATTGAGAGTTCGAGACAAAAACATTTCGACATTATTCTTATGGATATCAACCTCGGACCTGGGATGGATGGCATCCAGGCTATGCTCGAGATCCGTAAACTCTCCGAATACAAAAATGTACCTATAGTGGCGCTGACCGGATATGCCTCGATAGGAGACCGCGACAGGCTTATTTCATTAGGATTCTCTTCTTATCTTGCCAAACCTGTCACAAAAGACATACTGCTGAGCCTGATCGATGAACTGATCAAAGCCTAGTTTGTCAGTTAAATATTGCGATGGCTGCAATAATTGCAATCACGACAGGTACAACCACAAAAACAACTTTTTTATCTCTTTGAATATTGTCGTTCATTTGAGAGATTCCCGACAGACATTGTTCATCTCCCGGCCTGTATTCAAGAGCCGCTTTGAATTCCTCCCTTGCAGAGCGGAAGAGGTCAATTTTAATGAAATGGGCTGCCCTTTCGGTGTGTTCCCTGTATTTCAGTTCCTCGTGGGTCAAACTGTGATCGTCATATAAATCGTGATGGGCCATGGGTTGTCGATTTTATTGATTGCAGATAATGTCGTCAAAGGTATTAAATTTTCAGAGCCAGCCGGAAATCGTCAGTCGGCATGGTTAATGGAATTTATAGGATAAGCCCACGCCTATTGTTTCCTTGAGCTGCGTACGGGGACCGGTTGCAGGTTCAGGAGGATTGGTTTGGATCATCGTGTCATCATCATAAATAACCTGGCAATTTATGATGGTAGCCAGCCATTTGTTGACTTTGAGAGTGAACAATACATTCCAGTTGACGTCGATGCACCCGAAACTATGAAAGTAATCGGTGAACAATTCAAGCGATGTCGTGATATTGATATTCTTGGCCAAATCCTTGTTCAGTTCGGTCCTGACAAAGGGGCCCATTTCAGCTCTCATTTTCTTCCCTTTTTCTACCCCGAAGGCTCCCTGTTTTGACAGAGTGTCATTCAAAACAAATGTGAATCGGCCCGAGGCGGGTGATACATACAGGGTAAAGAAATTTGCCGGCCGGTAGGTGATACCTGGACCTACAACGACATAACCCGGAGCCATGAAAGCAGAAATAGGGACACTGTCATTCGGATAATTATATCCTGGTGAGAACTGGGAGCGGAAATTCGCAAGGACAGTCAGGAACCATTTCTTGTTAGGATGAATCTGATAACTATATGCAGTGGTATATTCTATTTTATCATCGGTTTTATTGTATTTGGCATGTTCAATTGGGCCGAGATACTGAAAACCGTAACCAAGATCGAGAAAGTTTGACCATGCATGTTTGTTTTTCGAATATCGGATCCTCAGGCTGAGCATGCTGGATACGCCAAGGGAATTTGTCCCGCCTGCAGCCCAATTGGAAAATGCGGCCTGGTTAACAGTGAGGGAACCAAACCCGCTGATCAACCAGTGGTGTTTAGCTGTGTCAGGAGGGGCTTCGTTTTTAGCCTTATCAAGGCCAGAGGCAACAGTTTTGATGTCCTGAGCAAAAAGTATCCCGGTCAAAGCCAGGAACAGAAGGAGCAAGGTAAATGTTCTCATAGGTTTAAATATTTGACTCCAGCAAAAATATAAAATGATTTATTCAATAGCAAACCACTACATTCTAAATATGAAACTGCATTTATGATTACTTTTGGCATCCCAAAACGATAGTAATGACTTTACGAAAATGTATTTTGTTATTTGCACTCCTGGCTGCTATGACATCAGTTTCCCAGAATATACCTGCAAGACCAAGTATTATTGGAACCGGAACTTACCTGGGTCTCAGCAAACCATTGAGGGATCTCCCTGTAATGTCTGCTTCGGATTGGAAAGCTATGGCCCAGCGAGCCAAAAAAGAGCTTAATGAAGGCCTTGGAAAACGCAGCTATCCCTACGCCGCGACAGCCCTTCCGAAGGGGTATGATGCAGCCTGGCAAAAAGTTATGGGAAGTGTCCATAATCCATTGGCTCCTTCAGTGAACATTGACGGACAATCGTCGCCTTATTTTCCGCCGGATTGCAATGGTACGGCGGGTCCGAACCATTTCCTGCAGACCATTAACTGTGTGTATTCAATTTATACCAAGAATGGAACACTGGTGGCCGGTCCAACGAATATCAATCTGATTTTCGGGGGAGTTCCCGGCTCAAATTACAATGATGGGGATCCGATCACATTATATGATGAACAGGCAGACCGCTGGCTGGTTTGTGAATTTTCCGTTTCGGGCTCAATCGACTATATGATGATGGCGGTGTCGGCAACAAATGACCCTACCGGTTCGTATCAATGCTATTCCTTCCAGGTTGCATATTTCCCCGATTATCCCAAATTCAGCGTTTGGCGTGACGGATACTATATGGGAGACAATAACGGGGGAAGCATTGATACCTATGTGTTCCAGCGGGACCAGATGCTTGTAGGGGGAACAGCCAAGATGATTGGCTTTAAGGACACCTGGAGGCCTTCATCAAGCGATGGTTTTATGTGTGTCCCTCCGGTTGATAATGACGGTGCATTTGCGCCTGCAGGCTCGCCGGGCTTGTATATCGCATTCAATGACGATGCTTTTGGCGGCGGTACCGACCAGCTTTGGATCTATGAACTTTCCGTGGATTGGAATACCTTGAGCAACTCAACATTCAACAGGGTTCAACAGATTGATGTTGAGCCATTCAACAGCAATTTCGGTACTAACTGGGATAATATTTCGCAGAAAGGAACGGTCCAGAAAGTTGATGCCATCCCCCAGGTTATCATGAATGTGCCTCAATACCGCAACTTTGGATCATATCAGACCATTTTGTGCTGTCATACTGTAAAAATAGGAACTACGAATCATGCCGGGATCCGCTGGTATGAACTTCGCAGGACCAATGGACCCTGGTCGATCAGGCAGCAGGGGACGTATGCCCCTGATTCAGACAGCAGATGGATGGGCAGCATTATGCTGAATGGAAATAATACGATATCTCTTGGATATTCTGTCTCCAGCACCAATACTTACCCGTCTGTAAGGTATTGCGGACAAAGCCCGATGGCCTACATTCAGGGAAACAACACCCTTGATATTGCTGAAGATACTATTATCAACGGGCAGCATTCTCAAACAGGTGGAAACCGCTGGGGCGATTATTCCCTGATGTCGGTTGATCCTTCCGACGATAAAACTTTCTGGTTTACCGACGAATATATTGGTAACGGAGGTAGTCGCAAGACCAGGATAGCTTCCTTTAAATTTATTTTTCCTCCAGCAGTGACAACCATGTCAGCCTCAGGCGTTGAGGGAGTGGCGGCGACCCTCAATGGCACAGTTAACCCCAACGCATCAGCAGCCACCGGGTATTATATCTGGGGGAATTCTCCTCAGAACCTTAGCGATACAACAACATCCGACACTCTGGGTTCGGGGATATCGCCACTGCCTGTAGCCAGGACGCTAAGCGGGTTGTCGCCAAATACGGTTTATTATTACCGTGCAGTGGGGGTCAACCCCGATGGAATTACAAATGGCGATGTTCTCAGCTTCTCCACAGCCCAGCCGAATTTATCAGTCTATCCTCCCGATCGGACTGTGACCACAGCTGCAGGAATAACCAATTTCCTGGTAAGCAGTAATCTGAATTGGGTTGTTTCCAGTGATTCACCGTGGTGCACCACAACGCCTGCAGGAAGCGGAAATGATACGATATTTGCGACATTCACTGAAAATACAAGCATTCAATCAAGGGTTGCGACGATAACTGTCGATGGTATTTGGGCCCCTTCAGTCAGTGTGACCGTTACCCAGGAAGGACAAACGCCTCAACTAATTGTTACACCTCCCAACCGCGATGTGACTGCAGATGCAGGTGCCACCGACTTCAGCGTGGTCTCAAATGTTGGCTGGATTGTGTCATGTGATGCAAACTGGTGTACCGTCACTCCTTCAGGCATTGGGAATGGCATAATTGCGGCAACATATACTGCAAACAATGATGCAGTACCCCGTGTTGCTCATATCTCCACAATGGGAAGCGGAATAGGTCCTGTTGTTGTCACCGTTTCCCAGGCTGGCGCAACACCCACACTTTCGGTAAGTCCGGCTAACCAGAATGTGGCAGCTCCCGCCGGCAGTGTTGATTATACTGTAACTTCCAATACAACCTGGTCTGCTCAAAGCGACAGCAGCTGGTGTACCGTTACTGCCTCCGGAAGCGGGAATGGTACAATTATTGCAAATTTCACTGCAAACCCGCGCAACATTGCACGTTTGAACCATATCTCGGTGACAGCAACAAGTGTAACACCGGTTACTGTATCACTTACCCAGGCAAAATCAAGTTCGGGAATCAGCGAAACCGGGGATGGAAAGGTGATGATTTATCCGAACCCAAATCAAGGTATCTTCAACATCGTTCCAGCCGAAGGCAAAAATGTAATTCTGAATGTTGAAGTGAATGACATGAATGGAAAGTTGCTGCTCAAAAAGGAGTTGAAAGACCAGAATGAATACCAGGTAGACCTTTCACATGCTGAGGCGGGAACCTATAACCTTGTTATTAAATCGGGTAGTTATCTGTTTACAAGAAAAATAGTGATCATTAGATAAGACGGGCCATTCCTAATTCTTTATGATCTTCTTCCTGATAATCTGGTCTGATGACTGGATGACCAACAGAACTGGGCCGGGATAAACATTACCGATGTCAAGGACCAAGGAGGATTCTCCCTTTGGAATGATCTTTTCGGCATGATAAATCGGCTGGCCCAGTTCATTAAAAAGTGTGACCGTAAAGTTTCTTTCATGAGGACTTGTAAAGTTCAGGATAAGAAAACCATCAGTGGGATTCGGATGAACTTCAACAATAGATGGATTATCGTTTTCATGCACACCGACGGCAATTACGAATTTTATATTTGAAGTGTCGGAAACACAGTTATTCAGTGTAACAATAGTGAAATAACTGCCTGTCAAAAGAACATGGAGACTATTGATTGTATCGCCTTGTAAAGGCTGGTTATTCAGGTACCATTGGTTACCATAAACCGAGTTGGACAAAAGTGTATTGTCCTGCCCCAGAGTAATTCCTGGCTGGGGAGGAGTAGGATTGACGGTAACGAAAAGACTTGATGGAGATCCATTACCGCAACTATTCGTTCCGTAAACCGTTATTTCACCAGACTGGGCCCCGGGAAGATAAGAAATATGAATTACATTACTGCCGGAACTGCCCTGGAATACCGCACCGGCAGGGATAGTCCAGTAGTATCCGCTTGCATTGGAGATCGGAGCAACCGAATACTCCTGCCATGATGCAGGTGCACACAGGATCGATGGTCCGGAAATGGAAGAAGCAGGTTCTGGAATTGGGTTTACCAAAACCTGGAGAGTGTCGGGTGCAGAACCTTCACAGCCCGACGGGCTTGAATAGTTAACCGAAATCCATTGGTTACCCGGAGCAGCCCATTGAACAGTTACTGAAGCCGTACCCTGGCCGTTCAGTATGGTGTCGGCTGGTGAAATATTCCATGTATAATTCTGCTGGCCTGGCTGGGTGGAGTAGGTCCTGGTACCTGAGTTCAGGCAAACCATAATGCTTCCCGAGATGCTTATAATTGGCCGTGGGTTAATTATCACAGGTATTACAGCAGGTGAAACGGGATTACATCCCTTTGGTGTTGCATATGTTACCGAAATGCTGGCATTACCTGAGGCTCCCCAACTGATGACTATTGAGTCTGTACCCTGGCCGGACGTTATCGTGCCTCCTGCAGAAACATTCCAAACATAATTGAACATCCCGCTTTCGGTAGTATAAATTTCAGCCTCGGAATTTGCACAAACAGAGCTGTTGCCGGTGATAGCCGGAACAGGAAGGGAAAAAACATCAACATGAAAAACGACAGGAGAGGTTGCCATACAATTGTTCTCGTTCATATAGTTGACTGAAACTGTTCGCGGGCCGGCCGTTGTCCATGTAACATAGATGGTATTTGTTCCCAGCCCGGTTACGGTGCTTCCCCCCG
The DNA here is from genome assembly GCA_026391735.1 of Bacteroidota bacterium. Lineage (GTDB taxonomy): Bacteria > Bacteroidota > Bacteroidia > Bacteroidales > FEN-979 > CAIRDP01. Next base: position 56,962 of record JAPLDL010000021.1, on the reverse strand, counting down.
GCGAGATGGTCCATTGGTAGTTGTGCATACCGCTTTCTGTTGAATATACTCCTGTTGCATTCATGCAGAGGCTGTCGGAGCCGGTTATTGTGGGGACCGGCAATGGATGAACCGTAACGGCTTTAATGAAAGGGGCCAGGGCAAAACAACCGTGGGAGTTGCTGTAGTTTACCGAGACAAACCTTGCTCCGGCCGAATCCCATCGCACCTGGATCGCTTCGGTCCCGGCACCAGACAGTATTGTTCCGCCTGATGATATATTCCACAGGTAGTTGCTCATTCCTGCCTGGGTGCTGTAGACGTTACCCGTCACCCCTTCGCATACAGAAGAAGAGCCCGTGATTGAAGGGCTTGGCAGGGGATTGACAGTGACAGAATATGAAGCGGGTTGAACAGGGTTACAACCGTTTGAATCGATAAAGGTTATAGTAAGGTGTTGAATCCCTGCAGAATTCCAGGTAACATGGATGGAGTCTGATCCCTGGCCTGAATTTATAATACCACCGCTGCTTATAGTCCAATGATAAGCTGTCTTTCCATGCTGCGTAACATATACCTGGTTGGAGGAATAACAACATATGTCGGAAGGGCCATTAATAACGGGAAGAGGAAGAGGATGCACCCTGACTGGTTTTACCACCGGTTGTATTGTTCCACAGCCAAAAGTATTAATGCAGGTGAGGGAAACATTCTGGTCTCCGCTTGAATTCCAGTTCACCAGGACCGAAGGTGATCCGCTGCCTGAAACAATAGTTCCTCCTGTTGAAACAGTCCATGAATAATTATTCATACCGGATTGGGTCACATAGGTGGCAGAGGAATTCATGCAAAGGCTCCCGGCCCCGCTGACGGACGGCGCAGGCGAAGGATTAACGGTAACATTGAGGACGAAAGGATTCATGGCATAGCAACCTGAACTATTGGCATAATTCACTGAAACAAAACCCGGTCCCGCCTGGTTCCATTTCACACTGATTGCAGAAGTCCCCATTCCCGACAAAATTGTGCCCCCGGAAGAAACACTCCAGGTATATCCGGTCATTGCAAGCTGGGTGGAATACACAACCGTTAAACCTGAACAGGCTGAAGATGGTCCCGAAATGCCCGGGGCAGGTATTGGATTAACCATTACAGATATGGAAGCCGGGACGGGTGCCATACATAAATTTGAATCAAGATAGTTCACTGTGATCTCATGAAGACCGGTAGAGTTCCATGTAACATGTATTGTGTCGGTCCCCTGCCCCGAAGAGATAATTCCCCCGGAACTGATCGTCCAGGTGTAATTTGTTTTGCCCTCCTGGGTCGTATAATGATTTCCGGTCGAGCCGTAACATGCAGAAGTCGCACCACCGATAGAAGGCAATGGCAGTGGGTGTATCCTTACACCATATATCACATCATGAATGGGAGCACAACCATAAGGGTTTTTATAGGTAAGCGTGATATCCTGGTTGCCAGCGGCCGGCCAGCCCGTCATAATAGAATCAGTACCGGCACCTGAAAGAATGGTCCCTCCGGCAGAAATTGTCCACAAGTAGTTGTTCATGCCGCTTTCGGTGTAAAAAAGTATTCCTGCAGAACCTTTACAAAGGCTGTCGGGGCCATTGATATGCGGCAATGGCCGGGCATGAATATGAACCGGAAGAATATCCGGGTTCGTCGCGGCACAACCCCCCGGGGGGGAATAATTCAGGAGAACCTGGTGAATGCCGGGATTGTTCCAGTTTACGAAGATGGAAGGAGTGCCGGCACCCGAGACAATCGTTCCTCCTGAAGGAATTGTCCAGGAATAATCAATCATTCCTGAGAGGGTGGTATACCCTGTTCCAATGGTCCCTTCGCAAAGGCTGTCTGGTCCTGCAATGACAGGCTCTGCGATAGGGCGGATAAAAATGTTTTTGATTACCGGCGACAGGGCCTGGCAGCCAAATGCGTTTGAATAGTTCAGGCTGATCCACTGGGGGCCTTCATCACTCCACATCACATTGATAACAGATGTTGAACTCCCTGAAACAATAATTCCCGAAGGAGATACCTGCCATTGGTAAGATTGATTCCCCGGGTCTGTTGAAAATGTATATGTGCCAGTGCGGCAGGCTGTGTCAATGCCTGTTATAGATGGCAGGGGAATCGGGTGTACCGTCACATTCCTGACGGATGGGACCGTGGCCAGGCATCCGTTGGCTCCACGGTAAACAAGGCTGACCGTTTGAGCTCCGGGTGTATTCCAATTAATTGCAATGTCTTTGGTTCCCTGTCCGGAGACTATATTCCCACCCGATGAAACAGTCCAAACGTAATCAGTCATTCCGGCATCTGTGCTGTAGGGCATGCCGGCCGACATGGCGCAGGTGGTCGTTGCTCCGCTGATCACAGGTACAGGTCTTGATTTCATCGTTACCGCCAGCGGGGGTGACAAGGGATTGTCGTTGCAAACGTTAACAGCTCTTACGGTAACAGTTCCTGAAACTGCATCAGGACCGGCAGTTACAACGACGGTGTCTGTTCCGGCACCCTGTGAAATTGTGAACCCTGAAGGGAAGTTCCATTCATAAGAAACCGCTCCGGCAACGAGAGGTACGTTATACATGTTGCCTGTCGTTCCCTGGCAAAGCGAAGAAGGCCCACTTGCTGAACCTGGAGCAACAAGCCTGGCATTGGTGATGTTTCCATTGAAATAATAATCGGATGGAGGATATTGATACATCGGATTACCACCTTCATCAGTATACCTGCAGTCAATTCCGCTGTTTGATGAAGTGTTAAATGTGACAGAGGCATTCCCGGAAATGTAAGAAAATGTCAACCTGACAAGTGTGTCGTGAACAGTTAGAGATTGAGGAGCAGATCCGGTCCAGGAAACAAGGATCTTATGTAAGGAGGAGGAGCCTCCCACAGGCTGGTCAGTTATTGTCATTCCGCTCAATATAGCAGGTTTTCCTGCAGCTCCCGATATAAAAGTCATGACCGAGGGATCGTATTCTATTCTCTGGTAACATCCAGTGATGTTTAAACCGCTGTCGATAAGCACAGGCAGAACGAGGGTGTGACCGGGGCAACCTCCCTGGTCTGGAATTCTGCACACCGGGGCATTCCTGTTCGCACAGAAGGCCGAAGGAAGTACAAGACCGCTCACCTGGCAAAGCCTGATCCTGAAATTATGTTGGGCTGGACCCGGAGCCACCATTAGAATGTAATCCATAGCGACATTTGCATCCTCCTGGCTATGCGAGGATTCAGTTTTACTTACCCAGGTTTCGGCATTTACCTCAGGAGGCACCGTGTAATGCCCGTTCCAACTGATATTTACCATCCCATTCAATAATCCCTGACCATTGAAAGAGCTTGACCTGACTCCTTGAGTTGTTATGGATGAGATAGTCTGGTCGGCAGATAACAGTAATGTGGAATTATAAAAACGGTACTTGTCTGTGAGGGGGCCATTGAATGAAATAGTAAGAACATTACCGGACAGCTGGGTGTTGATATGGATGCTGTCCCGGACCATCAGATAATCAATCACTTCTTCTTCCGATGTCATCAGGATATTGTCAAGACCATTTTTGCCATAAGTGTTGGCAATATAATTCATATGGTTTTGAAAGGTAGCGAATGAATAACCGTAGTTACTGTTATTCACGGCATGAGTAAAGGTCACTCCCCATTTGTGAGCCCCTCCTGTACTGGTGTTTGCCATAATGTCGACCAGGTTGCTGAGATTAAAGGCTTCATATGAGTTTGTCCGGTGCATCCCTATGTTCTGATGAGGGAAAGGACCTGAAACGTTCAGGCTGGGATCGGCAAAAGGATATCCTTCCCTGTAGCATATCGTGTACCCCTGGGCCCAGGCGTAATCTGAATAGATCTCACCCCCATTCGGATTAACAAAGATTTTTTCATCAGGTCCGCCGTCTGTTGCTGAAAGCATCTTAAGTTTCATGTAACTTGTGTTCCTTGCAACCTCGTATGATGGAGTCCCTCCTCCGCCCGATGTCAGTCCGTGGTCAAGTACACCCCAGTTTTGCCGGTACATATCAATCAACTCAGGCCAGGTCGTATTCAGCGCCGAATACGGGGTCGCGGGATCGTGGCAATCCACCAGATCAGAACCAACGGACACAAAAGGGAAAACGGATGCACTCATTTTGAATTTCTGATCGTTTCCACATCCATCAGTATATTTTAACCCGGGATAAGTGGTTCCAGCCACCGTTCCTCCGTTAAGAAACGGGTAGGCATAGCTGTAAATATCAACTCCCCCGTCATCCTCTTCCATGCTGAAAGCAAAGAGTTTATTAAAGCGTAAAGGAGCTTTGCTCACATTGTAAACTGAAGGAGCCGCAATGAAAGTAACTGTAATACGGATATTCTGAAGACTATCAAAACTCTGGGCAACGGAACTGCCACAGAGAAAATAAATAAACAAACAGAACCAACAGACAATGATCCTCTTCATCCAATTCTAAAATAAAATTCTAAAATACCTGTATAACGGATTGATTATCCAGGGCTGTTAATAACTTCTTATTACTTCGGATGGGATTCTTCATTATCGTTCCATAGAGTTGTCGAACTCGAACTTTATATCTTTTTCCTTTTTGCTGATGGTACTGAAATTAAATACCAGCCCGCCGTAGATGACAGGACCATCGCGTCTTCTCAAAGACTCCTGGACCAGCACCGGAGTGTTTATAGTACTTTTGGAAGCGCTGGAATTAAAGAGGTCAGATATGGTGATAAGCATGGAGAGTTTCTTTTTAAAAAAATCCTGACGGAATCCAAGGTTGACCACCCATGTGGGATATCTCATACCCTGCGGGGTCAGCACAGATGAACGGTACTGACCATTCACCTGCAACATTGTCGATTTGGTGATACTTAAGGAGGCATTCAGTTTTGCATTCCATGACAATGCGGCCTTGTTGCTGCTGTATCCTATGTTGGAAGCATCAATCTCGTTATAATATCCCGAGGCGCTGAAATTAAAGTTGAGGATCTTCGCAACCTGCGCGTTGCCACTAAAGTCGATCCCCGCACTTTGATCATGAGCCAGGTTCTCCAACGTCGTGACCAGCACTGAATCATTCTTGTTATAAGTCACCGTAGTAAATCCATTAAGCCTGTAACGGTAAAAAATTGCTGGGATCAGGTTAAGGTGCTCCCCTTTGACTGCATAACCGAACTCAAAAGAATGGATGTCTTCGGGCTTCAGGTTCGGGTTCCCGACAAAGAAATTCCTGGGGTCCCTGTATTCAGGTACTGGATTCATGTCCTCGGGCCTGGGCCTGTTTACCCTGCGGCTGTAGTTCAGTTGCCATTCATTCCTGCCAGAGGCAAGCGAAAGATGCAGTGTGGGATATACAGCAAAATACGTCTGCTTAATTGAAGTGTCATGTGTGATAAAATCAAGGTTAAGCAAAGCGAGCTCCGGACGTATACCTGCCATAAAGGAGAATTTTTTAATGGTATAGGATACTGTCGCAAAAGCTGCATGCACCGTCTGGTTTCCTGTATAGTGGTTGGTAAGCGTTGAATCGGTGATCCATAGTCCCTTTTCATTATCATAATTCTGTACCAGGAAATCCTGGTCGGCAATCTCCATATTCCCGTCATAGCCGGTCTCCAGGGAGGCATCTTTCCATAAGGGGCGGGAATAAGTGAGCGCGAGGTTCAGCTTTTGATCCAGGATGTGGTTGTAATTATAATCTGTCGAATTCGGGTATACAGGGAGGGTGTAAACCGTATTATATGTGTAATTCTCATGCTCATCATCATATTGGAATACAAAATCGGCTCTGAGTTTGTGCTCGCTTTCCCTGTTAAAGGTATGTTCGTAATATGCATTTGCGCCAACGCTGGTCTCGTAATCAGGGCCATCCTGGTAACGTGTGAACTCCTCGACAGGATGAAGCGAATCGTTTTTATACAGATTGTATGCAGTTGAGTGGCGGCTGAAATCCCTGTAATTGAGGGTGCCGGAAATCCCTGTAACATCCTTGTCGCTGATATTCCAGTCGGCTCCCAACGTAGCCAGATGAGAAACGGGTCTGGAGTATTGTTCTGAATGCTGGTAAAGGTAAGTCGACTGGTTCTTTGCCGTATCAATGGTTTGTGAATTCAGATCTCCGCTCCTCCAGCGATAATCTTTTCTGAAACCATAGCTGCCATAAATATTAAACTTCCCGGTATTCAGGTTAAGCTGAAGGTTGGTCGTATAACGGTCATTGTTCCCGATATTACCCCCTAAACTTCCGTTAAACCCTGCTTTACGGTTTTTCTTCAGTACGATATTGATAATTCCTGCAGTGCCGTCGGGGCGGTATTTCGCTGAAGGATTAGTGATCACTTCTATTCTTTCAATCAGGGAAGCGGGCATCTGGTCAAGGCTTGCTGTTCCCGCCATGGACGAAGGCCTGCCATTGATGAGAATGGTCACATTGCCCGAACCCCTGAGACTTACATTCCCGTCCATGTCGACCGTGACGGCAGGGATATTCTGCAGCACATCGGTGACGGTGCCCGTCTGGGCCATGATATCCTGTTGAACATTGAAAATCTTGCGGTCGATTTTGCTCACGATCATGCTCCTTTCCGCACTTACTGTAATTTCTTTCATATTCACTGCGGATGGCGTAAGCCCAAGTTCGCCTGCATCGACCCGGTTGCGTTTCCTGTCTATGCCGATGGGCCTTGAACGTTTCTTCTCATAACCGATATAACTGTAATCCAGGAAATAAATACCATTGGGGACATTGGAAAGGCGGAACAAACCGGTACTGTCGGTTACGGCTCCACCGGCTATTCTACCATCCACAGTATCAACCAGGGCTACATTGGCATATTCGACAGGCATTTTTTCCTGAGTGTCGAATATCTTTCCGACGATGATACCGTTTGGCTTTGACTGGGATAGTAATACTGTGGGAAGCAAGAAAAGTCCAAGCAGGAGCGAGAGTGGTCGTATCATAAACAAGAAAAGGCAGTCATTGGAAATTTTCGCAAAATTATGGAAAAATGTCGTATTAATGGCAGGTTTAAGGCTTAAGGTCTTAACTTTGGAGCGGATTAAATTAATTCTATGAGATATACATTATTTTATTCAGCATTGGTCCTGATGATGTTGGTGATGCTTCTGGTTACGGGACAACCTGCGTTTTCACAGAATATATCGGTTAAGAACGATACATTGCCAACTGCCCTTCTGCTGATTGATATCCAGGACTTTTATTTTCCGGGAGGCAAATTACCCCTGGAGAATCCTGAAGCAGCGAGCGCAAAAGCTGCAGATGTTCTTAAGCTTTTCAGGGATCAGAAACTTCCTGTGATCCACATTCAGCATATTGGCGGAAGTCCTATTCACCCTGATGTTGCACCTCTGCCAGGGGAGAAGGTGATCACCAAGCAGGAGGCAAATGCCTTTGACCGGACTGACTTGTTGGAAATCCTGAAGTCTCTGCATGTGAAACGTCTCGTTCTTTGCGGAATGCAGACTCATATGTGCCTGGAAGCGGCTACCCGTGCCGCGTATGACTATGGTTTTAAATGCATAGTTGTCCAGGATGCCTGCGCCACCCGTCCTTTAAAATGGGGTGAACGCATCGTTTCAGCTGCCGATGTACATGCAAGCACCCTTGCTTCGCTTGATCGTTTTTATGCAAAAGTTGTGAATGCTTCCGACCTGATCCCCTGAGATCTACCTGAGTTTGTGGGTCCAAACCCCGTAACCTTTAGTACCGGCATACAGCAGGGTCCCGTCGGTTGCAATACTTGTAACTGTGGTATAGTAAGGTAGTCCGTAACAAAAAAGCCACCATCTTGAACTTCCGACAGTAGTTCCGTATACACCCCAGGATTTAACAGCAGCAAATACGTAATTATCGACAATCAGCATGTCGTACACTTCCTGGTTTTCGAGGGTTGTGGCAAGCCAGGTTTGCCCGTTGTCGTCAGATTCCCATACCCCGTTGAAAGTTCCTGCATAAATAGTCGATCCTTTGGAAGCAAATGAGGAAATGACCGTGTTTATAGGCATCTGGCTGTTAACATGCCAGGTTTTTCCGGTGTCCTGTGATACAAGCAACCCCCCATGATAAGTTCCTGCAAAGATGGTGGAACCATGAAAGAATATAGAATAAACATAATTACTGTCAGGAAGACCGGTATTCACTTTTTTCCAGGTACTGCCATAGTCTTCCGATGAAAACAAACCGGAGTTGGATGTCCCGGCAAACCACTGAGGTCCGTTGATTGCAAGAGAAATGGTTGCTGAGGAGAAGCCGGCCAGCGGATGCCACTCCTTTCCACTGTTCCATGACTGGTAGATTTTGTCGCTTACTGTGTAAACAACTGTGTCATTCACAGGAACAATGGCATACGGGCTGGTGTTATTCGGGATAGCCGAGTTGTCACATGTCCAGGAGGCTCCTGCATCTGATGAATAATACAATCCATGTCCATCCAAGCCAGCCAATAGTGCATTACCTGATACAGCGAGGCTTAGGATCAGGCCGCTGCCCGGCCCATTGGTTGGCTGCCAGTCACCGGGCAGTTCGACAGGTGTCACAGTATCGGAACTCTTCTTACACTGTGGCAGAAACAGGATTGACAGAAATAATAACATCAAAAAAGCAATCCTGTGTGAATTCATCTTGTTGTTTCTAGATATAAAAGTATAACAGATCATTGCTTCCTTTGTGAATTCCAGTGCTGAAGGTCACTCTCACTGATATTATAACCCAGTTGTTTTGATTTCATGCCGTCGGCAATTGCTTCAGAAAACCTTTTCGCCTGAGCAAAAGCCAGAGCCCTGAAATAATAAAGCCGCCCGTCGGATGTATCCAGGGCTATTGCCTTTCCGAAAGCAGAAATAGCTTCGGAAGTCATATTCCTTCTGTAGTAACAATACCCTATGCCAAGTGCTGCTTCCTTTTGTGAGGGATCCATGTCCAGTACCTTCCTGAAATCAGACATGGCTTCATCGTAACGGCCAAGGTTATCGGCGCAGATTGTCCCCCGCTTAATGTATGCGAGGGTATTTTCAGGATCAAGACCGATGGCTTTTGAATATTCTGCATTGGCTCTTGTAAAATCACCCTTGTTGAAAAAAGCCTGGCCGAGACTGCTATGTGCGATAATGTTGAAGTGGTTGTCCTTTTCCTTTAAATTAAGGAGTTTGTTGAAATCGGCTATCGCCAGGTCGTATTTCTTTTGATGTTCTAAATAGAGCGTTCCCCTCATTGCATAAGGAGCAGCCGGAGGATTAAGGCTGCATGCTTTGTCGGCTGTCTCAAAGGCTTTGTCGTATTCTCCGTTCTTATAATACAGAACACTCTGGCCGTAATAACCTCTCCAGAACCCGGGATATTTTTGTACCATGTCTTCATAGAAAGTCGAATTATCTTTCCAGTCTTTGATCCGGTGCACTGATAGTATTGAACAAGCTGTTACAATTAGGAAAAACATAGTGTAAACCAGATATTTCAATTGATCTTTTTCCAGGTAACCTGAAATCAGTTGGCCAATGATAAAAAACAAACCAATATATGGGATATAGGAATATCTCTCATTAACCAGGCAATCGCCAACCGGCACCAACTTGAGCATAACAGATATGGTCACTGCATAAAACAGGAAGCCAAACATAAAATCCCTGGAACGTCTGGCCGTGATAAACGCCAAAAAGATAAGTCCTGCAAGGATTATCGGTAGTAAGTAAAACCAGAAAGGCAGGTCAGAGAGGATACTGTAGGAATAAGGATGCACTGCACAGAGGTTTACAGGTACAAACATCCGGAATATATAATCCAAAAAACTGTAGCATCCATTCATGACATTCATTACAATGGATGTTTGGACACCGTTCACGACATAGCCGGCAACTGATGCTTTGACAGCCAGGATGCCGAAAAAAACAGAAAGAAGTAAAAAAGGGACTTTTTCCAGCGCTGTTTTCAACGATAATTTACGGCCCTGGTAGTAGTCTATAACAAAGAAAAGGACCGGAAGGGTTATTGCCTGGGCCTTTGACAAATCTGAAAGAATAAATAATACAAATGACAAGGCCAGGATCAGAAACCGGTTTGTTTTGATATAGAAGATATAAACCAGGAGGGAGGCCAGAAAAAACAGGCTGTAAAGAACGTCTTTGAGTTCCGACACCCAGGCCACGCTTTCAACATGCATGGGATGAATGCCAAATAATAACGCGGTAACGGCAGCAGTAACCCATTCTTTCCTTCCCTTTAGTTCATAAATGATATAAAATACCAGGGAAGTGTTTGCAAGGTGAATGACTATATTATTGAGATGAAACCAAAACGGGTTGAGTCCGTCATACATCCCGGGAACCCCTTTTGGAAACAGCAGGTACTCCATATGCAACCAAAGCATCGTCAGCGGGTGATAATGGCCCATGTAAAATGAGGAGAACGAAAACACCCTGAAAAAATCAAAATTCTTTAAAAAAGGATTTTGCCAGGTATATGTGTGATCATCCCAAAGAAGCAATCCGTTGGAAAGTGCAGGGATATAAATGAGGAAAGTCAAACCTGTAATGATTATCAGGGGAAGAATGATGCCGGTTTCACGGTATGGTACCCTGATGGTCTTTGGCTTTTGTGATTTCTTTTGCAGTTGCTTCATGATCCTGGTTCCCTCGTTTCTTTCGCAATATGATCGGGAAAAGGCCCTGAACACAAATTTGCAAATTTTATGTATACAGGTATCGCTTGATCTTCTGGGTAGGGGTTTTTTCAAACGGGAATTCCTGCACAACAATCCGCTGAACCTGGGAGAATTTGTTCACCCTGGTGTTAACATACTGCAGCAATTCCTGCTGCAATTCATCTATTTTATGTTCGACATAATTTGAGATGTCGTACTTGAGTTGTGAGTAACGTTCTTCTATCTCCTCCCTGTTGAATTGCACCAGGGCAACCAGCCTTTCCTGTTGTACGACAACAAGGGAATCAGCCACATGACGGAAGTTGTTGATGATAGATTCGATGTCTTCAGGGTGGATGTTTTCCCCTCCCTGTCCGATAATGGTATTTTTGAGCCTTCCCTTGATATAAAGGTAGCCGTCCTTGTCAAAGATTCCCAGATCACCGGTTTTAAACCAGCCATCGGCAGTAAGGACTTCCGAAGTAAGTACAGGTTCTTTGTAATATCCTTTCATGACATTGGGGCCTCTTGCCCATATCTCGCCTTCACCGGTTTTTTTATCGGGATGCTGAATGATCAGCTCAATGTCCTCAATGGAAGGTCCGGTCGACTGCAGTCTTGCATTCTGTGGGTTAAATCCTGCAAGCAGAGGCGATGTCTCGGTAAGCCCGTAACCGATGGCGTATGGGAACTTCGCCTCAATAAGAAATTTTTCAACACTGCGGTTGATCTTGGCTCCGCCAATTCCAAAGAAGTGAAGTTCGCCTCCGAAAGTCTGCATTAACTTTTTACCCGCAGCCACATTAAGGATCTTTCTGAGGAATGGAACATGTATGGCGGCATGAAGGAAAATGTTTTTTGTAAAAGCAGGCTGGATCTTATTCCTGAAGATCTTTTCAATGATGATCGGCACAGTAAGCATGATAGTAGGCTTCACTTCAAGCAAGGCCGGCAGAAGAACCGAAGGTGTCGGTATTTTGCCCAGGTACCAGATGCCAGCGCCTCTTAACATTGGTAAAACCATGCCAATGGTATTCTCATAAGAGTGGGAGAGGGGCAGAACTGAAAGGAAGCGGTCGGTCTCTATGATCTCCTGAACGCGGCCGCTTTTATCGGCTGTGAAACAAATGTTTAGATGAGTGAGCATCACTCCCTTTGACTTGCCCGTAGTACCCGAAGTGTAAATTATCGAGGCAAGATCATCCGAATGAACAGAATATTCTTTTAACGGTTCTGCGGATGGAATGAACACGGGGTCGGACAGGCTCCCGTTTTTCAAAGAGAAATCTTCTATCCTGATCCGCTTTGAGGTTATGCCTTCTGGTATTGAATTGACCTTTGACTGCTGATTTTCTGAAAAGAAGATGGCTTTCGCTTCCGAATGTTCAAGAATGTTGCGGATCTCGTCGGGATGGAAATCGGGAAGTAAAGGTACTGCAACAGCTCCCATAAATGTGACGGCGTAATAGCTTGCTCCCCAGTTTGGCAGACCAGCGCTCAGAATAGCAACTTTGTCGCCCGGAACAATACCCAGTTTTTCCAGGAAAGCCATGATCGCCCTGATTCGGCGATAAAGATCCCCGTATGTTAATTGTTCTCCTCCTATCATAGCCATGGCAGGACGTTCGCTATGTTTGCCAAGAGTAAGCAGAAATGCTGAAGGAAGAGTAATATCGTCCTTAAATGCCATCAACACTGATTTAATCTGATCGCAAAGATACAAAAAAATCATAAAAGGTGTACTTCAGGCAATTTTACAAACAGTTCAAACGTCGTTTAACATCATAATCAGCTAACATCGTCAGGAGGGAAACAGAAATTTTCTGAGCTGACTTTGTTTGTTAAAAAATTAACAATATTTTTGCGCCCTTCAAACTACGAAATTCACTTAGCTCGTTCTACGTATTACTCTAAACAGAAGTCTTATGAACAATAAAACTATTTTCAGGTTCTTCACTTTGTTCCTTTTCCTTACGGCTCTTCCCGTCTTGTCTGAAGCGGCCGAATCATTAAATTCAGGGCTGGCTCCAGCTATTACCAACGACCAGCAATATAACCGTGCCATACACATCATGGCCATGCTTCTTGTCGGCTTTGGTTTCCTGATGGTTTTTGTTCGTAAATACGGGCGTTCGGCGCTTACCGCCACCTTCCTTCTTGTAAGCATATCACTGCCAGTGTATATGCTGATCAGCAGCAACGGGGCGGGGATGAATGATACTGACATCCGCCGTTTGATCCTGGGTGAATTTTGCGGTGCAAGCCTACTGATCGCTGCAGGTGCCGTTCTGGGCCGGCTTAAGATGCAGCAATACCTTTTACTGGGATTGCTTTTTGTTCCTTGTTATATGTTTAATGAATGGATCGTACTTAACGGTGGATTGGGCGTTATCAAAGCAGGCGGTGTATTGGATACCGGCGGTTCTATTGTTATCCATGCCTTTGGTGCTATTTTTGGTTTGGGTGTTGCACTCACCATGACTACTAAGCAGGAATTTGAAAAGACCATTGAGTCTGATTCTGTTTCCGACCGGTATTCCATGCTTGGAAGTATGATCCTTTGGATTTTTTGGCCCAGTTTCTGCGCCGCCCTTGTGACTCCCGAACAGATGCCTTCCACTGTGGTTAATGTTATCCTTGCCCTATGCGGATCGACAATAACCACCTATATAGTCTCAGTTTCCCTTCGCAAAAAAGCAAGTATTGCCGATATTGCCAATGCTGCTTTGGCCGGAGGGGTTGCAATAGGTTCGGCCTGTGCAAATGCAACGCATTCCGAAGCAATGATCATAGGCATCATGGCCGGGGCCTTGTCGACCTTTGGTTTTGCAGTGATACAGTCTAAACAACAGAAATGGATGAAGCTTATCGACACTTGCGGAGTGACGAACCTTCACGGTTTGCCCGGGCTTATGGGGGGACTTGCCGTATTGCCCATTGTTGCCGCATTGGATATCAGGCAGCAGTTATCAGGTATAATGATCACTATTGTCATTGCTTTTACAAGCGGATTGCTGGTCGGCAAGATACTGCCACTGCTGGGCCGCAAAACAGAAGTCTACGAGGATGCCGATGAATTTCTGGATGCAATGGAATAATTCAGACAGTTTCTCCGCCTGGCCGGTGAACAATTCTAAAAAATCCGGTTTCCGGGCTAAGGGTTTTAATCTTTTCCTATATTTGTTGATAGCTACTGGTACAAACAAATCTTATGGCAGGAAAGGGATCAAGCTATTGAACTTCAAAATTATAATTGGATTTTTTGTTCTTTTAACTCTGGCAAATTCATGCCATAAAACCGAAGTTGTGGCACCAGCAACTTCTGCCCGCCAGGTCAGCACTTTGGTTATCGTTTCCGATAATGATCAAAGCAGCGATATGATAGTTGGTATTTTAGGGGCGGTAAGATCAGAGTACCCTTCAATAACCGTGCAGTTCTACCAGTCAAAAGCCTTTGATGTTTACCAGGGAGCTTACCTGCTCTTTTATACTGTACTGAACTATCCAAAAGGGGTGTGTTTTGCCGGGATCATTGAGCCGGGGGCCAACAGCAGGAGAATAATCTATAAAGCCGGGGATGTTTTTATCATTGCTCCCGACAATATGCTCTCAACCCGAATCTTTAATTATTATTCAGGAATAACCTGTTACTATATTGAGAACCCCGCGGTGCTGGGAGGCGCCCAGCCTGGCACGCTTTCGATCCAGGAGTTTTATAAACGTTCGATTCTGTCGCTTATCTCTGGTACCGAATTATCATCTTTCGGATCTGTTTGTGCAAACCCGAAAAAATTTCCCGTCCAGGACCCCATTGTATCGGGAGATACAATAAAAGGTGAGATACTGTTTACCGATAATTTCGGTAACTGTATTACAAACATTCCACAGGGTTTGGTGTCGGGTTATCCTTCCGGCACAGTTCTGAGCCTTACCTCCGATACAACGCATCTGAACCTGGTAATGGGAACCACCTATTCGTCTGTCCCGGTTGGAAGCAATGTCTGTTTTATCAACAGTTCCCTGCGCCTTGAACTGTCCATCAATTACGGCAATTTTTCAGGAACCTATAAGCTTGGTGCCGGATCATGGATTGCACTGAGAAAACAATAGTTTGCTGTTGAATCTACAGTAATTCAACCGTTAAGGGGCGGTTTGTGATCCCGGCGCGATTCGAACGCGCGACCCACAGCTTAGAAGGCTGTTGCTCTATCCAACTGAGCTACGGGACCCCTTCGAGAGCGCAAAGTTAAGGATTTTGCTAACAATTTGACCGGCATTTGCTCCGAAATTCTATATTTGCTAATCAAAATCCAAAAGCGATCAGGGACTTTCGTAAACTTAAATCTTAAACATATCTATATCCTCCAGTATGCAATCCGATCAGGAACATAACGAAACGAACTCTAACGGAGAAGCACCCGAGCTGGAAAAAGGCTCCCTTTCCCAGTCTATCCACCTTAACGACATGTACCAGGGCTGGTTCCTTGATTATGCTTCCTACGTGATCCTTGAGCGCGCTGTCCCAGAGATCAATGATGGTCTGAAACCTGTTCAGAGAAGAATCCTGCATGCCATGAAGGAGCTGGATGACGGGAGATATAACAAAGTGGCCAATATCATCGGCCATACCATGAAATACCATCCCCATGGTGATGCCTCCATCGGAGATGCACTGGTTCAACTTGGCCAAAAGGATCTCCTGATCGATTGCCAGGGCAACTGGGGAAACATTCTTACAGGCGATAGCGCAGCTGCAGCGAGGTATATTGAAGCAAGGCTGTCGAAATTCGCTCTGGAAGTTCAGTTTAATCCTAAAACAACTACCTGGAAATCTTCCTATGACGGAAGAAACAAGGAACCTGTTGCGCTTCCTTCAAAATTTCCGCTTCTGCTGGCGATGGGAGTGGAAGGAATTGCTGTCGGACTGGCCTCGAAGATATTGCCTCATAATTTCAACGAACTTATTGATGCCTCCATAAAGATACTGCAGGATAAGGAATTCGAACTGTTCCCCGATTTTCTGACAGGAGGAATGATTGATGTCTCAAGATACAATGATGGCTTGCGCGGAGGGAAAATCAGAGTGAGAGCCCGCATTGTACAGGATGATAAAAAGACCCTGAAGATCACCGAGATCCCGTTCGGAACCACTACAGGTTCAATCATTGATTCAATCCTGGTTGCCAACGATAAAGGAAAGATCAAGATCCGAAAGATCGATGACAATACATCAGAGAACGTTGAAGTTCTTATCCACCTGGCCCCAGGAGTGTCACCCGATACAACAATGGATGCACTTTATGCCTTTACCGAATGCGAAGTTTCCATCTCCCCCAACTCATGTGTCATCAAGAATGGGAAACCTGGATTTATAGGTGTATCTGATATCCTCAGACATAATACCAGCCAAACTGTCGACCTCCTTAAACTGGAGCTTACAATAAAACTGCAAGAACTTAACGAACAACTGCATTACTCCTCCCTTGAGAAAATATTTATTGAGAACGAAGTCTACGAAGGGATCAAGAAATGCAAAACCGATGAGGAAATCGATTCTGCTATACGCAAAGGGCTTAAACCATTCGCCAAACAAATTATCAGGCAGGTCAGCGATGAGGATGTCAAACGCTTGAGAAAGATCCCTATTGAACGTATCTCCAAATTCAATTCCAATAAGGCGGATGAGGTGATGAAAGGCATCAGGCTTGATATGGACGAGGTGCAGAATCACCTCGACCACCTGATCGATTATGCTATTGAATATTACCGCCAGATCCGTAAAAAATATGGCAAAAACCGTGACCGTAAAACAGAGATTCGTAATTTTGAAGTAATTGAAGCAGCGAAAGTTGCGGCTGCAAATCAAAAGCTTTACGTGAACAGGGAAGAAGGATTTGCAGGCACAGGTTTGCGCAAGGATGAATATATTTGCGATTGTTCCGATATTGATGATATTATCATCTTTCGTGACGACGGGACCTTCATTGTCACCAAAGTGGCCGAAAAGGTATTTGTGGGGCAAAATGTTACGTATATCAATGTCTTCCAGAAAAATGACAACCGTACGGTATACAACCTGATTTACCGCGATGGAAAGAACGGGAAGATCATGGTAAAACGTTTCAGTGTTCTGGGTGTGACCCGCGATAAGGAATATTCAGCGACCAAGGGTACGGCAGGCTCAAAAATGCTGTATTTTACCGCTAATCCAAACGGGGAGGCTGAAATGGTAAAAGTGGAGCTTAAGCCCAAACCCCGTCTTAAAAAAACATTCTTTGATTTCGATTTTGCAAGTCTGTCCATCAAAGGAAGGAATTCCATCGGAAATACCCTTACGAAATACGCTGTGCGTAAGATAGAAATAAGGCAGGAGGGAGTGTCAACCCTTGGCTCGCTTAATATCTGGTATGACGATACCGTGCAAAGGCTCAATACCGAAGCGCGTGGTCTGCTTCTCGGAGCATTTGCAGGTGCCGACCGGATTTTTACTTTCATGCAAAGCGGGGCGTACAAGTTGACTTCCTTTGACCTGTCGACTCATTTTGAAGAGGAAATGGTTCTGATTGAGAAGTTTGATCCGGCAAGGATCTTTACCGTGATATACCAGGAAGAAGAAACCAAACAATATTACATCAAACGTTTCAGAATTGAGCTTACCGAGAAAAAGGTTGAATTTGTTGAACCCGGTGATAAAATGATATTATTCACTTATGACAGATATCCGCAGTTTGAGATCCTGTTTGATATGAAAATCAAAACAAAAGGATCTGAATCGGAGATCATTTCTGTTCATGAATTCATCGGGGTAAAAGGAGTTAAGGCAAAAGGGAGAAAGATCACCGTTTACCCCGTGAAAAAGGTAGAATGGCTCGAGCCCCTTCAGATTGCCGAACCGGAAATTTCAGTTGAAACAGACCCGGAAGGCGACAATTCAGATGATTCTCCGATGCAACCTCCGATTGAGCTACCCGGGATTGAAGATACTGAACCAACGCCCCTGAAGGATAAAGGGAAAAGGACATCCGCCAGACAAAAAGCAGAAAAAGCCTTGCCGGGATTAAAAAAGAAAACAACAACCGGGAATAATTCAGAGTTGAAACCTGAATCAGGGTCTGCGAGAAAAGTAACTGATAAACCCTCAGCTAAGAAGCCCGACAAAAATAAAACCAAAGAAGAAATAAAAGGGGAGCAAATGGAGCTGTTTTAATTTCGGCTCCGTCATTTGTGAACCCCATACAAGGAATACCATGAACGACGACAAAATACTTGCTCTCACCGATGATGTTTCCTGGGTCGGTGTTCTTGACCGCGATATTGTGACCTTTGATGTGGTCATGGAAACAAAGTACGGAACTACCTACAATTCCTATTTTATAAATGCCGGCAAAAAAGTCATCATTGAAACCGTAAAGGACATTTTCTGGGAGGTTTACAGGGAAAAATTAATCAAACTGGTCGATCCCTCTGAAATTGATTTCATCGTCATGGACCATACCGAACCCGACCATTCGGGTTGCCTGGCCAGGCTCCTGGAGATTGCGCCAAAAGCAAAGGTTGTAGGCAGCGGAAATGCCATCCGCTACCTCAAAGACCTCCTGGGTTTCGATTTTCCGCATATTGTCGTAAAAGACGGGAATACACTCGACCTTGGCAATAAGACCCTGAAATTCATTGCTGCAGCAAACCTTCATTGGCCTGATTCGATCATGACCTACCTCGTTGAGGAGAAACTCCTGTTTACCTGCGATATTTTCGGTGAGCATTACTGTCATGAAGGAATGTTTGATGATTTGGTCCCCGATTTCAGTGATGCTTTCCGTTATTATTTCGATGTGATCATGAAACCATACAGCCGTTTTATGCTGCAGGCTATTGAACGCATACGCCCTCTCGAAATAAGCATGATCGCACCCGGCCATGGGATGATCCTCAGAAAAGACTGGAAAAAATGGGTTGATGCATCTGTTGAATATAGTGAAGAATACCTGAAGAATCCAAACCGTAACAAGGTTTTTCTGGGGTATGTCTCGGCATATCACAACACAGGTATGATCGCAATGAAGATAGCCGAGGGCATTCGCTCGGTTGGTGATATAGAGGTAGATCTGTGCAATATCGAACACATGAAGCTTGCAATGATCGAGCAGAAACTGATGCAGAGCGCCGGGGTCATGCTGGGTTGCCCGACCTTCAACCAGAATATCCTCCTTCCTGTTTACCAGGTATTTGCCGCCATAAACCCGATCAGGGACCGCGGAAAGCTTGCAGCGGTTTTCGGTTCTTACGGATGGAGTGGGGAAGGGGCAAAGATCATGACTTCGGCCCTTGCCAACCTGAAACTAGATCTAATGGATGAAGGCCTGATGATCAAGTTTACTCCCCATGCCGACACCCTTCAAAGGTGCTTTGACTATGGAAAGGCATTTGGTGAGAAGTTCATCCGCCATCAATAAAAAGAATTAATCAGAGCCACTTGAAAAAGGGAGCTTTCATTCAACCAGCTATAATTATCCTTGCCGGTATAGCTGCGTATTCCAATTCATTCGGATGTTCTTTCCATTTCGACGACTTCCCGAATATTGTCTCCAATTCCGCTGTTTTCGAGCTCTCTGACTGGAAAGCATGGATGTTTTTTAATAAGTACAGACCGGTGGCATTTTTCACTTTTGCCCTGAATTACCATTTTAACGGGCTTGATGTTGTTGGTTATCACATAGTAAACCTCTGCATTCACCTGATCAATGCCTTGTTAGTATGGGAACTTCTGCGCTTGCTTTTCTTGTCGCCTTACCTCAAAGAGCATCCGCTTGCCTCCTCCTCGGGGAATATCGCCTTTTTTACCGCATTGCTGTTTGCCGTTCATCCACTGATGACGGAATCTGTTACTTATATCGTTCAAAGGCTGGTTTGTCTCGCGTCTATGTTCTGCCTCATGTCGCTTGTCCTCTTCGCGAAAGGTCTTTTGACCGGGAAAAGACGTTCAGCTGTTGTTTTTTATGCAGGTTCGCTGATAGCTGCCTTGCTTGGGTTTTTTACCAAGGAGACAGCCTGGACGCTGCCATTGCTCATGCTCATGGTATATTTTTTCTTTTTCTTCAGGCGGACTGCCGGAAAGCGTTTCCCCGGGCTGTTTGTTCTGGTCATAACTCTGATTGTTCTCTTCTTCCTGGCAATAGCTTCAATTAATTCAGGCAAGTACTTCTCGGTTATCCCGCCTCGCGAAGGCCATCCTTATTTTATTACACCATTAAAATACTATTATACCCAGGTCAATGTACTGGTTACCTATCTGAGATTAATTGTAGTGCCTGTGCATCAAACACTTGACTACAATTACCCCATGGCAGGGAGCCTTACTTATCCCCATCTCTTAATAAAACTTGCCGCACTGATCCTGTTGATTGCTTTTGCGGTATGGTTATTCAGACGCGACAGGCTGGTTTCGTTTGGCATCTTCTGGTTCTTTATAGTCATTGCGCCCCAATGCCTTGTGCCCCGTTCCAATTTCATATTTGAGCACAGGGCCTACCTGGCAGCCACCGGGATCATCCTGGCTTGGGTCTTAATGGCTTTTTATCTGTGTGGAAGGATCGGCCAGAGCAGGATTTTCAAGACCCGAAAGCCTGATACCGGAAATATTTTATTATACCTTGCCGCAGTGTTCCTTTTGTTGCAATGCACGTTTTTTGCATGGATTACCAGGGAGAGGAATAAGGTTTGGAAGGATGAATATACCCTTTGGTCCGATTGTCTGCAGAAAGCTCCCGGTAGTGCCCGAGCCATGGTTAACCTGGGCTGCGAACAGTTCGCCAGGCAGGAATATAGCCCTGCGATCAGGAATTTTGACCAGGCGATCAGAAAATTTCCTTTGTATCTTCAGGCCTGGAACAGCAGGGCTGCAGTCAGGATCAACATGGGAGAAAATGAAAAGGCAGTGGAAGAGCTGAACTTTGTACTTCTGCAGGACCCTTCCTTTTCTGATGCCTGCATAAACAGAGGAATCGCATTTCGTAACCTAAAACGTTTCGATGCGTCAATCAGTGACTTTACGAATGCGATCTCTCTCAGGCCAAACCGATCGGATTCATATTTTCAAAGAGGTTTAAGTTTCTGGATGGCTGGCCGCAATGAAGCTGCCCTGAAGGATTTAATGCAGGCAGCTGGGATGAGAAACCCCGATGCCATCAATTTCCTTCAGAAAAACCTGAGATAATAATTTACGGCATAATATTTGTAAGAATCAGTAGTTTTGTATTATGATGACTCTGACAAAAAGCTGGTTTCTTTTAATTGGGCTCTGCCTCCTTTTTCTTACTTCCTGTTTGCCGGAACAAAAATTTGCTCAGACCTTCGTGAAAAGCGGTCCGAAGATAAGGCTAATGGTAACGCCTCCTGAAAATATTTATAAATACAATCATAAGGGAGAGGAGATAGACGGGTTTGAAGAGATGACTGATAAACAGCAGGACTCAGCTCTTTTTTTCAGCAGCCGCTTCATTCAGAGAGTCAGCGATTCTGCAGTCCTGGAAGATTATGTAAACCAGTTTATTTCTGAGTTACGAAAAGCTAAATTCGAAGTGTACCTTCCCGACCAGATGGATTCCTTCCTGACCGATAAATCGCAGGCATACATGTTGAACATCAGTCAGATACAGCTCGATGAATACACATATCCGCTCGAGGATAAGGAACCTGTCAACGATACTGTTTATTATAAAAAATTCAATCTGAATGCCATGGATTTCAGCGTTTGGTTTGAATTGAGCAAGGTAAATGCCACAAAACCTAAAAAGACAGTTCTTTATGATTCCCAATCGGCATTTGACAGCTTTGATGGCAATTTTCTTGTCGATCCGTGGACTAACTCAGTTAGGTATAAGTATCATATTGACACGCTTGGTTTAACAGACGTGTATGATATGGCCAGGTATCTGGGCAAAAGGCATGGGGAATACCTTTTCGATTTTTTCATGAACCAGTGGGTTGCATTCAATATGCCTCAGAACCAATACAGCATGTACTACTATCATTACAACCGTAAGCGGAATATGATGGAGGCCACTGATGAGGACCGCTTTCAATTGCTTAACGACAAGTAGGCAATCAAAAAGCACTCCTTGCGTAAGGTGCATCCGACTGGTTCGCAAAATCCTTGTTCAGAAATTTAAAATACCCTGTAACAGCAATCATTGCGGCATTATCTGTGGTATAAGCCAGGGGAGGGATATATACTTTCCAGCCTTTGCTATATTTCAGGGCTTCAAGCCTGGAGCGTAAACCCGAGTTGGCTGAAACGCCACCGGCAATGGCAATTTCGGGAATGCCTGTTTCCTGGGCCGCTTTCTCCAGCTTTGAGAGTAAAATGTCAAGGATCGTATGCTGAATGGATGCACAAAGGTCGGCTTTGTTCTTTTCAATAAAATTTTCGTCTTCTTTAAGCCGGTCCCTAAGAAAGTAAAGTATGGATGTTTTAAGCCCGCTGAAGCTGAAATCCAGGCCCGGGATGATCGGTTTTGAGAAGCTGAACCTGGACTGATCCCCTTCCTTGGCAAGTTTGTCTACCTCAGGGCCGCCGGGATAAGGCAACCCCATGATCTTGGCCGCCTTATCAAAGGTCTCACCGGCCGCATCGTCAATAGTCTGGCCGATGATATGCATGTCAAAATGATCCTTAACTATTACGATCTGGGTATGTCCGCCCGAAACAGTAAGACATAGAAAAGGAAATGAAGGAACAGGATTCGAACGGTTTTCATTCCTGATAAAGTGAGCGAGGATGTGGGCCTGCAGATGGTTGACCTCTATGAGGGGGATGCCCAGCCCCATGGAAAATGCTTTGGAAAAAGAAGCTCCCACGAGGAGGGATCCCAGCAACCCGGGTCCTCTGGTGTAAGCCACTGCAGAAAGCTGATTTTTACCTATATTTGCTCTTTGCAGGGCGGTATGTATCACCGGTATGATATTCTGCTGGTGGGCACGGGAAGCAAGCTCGGGAACCACACCTCCGTAAGAGGCATGGATGTCCTGGTTTGCGGCGATATTGGACAGGATCACGTCATTGGCTATCACAGCCGCAGCCGTGTCGTCACAGGAAGATTCAATACCGAGGATGTATACAGGCATTCTGTGAAAAATTATACGAAACTGCCCGGGTTCAGAATTTCAGGGCAATCTTTGAAAAACAAAGCAAAAATAACATAAAAACCCTGATCAAAATAGTCGTCTACGTCCTGGTGAGCATTTTCTCACTGGTATTCACGCTTTGGTCGGTTATAAGCAGTACCGGAATGCAAACCCTTGGCGTCCGCATTGCAGCAGCTTACCTTTCAAAAGAATGGAAAACCGATGTCAGGTTAAGGAGCTTTAGTCTGAATCCATGGGACGGACTCGTTATACATGATATAAGTATTAAAGACCATAAGGGGGAATATGCCCTGAACGCAAAAGAACTTTCGGTTCGCCCGGGGCTCATAAGTATTAAAAAGCACAAGATAAATATTGAAAAGGTTTTCATTGACCATGCTGTAGTTCAGTTACTCGTCCATCTGGGGGATACTTCCCTGAATATCCAGCCTTTTATCGATTATTTTGCTTCCAGGGATACGACCCGGAAAACCGATACGGTGAAAGCTAAGCCCTGGGACCTGACCATTTCAAATGTAATCCTGAAATCCACGAGGTTCCATTTTGAAAACGAGAACACCGAAAGGGTGCCTGTAGGTATGGATTATGCAAATATAGATGTGAATGATATCAACCTTCATCTTACCGATATTCGTTTCGATGCGGATACCATTCGGGCAAATATCACTGATCTATCGGCAAGAGAACGCTGCGGTTTCCACGTCCAGCACCTGAGCGGGGAATTCCATGTAAGCCCGGGTTTTCTTAAAGCCAACCATCTGAAAGTGCTTACCGATAATTCAGACCTTTCTTTGAGTTTTGCTTTTCTTTACCCGAACTGGAGCGCCTATAATGATTTTTTAAATGCCATTACCATCAAGGCCGATATCTCACCAACTTACCTGGATCTCCAGGATATTGGTTTTTTTGCCCCTGATATCATGCGGATGAAAGACAAGTTCAGATTTGAAGGAAAAATAAATGGAACCGTCAGCAATTTCAGAGCGAGAGATTTCAGGATCGCATACGGCACCAACACTTACTTCTGGGGGAATATAAGGGCATTCGGCTTGCCGGATGTTAAAAAGACGTTTGTTGACCTGGCTGTAAAAACAATGACTACAAATAAACAGGATATTGAAGCATTTTTATTGCCCGGCGAAGGCGACAGTATTGCATTGCCTGGAATGCTGGCTAATATAGGCGTGCTTAGTTTCAGCGGGAACTTTACAGGGTATTATAACGATTTTGTCTCAAACGCACTCTTTCGCACAAACCTTGGCAATGTTCGTACCGACCTTATTATGCGCCGTACGCATGATGAATATAAACTTTCGTACCAGGGACAGCTCGACGTAACCGGGTTTGATATTGGTAAACTAACCGGAGACACAGCTTCCATTGGGGTTACTACGTTCAGGGGAGAGCTTAAAGGCAAAGGTCTTAGTTCTTCAAATGCAGATGTTGAATTTAATGTACATGTTGATTCCACAAGGCTACTGAAATATAATTATCATAAACTTGATTTGAGGGGAATTTTATTCAACAAGAGGTTTACCGGATATCTTGATGTTGCAGACACTAATCTCGCTCTGAATTTCGTTGGGATGATGAATTTCTCCGATTCCATTCCCGACTTCGATTTCAATGCGGAAATAAAACATGCCCAGCTGTTCAACCTGGGGTTTCTGCACCGCGACAGCATCGAGATCATTGCTGGTGTGATCAAAGCAAACTTCACCGGTAACAAGCTTGACAATATTGACGGATACATAGGACTTGAGAATGTCAATTATGTGGAAGGAAGTAAATCGATCCACATGAAAAACCTTATGCTGACGAACGACATTAATGATACCGGAGACAAATTGTACCACCTGAAATCTGATTTCGTGGATGCTGACATGAGCGGCCATTTCAGCTTCAAGCAGGTAGTTCCTTCCATGTATACTTTTATTAAGAATTACCTGGCTTCGTTTTACCTTAAAGACTCGGCTAAATATGAAGCTCTTGTTACATCGGGCCAGGTCTTGAAATGTAATGTGAAATTTAAAAATACAGACCAGCTCACTAATATCTTTATTCCGTTCCTGAAGGTTTCTGAAAATGCATCTGTCGAAGGTTTCTACGATGAGCTTAAAGGTATTTTATCAGTCAGGGGCAAAGCTCCGTTCCTGGATGTTTCAGGAATTTATATTCCCAACTGGCATCTGGAGGCACAGACGAGCAGCAGTGACCTTTCGGTGAATACAGGTTCAGATGCCATATACTTTAAAAAAGCCAAAAAAAATGACAGCATTGAGGTCAAGCTTGATACATTCAACCTCAGGTCTCATATTCACCATGACACTATTCAATATGCATTCTCATGGACTGAAGCAGGGAAACTCAGCGGTTTTGACGGGTATGTGAGTTTTCTGAATAATCCGAAAGCCGAGATCAAAATTTCTGATATGGGGATTCTGATCGGAAACCGTGAATGGACCATCGACCGTGATAATTACATAACTATCGATACCAACCTGATCGACATTCACAGTCTGAATTTCACAGCAGGAGACCAATTTTTGCAGGCCAATGGAAAAGTCTCAGCGAGACCGCAGGATACCTTGTCCCTCGCATTCAATAAAGTTGATGTCTCCTCCCTGGACCGGTTGACAGGAAGCACAGCAATTGAAATTGAAGGGATGCTCAGCGGTAAAGTGAAACTGATGAATGTCTACAAGAATATCAGGATACTCTCCGATCTTAAACTGGATCAGTTCAGATTCAACAAGGAGCTTCTTGGAGATGCCTTGCTGAATGTAAACTATAACAAGGAGGATGAGCGTTTTGATGTGAGATCCCGCATCGAGTATACAGGGAATGTAGGTAAAAATATTCCGTTTGACCTGAATGGAAGCCTGTATGCAGGGAAGGAACCCCGTTTGGATTTCACTCTGGACCTGAAAAACCTTAACCTGAAAATGCTTCAGCCCTTTGTGAAAAGTTTCATGTCGGGCCTCAACGGCTGGGCATCGGGGCATGCAACCATTAAAGGGACCCTTGATAAGCCTCGCCTTTCGGGAGATCTGACACTTAGCCGTACTGAACTTAAAATCTCTTACCTGAATGTTCTGTATTCACTGGCGGATGTCGTGCATATTGACTCCAACGCGTTTATCTTTAACAAGATCACCATGTATGATTCGCTTGGAAACAAAGGAGTACTCAATGGGCGTATCAGCCATGAATATTTCAGGGATATGCGACTTGATCTGAATATCGACCTGAACAATTTTTCGGCGTTTAACAATTCATTTGCAGAAAATCAGGTATTCTATGGCAAAGCCACCGGAACAGGAACAGTACATGTATTCGGACCTTTTGATAATATCAGTATAGCGGTAAAAGCACAGACAGGCAAGAATACACATGTTGCTATCCCGATAAACCTCACTGCAAGTGTAAGTCAAAACGATTTCATACAGTTTGTGAACCCTAAGGATACAATTGCTCTGAACGAAGAGAAGAAAAAAGATGAGACAAGTATTAACCTGGATATTGCATTGAAAGCCAATCCCGATGCTGTGGTGGAAGTGTTTCTGCCCGATCAGCTGGGTAACATTAAAGCGCAGGGAGTAGGAAATATAGCGATGGCAATGACCCCTGCGAAGCCTTTTAGTATGGCAGGGACTTACACCATCACCAAGGGCTCTTTTGTATTCCAGATCAAGAACCTGCTAAGACTGCCCATGAGTATCACCGAAGGGAGCAGGATCTCCTGGTCGGGAGACCCTGCCGATGCAAACCTTAGCGTCACCGCCATATACAAGACAAAGACTACTCTTGCCGGACTGACAACCGATCAGAATGAAGCCCAGATGCGCTTCCCCATTGAAGTAATCTTTCACCTTGGAGGCAAACTTGAAAATCCGGATATCAAGTTCAGCATGAACCTGCCGAATGTGGATGAGGAAATCAAAGTGGTCGTTTACAGCAAGATCGACACTACGAATGTCGCTGAAATGAATGAGCAAATGATCTATATGCTCGTCATGAACTCCTTTAAACCGGTGATTGTTTCAACAGGATCAACCATCAATGTTGGGGCAACCTCTGTCTCCCTGGTGACCAACCAGATAAATTCCTGGCTTTCGGGGATATCAAAGAATGTGAATGTTGGCGTGAATTACCGCCCCGGCAGTTCAACCGATCCTCAATCCTGGGACGTTTCCATGTCGACCCAGTTCCTGAACGACCGGCTGCTGATCGACGGTACCTTCGGGATGAACACCTATAAATCAACTTCAACCCAATCACCCAACCAGATCGTGGGGGATATAAATATCGAATATATCCTTACAGCGAATAAACGATGGAGGCTCCATGCGTTTAACCGTACCAACACGATAAACATCCTGAACAACAATTCTCCCTATACCCAGGGAGTGGGTATCAAATATCAACGGGATTTCTACACATTCGGTGAGCTTTTCCGCGGAAAAAAATGGGCTGAAAAACAGGCACAGAAAGCGAAGAAAAAGTAATGTCGTTTACCGTATACAAAAGCTCGGCCGGATCAGGCAAGACCTATACCCTGGTAAAGGAATATCTGGGTATTGTATTGCAGGACCCTGACAGCTTTAGTAATATTCTGGCAGTGACATTTACCAACAAAGCTGCAGGAGAGATGAAGCACAGGGTGCTGAGCTGCCTTGAAGAGCTTTCAGGCGAAGAAGCGGGTAAAGGACATGCCACAAAAAACCTGCTTCCATCGCTGGTCACCGATACCGGGTTAAATGAAACCGTGATTCGTATCAGGGCCGGAGAGGCACTTAAAAAAATACTTCACCGGTACTCTGATTTTTCAATTGGCACCATCGACAGCTTTTCCCATCGTGTCATCAGAGCCTTTGCACATGATTTCGGACTTTCTTTAAACTTTAAGGTGGAACTCGATGCCGATGAGCTTATCGAGACAGCGGTTGATCTCCTGCTCGATAAAGCGGGGGATGATGAACAACTGACTTCCCTGCTTGTGAACTTCCTTGAGAGTAATCTGGATGATGATAAAAGCTGGGCCATCGACAAGGCCCTGATGGAATTCTCAACCCTGCTGCTTGATGAAGACAGCCAGCAGCAGTTGCTGAAACTCAGGAACCTCAGCCTGGATGACTTCTCCCATATTGCCGGTATCCTCAGGAAAAAAATCAGGACCTTCGAGCGGTCCCTGCAGGAGGAAGCTACCGCGTCGTGGAATGCTATCAGCGAAGCAGGTATTGAACATCAGTCTTTTGCCTATGGCCGTTCAGGGTTGTCATGGTATTTTGAACAACTTTCCCTCGGCAGGTTCGATAAACCTTGTCCCAGCCCCAGGCTTGTCGCTGCTGTCGGGAAAGACAACTGGAGCAGCGGTAAAGCATCATCCGCCGACAAAGAAAAAATTGAGAGTATAAAACCTGTCCTTCATGACAGTTTTCACAAGCTGCTGCATCTGCTTGAAAAGTCCTATGCCGACTATTGCCTCTTTAAAATACTTATGAAGTCGGTTTATCCCCTGGCTGTGCTGAACAGCATTGACAGGCTCTTACAGGATTTTAAAAAACAAAATAATATTATTCATATATCGGAGTTCAACAGCCGCATAGCAAAAGTGGTTCTTGGGGAACCTGTTCCGTTTATCTACGAGAGGATTGGAGAGAAATACCGTCACATCCTCATTGATGAGTTCCAGGATACCTCGGCCCTGCAATGGCAAAATTTTGTTCCGCTTATTGAAAATTCTCTGGCATCAGGCTATTTCAACCTCGTTGTGGGCGATGGTAAGCAGGCCATTTACCGTTGGAGGAATGGGGATGTTGAGCAGTTTACCTCTCTTCCTTCCCTGCAGGGGAGCAGCGATAACTGGATCATCAGGGAACGCCAGGAAGCCCTGGAAAGAAATTTTAATGAAAAGCTGCTCAACCGGAATTTCCGATCGGGGAAGGAGATAGTAGAATTTAACAATGATTTCTTCGGCTATGTTAGTGGCTTTCTCGACACTGCACGTAAAAAAGTGTACGATGGGCATGTTCAGCTTGCTCACCCCTTAAAGGAAGGCGGTTATATCAGTATTTCTTTTACGGCAAAAACAGGAGATGGGGAAACCACCGCTGATGTTATGTTGAAGAAAACCCTTGAGGTGATTTCCTCTTGCCGCAGGGATGGATACAGGCCCAAGGACATTGCGATATTATGCAGGTCCAACCGGGAAGCTTCCCTGGTTGCTCAAATGCTGATAGAGAATGAAATTCCCGTTGTTTCCGGGGAATCTCTGCTGCTGAATTATTCTCCTCTGGTGCGAATGCTCACCGGGCTTGTAAGGTACATTTTTGGCCCTGTAAACCCTGTGATCCAGGCCGAAACACTGAACCATTACAGCCGGTTGTTCCCTTCCCTGAAGCCGTTCTTCAGGTCCTGGCTTGGCTGCGGCCAGAGCCAGAGAACGGCCCTGTTTAATACTTTTCTGAATGAACGGATCGGGGGCGATGGTACCAACCTGATCAAAACTCTTCCCGTATATGATCTTTTCATAAGGCTGATCAATGGGTTGTGCCCGGCATCAGCCGGAGATGCTTATGTGCAATTTTTCCTCAATACGGTCTTGAAGTTTAGTTCCGATCATTCATCATCGGCCAAGGATTTTCTGGATTGGTGGGATGATCACCATGAAAAGCTTTCATTGGTCATGCCTTCGGGCATTGATGCCGTAAAGTTGATGACAATTCACAAAGCCAAGGGTTTGCAGTTTCCCGTTGTGATCTATCCGTTTGCCGGCGACAGCCTTAAAAATACAAGGAAGTATATATGGATTGGACTGGATCATAGTGATATCCAGGGCCTTCCTGTTGCTCTTATGACCTCCGGAAAAGATATGGAAGAAACGGTTTTTGCCGGTAAATACCTGGAAGAAAGGCAAAAATCCATGCTTGACATGCTCAATTTGCTTTACGTGGTTATGACCAGGCCGGAAGAAAGATTGTACCTGCTGCCTCCATTGCCTCCGATAAAGACCGATGAACCGGCTTCGGTTCCTTCATTATTGAAAGCCTGGCTTCAGCATAAGGAGATCTGGGCTGACGATCGTTTTGATTATGACTTCGGATGTCCTATTGCCGCAAATCAAGCTGTTTCGTCCGAAATTAGCGTTATGCCAATGCCTGGTGTCTCGTTCGGCGAATGGCGGGATAAAATACGGATACGTTCCAGCGCTCCGGAGATATGGAACCCCGATGATCCCGACAAAAACCGCAGGTTTGGGAATGTGTTGCATACCATCCTGGCCGGGATAACCAAAGATAACGAGGCCTCAGTCATAATCACCGCCATGATTGAAAATGGATTGCTCGACAGGGCCCGGGAAGATGAAGTCCGCAATAAGATCCGGAAGATTATTGCTGATCCGGCTCTGGCCTTTATTTTTAATGAAAAAGATGATCTGCGCCTGGAAGCTGAGATTCTGACCAGGGGAGGACATACTGTTCGTCCCGACCGGGTGATCCTGAAAGGTAGCCGGGCTGTGATCGTTGATTATAAAACCGGCCGCCCAATGGAAAAATACAGGAACCAGTTATCTGACTATGCCAGGAACCTTGAAGATATGGGATATAAGGAGGTAAAGAAGTATTTGCTGTACCTGGAACCGGAGATAAAACTGGAGGAAGTTGAATAAAAATCGAGATCATGTGATGATTTTATGAACATGATGAAAGTGATATACGACAAATGAGCATAGAAGATAAAATAGCCAGGCTTTACAAGGATTGGAGTGGAAGCGAAGCGTTTAAGATCCTGAAGCTTGCAGGCTCGGGATCATACCGGCAGTATTACCGCCTTACAGGCGCTTCGGGAACAGTGGTGGCCGCATATAATGCCGATGTGAGGGAGAATCTCGCATTCCTGAAATTCAGCAGGCATTTCAAGGCGATGGAACTCCCGGTTCCAAGAGTATTTCATACTGCATCGGATTCCGAAGCATATCTGTTGGAAGACCTGGGTGATACAACATTATTTTCGGCTCTTACACGTTTGCGTACCCGGGAAAACTACATTCACCCTGATATCGTAAAGTTATATCTCAAGGTTGTGGAATACCTTCCCCGGTTCCAGATCATCGCTGGGCACAGCATACCTTTTGATTACTGCTATCCGAGGCCTGCCTTCGACAGGCAAAGCATGATGTGGGACCTGAACTACTTTAAATATTATTTTCTTAAACTGGCGAAGATCCCGTTTGATGAACAGACGCTGGAGGAAGATTTCAATACCTTGACATCTTTTCTTCTTGAGGTCAGGGCCGATAATTTCATGTACCGCGATTTTCAGTCAAGGAATATCATGATCCACAATAACGCTCCCTGGTTTATCGATTACCAGGGGGGGCGGAAGGGAGCTCTCCAGTATGACCTGGCTTCGCTTCTTTACGATGCAAAAGCTGACCTTCCCGAAGATTTCAGGAGCCAGCTACTGAACCATTATATTAAAGTGGGAATGCAATTCAGTTCTTCTGAAGAAACCAGGTTTCGCAAATATTTCGATGGATTTGTACTCATAAGGATACTCCAGGCGATGGGAGCATATGGCTTTCGGGGCTATTACGAGAATAAACCGCTTTTCCTGCAGAGCATTCCGTTTGCAGTACAGAACATTAAAATACTGCGTGAAAGAGACCAGATCCCTGTTCGTCTGCCTATGCTTATGAAAGCCCTGGATGAAATAACAGGGAGCCCCGCCTTTTCAGGTATTAAATCAACAAAGTCGGATCTTACGGTTAACGTCATCAGCTTTTCGTATAAAAAAGGAATTCCTGCTGATGAAAGCGGCAACGGTGGAGGTTTTGTATTCGACTGCCGTGCATTGCCAAACCCGGGCAGGTACCCTGAATTTTCAGATATTTCCGGCAGGGATAAGCTGGTAATAGATTTTTTAAGGAAAGAGCCGGAAGTAGATGCATATCTCAATCATGTATTCAGCCTGGTCGGACAAAGTGTAAGGAATTACACCGACCGGGGATTTTCAAACCTGATGGTCAGTTTTGGCTGTACAGGGGGGCAACACCGCTCGGTATTTTGCGCAGAGGAGCTGTCAAAATACCTGCAGGATAAGTTTAACGTGAAAGTCAGGTTAAAACATACCAATCTGACTATTGAATAGCCGGCAGTCTTCAGCTGGCAGTCATTAATGAAAAAATTATGAAAGCAATGATCCTGGCGGCCGGATTAGGGACACGGCTCAGGCCCATAACCGATACGATCCCGAAAGCGCTGGTGGAGATCAACGGGAAAACCCTGCTTGAACATTCAATTGATCACCTGAAATTTTTCGGTGTAAAGGAGGCGATCGTCAATGTGCACCATTTTCCCGATATGATCATCGGTTTTCTGAAAAAGAAGAAATTTTTCGGAATGAATATTGAAATTTCAGATGAACGTGAAGCCTTACTGGATACCGGAGGCGGTTTTAAAAAGGCTTCCTGGTTCTTCGAAGGAGGCGGGCCCTTCCTTGTAAGGAATGTCGATGTTCTTTCAAACACCGATCTTGCTGCTATGCTTGAATTCCATAAGAGGCACAAGCCCATTGCCACCCTGGCTGTGAGAAACCGGGAGACTTCGAGATATATGCTCTTCAGTGAACGCAAGGAGCTGATTGGCTGGACCAATGTTAGCAGCGGTGAAAGAAAGCTCAGCCGGAAAGATTATAAACGCATGTATCCGCTTGCCTTTTCGGGTATTCAGATCCTTGATCCTTCAATCATCCCCCTGGTGAATGAAGAAGGCAGGTTTTCGCTCATTGCGATGTATCTCCGGCTGTCGAGGGATCAACGGATTTGTGCATTTACCGATAATGATTCCTTCTGGTTCGATGCTGGAAAAAGAGAGGAAAATACATGATGGCTGACTTCCTGGAAAAGACTGCCGCCTACCTGGTCTCTGCTTATGGGGATAACGTGTCGAGGCTTTGCATCGTTTTGCCAAACCTCAGGGCTGGTTTGTTTCTCAGGAAGTTCCTGGCACTGAGCATTAATAAAACCATTTGGTCCCCTTGTATTTGCTCCACTGAGGACTTTCTTGGCCAGATCGCCGGTTTACAGCCTCTTGAACATCTCAGACTCATTTTTAAACTGTATGAGATACATTGTGACATTGAAAAGGACAAAGCCCAGGCTTTTGAAGAGTTTATTCAATGGGCTCCGCAATTGTTAAATGACTTTGACGAGGTGGACCGTTACCTGGCCGATGCACGCCAGCTTTTCTCAGCTCTGACCGATACACGTGCCCTATCTGTATGGAACCCCGAAAACAGTGAACTTACCGATTTCCAAAAACAATATCTGAGATTTTATAATTCCTTGTATGTCTATTACAGCAGGTTGGTCGATGATCTTCTGAAAAATAAACAGGCCTATCCAGGCCTGATGTACCGTATGGCCAGCCTGGGAATCGGGAAATTCAGCCTGAGACTGCCCTGGGAAAAAGTAATTTTCGCAGGTTTCAATGCTCTCACTGCCGCCGAGGAGAACGTTATGGATATTCTGCACAAACAGGGGCAAGCCGAATTTTTATGGGATGCTGATGATTATTATCTGAACGACAAGGGGCATGAAGCAGGAGAGTTCCTTCGGCATCACCGGAAAAAATGGGGAGGGAAGGAGTTTAATTGGATTTCTTCGGGCATTGCCTCTGAACCAAAAACTATCAGGATAACCGGAGTCCCCGGTAACACGGCCCAGGCAGCGCTGGCAGGGGAACTGCTGAAAACGGTCAATGAATATAATGAGCACACAGCGGTAGTTCTGCAGGATGAAAACCTGCTGATCCCACTTTTGTATTCTTTACCTCCCGAAGCAGCTGAAATGAATATTACGATGGGGCTCCCGCTTTCTCAAACCCCTTTGAGCGACCTTTTTTCGCTTGCACTGAGGATGCATATAAACAGAGAGAAATTCAATGTCAATAAGGGGAATGGAGCAAAATATTTTTATTTCAGGGATGTTCTTGCCCTGTTAAGGCATCCCTTCCTGGCCGACATGGCAAACGGACTAATGGATGGGAATCGGTTCGTTTACGATTCAATGATAGAATCCATCTCTAACGGGAATAAAGTGTTTATCTCTCCTGAAGAGATCCTGAACCCGGGTACAGGCCTGTTCTCGGTAAATGCGGGGTTTCTTCATCCCTTTTTCTCGGATTGGCAAACACCGCCGGATGCGATCAGAGAACTGAAGGAGATCATAGGTTCTTTCAGGGATAACCTGATGAAAAACAAGAACAGTCTTGAACTTGAATATCTTTTTGCATACTCCAAGCTAATTCACCAGATCGAAGGTTTAATGATTAATCATCCCGGGACGGTGAAAACCCTGAAAACTCTGGCAGGCCTTTTGTTGCAGGTGGAAGAATCGCTTACCCTTCCGTTTTACGGTGAACCCCTGAAAGGAATGCAGATCATGGGAATGCTTGAAACGAGAGGGCTTGATTTCCGCAACATCATAATGCTTTCCTGCAATGAGAACCTGCTCCCCAGGGGGAAATCGGGCAATTCATTTATACCGCTTGATCTGAAACTGGAATTCAAACTTCCAACGTATAATCAGAAAGATGCCGTTTACGCTTATCATTTTTACCGGCTTCTGCAAAGAGCCGGCAGGGTTCATTTTCTGTATAATTCGGAGCCTGGTGAGTTCGGGAGCGGTGAGATGAGCCGTTTCCTGCAACAAATACTGAGTGAGCTGAAACGTGCAAATCCATCCGCCGACATAAAAGAAGAAATTCTTGTAATGGCGCCCTCTCCCTCCTCACTTTCCCC
Source organism: Bacteroidota bacterium (assembly GCA_026391735.1). Classification (GTDB taxonomy): domain Bacteria; phylum Bacteroidota; class Bacteroidia; order Bacteroidales; family FEN-979; genus CAIRDP01. The sequence continues at coordinate 22,348 of JAPLDL010000021.1, read as the reverse complement.
GGAAATAAGTATTGAGAAAGATGAAACCGTTTTAACCCTCCTGAGGGAAAAAGCGGAAAACGGTTTTTCGCCTACATCGCTGAATAATTTCAGAGCCTGCGGTTTGAAATTCTATTTCAGCGACCTGGCCGGACTTAAAGAACCTGATGAAATAGATGAAGAAATTGACAACCGGATACTCGGGAATATTGTTCATGAGGCTTTGCACAGGCTCTTTAAAGATTTCATCGGGATTGAGCTGAATGCAGGATTACTTAACCGGATGAAAACGATAGCTGATACAGCCATCGATGAAGCCTGCAAAAAAGAATTCGACGGCCGTGATGTGAATTACGGTCGTAATCTGCTGCTTGTAAGGGTAGGGAAAATGATGCTTAAGAGATTCCTGGAGTCAGAAATACAATATCTGGCTGAGCTGAAAGAAACCGGGGAGAGGTTAAGTATTGTCGGGCTTGAGCAGAGACTTGAGCGCAGGCTGAACATCACGGTTGGCGGCCAGGAACTGCTTGTGAAGGTAAAAGGTTTTGCCGACCGCATCGACAGTACCGCAGCATGCCTCAGAATAGTCGATTATAAAACGGGCTCGACCGATAAAAGAAGAACGAAAGTTGAAACCTGGCAAGAATTTGCTTTTGATCCGGCAAAGGATCATGCATTCCAGTTACTTACATATAGTTGGTTGTATTCGGCAAGGGTTAGGACCGGGCAAAAAATCCAGGCAGGGATACTCTCCCTGAGGAAATTAAAAGGAGGACTTATTCCGGTCAGCATTCCTGGAACCGGGGATGCACCTGGTCAGGATAGATTGTCAATCTCAGACCTTGATGAATTTGAGAGGATACTGAAACAGGTATTGTCGGCAGTTTTTGATCCATCCATTGATTTTGTCCAGACCAGGGATCTTTCGATTTGCTCAAAATGCAGCTTTATTGACCTTTGCGGGAGATAATGACGATTTCAACGTGGTAATCCCTCAATCGCGATCTACTCCCCGAAAACACAGGCCTCGTAAGTATATAATTCTGCATCCTTCCACCCATCCCATCCCAAACCGGCTTTGTCGCGTGAACAATGACCGAGGAATTCTTCCTTACTCCAGCCTGTTTCAGTGGCAACCTGTGGAAGGAAGGTCCCTGAATAATATCCTTTCTTAATATATATACCATGTTTCCCCAGTACAATCTCATCCGCAGAAACAATTTTTTTCATAGGTGAAAGTACAGAAATCTCAATCTGAAGTTTGTCAATTTCCTTCGAGGAAACAGGAGTGAACCTCGTATCCTGGGTTGAGGATGCAATCGCCATTTGCTGCACTACATTCCATAGTGGAATGTCAGCGGTGAATCGTCCAATGCAGCCCCTGAGTTCCCCATGCTCCTTTAAAGTTACAAAACAGCCTGCATGCATTTTAAGGTTAGCGCTGAAGTTGTGGTCATCCACCTCCGGGGTTTTTCGCTCATTGATATACATTACAACAGTGCTGCGGGCAATACCCAGAAGAATTTTCTTTTCTTCATTTGTAAAATTGAATTCGGATATGGGAGCAGCAGAAGCCCCTGCATTCCGGGTCACCGCAACGGACCAATACCCTACGCATTGCGCATGATCCCCGTATTTTGAATCCCCCGAGTTCATGTACTGAACGGGGCTTATCCTGATGCCTGCATCCCCTGCAGTCATATATAAAAGCGTGAGTACTGATGTCCATCCGCAAAGATTCGTTACCAGGTTCGAAACATTTTTCTTTTCATATTCATCAAGGACTTTCAGCAGGGCATCAGGATCATTTGACAGGATGGCATTGCAGGTCGCTTTATCGGCTGATTTTGCGTCATTGTATGCCGGGTAGTGAGAAAAATCGGAACTGACCACAAACAGGTTGTTCGCATTAAAATACGGCTTCAGGGCTTCGGCAATGCGCTTGCAGGTTTGCCTGCTTTGGCTGCCGATGATGATAGGGACGATCCTGAACGGCTTTTTCATATGATATTGCAGGAAAGGAACCTGCACTTCCAGGCTGTGTTCATTAAGATCGGCATCATAAACATAACTGAAAACCGGGTTGGATTTCATGAGTTCGTTGGCAAGCCGGATGTTCACGCTCACTTTGCCAAGAGGGGTGACATAATCACCTTTGTTATAAATTGAAGCTCCCATAAAGGATGCCTGGTGGCTGGACCCGATGATAAAGATATTGTCATAGACTTTATTGGGGTCCACCTGGTTGATTCCGCTGGCAGCCACGGTTCCTGAGAATACGTACCCGGCATGCGGACAGATCACAGCCTGCAAACCGGGAGCTTCCCGGGGTTTTGCAGAGCGGAACAGCTCTGCAAGCTGGGCTCTCAGGGAATCGGGACTTGCAGGGTAAAATTTACCGGCTGCGGCCGGTTTGCGGTCGGTCTTCGGTCCCTCCTGTGAGGAACAACTGTTTGTGAAAGTGTATGTGAGTCCCATAATCAATATAAATCGGAAAAAACTGTCCATTGTTTATTAACTTTACGGAAAATCCAGGTAAAGGTACTAAAACATGAGCAAAAATGCAATACGCGCAGGCTTGTTCGGGCTGGGTTTTATATCCATTTCCACTCAGATCTATCTTCTTCGACAGGGCTTTATCGTTTTCTATGGTAATGAGCTTATTCTGGGGATCATGCTTTCGGCCTGGATGCTGCTTACGGGAGCCGGGGCCTGGCTGGGCAGGTATTACCGCAGGATCAAAGGTCAGACACGATTTGTGTTGTTCCTTATGTTGCTGCTTTCGGCCCTCCCGGTGTTGATGCTGCTTAAACTGAACCTCTACAGGGCCCTGGTCTTGCCTATCGGCGCACTTGCAGGAATCAATGATGTGGTTTATGCGACATTTCTTGTTTTGCTTCCCTTTTGCCTGATCAATGGATTCCTGTTCTCAGCACTAAGCCATATGCTGGACGATGCGGGCAAAGCTTATTCCCTGGAGTCGGCCGGCAGTATGGTTTCAGGCGCCATGGTAAATTTTATCCTGCTCTGGCTGGTCCCCTCATGGATCAGTATGCTGATAATCAGTGGGTGTTATCTTATAACCGTGACCTTTTTTGCATTCCATATTCAGGGCAGGTACACAGGCTGGTTTACGTTACTGATCTCGGGGGGGCTCATCATCCTGCTGTCGAATACGGGGATACATGATATTTCAATCCGTTCAATGTACCCAGGCCAGTCCATCATTGAAGAAAAAGAAACTCCTTACGGACAGCTTGTTATAACCACCAATGCCGGACAACTTAATTTTTATGAGAACGGACTGCTGATGTTCTCTTCAGGCAATGAGATCAGTGATGAGGAGAATGTCCATTATGCCATGATACAGCGTGCCCGTCCTGCGAAGGTGCTGCTGGTTTCGGGAGGTTTGTCGGGGGTCATTGGAGAGATACTGAAATACCATCCAATCCTTATCGATTATATCGAACTCAACCCGGCCTTGCTGCACCTTACCGTCAGGTCACTGAGAAACCTTGAAAAGAAAGGGGTTTGCCTGCATCAGGGCGATGCCAGGCGTTTCATACAAGGTTCATACGCAGCTTATGATGTTGTTCTGGTATTGCTCCCGCCTCCATATACTCTCCAGCTTAACCGAATGTATACCTTTGAGTTTTTCAAGGAATTAAAATCAAGGCTGTCGCCTGATGGCATTGTTGCGTATTCGCTTCCCACTACCAGCGATTACGTGAGCCAGAGTGGTCAGGTGTTGAATTCAATTCTGTACAATACTCTCCTGAAATCGTTCGGGAATGTGATGCTGGTCCCAGGTGGCAAATCGTATTTCATTGCTTCCGATGCAGTGCTCAATCCTGACATACCGGCGATGATTGAGAAAAAAGGTATCAAAACATCCTATGTAAATAAATATTATCTCGATGTAAACCAGATGAGGGAAAGGGCGGTGTATCTGCAACGCAATATTTCCTCAACAGCTGGTATGAATTATGATTTCAGGCCCCTCATGTTTTTTGCCCAGTTAAATTATTGGCTTTCATACTTCAACAGGCATAATTTTGCCTCAATACTAGTCTTTCTGCTAATCGTGGTGCTTGTTCTTTTAAACCTTAACCCGGTCAATACAGGCTTATTTACTGGCGGATTTACTGCAGGTGCATTCCAGGTCCTTATAATTCTCTCGATGCAGATATGTTGTGGCTATGTGTTTCAGCTTACCGGTTTCATAATCATGCTGTTCATGCTGGGGCTTGCGCTGGGCAGCAGGGTTGGTGAGCATTGGTCGACGGGGAACCCTCTTAAAATTTATATCTCACTTCAGCTCCTGATGGCTGTTCTCTCTGTGCTTATTCCATTTGCACTCATCATCTCAGGGCACACAGGGTTTTCTCTTTGGGTGATGGAATGTATTGCAGCCCTGGCCACATTGCTATTATCGGTAGTGGCCGGAATGGAATATTCCATGTCAATGCGGTTATCAGCTAATCAGATCAACAAGAAGGTGTCTGAAAACTACTCGGCTGATCTTTTCGGATCTGCTCTGGGAGCATTCATCATCCCAATCTTTCTGTTCCCTTTACTGGGGATGATCCAGGCAGGATATGTGATGGCCCTGATGAATACAGCAGGAGCCGCCTTACTGTTTGTTTGGCGAAAAAAAATCGTATATTTATAATGTGAAATCCATAGGCTCTCAACGGTTCAGCAAACGGGAGTTCCTCCGCTTAAGCATTGCCACGCTGGGTATAGCAGCAGCAGGCATCAGACCGTTCAGCAGTTTTGCCAAAAATCTGTCCGATATGAATGAAGGTATGCCACCACCGGCAACAGGACCGGGGAAATACAGCAGGGAATCCCTGTATTATGTACTCACGCCAAAGGGAGTCAAATGCCAGCTTTGCCCGAACCAGTGTGTCCTGAGAGAAGGGCAGGAGGGCTTATGCCGGAATCATGTTGCCTATGGGGAAAAACTTTATTCTATTGCTTTTGGCAATCCCTGCAGCGTACATATTGACCCGATTGAGAAAAAACCTTTATTCCATTACCTCCCATCGTCAGAAAGTTTCTCCATAGCAACCGCAGGATGCACCCTGGCATGTTTGAACTGCCAGAACTGGGAAATCTCCCAGGTGAGCCCAAAAACAACGAAAAACATTGAGATGTTCCCGGCCCAGGTTGTTAGCGAAGCGGCCTCGGGCGGGTGTAAAACCATTGCCTATACATATTCTGAACCTTTGTCGTTTTATGAATATACCTTCGAGACCTCAAAACTTGCCCGGGCCCGCGGGATAAAAAACCTTCTGATCAGCAACGGCTATATCAACGAGAAACCCTTGAGGGAACTGGCCAGGTTCCTGGATGCCGCCAATATCAACCTCAAATCCTTCAGGGAGGATATCTATGCAAAACTCAACGGGGGTAGCCTCGAACCAATTTTAAGGACATTAAAGATACTGAGGGAGGAAGGTGTTTGGCTTGAAATTACTAACCTCATTGTTCCAAGCTGGACCGATAAAATGGATATGATAAAAGAAATGTGCGACTGGCTTGTTGCCAATGGATTCGCCGATTCTCCCCTTCATTTCAGCCGGTTCTTCCCATTATATAAACTCACCAGCATCCCTTATACTCCTCTGGCAACACTTGAACAGGCATACAACATTGCGAGGAAAGCCGGTATCAATTATGTATATATCGGCAATGTGCCGGGAACCGAATATGAGAATACATATTGTCCTAAATGCCGGAAATTGCTTGTCGAACGAAAAGGGTTTACAGTAACTTCAAATAATATTAAGAATGGCAACTGCGGATATTGCAGTACCAGGATTAACGGCGTATGGGGCTGATGAAGGAACCTTATCAGTAACTGAGGTCAAGATATACCGGCAAGTGATCGGAGAACCCGCCTTCGTATCTCAGACCGTTATATGTTCTGAACGGTTTGTCACCAAAATATTTCAGATCCTCTTTCAGAAGAAATGAACCCCTGAAAATGCATACCGATCCTTTGACGTACCTCAACCCTGATGTGGGCCTCAAAAGGCTTTTGCTGATCATGAACTGGTCGAGGAGTGCCCATACCCCTTTGTAACGATGTGAACCCAGCCGGCCGGTCCAGGGATACATGAGGTTAATAAGATCCCGTGGGTCTCCCGATGAATCAGGCGGTACCGAATGCAGGATGTCCCTGATGCTAGCTGAGGATGGCTCATCGTTGAAATCTCCCATAACAAGAATTTTCTTGCCGGGATGCTTTTCAAACAATGAGTCGGTAATCCGCTTTAACACCCCTGCAACAAAATCCCTTCTCGGCTGTGATTCGGAATAACCGCCTCTCCGCGAAGGCCAGTGGTTGACGAGAATGTTCAAGGTGTCTCTGTCATAAACCTGTCCAACGATCAACAGGATCTCCCGGGTGCGTGCTGAAGTATCGAAAGGAAAGCTGATCTTAAATGGTTTTGAGCATAATACCCTGAAAACAGAGGGGCGGAACAATAAAGCCACATCAATGCCTCTGAGATCAGGGGATTCGTGATGGATCATCCTGTAACCGTAAGGTTTGAGAGGAGTGTCGTAGATCAGTCTGTTCATGACAAAGCGGTTTTCAACTTCGCATAACCCAATTACAGCGGGTGGTTCCCACTGCCCTAAAGCCAGTATGGTCTTGGCTATATGGTTCAGTTTGAGGTGAAACCGTTTGTAGTTCCACCGCATAACCCCTCCGCTTGTGAACTCATCATCCAGCCTGGTAGTGTCATCATAAGTATCATATAAGTTCTCCACGTTCCAGAATGTCACCCTGACAGTTTGTCGGGTTGATGCATCAGTCAGACAAGATATCGTGTCCTGCATTTTGAGGCAGGTATTCTGAAAGTGGTTCTTAAAGCCGGCAATTGAATTATTAAGACTGAATAAAACACAAAAAGTCAGACAAAAATTTAATTTTTGCACGGTTTTTGTTGTAGGAAATATTTTCATAACTGGTCCGGATTTCATGAGGATATCTTTTATCTTCTTACTTAATCCGGTTCGGTAATTAAAGTGATATGACAATCAGAATAAATACGTTAACAATATTTTAACACTTTCATTAACAGATTTTAACGAGGTATGAAAAATATGATTTTGAGGAATACGTTTTGTAAATCGTCATAAGGTTTAAATGTGATGAAAGAGATTTCGCAGATGGCAGTATCATTATTTATGTAAAACCAATAATTATAAACCATGAAGAAATACGTTGGAATTTTCCTGATTGCAGTCATGGGAGGGTTTGTATCCCTTGGGCTCTATAAAGCATTTGAAAAGAAGCACACCATTTATTATCCAAAGCCCGAAGGAATTCCAGTCCGCCAGGTTGCCTTATATGGCCCCGGCGAACCAGGAACCTTTCCCGATTTTGAGACTGCAGCTTCTGTCTCGGTTCATGCCGTTGTTCATATCAAATCGGAATTTCAGAAAAAAAGCCTGGTTTACGATGACTTTTTTCAGTTTTTCAATTTTGGCAACCCAAGTCCGCGTGAATATATCTCACCATATTCAGCCATGGGATCGGGTGTTATTGTTTCAGCCGACGGGTATATTGTGACCAATAATCATGTGGTGCAGGATGCAGTGAATGTCACAGTAACATTGAATGACAAACGGGTATACAAAGCAAAGATAGTAGGAACTGATCCGAGCACAGACCTTGCTCTTATCCGCATCGAGGAGAGCAACCTTCCTTTTCTGGCTTATGGCAACAGCGATGAAGTGAAAATAGGGGAATGGGTACTTGCCGTGGGCAATCCCTTCAACCTCACATCGACTGTGACCGCTGGTATTGTGAGTGCCAAAGCACGCGATATCAACATCCTGGGTTCAAAGGGAGCTGTAGAGTCATTCATTCAGACCGATGCCGCAATAAATCCGGGCAACAGCGGTGGAGCCCTGGTCAATACCAGGGGTGAACTGATCGGGATCAATGCGGCCATTGCATCGGGAACCGGCTATTACACAGGCTATTCCTTCGCCATACCAGTTAATATTGTAAAAAAAGTGGTAGATGATTTCACGAAATATGGTAAAATCCAAAGGGCATACCTGGGTGTTTATTACAGTGAGATTGACGATCAGTTTGCAAAAGATAATGGTCTTAACAGTCTGACCGGCGTATATGTTAACGAAGTTGTTTTTGGTGGCGCAGCTGAAAAAGCCGGAATTCAGAAAGGCGACATCATTACAGGCATTCAGAATAAACCCGTAAACGGGAAGTCGGAACTGATGGAAATAGTTTCACAGCTCAGTCCGGGTGATGTTGTCTCAGTCACCATTATCAGGGACGGGAAACAGATTGAATTGCCGGTGAGGATGATCGATGAAAACAGTACAAATGTGGCTTCTGTAGATGCAGGCAAGCTTCAGCTTTTCGGTGCAACCTTTGAACTTCTCAGTGATAAAGAAAAGTCAAAATACGGATTAAGCTCAGGCTTTAAAATCACCCGGATCGAACCGGGTAAGTTCAGTGATGCCGGGATAAAACCGGGTTTTATCCTGGTCAATGTTGACAGGCAGCGTATCAATTCGACCCGGGAACTGAAAGATGCCCTCACGGGGAAGGATGGTGGTGTGCTTGTGGAAGGGTTGTACCCGAACGGGATGAGAGCGTATTATGGTTTGGGATTATGAGACAGCTTAAAATTTCGAAGTCTATCACCAATCGTGAAACGGCTTCTCTTGATAAATACCTGGCTGATATAGGCAAGGAAGAGCTTATCACGGCCGAGGAAGAAGTAAACCTGGCCCAGCGCATAAAACAGGGAGACCAGCTTGCACTTGAAAAACTATGTAAGGCCAACCTCAGGTTTGTTGTGTCGGTTGCGAAACAGTACCAGAACCAGGGACTCAGCCTGCCCGATCTGATCAATGAAGGAAATGTTGGCCTGATCAAGGCAGCCAGGAGGTTCGATGAGACCAGGGGATTCAAATTCATATCCTATGCCGTCTGGTGGATCAGGCAATCAATACTTCAGGCACTGGCTGAACAGTCAAGGATCGTAAGGCTGCCGCTGAACCAGGTAGGTTCATTGGGGAAGATCAGTAAAGCTACATCTAAGCTGGAACAGATCTATGAAAGGCCACCGAGCCTGAATGAACTTGCAAAGGAAATGGATATCCCTGAACAAAAGGTGGCGGAAACTCTGAAAATGGGAACCCGCACGGTTTCAATGGATGCCCCTCTCGACCAGGATGAAGATACGAAGCTTCTGGATGTTTTCGTTGCAGTGGACACTCCTGATACCGACGAAAACCTTATTCGCGAAAGCCTGTCCAGGGAGATCCAGCGTTCAATGGCAACTTTAACCGAAAAAGAGAGGGATATTCTGAACATGTTTTACGGCATCGGGTACCCCCACAGCTATACCCTCGAAGAGATTGGTTCAGCATTTGGCCTTACACGCGAACGGGTTCGTCAGATCAAGGAAAAAGCTATCCGCCGACTAAAACATTCATCGAGAAGCAGGTTGCTGAAGTCTTACCTCGGTTGACAGACGTACTAGGAATAATGTATCCTTACCGTTTGCCTGAGATCCGGGTGCAGGCTTAAGGCCACCGGACAGTTTTTTGTGATATGTTCAATTACCCTTTTCTGCTGGTCAGTATAGTTGTTGGGAGGAAATGTCAGTTCAATAATGATTTCACCTATTCGCCTCGGACTGTCAGCCATCACTTTGGTGATCTCCCAGCTCGTCCCGTCGATGCTGAAGCCTTGATTCCTTGCAGCAATCCCCATAATTGTGATCATGCAGCTGCCCAATGCCGTGGCAACAAGGTCGGTAGGGGAGAAAAATTCCCCTTTACCCTGGTTGTCTACCGGTGCATCCGTGACAAGTGTTGTGCCTGACTGAAGATGGGTTGCTTCGGTGCGAAGCTCCCCTGGATACCTTGAATGTACTGTTGCCATAATTTTGATTTTTATCCGGTCGATAACCGATTATCTGTATCCAATCCCAGGGTAACCTACCCAGTGTTTAATTGTTGCTTTAGCCGTAGTACCCATTTTAAGGTCACTTACCGGAATCGGTTTGATGCTTATGGATGTGGAATACCCAATGAGCGTCCCTGAAGATGACATGGAATGCATTGAATTTTCGAGCTGAGCCAAGGTAAGCATCCCGAAAGGAACCGAATACCTGCCGCACCAGGTCCATTTATAGGAATGGTAATTGGTATCCTGAAGCGTATACCGGGTGAATGACTCAGCTTTCATTTCGGTAACCTGGCCTAGAAGACAGTTCCTCATGATTTCAAATTCATGATCAACAGCTTTGTAATATCCGGCAGTGTCACAGCCATAAAATGCATAGTCTGATCCTCCCCAGTCTTCGCAGCCGTAATGGACTGCATCGCTTGACACAATTATTGAATAATCCCTTCCGATCTGATAATCCCGGTCATTAAACTGGCTCAGGCTGAATAATGCATCGGCCAGGTTTGACGAAAGGCTTTTCATGGTTGAATATGACATGGCCGGGATCAGGATTGAGACAATCTCGATTTTTTTGTTGTAATACTGAAGGAAGGGAATAATCGCTTCCACTGAATGTTCCACCATCTGAAGACTGTCGTGGACGATATACGAAGACCTTGGCAATTTATTCATAATAGCCTCCCTTAAGGAAGAAACCTTGGCAGGTCCGTACGGCCCCTGCCAGTAATCATAGCTGTCGAAGACCATCCGGTTTTCAATATTGAATTTCTTGGCTTTATGAGCCACTCCAAGAAGAATAACGGTCCCTGTTTTTACATTTCGAAGGACGGCGGGATAAAGCCATCCCACATAAGTATAGTCATCATGAGGGGAAATAGCCATTTTCCACGACATGAATTTTTGAATGTTTCCCTGGTCAAGTGCTTCGTTCATTTTCATGCCCTGCAGCCTTTCAATTCTTTTCATGATGGAATCCATCTGCCATGATCGGGTAGCAAAACCTACAGGGTCAACCGGCTTGCGGATACGGGCAGAGGGGGAGCCACTCATGAGAATGATCATGATAAAGCCGGTAGCAATAATATTTGCGATTGATTTCATGATGTTTTGAATAATAAGAATATTTTTGCAGCTTGAATAAAAAATGCAGTGTAAAGTTATCAATTCCCGATGAACGAAAGAATCAATGGGTCTCCTTTTCTTGAAAGTCAGCCTAATTTCCGCTCCCTTGAAGGAATTCCAACAATAGCAGGCCGGAAGTTCAGGAAAAACATGGTCTACCGCAGCGGTGGCTTAAATAAGCTCAGTTCTGCCGACATTCGCCGGCTTGAAGATATAGGGCTTGCCATGGTGATTGACTTTCGTTCCGACAGGGAGGTCAACTCCTATCCCAGTACCATTATTTCTACAGTGAGAAAATCACTCAGGATCGTCATTCCCGACGAAGCCAGAGACAGGGCAATGGATTTTCTGGACCGGAATGATTCGGAAGGCCTGGAAAAGGTTCTGATCAACGATTACCGCAGGATGATCCTTAATGACACTGCAAGGTTTGCCGACTTTTTCAGGATCCTCGAACAAGCCACTGATTTTCCCCTGGTATATCATTGTGCTGCCGGCAAAGACCGAACGGGTATTGCCACGGTTCTTTTCCTTAGCGCACTGGGCGTTGACATGGAGGCTGTGAAAATAGATTATTTCCTGAGCAATGAGCGATTGAAGGCATTTGCCGACCGGCTTGTCCAAAAGGTGACAGAGGAAGGTAAACACGGGGAGATCATCAGGCCAATGATGGAAGTGAGGCCTGAATACCTGCAGGCTGCCCTGGAAGAAATAGACCTTTCGTTCGGCGGGATGGAAAATTATCTTTCATTTGTCCTTAATGTTGATTCCGATTCATTAAAAGCCAAATACCTTGAATAAGATGGATATTCAGGACTGTATAAGATTCGCCAATGAGAACCCCGTTTGTTTCCTCGCCACCTGCGAACAGGGTGCACCCAGGGTCAGGTGTATGGGGTTTTGGTTTGCCGACAGCAATGGTTTCTATTTCCAAAGCGGCACGTCAAAGGAATTAATCAGGCAGATCCTGATAAACCCTGCAGTGGAGGTTTGCTTTTACAAACCTTCAGGTATGATTGGTGAATCTTTGAGAGTATCCGGAGAGGCTGAATTTATTGATGATGCTGAACTGAAGAAAAAGGTTATCAATGACAGGCCGTTTCTTAAAAGTTTCGGCCTGGATTATGATAGCCCGCAGTTGGTTATTTTCAGGATCTCAAGAGGCAAAGCCCATTTCTGGAATATGAAATCCAACTTTACTCCCAAAGAGTTCATCCGTTTCGGAGAGAACCTATAGAAAGCAGTAATGATGATACTTATTCTGCAACTGGCAGGATTTTCAACCTGTATCCTACACCCGGCTCGGTGATCAGGACTTCGGGGACGGAAGGGTCGTTTTCAATCTTTTTACGAAGCTGGGCTATATGAACCCTGAGGATCTGGGCGTTATCGGCATAAGGAGCGCTCCATATTTCACGGCTGATATAAGAATGTGTAAGAACTTTACCGGCATTCCTTATGAAAATGAGTAGGAGGGAGTATTCTGTTGCAGTAAGTTTTACCTCTTCCTTGTTTAAACGTGTAACCCTGCTGTTTATATCCACCTCAAGAGAGCCTGACCTGAATATTGGAGATTCGTCCATCCTGAGTGAATGGCGTATGGCTACCCTGATCCTTGCAAGCAGTTCGCCGGCGTTGAAGGGTTTAGTTACATAATCGTCGGCTCCTGAATCCAGGGCTTCAATCATAACAGATTCAGAATCCTGCACCGTTAGGACGATGATGGGTACCGCAGACCATTCCCTCAGCCGGCCAAGCAAAACAAGACCGCTTTCGTCGGGTAGACCGAGGTCGAGCAGGATCACGTCGGGATGATTCATGGTGACAGCCATCATGCCTTCCTTTGCCGTTGATGCTTCAAAGACTTTGTATTCATTTATCTCCAGGGTCATCTTTAACATTCGCCGGATCTGAGCCTCATCGTCAATAATCAGGACTTTGTATTTTATCTTGTTTTTTTCCATTTCATTTTTCTGCTTTAAATGTCAATTTAATTATTAATCCCCCCAGTACATCATTGGATGCACATATAAAACCTCCATGGGCTTCAACGAAAGCCCTGACAATTGCAAGGCCCAGTCCGGTTCCCCCGCTCCTTGACCCGGGAACCCTGTAAAATTTTTCAAACAAATGTTCGAGATGTTCCTCCGGAACCCCGGGACCATGATCCCTGATGGTCAATGATACCATTTCGGCCTGTTCATTTGCTGCTGTAATCTCGATACCAGTGCCCTGGGGCGTATACATCAGTGCATTTCTGAGGATATTTATGAGAACCTGCCTGATGAGGCTCATATCTGCCTTGATAAGGGGTAGGCTTTCGGGCATTTTTATATTAAGCCGATGATCGTTGAGCTCTCCTTTCATATCCTTGACAACAAGACCAACCAGGTCGGCCATATCGCAGTATTGCAGGTTTAGTTTCAAAAGACCCGATTCAATTCTCGACATGTCCAGTATGTTCTCAACCAGGTTGTTAAGCCTGATTGACGCAGATTCCAGCTCATTGCAGATCTGTTTCCTTTTTTCAGGCTCAGATGAGGTCCTTTCATCATTGAGATTGTCAACTGCCGCGGAAATTATGGCAATAGGAGTCCTCAATTCATGGGAAACACTGCTAAGGACTGCCTGGAACAACTTCTCTGAATGGTCAAGAAGCCCCTTTTCCATTGCTGTTTCAATACTGATCTCCCTTCCAAGGGTTGAGGCAATGATAGTAATGAAAGATTTAAAAAGCATCATTTTATCCTTTCCTGACGGAAGTCCTGTATCCAGCTTAATCCCAATGATCCCAATTGTTTCACGAGGATCAAGAAGAGGAAAATACGAGATCCCATCAGGACCTGTTTTAGTCTCACCGGTCCTTCCTGTACTTGCTTCGAGGAACAGGATTTCAGCTACTTTAAGTCCGGTCGTATGGTGCAAACTGTCATTGCCGTATGGAACAGCAGAAAGACTATGACTGTTTTTATTCTTAAGGTAGATCACAGCCTCCTGGCCGAAATGCTTTTTCAGGTTTTCCCCTGCAACCTGCATGACTTCTGAAATTGATTTGGCATCATTCATGGATTCCAGGAAATTGTACAGGATGGTCAGCCGTTCCTGGCTGTTCTGAAGGACAGTCTGGCTTTGGCGAATTCTGGTGATGAGAATAACAAGCACCACAGTAACGAGAAGGTCTGCAATATTTGCAAACAGGTCTTCGATCTGTACGACACCAAGATTGAACAATGGTTTCTGGAAAAAGTAATCCCAAACCAGGGCATTCAGTATCGCTGCAAAAAGCAGGGGCCAACGGCCCAGGAAGAGAGCGAGAACGGCAACGGCCATCAGCAGTATGAGACCTACACTTACCGTACCTATGACATGACTTAGCGGGTGACAGATCCCTGCAGTTAAGCCAATGGCAACGAAGGCAATGATATATTCACGTAAATCAGACCTTGAAGAATATTTCCAGAAATTGGTCCCAAACATATCATTAGTAATTCTCATTCAAACCTAGGAATAAATTTTGAAATTATCAATATTTTGGAGGGGTGAGATAATTTAAGCCACTACGAATTACGAATATATCGTATTAATTAACGATAATTTTGTTACTCTGCTATATAAAGATTTGATAAAGCAATGACCTTCCGATCAATTTCAGCTCTCTTCTGAATATTTTTGTACCTTTAACTTTTCATTCTGATTGAGGGTATGAGACACAAGACATCCGGATACTATTTATTACTGATTCTTGCAGGATTACTGGTAGCAGCCTCCTGCAAAAAAACAAGCGAACAAGCTTATATCTCGAACAATTATTCGGGTTCGGGAGCTCCGGGTGATGTGCTTACCTTCACAGTAAACGAGAGTGTTGGCGGATATACTGTGTATAATGAATCAAATAAGCAATATGTAAACGGATCGTTCACGACGTATACCGGTGATCTGAATGGTCTGTTCAAGGTATATACAAATGGTGCATTTTATTATTCAGTTGAAATGCCGGGCCAGGTGTTTACAGGAAATTTCCCCACTGGAAGACTTAACAACGATCTTTCCTATGGGGTAAGCCAGCAATCAGATGCAACCAGCGGCCTGATATCCGGAAATTATGTATATATGCATATAAGCAGGTCAGCGGTTAATGGTAGCAGCGGGAACAGGGAATGGGGCATTCTTTCAGTTTATGCTAACGGTACATGGACAAAACAGGGTTATTGCAATGATACCGGTTCCCTGCAAAAATTGATGCCCGATGAATATACCGCTGCCGTTCCCCCGGTAAATCCTGCCGATTCAGGAACCTGGATAGTTGATCCTATATATTCTAATAAGCTGATTATGAATCAGTTTCATTCAACAGATACCCTTACCGGTTTCCCGATTGCCAGCGACACGGGTGCTGTTTTTATCATGGATCTGGGATATGGACATGGTTTCCTGATTGGTCTGAAGCTTCTTGATGGCGATCTGAATAAAATCAGGGGGAATTACGGATATTCAGATGTGCGGTTTGATGCAGGCACAGGAGGTGGAAAGTTCAGTGTTAATGACTCTTCATATAATGTACAATGGTGGAGAGCAGATTCCTATGCCAAAATAAGAAACGGAACGTTCGGGGCGCTTAATCAATGCACAGTCCTGAAAAATGTATTTTACGCCCGGAATATTATCTTTTACGGAGAAACAGTCGATTACTTTGCTTTTGTCTCTGGGCCGTATTTTATGGAATTCCAGTTTATGAACAACAAGTTCCGCTCATACGGGTTGGGAGCCCGCTTGCCATAGCAGAATCAATTCATTCAGATCTTTTCTATCAGGCCTTTCTCGCCGTCGAGCTTTATAATATCCCCGGTTTTAAGAAATTTCTTGGCTCCTTTTGCACCGACTACGGCAGGGATCCCATATTCTCTGGCAACAACGGCGCCATGCGATAACGGGCTGCCGATCTCAGTAATAAGACCCGAAATAATACTGAAATAAGGAGTCCATCCAATATCGGTAAAAGAGGCCACCATGACTTCGCCTTCCTTAAGCATTTCGGCATCCTCAAGGGAATGGATAATTCTCACCGGGGCTTGAACAATACCGCTGCTGACGGGTATTCCTGCCAGCTGACCTTCTTTCAGCTCAAATTTCTGTTCTTCTTCGATTGGTTCGGGTATCCCGAAACTCACCTCCTCGAAAATCAAATTATCTGCCTCAGGAAGCATCCCGCGCCGTTTATTCGCTATTTCTTTCCAGGAAGAGTTTCGATCAGATATCAGTTGGCCAAGCTCCTCATGTGTCAGGAAATATACCTGGTCTGTATCGTCCAAAAGCTCCAGGGCGGTAAGTTGCCGGGCAAGGGACTGGTAGCCTTTGCGGATAGTGTCGACCATTTTTATTGAAAGGGCCTTGGTGATCTCCCTTCGGGCAACAGCTTTGCGGGCTGTGGAGATCATCGAACGCAGGATGATCCTGGTCACTGGTTTCAGACTCCTTAACGCAACGCTGATCTCTTTTTTTACATTATGAGAA
Organism: Bacteroidota bacterium; assembly: GCA_026391735.1. Classification (GTDB taxonomy): domain Bacteria; phylum Bacteroidota; class Bacteroidia; order Bacteroidales; family FEN-979; genus CAIRDP01. The sequence continues at coordinate 5,766 of JAPLDL010000021.1, read as the reverse complement.
GTATGTGTTACGTCTCCTGCTTTGATCCTTGTCTGCAGTATCTGAATTAGCTTAACCGGCTGGTCTCCCCAGGTTTTTTCCCTGAGCTCAGATTCCCTGACACAACGATGTCCATGCCTTGAAAGAAAAAATAAGAATTGATCTCTGATCTCTACTGGAGCTTGGGTTCGAAGCAAAACCAACGCCTCATCGGGATTTACAGCAAGAAACCGGCTGCTGAAATCAGGATGTGAGCGAATGTGTTTTGCAAAGCGCTCCAGAGTTTTTACAGCATCCGCGCTTTCAATTTCAGGAATATCCAGTAAAAGCATAGTGGCAATATGATGGTCGCCTGCTGCGGGTTTGCGTTTATCGCCAGTCATGATCCGCATAAAAACCGAATACATTGTTCCGCTCTGGGCCGAGGTCATCAGATGATGGCCGAATCCTATCCCCAGTTTAAGTATTCCTTCTCCGAGTTTCTGATGCAGTTGAGCCAGGGGCAGAGAAGTGTCTATAGAAAAACCGGATTCAAGTATTCTCAGCTTTTCCAGGTATTTTGCAGCCCTTAACGTAGATCCCATCTGCCGCATGAAATTATAAAACCTCAGGGGAAAATTCACATCAGGGCTTGCGCTCAGTCCCGGGAATACTTTTCCGCTGAGTGCATATTGCACATCTTCGGCTGTATTGAGCCATATCCTTTTGGGATAGTCCATCATGTTGCTCATATTGATGAACAACCGATTATAAAACATCTGGATATATCTTGGCCCTTTACGGTTGCGCATTCTGAAAGCCCCGTTTCGTTCAGCCAGAAGCACCATGCCGTAATCAATGGCTTCGGCACTCACCGACCAGGTCAATGGAGTTGCAACACCCGGCATCATTTCGCCTATGTTGCCAAGGGTCCAGATGTCGTCACTTTCACCTTTGACGGTATCAAGTTCGTTCAGGTGAACCTCCCCAAGAGCTGTAACAGGCCTGACCTGCAGCCAGTTCAAGTTCCCTGAAGGGTCAATTGCCCATTCCAGGTCGACAGGAGTTTGAAAAAAAAGTTCAGCTTTTTTCGCCCCCACGATGATCTCATTCAATTGTTTTTCGCTGAGCAAATCGCCGTTTTTCCCAGCCTCCGCAGCCAGATTAGAACCGCTTCTGAAGATCTCATAATGTGAGGCGTCTTTTTTACCGCTTACCAGATCTTCTCCATGCCCTGCAATAGCATTGATGAGCATCTTGTCGCGACGGTTGTTTACAGGATTGGCCGAAAACACAACCCCGGCCACTCTGGCATCAACCATATTCTGCATGATGACCGATATCCTCAGATCGGCTTCAGATAAAAGGCTGCCCGAGTATGATTTTACCCGCTCGGCTCCTGCGGCATCAATACACCTAACAATAGCCGATTTGATCTCTTCAAAGGAATGAAGGTTAAGATAGGACTCAAACTGCCCTGCAAAGGATGCGGAATGACCATCCTCGCTTACTGCGGATGAGCGAACGGCTTTGGGCCCCGGCCCTAAGGAGATTAAATGCTTCCTGATGACAGAATCCTGCAATTCGGCTACCTCGGGATGCAGCAATACCACCGCTTCAGGGACATTAAAACCAAGCTCTTTCAGTATCTTCAGGCCTCTCGCCTTTCCGCCGACAGGGTGTCCGTCTATTTCATGCAACCGGAGAATCACAATCTTTGCTTCCTGTCAGTCAATCGTATACTTGTCTTTATGGAATCCGAATTCAACCATGCCTAAACCGTCAACGCCATCAAATTTATAGGTTCCGATAGCTTCACGCATCTGGTATTTCCCGTCCATCAGATAAGGGAAATGGCCGTTTCTCCAGAATTCAACTTTATGTTTCGCTCCGCTGCGGCAGATGATTTCTATAAAACCATGGTCGGGCAGGAGTTTCTCACGAGAAATAGTCTCAAGGTCAGTGCATTCAATGATAGCATCGGTATGCCCGTCGGGATGTGTGATGAAACCGGCTGTGAGCCTTCCGAGAAAATCCCATTTAATAGTAGTTACCGTCCAATGCATCCCAGCCTCTGAAATACCAGTTATCCAGTAATGCCTGTCCCAGGTGAGCCAGGTCCTTGAACCAAACGAATGATCGCGGGAAGCCCTCATCTCCAGATCATACACCTGGTCGTCCAGGGAAATACTGCCTTTAAAGATTCCCGTTTGTTCATAATGGGTCTGATGCGTATCCTTCATCTTGAAGAAAAATTCCTTACTCCATTTTTCTCCGGAAATGGCCCGGGCGATCATAGTCTGATCGGAACTTTTTGCGAAATCGTAAGGTTCATGCTCGCCGGTGAACAGCAGGTCGGTCTTGCATTGATATGAATTGCCATCTTTATCCGTCACAGGACCTTCATATGTAATTCTCCATTCTTTTCCTAAAACGGTATTTTCCCATTTCAGATTGCCCATCTGGAAACCAGTTCCATCAGGACCCGGATCGGTTTTCAATCCGAAAAACCCTCTTCCTTTAATGAAAAAATCAAACCACCACTCATGCTGACGGTTGGGACCTCTGAAGGCCATGCGTGCAATAAATGCATTGCCTGCCTTATCGCCTCCGTAGAAATACGAGCTGTCATTTGGAAAAGGCTGTGAGAGATCAACGTGTTTCTGTTCAAGGTACTCAACAGGGAACTGCCTGTTTTTGGTACGTTTCACCATCTGGCGTGCAATACAATATTTCAGCATGAAAAATTATTTAGGGCGCAAACTTACTTTTTTTCCATGAATTGTCGAAATTTGAACTTTGATGGATTGTGTAAATATGGGATAAATGAAACTATTTCAACAGCTTAACCTGCTGGTAACTTTTTTGTTGTGTTTGGTCTTTACCTCAGCTGCCGGAGCCCCCTTTCAGGATACGGTGAGGAACCAGTTCTGGAACTATCATTTTCAATTAACAGTTGTTCCACAGTATCATCCTGCTTTTAAAGCGGAATATTCAGGTGAGAACAGCCTGGAAAAATGCGATGAATCCACGGTTTCCCTTTCGGCAACACTTTTTCTGGGAATGCGTTTATGGAAGGGAGCCCAGGCTTATTTTAATCCGGAAGTCTCGGGAGGAAAAGGGTTTTCCCTGACCAGAGGTGTTGCAGGATTCCCAAATGGCGAGGTGTACCGGGTGAGTGATCCGTCGGTACATGTTTATGTGGGCCGTTTGTATCTCCGGCAGATTTTTGCTCTTTCCGCATCAAAGCATTCTGTAAAGGATGGCTTCAACCAGATTGCAGGCCCGGAGCCTGATACCTATCTTTCAATAATAGCAGGTAAATTCAGCCTGATGGATTTCTTTGACAATAATACGTTCAGCCACGACCCCAGGACCCAGTTTTTCAATTGGGCGCTGATGGGAAACGGGGCTTGGGATTACCCGGCCAATGTTCGTGGTTATGACTACGGATTAGCCATGGAATTCGTAAAACCAAAGTGGTCGGTTCGGGCTGCGTTTACCACTATGCCTGAAGAGGCAAACGGTCAGCAGATGCAGTATGATATAACAAAGTCTTTTGGTACGTCACTTGAATTTGAAAAAAAATACTTTCTCGGTAAACAAGCCGGTACATTCAGAGCAATGGCTTATTTCAACCTGGCACCAATGGGGAATTACAAGCAATCCATTAAGCTGGGGCAGCTGGCAGATACAGTTCCGGATATCACCCTCACAAGGGCTGAAGGGCATACCAAATACGGTTTCGGGATCAACTTTGAACAAAATATCGACAGGAATTTCGGAGTATTTATGCGGGCCGGCTGGAATGACGGACAAAATGAAACCTGGGTATTTACTGAAATTGACAGGACTGTCAACTTTGGCCTTAACATTGACGGCAATTTGTGGAAACGTGATGATGATAACGTCGCAGTTGCATTTATAATGAATGGGATTTCATCACCTCATTGTGATTACCTTAAAGCAGGGGGGATGGGATTTATGATCGGTGATGGAAACCTGAGTTATTCCCCGGAGTTTATTACTGAGATTTATTATTCTTTCCGGTTCTTTAACCAATTGTTATGGATATGTCCCGACTACCAGCTGATCATTAATCCGGCATACAATCGTGTGAGAGGACCAGTCAACGCATTCGGGCTCAGGGTCCATATTGAAATATGATGAATGCCGGGATAGAGTTTTCCTGCCCATTAGCCAGCCCGATCAAATAATTCATGCTTCAATCGATGGCTTCCATGGTTTTTTCAATCATGACACTTTTTTTACTCAGCAGAGTCAGCCGGATTGCCTGCATGCCATTTTCGTAATAGATCTCAAGATATGCCTTATTTGGGCGTTTTACGAGGATTTTGCTTTGGCTATACGGCATGTGCTGGTTGAAATTGTGCCGGGTAAGCCAGGATGAGATGATAAGCGTCATTTCCGGTTTATCACTGACAAGCTGGTTGATGCTGCCATAGTCACTGATGGTGCGGACTATCTGCGTTTCGATCGGTTCAGTATAAATCCGGTAACCTCCTGTAAGAACAGGCAATTGAAACCGTTTATTACTGAGACAGGTTTGCATGGACCTCAGCTCTTTTATTTTCTTGTCATCAAATCCTGGTGATTTCAACTGTTGCAATGTAAGCCCCAGCATGAGTGAAATATATCTTGAATCGTTGCGTGTATTCAAAGGTTTCAGGCCTGGGAACCGGTCGAATTCCACAGAAGGGTCAGGGTACCTTAAAGGAGTTGTTTTTGCTGCTATCCTGCTCCATTCTTCGAAATCTTTCCTGAGTTTCTTTTCGAGGATGGATTCATAGGGTTTCCTGCATACGAAAACAGGCAGGAACCTGTACAACTGTTCATACATCCAGCAGATCGTATCGGATTTTATGACTTTAGGGACAGAACAGTAGTATCGCATAAGTTGAGAAGCAGCATGCCTGTTGTTCGTGTTCGAAGCAATATCAAGAGTGTAGGTTGGAAGGTTTAGAATATAAAAACCGATGCTGTCGGGATGGCCTCTCAGGAACCCCTGATTGAATTCCCAATCCACTATTTTACTTGCATAGGTGGTGTCAAGAAAAAGCAGAGCCATTGGATTAATAAGCTTTTCAACAGCCTTTAATCCGCTTTTATCACCCAGTGATATAATCTCATCACAATCAAGCACTATGGGCTTCTGAGGTGAGTAATACAGAGGCCGGGCAAGCAGGACAAATAAAACCGTGATCCGAAGAAAAAACATATTCTTCCGTTATTCAGGGTTTTACGCAGAAAAACAGGAAATGTTACTCTCTGATCAGGCCGATGGTAAAACAGAATTTAGCACCTTTGTCTATTTCTCCTTCGGCCCATATCTTTCCGCCATGGCGTTCAATGATCCGCTTGGCCGTGGCAAGACCAACGCCTGTGCCTGGGAAATCCTCCTGGGAATGCAACCTTACAAACGGAGTGAAAAGGTTTGAAGCCCTCAAAGGATCAAAACCTGCTCCATTATCTTCAACAAAATAGACAGTCTGCCCGTCCTTCTGATAACTGCTAACATGAATAAAGGGATTGGCAGTCTTTGATGTGTATTTCCAGGCATTGCCAAGAAGATTCTTCATGACCACCATTAGAAGACTCTGGTCGCCGGTCAACCTGAGGTTTTCATCAATTTTTACTTCTATCTTACGATCAGGGTTGTCCTGGTGTATCCATTGCATGACCTTATTGCACATTTCACTCAGGTCGATAGGCTGCGGATGAATATTGATCGTCCCCGTGCGGGAAAACTGCAACAAGTCGTTGATCATTTCAGCCATGGACCTGGTG